>JBCDJY010000005.1:0-186355 GCA_038747245.1 Pseudomonadota bacterium | reverse complement strand
CATTCCCGACAATTCCCTGGTGATGGGCGCGCCGGGAAAAGTGGTCAAAGAGGTGTCGGACATGCAGGCCCAGGTGATCAAGATGAGCGCGCTGCATTATGTCGAGAACGCGCGCAAGCACCGCGATCTGGTGCGCCGCGTTGAGTGAGAGGTGCCGCGGCGGCGCGCCTTGACGCCGGCGCGCCCAGGCTCAACCCTGCTGGAAAATCAGGGAGGCGCCGCCATGGCCACGTATGAATTTGCAAACGTCACCACCGAAGACCACACGCTGATTGTAGAAATCAATCGGCCCGAAAAAATGAACGCCCTGCATCCGCCGGCGAACCGGGAGCTTGGCCAGATCTTCGACGCGTTTGCCGCCGATCAAGACCTCTGGATTGCCGTTATAACCGGCGCTGGAGACCGCGCCTTCAGTGCGGGCAACGATCTGCGCTACCAGGCCGAAGGCGGGGAAATGTTCCACGTGGAGACCGGTTTTGGCGGGCTGACCAGCCGGTATGATCTCACCAAACCTGTGATCGCGGCTGTGAACGGGGTCGCCATGGGCGGCGGGTTCGAGATCGCCCTGGCGTGTGATTTGATCATCGCCGCCGACACGGCGCGGTTTGCCCTGCCCGAGCCCAAGGTCGGCCTCGCCGCCCTGGCCGGGGGGCTGCATCGCTTGCCCCGGCAGATTGGCCTGAAACGCGCCATGGGCATGATCCTGACTGGCCGGCATGTGCCGGCCAGCGAGGGCGAGGCCTTGGGCTTTGTGAATGAGGTCGTGCCCCAGGCGGAGTTAATGGACGCGGCGCGCCGCTGGGCCGGCCTGATTGCGGAGTGCAGCCCCATGTCGATCCGCGCCTCGAAACAGGCGGTGCATGGCGGCTTGGATGTCGCCAATTACAAAGAGGCGTTCGAGACCCGCTTCCCTGCCGTCTCGGAGCTCTTCAAATCGGCTGACTTTATCGAAGGCCCGCGCGCATTCGCCGAAAAGCGTAAGCCCAATTGGACCGGCAGCTAAGGCCGAGCGGCGCCGGCCTCAATCCTCTTCGGCGGTGAGGAAACGCACGCCAAAACGGCGCCCTTCACTGCGCACGACCTCTCCGCGCAAATTGCCGGTGGCGACAATATCGCCGATCGCTGGGGCGCGGCTGAGCGCCTCGAAGCCGGCGCCGGTGAGCGAAATATCGATCACGCGGCAGTTGAGTACGCCGCCCTGTTCCAAGCGCAACTGGGCCGGCCCGCCGGCAGTGTATCGCGGATGGGCGCGCTCATCGCTAAGGCCGAGGGCATCGCGGTTGATCAGCCAGGTGAGGTGATCGGCGAGCTTGTCGCGCTTGCGGTCTGTCTGGTCGAACCGCACCAGGAACCCTGAGGGGAGCGCGCGGGTTACATCGCCGACAACCCGGCCAAGGGCGTCGAAATAGCAAACAATGCGGGTGCCCACTTCGGGTACGACTTGCGCTTGGATCTGGCCCGTGTGGCAAGACAAGGCCACCGATGCGATGGGGTGTTCCTCGCCGAGCGGGTCCAGGTAGCGGCCCTCAAGCCGGATCGGCAGGCGCTGGTCGAGACGAACCTTGCGCGGGCCGGAAGCCGGCGGCGCATCCTGGAGTGTGGCCGATTGAGAAAGGCTCATGCGCGCAGTCGTCCCTTCAAATGTCCCATCCCTAGCCCCGATTGCCCCGCGGCTTATGGCGACAATTACTTCACAAAAGGTTGCGCGCCCCGGACCAGGCCGGCACATTATCAAGATAGAATAAACAGCGCCGGGAGGACGTGGTGCGGGAATTTGACTATGTAATCGTCGGAGCTGGCAGCGCCGGTTGCGTGCTGGCCAACCGCCTCAGCGCTGACCCATCGGTTTCGGTGTGCCTGATTGAGGCTGGCAAGAAGGACACCGCCTTCACGGTGCGCATGCCCGCCGGTATCGGACAGCTCATCAAGGATGAGAACGACTATAATTGGGGCTTCTTTACAGCGCCGCAGACCCACCTAAACAACCGCGAGCTGTGGTGGCCGCGCGGGCGCGGATGGGGCGGGTCCTCGTCCATCAACGGCATGATCTATATTCGCGGCCACGCCCGCGACTACGACCAATGGCGCCAGATGGGACTTTCCGGCTGGGGCTTTGCCGACGTGCTGCCCTACTTCAAGCGCTCGGAAGGCTACCATGGCGGCGAAAGCGACTTCCACGGCGGCGATGGGCCCCTCAAGGTGTCCGACAGTCCCAAGGATAGCCCGCTTTATGACGCCTTCATCGAGGCAGGCGCCGCGGCGGGCCACCCCGTCACGCCAGATTTCAATGGCGCCGACCAGGAAGGCATGGGGCCCTACCAGCGCACGATCCATAAGGGCGAACGCTGCAGCGCATCCTTCGGATATCTTAGGCCCATCGTGGATAAGCGCAGCAACCTTACGGTCATATCCACCGGCCGCGTCACCCGCGTGCGCACCGAGGCCGGCCGCGCGACGGGCGTCGACCTGGTTGAAGGGCGCGGCGCCCAGCCAAGCCAGATCGGCGCCACACGCGAAGTGATCCTGTGCGCCGGCGCGGTGCAGTCGCCCCAGCTGCTCATGTTGTCGGGCATCGGCCCGCGCGCAGAGCTCGACAAGCACGGGATTGATGTCGTGCTTGATGCGCCCGAAGTCGGCGCCAACCTGCAAGATCATCTCGACGTGGTCGTCGTGAACGCCATGACGCAGAATCTGTCGGCCTACAGCCGCCAAGCGGGGCTGAAACGCTACGCCGTCGCGCTGAAATATCTGTTCACCAAATCCGGCGCTGGAGCAGACAATTTCCTCCAAGCCGGCGCGTTCCTGAAATCCCGCGACGGCCTGGACCGCCCCGACTTGCAGCTCCACTTCGTCAATGCCGGGATGATTGACCATGGCCGCACCGAGGTGAACCAAGACGCGTTCACCGTACATGCCTGCCAACTCCGGCCAGAAAGCCGCGGCGCCATTACCTTGCGCTCGGCCGATCCCTTTGATGCGCCGGTGATCGATCCAAACTACCTCGCCGCAGAAGAAGATCGCCGGGCGCTGCGCGAAGGCGTGAAACTGTGCCGGGATATCATCGCCCAATCGCCGCTGGCGCCCTATCGCGGCGAGGAGCTCATGCCAGGCGCCGCGGTGACCACCGATGATGAGATCGACGCCTACATCCGTGAGACCGGGGAGACCATCTACCACCCCGTCGGCAGCGTCGCCATGGGCGCCGGCGCCCAGGCGCCGCTGGACGGCGAGCTGCGCGTGCGGGGCCTTGAAGCCCTGCGCGTGGTGGACGCCTCGGTCATGCCGAGCCTGATTGGCGGCAACACCAACGCGCCGACCATCATGATCGCCGAAAAGGCAGCCGACATGATCCTGGGCAAGGCGCCGGCCCCGGCGTTGGAACTGGAAGTGGCCTAGCCAGGAGATGCCGGCCGCGCGGGGTGGATTTGACGGCCCCGGCCCACGCGCCTAGCTCGTCGGCAGCGCAGACGAGGGAGGCCGGCCATGGCGGCAGAGAAATCCAATCCGGGCAATTATTTCGAGGATTTCGAGCCCGGCCGAGAATTGGTGCACGCCACGCCGCTCACCGTGAGCGAGGGTGACATCGCGCTGTACCGCGCTCTGACCGGCGCGCGCCATGCCATGTTCAGCTCAGCCGAATTCGCAAAGGCCAATGGCTTTGACCGTTTGCCGTTGGACCCGCTGCTCGCCTTCCACGTCGTCTTCGGCAAGACGGTGCCCGACATTTCCCTGAATGCCGTCGCCAATCTTGGCTATGCGGAGGGGCGCTTTCCCATCGGGGTCTATCCGGGCGACACGCTGCGCGCCGTCAGCGAAGTGATCGGGCGTAAGGAAAACTCCAACGGAAAGACCGGCGTGGTGTGGGTGCGCACCCGCGGGCTTAACCAGAACGATGAAGACGTGCTGAGCTATGTCCGCTGGGTGATGGTGCACAAGCGTGATGCGGCCAGCGCGGCGCCGGAGCCGGTGATCCCGGACCTGCTGCCCGCTGTTCCAGGCGGCAGCCTCTCGTCAAGCTGGTCCTACGCCAAATGGGACGACGCCCTGGCCGGCAGCGCCCACCGCTTCGAGGACTACGCCGTGGGCGAGAAGATCAACCATGTCGACGGGATGACCGTTGAGGAAGCCGAGCACCAGGTCGCCACGCGCCTCTACCAGAACACCGCCAAGGTCCACTTCGACGCCCACGGCCAAAAGGCCAGCCGCTTCGGCAAGCGCCTCATCTATGGCGGGGTGGTCATCTCGATCGCCCGCGCGCTCAGCTTCAATGGCCTGGCCAACGCCGCTGAGATGATGGCCATCAATGCCGGCACCCATGCCGGGCCCTTGTTTGCCGGTGACACGGTCTATGCCTGGAGCGAAGTGCTCGGCAAGGCAGAGCTTAGCGACACGGTCGGCGCCTTGCGCCTGCGCCTGGTGGCGGTCAAGGACCAGGACCCCGGCGCCTTCCCCCTCAAGGGCGAAGACGGCAAATACGCCCCCGGCGTTCTCCTCGATTTCGACTATTGGGCCGCCATCCCAAGGCAGTAGTGCTCGCTTGTCATGTCGTGTGCCTTGTGGTGATCATTCGCCCAGGGGACGAACAAGGCAGGCGATGGACACCACACCGGACTTCTTCATCTCCCGCGCCGGGGCGAGCGAAACGGCGGCCACCTACATCGCGCAAATCATTCGCGACGCAGGGCAAGTGCCGTTTCTTCAGGACCAGTTCGGGAATGCCAGTTTCATGGCCAAGATCGAGCAGGGCCTGATCGAATGCCCCCGAATGATCGCCCTGCTGTGCCGCGCCTATCAAGGGTCAGAGTACTGCCAAAAGGAGTACGGCACGGCCCTGACGCGCGACCCGAACAACCTTGCCAATAAGCTCATCATTTTTCGGATCGAAGACGTCAAGCCGCACGGCCTTCTCGACAATCTCACCTATTTCGACCTTGTCCCCGCGCTGAACGATGCCCCTCTTTTGCACAGGCTTGTGCGCGCCGCGCTCGGCTTTGATACGTCGCCAGAGGATGTCAGCTTCCTCAACGCATTTCGCCGCGATCGGCGGGTGGTGCGCCACCATGAGTTCCGCGAGACGCCGGGCTTCACCGGCAGGGATACGCTGCTCACGGCCATCGACACCAAGCTCGCTGCAGGATCGACCGCCATCGCCATCCGCAATAGCGGCGAGGCGCGCCTGGCGGTCCACGGGATTGGCGGCGTGGGCAAGACAGTGCTGGCGCGGGAGTATGGCTGGCGGCGCGCGGGAAACTATACTGGCCTGTGGTGGCTGCGCGCCCAAACGGCCGAGACCTTGGCCGAGGACCTGATCCAACTTGGCGAGCGGATTGGCCTGGCCGTGCGCCCGCCGCCGGGCAGCCGGGAGACACCGGCCGAGGCGGCCCAATCGGTGCTGCAAAGCCTTGCCGGCACGCCCAGCGAAAAACCGTGGCTGCTGGTCTACGACAATGTGGAAGACCGCGCCCTGGTGAGCGAATTCACGCCGCGCGAGAACGCCCACGTCCTGGTCACAAGCCGCCTCAGCGAATGGCGCGGCGTCGCCGAAGATGTGCCCGTGGATGTGTTCGAGCCAGAGGTGGCGGCCGATTACCTGCTCGAAGGCCAGCCGGGCGAGACGCGCGCGGCCGCCCTGGCTTTGGCCAAAACGCTGCACCGCCTGCCCCTGGCGCTTGACCATGCGCTGGCCTATTGCCGCCTGACGGGGCTCAGCTTTGCCGACTATGGTGCGCGCCTGCCGCAACTCATCGACGAGGCGCCCCTCGACCGAGCCGGCGAGAAGAGCGTCTACGCCACCTTCGCCCTGGCCATGGAGGCGGCGGCGCGCACTAGCCCGGACGTGGAGCGGCTGATCGAAGTGCTGGCCTGGCTCGACGCCGACGGAATACCAGGCTGGCTGGTGCCCGAAGAGGTGTTGTCCTTCACGGACATGAACCGGGCGATTGCCGCGCTTAAGGAGGTCTCCCTCATACGGATCGACCAACTGGAGAGCGGCGAGCGGGCCTTTAGCCTGCACCGGCTGGTGCAACAGGTGATGGGCCTACGCCTGGAGGCGGCCGGCCGCGCCGATGCGGCCCGCGCCCTGACCGCGCGCCTCGTTGAGCAAAGCTATCTGGACGCGCCCAGCCTGGACACGCTCGCCCGCAACCGGGAGTGGGCGCCCCAGGCCGCGGCTGTCCTGGACCACGCGCCGCGAACGGGCGCGGCGGCCTACTCGACGCTGTGGACATTATTTCAGCTCGGCGACTTCCAGACCATGACCGGCGCCCTTGGCGCAGCCTTGAAGAGCTACCAGCAAGGCGAGGCCTTAGCGCGCCAGCTTTCGGCGGCCTGCCCCAGCGATGATCCCACCCGGACAGGATGGCAGCGCGACCTCTCAGTCTCGCTCGAAAGGGTCGGCGATGTCCTCAAGGCCCAGGGGCAGCTCTCCGACGCCCTGGAGCGGTTTGAAGAGAGCCGAAAGATCTTCGCGCGGCTCGCCGAGGCCGACCCCGGCAATGCAGGATGGCAGCGCGACCTCTCAGTCTCGCTCAATAAGGTTGGCGATGTCCTCAAGGCCCAGGGACAGCTCTCCGCCGCCCTGGAGCGGTTTGAAGACAGCCGGGAGATCTGCGCGCGGCTCGCCGAGGCCGACCCGGGCAATCCAGGATGGCAGCGCGACCTCTCGGTCTCGCTCGACCGGGTCGGCGATGTGCTGGTGGCCCAGAGGCAGCTCTCCGACGCCCTGGAGCGGTTTGAAGACAGCCGAAAGATCAGGGCGCGGCTCGCCGAGGCCGACTCCGGCAATGCGGGATGGCAGCGCGACCTCTCAGTCTCGCTCAATAAGGTTGGCGATGTCCTCAAGGCCCAGGGACAGCTCTCCGCCGCCCTGGAGCGGTTTGAAGACAGCCGAAAGATCAGGGCGCGGCTCGCAAAGGCCGACCCCGGCAATGCAGGATGGCAGCGCGACCTCTCAGTCTCCTTGGAGAGGGTCGGCGATCTGAAAGAGGCACTCGGCGATGTTCGCGGCGCAGTCGATGCCTATGAAGCCAGCGCGCCGATAGCGCGGGCCCTGGCCGAGGCCTTGCCGGATCATCCTGGCTTCCAGCGCGACTATGAGATCACTCAGCGCCGACTCGCCGAGCTGCGCCGCAAACTCTAGCACGGCGCCCCTACCGCGCGGCGGGGATTTCGCCTACATGGGCGCGATGAGTGGGTATCCTCCTTTTGACGGGCTGGCGGCGACGGCGGCCGCGCTGGTGGTGATCCTGTCAGCCATCATCAGCCTGGTGGGCGCCTCGACGCGGTGGCGGGCGGTGCGCCTGGGCGCAGCGGGGCCGGCGGACCTGTGCGAGCTCACCGGGATCACCGATCCGCGCGAGCTGCAAGACACGTTCGGCCCGCCCGATATGGGCCGGGTCTGGCGCGCTGTGACGCCCGCCGACATCAAGGCCGCGCGCCGCCCGCTCGGCCACCTGCTCAGCAATGCCGGCGTGGACTGGGCGTGCATTGCCGTGGCGGCGGCGTCGTTCTTTCTGTCGGGGCCGCTGATGACCCTGGCCCTGGTGACGGCGCTGGCCGCCCAGGTGACGAGTTGGGTGATTACAGCAAGGCTGCCGAGATGAGCGCGGCGGCCGGCAAGCAGGCGCTGCGCGTCTGGAAGATGAACGGGGCGGGCAATGCGTTCGCGGTGTTCGATGGCCGCGCGGCGCCCTTCGCTCCGGCCCCGGCCCAGGTGCGCGAGATCGCCCGCCTATTCGGCGCCGACCAGGTGATCGCCATTGAGCGCGACGCGGAGAAGGACGCGTTCATGCGCATCTGGAACGCCGATGGCGGTCAGGTATCGGCCTGCGGGAACGCGGCGCGCTGCATCGGCCAGCTCTTGCTGGACGAGACCGGGCGCGAGGCGGTGCGCATCCGCACCGATGCCGACACGCTGGTGGCGAGCGCGGCCGAGGGCGGCCTGGTGACCGTGGACATGGGCTCGCCCATGCTGGGCTGGGAAGACATTCCCCTCTCAGAGAAGATGGATGTGCGCGGCGTCGATGTGAAAATCGGGCCGTTGGACGCGCCCTATCTCGCCCGGCCTGCGGTCGTCTCCATCGGCAATCCCCACGCTGTGTTCTTCGTCCACAATGTGGCCGCCTATGACATCCCGGCGCTGGGCCCCCTGGTGGAGGGGCATCCGGTCTTTCCGGAGGGGGCGAACGTGGGCTTCGCCGAGGTGCTCGACCGCCAGACGATCCGTCTTCGGGTCTGGGAGCGGGGCGCCGGCCTCACCAAGGCGTGCGGCACAGGGGCGTGCGCAGCGCTGGTCTGCGCGGCCCGGGCCGGCAAAACGCGGCGGGCCGCGCGCCTCATCCTGGATGGCGGCGACCTGTTGATTCACTGGCGCAAGAGCGACGACCATGTGCTCATGACCGGCCCTGTGGAGCTTGAGCAGACCTACGACCTCGAGGTCTAGGCAGGGCCAAGGCGGGCCCGTCAGGCATGGTTCCACCAGGGCGTGTCGCTCCAGGCGCGCAGGTCCAACTCGTGGGTCCAGGCTGAGCGGTGCTGGTGGGCCAGGTGGTAGTAGGTCTCGGCGATTTCCTTGGGCAGCAGCAACCCATCGGCGCTGCCGCGCACTTCGCGCAGCTGCGCAAACCGCTCCGCGCCAAGCATCTTGCCGAGCGTATCGGGCGCGTCCACTGCGCCGTCGATCAGGATATGGGCAACGTGGATGCCCTTGGGCGAGAATTCGGCATTAAGGCTTTGGCACAGCATGCGGCGCCCGCCCATGGCGGCGGCGTGGCTGTGCTGGCCTGGATTGCCGCGCACCGCTGCGGTGGCCGAGGTGACCAGCAAGGCGCCCGAGCCGCGCTCAGCCATGGCTGGGCAAACCGCGCGCGCCAGGCGAAACAGGCCGAACGTGGCCAGGCGCCAGCCCATCTCGAAGGCTTTAGGGCTAGTGTCGGCCAGGGCCCGATCACCGATCTGGGCGCCGATATTATAGATCACGATCTCAATGGGGCCGACATCCTGCTCTAGGGCGTCAACGCGCGCCTCTATGGCGCCGTCCTCGACCGCGTTCATGAGATAGCCCGAGGCCGCGCCGCCGCCGGCTGTGATGTCGGCCACAAGGCGCTCAAGCCCTTCCTGGTCGCTGCGGCGACAAAGAGCGGCGTGGTAGCCCGCCTCTGCGAAGCGCTTGGCAACGGTGCCGCCGATGCCAGCGCCCGCACCCATGACAAGACAGACCGGTTTCATGATTGCTCCTCAGTTTTGGCGAGTGTAGCTTTGCACTGCACGAACACCAAGGAGCAGCCGCCAATGGCCGTGACGATTGATTTCATCTTCGATTTCGCCAGCCCCAACGCTTATCTCGCTTCCAAGCCATTGGAAGCCATCGCCGAGCGGACTGGCGCTGAGATCAACATCATACCCTGTCTGCTTGGCGGTATCTTCAAATCGACCGGCAACCAAGCGCCGATGATGGCGTTCTCCGGCGTTAAAGGGAAACTCGATTATGACCGCCTGGAAATGGCGCGCCATATTGAGCGCTATGGGCTCACCGCATTTCGGATGAACCCGAATTTCCCCGTCAATACCTTGATCCTTATGCGCGCGGCGATCGCGGCGGAGAACGCAGGCCAGCTGCCGGAATATGTCGCTGCTGGTCTCAAGGCGATGTGGGAAGATGGGCTCAAAATGGATGACCCAGACGTCTTCAGCGAAACGATGACCGCAGCCGGCCTCGATGGCCCAGGACTTTTGGCGGCGACCCAAGACCCAGAGGTGAAGGCCAAGCTGGCCTCCAACACCGCTGCGGCGGTGGAGCGCGGGGCGTTTGGCATCCCCACCTTCTACATCGGCAAGGAGATGTTCTTCGGCAAAGAGCGGCTTGGCCAAGTCGAGGCGGAGATTGCCCGCCAAGCCTGAGCGCGCTTAAACGATTTCCAGCAGCTTTGCGTTGGGCCGGCCGAGCACGGCCTTGTCGCCATTGATGCCGATCGGGCGCTGGATGAGTTTGGGGTCATCGGCCATAGCGGCGAAGACGTCATCGTCGCTCGCATTGGCGGCCAGACCGTACTTCTCGGCATCCTTCTCGCGCAGGAACGCGCGCGGCCCATCGCCCAGCTTGGCGGCCACATCGCGAAGCTCCGCCTCGGTGAGCTGGGTCGCTTTGCTCATATATTTGCGAATTTCTGGCTCAATCCCGTTTTCCTGGAGCAAGGCGAGGCCTTTCTTGGACGAGCCGCATCCGGTGTGGTGAATGAGGATGTAAGTCATGTCAGGCTCCATTGATCAACGCGGCTGGCGAGAAAGTAGGCGCGCCGGGCGATAGGAAAAGGCCAGGCACGCGGCCTGGCCTTCCCGTGGCAAATTTCGCAGCCCCCTTGACGGTCAGCCGGCGATGTACTGGGCGCCGTTCACGGTCATGGTCGCGCCGTTGATAAAGGCTGCCTCGTCGCTGGCGAGGTAGGACACCATGGAGGCGATCTCCTCGGCCTTGCCGAGCCGGCCCACGGGGATCGTGGCGATGATCCCCTCAAGGACTTCCGGCTTCACCGCCTGGAGCATCTCGGTGTCGATATAGCCGGGCGCGACCACGTTGGACGTAATGCCTTTTTTCGCGCCCTCATAGGCCAGCGCCTTTGTAAAGCCGATCAGCCCTGCCTTGGCGGCGCTGTAATTGGCCTGAGTAAATTGGCCTTTCTGACCATTGATCGACGAGATGTTGACCACCCGGCCAAAGCCGCGCTCGCGCATCCCATTCCAAACCTGATGGGTGACGTTGAAGGCGCTGTCCAGGTCGACATTGATCACCTCATCCCATTGCTGCCTCGACATTTTATGAAACGGCGCATCGCGGGTGATGCCCGCATTATTCACAACAATATCAATCGGCCCGACGTCGCTTTCGATTTGAGACAGGCCAGCGCCCACCTCATCATAGTCGCCGACATTAAACTTATAGCATCTCACGCCGGTTTGTTCTTCGCACAGGCGGGCAGCGTCTTCATTGCCGCCGAAATTGGCGACCACCGTGTGGCCATCAGCTTTCAAGCGCTCTGAAATGGCGCGGCCGATACCGCGCGTTCCGCCTGTGACCAGGGCAATGCGTGTCATGGATGTCTCCTCCGGGACTTTAATTATATGCGCCAGCAAAAGCCGAGATTAATCAGGGTCTGATATGCCATGCGCTCGGACGTTGGTCGAACCGACCTTTTTGTGCAAGTGTTGTGCAACGCGAAATTTTCAGCGGCAGACTGCAAGGCCCGCCGCTGGAGTAGATAAGCCGAGGGATCACAATGGCACGTCATTCCGGCGACGGTCCAATCATCATCAAGAAGTATGCGAACAGACGCCTCTACGACACGTCGAGCTCGTCCTATGTCACTTTGGACCACCTGTCGGATCTTGTCCGCGCGGGCACCGACTTTGAAGTACGCGACGCTAAGACTGGCGATGACCTGACCCGCTCGGTCCTCACCCAGATCATTTACGAAAACGAGACCAAAGGCGAAGGCGCGCTGCCGCTGAACTTCCTGCGTCAGCTGATCGGTTTTTATGGCGGCGGCGCCCAGACGATGTTGCCGGCATGGCTCGACATGTCCATGAACCAGTTTGCCGAGGCCCAAGAACGCTGGCGCAGCGCCATGGGCGGCGCAACCCCCCTTGGCTTGTTTGAGAAACAGGCCAAGCGCAACATGGCCATGTTTGAAAACGCGATGAAGATGTTCAATCCGGCCATGGCTGGAGCCGAGACCACGTTGGACGATGGCGACGAACCCAGCGTTGGCGCCGAGGATGAAACCCCTGCAGACCGGACGCTAAAGCTCATGCAAGCCCAAATGGCGGAGATGCAAAAGCAGCTCGCCGCCCTGTCGGGCAAGCCCTAGCCGGGCGCTGGGCGCTGCCTTTCCTAGCCTGAAAAGCCCTCGCCCACGGCAAAGTCGCGCCGCGCGGACACGATCGTCACGACCACTCCTGCAAGGACGTCGAGCAGCGTCATCGTGGTGAGGATAAAGAATGTCGACGTCGCGAAATTCTGGCTCAGCAAGAACAAGATCAGGCAAACGATGAATAACACCATGGAAATGGCGTGGTTCATGATTGTGGACGTGCCCGTGGATGTCGATTTCAAGATTTCCAAAAACAGAAACGCCAGCGCCAACAAGATCAGCATGTCGCCATTGGTCAGGCGCCACTCGACGCCTGAGATCATGTCCAGGGTCAGGAGCCCGGCATTGAGCCGGTCGGCCAAGGGCGCAACCGCCGCCTCGCCAGCCGCCAAGGCCGCGCTGTCCACGCCGCCGGCGGTCAGGGCCAGGATTGCATAAATCGCCACTGGGATGACCAGAAGCGGGAAAACTGAAAACAGAGCGCGCATAACACTCCCTCCATGATTGTCAGGCTCACCGCCCGGGGCCCCGTTCGCGAGGCGCTTTTCCTCAAGCCGCGCGGCGCCAATAACCGACATGAATTCGTTTCGAGACACGCCCTAAGCCATCCGTGAAATCGGTTAACGCCTAATGAAGCCTAGTAAACGCGCCGGCCCCGCCAGGGGCAACCCCGAAGCGGCCGCGCCCGCGGTTAAAATTCATCGACCCCGGCCGGATTTCGGCGCCGGCGGATCAGCCAAGTAACGCCGCGCAGGTCCGAGAACGCAGCGCCGAGGCGGCCGAAATTGGTGTACTTCGATTGCCCCGCGCCGCGCTCGCGGTGATTCACTTCGAGGAATTCAACGCCGTAGCCCTCCGCGCGCATCATCGCCGGCATGTAGCGGTGCATGTGATCGAAGTAAGGCAGCGCCAGAAAGGCGTCGCGGTGCATGACCTTGATCCCGCAGCCGCTGTCGTCGCAGTCATCCTTGAGCAGGCGCCGACGGACCGCGTTGGCAAAGCGCGAGCCAAACCGTTTCCAGGCGGTGTCCTTGCGCCGGGTGCGCCGGCCCATGACCAGTTTGAGATCGGCCGGTGCATCGGCCCGGGTGAGCTGGCGATAGAGCGCTGGCAGGTCGGCCGGATCGTTCTGGCCGTCGCCGTCCAGGGTGCCGACGACCCGCCCACGGGCGCCGCGCACGCCGGTGCGGATGGCGCGGGACTGGCCGGCATTTTCGCGGTGACCCAGCACGCGGAGCGCCGGGTGCCGGTCTTTCAGCGCCACCAGGGCAGCGCGGGTATCGTCGGTGCTGGCATCATCGACGAAGACCATTTCATAGGCGCGCCCATCCAGGGCGGCGGCGATCTCGCCGGCCAGGTCGGCCACGTTGCCGGCTTCATTGTGCACCGGCACGATGATGGAGAGCTCAAGACTTTCGGGCATGGACGAACTTTTCGCGGCGGCGCTTGGCCGGGCTGTTAGCCCACGCGCGCCGCCTTGGCGAGGGGGGCAAAGCGGCTCGGCGCCGGGCGCGGCAAAGCCGGCTTGACTTCCCAAGGGGCGCGGGCGCCAGTTGAGGGCAGCACCGAGGAGGACACCGATGCGCGTTGCGAGCTTGAAAAAACCCGGCGGACTGGACCATTTGGAAATTGTAGAGCGGCCCGACCCGGCGCCGGGGCCCGGCGAAGTGTTGATGCGGGTACGCGCCAGCTCCCTGAATTTCCACGATTTCGCCGTGGTGGCGGGGATGATCCCGGCCGATGATGGCCGCATCCCGATGAGCGACGGCGCCGGCGATGTGGAGGCCGTTGGCCCTGGGGTGACCCTGTTCAAACCGGGCGACCGCGTCGTGTCGACTTTCTTTCCCGACTGGCTCACCGGGCCGCCGGCCCTGGCTGACTTCCACGGCGTGCCCGGCGACGGGATCGATGGCTACGCGGCCGAGTATGTCGCCGTGCCCGAAACGGCGCTGACGGCCATGCCCGAGGGCTACACCTACGCCGAGGCAGCGACCCTGCCCTGCGCGGCGCTGACGGCCTGGCGCGGCATGTTCGTCGAGAACGCGGTCAAGCCCGGCGACTGGGTCCTCGTCCAGGGCTCGGGCGGCGTGTCGATCTTCGCGCTCCAGTTTGCCAAGGCGGCCGGCGCGCGGGTCATCGCCACATCGGGCGCAGACGAGAAGCTTGAGCGGCTGACCGCCCTCGGCGCTGACCATGTGATCAATTACAAGACCGAGCCGAAATGGGGGCGCAAGGCGTTTGAGCTGACCGGCGGGCGCGGCGTCGACGAGGTGGTGGAGATCGGCGGGCCGGGCACCTTGGACCAGTCGATCGATGCCTGCGCCCTGGGCGCCCATATCTCCTTGATCGGCGTGCTGACGGGTGTATCCGGCGAGGTGCCGACGGCGAAATTTTTCCAGAAAAACCTCACCATGTCGGGCATCACCGTGGGCTCGCGCGCCCACCAGCTCGACATGATCCGCGCGATCGAGGCGGCCGGCATCAAGCCGGTGATCAGCGACACCTTCCCGCTGGACGCCATTGCCGCCGCCTTCGGCCACCAAATCGCCCAGAAACACTTCGGCAAAATCGTCCTGGAGATTTAACCGCCCAGCAGGTGCGGCTCCGCCTGGGGCGGAGCATTCTTGTTTGACCCCCGCTGCGGCTTCGCCTCCGCGATGGGTCGCGCTCAGGGCTGCTTCGCGTTGAGTGAGAGGGTTAGGACGTGTCCAGGCGGCCTGGGCCGGGGAAGGCGCCCAGGGTGAGCCGGGCGCGGCGGCCGGTTGCGGCACGTGGGTTAGGTGGCAGGCCAGCCATCGCAGCGGCCAGCCCAGATTTAGCCTGGGCGACCATCGCCTCCACGTCGAACATTCGATCGCGCCCAACTTCGCTTAGTGCGCGGCGCACGCGCTTCGCGCAGCCGTCGAGTCGATCATCCCAGCGCGCCGCTGTCGGCGGCTGCATCCAATGGATTTTGATCACGCCGTGCCAGGTGACTTCGTAGATGAAGACGCCCTTGGGGCCGACGGCCGCCTTCTGCTTCTGGATCAGGCGAAGGAACGCGCGCAGATTCCAAAAGAAGACCGGCCAGAACAGCGGCCACACCACCGCGCGCCAGTTCTCCAGCGTCGGGGCCATTTGGCGGCCAAGGGGGCGGGCAATCTTGTCCATGCCCAGCATTATGCGGGCTGGGATAAGGGGGCGGACAAGTTTTTCTGTCGGGCCGGCGCCCTGGGCCCACGCGTCTTTATCCTGGGGGATAGGCCCGGGGATAGCAGGGCTTAGCCGGGGCGCGTTGCGACCACCATGTAATTTACATCCGTGTCCTGGCTGAGGCGCCATGTGTCGGTGAGCGGGCTGTAGGATGTGCCCTGGGGCGGGCGCACAATGAGCCCCGCCTCGGTCAGCGGCCCGGTGATCTGGCTCGGCTTGAGAAACTTGTTCCAGTCATGGGTGCCCCGCGGCAGCCAGCCGAGCACATATTCGGCCCCGACCACGGCAAGGGCGAAGGCCTTGGGCGTGCGGTTCAGTGTGGCCACCACCATGAGGCCGCCGGGCGCCAGAAGCTGCGCCGCATTGGCCAGAAAACCCGGCGGGTCGGCGACATGCTCGATCACCTCCAGGGCCAGAACCACAGTGTAGGGCCCCTCGCCCCCCTCCAGGAGTTCCTCGGCGGTGCCGGCGCGGTAATCCACCTCCACGCCGGCCTGGCCGGCATGGGTCATGGCGGTCTTGATGTTAGCCTCAGACGCATCGACCCCGGTCACCTTGGCGCCGAGGCGCGCCATGGGCTCGCTTACCAAACCGCCGCCGCAGCCAATGTCGAGCAGGCTCAGCCCCTCAAGCGGCCGGCGCGCCGCCGGGTCGAGGCCAAAATGGGCCACGGCCGTATCGCGGATGAAGCCAAGGCGCAGGGGGTTGAATTTATGCAGCGGCTTGAACTTGCCGGTCGGGTCCCACCAGTCGGCCGCCATGGCCGTGAATTTGGCGACTTCTTCATCGTCGATGCTGGGCCGGTGCAGGGGGGAGGCGGCAGGGTCCATTGGTGAGGCGGGTTCCGTTTGCTCGTGAGCGGCGCGCGCCGTAAAACAACGCATAGTTTCTACATGGACAGCGACGGCGACCAGACAATGCGGCGAACCGTACTGAAATTTGGCGGCACATCGGTGGCCGATCTGGAGCGCATTTCCCATGTCGCCGACTTGGTGTGTGCGCGCGCCGGCAAGGGCGAGGCCTTGGCGGTCGTCGTATCTGCCATGGCCGGAGAGACCAATAAGCTGGTGACGTATGCCCAGGATGCCTCGGGCGGCGGTCTGGCGCCGCCGGCCTTTGAGGACGAGTATGACGTGGTCGTCAGCGCCGGCGAGCAGGTGACCGCCGGGCTGTTGGCGCTGGCCCTGCGGCGCCGCGGCCAGCGCGCACGCAGCTGGCTCGGCTGGCAATTGGAGATGCGCACCGAAGGCGGCCATGGCCATGCCCGGATTGCCGAGATTGCCAAGACCGGCCTGCCCGAAGCGATCGACGGCGGCGAGATCGCTGTCATTGCCGGCTTCCAAGGCGTGTCGCCCGACCGGCGCATCGCCACGCTGGGCCGCGGCGGCTCAGACACCAGCGCAGTAGCCGTGGCCGCTGCCCTGGGCGCCGGGGCGTGCCTCATTTATACCGACGTGGACGGCGTCTACACGACCGATCCGCGGATTGTCGCCCGGGCCCAGCGCCTGGAGCGCATCTCCTATGAAGAGATGTTGGAGATGGCCTCCCTTGGGGCAAAAGTGCTCCAGACCCGGTCGGTGGAGCTTGCCATGAACCACCAGGTGCCGATCCGCGTGCTGTCGAGCTTTGCGGGGCCCGGCGCGCCCAATCCGGGCACCCTGGTCTGTTCGGAGGAGGAAATCTTGGAGAAACAGGTGGTGAGCGGGGTCGCCTATAGCCGCGACGAAGCCAAGGTGACCTTGTACGGTGTGGCCGACGAGCCCGGCGTGTCGGCGCGTATCTTCGCGCTGCTGGCCGCCGGCGGGGTCAATGTGGACATGATTGTCCAGGCCAATGCCCGCGGCGAGGGCATGGCCAATATGGTGTTCACCTGCACCGACCGGGACAGCCAGATCGCCGAGGCCGCCCTGAATGAAAGCCGCGAAGAGATCGGCTTTGAACGCCTTGATGTGGCCCGGGATGTGGCCAAAGTTTCGGTCATCGGGGTGGGGATGAAGAGCCATACCGGCGTGGCTGAGACCATGTTCCGCGCGCTTTATGAGAAGGGGATTAACATCGACGTGATCGCCACCTCCGAGATCAAGATCTCAGTTCTGATCGAGGCGGCCTATACCGAACTCGCCGTGCGCGCGCTGCATACGGCCTTTGCCCTCGACGCCGCCTAGGCGCGCGGCCACACTGCCCGTCCATGCCAGAGCCCTACTCCGCCCCCCGCCTTCTGATGAACCGGCTGCGCCAGATGATGGCGTCGCGCGGCGATCCGGGCGAGCGGCTGGACCAGGTCGTCCAGCTGGTGGCCGGGACGATGGTGGCCGATGTGTGCTCGATTTACCTGCGCACCCCCGACGACATGTTGGAGCTGATCGCCACTGAGGGCCTGCGCGCGGAAGCTGTGAGCCGCACGCGCCTCGCCCTGGAAGAGGGGCTGGTCGGCCAGATCGCCATTTCGGCGCTGCCCCTGGCGATCCAGGACGCGCCGCGCCATCCCGCCTTCTCCTACCGCCCGGAGACTGGCGAGGATCCCTACCATGCGTTTCTCGGCGTTCCGATCCTGCGCAGCGGGCGCGTCACCGGCGTGCTGACGGTGCAAAACCGCACCGAGCGGGCCTATGGCGAAGACGAGATCGAGACGCTGCAGACCATCGCCATGGTGCTCGCCGAGGTGCTGGCGGCCCTGTCAGAGGCGCGGCGCGGCCCCCTGGAGGAAGACAGCGCCCTGCGGCCAGCGACGCTGCACGGCCGCCCGCTGTGCCGGGGCATCGCCATCGGCGCAGGCGTGTTCCACGATCCAGTGGTGCCGGCGGCCAAATTCTTCGCCGCGGATGTGGAGGGCGAGCTGGACCGGCTCGGCGCAGCGCTGGACACGCTGCGGGTGTCGGTCGATGCCATGGTGACGCTCGACAGCGGCGCGCTGATGGGCGAGCCGCGCGAAGTGCTGGAGACCTACCGGCTGCTGGCCCAAGACCCGGCCTGGGGCGAGCGCCTCACCGAAGGCGTCCAGAGCGGGCTGACCGCCGAGGCCGCCGTCGACAAGGCCCGGCGCGAGCATAGGGCCCGCCTGGAGACGGCGACGGACGCGTATCTGCGCGAGCGGCTGTATGATCTGGAGGACCTGGACAACCGGCTCCTGCGCATCCTCAGCGGCGATGGCCATTCGGCGCTGAGCCATGGCGCGGATGTGGCCGGGCGGGTGGTGGTTGCCCGCCGCCTCGGCCCGGCTGACCTGCTGGAATATCGCGGCTCGGGCGTGGCCGGCATTGTGATTGAAGACTCTTCGGTCTCGTCCCACGCCGCCATTGTCGCCCGCGCCCTGGAAATCCCCACCGTGGGCAAC
Organism: Pseudomonadota bacterium; assembly: GCA_038747245.1. Classification (GTDB taxonomy): domain Bacteria; phylum Pseudomonadota; class Alphaproteobacteria; order Caulobacterales; family Hyphomonadaceae; genus UBA5336. The sequence goes on along the minus strand of JBCDJY010000005.1, from coordinate 167,965 downwards.
CTCCATGGCATCACCACCGCCGTGGAGGCGGGCGACGCGATCATTGTCGACGCCGAAGAGGGCAAGGCGCACCTGCGCGCCGACGACGCGCTGAAATCAGCCTATGGCGACCGCATCGCCCTGCGGAGCAAGCGCCAGGCCGCCTATGCAGCGCTGCGTGAGATGCCGGCCACGTCTCTGGACGGGGTGACCGTCTCGTTGAATCTGAATGCGGGCCTGGCCCTGGATGTCGACGCAGTAGAAGAGGCCGGGGCCGATGGCATCGGCCTGTTCCGCACCGAGTTCCAGTTCCTCCTCGCCTCAACCCTGCCGCGCCTGGGCGAGCAGGTCGACCTTTATACCCAGGTGCTGGACACGGCGGGGCCGCGGCCGGTGACCTTCCGCACGGTGGACCTCGGCGGCGACAAATTGCTGCCCAACCTGAACACAGACCGGGAGGAAAACCCCGCCCTGGGCTGGCGCTCCATACGCTTTGCCCTGGACACACGCGGCCTATTTCGCCGGCAATTGCGCGCCCTGGTGCGCGCGGCGGCCGGGCGCCACCTGCGCGTCATGTTTCCCATGGTGACCATTGCCGAGGAGTTCTTCGAGGCCAAGGCGATGCTGCTGGACGAGCTTGAGTGGAGCGCTGAACGCGGCCACAGCCCGCCCACCAAGCTGGAGATCGGCGCCATGTTGGAGGCCCCGGCCCTGGCCTATGCCCTGCCCGAAATTGCCAGCGAAGCCGACTTTCTCTCGCTTGGCACAAACGATTTGATGCAGTTCTTCTTCGCCGCCGACCGGATGACCCCTGCGGTGTCGGAGCGCTATGATATTGTCAGCCGTCCGGCCCTGCGGTTTTTGCAAACCGTTGCCCAGCGCTGCCAGGACCTTGGCTTGCCCTTATCGGTCTGCGGCGAGGCCTCGGGCGATCCGACCCAGGCGCTGTGCCTGGCGGCCCTGGGCTTTCACACCCTGTCCATGCCCGCCTCCCAAATCGGTCCCGTAAAAAAAGCAATACGCAGTGTACAGCTCGCCCAATTGGGGCACGCGCTTTGCACCTCTCTCGCCGAAGGACGTGGAGACCTGCGTAAGGAAGTGTTAGCCTTCTTTGACGACCATGGAGTGGATACGTCCTCGAATTGAACGCCCTGGGATTTTGTGTAAAATCTGCAACGGGTTAGGGAATTGAGCGAGGATCGCCCGAAGGGCGGACAGGCCAGGAGACAGCCGCAGCAGCGGCCACACGGTGCGATGACACACGACACAGGCTCACCGGCGCAATCGCCCTTGCCGGCCCCGTCACAGCCGGGCCAAACTTCCGGTACGCCCAGTTCCGAGACCGCGGCCGCCGCTGCGCCCCCGTCCCAGCCCCACACGCCGGCCCTGCCGCCTTTTGCCGGGGACGCCAAAGCCTATTACAAAATGGTGCGCGCGGCGTTTCCCGAAATGCGTATCGGCCAGGTGCTGCGCCACGTGAGGGAAGCCTCGGGCCTGTCGATTGACGATGTTCACGCCGCCACCCACCAGAGCGTCCAGAAACTGATTTCGATTGAACGCATGGAGGTCTCAGGACTGACGCGCGGATACATCACGCCCCTGGTGCGCAACTTTGCCGTGGCCGTCGGCCTGGACAGCGAGCAGGTGGTGCGCGACTACGCCGGCGATTGCGGCGCGCTGCAGACCCCTTCCCTTGAGCAGGGCCAGCCGGGCGAGGCGCGCGCGCCCAGCCACATGTGGGTTGCCCCTGCCCTCCTGGCGGCCGCGGCCCTGGGACTGGTGGCCCTTGGGGGCGGCATCTGGGCGCTGGCGGCCGGCCCGCGCGAGGCGCCGATCCAGGCCCTCGCCACCGAGCCCTTGAATGGCGCCACCGAAAGCCTGTTTGCCGACATGCCTATGAATGAGCGCGTGCGCGTTCAGCACACTGAGCTGACCCTGGTGGCCGTCGAAGACGCCTGGGTCGAAGTGCGCGGGCCCGACGGCACGCTTTATCGCAACCGGATCATGGGCCGCGGCGAGACCTATATCCCGCGCACCGGCGCCGGCTGGACTATTAGCGCGCGCAATGGGGCCGCCTTCCAATGGCGCCTTGGCGACGCTGTCATCGGCCCCCTGGGGCCGGCTGGCACGCCGGTGTTTGCCGCCAGCGTCGACACCGCTGCCCAGCGCGCTGAAGACGCCGCCGCCCCGGCCCTGGCGGCCGCCGGCAATGGCCAGCCTTCGCGCTAATTTACGACCAGACCCAATGCCGCCTTTACGCGCGGCGCCTGGGACGCCACATAGGCCCACAAGAGTCGGCAGTGCACCGGCCGGAAGTGAGAGGTCATGAGCACCAACGCGATCCGCCCTTGGCGCAGCATTGAGCGCCGCGTCAGCCGCAAGATCCGCGTCGGCGCCGTGGAGGTGGGCGGGGACGCCCCCATCGCGGTCCAGTCCATGACCAACACGCCGACCGAGGACGCGGCTGCAACGCTCAACCAAATCCGCGGCCTGGAAGAAGCCGGCGCCGATATTGTCCGCGTGTCCTGCCCAACGGTGGAGGCCACCGCGGCGATGCCCACGATTTGCCGCGAAGCGAAGGTGCCCATCGTCGCCGACATCCATTTCCACTATAAACGCGGCATCGAGGCGGCTGAGGCGGGCGCGGCCTGCCTGCGCATCAATCCCGGTAATATCGGCAATGAAAAGCGGATCAAGGAGGTCGTCTCGGCGGCCCGCGATCATGGCTGCGCGATGCGGATCGGGGTCAATGGCGGCTCGCTGGAGCGTCATTTGCTGGAGAAATACGGCGAGCCGTGCCCCGATGCGATGGTCGAAAGCGCGCTGGACCATGCGCGCATCCTCGATGACCTGGATTTTCACAATTACAAGATTTCGGTGAAAGCCTCCGACATGTTCCTGACGGTGGCGGCCTATCAACAGCTCGCCGAGGCGACCGATGCGCCGCTGCACCTGGGCATCACAGAGGCCGGCGGGCTGCGCACCGGCACGGTGAAATCCTCCATCGGTATGGGCAACCTGCTCTGGATGGGGATCGGCGATACGATCCGCGTGTCGCTTTCGGCCGAGCCTGTGGAGGAGATCAAGGTCGGCTTCGAGATGTTGAAATCCCTTGGCCTGCGCACCCGCGGGGTCAACATCGTCGCCTGCCCGTCCTGCGCGCGCCAGGGCTTTGACGTAATCAAGACGGTGGAAAAACTGGAAGCGCGCCTGGCCCATATCGCCGAGCCAATTTCGCTGTCGATCATTGGCTGCGTGGTCAACGGCCCCGGAGAAGCCTCGCTGACCGATATGGGCTTCACTGGCGGCGGCAAGCAAGCTGGCATGCTCTACCGCGCCGGCGCGCCGAGCCACAAAGTCTCCAATGAGGAGATGATCGAGCATATTGTCGAGGAAGTCGAAGCCAAGGCCGCCGAGATGCGCGGCCTGCGCGAGGCGGCTGAAATGGCGGCCGAATAGGTCCAGCGCGGCAGCCCACTTAGACTGGCGCTTGAGCGGACGGTTTCACCGGCCTCGGAATTGGCCTAAAGGCATGGGGTGCCCGCAGGAGGCTGCCCATGCGCATTGGTGTTCCAACCGAGATCAAGAAACAGGAGTTTCGTGTCGGGCTGACCCCGGAAAGCGTCGGCGAATTGGTGGCGGCCGGCCATGAGGTGGTGATCCAGGACGGCGCGGGCACGGGATCTGCCTGCGAGAACAGCGAATACGAGGCGGCCGGCGCGCGCATCCTGCCCGATGCGGGCGCAGTGTTCAGCGAGAGCGAGCTGATCGTGAAGGTCAAGGAGCCCCAGCCGGAGGAGACCGCGCGCCTGGCGCCGGGCCACACGCTCTTTACCTATCTCCACCTCGCGCCGGACCCGGTCCAGGCCAAGGGATTGATCGACAGCGGCGCGGTGGCGATCGCCTATGAGACGGTGACTGACCGCGACGGCCGGCTGCCCCTGCTGACCCCGATGAGCCAGGTGGCCGGGCGGATGAGCATGCAGGTGGCGGCCTGGGCGCTGATGAAGACGCGGCGCGGGCGCGGGCTATTGCTCGGCGGCGTGCCCGGTGTTGCGCCGGCCAAGGTGGTGATCCTTGGCGGCGGCGTGTCGGGCACCAATGCGGCGGAGATTGCCGTGGGCATGCGCGCCGATGTGACGATTTTCGACCGCAACACGGTGCGCCTCGCCGAACTGGACGCCCAGTTCAACGGCCTGGTGAAGACCATGTATTCCACGCGCACGGCCCTGGCCGAGGCGCTCAAATCGGCAGACCTGGTGATCGGGGCTGTGCTGATCCCCGGCGCTGCGGCGCCCAAACTGGTGACCCGTGCCCATCTGGCGCAGATGAAACCAGGCGCCGTGCTGGTGGACATCGCCATCGACCAGGGCGGGTGTTTCGAGACCTCTCGGGCCACCACCCATGAAGACCCGATCTATGAAGTCGACGGCATCCTGCACTATTGCGTGGCAAATATGCCGGGCGCCGTGCCGCGTACATCCACCTATGCGCTGAACAATGCGACCCTGCCCTTTGTCCTGCAGATTGCCAATATGGGCGCCAAGGCCGCCCTGAACGCCAATCCCCACCTCGCCCGCGGCCTGACTGTGGCCGAGGGCCACATCACCCATGCCGCCGTTGCCCAGGATTTGGGCCAGCCCTTCGCTGCGCCCGATTGGTTCACGCCGGCCGCCTAGGCGCCGGGGCGCTGGTCCCTCGCCCCCGAGCACACTGCGGGTGCGGCGCCTTGGGCCTTGCCTGCCGCCCGGCGCCTTCCATTCTTTTGCCCATGGCCAAGCGCACCTCGAAATCCGATGCCCAGCGCGTCGTTGATGCCGGCGATCTGGAAGACGTCGTGCGCGATAAGCGGGCGGGCTGGCGCGCCTCCGGGGCCAAAGCGCGCCGCCGCCAGCGCCGTTACAAAAAGCTGGTCTTGTCCCAAATCGTCCCGTCCGACGACGCCGGCGAGGGCCTCGACCCGGGCGAGGACGCGATCACACGGTGAGCGTTTTCAGCCCAAGCACGTCTTCCATATCATACAGCCCAGGCGCCTGGCCCAGCGCCCAATCGGCTGCCGCCAGCGCCCCGTCTGCGAAAACAGCCCGGTCCAAGGCGCGGTGGGACAAGGCCAGCACTTCCCGCGCGCTGGCAAACTGCACGTCATGGTCGCCGACGACGCCGCCGCCGCGGCGCACGGCAAAGCCGATCTCGCCGGCCCGGCGCTGGGCATCGGCGCCCAGATAGGGCGGGCGCTGGAGCGCGTCCAGGCTCGCCCCGCGCCCGGCCGCCGCCGCCGCGCCGAGCATCAGCGCCGTGCCCGAGGGCGCATCGACCTTGCCCCGGTGGTGGCATTCGCCGATGTCGATGTCCCAATCCTGGCCAAGCCGGGCCGCCGCCACCCGGGTCAAGGCGCTCAGCAGATTGATGCCGAGGGAAAAATTGCCCGCCTTGACGATGGCAAAGTCGGCCGCCGCCGCGTTGATCTGGCCATCTTCCAGGGCGGAAAACCCCGTCGTGCCGATCACGATGGCCGTCACGCTGGTGTGGCGCAGCACTTGGAGCGCGCCCACCGTGGCGGCCGGCGCGGTAAAATCGACCCAGACATGGGCGTCCCTGGCGGCCTCCACCGGATCGGTGACCGGCAATATGCCAAGGGGATCGGGCAATCCGGCAAGCACGCCGATATCGGTCTCCCGGTCCGGCGCGTCGGGCATCTCGGTCCCGCCCGTCACCTCAAACCCAGCGCGCTGGGCGGCAGCAACCAGGTGGCGGCCCATGCGCCCGGCCACGCCGGCAATTGCGGTTCGCTTCATCGTGCTCATCGCCTGGCACCTATACAGCCGAATAGCGGCCAGGCGAGCCCCCTTGGGCAACTTAAAGACAAGGCGCAGCGGGCCTAGGCAAGGCGATGCGACGCCGTTACGAGCGGTGGTCATGACCCTGTCTTGGCTTCCCAATGCCATCACCGTGGTGCGCTGCGGCCTCGCCTTTGCCTGCGCCTTTGCCGTCCTGGCGGGCGAGGCCCTGTCGCGCAGGCTTGATACCGGCCTTGCCCAGTGGCGCGATGCCGGCAGCCCGGCGCCCAGCGCGGCCGACTACCCCGCAACGCTGCTGGACACCGCCCCGGGCGACCTGATTTTTTGGCCGAGCCTGGCCTTTGGCTTTTTCGTCTTGGCCGCCGTCAGCGACTTTGCCGATGGCGCCCTGGCCCGGGCCTTGGATGCAGCCAGCGCGTTCGGTGCCTGGCTTGACCCGGTGGCCGACAAGCTTCTGGTGGGCCTCACGCTGGTCGCCCTGTCGGTTACGGGAAACGCCTTATTGCTGAGCGTGCCTGCGGCGGTGATCATTTCGCGGGATATCTATGTAACGTGGCTTCGCGCGCGCCAGGGCGGCGGGCTTGCCCTGCCCGTAATGGCCACCGCAAAATGGAAAACCGCCCTGGAAATGGTCGCCATCGCGCTGTTGCTGGCCCTGCCGCTTCTGGCGGCCCTGCTCCACGTTTTTGGCGCGCCTGCCCCGGCAGGCCTCGGCGGCCTGGCGGTGCTGGCCACATCTGAATGGCTCGGCATTGGCCTGCTCTGGAGTGCAGCGGCCTTATCGGTCTGGACCGGCCACAAGTATCGCCGCGCCTTCCATCAGGGGCCAGCTGAGGAATTTGGCTAAGGCCTGCACCTGCAAAATCAACGCAGCAGGAGTGGTCAAGCGCGGCGAGCGCCTCTATGTGCAATAAATAGAGTATTCAACGTGGGAGGCCCGCTATGTACGCGCTCATTGCGATCGGGATTGTTGTGGCGCTTTTTGCCATTCTGAACATTATTGATTTTCGGCGCTTGGATTAGCGGCGCGGCTAAGCGCGCGTGCCTGATTTAAGCCTTGTGGCCGCCCTTTTGGGCGGCTTGGTGCTTCTGGCGTTTGCCGGAGACTTCCTGGTCTCCGGCGCCATGGCCCTGGCCCAACGCCTGGGAATTTCGCCCCTGGTGGCGGGGATCTTCATTGTCGGCTTCGGCACATCGGCGCCGGAGATGATTGTTGCCATCGATGCCGCGGTGAAGGGCGTGCCCTCAATCGCCCTTGGCAACATCGTCGGCTCGAACATTGCCAATGTGTGGCTGGTGCTGGGCATTCCGGCTCTGATCGCGCCCCTGGCGGCAGGGGCCTATGGCGAGCGGCGCGCCCTGGTGGCCATGCTCGGCGCCACGGCGCTCTGGATCGGCATTAGCGCAGTGATGCCGCTCCACTCAGGGATTGGCATCTTCTTCCTGCTCCTGCTGGTCGCCTACGCTGTATATACTTTCCAGATGACCGCGCGCGATGCCGCCGCCGGCGTCGATGTTGGCCTGGAGGAAGAAGAGCCGATGGGCTGGCCGCGCACGGCTGCCTATGTCTTGATTGGCGTGGTCGGCCTGCCGGTGGGCGCACATCTGATCGTCGAAGGCGGCGTCGGATTGGCGCGCACATTCAGCGTCCCTGAAGAAGTCATCGGCCTGACGCTTATTGCCATCGGCACCAGTTTGCCGGAAATCGGCGCTGGCATCGCAGCGGCCCTGCGCGGGCGCGGCTCCGTCGTGGTCGGCAACATTCTCGGCTCGAACATTTTCAACATCCTTGGCGCGGGCGGCCTGGTCGCCCTGTTTGCCAATACCGGGGACGGGCCCCTGCGTGTGACGCGCACATTCCACGCCTATGACCATTGGGCCATGGCCGCTGCGGCCGGCCTGGCCGCCGCGTTCATCCTGCGCCGCGCGCGGATCACGCGCCTTAGCGGGGTCCTGCTTTTGCTCACCTATGGCGTCTATCTTACTGGGCTGACCCAGGGCTGGGACATCCTTGCCCTGATGGGGGCCTGAGGCGATGGAGGTTGGCCGCGCACTTGTGACCGGGGCCGGCGCCCGATTGGGCCGGGCGATGGCAGAGGCGCTCGGCCAGGCCGGCTGGGCGGTGGCGCTGCACTATAACAGCTCAGCCGCCGGCGCTGAGGAGACCGAGGCCGCCATCACGGCAGCGGGCGGGCGCGCTGTTCCTGTCCAGGCCGATCTGAGCGACCCAGGCGACGTGGCGGGCCTCATGGCCAAGGCGCGCGGCGGCCTTGGCGGCGAGGTGACCCTGCTGGTCAATTCCGCGTCCACCTTTGTGGAAGACACCCTGGCCAGCCACGGCCCGGGCACCTGGGCCACCCATTTCGACGTGAATTTGCGCGCGCCCATCGCCCTTGCCCAGGCCTTGGCCGCCGAGCTGCCTGGCCAGACGCCCGGGCTGGTGGTGAACATCATCGACCAGCGGGTCTGGAAGCTGACCCCGCAATTCTTCACCTACACCCTGTCCAAGTCTGCGCTGTGGACGGCGACCCGCACCATGGCCCAGGCCCTGGCGCCGCACATTCGCGTCAACGCCATCGGCCCCGGGCCGACACTGAAAAGCGTGCACCAGACCGAGGCAGAGTTTGCCGCCGAGCAAGCTGCGACCCTGACCGGCCGGGGCGCCGGCCCGGGCGATGTGACCCGCGCCCTTCTTTATCTCATCGAGGCCGATGCCATGACCGGCCAGATGCTCGCCGTGGATGGCGGCCAGCACCTGCTCTGGCAGACGCCGGACGTGGCCGAGTGATGGACTTCTCGTCCGACACATCGGCGCCGGCCCACCCCGCAGTGATCGACGCCCTGGCCAGGGCCAATGGCGGCCAAGCGGCGAGCTATGGCGCCGACGGCGAAAGCCAGGCGCTGGCCGCGCAGCTTGCCGACCTGTTCGAGACACGCGAGATTGCAATCTGGCCGACCGCGTCGGGCACGGCGGCCAATGCGCTGGCCCTGTCGTGCTTCTGCCCGCCGACCCACACCATACTCTGCCACCGCGATGCCCATATCGAATGCGACGAGCGCGGCGCGCCGGAGTTTTTCACCGGTGGCGGCAAGCTTGCCTTGCTTGAAGGCGCCGGCGGAAAGATCAGCGAAGACGCCCTGGACGCGGCCCTGGCCAGCGTCGACCCGGGCTTTGTCCACGCCGCACCCCCGGCTGCGTTGTCGCTGACCAATCTGACCGAATGGGGCACCGCCTACACTGGGGAAGAGACCGCTGCGCGCGCGGCAAAGGCCAAGGCGCTGGAGCTGACCGTGCACCTGGATGGCGCGCGGCTCGGCAACGCCCTGGCCGCACTCGGCGCTGCGCCAGCAGACCTTACCTGGCGCGCAGGCGTCGATCTGGTCACCCTGGGCTTGACCAAGACCGGGGCGATGGGCTGCGACATCATTGTGTTGTTTGGCGCCGCGGCCAAGGCGGTGGGCGACCTCCACGCCCGGGCCAAGCGGTCAGGTCATATGCCGCCCAAGGCGCGCTTCCTGGCCGCCCAGGCGCGGGCCCTGCTGGAGGGCGGGCTTTGGCTTGAGCTCGCCGCCCATGCCAACGCCATGGCGGCGCGCCTGGCAGACGGGATTTTCGCCCTGCCCGGCGCTGCCCCCCTGGCCGAGACCCAGGGCAATGAAGTGTTTGCGTCGCTTCCTGGGGCTACGGCTGAGGCCATGCGGCGGGCGGGGTGGTCGTTTTATCCCTGGCCCGGCGGGGGCTACCGCTTTGTCTGCTCCTGGGCGACCCAGCCAGGCGATGTCGACCAGGCGCTGGCAGCCCTCGCGCGGGCATAGCGCTGCGGCGGTTGGCCCGCCTGATACGCCTCGCCAAACCGTGCAGCAGGCCCTAGAACACAAACAGAACAGCAGGCCGCCCCACCGCATCCTACCCGGGCTCTTGACTCCTTTTTTTGATTGGAACAAAAAAAGAACAAAGAGGTGGCTATGGACCGCGCAGCGCTCAAATTGGTGGATGTCTCAAAACTGGTTCGGCGGCCGGGCAAGGCCGCGCGGGCGGGATTTCCCCATGGGCTGGGGCGCGAGGGGGTCCACGAGGTGTGCGCGCGTGCCTATGGCGATGGCCCGGCAGCGGCCGGGTTTGCCCTGGCCGCCGGGCGCCAGGCCTGGGCGGGCGGGGCCTTGGCCTGGATTACGCGGGCCCGGGACGCGCGCCTTGAGGGGGCGCTGTCGGGCCGCGGCCTGGCCGATCTTGGCGCTGCGCCGGGGCGCACGCTCTACATCGAAGCGCCCAAGGCCGTGGATGTGCTGTGGGCTGTGGAAGAGGCTGTGACGGCCTCTGCCGTGGCGTGTGTGGTGGCCGAATGCGACGGGCTCGATTTCACCGCCAGCCGGCGCCTGACCCTGGCCAGCCAGGCGCGCGGCGTGGCGATCATCCTGCTTTTGCCCTGGGGCCGCGAGGGCGCCACGGCGGCCCATGCCCGCTGGCGCGTCAGCGCCCAGCCTTCAGCGCCCAACCGGCTCGACCCGCGCGGGCTCGGCCGGCCGCGCTGGGCCGCTGCGTTGGAGCGCTCGCGCACGGCCCCCGAAGCGGTGGGCGAGACCTATGTGACGGAGTTCGACCATGAGACGCTTTCTCTTCATATGGCTGGCCAACTGGCCCCTCGACAGGCTCCGCAGATCGCGGATGCGCCGGCCGGGACCGGCCTTGACCAAGCCGGGCTCAGCCGCGCGGGGTAAGGCCAGCCAGCCCTTTGCCCTGGTCGAGGCAGGCGCCGGGGGCCTGCGCGTTGTGGCGGCCAATGGCGCCGCCCAGCGCAGCGGCGTCGAGGCGGGCCTGACCCTTTCAGACGCCTGCGCCCGGTCGCCAGGCCTGGCCAGCGCGCCGATTGACCGCGAAAGCGACCGGGCCGCCCTCCAGGGCCTAGCCCATTGGATGATGCGCTATTCTCCCCTGGTCAGCCCCCTGGACGGGGCGCAAACGGGCCTGTGGCTCGAGACGACGGGGTGTGACCATTTGTTTGGCGGCGAAACCGCCATGGCCGCCGAGCTGACCGGCCGGCTGTCCGGCTTTGGGATACGCCACAGCCTGGCCATCGCGCCGACCCCGGGGGCAGCGGCCGCCCTGGCCCTGTCGGGCCCAGCAGCGCCCCTGTTGCAGCCCGGCGAGACCTTGCATGACGGGCTTGCCGGCCTGCCGGTCTCGACGCTGAGAATTTCCGAGGCCGCGTGCCAGTTGCTGCGCCGATTTGGCCTGACGCGGATCGGCCAGCTTTACGGCATTGACCGCAAGGCCCTGGCGCGCCGGTTTGCCTCCCGGGACCTGGCCGATGCGGTCTTGATCCGGCTGGACCAGGCCCTGGGCCTGCGCCATGAGGCGCTCGCGCCGCTCCGCCCGGCGCCTGAATACGCCGTGCGCCTGGCCTGCCCGGAGCCGCTCTTGCACCTGGGCGGCGTTGCCAGCGGCCTGGAGACATTGGTCGATCAATTGTGCGCCGCCCTGACGGCCCATGGCTGCGGCGCGCGGGCGTTTCGCCTCAAGGCCTTTCGCAGCGATGGCACCGTGGCCGAGGCGCGCATCCAGGCCGCCCGCCCGGTGCGCCAGCCCGGCCATGCCCTGCGTCTTTTCCAGGAAAAGCTCGCCGCCATAGACCCCGGCTTCGGGATCGACCTGTTGACCCTGGAGGCGGGCGGCGTGGACACGATGGAGGCCGGCGCGCCGGCCCTGTCGGGCGAGCTGGCCGGCGGGGATTTGGACGAGACAGAGCTGGCTGCCCTGGCCGACCGGCTGACGGCGCGGCTGGGCAGCAGCGCCGTCCAGGTGATCACCCCCCGCCAGAGCCACATCCCCGAACATGCCGAGACCAAGACGCCCTACGGCGGTAAGATGGCCGACTGGCCCTGTGAAGACAGCGGGCCGGGCGCGCGCCCCCTGAAACTGTTTGCCCGGCCCGAGCCCATCGACGTGCTCGCCGAAGTCCCCGACGGCCCGCCGATGCGTTTTGTCTGGCGCCGGGTGCCGCGCCGGGTGGCCCGGGCCGATGGGCCTGAGCGGATCGCCCCGGAATGGTGGCAAGGCGGCGCAGCGGGCGGGCCGGGCGGCGCCGGAGAGCGCGCGAAACGGGCGCGGGACTATTACCGTATCGAAGACGAGGCGGGGCGGCGTTATTGGGTCTTCCGCCACGGGCTCTATGGCGATGGCCGCGGCGGCGCCCCGGCCTGGTATGTCCAGGGGCTGTTCCCATGACGGCGTATGCAGAGCTCCAGGTCACTACGAATTTCTCTTTCCTGCGCGGCGCCTCCCACGCTGAGGAATTGGTGGCGATGGCCAAGGCCAAGGGCCTGTCGGCCATCGGGGTGTGCGACCGCAACACGCTGGCCGGGGTCGTGCGCGCCCATATCGCGGCCCAGGAAGCCGGGCTGGACCTGTGCGTCGGCGCGCGCCTGGACCTTGCCGATGGGCCGAGCCTGCTCACCTACCCCACCGACCGGGCCGCCTATGGACGCCTGTCGCGCCTGTTGACCCTGGGCAAGCGCGCCGCGCCCAAGGGCGACTGCCACATCCGCATCAGCGATGTGATTGCCCATGGTGAAGGCCAGATCTTCATCGCCGTGCCGCCGGCGCGCCCAAGCGCGGCGTTTGAGGCCGATCTGGCGCGTTTTGCCAAGCTTTGGCCCGGGCGAACCTACCTGGCTGCAACCTATGACCATTGCGGCCGCGGCCGGGAGAAGCTGGCCGCCCTGGCCGAGCTGGGCGCGCGCACCGGCGCGCCCATGGTGGCCACAGGCGAGGTGCTCTACCACGCCCCTGAGCGCCGCGCCCTGCAGGATGTGCTGACCTGTATCCGCGAGCATTGCACCCTGGCCGAGGCCGGGTTTCGCCTCGGGCCCAACGCCGAACGCCACCTGCGCGGCCCGGCGGAAATGGCCCGGCTGTTTAGGGGATTTGAGCCGGCCCTCGCCCGGTCGGCACAGATTGCCGAGCGCTGCAAATTTTCCCTCAACGAGCTGGCCTATGAATACCCCGACGAGCCCGTGCCGAAGGGCCTGACGCCCCAGGAGCACCTTGAAAACCTGGTGAAACAGGGCGCAGACCAGCGCTATCCAGGCGGGGTGCCAAACCGAGTGCGCGCCGCCCTGGACAAGGAACTCGCCCTGATCAGGGACTTGGAGTACGCGCCTTACTTCTTGACGGTCCATGACGTGGTGGCGTGGGCGCGCGGGCAGAACATCCTATGCCAAGGCCGGGGATCGGCGGCCAATTCAGCGGTGTGTTTCGTGCTCGGCATCACCAGCGTCGATCCCGACACCACCAACCTCTTGTTTGAACGCTTCATATCCAAGGAGCGCCGCGAGCCGCCCGACATCGACGTGGATTTCGAGCACGAGCGGCGCGAAGAGGTGATCCAATATGTCTACCGGCGCTATGGCCGCCACCGCGCCGCCCTGACCGCCACCGTCGTGTCCTATCGCCCGCGCTCGGCCGTGCGGGAAGTGTGCAAGGCCATGGGCCTGTCGGAGGATATTGCCGCGGCCATGGCGGGAACTGTATGGGGCAGTTGGGGCAGCGACCTCGACGAGCCTTTAATTCGCCAGGCCGGCCTGGACCCGAAAAATCCGCTGCTGCGCCAGGCCATCCTGCTGACGCGGCAACTGATCGGGTTTCCGCGCCACCTCTCCCAGCATGTCGGCGGCTTTGTGCTGACCCGCGGCCGCCTGAGCGAAACCGTGCCGATCGGCAATGCGGCCATGGATGAGCGCACCTTCATCGAGTGGGACAAGGACGATATCGACGCCCTGGGGATCATGAAGATCGATGTGCTCGCCCTGGGCATGCTGACGTGTATCCGCAAGGCCTTTGACATGCTCGCCCTCTATAAGGGCGTGGCCCATGACCTGGCCAGCGTGCCCGCCGGCGACACCGAGACCTATGACATGCTGTGCAAGGGCGACAGTCTGGGCGTCTTCCAGGTCGAAAGCCGCGCCCAGATGAATATGCTTCCGCGCCTGCGCCCGCGGGAGTTTTATGACCTGGTCATTGAGGTGGCGATTGTGCGCCCCGGCCCCATCCAGGGCGACATGGTCCACCCCTATCTGCGCCGGCGCCAGGGCAAGGAGGCGGTGTCCTATCCCAAGCCCAGCCTGGAACATGGCCACCCCCAGGAGCTGGAAAATATTCTCGGTCGCACCCTGGGCGTGCCCCTGTTCCAGGAACAGGCCATGCAGATTGCCATGGATGCGGCGAAATTCTCGCCCGAAGACGCCAATGGCCTCAGGCGCGCCATGGCCACATTCCGCAAGGTCGGGACGATTTCCCATTATGAGCAGAAAATGGTCGATCGGATGATCGCCCGGGGCTATGAGCCGGACTTTGCCAAACGCTGTTTCGACCAGATCAAGGGGTTCGGCGAATACGGCTTTCCGGAAAGCCACGCGGCCAGTTTCGCCCTGCTTGTCTATGTCTCCAGTTGGCTGAAATGCCACCATCCGGACGTGTTCTGCGCCGCCCTGCTCAACAGCCAGCCCATGGGGTTTTACGCCCCGGCCCAGATCGTGCGCGATGCCCGCGAACACGGCGTGGAGGTGCGCGGCGTGGATGTGAACCATTCCGATTGGGACCATACATTAGAGCCCGGCGGCGAAGGCGGCGACCAAGCGGTGCGCCTGGGGCTACGCCTCGTGGAGGGCCTGCGGGAAGACGAGGCAGAAAAGCTGATACAGGCCCGCGGCGAGGGCTATTTCACGCCCGAGGATTTGCGCCGGCGGGCCGGCCTCAGGCGTAAATCCATGGAGGAGCTTGCCGCCGCCGACGCCTTCCGCTCCCTGGAGATGACCCGCCGCACTGCGCTCTGGCAGGTGCGCGCCAGCCCGCCCGATGCCACGCTGCCCCTGTTTGCCGCCGCCGATGTGGCCGAGCAGGGCCGTGAGCGGCCAACGGCCCTGCCGGAAATGCCGGCAAGCGAACATGTGATCCAGGATTACCAGACCACGCGCCTGTCCCTGAAGGACCACCCGATGTCCTTTCTGCGTGCACGTTATGGGGCGGCCAAGATTATCTGCACGCGGGACGCCGTGGAGGCGCCGGCCGGCCAATTCGTCACCACGGCCGGGGTGGTCCTGGTGCGGCAGAAGCCCGGATCGGCCGGCGGGGTGGTGTTCATCACCATTGAGGATGAGACCGGCATTGCCAATATCGTGGTCTGGCGGCGCATGGTGGAGCGTTACCGGGCAACGGTGATGGGCGCGCGGATATTGGCCGTGGAAGGGCGCGTCCAGCGCGCCGATTCAGTCACCCATATCGTGGCCGACCGGCTGATCGACCGCACGGGCGATATCTCCCTCCTGGGCGAAGACACGGGCGGCAACACATTCGTCCATGCCCTGGCCCGGGCCGACCATGTGCGCAGCCCGCTGCCGGCCACCGGCCAATCCCTGGCCAAACGCGTGGCAAAACTGCCCCCCGATGACCCGCTGCGCCATGTATTGGCCAATGCCGACGAGGTGCGCCGGCCCGATCCGGGCAGCTATAACAAGCCCAGGGGCAGCCATCCGCGCAATGTGCGGATCATCCCGAAAAGCCGGGATTTCCACTGATGCCCGCGCGCCGGTCAGGCCCCCTCGCCCAAATGCGCGGCCAGGCATTGGGCAATGCTCTCGGCGTCGTCCGCATGGGTGAAAAAGGTCTGCAGCGCCCAATCGCTGTCCATCAAATAAACAAGCGAAGTGTGGTTCATCGTATAGTCCATCGCGCTGCCGGGCTGCTCCACGCGTTGGAAATCGGCCTTGAAGGCCTGGGCCGCCGCGCGCAAGGCCTGCCCGCTCCCTGTCAGGCCCAGCGTGTTCTCCGGAAAAGCGTCATTGGAGAGATACGCGCCCAAAGCCTCGGGTGTGTCGCGCTCAGGGTCGACCGAAATCAGCACCGTGCGCGGCGCGTCGACCCCCTCGGGCAACAGCTCCATTGCCTGGCCCAGCGTATACAGCGTCATCGGGCACACATCAGGGCAGTAGGTGAACCCAAAAAAGACAAGGCTCGAGCTGCCCATCAAGTCCGCTTCGGTAACCGGCGCGCCGGTCTGGTCGACAAGATCAATCGGCCCGCCAATGGTGCTGTAGGCCCGGGTCATGCAGCCGGCCGCCGCCCCGCCCGCCACGGGCGCGGGCTCCTGCGGCGAGCACCCCGCCAGGAACAGCGCGGCAAGACCAAAGATACGGGCGACCATGCCGCGGTGTTTCCCAGTTCAGCCCCCCTTTGCACAGGCGGCGGCTTGCCACACATTGCCGCCATGGCAGATGTAGCAAGCGACGGCCGGGCAGGCTTCAACGAAACCTTGTTTGCCTTGGCGCCTGAGGGCCTTGGCAGCGCCCAGTCGGCCCTTGGCCGCACGCGCATGCGCACGTTCATCGCCCTGCGCTGGATTGCCGTTGTGGGCCAGACCGCGGCGGTCTTGTTTGTCTATTTCGGCCTCGGCTTCTCCCTGCCTTTGAGCGCGTGTCTTGCCTTAATCGCAGCGTCAGCTTGGGCCAATGTGCTGCTGACGCTGTTTCTGCCAAGCCAGCGCCTGGTGCGCGATTGGGAGGCGGGGCTGAACCTGGCGTTCGACACGCTTCAGCTCGCCGTACTGATCGGCCTCACCGGGGGCCTGACCAATCCATTCCTGCTGCTGTTGGTGGCGCCCGTCACGATCGCCGCCTTGATCCTGCGCCCCCACGAGGCCGCCCTCCTGGCCGTGCTCGCCATGGGCCTGGCCAGCTTGATGATCTGGTTTTCGCTGCCATTGCCGTGGCCGGGGCCGACGCCGCCGGATTTGCCGGATCTGTTCAAATATGGACACCTGGTGGCGCTCGCCACGGGGCTGAGCTTCTTCGCCGTGTCGGCCCTGCGCGTCAGCCAGGACGAAGCGCGGCTCGTGCGCGCGCTAGACGCGGCGTCGGTCGTCATGGCGCGCGAGCAGCGCCTTTCGGCAATCGGGGCGATGTCGGCGATGACGGCCCACGAACTTGGCACGCCGCTCGCCACCATCCACCTGGTGGCCAAGGAAATGGCGGGCCAATTGGAGCCCGAAGATCCCCTTGTCGAAGACGCCCAACTGCTCGCCGAACAGGCCGAGCGGTGCCGCGGCATATTGCGCCAATTGGGCCAGGCGCGCGATGCCAGCGATATCGTCCACGCGCGAATGCCGGCCCGCGCCCTGGTGGAAGAGGCCGCCGAGCCCTATCGCGGCCTCGGCGTGACCGTCGATGTCGGCGCTGCGCCCAGCGCGGGCGGAGAGGATACCCCGCCGACCCTAAGGCGCAGCCCGGAAGTGCTCCACGCGCTCAGCGCGTTTATTGAAAACGCGGTCAGCTTTGCCGCCTCCCGCGTGGCCGCGCGGGTGAGTTGGACGCAAAACCAGTTCGTTGTCACCATTAGCGATGACGGCCCAGGCTTTGCGCCCGATGTGCTGCCCAAACTCGGCGAGCCCTATGTTTCCCAGCGCGGCGAAGGCCAGAAGGGCGGCGGCGATATGGGCCTGGGATTCTTCATTGCCAAAACGCTGATCGAGCAAACCGGGGGGCGTGTGGCGACGCGAAACCTCGCCCCGCCGGAGCGCGGCGCCGTGGTCCAGGCGGTCTGGCCGCGCCGCCGATTGGAAGCGCCGGAAAACCAACTTATATAAAATCAGGCCATGAGAGAAATGACACGCACAGACCGCCCGGTCACCGTTACCCTGCACGAGGCCCTTGCCGGCGTGGAGGACAAAACCTGTCTCGTTCTAGACGATGATGGCCCGTTTCTGCAGCGCCTTGCCAGGGCGCTCACCCAGCGGGGGTTTCTCGTCTCTGCCGTGTCGACCGCTGGAGAAGCGCGCGACATTGCCCGGCTCAACCCGCCCGCCTTCGCCGTGCTGGATTTGCGGCTGGAAGACGGCTCTGGCCTGGACGTGGTCCAAGTGCTCCATGAATACCGCCCCGACGCCCGCGCCGTGATCCTCACCGGCTACGGCGCGATCGCAACGGCTGTGGCCGCGGTGAAGGCCGGCGCGGTGGATTACCTGGCCAAACCTGCCGATGTGGAAGATATCGTCAAAGCGCTGACCGCGCGCCCGGACCAGAAACCGCCGCCACCGGAAAACCCGATGTCGGCTGACCGGGTGCGCTGGGAGCATATCCAGCGGGTGTATGAGCTGTGCAACCACAATGTGTCAGAGACGGCTCGGCGCCTGAACATGCACCGGCGCACGCTCCAGCGGATCCTCGCCAAGCGCGCGCCGCGCTAGGCGCACTGCCGCAAATCTGACGTCGGTGCCGCGCCGGGCGCGAGTATGCGCGCTTGGACCGGGCCGGCGCCGCGGCGTCGCCGCGCTCCTTGATTCTGGTTAATCACTGTTTAAGCCGGCAAACTTCTGTGGAGAAGTGCCGCAGCTCGCTACATATATGTTGCGCCCGAAAGTGGATTGAGGCACTACATGTGGTAATGTAGTCAATCGATCATGATGGAGCGCCCAATGGCTGACGGCAATGCGAACATCCCTGGACTTCTAACGCCTTCCCACGCCTACAAACCGTTTCGCTATCCCTGGGCCCATGATTTCTGGAAAAAGCAACAGCAGGTCCACTGGATGCCCGAAGAGGTGCCCCTGGGCGAGGATTGTAAGGATTGGGCCGTCAAGCTGACCGATAAGGAGCGTAATCTCCTCACCCAGATTTTCCGCTTCTTTACACAATCAGACGTGGAAGTCGGCGCCAATTACATGGAACACTACATGCCCCTGTTCAAACCGACAGAGGTGTCCATGATGTTGTCGGCGTTCTCCAATATGGAGACGATCCATATCGCCGCCTACGCCCTGCTCCTGGAGACGATCGGGATGCCGGATTCGGAGTTTTCCGCCTTTATGGAATACGAAGAAATGGCGGCCAAGCACGATTATCTCAACCAGTTCAGCACCGAGACAAATGAGGAAATCGCCACCTCCATGGCGGTGTTCGGCGCCTTTACCGAAGGGCTGCAATTGTTTGCCTCCTTCGCCATGCTGATGAATTTCCCGCGCTTCAACAAAATGAAGGGCATGGGCCAGATCGTCACGTGGTCGATCCGCGATGAAAGCCTGCACTGCGAGGGGATGATCAAGCTCTTCCACACATTCTGCGCCGAGACCGGCGTGATGACCAAGGCGCTCGGCGACCATATTCGCACCTGCTGCGAGACCGTCGTCTCCCTGGAAGACAAATTCATCGAGCTTGCCTTCGAGGCCGGCGAAGTCGAAGGCATGACGCCCCAGGACATCCAGGCCTATATTCGCTACATCGCCGACTGGCGCATGGGGCAACTCAAGCTTGAGCCGATTTACGGCATCACAGAGCACCCGCTGCCCTGGCTGACGGAAATCCTAAACGGCGTCGAACACGCCAATTTCTTCGAGGCCCGCGCCACGGAATACTCCAAAGGCGCCACCAAAGGCGATTGGCACGGCAATGAGGGCGTCTGGGGCAACTTCGATAAACTGATGACGAAGCGTGAGACCCTTCCCGCCGAATAAACAAGGCGGGCTGGCGTCCGCCCCGCCTGGAGCGGCATGGACGCGATCAAAGCCATCAAACCGGCGCTGCCCTGCGCCGGTTTGTTCTTTTTGGCGCCGTTTCAGCCGGGTTAGGCGGCCCCGCGCACCCATCTTTGCGTCGCCTCGGCGATGCGGGCGCCAAACAAGCGCGCGGTTTCCAGGTCAGCCGGGTCAGGCGCCTGGTCGGCCGGCAGGTCGGTCATGGATTGCGTGCCGAGGCCGAGAGAATATCCGGCGCGGTTAACGGCCGTCTCCATGGAACTGCCCGACATGTTGTACCCTGATTTCATGCCGAAACTCACCCAGATCATGCCCAACTGGCCGGCCAGGGTGGCGAAGCGGTGCAGGGTTTCATTCTTGTCCCCGGCCAGGGAGCCGGAATTGGTGAAGCCGGCGGCGATCTTGTCCTTCCAGCCGTCGGCAAACCAGATTTTGGACGTCGCTTCGATGAATTTTGCCATCACGGCGCTGGCTGAGCCCATATAGGTGGGCGCGCCAAATATGATGGCATCGGCCGCCGCAAGGGCGTCCCACGGGCCTTCATCGGCGCTTTGAAGGTCATCGGCTTTGTAAAGCGTCACGTCTGCGCCGGTCTCATCTGCGCCGGCTTTAACATGTTCGGCGACCTTGGCGGTGTGGCCGTAGCCGGAATGGTAGACAATTGCGATGGTGGCCATGGGCAGCTCCTGCTTTGCGTACCCAAATAGCTTAAGCGCATCAGCCGGGCTCTGGCACGCGGCGTCTCGGCATAAAAACTATGCGCAAGTGCGGCTACTGCGTGCGAAAAGCGTATCCGGCGCTGCGCACCGTGCGGATCGGGTCCTTACCGCCTCGGCTTTTCAAAACCTTGCGCAGTCGGCCGACATGCACGTCCACCGTGCGCGCCTCGACATACACCTCAGACCCCCAGACGCCGTTGAGCAATTGCTCGCGGGAAAACACGCGCCCAGGATGCTGCATGAAATAGTCCAGAAGGCGAAACTCGGTTGGGCCGACATGAAGGGTCTCGCCGGCCCTGGATACGGTGTGGCCAGTGCGGTCAATCGTGATGTCGCCAATCGTCAACTGGTCTTCGAGCAGGCCTGGCCGAATCCGCCGCATCACGGCGCGCACGCGCGCCATAAGTTCGGTGATTGAAAAGGGCTTGGTCACATAGTCATCGGCGCCGGTGTCGAGGCCGCGAATCCGGTCCGGCTCCTCACTGCGCGCGGTCAGCATGATGATAGGCAGGTTGGCGGTCTCGCCCCGCGCGCGCAGACGCCGGCACACTTCGATGCCCGGCACCTTAGGCAGCATCCAATCAAGGAGGACCAAATCAGGCGTGCGCTCGTCGATCATCATCAGCGCTTCTTCGCCATCGGTGGCGATGTCGGCCTCATAATCGTCGCTGGCGAGATTGTATTTGAGGAGTTCGATCACCCCGGCATCATCTTCTGCGATCAAGACATAGGGTTTCATTGGCTCGCTGCCGCGTTTTGCGCTTTGCCCATAAGTCATTTTAGCCCTCCAGAAGCGGCGCTTTAGGCCGTGCGCTTGATGTGAGATACTGGCCCGTCACCTGGTAATGGACGATTTCGGCAATATTGGTGCAGTGGTCGCCGATCCGCTCCAGGTTCTTGGCAATGAACATGAGGTGCGTCCCAGCGCCTATGAGGCTCTGGTCTTGCATCATGTAGGTGAGCACTTCCCGGAACAGGGAATTATAGTGCTGGTCGATGTCCTCATCGCCGGCCCATACTTTGAGCAACAGGTCCGCATCATCCTCGGAATAGGCATTGAGCACGCTATGGAGCTGCTGTTGAACGCCGCTGCCCATGCGACCGATGCCTTTGATGGCGCTGGAGACGTTGGCCCCCGCCAAGGGCGCCACTCTTTTGGCGATGTTCTTCGACAGGTCGCCCACCCGCTCCAGCTCTGAGGCGACCTTGAGGGCCGCCACGACGGCGCGCAAATCATGGGCCATGGGTTGGCGCAGGGCCAGGAGGCGCATGATCCGGCGCTCCACGTCGACTTCAATGGCATCGACCGTGTCGTCCATTTGCGAGGTCGCATCGGCCAGGGCCACATTGCCGGTCACAAGCGCGGTGCAGGCCTGGCTGATCATGGTCTCGGCGACCCCGCCCATGCGCAGAATGTCTGCCGACAGGGTTTCGAGCTCTTCGGAAAAGGCAGATACGATATGGGCGGTCATGGCGT
Organism: Pseudomonadota bacterium; assembly: GCA_038747245.1. Lineage (GTDB taxonomy): Bacteria > Pseudomonadota > Alphaproteobacteria > Caulobacterales > Hyphomonadaceae > UBA5336. Next base: position 146,472 of record JBCDJY010000005.1, on the reverse strand, counting down.
GCGCCTAAGGCTCGCTCGGCCGAGCGGTGCGGGCTGCCAGCATCGGGAAAGCAGCGCCATCATCCAAAACGCCCCGTGATGTAGTCCTGGGTGCGGGTCTGGGACGGATTGGTGAAAATCGTCTCGGTCTCTCCGAACTCGATGAGTTTTCCCAGGTGGAAAAACGCCGTGCGCTGGGAGACCCTGGCGGCCTGCTGCATCGAATGGGTGACGATGACGATGCAGAAGCGCTCTCGCAACTCATCGATCAACTCCTCGATCCGGGCCGTTGCGATCGGGTCGAGGGCTGAGCATGGCTCGTCCATCAAGATCACTTCTGGGCTGACGGCTATGGCCCGCGCGATACACAGGCGCTGCTGCTGGCCGCCGGAAAGGCTGGTGCCGGGTTGGGCCAGCCGGTCTTTCACCTCATCCCAAAGCCCGGCGCGGGTCAGGCTGGTCTCGACGATCTCATCAAGGTCGGCCCGCGATGTGGCAAAGCCATGGATGCGCGGCCCGTAGGCGATGTTGTCGAAGATCGATTTCGGGAACGGATTGGGCTTCTGGAACACCATGCCGACCCGCGCGCGCAGCAGCACCGGGTCCACATCGGGCGCATTGACGTCCTGGCCATCAATGTGAACCTCGCCCTCCACACGGGCATGTTCGATCGTGTCGTTCATCCGATTGATGCAGCGCAGGAATGTGGACTTGCCGCAGCCCGAGGGCCCGATGAAGGCGGTTACGGCGCGCTCAGGGATCGACATGGAGATATCGAAGATCGCTTGCTTCTCGCCATAGAAGACATTGATGCCGTGGCAGTCGACCTTTGTGGGGATGCGCGCGGCCTGGCTGGCCGCGATCGGCTCTGCCTGCGGCGCGCTTGTCGCTGCGCCCGGGACCAGGACTTCGCTCATGGCTACCATCTCCGCTCAAAGCGCCGGCGTAAGAATACCGCCACGGCGTTCATAACAACCATAAACGTCAATAAAACCACGATCGCTGCGGCCGTATTGGGCTCCCAGGCGCGCTCGGCCCCGGTCGACCATTTGAAAATCAGCACCGGGAGGGCGGTGGCCTCATCGGTCGGCCCGCTTGGGACTTCGGCAACGAAAGCCACCATGCCGATCAGCAAGAGCGGCGCGGTCTCGCCCAGGGCGCGGGCCATGCCGATGATCGCGCCGGTCATGATGCCGGGCGCGGCTAGGGGCAGGACGTGGTGCATGACCGTTTGGGTTTTTGAGGCGCCAATGCCTAGCGCCGCGCTGCGGATCGACGGCGGGACCGAGCGCAGCGCTGCCCGCGAGGCGATGATCACGGTCGGCAAGGTCAGCAGCCCCAGCACCATGCCGCCGACCAGCGGCGCCGAGCGCGGCAGGGCCAAAACATTGAGGAACAGCGCTGCGCCAAGCAGGCCGAAGACAATCGACGGCACTGCGGCAAGATTATTGATGTTGACCTCGATCACGTCCGTCATCCGGTTCTTCGGCGCAAACTCTTCCAGGTAGATCGCCGCGCAAATGCCCACCGGAATGGCGAGGCTCGCCGTGATGGCCATGGTCAGGAGCGATCCGACCAAGGCCGCCAACACCCCGGCAATTTCCGGATAGGTCGAGTCTGCATTTGACAACAGCCCCCAATTCAGCCGGCGGGTGATACGCCCGTCATCCTGCAGCGCGAGCGCCCAGGCAATTTGCCGGTCGGTGACATTACGCGCCGTCTCGGGCAGCAAGACTGCGCGCAGGTGTGGCCGGGCGCCGGCAAGCGCGCCGAGGTCGCCGGTGAGGCGTTCGAAGATCGCGGGCTCGGCGGGCGTCTCGCCGCCTGGCTCGATCAGGCGGGCAATCGCGCCGCCCGATTGGATAAAGACGCTGAAGCCGCCGGCTTCGCCGGTGCGCGCTGCCGCCGCCTCCAGGACGCGGGTGAGTTCGGGCGGACGGGCCGCGCCGGGCCCGGTCAGTGTGAAGAGCGCCCCTGTGGTCGGGGCAGCGGGCAGGCGCTCTACCTGCGCCGGCTCGGCCAAGCGCGCGCGCACTTCGGGCGCAATGGCGCCCTTCAGGAAGAGGTCGAGATCGTCCGACAGGGCCGCCGTCAACCGCGCGGTCTGGCCGATTTGCGCCGGATTTTCAGCCACCTCGCGCGCCATCGGCAAAACGGCGAGGCGCGTCACAAGATCGTTGAGCTCGCGCAGATTGCCCGCTTCTGCGGCCTCGGGAAACCGGGCGGCCAGATCCTCGCGCACGAGGCGGTAAAAGCCAGAGACGTTCTCGGCGATGGCATGGCGGTCGCCGGGGCCATTGGGCGACACGATCTCAGGGGCCAGCACAAGATCGAAGCGGACCTTGTGCTGCGAGAACGCGGCGACAGCCTGGCTGCCGATTGAGAAGATGAACAGGATAAGAAAGCCAATGGCGACGCCGATGGCGGCGATCCCATAGGCTTTGAAGCGCCGCTCTGCCGCGCGTCGGCGGCTGAGCCTGCGGCGCGCAGCTTCGTCGCGCAGGCGCCCAGGCGCAGCGGAGGGGGCGGCCGGGCTAGTCATACTTTTCCCGGTATTTCTGCACGACCCGCAGCGCGATCAGATTAAACACCAGCGTCATCAGGAACAGGACAAAGCCCAGGGCGAACGCCGAAAGCGTTTTCGGGCTGTCGAATGCGCTGTCACCGGTGAGGAGCGAGACGATCTGCACGGTGATCGTTGTGATCTCCGCGGTTGGATCGGCAGTGATCTGGGGGCGAAGACCGGCGGCCATGACCACGATCATGGTCTCGCCAATCGCCCTAGACACAGCCAGCAGCAAAGCGGCGATCACTCCGGGAAGGGCGGCGGGCATCACCACATGCTTCACCGTCTCCGATTTGGTTGCGCCCATGGCGTAGGCCCCGTCGCGCAAGGATTGGGGCACGGCGTTGATCACATCGTCTGAAAGTGAGGACACGAAGGGGATGATCATCACGCCCATAACAAGTCCGGCGGCCAGGGCATTGGTGGACGAGGCGGCAAAGAACTCACCTGGGATAAAGGCAAGCCCGTTGAGCCAGAGTGCGCCGTCGCGCACGAACGGCGCAACGACCAGGATCGCGAAAAAGCCGTAGACGACCGTTGGGATGCCCGCCAGGATCTCCAGGATCGGCTTGACCCAATTGCGCACACGCGGCCCGGCATATTCCGACAGGTAAATCGCCGCATACAGCCCCACCGGCGCGGCCACGCACATGGCGATCAAAGCGATAAGGAGCGTGCCGAAAAACAGCGGCACGGCGCCGAAATCGGCATTGGTCTGGGCGTTCCACTCCGTGCCGAACAGAAAGCCCGCCAATGGGATCTGGCTGAAGAAGCGCAGGGACTCCAGGAAAAGAGACGCAACGATCCCGGCCGTGGTCACCACCGCGATGGCGGCGCACAGGAAGAAGATCCACTGGACGCCGTCTTCCACCCGGGCGCGGGCGCGGAACGGCCCATCCAATTGCCCGCGGGCGTAGGCAAATCCTAGGCCCGATGCGGCCAGCGCTGCCACGATCGCAGCCAGTTTGACCGCGCCAGAGAGGGTCAGGAAGTGCGCCGTGACCGCGGTGAACAGCGGCGCGCTGTCATAAAGGGCCGGGCTGAGCCGGGCTGCTTCAGAGACCCTGTCGAGATACTGGTCGAGCTGCAGCGCGGTGAGGCCAGCAAAACCGTCGGGCAGGTCGCCGACAAGAAGCGTGCGCGTGAGGCCGTGGCCGAAACAACCATAGGCAATCAGGATGAGACAGGCCGGCGCCACGGTGCACATCGCGGCGAAATAGCCATGGTAGTTGGGTTGGGAGTTGAGCCGCGCGCCGCCTGCGCCAAGCAACCGCATCGCGCCTGACCGTCCCGATGCAAAGGCGAGGCAACCAGCGGCGGCGAGGATGGCAAACGCCATCCAGGCCATGGGGAGCGTGCCGATGGACTGCAACATCAAACGCCCCCAGTGCCTCCGAGTGCAGACCCCCTGACCAGCCTCAGCCCTAAGTCAGCAACGTCACAGCAATATGACAGGGCTGAGGAAAGCCAAACGCCCATGATCGCCGCCACCCCGCGCCCTGCCTAATCCGCGGCCATGGCGGCGCGGCGCAGGCGGTCATTGATCGCCTCGCCCAGCCCGCGGCGCGGCAAGGGGCATATGGCAATCCGGTCATGGGTTCGGTCCAAATGCCTGAGCAACGGGTAGAGATTGGCCGCTGCCTCCTTGAGCGCGCCATCGGGGGACAGGGAATAGTCGCCCGCGACCGCGCCAAACCCAACGAAAACCTCACCTGCTTCGGCGCCCGCAGCATCCAGCCGAAGGGCGGCATTGGGCGCGTAGTGGCGCGGGCTCTGGCCGGGAGAGATGGCTGGACCACCCGCCTCCGGCCCGGAAAGGGGCGCGCCGAGGAACGCTTCAATCTCCTCGCGCTCAAGGGCGCCTGGACGCAACAGGGCCGGCTGGGCACCGTTAAACCCAAGGATGGTCGACTCAAGGCCCAGGGGGCATCTCCCGCCATCCATGATCGCATCGATCCGGTCGCCAAGTTCGTCTTGCACATCGCCTGGAGTGACCGGGCTGATGTGGCCCGACCGGTTTGCAGACGGCGCGGCAATCGGCCGGCCGAGGGCGGTGATGATGTCCTGGGTGATCGCGTCGCTGGGCTGGCGCAGGGCGATGGTGTCGAGGCCAGCGCGGGCAAGTTCGCACACCTGCCCGCCCGCGGCTGCCGGCACCACAAGGGTGAGCGGGCCGGGCCAATAAGACGCGGCGCACGAGGCCGCGCTGGCCGTAAGCCGGCCTTCCGCGGCGGCCATATCAAGGCCGCTTACGTGGGCAATCAATGGATTGAAGCGCGGCCGGCCTTTGGCCTCAAACACCCGCGCAACGGCCGCCGGATTGGCCGCGTCCGCCGCGAGCCCATACACCGTCTCTGTCGGCACCGCCACGAGCCCGCCCCCGCGCAGAATATCCGCGGCGGTTTTCACCCCCTCGGGCGTCGGTTTCAGAAGCGTCGCGACCATGGCGCCGGGGGATGCCCGGGCGGCGGCGAAAGGTCAATCGGCAATGCGCAGGGCCGATAGCGACACGTCAATTGCGATCTCATCATCGACCCAGTCGGCGCCCGGATCGCTGACCATGCCGACATCCAGCTCTGCCCGAGAAAACGCCGCATTGCCGGTGAGCGCTGCCCGGTCGCCATCGATGACGAGCTCGAAATTCAGGGGCACGGTGACCGTCGCGCCTTTCAGAGACAGCGCCGCGTTCGCGGTGTAATTGGGGCCAGGGCCTTCGAACCCGTCCACGATCACAGTGGCGGTCGGGCTGCCGCCCACGTCGAGCCATTCCGCGCTGCGCAGGCTATCGGTGTAGAGCTTGGTATTGGCCATTGCCGAGCCGAGATCGACCGTCACCTCCACCCGAGAGGCGTCCAGGGCCGCAGGATCGAACGCGATCACGGCGTCCCAGCGGTCAAACTGGCCGGAATAGGGATTGCCGTCATGGACGCCGGAGAAGCCGATCCGCCGCTCAGCGTTCGGATCCAGGGCCCAATTGGGTTCAAGCGATGATGTGGTGGCCAGGTCTGCCGGTCCGGCCTGGGTGAGGAGCGGCGCACCGCTGACCACGAGAAACACAGCAAACGCGCCGCCGAACGCAGCCATCGCACCGCGCGGCGGCGCTTTGGGTCCAGCCGTCGAGCCAAAAAGGACCGGCGCCATGCGCTTCAGCACCCCCTCTTCGGCGCCAAGTTCGTGCTTCAGCGCGCCGGCCACGTGGACCGCAATCAACGCAGCCGCCAGGAATGCCAAAATCGAATGGGCCGACTCGAACGCGCCGTGGCCCGTCGGATTGGACAAAGCGCCCAGGAACGGCAGGTCAGGCCAGCTCACCACGCCGTAAAGGACGGTGGGCACATCGAATTCATAGGCGGTGGACACATACAGCCAACCGGTCAGCGGTAGGGCAATCATCAGCGCGTAAAAGGCAATATGCGCCCCGTGGGAGCTGACGCGCTCCCAATGGGTGAGGCTGTCTGGCTCCGGCGGCGGCGGATTCATGACCCGCCAGGCAATCCGCGCGAGGGTCAAAATCAAAATCGTCACCCCCACCGATTTATGGATCTGGTAAAGGCCCTCTTTCATCGGGTGGTCGTTGGCCAGGCCGGTCATCGCCCAGCCACCCCCGATCAGGCCAAGCATGGCCAGCGCCATCGTCCAATGCAGGGCAATGGCGACGCTGGTATACCTGTGTGTTCTGGACGTCTCGCCGGCGAAGGCGGTCACAGAGGCCATGGGGGGAGGCTCCTTTGATGGCCGGCCCCCAAGTGTGGGGGGCCGGCAGAGGTTCAAATCCTACTCGTCTTGCAGAAACTCACCTGAGAATTCGACGGTGACGGCGTCGCTAATGTTCGGGATCGCCGTGCCGAGGCCGAAATCGGAACGGTTGAAGCTGGTCACAGCATTGAACCCGATCAGGTCGCGCTCGCCGAACCAGGGCGCATTGCCATTGCCATTGTAGGACACGTCCAGGGTCACCGGCTGGGTGACGCCAAGAAACGTCAAATCACCAGTGACGGTGCCCGTCTCGCTGCCTGTGAGGGCAACCTCAGTTGAGGTGAAAGTGATCTCGGGGAAGTTGTCGGCGTTCAGCCAGCGCTCATTGCGGGCCATGTCCTCGGCCCAGGTTTCATAGGGGCTGTTGGCATGGCCGGCCTTGTAATCGCCGGGATAATTCACGATGAGGCTGGCGGGATTGATCGTGACCGACAAGGATGAGGCGGCTGGATCTTCTGGGTTAAAGTCGAGGTCAGCGTCAAAATCCCCGAACTGGACCGTGTAATCGGAGATGCCTCCGCCATGGCCGACTTTCCAGGTCAGGAAGGCGTGGGTGCGCTCCAGGGAATAGGCGCCCGCGTTCACTTCGGACAGCGACTCCGGCAGGGCGATTTCGGCGCTGGTCTCGGCCGGCGCCTCGGCGTCCTGGGCCTCGGCCGGCGCTGGGCTTCCGCCACACCCGGCCAGGAGGGCCAGGGCGGCGGCACTGGTAAGCAGAGTTGCAGATTTCATGGTGTGCGTGTCCTTAGTCTTTGGGGTTTAGGAGGTTCCCGCTTCGAGGAACTCGCCAGAGAAACTCACGGTGACCTCGTCGGATACGAAATTCGTCAGGGCGCCCATGCCAAAATCAGAGCGCTTGAATGTGCCTTCGGCGTTGAAGCCGATCCGCCGCTTCCCGCCATCGAGCGGGCTTGTGGCTGTACCATTGTAGACGACGCTTAATGTAATGGGCGCAGTGGTGCCTCGCAAGTCTAGATCGCCTGTGAGCGTGCCTTCGAACGGTCCGGTCTGGGTGGCCGACGTCGACACAAAGGTGGCCGCTGGAAAGGTGCCCGCATCGAGCCAACGCCCATCATTGGCAAGCTCGTCTTCCCAGCTGAGTTTACGCTCGGGCTCGGGAAACTGGGTGTCCAGGGCGGCCGTTTGGACCTGAACGGAGATCACCGACTGGGTCGGTGCATCGGCCTGAAAATCGAGTTGCGCGTCGAAATCCGTGAAGTCGATGCGGTAGTCCGACAGGCCAAAATGCTTCACGCTCACGGTCAGGAACGCATGGGTTTTATCGAGGGTGAAATTCGAGCTATCGATCGGCTCAAGGCTCTGCTGGGCCGTGACGCACCCGGCAAGGGCCGAGGCCAAAAGCACGGGAAGCGCGCATGACCGGATCATCGATACCCTCATTTGGTGCCTCTGCCTTGCTTTGCCAGGTAGCGCGTCCTTAACCGGGTTCCAGTGCGCGCCCGCCGGCCCGGCGCGATAACACCTATACATGAAGAGGATACGCCATGGCTTACGCCGCGCCCGTTGAAGACATCTCCTTCCTGCTGCGAAAGGTGGTTGGCTTGGACGGTTTGCTTGAGACCGGCGCCTTTGCAGCGTTCGACGAAGACCTTGTCGAGGCGATACTCGATGAGGCCGGACGCCTGGCCAGCGATGTCTTGGCGCCGCTGAACCAGAGCGGGGACCAGGCCGGCGCCCAGCTCGGCGATGGGCGCGTGCGCGCCGCCCCGGGCTTTGCCGAAGCCTATAAAACGTTTCGCGACGGCGGCTGGATGGGGCTTGCCGTGCCCGAGGCCGAGGGCGGCCAGGCCGGGCCCAAGGCGCTCGCCCTGGGCGTGATGGAAATGGTCCACGGCGCGAACATGGCCTTCGGCCTGGCGCCCATGCTGTCCTTCGGCGCTATCGAAGCTTTGCTCGCCCACGGCACGCCGGACCAGCGCGCCAGATACCTGCCCAAACTGGTCAGCGGCGAGTGGACCGGCACCATGAACCTGACAGAGCCCCAGGCCGGCTCAGACGTCGGCGCGCTGAAGGCCAAGGCGGTGCCAAATGGCGACGGCTCCTACGCCATCACCGGGCAAAAGATCTACATCACCTGGGGCGACCATGACCTCACCGAAAACATCATCCACCTGGTGCTCGCGCGCCTGCCGGGTGCGCCGGCGGGCTCGCGCGGCGTGTCGCTCTTCCTGGTGCCCAAGCGGCTTGTGAATGAGGACGGCGCCCTTGGCGCCGACAATGCGGTGGCGTGCATCGGGCTTGAGAAGAAAGTCGGCATCCACGCTTCGCCGACCTGCGTGATGGAGTATGACGGGGCAACGGGCTTTCTGATCGGCGCGCCAAACAAGGGCCTTGCCTGCATGTTCACCATGATGAATTCCGCGCGGCTCAATGTCGGGCTGGAAGGCGTCGGCGTCGGTGAGGCGGCCTACCAAGCTGCCTTGGCCCATGCCCAGGAGCGCAAGCAAGGCGGCGCGGCCGGCGTGGAGGGCCCCGCGCCGATCCTGCACCACGCCGATGTGCGGCGTATGCTGACGACGATGCGCGCGCGGGTCATGGCGGCCCGGGCGATCTGCCTGGCCACGGGGGTGGCCGCTGACCTCGCCGACCATGCGCGCGACGATGCAAGCCGCGCCGCGGCCAAGGCCCGCGAAGATTTGCTCACCCCGATCGCCAAGGCATGGAGCACCGATATCGGCGTCGACGTGGCGAGCCTGGGCGTCCAGGTCCACGGTGGAATGGGCTTCATGGACGAGACCCTGGCGGCCCAGCTTTATCGCGACGCCCGGATCGCGCCGATCTATGAGGGCACCAATGGCATCCAGGCCATTGACCTGATCGGGCGCAAGGTCAGCGCCGATGGCGGCGCAGCGATGGGCGCCATGTTGGCAGAGGTGGCCGAAACCGCGCGGCAGGCCCGCGAGACCAACGACCCCCAACTGGTGCAAATCGCCCAGCGTTTGGAGGCCGCCGAGGCCGCGCTTTCCGAAGCCACCAACTGGATTGTCGCCACCATGCGCGGCAATCGCGAGGCGGCCCTGGCCGGCGCGAGCGCCTATCTCAGCCTGGCCGGCGATGTGATCGGCGGGCATTTCCTCGCCCGCGGCGCCCTGGCCGCCCGCAGCGAGCCCGGCGCTCGGCGCGGCGCCATGCTCGCCCTGGCAGGCTTTTTTGCCGAGACATCACTTGCCGAATCGCCCGGGCGCGTGGCCGGAATCACCGAGGGCGGCAAACCGCTCCTGGAGGGCAGCGAGGCCCTGTTTGGGTTGCCGCAGGCCTGAAACTCACCTCTCCCTAGAAAAGCCAGCGAGTTGCTGGACATCGCCGGGCGAGTGCCCTCAGGGTGGCGGGAATGGAATTCGACAGCGACCTCGACATCATGATTGCCGCGCTGGCCGAGCCGCCAGGCCACGTGCGCGAGGCGGCCGCGGCGGGCGAGCCCACCGGCGGCTTCGTGTTGGAGATGAGCATTGCGATCACCGCCCCAGTTGGCGGGCGCCAGATCGATGTCCTGGCGCGCGCACCGCTCGAAAGCCACGGCGCCCCGCCCACCGAAATAGATCGAGCGCCAAGGCCTGCAGAAGACGCGCCGGGCCCCCACCGCCTGGTGTCGGCGGGCGAGCCCAGCACCGGCGCCGTGACCGAAGCGGTCTCTGACCCCTTAGAGCATCCAGTATCTGCCGTCGGCCGCGTGACCGCGGTGTTTGGCGGCCGCGTGCGCTACTGCACCGGAACGGTGGTGGCCGAGCGGGTGGTTCTGACGGCCGCCCACTGCGCCTTCGCGCGAACGCACGGCGCAGCGGGCCAAGGCCGGTTTGCCGATTGGATGGTGTTCGAGCCGCAATATGTTGACGGGCAAGCCCTAGGCCATTGGGGCGGCGAGGCGGCCTATGTCCCGGCCGGCTGGGCCGCGCCGGCCCCCGGCGCAGCGCCGGGCCACTATGATATCGCCCTGATCAGGCTCGACGCGCCGATTGCAGGCAAAACCGGAACGGCGGGCGTGCTCGCCAATGCCGACCCGGACGGCCCGTTCACCAGCTTTGGTTATCCGCGCAAGGCCGGCGAGATCCATGCCTTCGATGGCCGGTTCCTTTACGCAACCACCGGCGCGCGTTTGCCAGACCGGTCGCGCGGCGTGATCAAGGCGGAGAATGGGCTCACCGAAGGCTCCTCGGGTGGGCCTTGGTTCACCTCCGAGACCGGCGAGATGCGCGTCGCCGGAATCAATTCCACCAAGCCGGTCCACTCCGACGACCACACCTGGTCGCCGCGCTTTGGCGAAGCGTTCCAAAGGCTGATGGCGCGGGTGCTGGCGGACATGACCGGTGTGTGAGCCGGGCTGTCTTGGCCGGGCCGCGCGCCATTAGATAACCCGCCCCGGATTGAAAATTCCTTGCGGGTCGAGCGCGGCCTTGATCGCCCGCATAGCGGCCGTGGCCGCCGGGCTGCGGCTGCCGGCAAGCTCATCGCGCTTCAGCCGACCGACGCCGTGTTCGGCGCTGATCGAGCCGCCATGGGACATGGCGCAGCGGTGGACCGCGGCCGTGATCGCTGCGCTGTGTCCGGCCAAGCTCGCCGCGTCCACATCGCCGGGCTCGCACGCTGAATAGTGCAGATTGCCGTCGCCAACATGGCCGAAAGCGACGATCAAAGCGGTCGGGTCGATGTCTGCGACGGCTTTGGCGGCGGCTTCCAGGAAGGCTGGGATCTGGGACACCGGAACCGAAACGTCATGGTTGATCGACGTGCCGAAGGCGCGTTTGGACAGCGGGATCGCCTCGCGCAGCCGCCAGAACGTCGCCGCCTGGGACAAGCTTGAGGCCACCACGGCATCCTCTGCGAGACCTTGCTCCAACGCCGGCGCCAGGGCCTGCTCGAGCACGCCGCGCGCCATCGCTTCCTCGGCCATGGAAATCTCGCACAGCACCCGCCAGGGCGCATCGCTGGCCAGGGGATCGGCAAGGCCAGGCTGGTCGGCGCGCACCATGGCCACCGCGTTGGCCGGGATCATCTCAAAGCCCGTGACGGTGTCGCCGGCGACGCCGCGCACATCGGCGAGCAAGGCAACGACCGCCTCGGCGCTCGGGCAAGTGATCCAGGCGGTGGCGTGTTCAACTTGCGGGAAGAGTTTCAGCGTCGCCGCCGTGATGAGGCCAAGCGTGCCCTCCGCGCCGGCGAACAGGTGCTTCAGATCATACCCTGAATTGTTCTTGCGCAGGCCCGACAGCCCAGACCAGACGTCTCCGCTGGGCAGGACGACCTCCAGGCCCAAGATCAGGTCGCGCATCATGCCGTAGCGCAGAACGGCCGTGCCTCCGGCATTGGTCGAGATAAGGCCGCCAAGGTTTGCGGTGCCTTGGGAGCCAAGCGAGAGCGGGAAGAGCCGGCCCGCCGCCGCGGCTGTCTCCTGGGCGGCCGCCAAGGTGGCGCCGGCTTCCAGCGTCATGGAATTGTTCGCTGGGTCAACCGCGCGCACCGCCGTCATCCGCGCGAGCGATACGGTGACCTCGCCATGGGGCGTGCCGCCATCGACCAGGCCGGTATTGCCGCCCTGGGGCGTGATGGCCACGCCGTGGCGCGCGCATAGGGCAACCAGGGCGCTAGCCTCCGCGGTGCTTGCGGGCCGCGCGATGGCCGGCGTGGCGCCGCGGTAAGTGCCGCGCCATGGCGTTGCCGCCGCGGCGAGGGCTTCCGGCGCCTCGATCCAGCCCTTGGGGCCGAGCAAGTCGCGGGCAGCCTGGACAAAGGCCGGGGCCAGCGGCCCAGGGGACACGTCACCATCCATGCCCGTGCTTACCAGACGCGCGGCCGGCGCCGAAGTCCGGATTGGACTTTGCCGCCCCGCCCTTTCGTCGCACACTCCGGAAAAGCCAGGAGGAGACCCCCATGCCCGACACACCGCCCACCGGCCCGCTGGCTGGCATTCGCATCGTGGACATGTCGAGCGTGGTGCTGGGCCCGTTCGCCACACTGATCCTGGCCGACCTCGGCGCCGAGGTCATCAAGGTCGAGCCCCCCGGCCGCGGCGACATCATGCGCTATGCCGGCGCGTCGCCGACGGGCGATCTCGGCCCGATCTACACAGCGCTCAACCGCAACAAGAAAGCCATCACCCTTGATGCGAAAACCGATGCCGGCAAAGCCCAGCTGACCGCGCTATTGAAGACCGCCGATGTCTTCTTCCATAATGTGCGCATGGCCGGGATGGCGCGGCTCGGCTTTGACTACGCCGCCGTCAAGGCGTTGAAGCCCGATATCGTCTACGTACACTGCGCCGGCTTCGGCTCGGGCGGGCCCTACAGCCACCGCCAAGCCTATGACGACCTCATCCAGGGCGCGTCGGGCTTTGCCGCGCTGAATGCCATGCGCTCTGGCGGCGACCCGGAATATGCGCCCAGCTTGGTGGCCGATAAGACCACGGGGCTGTTTGCCGTCTACGGCGCCCTGGCCGCCTTGCTCCACCGCGCCCAGACGGGTGCTGGCCAGTTCGTTGAAGTGCCCATGCTGGAGAGTTTCACCTTCTTCAACATGGTGGAAAATCTCTATGGCGAGACCTTCCTGCCCGGCAATGGAAAGCTCGCCTACACCCGATCGATCAATGCCAATCGCAAACCCTACAAGACCGCCGATGGCTATATCGGCCTGGTGCCGTATTCCGATCAGCAATGGGCCCAATTCTTTGACATGGGCGGGCGGCCCGGCGTGTTCGACGATCCCCGCTTTGCCACCTATGAGGCGCGCACGGAAAACATCGGCGCGCTCTATGGCATTATCGGCGAAGTGGCGCTGACCAAGACCAGCGACGAATGGCTGTCGCTTCTGGACGAGGCCAACATTCCGGCCATGAAGTATAACGAGATGGCCGATGTGCTCGGCGATGAACACTTGCAGGCGGTGGGCTTTTTCCAGACCGGCGAGCACGCCGAAGCGGGGCCCTACCGCACCCTGGCGCACCCGGTGAAATTCTCCGCCACCCCGGCGGACATGCGGCTGGATCCGCCGCGCCACGGGGCAGATACGCAAGACGTTCTGGCCAGTCTGGGTCTTTAGGCGGGTGGCGCTGGGCCGGGGTGTCGCCAGCGCCGGTCCAGGGCCTCCAGGGCGAGGCGTTTGGCCTCGAGAAAGGCGGACCGGTCAAGGTCGAGGTCGCGCCCCCGGGCGAGGGACGGGATGGCCATAACGTGCAGGGCGGGCCGGGGCCCAGCGCCCTGCCGCCGGCGCGCCTCTGCCCGGGCCATCCACCGCGCCAGGCGCCGGGCCGGGCGCTCCGGCGCCTCCAGCGCGCGGGCCAGGGCTGCAAAGCGCGCCGCCAGCCGGCGAGCATCGACCATGGGCGCAAGGTATGCCTTGGGGCGGTGCGTCCAGTCGCTAATCGGCGGGCTTTCCCCGTCTTCCCAGCAGGCAAGCTGGCGCTTGAGCTCAGCCCAGCTTGGCTGGCGGTCGAATACGGGCAGCAGGGGCGCTGGACGCGCCGCGCGCTCAGCAGCGGGCGGAGGCGCGGGCTGCGCCTTCACCAAAGCCTCACGGGGCGCCGTTGCCAGCGGCGCGCGGATCTTCATCCCGGCGGCCATGCAGACCAACAGGCGGCGCACGAACAGCTCAAGATACTGAACTTCGCGGCAGGCCGCCCGCCAGGCGGCGCGCGCCAGATAGGGGCCGAGGGCGCCCGACGGCGCGGCCAGGGCGAAGGCCGCGGCCAGGCGGCGGGCGGCGAAATCCAGGCTCCAGGCCAAGCTGTCTCGGTCGCGCTGTGTCATCGCCGGGAGTATGGCCCGGGGCGCACCCCGGTCGAATAGGCGCGCGTCTTTCCACGGGATAGGCAGGGCCGCGAGGTTACAAGCGCGGGCGACCGGTTTAGGCTCGCGCCAACCCAAGGAGCGCTGCCATGACCACACCCCCCAGCGTCGGCGCCTTCGCCATTGTCCCGTGCAATGATTTGCGGGGCGCCCTGCCGTTTTGGCAACAGCTCGGCTTTGCCGAGGTTGGCGGCGACGGGGGCTATCTGTTGATGGCGGGCTGGGACTGCGAGGTGCATCTGAACCAGGCCGGCGAGGGGCCGTGGCGGGTCAATGCGGACCACAATCCCTTCGGTGTCTTCATCCGCACGCCCCATGTCGACGCCATTGCGGCACGGGCAGACGCCTTTGTGATCCGCCCCGGCGGCGTTCTCAGGCACCGCGAATGGGGGCTTTATGAGGTCGGCCTCGGCGCGCCGGACGGGCTTTTGGTTCGCGTCGGCTGGCCGTCGGCGCTGATTGAGGCCGGCTGACACAAAACCGCCCGCAGCTGGGCCGCGGGCGGGTCTTTTGCGCCTAGCGGTTCGGGCTAAGCCGACTTCTTCTCGTCGGTGTCGACTTCGGAAAACTCCGCATCGACCACGTTTTCGTCGGCCGGGCTGTCAGCCGCGGCATCGGCGGCCGCGTCGGCATGGGCAGCTTCTTCCTGCTGCTGGGCATAGATCGCCTCGCCCAGCTTCATGGCCGCGGCCATCAGCGCCTGGTGCTTTTCATTGATCGCGGCGACATCTTCACCCTCGGCGGCCGTTTTCAGCCCCGCCATGGCGGTTTCGATCTCGGTTTTGACCTCGGGCGTGACCTTATCGCCATGCTCTTCAAGCTGCTTCTCGGTCTGGTGGACCAGGGCCTCGGCATTGTTTTTGGCGTCGACCTGTTCGCGGCGCTGCTTGTCCGCCTCGGCATTGGCTTCGGCGTCGGCCATCATCTTGTTGATGTCCTCGTCGGAGAGGCCGCCATCGGCCTGGATGGTGATGCGCTGCTCTTTGCCGGTGGCCTTGTCCTTGGCCGACACGTTGACGATGCCGTTCGCGTCAATGTCGAAGCTGACCTCGATCTGGGGCATGCCGCGGGGGGCCGGGGCAATGCCTTCCAGGTTGAACCGGCCGAGCACCTTATTGTCCTGGGCCATTTCCCGCTCGCCCTGAAAGACGGCGATGGTGACGGCGGACTGGTTGTCCTCTGCCGTGGAGAAGATCTGGGATTTCTCCGTCGGGATGGTCGTGTTGCGGTCGATGAGGCGCGTGAACACACCGCCCAGGGTCTCGATGCCGAGGGACAGCGGCGTCACGTCCAGGAGGACCACGTCTTTCACATCGCCCTGGAGCACGCCGCCCTGGATGGCCGCGCCGATGGCGACGACTTCGTCGGGGTTCACGCCGCGATGGGGCGCCTTGCCGAAGAAATCCTTCACCGACTCCTGCACCGCGGGCATGCGCGTCATGCCGCCGACCAGCACCACTTCATCGATCTGGCTGGCGGTCTTGCTGGCATCCGACAGGGCCTTGCGGCACGGCTCGATCGTGCGCTTGACCAGGTCTTCCACCAGGCTTTCGAACTTGGCGCGCGAGAGCTTGATGTTGAGGTGTTTCGGGCCGCTGGCATCGGCGGTGATGAACGGCAGATTGACCTCATAGGACGTCGCTGAGGACAGCTCTTTCTTGGCTTTCTCGGCCTCTTCCTTGAGGCGCTGGAGCGCGAGCTTGTCGGTCTTCAGGTCGATGGCCTGGTCTTTTTTGAACTCCTCGGCGAGGTAGTCGACGATGCGCAGGTCAAAGTCTTCCCCGCCCAGAAAGGTGTCGCCATTGGTCGACAACACTTCGAAGACGCCGTCGCCAATCTCTAGGATCGAGACGTCGAACGTGCCGCCGCCGAGGTCGTAGACGGCGATGGTCTTTCCATCGTCGGCCTTGTCGAGGCCATAGGCGAGGGCCGCCGCGGTGGGCTCATTGATGATGCGGCGCACATCCAGGCCGGCGATCTTGCCGGCATCCTTGGTGGCTTGGCGCTGGCTGTCGGAGAAATAGGCCGGCACCGTGATGATCGCCTCGGTGACGGTCTCGCCGAGATAGGCCTCGGCGGTTTCCTTCATCTTCTGGAGCACGAAGGCAGACACTTCCTGGGGCGCGTATTCCTTGTCGCGGCCCTTCACCCAGGCCGCGCCATTGGGGCCCTTCACGATGTCGAAGGGCGAGACTTCAATGTCCTTGGCCACGGTGGGGTCGTCAAAGGTGCGCCCGATCAGGCGCTTGATGGCGTAGAAGGTGAAGTCGGGGTTAGTGACGGCCTGGCGCCGCGCGGGCATGCCGATCAGGCGCTCGCCGCCCTCCGTAAAGGCCACCACGGACGGGGTGGTGCGCGCGCCTTCTGAATTCTCGATGACTTTGGGGTCGCCGCCTTCCATCACGGCCACGCATGAATTGGTGGTGCCGAGGTCAATACCGATGATCTTGCCCATAAACCTGTCCTTTTCTTGTCGGCCGCCGCTGTCATCGCGAAACGGGCCTGCGGTTGCAGCACCCGATGATGGCGGCGCCATGGGGTCATGTGTCGGCCCGGCCCTGGCGGGCCATGCTTCGATTGGCGATATGGTGAGACTTTTGCTGGCCTCAACCTCCCGCCGCACATTCCTGGCGCCAGGCGGCGCGGCGATCTGCCCTGTCTAGCGGCTTGCAGTGCCCGGGCTGGCAAAGGCGCGGGCCATGGCGATGGCCGCGGCGGTGGCCACGTTGAGGCTGTCCACGCCGCCCGATAAGGGCACGCGCACCGGCGTCGCCGCGGCCAGCACCGCAGGCGGCAGGCCCGGCCCTTCCGCGCCCACCATAAGGGCGAGCTTTGCCGGCGCGCGCACGTCCCAGATGCTGGCGGCGCTCGCCCGCGGGGTCAGCGCCCAGACGGTGTGCCCTGACCGGGCAAGGGCGTCGAGACAGGCGCTGCGGCGCGCGCCATGGTGAAATGGCAGCCACAGGGCCGTGCCCGCCGAGACGCGGATCGCCTTGCGGTACAGCGGATCGCAGCTTTGGTCATCGAGCAGCACCGCATCGGCGCCCAGGGCGGCCGCATTGCGAAACAGGGCGCCGACATTGTCATGGTTGGACAGGCCAAACGCCACCAGCAGGCGCGGCGCCGCGCACAGGGCGCCGAGCTTCGGCGGCGGCAGCTTCCGCGCGCAGGCGAGCACGCCGCGGTGGATCGGGAAGCCAGCAATGGCCTCAAAGCGCGCCCTGGGCGCTGTGTAGACCGGCACCTGCGCCGGCAACTGGGCCAGGATGCCCGCCACGGCCGCAAGCCGGTGGGCGGCCACAAAAACGCTCTCGATTGGGAAGCGGCTGCGCTGCGCCAAAACCTCCAGCGTCACCTTGCCCTCGACGAGAAACCGGTCGCCTCGCCCGGTCAGATCCCGCTCTCGCACCGCCGTATAGGGCGCAATGCGCAGGTCCTGCGGGTCTTCTATGGCAATCGCGCGCGGTGTCACCCGGCCGGGCTGTCCCAGCGTGCGCCGCGGCGAAAGGCGACCGCCTCGACGAGGAGCGAGCGGGATTTATCGGGCGTAACCGGCCGGATGGCCAGGTAATCAAGCGCGTTTTCGCCAGACTTGGCCGGCACGCGATAGGTGAAGCTGAAGGTCTCCCAATCGGGGCGCAGGTCGAACACCTGCCAGCCGGACTCGCCCTCGCGCCCGGTGGAATAATTCACTTGCATCTGGGTGGCGCCGCGGGTCGCACCGGGCTTGGCGGTGACCATGACATCGACCTCAAACCCGGCAAACTGAACCTCCAAATCGGCGGCGAGCTCGAAATGGGGCCCCAGGCGCGGGTCTCCGGACAAGACGCCCGCCTGGGTGATGATTTCCAGGGTCGCGTCCGAGACGCCTTCGCGGATCAGGGCGATCTCGGCCTCGCCGCCCGCCAGCATCCGGTTCAACTCAAGGCCATCGACGTCGACTTCATTGTAATTTAGGTCGCCGACGCTCACCGGGCCGGTGGGCAGGGCGCCAATTTGTGGCGACAGCGCCAAGCCGATCAAAGCGGCGGCCAGCACAAACACCAATGGAAAAAAGACTTTATCACGCATGGGGCACCGAACTTCCCGCAAACCTTGCCGATTTAACTGGCGCGCGCCAGTGCGAGAGGGCTTAACGGCATTGGCGCCCCGCTCAAAGGCTTGTTGCCAGCCCAGCGCGCAGCCCACCAGGCTTGATTCTTCCCAGAAAGTTGGGGAACTGGCCCACGCTGCCAGATAAGGACGCCTGCCCATGCCCCGCCTTGCCTTAATCCGCCACGGCCAAAGCCAATGGAATCTGGAGAACCGCTTCACCGGTTGGTGGGACGCGGACTTGACTGAAAAGGGCGAGGCAGAAGCGCGCCGCGCCGGCGCGCTGCTCAAGGCCGAGGCGGTAGATTTTCGCCGGGCCTTTTCCAGCCTCCAGACCCGCGCCATTCGCACCCTCTGGCTGGCGCTTGGGGAAATGGACCGCGCCTGGCTCCAAGTCGACAAGCACTGGCGGCTGAATGAGCGCCATTACGGCGCCCTGACGGGCCTCGATAAGCAAGAGACGCGCGCGCGCCACGGCGACGACCAGGTGCATATCTGGCGGCGAAGCTATGACGTGCCGCCCCCGCCCATGGAGGCCGGCAGCGCCTGGGACCTGTCGAGCGATCCCCGCTATGCCGGCGTCGACGTGCCGGCCGCCGAAAGCTTGAAGCTGACCCTGGAGCGGGTGCTGCCCTATTGGGAGGGCGCGATCGCGCCGGTTTTGCAGACGGGCACCGACGTGGTCATTGCCGCCCATGGCAATTCCCTGAGGGCGCTGGTCAAACACCTGTTCCAGGTCGCAGATGACGTGATCACCGGCGTGGAGATCCCCACGGGCAATCCGCTGCTCCTGACCCTTGATGACGCGCTCGTGCCCACCGGGGCGCGGTATCTCGACCTAGAGCGCGCCCGGGACGTGCCGGCGTTGCCGTGAGCCGGAGACGCGACCGCCGCCGAATGGCCGAGGCCATACGCTGGGCCGAGACGGGCCTCAGGCGCACTGGGGACAATCCCAGCGTCGGCTGCGTCGTGTGCGACCGGGATGGCCATGTGATTGCAGCCGCGCGCACCGGAGACGGCGGGCGCCCCCATGCCGAGGAGGCCGCCTTGGCAGATGTCGGCGCGGCGGCCGAAGGGGGCACGGCCTATGTCACGCTCGAGCCCTGCCGGGAGCGCTCCACGGGCGCGCCGGCGTGCAGTGAACGCCTGGTGGCCGCCGGGCTCGACCGGGTGGTGATTGCCCTGCGCGACCCGCACCCCTTGGGCGCTGGCGGACTGGCGCGCCTGGCCAGGTCTGGCGTGCGCATTCAAATCGGCCTTAAGGCGCAGGCCGCTGCGCCTCTCTACCGGGACTTCTTCGCCAGGGCGGCAGCAGAGGCGGCTGGGCGTTGAGCTGCGCGCCATGACCGAGACCCCTGAGCTTTCCGTCCTGGTGCCGTTCTACAATGAGGCCGGCAACATTCTGCCGCTGATGGAGGAGGTCCATGAGGTGCTGGCCGGGATCGCGTTTGAGGTGATCGCGGTGAACGACGCCTCGCGCGATGCCACGGGCGCTGAACTTGAAGAGGCCGCCGCGCGCTGGCCAGGCACGGTCTCGGTGTTCACCCACCGCGAGCGGCGCGGAAAATCGGCGGCGCTCTACACCGGTCTTCGGGCCGTGCGCGGGGAATGGGTTCAACTGCTGGACGGCGACGGACAGAATGATGTGCGCGACACCGCCCGGCTTTGGGGCGAGATCATCGCCCCTGGCGCGCCGCCGCGGCTCGGAATCGTGGCGGGCAAGCGCACCTCGCGCAACGATAGCGGCTTCAAATGGCTACAATCGCGGATCGCCAATGGCGTGCGCCGCTTTGTGCTGAAGGATGGCGCCACCGATACCGGCTGCGGCTGGAAGCTGGTGCGCACGCGGGCGTTTCGCGATCTGCCCTATTTTGCGTCGATGCACCGGTTCCTGCCTGCCCTGGTGAAACGGGCCGGCTGGGAGGTGCGCGAGGAAGCGGTCAATGACCGCGAGCGCTGGCACGGGCGCTCAAAGTATGGGTTTTGGGGCCGGTTCGGCGCTGGCCTGTTTGACCTTATCGGCATGTTCTGGCTCACCCGACGGGGCGGCTATGGCATCGCCAAGGAGTGGGATGACCCTCGGGCCTGATGCCGAGAAATTTCCGCCCTTCCCCTTGAAGATGGCCTGCCAAGATAATACATATCGATAAACAATAATTGTCGAGGGGAAAGACAATGCTGACAGACATTGATAGCCCATTCACCATGGTGGTCCTGATCGTGCTGATCGCCGTGGGCGCCGGGGTTCTCAACAATTATTTCAAGATGCGCGCCCAGACGCCGCCTCCGGCGGGTGAGCCTGAAGAGGTGATCCGGCTGCGCGGCGAAGTCGCCGAACTCAAACGCCGGGTGGCCACATTGGAGCGTCTTGCGGTGGACAAGGATGCCTCGCTCAGGGAGGAAATTTCCCGGCTGGCCTGAGGCGGCAGGACGCCGGCGCGGTCGGGAGGAATTCAAAGGAGGAGTAATGCACCCGTTTTTCGTCGTCTTCATGGTGATGCTGATCACCCTCGCCGTGGCGGTCTTTTCGCTGGCGCGCTCGTCCACATCCCAGCGCCGCGATGGCCAGACTGTGGATGATCTGCGCGCCCGCATCCGCACGCTTGAGGCCATCATCACCGACCAGGACCGCAAGCTGCGCCGGGATTTCGACGGCCTGGCCTAGGCCGCTTCGCTGGCCGGAGCCGCCGGTTGCGGCGCGCTTTCCCGGGCGCCGAAGACCACGAGCCAGAGGCATGAGCCGATCTCCCCGATGGAGGCCGGCAGGGTGATTTGCCCTGTCAGGGGGAGGTCGTAGAAATTATCGATGGCGAGGGACCCAAACAGGTCGATCATATAGCTGACCGCGCCGAGCATGAGCATCACGCCGAGCCAGCGCGGGATCGCCCCTGACTTAAAGACAAGCCAGCCATAGGGCGCGAGCCAAACGCCCCAAAAGAAAATCGCCCCGTGCAGCCAGAAGCGGTAGCCCGCTCGCGCCTCCTGCACCGTCTCAGCGCTGGCGCTTCCGGCCGAGACCGCCCCCGCAAGACCTGCATAATTGTAGAACGCGATGAGCGTGAATGGGATCGAGGCGAGCGCCAGGGCGATCATCAGCTTGGCGGCCCGCGGGCCATGGGCCGACATGAACCGCGCCAGCAGGAATGGCAGCGGCGCAAAAAACAAATTCATCCCAAAGCCAGCCGCGATCATGGCGTGGAACAGGCCTGGCCGCGCCTGCAGATTGGCCAACGTGGCCGCTGGATCGCGGACCTCAATCAGCTGGCCCGGCCCATAGGCCAGCGCAAAAATGCCGGCCAGGACAACGCCAAGATAGAAAAGCCCGGCCGTTCGGCCCTGCATTCGCACCGTCATGCCGCGTGTCCCGGTTGCCTGACCGGTGAGGTACCACGCCAGCCCGCGCCCCGCCAGCACGCCCTAGATCAACGCGTCATCTGGTTTCCGGAATTGCGCAAGCAGGTAGGCGGGGGTCTCTTCGACCACGTCCAGGGCGCCGAAATCAAAGGCGCGCTTGTCGATGACAAGGTCGCTCGGGCGGATCGGCCGGGAAATCTCCAAGCCCTCCAGCGCGCGCGCGCGGGAGAAGGCCACATAGGCCTGGCCGTGGGCGAACATGCCCCGGTCGAAATCGATGAACACCTTGTCCAGGGTCAGGCCCTGGGCCTTGTGGATGGTGATCGCATAGGCCAGGCGCAGGGGCACTTGCTTGAACGTGCCGACGACCTCGCGCTTTACTTTATTGGTCTTGGGATCGGCGGTGTAGCGATACTTTTCCCAGGCCTGGGGCTCGATCTCGTAGGCCCGGCCATCGATCTTCACGACCACTGACGTGTCGCCAAACCCCTCAACCGTTGCCAGCGTGCCATTGACCCAGCGGCCTTCTGGGTCGTTGCGCACCAGCATCACGCGCGCGCCGGTCTTCAGCTCCAGGTCGACCTCTGTGGGATAGCTGCGCTCCTCAAATTGGCCGTCCACCGTGGCGGCGAAACTCCGCGCGGGCGTGTCCAGGTCGGCCAGCCGGGCCTGGTTGATGCGAAAGGCATTGGCATTGTTGGGCGTGAGGACGACATGGGTTTCGCTGGCGTCGATGGCGCTGCGGCCGCTGACACAGGGCGACAAAAGCTCGGCATCCGGCAGCGTCAGCCGGCCCTGGCGCAGGGCCCCCAAAAGGGCGAGGAATTTCGGGTCTGCCTGGCGAAAGACATGTTTCAGCGCCAGCAGCGTGAACTCGCCGTCGCGAAACGCCGGGGCATTGAAAAAATACGCCCCGCCATAACGCTCAGCCAGGATGTCGGCCTCCTCGCCGCGCACCACCGGCGGCAATTGGTGCAGGTCCCCCGACAGCACCATCCGCACGCCGCCAAACGGGCGTTTCGAGTTTCGATTGAGTTTCAGCGCGCGGTCGATGGCGTCCAGCGTGTCGGCGCGCACCATGGAAATCTCGTCAATGATCATCGTATCGATGGCCTTGACCAGACGGGTGTTGCGCAGGCGGCGGATGTCTGCCGGCTCAATCAGCCGGGGCGGGAACTTGAAAAAGGAGTGCAAGGTCTGGCCGCCGGCGTTGACGGCGGCAACGCCCGTCGGCGCCAGAATGACCGTCTTGTCGCCGAGCGCGTCGAGCAGCCGGCGCAGAAGCGTGGTCTTTCCCGTCCCGGCCCGCCCGGTCAGGAAGATGTTGCCCTGGGCGCCGGCCCCGTTGGCCACCCATTCCTCAGGGGCCGCATAAAGCTCAGCCGGGGTCGGTGGCGGGCCTACCTCCACGGGCTAGTGCGCCCCATGGCCGGCGGGCATGCCCGCCAGGGCATGGCGCGATTTCGCCGGGGGAGACTGCCAGGACGGGGAGGCCACACCTGGGTGAGTACCCGATTTGCCGGCCGCTTCAAGGCGCAGCCCGCGCTGACGCGGCCAGATGACGTCAGCGCGCGTCTGCTCTACCACCCCATCATGAGCGATACGCCGCGCCGCCACCTGGAACGCCACGCCCGCCATATCCTGCTGAAAGAGATTGGTGGGCCCGGGCTTGCCAAACTGTCGGCGGCCCAGGTCACGCTGGTGGGCGCGGGCGGCATCGGCGGCCCCTGCGCCCAATATCTGGCTGCGGCCGGCGTCGGCGATATCGAGATTTTCGATGGCGACCGAGTCGAGTTGTCCAATTTGCAGCGCCAGGTCCATTTCGACGAGGGCGACCTCGGCGCGAACAAGGCCGAGGCGCTTGCGCGGCGCCTGTCGCGCCTGAATAGCGATATCCGCGTGACGGGCCGGCCAGCCATGTTTGCCCGGGGCACGCCGGCGCGGGGGTCCATCCTCATCGACGGGACAGACCGGTTCGAGGCCCGGTTCGACATCAACGCGGCCGCCGCTGACCAGGGTGCGTCGCTCGTTTCAGGCGCCGCCATAGGTTGGGTCGGCCAGGTGTCGGTGTTCACGCCCGCGCCTGGCAGGGCGGGGCCGTGCTATCGCTGTTTTGTGCCGGACCTGCCGCCCGAGGCCGAGGATTGCACGCGCCAAGGCGTGGTCGGGCCTGTGGTGGGCATCGTCGGCGCGCGCCTCGCCCTGGAAACTGTAAAGCTGATTACGGGGGCGGGCCTGGCAGGGGTTGGCCGCCTGTGGTCGTTTGACGGCCTGTCCGGAGACGCGCGCACCTCGCGCCTTAGCCGGGACCCTGGCTGCCCCCACTGCCACTAGCGAATCTTTCCTTTGACACCGGCCCGAATGACGGTTTTACGAACCCCATTGGCATGACACAGAACAGGTGACCCCATGCGGCGATTGATGGCGGTGGTCCTGACCTTGGTGGCCATTTTTGGGGCAGGCTGGCTGTCCATGCGCCGCGCCGACATCCCCTTCGACACGCTGGAGACCGCCTACGCCTCGCCGGAGTCGCGCTATTTGGTGACCGGTGATGCCCAGAAAATCCACTACCGCGACCAGGGCAATCCGGACGGCGATGTCTTGCTCTTGGTGCACGGGTTTTCCGCCTCGCTCCACACATGGGAGCCCTGGGTGCGGTATCTGGGGGAGGAGTACCGCATCATCAGCCTGGACTTGCCGGGCCATGGTTTGACCCGCGGCTTTGGGCCCAGCGACTATACCGCGGCCGGCTTCGGCGCCGCCATCGCAGAGTTGACCGACGCGATCGGGGTCGACCGTTTCACCCTGGTGGGCAGTTCCATGGGCGGCTATGCGGCGTGGACCTACGCCCTGGACCGGCCCGGGCAATTGGAGGCGCTGATCCTGGTCGGCGCGGCGGGCTGGCCGCCGACGGAGGAGGAAGAGGCAGAGACGCCATTTGTCTTTCGCATGCTGGACCATGGCTGGGTGCGCGCGCTGGTTAAGGATCTGGACAACAGCGCCATGATCCGCTCCGGCCTGGAGGCGAGCTTTGTCGATGCAGAGCTGGTGACCGAGGACATGGCCCAGCGCTATGCCGCCCTCAGCCGCGCGCCGGGCCACCGCGATGCCATGTTGCACATCATCTCAAGCCAGGACGAGCGCCGGTTCGCCTCGCCACAGCTCCTGGCTCAGCTGGATATGCCCGTGCTGGTGATGCACGGGCGCCAGGATAATCTCGTCCCGTTCAGCCATGGCGAGAACTTCGCCGCCGTCATCGCTGGCGCAGAGCTGATCGCCTATGACGATGTCGGCCATTTGCCCCAGGAAGAAATCGCCCGCCAAAGCGCCGAGGATGCCGACCTTTGGCTCGACAGCGTTGAAAGCGGCCAACGGCGCGCGGGCGACGACCAGGCCATGCTGGAGACCGGCGAATAGGCGCGGCTTAGCCTGCGGGCGCGTCTTTGGCGCGGATCATGCCGACGCGCATATCCTCAGCGATGTAGACCTGGGCGTCGTCGGCAAAGACCAGGCCGTCGGCAATGCCCAGCACCAGGCTGCCGCGCTTGACCCGCTTCATGGTGATCTCATAGCGCACCAGGCGGGTCTCCGGCGTGATCTCGCCGCTGAACTTGACGCGGCCAACCCCGAGCGCGCGCCCCCGCCCGGGCGAGCCTGACCAACCGAGCCAATAGCCCACCGCCTGCCACATGGCGTCCAGGCCCAGGCAACCGGGCATCACAGGGTCGCCGGGAAAGTGGCACTCGAAGAACCAGAGCGACGGATCGATATCGAGCTCGCAGGTCAGGTGGCCTTTGCCATGGGCGCCGCCGTCCAGGGAAATGGCCGTGATGCGGTCCATCATCAGCATGGGCGGGGTGGGCAATTGGGCATTGCCCGGGCCAAAAAGCTGACCGCTGCCTGATTTCAGGAGCTCGTCTTTGGAATAGCTGGGCTGGGGCGTGTGGTAGGAATGGGGGCCTGGCACGGGCAGAAACCTCTTCGGCGCTGGGGTGCCTGTAGATGCCGCGGAGTGCGCGCGGGCGTCAACCGAAACTAACCGGCGATGTCGGCCGGGGCGGCCTCGCCTGTGTCGGAGGCGCCGCCCACCGGCGCTGGCCATGGCGCGCCCCACAGGACGCTGCGCGGGGCCCATCCGCCCGCTCGGCCAGACGAGACATGGCAGTAGCCCGCCTCGCAGCGGCCAAGGGTGACGATGGCGCCGGCCTCCACATAGGCCCGCGGCCGGGCGCCCTCCCGGGCATCGGCCACCAGCGTGGCCTGCTCGAGGGCCAGCGCCGTGGTCGCCGGGCGCAACATGCGCTCATGGATCCACACTTCATCGCCGGCCGGATCGCGTACATAGCGCCACGCATTGGTCTCCTTCAGGATCAACACCGGCAGGCCGGCGCGGCTATACTGCCAGGCGATGGGATGGTCCCGGCCAGGGCCATTGCGCCCGTTGACCGTATTGAAGCGCAGCGCTTCAAAGCGCGGGACGGGCTTGTTCGTGACGTGGCTGATCACCGGCGCGCCGGCGCCGCCCGTGTCAGCAAAGGCGCCGCCGCCGAGGGCAAGCGCGCCCACCAGCGCAGCAAGCTGCGCCGCAAATCGCGCCCTGTGCGCCATGCCACCTCCGCAATATCTGTTGCGCCGGACGCCTCCCGCGCCCTCGCAAATAATCATGCCAGGCATGAATGTGTGGTAAAACCCGCAGCGTTGGCACGCCCGTGCGGCTTTGCTATCGACAGGCGTGCGTGCGGGGGCTATCGGCCTTCCAACATCAGGGAGCCGCCATGTCAGCCCGCAAGCTCAAGGTCATTGTCACGCGCCGGTTGCCCGATCCGGTGGAACTGCGCCTTAAGGAGCTGTTTGACGCCGAACTCAACGCCGACGACCACGCCTTCAGCGAGGCGGAATTGGCCGATGCCCTGGGCCGCGCCGACGTGCTGGTGCCCACGGTGACGGACCGCATCACGGCCGGCCTGATGGCGCGGGCCGGCGACCAGTTGCGGCTGATCTCCCAGTTCGGGGCCGGCGTCGACAATATCGACGTGGACAGCGCCGTGCAGCGCGGCATCACGGTGACCAACACGCCGGGCGTTTTGACCGACGATACAGCCGATGTGGCCATGGCGCTGATCCTGGCCGTGCCGAGGCGCCTGCATGAGGGCGTCCAGGTCATGGAGCGCGGGGATTTTTCCGGATGGACACCAACCTGGATGATGGGCCGGCGCCTGGCCGGCAAGCGGCTCGGCATCATCGGCATGGGGCGCATTGGCCAGGCCGTGGCCCGGCGCGCGCGCGCCTTCGGACTTCAGATCCACTACCACAACCGCAAAGCCGTCAGCGGCAAAATCGAAGAACTGTTGGGCGCCACCTATTGGGACAGCCTCGACCAGATGCTGGCGCGCATGGACATTGTGTCGGTGAATTGCCCGCACACGCCGG
Source organism: Pseudomonadota bacterium (assembly GCA_038747245.1). GTDB lineage: Bacteria > Pseudomonadota > Alphaproteobacteria > Caulobacterales > Hyphomonadaceae > UBA5336. Next base: position 119,499 of record JBCDJY010000005.1, on the reverse strand, counting down.
CTACGTTTCACCTGATCAATGCCCGCCGCCTGGACCTGTTAAAGCCCGAGAGCTTTATCGTGAATACAGCCCGCGGCGAGGTGATCGACGAAGCGGCCCTGGCGCGCGCGCTGGAGGCCGGCAAGATCGCCGGCGCAGGGTTGGACGTGTTCGAGCGCGAGCCGGCGGTTAACCCGAAGCTGCGCGCCCTGCCCAATGTCGTGCTCCTGCCGCATATGGGCTCGGCGACCATTGAGGGCCGGGTTGAGATGGGCGAAAAAGTCATCATCAATATCAAGACCTTCGCCGACGGCCACAAGCCGCCCGACCGGGTCGTCCCGGCCCTACTCTAGGGCGCCGCGGGCTCGCCGGAAGCGCTCGCCCGCTCCGCATTCACCGCGGCGACCAGAACGCCCAGCGTCTCGATCCAGGCAAGCACATCGCCTTCCACGCCCTCGCGTTCGAGCATGGCCACCAGCAGCCCTGCCGCCTCGCCCGGCGCGTCGCATTCATCCAGGGCCGCCTCCAGGCGCGGCAAGGCGCGGTCTTGGAAATCTTCGAACATTGCTGCCAGCGTCTCGGCCTGGCCCACCATGCGCAGGGCCGTCAGCGGCCCTGGATTGTCGAGGTTGCCGGACAGGTCGCGCAGCACGGCGATCTCGCTGCGATACTCCCGGGCGAACGGCACAAGCACGGCCTCGGTTTGGGCATCGACCCACGCAGGCGTGCACGGCTCAGGCTCGAGCGAGGCGCACGCCCCAAGGCTGAACACGAGGGCCGCGGCCAAGACGGGGCGCAGGCGGGCGCTGGGTGGCATGGGCGTTCTTCCAATTTTCATTCAACAGAGTGTGGCCGAGGCCTGCCCGCCGGGCAAGGGGCGCCGCCGGGCCCGCGCCGTAGGGGTTTGGCAAACCCGCGAAGCGGCGCAATAACAAGGCAAACGCGCCCCGGAGGGCCCCATGGCAGACGCCCGCAGCATCATTCTCCACAATTTCGATAGCTCGCCCTTTTCCGAAAAGGTGCGCCTTGCCCTGCGGATGAAGAACCTTGCCTGGGCCAGCGTCGACGTGCCTGTGATCATGCCGAAGCCGGATGTGGTTGCGCTCACCGGCGGCTACCGGCGCACGCCCTTTCTCCAGATCGGCGCGGATATATTCTGCGACACAGCGATGATCTTGATGGAGCTGGAAGAGCGCTATCCCCTGCCCTCTCTCAATCTTCCAGGCCATGAAGGGCTTGCGAAAATCGTCGGGCATTGGAGCGACCGGGTCTGGTTCCAGGCCTCGGTGGGGGTGATTTTCGGCGCCATTGGCGACCAGGTGCCCGAGGCGTTCAAGAAAGACCGCACCGAACTGTCAGGCCGCCCCTTTGACACCGAGGCTATGAAAGCCGCAGCGCCCATGTTGCGCGACCAATGGCGCGGCCACCTGATGCAGATCGAAGAACGCCTCCAGGGCGGTCGCGCGGCGGGCACCGGCGACTGGCTCATCTCCACAAAACCCGGTCTGGTCGACGTCCACGCCCATATGAACATATGGTTTGTCAGCCACCATCTGCCGGACTTTATCGAAGCGTGTCTTGAGGGCGCGCCCCTGACGCGCGACTGGTATCGCCGCCTCACAGCCATTGAAGGCCCGGCGCCGGAACAGATCACCGCGGCGGTGGCCGGTGAAATTGCCAAGCATGCCGGCCCGCGCCTCAAGGCGGCCACCGTCGATGACCGCGAGCCCCAGGCGCTCACCCTTGGCGAGCGGGTGGCCGTGGCGCCTGACGATTATGGCCGCGACTGGGTCGAGGGCGACCTCGTCCATGCCGACGACCAGTACGTCATTCTCCAGCGTGTGGACCCAACCGCCGAGACCCTCCACGTCCACTTCCCCAGGGCCGGCTATATGGTCCGGCGGGCCTGACAGGGTCGGTGCGCACAAGCACTCAAACGCCCCGTCTCGCCCGTGTTCGACTGCGTCGCACACGGCTCTAATCAAAGCGGGGGCGAACAGATGGCAGAAGACTTTTACAGATCGGCGACCAAGCTCCTACGCGAGGCTGGATGGGCATTTGAGCGCCAGGGAAAGGGCAGCCATGAGGTATGGGCTGGACCCAACGGGCGTAGGGTCACCGTGCCTAGGAACCTTAAGCGCCGACACACGGCCAACGCGATCCTCAAACAGGCGGGCTTAGCTCTTAAACTTTAGCAACAGCGGCTTCACCGGCTTGGGTCTCTGCTTTGACGATGATGGGTTGCATCCCCGCCGATGGAGCCGCGCCGAGGTTCGCTCGAACAAGATCAGGCGCTAGATCGGCAACAATGTCGCGGAACGCCTCCAACGTTTCCGCCTCGACATTCAATCCTGGAATATCGGTCGCTTTGACATACCAAAGCTGTGCATCGACGTCCCAATTGGCAAGAACAACATATTGGTCAGCCATCCGCGGCCCTTCGTTTGCAGAGTTTAAGATCGCACTTCCACAGCTTAGAATGTAGCGCAGCGGCGGTTTGATCAATGCGCCTCGGCCCAGGTTTTGGCGGACTGGGCTTCGACCTCCAGGGGTACCGACAGGGCAAGCGCCGGCTCGGGCGCCGCCATCATGGTTGCGCGCACCACCTCGATCAGGGCGTCGGCGTCGCCCTCGCGGCATTCGAAGATGAGCTCATCATGGACTTGCAGCAGCATGCGCGCCTTGAGGCCGGCCGCGTCGAGGGCCGCAGGCATGGCGATCATGGCGCGCTTTATGATGTCGGCGGCCGCGCCCTGGATCGGCGCGTTAATGGCCTGGCGCTCGGCGAAACTGCGGCTGGGCGCGTTCTTTGAGTTGATATCCTTCAGGTGCAGCTTGCGGCCAAATACGGTCGTGACATAGCCGGCCGATTTCGCCGCGGCCTTGGTCTCGTCCATAAAGGCGCGAATGCCGGGAAATTTGGCGAAGTAGGATTTGATGTAATTGCCCGCCTCCTCGCGCGGGATCGAAAGCTGGCGCGCCAATCCAAAGGCGGAAATGCCGTAGATGATCCCGAAATTGATCGCCTTAGCCCGGCGCCTAACCATGGGATCCATACCCTCGATCGGCGTGTCGAACATCTCGCTCGCCGTCATGGCGTGGATGTCGAGGCCGTCGCGGAACGCGCTCTGCAGCGCGTCGATCTCGGCCAGGTGCGCAAGCAGGCGCAGCTCGACCTGGCTGTAGTCGGCGCTGACCAGGACATGGCCGGGCTCGGCGATGAAAGCCTCTCGGATCTTTCGGCCTTCCTCGGTGCGGATCGGGATGTTCTGAAGGTTGGGATCGTTCGAAGACAGCCGCCCGGTCTGGGCCCCGGCAAGGGAGTAGGAGGTGTGCACCCGGCCGGTGTCGGGATTGATCGCCTCCTGCAAAGCCTCGGTATAGGTCGAGCGCAATTTGCTCAGCGTGCGCCAGGCCAGGATCGACCGCGGCAGGGCGTGGCCTTCTGCGGCAAGGTCGTCCAATATATCAGCGCCGGTCTGCCAGGCACCGGTCTTGGTCTTTTTGCCGCCCGGCAGCCCCATTTCATCGAACAGGATCTCGCCGAGCTGCTTGGGCGAGCCGATCTTGAACTCGCGCCCGGCAAGCTCGAAGGCCTCCGCTTCATGGGCGCCCATGCGCTGGGCGAAATCGGCCGAAAGGCGCGACAGCACCTGGCGGTCCACCTTAATGCCTGCCCGTTCCATATCGGCGATGACGGGGATGAGCGGCCGGTCGAGGCCTTCATACACCCGCGTGACTTTCTCGCGCACCAGGCGGGGCCGGAACGTCTGCCACAGCCGCAAAGTCACGTCGGCGTCCTCGGCGGCATAGGGCGTGGCTTTCTCCAAGGCCACCTTGTCGAAGGTGATCATGGATTTGCCCGATCCGCAGACGGCTTTGAACGGGATCGGCGTGTGGCTGAAATAGCGCTCCGACAGCTCGTCCATGCCGTGGCCATGTTTGCCGGCATGGAGCGCAAAGCTGAGCAGCATGGTGTCGTCGGTCGGCGCAAGCGCGATGCCGTGGCGCGCCAGGACGGCGACGTCGTATTTGATGTTCTGGCCGACTTTGAGCACGCCAGGGTCTTCCAGGAGCGGCTTCAGGGCGCCGAGCGCTGCCTCCATCGCCACTTGCTTGGGCGGCGCCCCGCCCAGCAGATCGCCGTCGGCGTCGGGATCGACATGGGCAAGCGGGATGTAGCAGGCCCGCCCAGGCGCGGTTGCTAGCGAGACCCCCACCAGGCCGGCAGAGACCGCATCCAGCGCCGTGGTCTCGGTGTCGACGGCCACCACACCGGCCGCGGTCGCCTCGGCGATCCAGGCCTCCAGGGCCGCCAGATCGGTCACGGTCTCATAGGCGCCCGGCTCAAACGCCTGGCCTTCCTCGCCGGGCGCCTCAACCGCAACGCCCTCAAGCTCCATATGCTCGCGCACGCGCCGGGTGATTGTGCGAAACTCCATCTCCTCGAGGAAAGCCAGCAGTGCGCCGGGATCCGGATCGCTGACCGCAAGCGCCTCGGTCGGCACATCCAGGGGCACGTCGTCCTTCAGCGTGACCAGGTCCCGGGAGATGCGCACATCATCGGCATGGTCGATCAGGGTCTGGCGCCGTTTGGGCTGTTTGATTTCGCCGGCCCGCTCTAAGAGGGCGTCTACATCGCCGAACTCGGCGATCAGGGTCGCCGCGGTTTTCACACCGATGCCTGGCGCGCCGGGGACATTGTCGACGCTGTCGCCGGCCAAGGCCTGGATGTCGATCACCTTGTCAGGTGCTGCGCCGAATTTCTCGAACACCTCGTCTGGGCCGATGGCCTTGTTCTTCATCGTGTCCAGCATGCCGATCCGGTCAGTGACCAGCTGCATCAAATCCTTGTCCGAAGACACGATGGTCACCCGCGCGCCCTTCCCCGCCGCGTCGCGGGCATAGGTCGCGATCAGGTCGTCGGCCTCATAGCCTTCCTTCTCGATGGCGTGGGTGGCAAACGCAATGGCCGCCTGGCGCACCAATGGGAATTGCGGCTTCAGGTCCGGGGGCGGTTCGTCCCGACTGGCCTTGTAATCGGCGTACATATCGTTGCGAAACGAGTAGGAGGAATGGTCAAAGATACAGGCGAAATGGGTCGGCCGTTCGGGCCCGCGCAGGTCTTCCAGCAGTTTCCACAGCATGTTGCAGAAGCCCGACACCGCGCCCACGGGCAGGCCATCGGAGGCGCGCGAGAGGGGCGGCAGGGCGTGGAAGGCGCGGAAGATGTAGGCCGAGGCATCGATGAGGTAGAGGTGGCTGTCTTTATCGATCGCGGCGGTCGGCATGCGCAGGGTCCTTCCCATCAAGGCCCCCCGTTTAGCCGTCCGGGCGATAAAACGGTAGAGGGCCAGGCGCGATCTAGATCGACCAGCGCGCCCCCTTATCCTAAGCTCGCTGGCAAACGGGAGGTTATGACCCATGGGAAAACTTGCCCTTGGCGCGGGCGCGCTGGTCTTGGTGTTGCTCTCTTATCTGCTGTTCTGGCCCGTGCCGATTGCGCCGGAGGCCTGGGATGCGCCGCCGAATCCCGGCTATGAGGGCGATTTTGCCGCCAATAGCCGGTTGTCGGAGCTGGAGCTGATTGACCTTCCAAGCGGCGAATACGGCCCGGAGGATGTGGCCCAGGGCCCCGATGGGCGCCTCTTTATGGCCGTCCATTCGGGAAAAATCTTGGCCTTGGACTTGGCAACGCGGTCGTTTGAAACCTTCGCCGACACTGGCGGGCGTCCCCTCGGCGTGGAGTTTGACGGGGCAGGCACGCTCTGGGTGGCCGATGCTTATCGCGGGCTTCTTACGGTGTCGCCCGGCGGCGAGGTGGCGGTGATCGCGTCCGAGACCAGCGATGGCTCCCCCATTCTCTACGCTGACGATTTGGACATCGCCGCCGATGGCAAGGTTTACTTCTCCGACGCCTCAACCCGGTTTTCGGCCGCCGGAATTGGCGACACGCTCGAGGCATCGATCCTCGATCTCATGGAGCATTCGGCCAATGGGCGCGTGCTGGTCTACGATCCGGAAAGCGGCGCGGTGGACACGCTGGTCGACGGGCTGACCTTTGCAAACGGCATTGCATTGTCGGCCGACGAGACCCGGCTCATCATCGCCGAGACCGGCACCTACCGCATCCATGCCTTTGACCTGGAGGCCGCCAGCCTGCAGCCCTTTGCCGGGCCGCTTCCGGGCTTTCCTGACAATGTCAACGACAATCCAGACGGGACCTATTGGGCCGGCCTGGTCAGCCCGCGCAACGACGCCATAGACGGGCTGTCAGGGGCGCCGTTCCTGCGCAAGGTGGTGATGCGGCTGCCGAGCGCGTTTTCGCCCGCCCCGACGCGCTATGGCTTTATCATGCGATTGGACGCCCGCGGCCGGGTGCTCGAGACCTTGCAAGACCCCGACGGCGTCTTTGCCAGTACGACCGGCGCCATCACGCTGCCCGATGGCCACATCATCGTCTCCAGCCTGACCGACCCGCGGATCGGCATCCTCGCGCCTTGAGCGCAGCCGACCAGGCGCCGGCCAAATGGTTCATTTTTGGCGGAATCTGCCCTAGGCAGAGTGATGGCCTTTGATCTGTCGGTCCTGCCCAAGCCCAGCGGCAAGCTTATCGCGAACGCGCCGCTCGCGCCCTATACCTGGTTTCGGGTCGGTGGGCAGGCCGATGCCTTGTTCCTGCCGGAGAACCTGCTCGACCTGATGTCGTTCCTGGAAGACTTGCCCGGCGATGTGCCGGTAACGGTGCTGGGGGTCGGGTCCAATTTGATCGTGCGGGACGGCGGTATAGCCGGCGTGGTGGTTCGGCTGATGGGCGCGCGCTGGGCATCGGTGACGCGAAGCGGCAACACGCTCCACGCCGGGGCGGGCGCCTTGGACCTGGCGGTGGCCAAGGCCGCAGCCCGGGAGGGGCTGGCCGGCCTGTCTTTCCTGTCTGGCATCCCTGGCACGCTGGGCGGGGCGACGCGCACCAATGCCGGATGCTATGGCCGCGAGTTGAAAGACGTGGTGACCGATATCCATGCGGTGAACCGCGCCGGCAAGCTGGTCACGCTAAGCGCCGAGGAGGCCGGCTTTTCCTATCGCCGCAGCGCCTTGCCGCCGGACGTGATTGTGACGTCGATGGTGCTGAAGGCCGATGGCAAGGGCGACCCAAAGGCGTTAGCCGCCGAGATCGCCGCCCACCAGGACAAGCGCGCCATGACCCAGCCGATCCGGGAAAAAACCTCTGGCAGCACCTTCGCCAACCCCGACCCGCCAGGCACGCAGGATGCGCGCTCGGCCTGGCAATTGATCGACGCGGCCGGCTGCCGGGGCCTGCGCGTGGGCGGCGCCCAGGTCAGCGAAAAGCACTGCAATTTTCTGATCAATACTGGCGATGCGACGGCCGCCGACCTGGAGGCCCTGGGCGAGTTGGTGCGCGCGCGGGTGTTGGAGACCAGCGGTGTTGCCCTGCGTTGGGAAGTGCGCCGCCTTGGGCGAGTCCTGGCGCTAGAGGCCTAGGCCGGGCGCAAATCCGCCCCGAGCCGGGCCATATCGCTAAAAAAGTCCGGATAGCTGGTGGCGATCATCGACCCGTCATCAATGCTCACGGGTGCTTGCGCGGCCGTGCCCATGACAAGCGCGCTCATGGCGATGCGATGGTCATGGCGCGTCTCGACCCGCCCACCGCCAGGGGGCGGGCCGGCGCAGCCCTCGACCACAAAGCCATCTGGCGCGGGCGCGCAGGTCACGCCATTGGCGCGCAGCATGGCGATAATTGCCTCGATCCGGTCGCTTTCCTTGACGCGAAGCTCCTGGGCTCCGGAAACGCGGGTCACCCCCTCGGCGAATGCGGCCACCACGGCCAGGATCGGAAATTCATCGATCATGGCCGGCACCAGGCGCTCGGGCACGGGCGCACCAACAAGGCGCGGGGGCGTGGCCACATGCAGGTCGATCAGCCGTTCGCCGGCCGCCTCGCCCGCCGCCTCGGCGCCGAGCGCGGCCCCGAACACGCCGAGCACGTCGAAGAACCCATCGCGCGTGCTGTTGGACATGACCCCCTCGATCAGCACATTGCCCTTTGGCGAGACCAAGGCCGCTGCGGCAAGGAATGCAGCCGAAGAGGGATCGCCGGGCACGCCGGTCTCCACGCCGCCAAGCTTCTCGCCGCCGGCAAGGCGCACACGGCGCGCGCCGCCTGGCTCGGTTTTGACGTCAAGCGAAGCGCCGAAGCCGCGCAGCATGCGCTCGGTGTGGTCGCGGGTGGCCCGCGCCTCGCGCACCTGGCTTGTGCCCTGCGCGCCGAGGGCGGCGAGCAGGATGGCAGACTTCACCTGGGCCGAAGCGACAGGCGGGGCATAGTCTATGGCGCGAAGCTGGCTGCCGGCCAAAAACCGGAACGGCAACCGGCCGCTGGGGGGTGCATCATCGCGCAGGCCCATCTCGCGCAGGGGCGCAAGGATGCGGTCCATGGGCCGGGCGCGCAAACTGTCATCGCCGGTGAAACCAGCCTCCACACCGGCCCCTGCCACGGCGCCCATAACCAGGCGACTGCCCGTGCCGCTATTGCCGAAATCGAGCGGCGCCGCCGGGGCGGTGAGGCCGCTGCGCCCACGGCCCTCCACGCGCCATTGCCCAGGCGCTGTACGGGCGACCCCGGCGCCCAGCGCGGCCATGGCGTCGGCGGTCCGCAGGACATCGTCGCCCTCCAGGAGGCCGGAAATGGTGCTGGTGCCTTCGGCCAGGCCGGCCAGGATCAATGCCCGGTGGCTGCAGGACTTATCCCCCGGCGCGCGCACCTCGCCGCAAATCTGCGCAACAGGGTGTGAGGTCCAAGTCATTTCGGGGCGCTCCCGGGCAGCAGGCCGGAAAATTGCGCTTTGACAGGGCAATGGGTTTCTGGCAAGCGCGCCCATCATTTCCGAGACTGTTGGGAAAGGCTCGAAACATGGCAAAGGCAGACCTGGGCACAAAGCGAACCTGCCCCGAGACCGGCAAGAATTTCTACGATCTCAACCGCGACCCCATCGTCTCGCCCTATACGGAAAAATCCTACCCCCTCTCCTTCTTCGAGACCGCGCCGAAACCCACCAAAACCAAGCGCGGCGCTGCCAAGCCCGAAGACCCGGAAGAAGATGAAGAGGAAGACGACACGGTCGACGATGAAGCCGAGACCGATGCCGACGCCGAAGCCGAGACCGATGAAGATGATGAGGCCGAGGCCAAGGCGCTCGAGCTGGGCGATGAGGGCGATGAGGTCGTGCTCGACGGGTCCGGCGACGATGACGAGGACACCGATGCCGGCACCGCCAAGGTTCCCGCAGGCTTCACCGAAGAAGGCGTCGACGATGACAGCGACGAAGATGTGTTGCTCAGCGATGGCGACGATGATTTCGACATCGACGTGGACGACGATGTCGAACTGGACGACGACCTGCCGAATGAGGGCGAAGAAGAGAAGGCTTGATAAAGCCGGGGCGGGCGGCTAGGCCGGCCCCTCAAACTTGTACACCCCCGGGGCCATAGCTCAGTTGGGAGAGCGCTTGAATGGCATTCAAGAGGTCGGCGGTTCGATTCCGCCTGGCTCCACCACTATTTTTTGACCGCCCGCTGCGCTGCGCTCCGCGATGGGTCGCGCTCAGGGCTGATTGTCTTTGACCGCCCGCTCGGCTCCGCCGTGTGACGACCTGGCGCGCTTGCTTTTCATGCGCGCGCGTGAGCGGTCTTTCATCACTGCTTGGGCCGTCTGTGATCCAGATCACGGTGCTTGGAGGGCTCGGTCCGTCTCTTGATCTGTAGTGCCTGCACTTAAAGTGGGCCATAGACCCGGAGGATGGTATGGCCGAGCGGTTTCCCGAAGCCCGCCGAGACGTCACAAGCAAGAGCATCGATGGCATCACCGACCTGGTGGTTTGGGCGCCGATCAAAGAAGGCTTCATCGATGCCTTCGCCAATGTCACCTATGAAAGCCGCCTGCGCATCGTGGCCGGCGCGCTGCACAATGTCCGCGCCAGTGCGCGCGAGTTTGAAACCCTGCGCCCGTTTCCCGACACCGCCCAGCGCATCCTGTCGCTTCTGGATTTTCGCATCGGCGTGGTCGACCGCGACCTGGTGGCCGACCACATGCCGGCAGGCGCTGCAGCCGCCTATCGTCGGCCGCGGAAATACATGTATCTCGTGGCCACCTTTGACGGCCCTTGGGAGCCCTACATGCGGCTCATCTGGCGCCCGCTCGGCACCTTCCTCGACCTGGTTTTGTGCAATTGCGAGGGCTATGTGCCGTCCACGTCGAGCTTTGAGGATTATGCCGCCTGGGTGCGGGCCAACCAGCTCGACTCGGCGATCTTCTACGCCGCCTCCGGCCTCACCGTCGCCGACACGATTTACCTTTCAGACCTGGAGCAAATCCAGCGGGAGACGGCGCCGTCCAAGGCGGATCTGAAGATTGCCAAACTGACGGCAAAGACGCCGGACATGGCGGCCGCCGACGAGTTTCGCTCCGACCCGCGCGATGGGATGCGCCTGGCCTTGGAAGGCCTCAACGTGCTCTACAAATTGGTGGATTATTACCCCCCGCCCAATGCACCGGGCGTGTCTGGCGAGGATGGCTGGTATCTTCTGCGCGCCTCGCGTGACCTCCTTAAGGGCTTCGACCCGGCCACCGTTCCGCCCGATGCGCGCACCGAATACCGCTCTGCGCTTGAATGGTTCGAAACGCAGCTGCCGCCGCTGCCGGCCGAGGCGCGGTTTCCCCAGCCCGACCGGGCGCAAATCCAAAAGGGGGTGCTGACCGGGTATGACAGCGAAGACACGGTGATCACCCATGGCGCCTTGATGCTGGTGCGCGTGACTGACCCGGCCAGGGCCCACCTCTTCCTCCAGGCCCTGGCGCCGCTCGTGCGCTGGGAAGACGATGCCGCGCCGCCAGCGCACCCGGACTCCGGCCTCGATGAGCTCTACCTCAATATGGCCTTCACGTCCCTTGGCCTGGAGCGTCTGGGTGTTCCCGAAGACCAGATCAAACGCTTTCCCAAGGAGTTCCGCCAAGGCCTGAGGGAGCGCGCGGCCACCGTCGGCGACCAGTTCGACAACCATCCCCGCAATTGGCGCTTGCCGGCGCGCAATTGGCCGCCGCTTCGTCCCGGCGCGCCATCCCGCCCGCCGATCGAGCTGGCTGAGATCGATATGCTCATCCAGACGCGCTTCAGCTATCGCGGCCTCAATGACGAGGATGATCCAGGCTTTAGCGACTTTGCCCAGGCGGCTGAGCCGATTGACCGGCAGGCCGCCAAGGACGCCGAAGCGGCGGCAGCGACCCATGCTGCGTCCACAAGCGCCAGCGATCCGGCGGGCGCGCTGGAGCGCTTCGTCATCGCCTTGAAGGACCAGCGCGCCTATGAGTCCGCGCTGCACATGTTCATCGACGTGCTTGGCCGCTTTGCGCCGCTAATGGGGTGTCAACTCATTGGCGTGGAGAGCATGGAGCGCCAGCGCGCCCGGCAGGAGGCACGGGACACGAAAACGCCGGTTCCGCGCATGGTCAGCAACCGCGACCATTTCGGCTTCCGCGATGGGATCAGCGAACCGGTTGTTAAAGACAAAATCGACCCCGATAATCCACCCAACGACGTGCTGCCCGGCGACATCGTCTACGGCTACCACAGCACGCGGGGCGACTTGTCCCTCGTCGGCGACGACACAGACAGCCTGGCGTTCAATGGCTCATTCATGGTGGTGCGCAAAATCTACCAGGATGTAGAGGCATTTAACGCATTGCTGGACGGCGCGCCGGCAGAAACCGCCTCCCTGATCGTCGGGCGCACAGCCGACGGCGTGCCTTTGGTCGACCCCAGCAATGAGGGCGACACGTTTGACTACAAAGCCGACCCGGCCGGCGAGAAATGCCCCCTTTCGGCCCACATCCGGCTCGCCAATCCGCGCAGCGTCGTCCATGGGCGCCGCGAGCCGAAGCTGATGCGCCGCGGGATGAGCTATGGCCGCCGCTACAGTCCGGCGACCCGGGAAGAGGATCGCGGCATCGTTTTCATCGCCTATTGCTCAAGCCTGGCAGAGCAATACGAAGTGGTCCAACGCTGGCTGAATGCCGGCAATGCCACGCGGGTGGCATCGAGCCAGAACGATCCACTCACGGGCGTCTTTCCCAGGGTTGAAAAACAGGTCTACCGCTATGTTGAGAGCGTCCAGGATGGGGCCGGCGGCACGGCCCAGGCGGTGCGCCGATTGGTCTTGGATGCCCCGCTGACCCGGCTGAATTGGGGCGAATACTTCTTCGTGCCGTCCAAACGCGCGCTGCACCGATTGGCCGAGGCGCCCAAGCCGCCCACGTCGAACCGGGCTGAAATGGGCGAAGCGATCATCCAGCAAATGGAGCGCTTGCCGATCCGCGTCCAACAGGAGGAGTGGAAGCGCATCCTGGAGGATTATCTCACCAAGGACCCGACCGAGCACGACCTCACCCCCCTGGTTTGGGAGGCCATTGATGCGCGGGGGGGCGCCTATGCGATCGAGACCGGCATCGCCGCGGACCTTGGCCAGGACACGCCATTCGACCGCGCCATCCTGGTGACCGACGAGCAGGAAATCCTGAAAATCCTCGGCAACGCGGTGCCTTTGGTCGACGGCGCCAGTCCGGGCCCCGGCTGCCCATTCACATCGCGCGAGCATGAGGCGCGCATGGATTCCCATTTCGGCGCCATTTATGTGTGCTTCGACGAGGGGCAGCGCTACCAGCGCGAGGCCTACCGCACCAACCAGATCCTACTCAATTATCCGCGCGACAAGGCCGTTGCGAATGGCTTTGCCTGCGGACGCCGGGTGATCGCGCGCTACAAGGCCGCCGCCGAAGCCCGCGCGGCGAGCACCAACGCCCCGGCGAAATTCAAACTCGAATTGGTCGACCAATATATTCGCTACGCCCTTGCCGAGCTGTGCAAAGGCTGGTTCGGCATCCCCGACGAGACCTATATTCGCGCCGGCGCCTGGGAGTGGCAGCCCGACGTGCCGGTCTGCCCGGGCTATTTCCTGTCGCCCTCGCGCCATTCATTCTACCCGCGCCCCACCAAACCCATCCGCGACTTTGCCGAGTTGCACGGCGAGCGTTTGAAGGTGGCAGCTACGAAATATGTCGACCAGCATTGGGACGACCCGAATGGCATGCCAGGCTACGTTGCCAAACAAATGCATCTTCACTTCCGCGACCAACGCGAAGGCTATGCCACGCTCACTGAAGACGAGCGCAAGGACATGCTGCGGCGTAACCTGATCGGCATCATGATCGGCGCGCTGCCGCCTGCCGACGCGATCCTGCGGTTTGCCTTCTTCGAGTGGTTTTATGAAGAAACCTTCTGGCGCCACCAGGCCGACTTCCTTGCCGCCTTCGACCAGTCCGCAGGCAATATCGCCACCGCCTATTCAAGCACTCTGGAGGCTTTGAAGGCGGCAATGTGTAAGCGCCCTGCCCCGGACCTGCTCTATCGCTTTGCCCAGGCCGACGGCCTGAAGATCGGCAACACGGTGGCCAATTCAGGCGACCTCATCGTGATGAGCCTCAGCGCGGCCAGCCAGGCACGGCTGCGCAGCGGCGATCCGAATGTATCGATTGTGTTTGGCGGCGACCGCAAACTGACCTCGCCCACAGCACGCGGCACCGAGCCCCTCCATGCCTGCCCTGCGCAGAACATGGCCATGGGCGCAATGATCGGCATCGTTGCCGCCCTGTTCGAGGCCGGGCGCATTCAGGCGCTGCCGGCCTCCCTCATCGTAGAGATTTCCGACTGGTCCCCGGCAGCGCGGCCTTAAAGCTGCGCAGCGGCGACGCCGAGGCGGGCAAGCTCGGCGCTCGGGTCAGGCGCATTCGGGTCGATGCAGCGGTGGACCAAAAGTTGGGTGATAAGCCGTTCGCGCTCTGAAGCCCGGCGATTGGCGGCTGAGAACGCGTAGGAGATATAGCGCCGCGGCGGGAAGCGCATGTCCCCGGCCAAGGCGAGGCGGGCCATGGCGCGGTAGGCCGCCGCTTCTGCCAATCGGTCGCCCTTACGGGCCCGCAGCAAGGCTTCAACGCCGTAGTGGCGCGCTTTGTCTGCATTTCCCAAAGCAGCGTAACCTTCGGTGAGATAGGCAAAGTTGAGGGATATGCGTTGGTGACTGCCCGCCTTCATCCACAGCGTTGCTTCTTCGATGTCGCGCAGATGGGCGACGTCGGGATGAAGCTGGAATTTCGCGGCGCGGTTGATGACTTGGGCGATGGCAAAGATGTAGCGCGACCGGGCTTGTTGGGTGAGCGGCATGACCCGTTCGGTCAGGGCAATGGCGCGTTCGAACCCGCCCCGCCACACCTCCGCGCAGGCCGCATAGGTCAGCACCGGCATGCCGACCTGGTGCGTCTCGTCATTCAGCAGGGACAAGGCTTCAGAAAAGCAGGTCTCCGAGGCGGCGAAATTGCCCTGGTCGGCCAAGGCAAAGCCCTTACAGGCCAAGGAATAGACCAGCGCCGTGGGCACGCGGTCTTTTGAGACGGTCCGGCGTTGCAGGCCAATGGCGCTGTCCAAGGCCGGGTGGGCGGCTTCGTAGTCTGCATCGGCGACATAGACCTGGCCGATCGTGCCATCGATACGCGCCAGTAGGGTCTCGTCGCCATCCGCCTCGGCGGCATCGCGAGCGGCGACAAACAGTTTGCGGCTGAGGCGCGGCGCGCCCAGACCGTACTGGATGAAGCCCTGCCAATACAGGCACTGGGCGATCACCGAGCCGTTGCCCATGCGCCGCCCAAAGGCCAGCACGTCTTCCAGTATGGCAATCTGGTCCCGGCTCGGGTCGATGATACAGGCCCGGCCGAATTGACGGATGACTTCAGGCAAGCGCGCCGGCTCGCTCCGGGATCGGATCAGCTCCCGCAGGGCGAGCGCGAAAAAGTACTGTGCTTCGTCGAGCCCGCCGGTGGCGGCCATGCCGGCGCGCACCGCATGGTCAATCGCCAGGTCCTGGTCGCCGCTTCCTGAGTAGTGCTGGGCAAGTTTACCGTCCAACCCGCCGATCGGCGCCTGTTCGGCACGGGCCAATAGGGCGGCGGCGGCGCGGCCATGTAAGGCACGGTATTGGTCGCGTCCGGTGATCCGCTGGACGGCCTTTCGGGTGATCCCATTGCGGAACGCGTATGTGTCGCCCGCGCGCCCGGCGCGCAAAAAATCCGACGCAGCCAGCAACGCGCGCAAATCACTGTCCAAGGGCGCATCGAGGATCGCTTCAAGAAGCCAGACCGGCACCGTGTCGCCGATGATCGCCGCGGCGCGCACACATGACTGCAGGCGCTCAGGCCAACTGGCCAACCGGGCCGTAATGACCGAGTCCGTCCAGGTGCCGCCGCGATCCTCGTCCAGCGTGTCGCCGAGCCGGTTCCAGGTGTGGCAAAGCTCTTCGACGAGCAGCGGCACGCCGCCGGAAAGTCGGTTGATTTTGGCAAGGCCAAATGGGTCGACATCCGGCGAGAGGGAGACCACGAGCCGTTTGACATCGCGTTCGTCTAGGGGCTCGAGGGTGAGGATTTCAACCGGCACCCGGCCGGTGAGGCCCTCATCGGCGCGGCGCGAGGACAAAAGGATGCGGGGCCGGGGCCCGGGCGCGCGCACCAACTGGTCAACAAGGCTGCGCACCTCGGTATCTGCCCAGTGCCAGTCATCGATGAACAACACCGTCGGCTCGGCGGCGGCCCGCGATTGCAGCGCACCGGCCAGCCGGCTCGCCCAGTCCCCCGAGGGGGTCGCAGGCGCATTAACCCCAAGGGAGTTTGCCAATTGCGCCGCCGGCCCGGCATCATGGCGGCCAAAATCGCTGGCGCACTGGATGGTGTGGACACTGGCGCTTTGGCCGGCGGCCTGTCTGAGCGCGTTTTCAGCAAGCCGCGTTTTGCCCATGCCGGCCCGGGCGTGCATCAGTGCCAGCGCGCCTGGCCCTGGGCGGGTCAGCACTTCAACCAGCCAAGCAAGCTCGGCTGCGCGGCCCACTAGGGGCGGCAAGGCCTGGAGCGCGGCGCTTTGGCCAGAAGGCACGCCAGCCTGCCAGCCAAGAACGCGGCGCACCGGCACGGTCTCCGATACGCCGTTTAACGAAGCTCCGGACGCTTCGGACACCTCGAAGACCTGTCGGTTGGCGCCGAGCGCTGCGTCGGTAATCGTGATCTCGCCGGGCCCGGCAAGACTGCACAGCCGGGAGGCGAGGTTGATGGCATCACCGTTGACATTGTAGGTCCCGACGGTTTGGTCGCCCGCGCCGAGCATGACGACACCGGAACTGATGCCCGTGTGGAAATTCAGCGGATCATCGCCCGGGCGCAGGCGCCTATTGTGCTGGCCTAGGGTTTCATGCAGGGCCAGAGCGAACGCAATCGCGCTGCGCGTGGCGTCCTCCTGGGGGTGAGGGTAGCCAAAGAGCACCCAGAAGCAATCCCCGTCTACGCGCTGCAGCGTCCCGCGGTGCGCGGAGACGACGGGCTCAACCAAATCGCGGAGGCCCGACAGCAATTCGGCAAATTCCTCTGGCTCCATGCTTCGGGCCAGCGGAACCGATCCGGTAAGATCACAGCACACCGCAGTCAGATTGTACCGCTCACGATGGGGCACCTGTTCCCGGGTCTCCACGTCAATTCAGCCGTGCCGCGCCGGCGAAATACGCAGCGCTAGAAGGATATGCCACCAGGTCGGTGGACTGGACACCCTGGCGTTTAAAATTGTTTGTGGGCAGCGCGGTGTGCAAGCCGGTAGGCGGCCGCGCCCTGGGGCACGGCGCCGGGCAAAAAGAAAGCGTCAGGAAAGGGGCGGCGTGCCGTTTCCTGACGCTGGTCCCCCGATCCACCCTGGGAGAGAGCTTCGATAAAACACACACGATCTTTCATTGGCGTGATTTAGATCACGGACGCTTGTTTTTCTTCGCCGCGGTGGGCAAATCCGTCGGTGTGTACAGACGATACAGGACACGCCCATGGGTGAAATCGCAGAAGCCTGGGCAAAATTTTGCGCCGCTGACATCAGCACATCCGGCGTACAGAGATTGGCCGCAGCATCGCGGCCGCGCCGCCTCGCGCCCCGTGCAGCGCTGATGGAGCAGGATCAGGAAGGCTCCCAAGTCTACCTCGTGGGGAAAGGGCGGCTGAAAGCGGTCCGCTACTCGGAAGAAGGCGACGAAATCTGGCTTGCCGAGCTCAGCCCCGGCGATCTGATCGGCGAGATGTCGGCGCTGGAAGGTCACCGGCGCTCATCGGCGGTCGAAGCCCAGGACGAGGCGCTTGTCTTCTCTATTTCGAACACGGTTTTCCTGGCCGAACTCCAGGCCGAAGGCCCGTTTTCCCTGGCCGTGGCGCGGCTGCTGGCCAAACGGGTCAGGGATACATCGGCGCGGTTCGCCGACACGCTGGCAAAAAACGTCGAAGCGCGGTTGCACCAGGAGCTGCTTGGCCTGGCAAAGCGGGCTGACCCGGCAGGCGCGGGGCCCGGCCTCGTCTTGCGTCCGCGGCCTGAGATTTTAGTCCTGGCCAAGCGCATCCACGCCACCCGGGAATCCTGCTCGCGCGCCTTGAGCGCGCTGAAGGAAAAGCGCCTTGTCATTGTCGAGGGCCACGGCCTGCGCGTATTCCCTGCCAGGGCGGGCAGCATCCCGTCCTAGGCCACGCTGGTGCTTCCCTCAGCCGGCCATTCGCGCGAGAGAGACGCCATGGAGACCCTCACCGTCCTGGCCGAAGAGCGCGATGGCGGGCAGCGCGTGGACCGATTCCTGGCCCAGCGCTTGGCGCCCATGTCGCGCTCCCGCATCAAGGCTTTGATCAAGGCCGGCGCGGCGCGTTGCGACGGGGCGCCGCTGAGCGACCCCAATGCGCCGGTCCGCCCCGGCAGTGCCTATGCGCTCGACCTGCCGGCGCCGCGGCCCGCCTTGCCCCAGCCCGAGGCCATAGCGCTGGACATCCTGCATGAAGACGCAGATCTCATCGTTGTAAACAAGGCAGCCGGCATGGCCGTACATCCGGCGCCGGGCACGTGGTCGGGCACTTTGGTCAATGCCTTGCTGCACCATTGCAGCGGAGACTTGCCGGGCATTGGCGGGGTTGAACGCCCAGGCATTGTTCACCGGCTGGACAAGGATACCAGCGGGGTTTTGGTCGTGGCCAAGACCGAGGCCGCCCATCGCGGGCTCAGCCAGCTTTTCGCCGCCCATGACATCGACCGGGTCTACAGCGCATTGACGCGCGGCGCGCCCCGCCCCCTCAGCGGCACAATCGACGCGCCAATTGCCCGAGCGCCCCACGACCGTAAGAAGATGGCCGTTGCCCTCGGCGCGGCTGCCGGCTCTGCGCGCCATGCCATTACCCATTATAAAACCTGCGCCCAGTTCGGACGCCTGGAGGCAAATACCGGCCTTCCCGCAGCCGCACTCATAGAGTGCCGCTTGGAAACTGGGCGCACCCACCAGATCCGCGTTCACATGGCCCATCACGGGGCGCCTTTGATTGGCGATCCGACCTATGGCCGGGGCCGGGGCATCAAGGCCCACGGGTCGGGAGAGGCATTCCAGGCGGCTACCCAGGCGGCGCGCCAGTTCAAACGCCAAGCGCTCCACGCGGCGCGGCTGGGCTTTGTGCACCCGGTCACCGGACGCACCGTAACGTTCGAGGCCCCGCTGCCGGGCGATATGGCGGACCTGTCAAAGCGCCTTGATGCCATGCCTGCCGATTAGGCCGCACCGGCGAGGTGGGAACGCTTAATCCTCTATTGCCAAATCAAGCCCGCCTCGTGCGCGCAGATCCAGGATCGCTTTGCGCATGTCCACCGGGTCGGTGGGGATCCCCAAGGCTTCAAGTTCGGCATCTGACACAGGCTCAACCTTCGGAAGCCGTCCAGCGACAATATCCTCATAGGTCAACAGCCCCGCCGCACCCTGCGCCGCAACGGTGCAATCGGTCATGAGTTGGGTTGCATCGACAAAGGCTTCGGCGCGCACCAGCTGGCGATAATCGCTCCAACACGCGTCCGGCACACTGATCTGGACAAAGGGGCGTATTTCCGAGCCTCCAAAAACATCCGACACAGCCCGGCCCGGCGCCTCGCCGGCCATATAGTCAATGTACTGATCCGGGGTCATCATCGTGTAGAAGGAGAGCTGCTCATTGACCGACGCCATGGCCTCTTTGTCCCAGCTCTCGCAATCATCGGCGTATAGTTTGTCGACAATGTCCAAACGCAATTGCGCGAGTGCGATGCCAAGCTCTGGGCGCTCGCCCGATTGCGCCAAATCCGCATAGAGCAGCATGGCGAGCTTATTGGCTTGGGCCCAGGCTTCGCGCTCGGCCGCGTCAACGACAGCGCCATAGCGCGCCTGATAATCTGGCGCTTCGGCTTGGGCTGTCATCATCGTCGCGGAGCACGCGGCGGCAACAAGCGCCGCGCGGGCCGTCAATAAGCTAAGGGCGCTGGACCTGATCGATCGCATAATCACTTATCAAAAGTTATCGTGCGCTGCCCGCCTATCCAATCAAATGCCTGTGAGCCTGCCCGCAGACGGCGGCTTGCTCAGGGCAAAGTTCCCGCGCGCCGGACTGCGCCGGGGCCCTAATTGCCCGACCACCACCCCCGCCGCAGCGTGTTGGATCGCTCACCTTGGTTGGACAGGCCGTAGCGGCGCACTTGGCGGCAGGCATAATCAACGTCCTGCAAGCAGGCCCGCCGCAAATGGTCTGCGCCGGCGATGCGATCGCGCGCGCCGCCGAGGCCCGCATACATCATATTGCCGAGCACCGCGCAGGCCGCCGCCGCGTTCAAGTCGCAGCCGCGCGCATAATAGATCCGCGCTGTGGGAAAATCCTCGGCAACGCCGCGGCCTTGGAAATACAGATTGGCCAAGATCAAACAGGCGTCAGCTGAAGACAGGTCGCAGGCGCGGGCATAGCGATCTGCCGCGCGGTCGAAATCCTGGTCAGTTCCGATGCCCTGGCGCAATAGATCGCCCTCGCGGTAGCAGTCATAGGCGGCGCCGGTCACGCAGCCACTGGCAAACAGATCATAGGCTGCCCTGACATGGCCAAGGCGCAGGGCAGCATCGCCATTGCGATAGGCCGGGGCGGCCGCCTCGTCTTGCGTTTCAGCAAACGCGGCCACCGGCCCGGCCCCGACCATGATCGCGGCCATCAGCGCCGCCACACATACGGCCCGTCTCACTGCTCCCAACATGCGATTTTCTCCTTTCCCGCACCCGGTGCGGGCACCACTTGGCCTTGCCGCAACGCCGCTGCCCTGGCAGCCTTGGTAAAACAAGGGAGGTGACCATGGCCACAACGCAACAAGCTCCAATTGGGAGCGGCTACCATGCCAAGTCAACGGCAATGGAGGTTCTTAGCGGCATCGATTTGACGGGCAAGAACGCGATTGTCACCGGCGGATATAGTGGCATTGGCCTGGAGACGACCGCGGCTCTGGCGGCGGCGGGGGCCACGGTAACCGTGCCGGCACGCCGGTTGGACGCGGCCAAGGCGGCGCTCGACGGCGTGCCCGGGAAGCTTGAGCTTGCACAGATGGATTTGGCGGCGCTCGCCGACGTGCGCAGCTTTGTCGAAAACTACCTGGAGACCGAGCGCCCATTGCACCTGTTGATCAACAATGCCGGCATCATGGCCTGCCCGGAAACCCGCGTCGGGCCGGGCTGGGAAGCCCAATTCGGCGTCAACCATATGGGCCATTTCACGCTGGCCACGGGTCTTTTGCCGGCGCTGAGACGGGCGAAAGGCGCGCGGGTGATCGCCCTGTCCTCCACAGCGCACATTCGCAGCGATGTGCTTTGGGACGATCCCCATTTCACAAGCAGCGGGTATGAGAAATGGACCGCCTACGCCCAATCGAAATCGGCCAATGCCCTGTTTGCCCGCGGCGCAGACCGCCTGTGGCAGGGCGATGGGATCCGCGCGTTTTCCGTGCATCCCGGCGGTATTTTCACTCCGCTGCAACGCCACTTGCCCGAAGAGGAGATGGTGGCCCTGGGTTGGAAAGCCGCCGATGGCAGCATTCCGCCCGCCGTCGAAGCCCTGTTCAAAACCCCGGCCCAAGGCGCCTCGACCACGTGCTGGGCCGCCACCAGCCCGGCGCTTGACGGCATGGGCGCCGTATATTGCGAGGATTGCGACATCGCGAAAACCGCAACGCCCGAAAGCCAGCGCTGGGAGCACGCACGCGAATGGATTTGCGACGATGGGCGCGCCGAACGCCTTTGGGCCATGAGCGAGGACATGCTGGCGAACGCGTGACCGAGGCGGCCCGCGGGGCCGGCCTGATCCGGCCAGCATCGCCGGGCGATTGCAGCGCGCTGTCCGCCCTGTGTCTGCGCGCTAAAGCATCCCATGGGTATTCCCGCCGCGAATTGGCGGCCTTCGCGCCGGAGCTGGCCGTGACCCCGCAAACCCTGGCGCGTGGCCACAATCTGGTCGCCCTGGCGGGGCGCCGGCCTCTGGGCTTTGCGCAAATCGCATCTGAGGCGGGAGATGTTTGGCTGGATGCCTTGTTTGTGGATCCGCCTGCCATGGGCCAGGGTATTGGCACGGCCCTGTTCGACCGCTCGACGATTCTCGCAGGGCAAAGCGGGGCCAGGCAGATTTTGATTGCTTCTGACCCGGGTGCGGCGGGGTTTTACCTCGCCCGAGGCGCCGTGCGATGCGGTGAGGTGGCATCGCACGCGATCCCCGGGCGAATGCTGCCGCGCTTCGTCTACACACTTTGAGACGGCCAAGGTCGGGCGCCCAGCGCTGCGCCGGGTTGGTTGACGCCTGCGACCCGGCAGCGCCAAAAGGGGCCATGCGACAGCTGCCTGCTTTTCTGCGGCGCCTCGACGCCACGCGGGGCCGGGCGGTTTTGGTGTCGCTGCTCCTATTCGGCCTGGTGCTGTCACTTTTCGTCATTGGCAGAACAGGCACGCTATACGATCCCGAGGCGGTGCAACGCGCTATGGCCGAGGTGGCTGGCAGTTGGTGGGGCCTGCCCACCCTCATCACGCTCTTTATCATCTTGGCCTATGTCGGCTTTCCCCAGGCCGGGCTGATCGGGGTATCTGTCTTCGCGTTCGGACCAATGCTGGGCGCGCTCTACGCCTGGATCGCAACTTTGTGTTCCGGCGCGGTGACCTTCTACACCGGGCGCCTGGTCGGCGAGGCGACGCTGCGCAAGCATGGCGGCAATCTGGCCAACCGATTGTCGGTGTTCATCGGGCGCAATGCATTCATGGCCAGCGCAATTTTGCGCAACGTGCCGACCGGGCCGTTCCTGCTGGTCAACATGATCTTCGGCGCGACCCGGGCGAAGTTTCTGCCCTACCTGGCCGGCTTGGCCGTGGGGGCCAGCGCGAAGATTTTGCTGATCACGTTTTTCGGCGCGTCTGTTCTCCAAGCGCTCCAGGGCAACCCGGTTTTTGCAGCCCTGGCCGCCCTCGCGGCGGTCGCGACATGGGTTGCCATCGCCCTTTATGCCCGCGGCCAGCTGCGCTCGATTGAGCAGGAAATGTCTGCCCCCGGCCCGCCCGGCGTTGACTCTTCCAAGCAACCGGCAGAATAAGGCTCTATGAGCAAGAATTTGCCTCTTCTCCTTACCGGCCCCTGGCCGGACCCTGCACGTCGCCCGAATTAGGCGCGTGCCCGGCCAGGGGATCACAGCCCCAAAACTGAAGTCCGATCCGGCCAGGCCATGACCAAGACCCCCAAACAGATCAAGATTTTCGACACCACGCTGCGCGACGGCGAGCAAAGCCCGGGCGCGTCGATGACGCTGCGCGAGAAAGTCGAGATGGCCGCCCTGCTCGACGAGATGGGCGTGGACATCATAGAGGCCGGCTTCCCCGCCGCATCGCCGGGCGATTTCGAGGCTGTGCGGGAAGTGGCGCGCCAATCGAAACGCGCGGTGATTTGCGGCCTGGCGCGCTCCAATGATGAAGACATCGACAGGGCCGCAGAGGCGGTGAAACCGGCCGCCCAGGCGCGGATCCATACCTTTATCTCCACCAGCCCGGTGCACATGAAATACAAGCTGCGCATGGGCGAAAACGCTGTGCTGGAGGCGGTCGGCCGGTCGGTGACGCGCGCGCGCCACCACACCGACGATGTGGAGTGGAGCGCCGAAGACGCCACGCGCACCGAGTTCGATTTCCTGTGCAAATGCGTCGACGCCGCGATCGAGGCCGGCGCGACCACGATCAATCTGCCCGACACGGTGGGCTATAGCCACCCGGAAGAATACGGCCGCCTGATCGCCCGGGTGATGGAGGCGGTGCCCGGCAGCGACAAAGCGGTGTTCTCCGCCCATTGCCACAATGATCTCGGCCTTGCCGTGGCCAACTCCCTGGCAGCAATCACCCATGGCGCGGGCCAGATTGAATGTACCATCAATGGCCTCGGCGAGCGGGCCGGCAATGCCGCCCTGGAAGAAGTGGTGATGGCGCTGCAAGTGCGCCGCGACAGCCTGCCGTTTCAAGCCGGCGTCGATCCAAAAGCCCTGTCGCGGGCAAGCCAGATGGTCTCGCGGATCACCGGATTTCCAGTCCAGTACAATAAGGCCATCGTCGGCAAGAATGCCTTCGCCCATGAAAGCGGCATCCACCAGGATGGCATGCTGAAACACGCTGAAACCTATGAAATCATGCGCCCCGAAGATGTCGGCGTTGCCGCCACCAGCCTGGTGATGGGCAAGCATTCCGGCCGGGCGGCCCTGCGCGACCGGCTGGCAACCCTGGGCTACGACATGGACGGGGAGGACCTGAAAGACGCCTTCCGCCGCTTCAAGGCCCTGGCAGACGCCAAGAAAGAGGTCTTCGACGACGACCTCATCGCCCTGGTCGACGAGCAGATCAGCGCCGATGGCGAGCGCCTTGCCCTGGAGCGGCTGAGGATCGTCGCCGGCACCGATGGACCGCAAATGGCCGACCTGGAGATCACGGTGGACGGCGCGCCCGTCGCCGCATCGGCAGAAGGCAACGGGCCGGTGGATGCCCTGTTCAACGCAATCCGGGCCGCTGTGCCCCACCAGGCGGGGCTGGACCTTTTCCAGGTCCACACCGTCACCGGCGGCACCGACGCCCAGGCCGATGTCTCCATCCGCCTGAAGGGCGAGGGCATCATGGCCGTGGGCCGCGCGCGCCATGTCGACACGCTGGTGGCCACGGCCAAGGCCTATCTGCACGCCCTGAACAAGCTTGAGGCGCGGCGGAAAAAACGCCTGGCGGCCTAGGCGCTGCCCGCCGCCGCTTGGCCCAGCCCACCTCCCCGAGCCTGTCGCAACGCCGGCGTCCCCGCACAGCGCAGAGGCCGACCGTGCGGGGCAAGTTTATGCAAATGGCCCGGCGCTGGGCGGGGCGCGCGTGCCCCCCGAAGCGCCAGGCGGGCCGGGCGCCGCGGGCGGGGGCGCTGCCTGGGTCGCCAAAAGGTGGATTTCCATCAGCACATCCATATCCCACGCCATCCTGCGCTTTCGCACATAGCCCGGCGGATTGCCCGGGCGCAGGCGCGGCGCCCAGGACCGCGCGAAGATGTGGGGCCGCGGCCGGGCGCGCAGCTTGAGGCAGCGGGCCACGGCTGGCCCCGGATCGGTGAGCACGGCCTCAAGGGCGGCCATGCGCGCCATCAGCCCCTCGGCCGAATGCAGCGCGGGCAAGCGCGGGCCATCGCCGGGCGCTGGGCATGTCGGCGGCCAGGAGGAAGGCCAGGAGGAAGGCAAGGGCGCGCCGTCCATGGGCGGCACGGTGATCGGGTCGGACAGGCGGAACGGGGCGGCGGGGGCCCTGGTTGCGGCGGGGGCCGCGCCGGGCTCAGGCTCTGGCGTCTGCACGCGGTCAGGGGCCGCGCCGCGCTCGGGCGGCATGGCGCTGGGTAAGGGCGGGCGCGGGCAGCCCTCGGCGTCGGCCATGGCGAAAATCGCCCGGCGCGCGGCCCCTTCGGCCATGCGCAGCTCAGCAAAGGCCCGGCCCCAGACAGCCCCGTCCAGCATACCGCGCGCGAGCCCCGGCAGCCCGGAGAGCCCCGCAAGCACCCCGGCCACCAGCGTCCAAACCCGCCCTAGCGCGATCGTCGTGTGATCCATGGCCGGCAGTATGGACCCGCGCGATACCCCGTCGGATAAGTTTGCGCTTTTGGAACGAGACGCTTGGGGCACCTGCAAGATCATGCCCTCGCAAGAGAGCATGGCCGGCGCGTGGGCGCGGCGCCCGAATGCCCGTGCGCTCGCAGGATGGTCAGGATGGCTGCGCTGGCTTCGGGACAGGCGCGGGCCCATGATCCGCGCCGGCGATAGACGGGGATTTCCCCTGGCGTGTTCACCGCGTCTAGACAGGTATAACAGCAGTAATATATAAGCGCTGATATGATTGTACACAGCGCCGATGGCCTCGGTTCACAGCTGAGGCGGCTTCTCGAACTGCTCGATGGGGAGCTTGAGGCGGTTTATCGAGAAGAACACGATTTCTATGTGCCCCGGTTCACACCCGTCATGAAGGCGTTGGCCGCTGGCGATGCCCTGACCATCAAGGAGATTGCCGCCTATTCGTGCGTGTCGCATTCGGCGGCGAGCCAGACGGTGTCGAAGCTCGCCGGTCACGGGCTCGTGGCGCTTGCCTGCGATACCGATCGCCGAAGCCGGCGTGTAAGCCTCACGCGGAAAGGCCGCGATCTGCTGCCCTGGTTGTCCAAGCGCTGGGCAGCCACCCAGGCCGCTGCCGATGGGCTCGACGCAGAACTTGATCACCCGTTGAGCGGCCTGCTCGCCCAGGCCATCGCGCACCTGGAAGCCAGGCCGTTTTCCCAACGCATTCGAATGTGTGAAGCCACAGAGGAGCCGGTCACGTGAGACTTTTCTGGCTTTCGCTCTTGACCGGATTTCTCTTTGTGGGCGGCGGCCATGCGCAATCTGAGCCCGCCTCGTTTGACGAGCTTAGGGCAGTCGTCGAGGCCGTGGCCGTCCATTTGGAGACAGATTATGTGGACGCAGAACCTGCCGGACGCCGGGCCGCGCGCCAGCTGAGAGCAGACTTTTCCGCCGGCGTCTTCGAGGCGGCCGGGGACGGCGAAGCTTTCGCGGCCCTCATAAGCGCGCGCATGCAGGCGCTTACCGGCGATGGCCACCTGAACGTCGAGTTCTCGCCCGAACCGATCGCCGATGGCGAGCCCGCAAAGGATGCCTTCGACCAGGCTCAAATGGAGCGCTGGTACGGCGCCCACATCAATTATGGGGTCCAGTCGGTCCAGCGGCTTGAGGGCAATGTGGGCTATCTCGACCTGCGGGTGTTTGCGCCGATAGACATGGGCGGCGACACTGTGGCGGCCGCGATGACGGTGCTGGCGGATATGGACGCGTTGATCATTGATCTGCGCCATAATGGTGGCGGGATCGGCGCCATGGCCGACCTGGTGGCGAGCTACTTGTTTGCCCCGGAGCGTCAGCCGCTCACCGGCATCTATGATGGACCGACAGGCCGGTTGACCCAGGCTTTCACCCAGCCCTACGTGCCTGGCAAACGCTTTGGCGGTGAAAAACCGGTCTATGTCCTGATTTCGCAGAACACCTTCTCGGCCGCTGAAGCGCTCGCCTACAATCTGCAAGTGCTTGAGCGGGCAAAGATTGTCGGCGAGCCATCTGGCGGGGGCGCGCATCCTTTTGAGTATGTTCCGATCACGCCCCATTTCGTGCTCTGGTCGGTGACCGCGAAAAGTGTGAACCCGATCACGGGAGGCAATTGGCAAACCGTCGGCGTTCAGCCCGATATCATCGTCACGAGCGATGACGCGCTGGACCGGGCGTTGGCCGAGATAACCGGTTGAATAAGCTGCAGGGCGAACGCGCCGCGGTCATGGCGACTGATGCGCGCGTTCAGGCTTTTTGCGGCCAGCGCAGGGCCGACCAGATGATGCTCAGCGTCACGGCAATCTCGAGCACCACAACGATCTGGTAGAATGTATAGGAGCCGAAAAAGGTCAGCCCATTGATCAAGGTATAGACCACGCCGAACACCACGTTCAGGATCTGGCTCGCGCGCGAGGGCAGGCCCGCAGAGAGGAAGATCATCAGAGCCGGTACGGCGAGCATGAGGGACACGCCGATCATGATCTGGTCGGTGGCTTCGCCGAGCGGACCCATGATCCCGTTCTGCATGCTCTCTAATTTGCCCGGCATATAGAGCATGAAATAGTCATTGTAGATGTACAGCCCCATCAGCGCGCCCCACAGCAGGGAGAGCTTGATCGGCGTGGGCGTTTTGTTGGTCTCCAGTGACATCGGTGTTCTCCCTGGGCTTGGCTTGGGTCCTTGCGAAGGCGCGCCAGGCATTATCCCGCGGGTCCTAGGTCTCTCGGGGAAGGCCAGCGCACTTATTGATAATCAATAAACTCCTCCCCATCTCTTCACAAGAAGGAGATGCGTTATGTGGCTGTTTTTGCTCTGGTGGTGTGTGGACGATACGATCGCCGCGGCGGTCGGCGCGCCTGGGGTGGGCGCTTTGCCCATCTGGGTGCCGGCGATCTTATCCCTGGCCTTCGTGACCAGCATCAATGCGCGCAAGTCGCGCAGCTGAGGCGCCGGGCGGTCACTCGATCTGGGATGGGCCAGGCGCGCCTGTGTCCATAGCCGCGCGCAGCGCCTGCGCCGGATGGATGAGATGCAGCCGGCCGCCGTCGGGCGAGGTGGCCGTGGCGCGCATGATCGCGATCACCTCGGGCGGCGAGAGATCCGGCCGCACGGATAGGATGCGGCTGGCCAGGTTCGACACTTGCGGCGCCGCCATGGACGTGCCGGACATGGCAAGCGCGCCGCCGCCGGGCAGCGCGCTGACCACCTCTGACCCGTTGGCATGCAAGCGCACGGTCTCGCCATAACTGGTGAAGGGGGTCTCTGCGCCCGCGCTATCGACGGCGCCAACGGCGATGAGGTTTGGCGCGGCAATCGATGAGGGATAGGCGCCGTCAAATCCGGAATTGCTGGCAGCATTGCCCGCGGCGGCGACGAACAAGATCTCCGGGGCCGAATTGACCGCATCGAGAAAGCCCTGGCGGTCGATGGCGAACAAACGCGCCGCCATGGCGCGGCGGGCCTCCGAGTCAGCCTCTACGCCATGGAGCGACAGGATGTTCTCAACCACCGCCGCGTTTTCCGACCAGCTCATATTCACAACGCGCACGCCGGCATCGGACATGAAGCGCGCAATATCGCGGTAGCCCGCCGCCCTTCGGCGAAAATAGTCTTCCAGTTGCAGCGCGGGCTTGGTGCGGTGGTCCCAGGTCTGGCGCACCACCATGAGGCGGGCGGCTGGATTGTCTTTGAGCATGATCCCGGCCACATGGGTGCCGTGCACATAAGAGCCGGCTAGGTCGATATCCTCCCAAAACGCGCCGAGTTCCCCCGCCCCAAGGCTCTGGATGTAGACGTCTGCCTGAGCCGCGGCCTCGGTCGTGCGCATGAACGCCAGGTCGATCACGCCAATAAACATGGATTGCAAGGCCGCGCCCTGCAGGAGACGGCCCTCCAGCGGCCTTAACAGGTCCGGTGATCGCTGCCATTCGATGTCGAAGCCGATGCCGTGGACATTGTCGATAAAGCCATCGCCGTCATCATCGCGCCCGTTTGCGGTCTCATCCCCATTGCGCCAGAGCTGACCGGGAAAGGGCGTGACATCGGTGCCATCATCCCAAACCGCGACAATGACGGGATATGTTGGCCCGGGACCGGCGCCCGGCGCGGCCCTTGCTGGCCAGATATCGGCTTTGGGTCTCTCATTGGCCTTAAAATACTCAGTGAGCACCGACACGGCGGCTTGGCGCCTCGGCAACTCGACCTCGTGGGAGAAACAATGATCCACGAGCTCCATCATGTCGTCTCGGGTCAGGGCGCCATTGGCCACAAAACGTTTGTCGAGGGTTTCAATCACAGCGCTTTCCAAGGCCGCCGGACTTTGGAACACCAGCCCTGCGCGCCGGCGACGAACAGCGTCGCGCACGACCTCGAACGGCATCTGCGAGAGCGCGTCCTTCAAATCGGTCTCAAATCCGTCGGCGCTGCGGCGCTCCAGGCTGACCCTGAGCAAAAGAAGGGACATGAACGGGTCGGCGGGTTTGTTGGCGAGCGGCCCCCGGAGCCGGTCGACCATAGCCAGGGCTGCGGGCCCATCGCCTTGCATAAAGGCCGTCTTGGCGACCGCTTCCACCATCCGGCGTTCAAACGCGGCATCGGCAAAGGCATAGGCGCCCATCAGGCGTTCGGTCTCAATGCGGAACTTCGATAGGATGTCGGCGCGCAAATCATCATTGGCGACAAGCTGTGAAGGCTTCGCCGGCAGCTCATAGGTCACCACCGGAACGTCTGACGCCGCGGCGATGACCGGCTTTTCGGCGGCGGCCTGCAGGGCGAAGGCCGCGGCCAGGGCGATGGAGGTCAAGAAGATCGCAGCAACTCTCATTCGCAAGCCCTTTGAACGCGTCCTGACTCTAACTGCCGATTTGGGTGATCGCAAACGGGGTGAATTTTGCGGGCGCTTGCCAGTCTGGGGGCCCGGGACCGGGTCGCTGGCTTCTGCAGCGCGCAGGAACACGTGCAGGTCGCCGACATGGCGCGCGCAGGCGTACCGCAGCCCGCCTGAATAGGCGTACGGGTCGTACTCGCGAAATCGGCAGGAATCGCGCGGTTAGGGTGCAGATTCGCGTGATAGGCGTGCTGGCCATCCGATAGAGTACCGGGCGTACCGCTAAAGTGCACCGCGTGTCTTGCGTTAACGGCTTCTAAACGGCAAACCCATATGCAGGGCTGGGTAGAAACCTGGATTGCGCGCCTCGGCACCGGCGGGCGTCCCAACGCGGCGGTGCGGGCATGATCGGCAGTCTCCTCGGCATGTTGTCCACGGACATGGCCATCGACCTCGGCACGGCGAACACTCTGGTTTACGTCAAGGGCCAGGGCGTCAAACTCGATGAGCCGTCGGTGGTTGCCTATATGACCCAGGGCGGGCGCAAGATCGTCTACGCCGTGGGCGCCCAGGCCAAAGCCATGCTCGGCAAGACGCCGGAGAATATGGATGCCATTCGGCCCATGAAGGATGGCGTGATCGCCGACTTCGACGTGGCCGAAGAGATGATCAAGCACTTTATCCGCAAGGTGCATAACCGGCGCGCTTTTGTGGCGCCCCTCATTATTATCTGCGTGCCCAGCTCGGCCACCAGCGTGGAGCGCCGCGCCATCCACCAATCCGCCCTGGCCGCCGGCGCGCGCCAAGTCGAGCTCATCGAAGAGCCTATGGCGGCCGCCATTGGCGCGAATTTGCCGATTGAGGAGCCAGCGGGCTCCATGGTGGTGGATATTGGCGGCGGCACGTCGGAGGTGGCGGTGCTAAGCCTTGGCGGCATCGTCTACAGCCGGTCTGTGCGCATTGGCGGCGACCGCATGGACCAGGCCATCGTCAATTTCCTGCGCCGGGAGCACAAAATCCTGATCGGCGAAATGTCGGCCGAAAAGATCAAGAAAGAAATCGGCAGCGCCGTGCCCCCTGAAGACGGCGCCGGCATGGCCGTGACCGTGCGCGGGCGGGGCACCATCGACAATGTGCCCAAGGAAGTTGAGATCAATGAGGGCATCGTCGCAGAGGCCCTCACCGAACCAGTGAGCCAGATTGTCGACGCTGTGCGGACCGCTCTGGAGGCCATGCCGCCGGAGCTTGCCGCCGACATTGTCGACCGCGGCATCGTGTTGACAGGCGGCGGCGCCCTGCTGCGTAATCTCGATGTCTGCATCCGCGAGCAGGCCAAACTGCCCGTGATGCTCGCCGATGACCCGCTGAAATGCGTGGTGAATGGCTGCGGCATCGTGCTGGAAAACTTCCCGAAGATGAAGACGGTACTGAGCCCCGAGGTTTAAACTGCACCAGCGCTCTGCGCCCGGCAAAGCGCGCCGCAAGGAACACAGATCACCGCGGATGGCCGGCGCCGCCGCAGCGATAAAAGGGACCGACCCATGGCCTCTGGCCGCTATGCGACCGCCCGGAAATCTCCCCTGCGCCGCTTGGTGTTGGTGACACTGCTCGCTGTGGGGGTCATGGCCATCGTCGTCCAGGCCTCGCCGGGCGTGTCGGCGGCGCTGCTGCCCCTGCGCACCCAGGCCGGAGACATACTTGTGTCGCCGACCAGCCGCGAGCAGAGCCAGGAACCCGGCTTCATCCAACGCATCCTCGGCCAGGGCGCCCAGGAGCGTCGCATTCGCGAATTGGAGGCCCGGGTCCAGGAGCTTGCGCGCTATGAAGCCGCGGCGCGGTCCATGGCTGCGCGGCTTGAGGCCTATGAGACCATGCTTGCTGCCCTGGGCGAGCCGCCGGCGCGGGGATTTACAGCCCGGGTCGTCTCGGAGGTGCAGGGCCCCTTTAGCGAGACGCTTTTAGCCAATGCCGGGCGCGCCCAGGGCGTGGAGGAAGACTATATCGCGGTCAATGAAGGCGGCGTCGTGGGCCGGGTGGTCCAGCTCGGCGAGCGGTCTTCCCGGCTCTTGCTCGTCACCGATTTCAACTCCCGCATTCCGGTGCTTGGCGAAGCCAGCGGTGTGCGCGCGATTGTGTATGGCGACCGCGATGGGCGCGGCACGCTGTCGGACCTGCCCGAGGCCGACGCGTTTCGCCCCGGTGAGCGGATCTTAACCAGCGGCGAGGCCGGAATGTTTCCGCGCGGATACGTCGTAGGCTGGGCGCGCCAGAGCGGCGACACCTGGCGGGTCGACTTTTCCATGGCCGAGACGCGCGGCGGCTTTGTCAGGCTGGTGCCGCCGCAATCGATCCCGGCCCCTGAGGAGGCGCCCCCTGCGCCGCTCTCTGCTGAACTTGCGCCCCAGGAGGGCGCCGGCGCCCCTGCGCCCCAGCCGGGCGCCCGCGGCGCCGACGAGGCCAGTGAGCCATGAGGCGTCGCCGTCGAATAGACCGCGCGCGGCTAGAGGTCGCCCGGTGGTGGCGCGCGCGCACCGCGCCTGCGCGCCTCGGCTTTGGCACGCTCCTCGTGGTGCTTTTCTGGGCCGCTGATCTCGGTCAACTCAGCGTGCTTGGCTTTGATGTGCCCTGGCCGATTGGGCTGCTGCTGGCGGCGATGGGATGGGCGCGGGTCGGCCTGGCCATGCGCCCCATGGCGACGCTGGTGGGCCTGTCTTTCCTATTCGACCTTGGCGCGAATGCGCCCTTCGGCAGCTATATGCTGGTGGCGTTGTCGACCTATGGCGTGCACGCCGCAGCCGAGGCGGCCTTGGATCTCGACTATGACCCGCTCTTGAAGACCCTGCTGCCCTTTGTCAGCCTGTGTGTTGGACTGCTCGCGCTCTGGGGCTTGGCCAGTGTTGCGACCGGGCACATCGTGCAGCTGACGCCTTTGGTCATCTCCGGCGGGGCCACGGCCCTCGCCTACGCCGCCCTGGCACCGGTGTTTCACTTGCGCGGGCGGCCTGGCGCGGCCTTGGGAGGCGCCTGACCGCGATGTCTGTCTTCGGCAAACCCAACCGCAGCTACACGGCGAGGAAATCGACCGGCAAGAAAAAAGGCCAGGACGAAGAGCCTGATTTTGGCAAACGCGCTGCGATTGTCGGCGGTGTCGGCGGCGTGCTTTGGGCCGGCCTCATCGCGCGCTTTTACCAGCTGCAAATGGTGCAGGGCGAGGCCTACAACCAACTTGCGCGGGAAAACCGGGTCCGGCTGGACCTGGCCCCACCCAAGAGAGGCCTGATCCTCGACCGGTTCGGCCGGCACCTGGCCTCCCACCGCTCGGCAGGGCGGGTGTCCATCGTGCGTGAGCGGGCCGGCGACATGGCCGCCGTCCTGCGCGACATCGCAAAGCTGATCGACCTGCCGGAAGAGCGCCAAGCCCGCATTCTGCGCGATGCCGCGCGCCAAGCCCGCTTCCTGCCGACGCTTGTCGCACGCGAACTCACCTATGAAGACTTCGCCAAGATGCGTCTGCACGCCGCCGAGCTGCCAGGCGTGGAAGTGGCCATGGGTCTGACGCGGTCCTATCCGCGCGGGCGCGATTTCGCCCATGTGCTCGGCTATGTCGCCAAGGCCAGCCAGGATGATCTGGACCGGCTGACGAGCAAAATGGGCGAGACCGAGGCGGCCAATGCCAGGCGGCTCTACCGCCATCCCGACATGCGCACGGGGCGCTCTGGCCTTGAATTCATGTGCGACAGCTGGCTCACCGGCCAGGCCGGCGCCCGGGAAGTCGTCACCAATGCGTCTGGCCGGATCCTGGAAGAGCTCGGCTATAAGCCCGAGCCGGAACAAGGCCGCGACGTGGTGATCACCCTGGACGCGGATTTACAGCGCTTTGTGATCGACCGGTTCGGCGCTGAGTCCGGGGCGGCCGTGGTCATCGATATCGAGACCGGCGCGCTCCTCGCCTTCGTCTCGACGCCCGCCTTCGACCCGAATGATTTCGTCAATGGCATCAGCCAGGCCGACTATGACGTGCTGCGCAACAATGACCGCGCGCCGCTCTACCACAAGGCCTATGACGGGGTGTACCCGCCGGGCTCGACGTTCAAAATGGTGGTCGCCACGGCGGCGCTGGAGACCGGCGCGATCGATCCCAGCGAGCGCATCTACTGCAACGGGCGCTACAGGTTTGGCAACCGGACCTGGTCATGCTGGAAGCGCGAGGGCCACGGCCCCATGGATATGCGCAACGCCATCAAACATTCCTGCGACACCTATTTCTACGAAGTCGCCAAGCGCGTCGGCATCGAGCCCCTGGCCGAGACGGCGCGTAAATTCGGCTTTGGCATGAGCTGGCCCCTTGGCATGACCGGCGGCGCCGTGGGCGTGGTGCCCAATGATGCCTGGAAACGCCAAGCACGCGGGGAGCCTTGGTTTGAGGGCGAGACGCTGAACATCGGCATCGGCCAAGGCTATATGTCGGCCACACCGCTGCAGCTGGCGGTGATGACCGCGCGCATCGCCCGGGGCGGCGCCGTGGTGACGCCGAAGCTGATCCATGATGGCCCGGAGATCACCAGCAGCGGCAGTGGCCGATTTGCCGACACCCAGACACCGCTTGATCCCGCGCATATGCAGCGGATGCAGGAGGCGATGTTCGCGGTCACCGGCGAATGGGGCGGCACGGCCCGGCGGTCGGGCGACCTTGGCCTGGGCGGTGTGTTCATGTCGGGCAAAACCGGCACCGCCCAAGTGCGCTACATTTCCCAGGCCGAGCGCGCCCGGG
Source organism: Pseudomonadota bacterium (assembly GCA_038747245.1). Classification (GTDB taxonomy): domain Bacteria; phylum Pseudomonadota; class Alphaproteobacteria; order Caulobacterales; family Hyphomonadaceae; genus UBA5336. The sequence continues at coordinate 85,295 of JBCDJY010000005.1, read as the reverse complement.
GGGTGATTGCAAACGAAGACCTGGAGCGGCGCCTGAGAGACCATGCGCTGTTTGTCGGATACGCCCCCCATGACGCGCCGCGCTACGCCGTCTCGGTGATCGTTGAGCATGGCGGCGGGGGATCGGCGGCGGCCGCGCCAGTTGCACGCGATATTCTCGCAGAGGCGATCCGGCGCGATGTTGGGCGCCGGCCCACCGTGGCCCAAGCGGCCGCCTCGGGATCGCTGTGATGGTTGGGTTGGCGCAAACCGGCATCGGCCGCGCCCAGGTCAGCGCGGCGCCGATCTCGCGGTTTGGCATTGGCGAGAAACTCGCAGCCGTGCCCTGGACGCTGGTCCTGCTCATTTCCGGCGTCGCGATCACCGGCACGGGCATGTTGTTTTCCGTGGCCTATGACAATCCTGCCGATGCCGGATTGCCCATGGCGCACCTTGTGCGGTTTGCAATTGCCTTCATCGTGATGCTGGGCCTGGCGTTGACGCCGCTTTCTGTGTGGTCGCGCTTGGCGGTGCCGGCATACCTTGCCAGCCTGATGCTGCTGGTGGGCGTTGAACAATTCGGCTCAGTGCGCGGCGGGGCCCAGCGCTGGCTGGATATCGGACCGATCGGCGTGCAGCCTTCCGAGTTTATGAAGCTCGCCCTCGTCTTGATGCTGGCGCGTTACTACCACCTGTCCATGGCGCGCGGACCGGTGGGCTTTTGGGGGCATGTGCCCGCCTTTATCCTTGTGCTGACGCCCGCGGCGCTGATTTTCCTCCAGCCCGATTTCGGCACGACGCTGACGCTGCTGGCCGTGGGCGGCGTGATCATTTTCCTTGCTGGCCTGGGCTGGCGGGTCATCGCCGGCGGCCTCGTTGCAGGCTGTCTCAGCGTGCCGTTTGTCTATGCCTATGTGCTGGAAGACTACCAGCGCGAGCGCGTTGACACCTTCCTCGAGCAATTGTCCGGCGAGAACTCCGACGCCCTGGGCGACGGCTATCAGATTGAGCAGGCCAAAATCGCCATCGGGTCCGGCCGGCTGATGGGCAAAGGCTTTCTGGAAGGCACCCAGACGAAGCTCGACTACATCCCTGAACAGCACACCGACTTTATCCTCACCGTGCTGGCCGAAGAGCTTGGCTTTTTCGGTGCGGCGGGGCTTATGCTTGCCTGGGCGGCCATCCTTGGGTGGTGCCTGATCATTTCCATGAAATGTGCCAGCGCCTTCGGCCGGTTTGCCGCCGGGGGGGCTGTGGGCATGGTGGCGTTCTACATCGTGTTCAACGCCGGCATGGTGCTCGGGCTGTTGCCCGTGGTCGGTGTGCCCATGCCGCTGGTCTCCTATGGCGGCACGGCGATGCTGACGGTGATGAGCGCCTTTGGCCTGGTCTTGTCGGTGCACATTCACCGCAGCGAAACCCTCGCCCGCAACGGCGTGATCTGACCGCCCGCGCCGCCCGCGTTTGCAATTTCGCGCGCCCTGCTTAGTCTCCGCGCGAGTCGACTGGGAGACATGGGCATGGCCGCAATTGGCGGAAAAACAGAGAATTGGGGCTCGCGGTTCGGCTTTATCATGGCCGCGGTGGGCTCGTCGGTCGGCCTTGGCAATCTCTGGCGCTTTCCGTTCACCGCTGGCGAGAATGGCGGCTCAGCCTTCATCATCATCTACTTGATCTGCGTCGCGCTCCTCGGCCTGCCCGTGCTGATGGCAGAATACGCGATTGGGCGGAAAGGCCAGCGCTCTGCGATTTCCGGCATCCGCCACATCGCAGAAACCGAGGGCAAACCGCGCATTTGGACGGCTATGGGCTGGATCGGCGCCCTCGCCTCCCTGGGCATATTCAGCTTCTACATTGTCGTGGCCACTTGGGTGTTCGACTACATTCCGAAGGCGTTTTCCGGCGAATTTGGCTCGATCAGCGCAGATGCAGAGCTCCTGCGCGCCAATGTGGGCGCCGCGGCCGCCGCCCTGGCTGACCAGGTGCGCAGTGTTCAGCTGACCGATGTGTGCCCATTTGTCAGCTCCGAGGGCCTTATCACCCAGGTTGCTGCCACTGCCCCTGACGGCTCGGCCATCCTGCGCGATGTGACCACGGGCGATGTGTCTGGCTGCAAGTTCGCCCAGACCACGGGCAACAAGCTCGAAATCATTTCCTACCTCGCCATTTTCCTCGCGCTCAATGTCTTCATCGTTGCCCGGGGCATTCGCGGCGGCATCGAGACGGCAGCCAGCATCCTGATGCCGCTCTTCTTCCTTATGCTCGCTGGCATGGTGGTGTTTGCCCTGGTGGTGGGCGATGCAGCGGCTGCTGCAGATTTCCTGCTCACGCCCGATTTCAGCGCGGTCACCTTCGACACGCTGCTGGCCGCGGTGGGCCAGGCCTTCTTCTCCATCGGTGTCGGCTCTTGCCTGATGATCACCTATGGCGCCTACTTGGCGCGCGAGACCTCGATCCCCGGCTCGTCTGTGCTGGTGGCGAGCGCAGACACCATCGTGGCGATGATCGCCGGCTTCGCCATTTTCCCCATCGTGTTTGCGTTTGGCCTCGACCCTGCCGGCGGCGGCGGCCTGTTCTTTGCCACCATGCCGGTTGCCTTTGGCGAGATGGGCGGTTTGGGGGCAGTGGCCGGCGGCGTCTTCTTCACCCTGGCCTTGTTTGCCGCGTTCACCTCGTCGATCTCGCTGTTCGAGGTCGGTGTGTCCTGGCTCGAAGACCGGCCCGAGATCAGCCGCGCATCTGGCGCAGCGCTGCTCGGATTGGTGATGTTCGGCCTTGGCGTGATGTACGTGTTCATGGGCAATCTCATCGACCTCGTCGACTTCATCACCGGTTCGATCATGCTGCCCCTGGGCGGGCTTTTGGTGGCTGTGTTTGCCGGATGGGTGCTGTCGCGGGACTCGCTTGCAGACGAGCTTGGCGCCGGCAGCGCCGTCACCTATGCGCGTGTCTTGCTGCGCTATGTGATTCCGATTGCCCTAGGCGTTATCCTCGTGGCCGGGCTGTTGCCGAACTGAACATATCGGCGAACCGGTCGGAGGCGCGGATCAGCTGGTCGACAATCCCGGGCTCCAGGCTCGAATGGCCGGCGTCCGATACGATATGCAGCTGCGCGTCAGGCCAGGCTTTCTTAAGCGCCCAGGCCGAGGACAGGGGCGTCACCACATCGTAGCGGCCGTGGACAATCACCCCCGGAACACGCCCCTGGAGCACGGCCGCGGCGCGGTCGAGCAGCCACCCATCATGGTCGAAAAAGCCCTTATTGATGAAATAATGGCACTCGATGCGGGCAAACGCGTCGAGGAAATCTTCTTCATCGAAGCGCGGAGGCGTGCGCAGGGCGCCGCGCATCGACAAGGTCTCGCCCTCCCAGCGCGCCCAAGCCCGGGCCGCAGCCTGGCGCTCTTCACGGTCTTCGCTGGTCAGCCGCGTGTAGAAGGCGCGCACCAGGTCGCCGCGTTCTGATTCGGGGATTGGCGCGAGATACCGCTCAAACGCATCGGGGAACAGGCGCGAGGCGCCCTCCTGGTAGAACCAGCGAATCTCGGCCTCGGTGATGAGGAAAATGCCGCGCAGGAGCAGTCCCAGGGTCTGCTCGGGGTGTGTCACGGCGTAGCAGAGTGACAAGGTTGAGCCCCAAGATCCGCCGAACACCACCCATTTGTCGATGCCGAGATGGGCGCGCAGCACCTCCAAATCCGACACCAGATCCCAGGTGGTGTTGTCCTGCAGCTCTGAATGGGGCCGCGAACGCCCGCAACCGCGTTGATCGTAAAGGATAATTCGATATTTTGACTCATTGAAGAAACGGCGCATTTCCGGGCTGGAGCCGCCGCCGGGACCGCCGTGAATGGCCACGACCGGGATACCCCGCGGGTTGCCGCTCTCTTCATAGTAGAGCTCGTGAAGGTCTGATACACGCAGATGGCCGGTGCGGCGGGCTGCGTGGCGCGGGTAAAGGGTCCGCCTCGTAGGCACTGTGTTCATGCCTTCTTCACCTATCCGCGAATACGCTGTGAATAAAGGCTGGACGGGTGAATTCCCACATGCGACTGCTTCGCGTGGTGGGAAAACGACAATCAAGCGGCTGATCGTATGCGTATCGCGTTCTTTTTCCTTCCTCTTTTCGCGCTTGCCGGCTGCGCCACCGTGTCGATGGTGCCAACGGAAACGACCGTTGAATCTGCGCTCAGCCAAGAACAGACTGATTTGCGCGCAGCCTCTGATGCCTTTTGCGACCAGGTTGAAACGGCCGGATGGGCGCCCAACGAGACAGGATTTGCCAACCTCGCCGCGATACTGATGAACGGGCAAAGCGCCTCCGACACGGGCGGGGCTTACCTTGACGGCTTCGAAGATACGCTGCGGCCAGACAGCGATCACCTTGCCGGCCTGGTTCAAGATGTGCTCACGGCCCGGGAAGGGCTCGGCTCGGTTATGCAGGAAGTGCGGCAGATCTTGAGCAATGAAACGCTGGAGACGGGCCGCGGCGACGTAACCAGTTTCGAGCGCGCCCTGGTGAAGGCCCAACGAGCAAGCCGCACCTTCCTGCAAGCGCGCGACACGGTGGCAGAGCGCGCGGCCGACACCGCGCGGGTCGATGAGGCCCTGGCTGCCTTCGAAACCGATATTGATGCAGCCCGCCGCCTTGCCGACGCATTAGCCGCCCGCTATGCCGGGTTGGCGGACCTGTCAGCCTAGGCAAAGAGCTCCTACTTCAAGGCAATTTAGGATTTGCGCGGCAGGGCGTAGGTGACGACGGCATGGCTCGCCGGCGCGCTTTCGCCCTCGGCTTTGAGCGTGACCTCGGCGATGGCCAGGGTGCGCCCGAGCTTCATGAGCTGCGCCTCGGCAATCACCACCTCGCCAATGAGAGGCCGCAGGAAGCTCATATTAAGGCTGGTGGTGACCGCCATCGGCTCGATCCCAATCCGCGTGAAAATGGCCGCATAGGTCACTGTATCGGCGAGCTGCATCTGCGTCGGCCCCGAGACATAGCCGCCCGGTCGCAAATGCGCCTTGGTCACCGCAAGCCTTTGGGCCGCGCGGCCCTCGCCCAGGGCAATGAAATTTGGCGGCGGGCCTTCAAACGCTGCTGTGAAGAACGCCTCAAGGTCTGCGCGCGTTGGTATCTTCGCCATCGCCTTCACCCCCATTGATTCGGCTCGAAAGTCTGCCAGTGTAGAGAGGCAAGGGCCCCCGGCAAGAGGGGCCAAGACAGGGAGGCGGCGAACAGCCGGCACACGGCCATGCTGACGGAAGGCGACGAATATCCAATCCACCAACGCCCGGAACCGGTGGCGTTTTGCGGCTCGGACCGGAATTTCTACGACCGCTATTTCTTCAACGGCTATAGCCCGGACGGCGCGGTGTTCTTCGCCGGCGCCCTGGGGGTGTACCCCCATCTCAACATTATGGACGGGGCGATCTCGGTCCTCCACGAGGGCCGTCAGACATCGGTATTTGTCTCGCGCGCCCTGAATATGGAGCGGATGGATACCCGCGTCGGCCCGCTGAGCGTGGAGGTGATCAAGCCGCTGCGGCAGGTGCGCCTGCGCCTGGAGGCGGCCGAAGGGGTATCCCTGGATGCCGCGTTCACCGGCCGGCACTTCCCCCTTGAAGAGCCGCGCTTCACCCATCGCCAGGGCCCGCGCATGCTCATCGATTGCACGCGCATGACCCAAAACGGACACTGGACCGGCGCGCTATCTGTCGATGGCGCCTCGTTCACCATTGACGATTGGCCGGGCACCCGCGATCGCAGCTGGGGCGTGCGCCCGATTGGCGCGCGTGATCCCCAGCCGCTGGTCCCGGCCCAGTTGCCGCAATTCTTCTGGCTTTGGGCGCCCATCAACTTTCCCGGCCATGCGCTCTACTTCCACGTCAATGAGGACGCCCGCGGAAGCGCCTGGAACACGCGGTGCGTGGTGGCCGAAGATGGCGCAGGCGCCGGGGCGCTCCACGCCCTGAACCGGCCGAAAATGGACGTAACCTGGTCCCAAAACACCCGGCGCATCGGCGCAGCCACGCTCCACGCCGAAGATGGTTTGGGCGCGGCGCAAAAGATCGAATACACACCGATCTCCACCTTCCAGATGAAGGGTCTGGGCTACGGCCATCCGGAATTGGGCCATGGCGTGTGGCAAGGCGAAGGTGTGGTGGTCACCCGCCAAGATGACCAGCCCGCGAGCCTGCCATGGCAAATGCCGGAAAACCTCCACATCCAAGCCCTGGTGGAGGCAGTTCATACCGGGCCTGACGGCGCCGAGCACCGCGGCATTGGCGTGCTGGAGCAGCTGTGCATCGGCCCCCATGCGCCGAGCGGCTGGAGCGATGTCCTCGATGCCTGAAACCGGCGGCCCCGCGCCCCATGCGGTGGAAGACCCAGCGCTCGCTGGGGCCTTTGCCGGCTATTACAGCGCCGTTTGCGCCGGCGGCGCGCCGGTGACCGTGCGCGCCCTGGCCCGGATCCCCGGCGGGGCGAGCCGCGAGACCTATGCCATTGATGTCGATGTCGACGGGGCGATCCGCGCACTGATCCTGCGCCGCGACCCGCCTGCCAGCCTGATCGAGACCGACCGCGCGGTCGAGTTTGCCGCCCTGAAGTCAGCCACGCGCGAGGGGAGCCTGCCCGTGCCGGCCGCCATCGCCCTGGAGACGCGCGCAGACGCCCTAGGCGCGCCGTTTTTCATCATGGAGCGAATCGATGGCGGCGCCGCGCTTAATCCGTTCAAACTCGACGCGGTCGATCCCCACCGGGCGGAGATCGGCGCCCAGTTTTTTAGCCACCTCGGCGCCATTGCCGCCCTGCCCGTCGAAGACGCGCCGCTGGCAGCGGCCATCGATACCCCTGCCCCTGACGCCTGTTGGCGCCGCGAGCTCGACTATTGGGCCGCCAAGATCGCCGCCGACCAGACCAGGCCCGAGCCGATCACCGAAGCGGCGATGCGCTGGCTGCGCGCCAACCCGCCGCCGCCGGCCCAGCGCCTGTCGATTGTCCATGGCGACTATCGCAGCGGCAATTTTCTCCACGATGAGGCCGGCAAAATTATCGCTCTTCTGGACTGGGAGATGGCCCATATCGGCGACCCCTATGAGGACCTTGCCTGGGCCACCGACCCGCTGTGGTGCAGCGGCGATACCCAGCGCGCTGCCGGGTTTCTGCCCTGGCCCGACGCGATCGAGACTTGGCAGCGCGCATCGGGATGCCGCTTCGACCCAGAGGCGTTTGAATGGTGGTCCATCTTCGCCACGGTCAAAGCCATGGGCATCTGGATCAGCTCGGCGCGCGCCTTTGCCAGCGGCGAGAATGACGATCCCATTCTGGCCTGGTCGGGCTGGTTCACCCATGCCGCCCATGAAGTGGTGCTCGCGTCGCGCCTGGCGCCGAAATTTGGCGTTGAGGGGCCGGCGTGAAAGAGATCGCGCGCATCCTTGATCGCATCGGGCAGACCTTGGTGGGTGAAGTCGCCCCGGCGCTGGAGGGCCAATATGTCGGCGGGAAAGCGGGCCTGTCGGGGCTGATGGCGATCATGGCTGGCGAGGCGTTTGACGGCGCCGCCGACCGGCTCTCGCGCGAGATCGAGGCGATGAAATCCCTGCTCCAGGCCGGCGGAGACGAGGCAGCAGCGCAGATCGCCCCGGCAAGCCTCAAGCTAAGCGATCTGGACGTGGCCCGCGACGCCCTGGCCGCGCGGCTGATCTCCTTGCAAGCCGATTTGGAAACGCGCGGCGACCCGGACGCGCGGGCGCTCAACACCCAAATCTGGCAACTGCTCCTCGCCGCAGCCGTCGAGCGTATGCCAAGCCCGCCGGAGTTTCCCGATCCTCCCGAAGCCCCCACCGCCAGCGAAGCCGCCAGCGGGCAAGACTGAGCCATTCCATTTGCGCATGGGCGCCATGGCAACCTTGGGTGTCCCACCCATCGGCGGCCCGCCCCACGTGCCGGTGCAGTGACGTCATGTCGAAAGGAGAACAGCCATGACACGCTTTGAAAACAAAACCGTCCTCATCACCGGCGGGACTTCCGGCATCGGCCTTGTCACAGCCGAGCGCCTCCAGGCCGAAGGCGCGCGGATTGCCGTCACCGGATCTAACGCGGACCGGCTCGCATCGTTTGCGTCCAATCACCCTGGCGCAGTGACGATCAAGGCCGACAATGGCGAACCGGCAAGCGCGGCGGCCCTCGCAGAGGCCGTCAAGGCCGAGCTTGGCCAGGTCGACGCGGTGTTCCTGAATGCAGGCTTTGGGCGCTTTGTCCCGGTCGAGCACCTCACCGCCGAAGAGTTTGACGACCAATACGCGGTCAATGTGCGCGGCCCCCTGCTCCAGGCAGGTCAGCTGTCCCCGTTGATCAAGGATGGTGGCAAGGTGCTCATCAATACATCCATTGGGCAGAATCTCGGCATGGCCGGCGGATCGGTCTACAACTCCACCAAGGGCGCGTTGCGCACATTTGTGCGTGTTCTGGCGCGCGAGTGGTCTGGCCGTCAGATTAACGTCAACGCCGTCAGCCCGGGGCCCATCGGCACCGATTTCTTTAACCGCACCGGCCTCGACCAAGAGGCGCTGGATGGCTTCTCGCAACAGATCCTGTCCGCCGTGCCCCTTGGCCGGTTCGGCACGCCCGAGGAAGTGGCCGGCGTTGCTGCCTTCCTGCTCAGCGACGAAGCCAGCTTTGTCACCGGCTCTGAATATGTCGTCGATGGCGGCATGAGCGAGCTCTAGTCTGAGCCGGCCCGCCGGCGCGCAGAGACCGCGCCTGGCGGGCCTTTTCTGCCCAAGCCTGCGACCATTGCCCAACTGTGTGAAATTCAACATTTCCTTGGCGGGCGGCCTTAACCTTGATTTGCTGTGGTCCGGCTTGATCTGAAGCCAGGCATTGGACGCAGGGCCCATGGCAGCGCGCACCGCAGAATTCCTCCTCCGCGAAGAGGCTGGCCAGCATGTTCTGGAAGTGGCCGGCGACTGGACTGTGATGACCGTGCACGGGCTCGGCGAGGCCTACCAGACCCTGCTTTCAAACATCGACACCATTGATGTGGGCGGCCTCGACCGGATCGACACGGCCGGCGCCCTGATGCTGACCCGGGTCTGCCGCCACGCCGCCCAACCGGAGATCCGCGGCCAACATCCCAGCGCAGAAAACCTGATCCGGCTGATCGCCGCCTCAGAGGTGGATTGCGATGCACCACGCGCGCTCGGCGGGTCCCTTGTCGACCTGCTGGAGCGGGCCGGGCGCGGCAGTTTGCGGCTCTACCGCGAGGCGCTGGCGACGCTGGCGTTTCTGGGCGAAGCGCTGGTGACCTGCGCCGGTGTGCTGGCGCGCCCTCGCCGGCTGCGCCTGACGCCCACGGTTGCCATCATGGAGGAGGCGGGCCTCGATGCCCTGCCAATCGTGGCGTTCCTGTCATTCTTCGTCGGCATGGTGGTCGCCTTTATTGGCGCCACATCGCTGGCTGAGCTCGGCGCGACGATCTTTGCGGTTGAGCTTGTCGGCATTGCCATGATGCGCGAGCTCGGCGTTATGCTCACCGGGATAATCCTGGCCGGGCGCACCAATTCCGCCTTCACCGCCCAGATCGGCGCGATGCGCATGCGCCAGGAAGTCGACGCGATGACGACGCTGGGTCTCAGCCCGATGGAGGTGCTGGTGGCGCCGCGCATCTTCGCCATGGTGCTGATGACGCCGGTGCTCGCCTTTGCGGCCATGCTGTCCGGGATCGCAGGTGGCCTGGTGGTTGGATGGCTTGCCCTGGACATCAATCCGGTGGTGTTTGCCCAGCGCCTGCAAGACTTTGTCCCCACGTCGAATTTCTGGGCCGGCATGGCCAAGGCGCCGCTGTTTGGCCTGGTCGTGGCGCTCATCGGGTGCCGCCAGGGCCTGCTCGTCGGCGGCAGCGTCCAGTCCCTGGGCGCCCACACGACAACGTCCGTGGTTCAGGCCATCTTCGCCATCATTGTGATCGACGCGGTGTTTGCGATTTTCCTCATGGAGCTGGGATATTGAGCGCGGCGCCGGCGATCCGCGTGCGCGGCCTGAAGACCGCCTATGGCACCCATGTCGTGCATGAGGGTCTCGACCTGGACGTGCCGGCCGGGGAGGTGATCGGCATCATTGGCGGCTCGGGCACGGGCAAGTCGGTTTTGCTGCGTGCCATCGTTGGGCTGAAACGGCCGGCAGCCGGAAGCGTTGAGATTTTTGGACGCGACATCACCCGGATTGACGATGAGGCGCGCGGCGCCCTGGAGCGGCGATGGGGCCTTATGTTCCAGGACGGCGCCCTGTTTTCCAATCTGACCGTGCGCCAGAACGTTTTGGTCCCGATCCACGAACACACCCCCCTGCGCGGGGCGATGGCCAGGGACATTGCGGACATGAAAATCCGCCTGTCTGGCCTCGACGCATCGGCGGCCAACAAATACCCCTCCGACCTGTCGGGCGGCATGCGTAAGCGCGCTGCCCTAGCGCGGGCGCTGGCGCTGGACCCAGACCTTCTGTTCCTCGACGAGCCCACCGCGGGCCTGGACCCGATCACGGCGGGCAATTTCGACCAATTGATCCGCGACCTGCAACAAAGCCTCGGGCTGAGCGTATTCCTGGTGACCCACGACCTCGACACGCTGGGCGCGATCTGCGACCAGATTGCCGTCTTGGCCGACAAGCGGGTCATCGCCATTGGCACGATTGCTGAACTGCGCAGCCTCGACCATCCGTGGATCAATGAATACTTCAACGGGCCGCGCGGGCGCGCCGCAGTGGCCTAGGAACAGGAGGACGCACGCCATGGAGCCCCGCGCCAATTATGCCCTGATCGGAGCGTTTGTGATCTTCGCCGCCGTCGCGTTGATGGGATTCGTGCTGTGGCTGGGCACCAGCCAATTCCGCGAAACCTTCGATGAGTACGATATTGTCTTTGAAGGCCCGGTCACCCTCGATGAGGGCGCCTCGGTGCGCTATATCGGCATTAAGGTCGGCGAGGTGCGCTGGGTACGGATCGACCGATCGGACCCGTCAAAAGTGCGCACGCGCATCCGGATCGATAGCGAAACACCGGTCAAAACAGACTCGACCGCGAACATCGACTTTGCCGGCATTACCGGCGTCACCTTTGTGCAAATCAATGCCGGCAGCGCCGATGCGCCGGCCTTGGAGCGCCAGCCCGGCCTGCCCGTCCCGCTGATCACCTCCAAGCGCACCGACCTGGAAGAGCTGCTCAACTCGAGCTTCAGCATCCTCGGCCAGGCCAATGAGACCGCCGACCAGGTCAACAAGCTCCTGTCGGATGAGAACATTGACAGCGTATCGCGCACGCTGGCCAATCTGGAGCGCATCTCGGGGCGCCTGGCGGAAGATGAAGACCTTATCGCCAATGCCAATGCCGCCCTGGTTTCACTGCAAGAGGCCGGCGAGCGGTTTAACGCGGTCGGCCGAAGCCTCGAGGCGATTGGCGAGGAGGCCGATCTCAGGATCGCTCAGCTCGGGGAGGCCATCTCCTCGCTGTCCAGCGACGCCATGATGGCGCTACAAACCTTTAACGGCGCGGCAGGTGAGGCCGGGCGGGCCGCCGGTCACCTGGCCGACTCGCTTGAGGGAGACGGCGCCGAGGCCCTGGTCGATGCACGCCTCGCCGCCCAGGATTTCCGACGGCTCTTGGCGCGGCTGGATGATTTTGTCCGCGAGCTTGAACAAAACCCCCAAGCCTTGGTCACAGGCGATGCCCAGCCCTATGAAGGGGGCCGGTGATGGCGCGCGGCATGCCATGGGCCTCAGCGCTGGTGGCGGCGCTGGCGGGCTGTGTGTCGGTCCTGCCTGAACAGGCCGTGCCCAATGCACTCTACCGGATCGACCGGCCAGCGCCCGTGGCGGGGGCTGATTTCGACACCGTGGTGCGCGAGCCCACCTCGGCCCAGATCTTTGGCGGCCAGGGCATGGTGGTCCAGGGCGCCGATGGCGGGTTGCGCCTGATTGAGGGCGTGGAGTGGGCCGGGCGCCTGACGCGGCTGATGCAGTCGGGCCTGGTCGATGCCCTGTCGGGCGGCGGCGAGGGGATCGCCGTCACCGAGCTTTCGGGCGTGCCTGGGGCGCGGGAAATTGTCTGGCGGGTGGCCGATATGACGATCATTGGCGATGCCGCCGTCTGCCGGCTCGACGTCACCGTGCTGGACGGGCGCAGGCGCGCGCCTTTGGCCGATGCCGACATTGAGCGCACGTCACCCGTGGCCGGTCGCAGCGGCGCCGAACGCGCAGCGGCCCTGTCGCGGGTTGGCGCCGCCTGCCTGGAAGCTGCCGCCGCTTTCATTGCCAGCGTTGAGGCGCCTACTCCGCCGCCGACATAATGTCCTTGGACTCCGTCGCGCCGCGGCCATCAATGGGCAAGTAGATCGACACCCGCGTGCCCCTGCCCACCTCCGAAGCAATGCCCAGGCGCCCACCATGCATCCCGGCATAGGATTTGGTAAGGGCGAGCCCAAGCCCGGTGCCGTCAAAGTTGCGGTCTCGGGTCTCCGATATCTGCTCGAAGGGCCGGCCAAGGCGGGCGATCTGGTCCTTTGGGATCCCGATCCCGGTATCGGTCACGCTGATGCGAACCTGGTCGTCCTGCAGGCGAACGGCCACGGTGATCCGCCCGCCCTCATCGGTGAACTTCATCGCATTGGAGATAAGGTTGAGCACCATTTGGCGAATGGCGCGGTGGTCAGCTGAAATCTCAGGCAGGTCGGTGGGCGCGTCCAGCACCAGGGAGATTCCCTTGGCTTCAACTTTCTGGCGCATCATGCGCACGGCCGCATCTGTCGGCTCTGTCGGATCGATGGGGGCCAGGGAAATCGTCATCTTGCCGGCCTCAATCTTGGCCATGTCCAAGATATCGTTGATCAGTTCCAGCAGGTGTTGGCCTGAAGTGAGAATGTCGCCGGCATATTGCGCGTAGCGCTCATCGCCCAGGGGTCCGTAAAGCTCTTCGCTCAGGATTTGAGAGAAGCCGTTAATGGCGTTGAGCGGCGTGCGCAATTCGTGGCTCATATTGGCCAGGAAGGCGCTTTTGGTGTTGGCGGCGTGTTCGGCCTTTTGCTTTTCCTCAGCGTATTTGGCCGCCAGCTCGCTGGCCTGGCCCTCGGAGCGTTCCAGCTTAGTGACGAGGGTTTTGAGCTTGCGCTTTTGTTCCTGGAGCAGATTTTGGTTGCGGCGGTTTTCCGTCACGTCGAGGGCGATGGTCATCAGCCCGTCGCCCGGCGTTGGGCGCTGCACAACCTTCAGCCATCGGCCAGTGTGCAATTCGACATACTCTGAGGTCTTGTCGCTGCCATCCTCCTGGATCCGCCGCACGGCGCCGGCCTTGGCCATCTCCACCGTATCGAAACTGATCCCCTGGCGCACGATGTCTTCAAGGCCGAACAGGGTGGCATAGGCGCGGTTCCAATACAGCAGCCGGCGGCGCTCGTCCCACAGGGCAAACGGCCCGGCAAACCCCTCAATGGCGCTGCGCAGGCGCTTTTCCGCCACCCTGAGTCGCATGTCGCTGAGGCGCTGTTCGGTCACGTCCATGGCGATGCCGGTGAGCGCGCCCTCTGGCGCTTGATCATTGGCGCTTGCGCGCAGCTCTACAAAGCGCCGGCCCTGGAAGCCTTCGGGCGCAAACGAGACTTGCAAGTAGGACGAGGCGGCGGCCCCCTCGAGGCTCGCACGCACGGCGCGTCGGTCGGCCTCGGAAATCAATGACAGCAGCGTGTCGACATGGCATGGCGCGTCTGCCTCCAGGCCCAGCAATTCTGCGGCCATGGGGCTGAACTCGGCGGTTTGAGTCGCCGGGTTCCAGATCCATGAGCCGGCCTTGGCGCCTGACATGACGAGGTCGAGCCCGGCCTTGGCGCTGCGCGCTTCCCGGTCGGCGCTGTCTCGGGCGCGGCCACTGGCGGAGACGATATTGATGAGACCCAGAATGGCGAGCAGGGGCGCGGCCAAGAGCAACCCATAGGTCACCAAGCGCAAAATATCGCCCGGCGTGAACAGCGGCGAAGGCTGGGTGACGCATGCGTGTAGGCCAGAGCCCCCAAGCGGCGCGCAGGCGGTCGAGGCGCGCAGCATGTTTTCACCGCTTTGGATCTGCGCCGGGCCAAGGGTGGCGCTGGCGGCCTGTTCGGCAAGGCGCGCCTCGCCCACGCCAAACCTCTGAGCGCCCACCAATGTGTTTCGCCGGTCGGCCTGGGCGCTGGGCAACCAGGCCTGGGCAGGCGCCAGACCGAGGGCGGTGGGGAATCCGGTTTCCTCAACGATGAAGACGACATCGCCGCCGGCGCTGACGGCGATGTCATCGCCCGATGAGATCGCGTCCACAGCCGCTTCAGCGGCGCGCTTCTCGCGCGAGCCCTCTTCGGCGGCAGCAGCGTCCCGCAAGCTCAAAACGACGTCGACGCCGTCCAGCGAAGAAGCCACCCGCGCGCGCGGCGTGCCCGAGCGCTGGCCGACCGAGATGGCAGACGCGACGGCGCCCGCCTTGTCATCGATGCGCGCAGAAAGGGCCACAGCCTCGCGTTGGAGGGCCTCAAGGGCCATCAGGTCTGCCGATTGGCGCTCTTCCCAAGCTTTGATGCCCAGGGCCGCTGCCTCAAGGGCGAGAAGCGCCGCTATAGCCAGCCCCAAGCGCTTGGTCACCCGGTTTGGCGGCCCGGTCTTTCCAGGACGTGATTTCTTCAAAACCACAATGGCGCGCCCAACCTACGGCGCATTCGCGCGCCCTTTGGCTTTGTTCTGGCGAGGAATTGTTGACCTAATGTTAACGAAGTTAACGGGCCTTAACCGCTTTCGGGGGCGTCTGATAAGGCGCGGGAGACGATGTCGCGCGTGCTGCGCGAGAGGCTCGCCTCGGCCAGGCCGCGCAAGGTAGTTTCCGCTTCGGCCCGCGCCACCGGTTCGACCCGCCGCCAGTGCTCAAAACCGGTCAGCAGCCTGGCGGCAACGGCCGGATTGGCCCGGTCCACCCGTTTGGCAATGTCGGCGACGAGACGGTATCCCGATCCATCCTGGGCGTGGAAGCCGGCCAGGTTCTGCATCGCAAACACGCCGACAAGCGCGCGGACCCGGTTGGGGTTGGACAGGGTAAAATCGCCATGGTCGAGGAAAGGGTCGAGGTCTGACGCCGCGCTGGCACTGGCGGCCGCCACCATAAACCATTTGTCGATGACAAGCGGATGGCCCGAGTAAAGCGCATAGAACGCGGCAAATCTCTGCGATGATACGCCTTCTGCCTCGCCAAGGGCGCGCAGGCAGGCCAGGCGCTCGGTCAGATTGTCGGCGTCTTCGAACAAGGCGCCGAGCCTTTGCACCGCGCTGGCATAGCCGCGCGCGCCCAGCAATGAAATCGCCGCAGTCCTCAGGCCGCGGGCGGCGGCTTGATCAGCGCTTGGCGCGAACGGGGTTGGCGCCGGCGCGCCCAACACTTCGTCGATCAGGGCCTGGACATCAGCGCGGCCGGCAAGGCCTGCGCGCAGGGTTTTACGCGCCCGGGCCAAAGCGGCTGGATCAGCCGGCGTGTGGGCCTGGAACAGCTCAGCCGGGCTGGGCGCGGCGAGCAGCAGGGACGCAAAGGCCGGATCGCTCTGCGCCGTGGCCCGCGCGGCGCCTGCGGTGGCGGCAAGCACGCGTTCAGGCACCTCGCCGGCGTCGCCATAGGCAAGCGACAACAGCGCCCCTCGCAGGAGCCCCTGGAGCGCATCCCAGCGATTAAACGGGTCGGTGTCTTCGGTCACCAGCCGAACGCGCTCGTCTTCTGAATGGTCTGTCTTGAGATGGATCGGGGCGGAAAAGTCCCGGTTGAGGCTCAGCAGCGGGCGCTCGGCGCCCGGCGCGCAGGTGTATTCGATCACCCCCTCGGCCTGTGACAGGAGGTAAAGCTCTTCGCTGTCCAACCGGCCCGGCAAGGCCCAGCGCAGGGGGATCAGCATCGGCCCCGGATCGGGCTGTATGCTGGTCGCCGGATTGTCCTGGTGCAGCGTGATGCGGCCGCGGCCCGTGGCGGGGTCATAGTCATGCTGCGCGGTGACCGTCGGCGTGCCTGGCTGGGCATACCACGCCATGAAATGGCTCAGGTCTTTCCCGCTCGCCTCGGAAAAGCAGCCGTAAAAGTCCTCAATTGTGGCCGCATGGCCATCGAACCGGTCGAAGTACAAATCCATGCCTGCTTTGAAGGCGTCGGCGCCGATCAGGGTCTTGAGCATTCGGATGAGTTCAGCGCCCTTCTCATAGACTGTCGCGGTGTAGAGATTGTCGACACTGGAATAGGCCGCCGGGCGCACGGCATGGGCCAGGGGGCCGCTGTCTTCGGCGAATTGGCGGGCTCTCAAACGATTGACATCCTTGATCCGCTGCACGGGCCGCGCGCGCATGTCGGCGGAAAATTCCTGGTCGCGGAACACCGTCAGGCCTTCCTTTAGGCACAACTGAAACCAGTCCCGGCACGTGATCCGGTTGCCCGTCCAATTGTGGAAGTATTCATGGGCGACGATCGACTCGATGGCTTCAAAGTCTGCGTCCGTCGCCGTCTCCTCATCGGCCAGCACATAGGCAGAATTGAAGACGTTGAGCCCTTTGTTCTCCATCGCCCCGAAATTGAAATCCCGCACGGCAACGATGTTGAACACGCCAAGGTCATATTCGCGGCCAAACGTCTCCTCGTCCCAGGCCATCGAGCGTTTGAGGCTGTCCATGGCGTAGGCGGCGCGGGCCTGATCGCCCTTATCAACATGGATCGCCAGGTCGACATGGGCGCCGCTGGCCGTGGTGAACGTGTCTTCAAGGACGTCGTAATCGCCGGCGCACAGGGCAAACAGATAGCTCGGCTTGGGATGGGGATCGTCCCATTCGGCGAAATGGCCCCCGGCATCCAGGGTGCCGCGCGCGCCCGGCGTTCCGTTACACAAAAGGTAGGGAAAATCCTGCCGTGCGCCTTCCAAGCGCACCTGGAACCGGCTCATCACATCGGGCCGGTCCGGCCAATAGGTGATGCGGCGGAACCCATCGGCCTCGCACTGGGTACACAGCCGCCCACCGGATACATACAGCCCGGAAAGAGCGGTGTTCTGCTTGGGCGCGTTAGAGACAGCGATTTCGAGCACAAACGCGTCCGGCAAACCGCTCAAGGTCAGCGTCTCGTCGGCGACAGAGTATTGGGCGGCAGGAAGCGGGCGCCCATCCAGGCGAATCTCGTGGAGCGTAAGGTCAATGCCGTCCAGCACCATGTCGCCGGGCCCCTGCCGGCGCACCTCTAGCCGGCTCTCGACCCGGGTCTCCTCAAAGCCAAGTTGGAATTTCAGGAACACCGCGTCGATGGTGAAAGGATAGGGGCGATAGTCGGAGAGCTTGACGGGAACGGGGGTGTCAGTGCGCATGGTGCGAAGTCTCCGGGTTGGAACAGCCCTGCGTAATTGGGGGATGGAGTTCTGCTTTGACAAGGCCCCAGCGCAACTTGATCTCTGGGCCGGTGTCGGCGCGGCTCATGCTGGCCGCCTACACCGCGCTGATTGCCTACCTTGCCTTGCGCCCGAGTGTTGCCACGGGCGGGCTACCTGGGCTCGATAAAGTGCTCCATGCCGGCGCGTTTGCAGTGATGGCCCTGCTAGCGGTGTGGGCACTTGGCGCCGCGCGCATCGCTGCGGCCTGCGCGGGGGCTTTCATGGTCGGCCTTTTGATCGAGGCGGGTCAACACGCCCTGCCCTATGGCCGCGATGCCAGCCTTGGCGACATTGCCGCCAATGGCCTTGGATGCGCTGCGGCCGCTTTTGCCGCGAAGGTATGGGCGCCGCGCTAAGGCGCGGGGTTATTCCGCCGCGACCGCTGCCGTCTCCGTTGCCGATGGCGGCACCTGGTAGGTGTCGCGGACAATCGCGGCGCAGATTTTTGCCACCTTCAGCATTTCCTCGGGCAGGTCATGGGGGTTTTCCGAGGCGAATTTTACAAAGCGCCGCATCTGGCGAAGCATGTGGGGCGCGTTGGAGATCAGTCGGGCCTGGTGCTCGATCTTGGCCGGGTCGCGGTCATATTCCGAACCTGGAACCCGCCAGCCGCCCCAGTCATGCTCATCGGTCATCACCACCGGGAAGGTGCCCGGATAGGGGTGGTGGCCGATATCGTCATTGGTGGACTGCCAGCGGTTGCGCATGCGCAGGATGCGCCACTCCTCGCCGTCCATCTCGTCGCTGGACAGGCCCGTGCGCTCGTTGAGTTTGGCCTCGGAAACCAGTTCGCCGCCGATGAATTCGCGGCCCAGGCCCACATCATAGGTCACCCGCAAGGGCTCAGGCACATCCTTAACCCAGTGGGGGATCACGCGCTCGATGATGGCGTAGGTTCCAACCGGTTTGACGTAGACGCGTTGGTTCTTGTGAAACAGGGCCTTGGCCATGGGGGTCTCCGCAATGACAGCCTCCTTGAAATGCCAAAAACGCTTTGAGGTTTGGTGAAGACGGTCGGTCAAAATGCCTGCGCTGGGGCAACCCATACGGTTCACGGCGCGAGTTTTCCTAAGGTGAAGGCTTTCCGCGCGCCGCGCCGCCTGTATCATCACGCTCTAGAAGTGCGGAGGACAGGCGCGTCATGAATTTTGATTTTTCCGAGGACCAGAAATTTCTGCGCGACGAAGCGCGCAAATTTCTCACCGCAGAATGCCCGAGCACCGCGGTACGCGCCGTGCTGGACGCGCCGGAGGTCAGCCATGATGCCGGCCTTTGGCGCAAGATTGGCGAGATGGGCTGGCTTGGCGCGGCGATCCCGGAAGACCATGGCGGTCTCGGGCTCGGCATGCTCGAGCTGTGTGTCTTGGCCGAGGAGCTCGGCCGCGTTTTGGCGCCAGTGCCGTTTGCGTCCACGGCCTACCTCCTGGCCGAGGCGGTGAAAAGCGCGGGCACAGATGCGCAGAAATCGGCCCTCCTGCCCAAGATTGCCGCTGGCGAGGTGATCGGCGCCCTGGCGATTTCCGAAGGTCCGGGTGAGCCCGACCCCGCCAAACTCGTCGTGCGGTTTGAGGGCGGCGCGGTGACCGGGCGCAAGATCCCGGTGACCGATGGCGACATCGCCACCCACGCCGTGGTGCTGGCTGCAGAGCGCGGACAACCGCGCCTCGTGGTTGTCGACCTGTCGGCCGGCGGGGTGACCCGCAAGGTCGTCAAGACCCTGGACCCAACCCGAAGCCATGCCGAGATTGTGTTTGACGGCGCGCCGGGAGAGGCGCTGGGCGGGGCCGGCGAAGGCGCTGAACTGCTCAGCCGTCTGTTGGACCGCGCGGCGGTCTTGTTTGCCTTCGAGCAGCTAGGCGGGGCATCGCGGTGCCAGGAAATGGCGACCGAATACGCCAAGGACCGCCACGCATTCGGCCGTCCCATCGGCGGCAACCAGGCGATCAAACACAAGCTCGCTGAGATGTATGTGAAGAATGAGGTCGCCCGCTCGAATTGCTATTACGGTGCCTGGGCGCTTTCCACCGATGCCTCTGAGTTGCCAGAGGCTGCGGCGGCTGCCCGGGTTGCCGCCAGCGAAGCCTACTGGTTTGCCAGCAAAGAAAACATCCAGACCCATGGCGGCATGGGCTTTACCTGGGAGGTAGACTGCCACCTGTTCTACCGCCGGGCAAAACTGCTCGCCGTACAAATCGGCGCCCCGAAAATCTGGAAAGAAAAGCTGGTGCGGGCCCTGGAGATGAAGAACGCCGCCTAGGCGCAAATTCGTCGCAGACCCTGCCGCAGGGTGAGTTTGATATATCTGCAACCATAGGAAACGTTTGGGAGCGCCGATATGGATTTCAACGACACACACGAAGAAGCCGAATTCCGCGCTGAAGCGCATGCCTTTCTGGCCAAAAACCTGGAGCCGAAGGGCGCCAAGCCGCTTCGCCAGCGGGTTTCTGGCGAGGACTTCATGAGCCAGGCCCGTGCCTGGCAAGCCAAGAAGGCCGAGGCGCGCTACGCCCAGATCACCTGGCCGGAAGCCATGGGTGGGCGCGGCGGCACGCCGATGCAACAGGTGATCTGGAACCAGGAAGAAGCCAAGTTTGACGCGCCCACCGGGCCGTTCACGATCGGCCTGGGCATGTGCATCCCCACGGTCATCGCCTTTGGCTCCGACGCCCACAAAGCCCGCTATGTGAGCAAGGCCCTCACCGGCAAAGAAATCTGGTGCCAGCTGTTCTCCGAGCCGGCGGCCGGCTCCGACGTGGCGGGAGTAAAGACCCGCGCGATCAAAGACGGCGATGAATGGGTGATCAACGGCCAGAAGGTCTGGACGTCCGGCGCCCACTATTCCGATTTCGGCATTCTGCTGGTGCGCACAGATCCCAAAGCGCCCAAGCATAAGGGCCTGACCATGTTCATCGTGGACATGAAGCAAGCCGGCGTGGAAGCGCGCCCGATCCACCAGGCGTCTGGCGGGCGCGAATTCAACGAAGTGTACTTCACCGATGTTCGCATACCGGACTCCGACCGGCTGGGCGAGGTTGGCCAGGGCTGGAAAGTGGCCATCGTCACGCTGATGAATGAGCGCCTCGCCGTGGGCGGGTCGCCCGGCCCCGACTGGGCGGAGATTATGGATTACGCCCGCCAGTCCGGCACGTTGAGCGAAAGCGACTTCCGCCAGACCTTGGCCGATTGGTATGTCGCCGCCCAGGGCTACAAGCTCACCAAGTTCCGCACCCAAACGGCGCTGTCCAAGGGTGAAACGCCCGGGCCGGAAAGCTCCATCGGCAAGATCATCACGGCCAATCAGCTTCAGGATATCTGCAGCTCGGCCATCGATCTACAGGGCCATTACGGCATGATGACCGATGAGGATGAGATGCCCGCCGATGCCTTGTTCCAACAGAGCTTCATGTGGGCGCCAGGCCTACGCATTGCCGGCGGCACCGATGAGATCCTGAAGAACATCATCGCTGAGCGCGTGCTTGGCCTGCCCGGCGATGTGCGCGTCGACAAGGATGTGCCGTTTGAAGACCTGAAACAGGGCTGACTGAATTGGCCTATTAAGCTGCCTGGGGATCAGTCGGCCAGGCGATAGACACTCGATACGGAGGGCGGGTCATCGGAGGCGGTGACCCGCCTTTCTTTTACGAGCTTTATAATGTGGCCCAACACTGAGTGGCAGGCCGCAGGGTGCAGAGACGGGTCCACGGCCGCGTAAATCGTGTCGACCATCTTCGGAATGGTCTCGTCGCCCTGCTCCAGGCGCGCCAGTATGGCGGCTTCCCGCTCGTGGCGGTGGGCGATGTAGGCATCGATAAAGCCGGTGACATCCTCCAGCACGGGCGGCCCATGGGTCGGCCAGAGCGCGTCGAACTTGCGTGCGCGCACGGCCTTAAGGCTGGCAAGATAATCTTCCATATCGCCGTCGGGCGGCGAGACCACCGTGGTCGACCAACCCATGATGTGGTCGCCGGAAAAACACGCATTCTCTTCGCGCAGGCCAAAGCAGATATGGTTGCTCGTGTGGCCCGGCGTGGCGATCACGTCCAGCGTCCAGCCCGGCCCTGAAATCGTGTCGCCATCGGCGATCTGCACGTCGGGAATAAAGCCCAGATCGTCATCGGAGCCCAAAATGCCCTTCGCCGTGGGAATGGCCTTGGCCAGGGCGTAGGTTTTACACCCGGCCCAATCGGCCAGGGGCTGGGCCAGGGGGGAGTGGTCGGAATGGCCGTGGGAGACGAGGACATGGGACACCTCGCGCCCATCCAAAGCGCGCTTCAAGGCGTCGAAATGGGCGTCGATGGCGGGGCCTGGGTCGAGCACGGCCACGGTGCCTGCGCCAACGATGTAGACGCCTGTGCCCGTATAGGTGAACGGCCCGGGATTCTCCGCGACCACCCGCTGGATCAGCGGTGAGACCTGGTCGAGCCGGCCATATTCGAAGTCGAACTGTCTTACATAGGGTATTGCCATGGAAGTGTGCTGCCGCCTTGAGGTTAGCGCCGTCGCGGGGCGAGGCGCGCGGCGAAAGCCCGGGCCATGCGGCGCGTGGCCTTCAATTGGTCGCCGAGGTTGAGCGCCACAGGCGGGCCCATATCGGTCTTATTGGCATCAACGGCGTAGAGCCGGCCGCTCGCCCGGTCGCGCAGCACATCCACCCCGCCCCAATCCAGGCCGAGGTCAGCGCAAAACGCTTCGATCACGTCCAGTTCGCTGCGGGAATAACAATTTCCCGGCAGGTCGAGCAGCACTTCGGCGTTCTCGTTGAGAAACCGCCGCGAGAGGGGCCGGCGCTTGCGGAAGGCGATGGCTGGCTTGCCGCCGACGATGCAGCACCGAAGATCCTCAACCAGGCCGCCGTCAATCTCATTGTCGATCAGGCGTTGGTAGGTCTTGCCGGGCGCGGGCTCCATCGGCCCCTCGATAATGCGTCCATCATGGGCGGCGTTCATCTCCGATTTTTCCACCATGGGGCCAGTATGGACGCGCGGATCGACGGCCAAATCATAGCCTGCACAGCGCGCCCAGGCCCCGGCGACCCGGCTTTTGGAGACGTCGTCACATCCGAAATTGACCAGCCGGGCGCCCGGGCGGGCCGCCGGCGCAGGATTCGCCGTCTGGGTGGTGTCATCGAATTGGAACACGATGTCGGCCTGGGCGGGGTCATCGATCACCTTCGCCCCGGCGACATGCATCACCGGCCAGATGAAATACCAGGGCCTCGGCTTGTCTGGAAAAAAAGCGATCGTCGGGCGCTTGTGGCCGGTCAGAAAGCGCCAGGTGCGCCAGGTCTGGGCGAAAGAGTAAAACGACAGCCAGGTGAAGACATCCTGGGCGAGTCGGCGCGAGGCTGGCACGCGGTGGCCGGTTTTCTTGACCAGAATTGAGCCGTTTCGATATTCGAAATCGCTCAGCCAAAAACGGTTCGACATTGCGCGTCTCCATGGCCAGGCCGGCCGGGCTGGGGGCCGAAGGCGTCAAGTGCACGCAGCCCGCGTGTCTTCAACCGTCGGAATGTGGTGAAAATTCGGCTTTGCAAGCAATTGCTCACAAAAGCGACTTTAAGCTTGATAAATCATAGCCTGCCCGGGCGCCTGCCTCGATGATTTCATCGGCCATGCCCTGGCCGCCATGGACCAGGGCCCAGGCGGTGATCGACCGCGTGCCGGTGCGGCAATAGGCGAGGATCGGCGTTTTGGCTTCTGATAGGATATGGCCGGTGCGCTCGACGATCTCCGGTGTCGGCGCGCCAGAGAAAGGCAGGGCGACAAAGTCGAGGCCAGCCGCTTCCGCCCTGGCGCGGATCTGGCCCATGCGTGGCTGGTCGAGCCCGCCCTCGCCATCGGGGCGGTTTGCGATCAACGTCTTGAAGCCTGCCGCCGCAATCTCGTCGACATCGCCCGGCGAGATTTGCGGCGCCACGGCAAACGTTTCGGTCACGTTTCGGATATCGGCCATGGGCGCTCCGTCCTCGGGCAAAACATTGACAAGGCTTTATGCTTGGCGAAGCTAAGCATGTACGGGCGGGCTGCCAACCGGCGCGCGCTTGAGAAATACGTGAGTGTCCCGTGATCGCCCAGCCGAAATGCTAAATCGACTTCTGGGCCGCATCCCGCTCGGCTACCTGCTGCGCCGGCTGATCATTGCGGTGCCCACCCTTCTTGCGATCATCACGGTGGCGTTCTTCATGATGCGGGCCGCGCCGGGCGGGCCGTTCTCGGCCGACCGCCTGCTGCCGGTGGAGACCGAGCGGGCGATCGCGGCCAAGTATGGCCTCGATGATCCGGTCCACGTGCAATACTTCAAGTATCTGGGCGACGTGGTGCAGGGTGATTTCGGCCCAAGCTTCAAGATCAAGGACAAGGATGTCAGCGAGCTGATCGCCGACGGGCTGCCCATCAGCCTTACCATTGGCGGCCTCTCGATGCTGCTCGCCATTATCATTGGTGGCGGCCTGGGCATCCTGGCCGGCCTGAAGCAGAACACACCGGCCGACTATGGCGTGATGGGCGTCGCCATGGTGGGCATTTCAGTGCCAACCTTTGTCAGCGGGCCGCTTTTGATCCTTGGCCTGGCCCTGGGGGCGGGGGTGTTCTCCGCAGGCGGGCTCGGCTTCCCGCCGGGGCTTGGCTTCGACAATCTCACCCTGCCGGTGATCACCCTGGCGCTGCCCCAAATCGCAATCATCTCCAGGCTGATGCGCGCGTCGATGATTGAGACCATGCGCATGCCCCACATTCGCACCGCGCGCTCCAAGGGCCTTTCTGAGCGCCAGGTGATTACCGGCCACGCCCTGCCCTCGGCCCTATTGCCTCTGATTTCCTATGTCGGCCCGGCCACGGCCGGCGTGATGACGGGCTCGGTCGTGGTCGAGCGGGTCTTCTCGCTGCCCGGCATGGGCAGCTATTTCGTCGATGGCGCCATCAACCGGGACTACACGCTGGTGATGGGCGCAATCATTATTTATGCGGGCCTGATCATCGCCCTCAACCTGATTGCCGACATTCTCTATGCGGTGCTCGACCCAAAAGTGAGTTACGACTGATGAGTGATGCGGCGGGCGACCCCCACGCCATAGAGGCGGCCGTCGAAGAGGCCATCGTATCGGGCCGCTCGCTCTGGGATGATGCGCGCACGCGGCTCCTGCGCAACCGCGCCGCTGTGGCCTCCATGTGGATCCTTGCTGTGCTGGTGGTGATCGCCGCCATCGGCCCGGCGCTTTGGATTCACGACAGCGAGGCACAATCCACCCTGATCAAAATCCCGCCAACCTTGGAGAATGGCCACCTGCTGGGCACCGATTATGTCGGCCGGGACTATCTGGCCCGGCTGATGGTCGCCCTGCGCATTTCGCTCATGGTCGGCGTGGTGGCAACGCTGGTGTCCCTCGTCATCGGCGTGACCTGGGGCGCCCTGGCCGGGTTCATCGGCGGGCGGGTGGACAATATCATGATGCGCATCGTCGACGTGCTCTATGCGCTGCCCTTCATTTTCTTCGTCATCTTGCTGATCACGGTGTTCGGCCAGAACATCTTTCTGATCTTTGCCGCCATCGGGGCGATCGAATGGCTGACCATGGCGCGCATCGTGCGTGGCCAGACCCTGGCGATCAAAAGCCGCGAGTTCATCGAAGCAGCGCGGGCGGCCGGCGTCAGCCAACTGGCCATGATCCGCCGCCATGTTTTGCCGAATGTCATCGGCCCGGTTGCCGTGTACGTGACGCTGACCATCCCCGTGGTGATCCTGGCGGAGAGTTTCCTGTCCTTCCTCGGCCTGGGCGTGAACGAGCCGCTCACCTCGCTGGGCGTGCTGATCAGCCAAGGCGCCAATGAGATGCGCGACCGGCCCTGGATGCTGCTGATCCCCGCTGGAACCATGGCAGTCACGCTGCTGGCGCTCAACTTCCTCGGCGATGGGCTGCGCGACGCGCTCGACCCGAAGGAGCGCTGACCCCTATTGCACCCGGCGCACCCGAAAGGCGCGCCCGCCATCGAGTTTCATCTTGAAACTGCCCAAGGCCGCCCGCAGCACTTCGGCTTCTTCAACGCCCCTGATTGACATCATCCGCCCCTCGGTCTGGCGCCAGACCTGGCCATTCTCAAGGGTCACCACCGCCATGTCGAAAGCGTTTCGCTCTATCTTAGCCACGGGCGAGACAATCGAATCGATCTGGCCGTCATCGTCGTCATCGCCGCCGAGGCGTGGCAGGGCGAGGGCGGAAAACGAGGGCAGCGAAAACCCGAACGTGCCGCGCTGGACCTCCTCGACTTCTTCGCGGGTCACCGTGGTGATCTCACCAGCCGCCTCGGCTTCCTGGAGGCGCCCGACGGCGGCGTCGTAGCATGCAAGGCGCGCCGCATCGTCGGCGGTCTCGGCGCAGGCGTAGAGCGCGTCGGTCGACACGGCGTCGTCGGCGAGGGCCGCTGCGGGCAGAAAGGCCGCGGCCGTGCCCAAAAACAGGGCGTGTCGAAGGGTCATGTTCACATCCTGCTCATCTTCGCCAGGCTGGTATTGCCTTGACCGACTGCATTGTGGCAGCGGCGCTGGGAAAATACAGCCCCCATCCACAGGCCCGGGCAGAGCGCCCAGGCCGGAGGAGCCTGAAGAGGAGATCGACATGGCGTTTCTGCGCAGTTGGAGCCGGGCCCTGGCCGCCGCTGCCCTGGTGGGCCTTGCGGCATGCGGCGGGGGCGACGACGCCCAGTATGGCGAGATGCTGCGGCGCGGCATTTCGGCCAATCCCGACACGCTCGATCCCCACAAAAGCTCAGCTCAATGGGAGAACATTATCCTGGGCGACATGTTCAATGGCCTGTTCGTCACCAGCGCCGATGGCCGCCCGGAACTCGGCGTCGCGAAAAGCTACTCGGTGGATGACACGCAAACGGTGTGGACCTTTGAGCTGAGTGAGACCGTCTGGTCGGACGGCACGCCCCTAACCGCCCATGACTTCGTTTTCGCCTTCCAGCGCCTGCAGGACCCGGCCACCGCCAGCCAGTATGCCTCGCTCCTATGGGGCGTGAAAAACGCCGCCGCCCTAAACCGCGGCGAAGTGGAGCCTGAAGACCTCGGCGTGCGCGCGCTCGACGACTACACCTTCGAAATCACGCTTGAATACCCAGCGCCCTACCTGCCGGGCCTGCTCACCCACTATACAACGTATCCCGTGCCGAAACATGTGATCGAGGAACATGGCGACCGGTGGATCCGCCCAGAGAACATCGCCGTGAACGGGCCCTACAAGCTGATCGATTGGACGGTGGGCTCATCGCTCATCGTCGTGAAGAATGACCTTTGGAGCGGCGCAGAAGAGCTGTGCTTCGATAGCGTCGCCTATTTTCCAATCTCCGACCTCAACGCCGTGGAGCGAATGATCGAGGCCGGAGAGCTCGACATAAATAACGGCTTTGAAGGCCCGCGGAAGGAAGAGATAGAGCGGCGTTTGCCCGGCTGGGTGCGCGCCGACCCATCTTTGACAGTGACCTATTGGGTGTTCAACCAGCGCGTGGCGCCGTTTGACGATGTGCGCGTGCGCAAGGCGCTGTCCATGGCCCTGGACCGGGAGTTCATGACCCAGAATGTGCTCACGCCCGGCTTCCTTCCGGCCTATAATTTCGTGCCGCCTGGCATCGACAATTACCTCGACCCGGACGAGGCACCGCGGGTGGATTGGGCCGACATGCCGAGGTCTAAACGCCTGCTTGAGGCCCGCCGGCTGTTGGAGGAGGCGGGCTTCGGCCCCGAGCGGCCCCTGGAGTTCACCTACATGTATCGCAACACCGGCGATAACATGAAGCCGCCGCCCGTGGCCCAGCAAAACTGGAAGCAGATTGCCGACTGGGTCGAGCCCGAGCTGCTCCTCCAGGACACGAAGGTGCTCTATGCCCGGCTGCGCGAGGGCGACTTCGAAGTCTCCGATGCAGGCTGGGTGGCCGACTATAATGATCCGCAGAATTTCCTTTATCTTTTGGAAAGCGACACCGGGCAGCTCAATTACGGCGCGTTCAACAACAGCGAGTACGACGCGCTGCTGACCGCCTCAAACCTGGAGCTCGACCTTGATCGGCGCGCTGACCTTCTGGCCCAGGCAGAGCAAATCATGCTCGACGAGGTGCCGCTGACGCCGATGTGGTTTGCCGTGAACCAGAACATGGTTGACCCGACCCTGACAGGCTGGGCCGACAATGTGGTCGACATTCACCGCTCCAGGTATCTTTGCCCCGCCTTGCCGTCGTGACAGGCGGCGGCCGGCGGGTTATTCTTCCGCCCGGGTGTTGAGGCTGGGCGAGGCCCGGCGATTTATTTCGTCTTTCCGGGCGTTTTGGGGCTGCATATTCTCGCCGGCCTTAGGCGCGCTGCGCACCGGTGCCGCCAACTGCGGCGAATAAGACACAGTCGCGGCGTTTTTTTGTCAGCCCTGTGACAGCGCGTTGACGCGGCGCCTGCCACAGCTTTAGCAAGCAAGCAGGTCGGGGAGACCGGCTTCAGCTAAAGAGCGGCAATCCTATTGGAGGTTCCACACGTGAACGGGTATTCTCTCAAATCACGCCTACTTGCTTCGTCCGTATTCGCGGGCGCAGCACTTGGGCTCGCCGGCGCGCCGGCCCTCGCACAAGAAGATGAAGAAGCCGTCCAAGAGACGGTCACAGTCACCGGATCGCGGATCCAGCGTCTCGACTTCGTGTCCAACAGCCCCATCGCCACGGTGGGCGCCGAGCAGTTCGAGCTGACGGGCACGGTCAACACCGAAGGCCTTCTCAACACCCTGCCCCAAACCGTTCCCGGCCTCGACCGGACGTCCAACAACCCAGGTAACGGCACCGCGACCGTCGACCTGCGCGGCCTTGGCGCCATCCGGACGCTCGTCCTCGTCGACGGCAAGCGCATCGTGCCGACCACTGGCGGCGGCGTGGTCGACATCAACAACATTCCCGCAGCGCTGATCGAGCGCGTCGAAGTGGTCACGGGCGGTGCATCAGCCGTTTATGGCTCGGACGCCATCGCCGGCGTTGTGAACTTCATCCTCAAGGACGATTTTGAGGGCGTGGAGGCGTCTGCCGGCTACGAGGTCACCCAGGAAGGCGACGCAGACCTATGGTCGGCGGCCCTGACGATGGGCGGCAACTACGCAGAGGGCCGCGGTAATGCCGTGATCAGCCTCGGCTACAACAGCCGCGAAGAACTGTTCCAGGGCGACCGGGATTTTGCCTTCTTCGCCCAGTTTGATGACGGTGCCGGCAACCTGTTCGACGGCGGCTCCTCGGGCGTGCCCCAGGGCGCCATCTTCGGTGGTGCATCCTTCGACTTCCCAGACGGCACCAGCGGCGCCGCCATTTTCGAGCAAGACGGTTCAATCCGCCTCTACGATGGCAGTGTCGATGCATACAACTACGCGCCTGTAAACTACATCCAGCTGCCGCAGGAGCGCTTCCAGGTCACCGCGAAAACCGACTATGACATCAATGAAGATGTCACGGTCTACGCATCGGCCTTGTTTGCAAACAATGATGTGCCCCAGCAGCTCGCGCCGACGCCGATCTTCCAGTCGGGCACGACTTTCTCACTCGACGGCAACCCCTTCATCACCCCCGACGCCCAGGCCATCATCTCGGCCGAGATTGGTGATGCTGAAGACACCGATGGCGACGGTATCTCCGATACCGCCACGGTGGGCGGGTTCGGTATTCGCCGCCGTCTCGAAGAAGTCGGCCCGCGGATTTCCGACGATGAGTTCACCGCCTTACAGCTCCAGGCTGGCATCACGGTCGATCTCACCGACACCTGGACGCTTGACGCTTACTTCCAAGAAGGCCGGGTGAAGAACTCCACCGCACAGATCGGTAACGTCAACCGCGACCGCTTCGAGCAAGCCCTGCTGCTGGCTGACGCCGATGGCGACGGCAATGTCGACGTGGACGCCAATGGGAACCCAACCTGTTCCGACGGCGGGTCAAACGGCTCTACGATTGGTTGTACCCCGCTGAACATCTTCGGTGAGGGTAACATTTCAGAAGACGCTGCTGCATTCCTGCGCACCGCAGTGGTTTCTGAGGCCGACTATGAAGTCACCAACTTTGTCGCCAACATCACCGGCGACACATCGGGCGCCTTCGAGCTTCCGGGCGGGCCCATCGGCCTTGCCGGCGGTATCGAGTACCGCGAAGAGGTGTTCGCGTTCCGTCCGTCGCAAGACCTCGCCGCAGGCACGATCGCCGGCTTCAACGGCGCCCCTGCTGTTTCTGGCCAGTTCGACGTCTACGGCATCTATGGCGAGGCCTACCTGCCCATTATCAGCGAAGCGGCCTACGCTGACCTGCTCGCCTTTGAGCTTGCTTACCGCTACGAGGACTACAGCACGGCCGGCGGCGTGGAAGCCTACAAGATCGCCGGCGAGTACGCGCCGAACGATCAACTTCGCTTCCGGGCCTCGTTCAACACGGCTGTTCGGGCCCCCTCGATCAGCGAGCTGTTTGCACCGCAGGCAGAAGGTTTCCCCGGCGCGAGCGACCCGTGTTCGTCCGCGTTCAACGGCGACGCCGCCGTGGCGGCAATCTGTGAAGCCACGGGCGTTCCGGCCGCAAATGTCGGTTCGGCTTTGATCGATCCGCCCTCCGGCCAGGTTCGTCAGCTGTCGGGCGGTAACCCCGACCTGGAAGCTGAGGAAGCTGAAACGCTCACCGTCGGATTTGTCGCGTCCCCCAACTTCCTCGAAGGGCTCACCGTTTCGGTGGACTATTTCGACATCGAAGTGGAAGACGTGATCTCGGCCTTCGGCGGCGGCGCCAACAATGTGCTGTCGACCTGCTACACCGATACCGAACTGGGCGGCGTTGGCTCGCCGTTCTGTAACGTGATCGAGCGCGGCGCCGGCGGACAAATCCTGTCCGTGTCGGTGACCTCTCAGAACGTCGCCTTGTTGACCCTTGAGGGCATCGACGTTCAGGCCGAGTACACATTCGACACTGACTACGGCCTGTTCGCCTTCAACTATCTCGGCACGTTCACCGACGACAATACGCTGGTTCCGTTCGAAGGCGGCGAGCCCCTGGCCTGTGCCGGCCTGTTTGGCGCAGACTGCGGCGAGCCGATCCCGGAATACTCACACCGCGTCACCGCGCGTTGGGGACAAGGGCCGTTCCGCGCCCAACTGCTCTGGCGCCGGGTTGGCGAGGTCAGCGATGATGGCGGCCTCGGCTTCCAAGTCGCGGTCGAAGACATCGACGCCTTCGATTACTTCGACCTGTCAGGCTCCTATGACGTGAACGACAATTTCACGCTCACGGGCGGCATCGACAATCTGCTGGATGAAGAGCCGCCGATCCTTGGTGACAACCAGGAGCAGGCCAACACCTATCCGGCCACCTATGACGTGTTTGGACGCACCTTCTTCGTGCGCGCCACCGCACGCTTCTAGGCGGTCAGACCAAACCAATACCGGAAACGGCGGGCTTCGGCCCGCCGTTTTTGTTTTGACCGCCCGCTGCGGCTTCGCCTCCGCGATGGGTCGGGCTCAAGGCTGCTTTGTTTTGACCCCCGCTACGCGATGGGTCGGGCTCAGGGCTGCTTTGTTTGATCCCCGCTCCGCTGCGCTCTGAAACGGATCGCGCGTGGCGCTGCCTTCAAGCCCCGCCTTAAGCCGCCGGGGTCACCCTGCGGCCCAGCGGGCATAGAGCGCGGTGGGCAAAAGTCGGTCGGAGCCGGCCTGGGGCAGCGCCATTT
Source organism: Pseudomonadota bacterium (assembly GCA_038747245.1). Lineage (GTDB taxonomy): Bacteria > Pseudomonadota > Alphaproteobacteria > Caulobacterales > Hyphomonadaceae > UBA5336. The sequence continues at coordinate 54,156 of JBCDJY010000005.1, read as the reverse complement.
CGCCGGCCTCCATCACGCCGCCAAGCCCATCAAGCCGGTCGGCCAAGGTCTGGGCCAAGGCAAGATAGGACAGGCGCACGGCGTAGGCTGTGGCGATCAAAAACAAGGGCTTGTCGCTCAAAAGTGCGCGCACACCGTCCAGGAGCGCGGGCAAATCCGCCTCAAACCGCCAGGTTTCATTCTTCGGCCCGCGCCCGAATTTCGGCGGGTCCAGCACGATCGCATCATAGGCGTTTCCGCGGCGAATCTCCCGCGCGACAAACTTCATCGCATCGTCGGTAATCCAGCGGATCGGCCGGTCGCTCAGCCCCGAAAGCGCTTGGTTTTCCTGGCCGAACCGGTTGGATTTTGGGCTGGCATCCAGATGAACCACCTCAGCCCCTGCGGCCGCGCAGACCAGGGACATGAGCCCGGTATAGCCAAACAGGTTGAGCACCCGCACGCGGCCCTTAGCGCCCGCGATCTGATCACGGGCAAAGCGCCAGTGGACCGAATGCTCCTGGAACACCCCCAGGTGGCGAAACGGCGTGCGCCGGGCCATGAAGCGCAGCGCGCCCCAGGCCATGGGCCAGGCCTCTGGCGCCCCGGGCGAGGAGACGCGCCAGGCGCCGCGGTCTTCCTCCCCGCCCTTGGCATCAAACACGGCGTCGGCGGCCCATTCACCCGGCGGCGTTGCCGGCGTCCAGAACGCTTGCGGATCGGGCCGGGAGATGGTTTGGCCGGCGAACCGTTCCAATTTGCGCCCGGCGCCGCTGTCGAGCAGGGCGTAATCGGACCAGTCATCGGCGACCAGCAAACGCGCGGTGTGCCTCATGGCCGCGCGCCCGGATATCCGGCCTGGCGCCAGGCTTCATAGGTGATGAGGGTGGCGGCCTGGGCGAGGTTCAAACTGTCGGCCCCGCCGCGCATGGGGATGCGCACCAGCACCTCGCAGGCCGCCTCGACCTGGGTCGGCAGGCCGGCCTGTTCATTCCCCATCAACAGCGTCACGGGCCCCGAAAGGTCGGTGGCCTCGGGCGCCGATTGACCGTTCATGCTGGCGCCAACGAGCCGTCGTTGAGCCCCAGCGCCCCAGGCCGCGAAGGCCTCAAGCGACGCCGCCGCCAAGGGAACATCGAATATCGAGCCCATGGATGCGCGCACAGCCTCCAAGCTGAAGGCGTCACAGCACTGCCCGACCAGCACCACGCCGCCCACCCCCGCGCAATCGGCGCTACGCAGCACCGTTCCCAGATTGCCCGGATCGCGCACTTCATAGAGCGCAACAATGCGCCCCTCACCGCCGGGGTCGAGTGCGGGCAGGTCTGCCATACGCTGGGCGAAGGCGGCGACGACGGCGTTGGGATTGTCTTTGCGCGCGAGCTTTTCCATGATCCGGCCGGGCGCGGAAAACACCGATGCACCCAAATCCGCCGCATCGGCCGCCAGGCCGGCAATATCGGCGCGCCCCAGGCTCGCCTCGGCAACCGCCAGCGTGTCCAGGCGCCAGCCCTGCTCAATCCCGCGGCGCACCAGACGCGGCCCCTCGGCCAGGAAAAGGCCGGTTTCGACGCGCATTTTCTTGCGTTCAAGCCCGCGAAGCGCCTTCACCTTGGGGTTGGAAGGACTGGTGATTTGCCCAATCGCAACAGAGTTTACCAAAGTGTTGTCGCTCCCTTGAAGCGGCCCAGTGATTAGGGCATGGCTGGACGGCTAAGAGGCGGGCGCAGCAAATGAGAGGCCCATGATCAGGGTTTTTGATACGGTGCTAACGCTCCTCTCCGCGGCCGGCCTTGCGGCGCTCGGAGCTTGGTTTTATCTGGACTTTCCCGACCGCGCAAAGGCCTATGAAAGCGCCATTGGCGCGGCCGTTGCCGACCGTCTCGCCGTTGAAGGCCTGGCGGGCCTCACCGTCGAAATGGCGGGCCAAACCGCAAAGCTCAGCGGCGTGGCGCCCAGCCCCGATGCGCCGGCACGCGCCGCCCAGGCCGCCCTGTCCACGCTCGGCGAAGGCGGCCCCCTGTTCGGCCCGGTCACCGCGGTGGAGACCGATTTTCAAACCGCGCCGCGCGTGTCGCCCTTCATCTGGCGGGCCACGCGCACTGCGGGCGGGGAACTTATCCTGTCCGGCCATGTGCCGGGCTCCCTTGCCCGGGACGCCTTGGTCGACGCCGCCGGCGCCCTGGACATAACGGGCCTGGACGACCGCGCCGAAATCGGCCTTGGCGCGCCGGATGGGCCCTGGATCGAGGTCGCTGCCCTGGCGGTGCGCGCCGTTGCCGAACTCGACAGCGGGCGCGCCGTCCTCGCCGATACGGAACTGAAGGTCTCCGGCATCGCCATGGACAATGCCCGCCGCGCGCGCCTGTCAGCGCAAATCGCCAATATTGCGCCGCCCTTCCTTGGCCGGCCGGACCTGCGCGGGCCGAGCAAATGGTCGGCGCGCCATGCCGATGGCGCCCTGCTGCTCGAAGGCGAAGTCGCCAGCGCGGCCGAGCGCACGGAGATTGCCGAGATCGCCAGCGCGCATTTTGACGGCGCCGTGGTCGACGAGATGCAGGTTGCCGGGGAGACCTATGACGGCTGGATGGACGGCGTGCGCCTCGGCCTGCCGCATTTTTCCGCGTTCCAGACCGGCTTTATGGGCTTCGATCCGGACGGCGACGGGTTCACCTTTGCCGGCGAGGCGCCCGGCAGCGTGCTGGCCTTCCTGCGCGAGGACATGGCCGGTCTGACGGGGCCCTACGCCGTCCAGATCGAGGGCGCAGCGGTGGCCGTGGACGTCACCGAGATTTCCGGCATCGATTTTGGCGCCGACCCCCGCGGCGCGTGCGAGGCCGCCTTCGGCGCGGTCATGGCGCAGAATGAAGTGGTGTTCGAGACAGGCAGCGCCGAGCTGTCGCGCGCCAGCGGCGAGACGCTCGATAAGATCATGGCCGTTGCCAGCCAATGCGCGCCCCAGCTTGTCTTCGAAATTGGCGGCCACACCGACAACACCGGCGAGCGTGCTTTCAACGTGTTTCTAAGCGAGGCCCGCGCCCAGGCCGTAGCCGCCTACATGGTCGCGCGCGGGGTCGCGCCCGGGCGCCTGAACGCGGTGGGCTTTGGGCCGGACCGGCCCGTGGGCGATAATGCAACGCGGGCGGGGCGGGCGGCAAATCGGCGGATTGAGTTTACTGTGCTGGAGCAACAAGACCCATGACCTGGCTACTGACACAAATGTGGGGGCTGCTGGCCATTGCAGCCATGGTGGCGCTTTTGTTTGGCTGGTCCCTGCGCGGGGTCCTGCTGCGCGGGCGGATGCGCCGGATCGATGTGGAAGCGGGCATTGCGCGCACCGAATTGGAGCAGGCGCGCACCGAGATCGAAGGCCTCTACGCCGCCCAGCGCAAACTCGGCGCCGGCGCCCCGGACCTGCGCGGCGAAATGGATGCGCGCGAGGCCGAGATCGCCGCCCTCACCCAGGAAAACGCCGCGCTCAAGGCGGCAAGCACGGCCGCCACCGCCCTGGAAGCTGAGATCGCCGAGCTGAAAGCCGGACGGGGCGCGGGCCCCGCCCGAGACGCAGACCCATCGGCGCAAGCAGCGGTCGGGGCCAGCCCCCCCGAGGAACAGGTCGAGGTGGACAAACTGCGCTGGCAGAATGGCTATCTGCGCAGCCGGCTGAACGTGTTTGAGCAAAAAGTGGCCGCCCAGGCCGGCCCGGGCATCCTCGAAACGCCCGGCGATGACACTCTCCCCGTAGACCCGGAGCCGGCGACCCCAGAAGAGGCCCCAGAACAGACCCCAGAACAGGCCGCCCCCAGTCCCTCCGATGCCGCCGAGCCAGCCGGCAGCGACCGCGAGACCCCCGATGAGGAGCTTGCACGCCTGCGCTGGCGCAACCGCTACCTGGAAGGGCGCCTGGCCTATTTGGAGGAAGAGCGCTCGATTGAGCCCCCTGCGCCGGCAACCGCAACGCCCCCGGACGCAGCAGAGACGGGCGAAACAGCGCCCGAAGATCGCGCGGAAGCTGAGGCAGCGCAGCAGGCGCCTGAAGCGGTCCCCGTGGAGGCGCCGGCCGAAACCGCCGCGCCGCCGGAGCCAGATCCATATGAGGAGCCGGAGCCAGAGAATTTGCCAGAGCCGGCGGCGGCGCCGGAGACAGAGGTCGAGCCCCAGGCCGCAGCAGAGCCTGCCTCCGATCCCGAACCGGAACCGTCCCCGGAGCCGGAACCAGACCCCAAGCCCGAGGAGGCGGCGCCAGAGGCGAAGGCGGTCACGGAACCCGCGCCAGAGGCCACGCCAGAGCCTGATCCCGAGCCGGAACCAACCCCGGAGCCTGAGCCCGCCCCCGAGCCAGGGGCTGAGACCCCGCCCGCCGCGAATGGGAAGGACGCCCCCAGCGCGGCCCTCACGCCGGCCCCCCCGCCGGCCCAGGATACCCCGCCGAGCGACAAGGACGACCTCACCCAAATTCGCGGCATCGGCCCGCGCATCCAGAATGAGCTGCACTCGATCGGCGTGTACAGCTTCTCCCAAATCGCCGCCTGGACCCCCGCCAACCAGGCCTGGGTCGACGAATATCTGAGCTTTTCCGGCCGGGTGGCCAGGGAGGAATGGGTGTCCCAGGCCAGCGCGCTGGCCGATCAACCGACCGGGTGAGCGGCGCGACCGTGCTGGCGCGGCTGCTGGGCCGTTCAGAATAGGTTCAAGCCGCCCACGGCAGGCTCAGGTCCAGTAGACTTGGGAGCACAGCCATGGGCGAGCCCATCAAAATTGACCGCGCCCTTTTGGAAGCCGCGCCAAAGATCAAGCTGAGCCGCAGGGGCATCATTTGCGGCCTGGCCGCCGGCACGGTCTTTCCCATCGTCTCTGGGTGCGCGACCAACCCCTATACCGGGGAGTCGGAGCTGAATTTCTTCAGCGACGCCCAGATCGGCGAAATGGCCGCGGCGGCCTGGAGCGATATGAAGTCCCAGACCCCGCAAACCTCCGATCCCCAATTGCGCAACGCCGTGCTGCGCACCTGGTCGCGCATCGAACGGGTGACGCCGAAGGCCGGCGAGCGCTGGGATGTGGCGATCTTCGACACGCCAGACGTGAACGCCTTCGTCATGCCGGGCAACCGGGTCGGTGTGTACCGCGGCATGGTGGAATTGGCGGAGAATGACGACCAGCTTAGCGCGGTGCTTGGCCATGAAATCGGCCATTCTGTTTACAATCATGCCGGCCGGCGCATGAGCCGCGCGGTGCTTGCCCAAGCGGCCCTGGTGGCCGGGCAGGTCGCCGTCAGCCAGTCTGAAGATCTGAACCGATATGGCAGCCTGATCACCGCCCTTGGCGGGGCGGCGGTGCAATTCGGCGTGGTGCTGCCCTACTCTCGCGAAAGCGAATTGGAGGCCGACCGCGCCGGCGTCGATTACATGTACGATGCCGGATATGAAGTGTCCCAATCGGTGCGCCTGTGGCAGGTGATGGGGGCGAAATCGGCCGGCCAACGCCAGCCTGAATTCATGTCCACCCACCCCGACCCATCGCGCCGCGCCGATGAATTGGCGCGCTACATCAACGCCAAGGGCTATGCGTTGATCTAGGCAGGCGCGCGCCTGGACGTGCTGGGCCTCGCGCGGTCTGTCCGCTGGCGTGTCCAACAGTTTCATGGCCGCTTAGCCCCGCCGGGCGGGCGCGCGGAGAAAACTTGTCCGCCCCCCTGTCCCAGGCCGCATAATACTGGGCATGGACAAGAGCGCCCCACCCCTCGGCCGCCAAATCGCCCCGACGCTGGAAAACTGGCGCGCAGTGGTGTGGCCGCTGTTCTGGCCGGTCTTCTTTTGGAACCTGCGCATCTTCCTGCGTTTGATGCAGGAGCAGAACGCGGCCGTCGGACCAAAGGGCGTCTTCATCTATGAAGTCACCTGGTACGGCGTGATCCGCATCCACTGGATGCAGCCGCCAACGGCTGAGCGTTGGGATGATGTGCTTGCCGGCGGCGCGAGGCGCATGCACCGCGTGCTGGGTCGTAATGCCCGTGATCGGGCGGTGGATTTGAAGCCGCTGGTTGCCAAAGCCCAAGCGGAACCGGCTGGTGTTCTCCCCAACCCCAGTGCCACACAACGCCGCCGTGCCCGGCTCGCCCTGGGCGCCTTTCCCGGCCCAGGCCACCTGGACACGTCCTAACTCTCTCACTCAACGCGAAGCAGCCCTGAGCCCGATTCATCGCGGAGGCGAAGCCGCAGCGGGAAGCAAACAAAACAGCCTTGAGCCCGACCCATCGCGTAGCGGGGGTCAAAACAAACATGCCCCTGCCGGGGCCTTCTCCGGCTCCCATCGATCCCCCGGATCGATGGGTCTGCTGGCGCAGACCGCCTGCGAAGAGCGCGACCCATCGCGGAGCGCAGCGCAGCGGGCGGTCAAACAAGAATGCTCCGCTGCAGGCGGAGCCGAACCTGCTGGGTGGTCAGCCACCCGGCGGGAAAGCGGGGCGGGGGGCGGCGGGAAACACGCCGAGGATTTTCAGGCTGGCTGAGAAAAAGCCCAGTTCCTCAAGGGCCAGTTGGACCGGCCGCTCATCGGGGTGGCCTTCGATTTCGGCGTAGAATTGGGAAGCCTGGAACGCGCCGCCGACCTGGTAACTCTCCAGCTTGGTCATGTTGACGCCATTTGTGGCAAAGCCGCCCAGGGTTTTGAACAAGGCCGCCGGGATGTTGCGGACCTGGAAAACAAAGGCGGTTTTCACTGGGCCTGGGCCGGGCGGCGTGTCGGCCGGCTCGCGCGCCATCACCACGAAGCGCGTGGTGTTGTGGGCGGCGTCCTCAATGTCCTCGGCCAGGATGTCGAGGCCATAGACCTCGGCGGCCAGGCGCGGGGCAATCGCGGCCATGTGGGGCGCGCCGGCCTCGGCCACCTGGCGCGCAGCCCCCGCCGTGTCGGCGGCGGTGCGCGGCTCAATGCCCCGCGCGCGCAGGAAATTGCGGCACTGGCCCAGGGCCATGACGTGGGACAAGGCCGCGGTGATGTCGGCCAGCGCGGCGCCGGGCGGCGCCATCAGCTGGAAGCGGATCGGCAAGTAGTGCTCAGCGATGATCTGCAGCTGGGTGGCGGGCAGCAAATGGTGGATGTCGCCCACGCGGCCGGCGATCGTGTTCTCGACCGGGATCATGGCCAGGTCGGCCTGGCCGGTCTCAACAGCCGAAAGCACGTCCTCGAAGGTGCGGCAGGCCACGGCATCGAGGCCCGGATAGGCGCCCTGGCAGGCAATGTGGGAGTTGGCGCCGGGCTCTCCCTGGTAGGCGATCTTCGACGTCATACCGGTCCTTGGTCGCAGTGCGTCACCGCGTCAGTTGTAGGCCACCCCTTAGCGTGCCACCTACACGGCTCCAAGGCCGAATAAGGGCAAGCACGCCATGGGCGAGTTGACACTAAACACGATCTTCGGCTGCGTGTTGGCTGTCGTGCTCGCGATGATGGGCCTGCACCTGCTGTCCCACTCGATTTTTGCGCCGGAAAAAGCCCATTATGACGACCATGGCGGCGAGGCTCTGTCGCTGAACGAAAAGATCGCGGCCAGTTACGCCTATTATGTCGAGGTCGAAGACGGCCGCGCCGGAGGCGGCGATGTGGTCGAAGACGTGTTCGACCTCGGCTTGGCGCTTGCCAATGCGGACCCGGCCCGCGGCGAGAGCAGCTTCAAGCAGAAGTGCCAATCGTGTCACTCGATCGCTGCCGACGGCGGAAATGGGATTGGCCCGATGCTGTGGAATGCGGTCGGCGCGCCCAAGGCAGCCCAGGATGGCTTCCGCTATTCCAGCGCGCTGCAAGGCCATGACGGCGCCTGGACGTATGAAAGCTTGAACGCCTGGCTGAAAAACCCGTCGGGCTATGTGCCCGGCACATCCATGGGCTTTGCCGGCCTCAATCGAGACAGCGAACGCGCCAATGTGATTGCCTACATGGCATCGCAAACGGCCAACCCGCCGCCCTTCCCAGAACCGCTGCCGGCAGCAGGCGACAGCGAAGCGGGCGACGTGGACCCAGCGCCCTAGGCGGCTTTCTTCACGGGCTTGGTCCGGCCAAGGCCAAGAATTGGGCGAGCCATGGCGCGAAGGAACGCGCTGCCGGCCGGCGTGCGCTCGATGAAGACCGACCTTAGATCGCGTTCGTCGCGGACACGCCGTACCAGGCAGAGCGCCTCTAGCCTGTCCACGGCGCGTGAAATCACCGGCTTGGACACATCCAGTTCGGCCGCGAGCCCGCGCACCGTATGGGGCCCCGCCGACAGGCCGACCGTCAGCAGCAGGGCAGATTGGCGCGCGGTCAGGTCGGGCGCAGCGCCGGAGACACCGGCCGTAAAGGCCGCCCGCAGGGCGTTGAGCGCTTCGCGTTCGGTCATCGACATGGGGCATCCTCCACCGCTTGAGCAACGGTTTAGGGATTTGCCCGGTTTTTCAACCCAGACCAGCTCAGGCCCCATAGCGCTGGCGCAGCAGCGCCCAGGCCGCCCGCAGGCCCGTTGCCGCCCCGCCGGCCGGGCGACCATATTTCGCCTCGCGCCAGGCCCAGATGTCGAAATGCATCCAGCGCGGCGCGTCGACAAAATGGGACAGGTAGACCGCTGCGGTGATCGAGCCGGCCATACGCCCGCCCGAATTACACAGGTCGGCGACAGAGCTCGACAGCATCGCCTTATAGGGCCGCCAGATCGGCAGGCGCCAAACCGGCTCGCCGGCCTGGCGCGCGGTTTCAAGGAACTTATCCGACAGGGTTTCGTCGTCGGTATAATAGGGCGCCAGGTCAGGGCCGAGGGCCACGCGGGCCGCGCCGGTCAGCGTGGCGAAATCGATCAGGAGGTCAGGATGGCTCTCACACGCGCGCGCCAACGCATCGCACAGGATCAACCGGCCTTCAGCATCGGTGTTGTCGATTTCCACCTTCAGGCCCTTGCGGGTTGCAAGCACGTCGCCCGGCCGAAACGCATTGCCCGAGATCGCGTTTTCCACCGCCGGGACATAGAGCTTCAAATGCACGGGCAAGCCGGCCTCGATCACCAGCTGGGCCAGGGCGATCGCATGGGCAGCCCCGCCCATATCCTTCTTCATAAGGCGCATGAAATCGCCGGTTTTGATGTTCAGCCCGCCCGTGTCGAACGAGACGCCCTTGCCGACGATGGCCAGCTCTGGATGGGCGGGGTCACCCCAACTCAACTCCATCAGGCGCGGCGCGCTCGACGAGGCGCGGCCGACGGCATGGATCATGGGATAGTTCTCGTCCAGCAGCGCCTCGCCCAGGGTGGTCTCAAGCCGCGCGCCAGTGTTTTCGGCCAAGGCGGATATCGCGCCCTGGATGCCTTCGGGGCCCATCTCCTCGGCCGGCGTATTGACGAGGTCGCGCAGCAGTCGCACGGCGCGCGCCTGGCGGTCCATCGCGGCGGCCTCGGCGCCCTCGCCGATGACAAGGCGCGGCGGCGGCGCGCCGGCCTTGTAACGCTCAAACCGGTAGGCGCCGTCATGCCATCCCGCCGCCGCCCAAGTCACAGGATAGCCCTCGGGCAGTCGCGCGATCTCGTACGCGCCTTCGGGCAGACCCGCCGACAGGCCAGCCAGGGCAAGCCCGTCGCTGGCTGCCCCAATGCCGAACAGGACATCGCCCAATTGGCCGTCCTCGCGCGGCGCCACCACCGATTTCCCCGCTTGGCCCTCAAACCCCGATGCGCGGGCGAACGCGCCCAAGGGCCCGCCCGGGGCGCCTTCTGGCCAATCCGCACTGGAGTAGACATGCACGCGGGCGGGGGCGTCTGCCGAGGCAGTGAAAGCGGGATCCATGGTCGTCCTTTTTGCGAGAAGCGCCGGAAAGTTAAGGCCGCCAGCAGATTTGTTAACCGGTCTTTGACCAGGGGTGGCGGACACGAAAGTCAGCCCCTTAGAGCGCGAGGAGAGATGAGATGTCCAGTGTCAGCCCCCTAAGACGCCGCCCAACACGCCCCCTGGCCAGCACCCTTGCGGGCGCCCTGACAAGCACCTTGGCCGCCGGGCTGATGTGCGGCTGCGCCGCCACGGGCACGCCGAGCGATGGTGTCGGTGAGGCCGCGCCCGCAGCAAATGAGGCCCTCGCCCCAGCCAGCGCCGAAGCGCGGGAGATTGCCGATCGTATGCCGCCGCTTGAGCGGGCGAACTTCTGGGCCATCGAATATGCAAAGACGCCTGAAGATGCTGAAACCGCGCTCTCCTTTGCCGACGCCCTCGCCAGGATTGGCAGCCATGAACGCGCCGGCGAAGTGCTGATCGAAACCGAAGTGATCCACCCTGGTTCGGCGGAGGTCAAACTTCGCCTGGCCCGCAGCCTGTCGGCGCAAAACCAGTTTGCCGGCGCGCGCCGCGCCCTTGAGGCCGCTGCGCGCCTTGCACCGGAAAATGCCGACATCCTGGCCGCCCTTGGCCTGGCCAATGACCGGCTCGGCGACCATGCCAGCGCGCAGATGGCCTATCGCCAGGCCCTCTCGCTTGATCCCGACCGGGCCATCACTCTGGCCAATCTCGGCCTCTCGCTCGCCCTGACCGGCGATTTACCCGCGGCAGAAATGCGCCTGCGCCGCGCCGCCGAGCTCAATGGAGCCAACACCACGGTGCGCCAGAACCTAGCGCTGGTCCTGGGCCTCCAGGGCCGGTTTGAGGAGATGTTCGAAGCGGGCGGAGACGCGCCAGCCGACATCATGCAGCGCAATGCCGAGGCATTGATGGCCCTGCGCGGCGACAGCCCGCCAGTCCTGAGGGGCCAAAGCGCCGGCCCGGCCGGGCCCAGCGAGGCCTATGGTCAAGACAAGCCCCGCGAGACGCCGCCGAGCGACCTAGGCGCGGGATGAATGCTCACATCGCCTGGAATTTGATATAGGCCGGGCCGAGCACCACCACGAACAGAACAGGGAGGAAGAACACAATCATCGGCACAGTGAGCTTTGCCGGCAAAGCGGCCGCCTTTTTCTCCGCTTCCGACATGCGCATGTCGCGGTTTTCCTTGGCCATGACCCGCAAAGCATCGCCCAGGGGCGTTCCGTAGCGCTCGCCCTGCACCAGGGCCATGCAGACCGATTTCACCCCTTCATGGCCTGTACGCTTTGCGAGGTTTTCATAGGCCAAGCGCCGCTCGGGCAGGTAGGACAGCTCCGCCGTCGTCAGGGTCAATTCCTCGGCAAGTTCCGGCGAGGCTGATCCGATTTCGCCGCCCACCTTGGCGAAGGCCATTTCAATGGACATGCCCGATTCAACGCAGATCAGCATCATGTCGAGGGCGTCGGGAAAGGCCTTCATGATCGATTTCTGGCGCTTCTGCTTCAGGTTGCCGATGTACAGGGTTGGGGCGTAGAATCCCGCCGCTGCGCCAAAGACGATGGCGCCGTATTTTTGGATCGGCGCCAGGCCGAGATCGTTGATGAAGAAGATATATATGAAGGTCGCCAAGGCGCCGACGAATGGCAGGGTGAAGCGAAAGAAGTAGAACGTCGCCACGGGTTTTGGCCCGCGAAATCCGGCTTGGGACAGGTTTTGCTCGACATTGGGATCCTCGAGCAGCGTCGCCAGGTTCAGCTTTTTGGTGATGTCCGCCATGGTGCCCTTGGCTTCGCGGCGGATGGTCTTGCCTTCCGCTTCCAGCCGGGCGCGCGATTGTTTGCGCAGTTTCTCGCGCTGGGAGGTGACGGCCTTGAGCCGCGTCTCGAGCTTGTCGCCCTTAAGCAGCGGCATGGCGACAGACAGCACGGTGGCAAACATGGCGCACGCCGCGAGCACAGAGGCGAGGGTGGCCGGATTGAGCCAGGTGGCGGCAAACTCTTCCATCGCGCGCTCCCTAAATCTCGAAGTTGATCATGTTGCGCATGACCATGATGCCGAGGAACATCCAGAAGCCGCCAGCGGCCAAAAAGGTGTGGCCCGTGGGCGTGGTGAACAGCTCCATGACGTAGTCGGGCGTCGTCATGTAGACCATGCCGCCCACCGCGAAGGGCAGCGAGCCAATGATCATAGCCGAGGCCTTCGCCTCCGATGACATGGCCTTGATTTTCTCGCGCATCATTTTGCGTGAGCGGATGATGCTGGACAGGTTGCCCAGGGCCTCCGACAGGTTACCGCCCGATTTGGACTGGATGTTGAGCACGATGACGAAAAAGTTGACCTCGGGCAGCGGGACGCGCTGGTAGAATTTCGACAGGGCCTGCTCAATCGTGTTGCCCATACGGATGTTGTCGGCGAGCTTTTGAAACTCCGACGACAGCGGTTCGGGGCTCTCGCGCGCAATGATCTGGAGACACTCATTCAGCGGCAAGCCTGATTTGACGCCGCGTACAATAATGTCGATCGCGTCGGCGAATTGGTTCGTCAGTTTCTTGTTCCGGCCCTTTGCAAGGAAGCCGAGAATAAACCGCGGCAGGCCGAAAAAGCCGGCAAACCCGGCTGCAAATACGACCGCAATCTGGGAGCGCAGCTCAATGCCTGACACGGTAAAGCCATCGGCGCCGGACAGAAAAGCCAGGGTGGCCAAAGCAACCCCCAGCACCGCGGAGACGACCCAGAAATAGGACACCGGTATATCCAGCCCGGCCTGTTGCAGCCGCGAGCCAATGTCCCGCGGCATAATGGAGCGTTTCTTGGCTTCGTTCTGGTCGCGCAATTGCTCCAGCATTTGCTGGGTTTGGCGCCGGCGCGCATCCTGCTTGTCCCGCTTCGCCTTGCCGCTTGCGTCCTTGCGCCCCGCAGAGATCTGCTTGGCGCGCTTTGAGGCTGCCTCGCCCGTGCCGCCGCCGGCAAAGGCCATGCCCACTCCGGCAATGGCGAGGAAAGCCAGCCCGGCAACGCCGTAGATCAGAAGGTCCTGATCCATCGCTCAGCCCAACTCGTCCAGCGCCCTGGCGAGGTCGCGTTCCAGATTGTAGTACGAGGCGCGCTCCCAGAAGCGCGGCCGGCCAATGCCCGTGCCCCGATGCTCGCCCTTCACCTTGCCATTGGTGTCTTCGCCGTCGATTTCATACTTCAAAACGTCCTGGAGGATGATCGTATCGCCTTCCAGTCCCATGACTTCGGTCACATTCATGATCTTGCGCGAGCCATCGCGAAGCCGCGAGGCCTGGACCACGATGTCGATGGAGCCAACGATCATTTCGCGGATGGTTTTGGCCGGTAGGGAGAAGCCGCCCATGGTGATCATGGACTCCACCCGGCTGAGGCCCTCGCGCGGCGTGTTGGCGTGGAGCGTTCCCATCGAGCCATCATGGCCCGTATTCATCGCCTGGAGGAGGTCGAAGGCCTCCGGCCCGCGCACCTCGCCAACGATGATCCGCTCTGGGCGCATCCGAAGACAGTTCTTCACCAGGTCGCGCATCGTCACTTCGCCCGAGCCCTCAATGTTGGGTGGGCGCGTCTCCAGGCGCACCACGTGGGGCTGCTGGAGTTGCAGCTCAGCGGAGTCCTCACAGGTGATGACCCGCTCGCCCGGTTCGATAAAGCCGGTCAGGCAATTGAGCAGCGTCGTCTTGCCCGAGCCGGTGCCGCCAGAGATCAACACATTACACCGCGCATGGCCGATGATGCGCAGGATTTCAGCGCCTGCCGGAGAGATCGAGCCAAAATTCACCAGGTCCTGGAGCTTCAGCTTGTCCTTCTTAAACTTCCGGATCGTCAGGGTGGGCCCATCGATTGCCAGCGGCGGCGCGATGACGTTGACCCGCGAGCCATCGAGCAATCGGGCGTCACAAATCGGCGAGCTCTCATCCACCCGGCGGCCGACTTGGGACACGATCCGCTGGCAGATATTCATCAGCTGGGCGTTGTCGCGGAACCGGATATTGGTCCGCTCAATCTTACCATTGACTTCGATGTAGCAAGTGTCGGCGCCGTTCACCATGATATCGGCAATGTCGTCGCGCGCCAGCAGCGGCTCGAGCGGGCCATAGCCAAGCACGTCATTACAAATGTCGTCGAGCAGTTGCTCCTGCTCGGAAATCGACATGACCACATTCTTGATGGCGATGATCTCCACGACAATGTCGCGGATCTCTTCCCGGGCGCTTTCGGCATCGAGTTGGGCCAACTGCGCCAGATCGATCGTGTCGATCAGCGCGTTGAAGATGGTCATCTTGGTGGCGTAGTACGCCTCCGAGCGATTATCGACCTGGCGCACCGGCTCTGGCTCGGGCGCAGGCGCCTTCGCGGCGGGCTTTGGGGCCGGCTTGGCCGGTGCAGCTTCCGGCTTAGGCTTGGGCTTAGCGGCTGCGTCGGGCGCCGGCCTCGGCGCAACGTCGACACCGCCTGCGGATTTCTTTCCAAAGCCCATCGCCTAACCCCTGCTGCCTATTTGCCCATGAGCTTGGCAAGCAAGCTCTTGGTGGGCGTTTGCACGGTTTGGCCGGAGATCACTGAGGCCAAATGGTCAATCGCAAGCGAGGGTTTGGCGCTGGCATCGGCTTCAGAGATCATCTGTCCATTGTTGGCCGCCACGCCAAAAAGATGCGGCTCAAACGGCAAGACGATTTCCGGCTCAAAGCCGATTGCGGCGGCGAAATCCTTGACCGGAATTTCCGGGCGGCGCGGCACGCCGGCCATGTTCAGCACAAGGCGCGGCGGAGTGTCGTTGGGCCGGGCCGAGGTGAGCTGGTCGATGATGTTCTTGCCGTTGCGCAGGGAGGCCAGGTCGGGCTGGCAAACAATGATGAGCTCGTCGGCATCGACCAGGGTCTGCATCACCCAGGGCGTCCAGGTGTGGGGCAAATCCAGGATCACATAGGGCGTATTGCGCCGCACCGTGTCGATCACCTTGCTGTAGGCTTCGGCGGGGATTTCGGGAATGTCGGCCACCGTGGCGGGCGCTGCAAACAAAGACAGCCGGTCGGTCGCGCGCGACAGGAGCCGGTTGACCACGGCCTCGTCGGCGCGCTCCGGATCAAGCAGCGCATCGACCACCGTTTGGGCCGGGTCTTCGTTAAAGTCGAGCGCGGTGGTGCCGAAGGAAACATCCAGGTCCACCAGGGTCGTATTGAGGCGGGCATTTTCGGCCAGGGACCAAGCAAGATTGTGGGCAATGGTCGACGAGCCGACGCCGCCCTTCGCGCCCACGACGGCGACCGAGCGGCCGAGGAAAGGCGCGTCGGGATCGGTGAACAGGTCGGAAATCGAGCGGATGATTTGCAGCGGCTCGATCGGTGGGACGAGGTATTCGCTCACGCCGCGGGCAACCAATTGCCGGTAAAGCGGGATATCATTGGTCGCGCCAATCACCATCACCTCGACGCCTTCGTCGCAGTGCTCTGCGAGGCGATCGATTTCCTGGATCATCGATTTGGCCGGAGCGGTGCTTTCCACGAGCAGCAAGTTCGGGGTGGCATTCTCGCCAAGATGGGAAACGGCCGCATCGAGGCCGCCATCGAATATCTCAACGCTCGCGCGGCCCAGGCGCCGGTCGCGCGCCATAACCTCAATGAGGGTGCGGGTCTCGGAGCGCTCAATGAAGGCGAGGATAGAAATGGCGGGAATGGGCTTGTCGCCGCCACTGGGCGCCAAAGCCGGAAGGGGCGCGGAGCCGGCGCCGCCTTCGGCGTCTTCGCCCGGCTCAATCTCATCGCCGATGCCCGCCTCGCCGGCGCCCGCTGCCCCGGTCAGGGCGCCCTCAAAGGCCTCCAGGACAGCCTCAGGCGCCTCGTCGCTGCCTGGAAGGTCGTCCAAGCCCTCCACATCAAAGTCGAAATCGTCCTCAAAGAGCGCGTTTTCTTTGCCCATGGCTGTTAACTCCAAATCGATCCGCGACCGTGGCGGGCCCGCTAATTGCCCACGCCGACGGCTTCACCGCCGCCCCAGGTGCCGGCGCGATAGGCTTCCATGATCACCGAGACCCGGCTGTTGTCCGGCGTATCGATCTCGCGGCGCGAAAGAAGATCGCCTGGGTCGGCGATCATCATCGCAATGTTGTTGCGCACCGCGCAGCCATAGTAGGCCGGCTCATTGTTGCTGGAGACATCCGACATGTCGTAAGCGGCGAGGGAGAGGCATTCGGGCGCCACGGCCTCATATGCATCAAAGGCCAAGACGATTGGCGCATTCAGGCCATTTGCCTCATAGGCCGAGCCGGAAATCTGCTCCCAGGCGACGCCGTTTTCCCAGGCCAGCGTGCGCACGTTTTTCAGCGTCTCGACGGCGGCGTCCGGATAGCTGCCATTTTCAGGCATCGCCATGACCAGGGCGCCGTGGCCGCGGTCCCGGAAGGCCGCCACGAACCGCTCAAGGGCGCGGCGGTCGGCAATTCTGAGGTCGCTATAGGCCGGGTTGACCTCGATTTCGATCACTTCGGTGGTGCGCTCGACCCCAATGCGATTATTGTCGAAAGGCAGGCCTTCAAGCTGAACATTCTCAGGCAAAGCCAGGTCGTTTTGCTGACAGGCGCCAAGGGCCAGACCAGCCGCTGCGGCGAGCACCACGCGGGAAAGCACATGACGGTTCATGGGGCGTCTCCTATTCATCGATGAAGCCGACGGGGGCGCGATAGGTTTCCGGGTCGAGGCGCGTGCCACCATTGCTGTACATTTGATTGAGACGACCAAAGAGCAGCACATCGCGGTCCGACGCGTTGGCAAAGCCGTCGGCCGGCGTGCGCAGATCCTGCTTGGCGGCCGGGTCTACCAGATATGGCGTGATGATGATCACCAGTTCGGTTTCGTCATTGGTAAAATCGCGCGACTGGAAGAGGCTGCCGAGCACGGGCACGTTCTTGATGCCGGGGATCTGGTCGAGCTCCTGGCGTGTGCGAGATTGGATCAGCCCGGCAATCATCATCGCCCGGCCAGACGGCAGCTCAACTGCGGTTTCAACCTTGCGGGTCGTCAGCGACGGGATCCCGCCCACCGCGCCTTGGGCGGCAAGCTCTGAAAACTCGGTGGCCACCTTCAGCGCGATGCGGTCCTCGGTCAGCACTGTGGGGGTGAAGCCCAGGCCAATGCCAAACTCTTTAAACTCAATGCCCGCTGTGCCGTTCAAGGCGGCCGGGGTCGGCACCGCAAACTCACCGCCGGCGAGGAAGGTGGCGGTTTCACCTGAAAGCGTCGTCAAATTCGGCTCAGCCAGGGTGCGCGCGACACCAATGCGCTCAAGCGCCTCAACATCGACGCCAGCGCTGGACTGGAGGATGTCCTGGACAAAATTCTGATAGCCGATTGATGAAGTCAGCCCGCCTTCGGCCACATCGCCTGCAAAGGTCGAGGACACCGTGTTGGAGAAGGGCGCTTGGCCCACCAGGGTTGGCGCGCGGTCAGTGATTGCCCCGGTGACCGGATCGAAGATGAGAAGCTCGCCCTCTGCTTGGCTCGCCAGGTCGCCAAACCGCACGTCCAAGGCCGGGCTGAGGCCAAGTTGTTTCAGGAAGGTGCGCGACATCTCAACGATGCGCACCTCCAGGAGCACTTGGTCCTTGGCCGCGATCGTCATCATGTTGACGACATTGGCCGTCTCATAAAGCTCGACCAATTCGAGCACATTCGCGGCCTCGGCGGCGTTTGAGACCGTGCCGGTCAAGACAATCGATCCATTCACGGCCTCGGCGAACACCCGCGCCTCGGGCAGATGACGCGAGATCAGATCTTCAAGGCCGGTGAGGTCGGCTTCAACAGCGATTTCCAGATTGAGGATTTCCCGGCCGTTCTCATCGAACAGAAACGCGTTGGTCTCACCCAGTTGAACGCCGCGGAAAATAATGCGCTGGCGGCTCTGCACGGTGGCGTCGGCGATCGCAGCATTGGTGATGACCACATCGGCCACCGCCCGGGGCAGATTGATCACGGTCGACTTGTTGAGCCCGAGGCTGAGGCTCTGGGTAACGGCAGAATCGCCGGGCTCGGTAATTTCCAGGCCAATCAGGTTCTGGGCCGCGGCCATGGGCGCGCCCATAAGCGACAGGCAGGCCAGGGCCAGCGCGGATTTAACGGAGCGGTTCAGCATCTGGGTCAGCTCCCGTCCGGCTGGGCGTCTAACTGATCAACGGTGAGGGCGCCATTGCGGAAAATGCGCACCTCGCCTTCAGCGCGTGCATCGATCACTTCCTCGACGGGCAACACATCAATGAGGAAATCGGTGCGCGCGAGGGTCGGGCCACCTTCGACGAAGTCTTGCAACGAGCGCAGCGTCATTGAGACCGTGCCGAGCCGGCGCGCGAGAATCAAAAGCCGGGCTTGGTCGGGGAAAAGCTCAAGGGTGGCCGTCGAGCCGATGGCAAACTGGCCGCCCGTGCCCTCGCCAAAAACTTGGTCGATCGCCAGAACGCGCACATTCTCCAAGAGGGTGATCGTCGTGGGGCGGCTCTCTTCAACGCCCTCGATTTCAACTTCCACATCGGTGGTCAGTTGAATGTCGACCCGGTCGCCCGGCAGGATGAACCCGCCCGATGCGCGGTCGACCGATATCTCCACCGATGCAGCGCGCATTCCCGGCGTCAACAGGGCCGACATGTAGCCCGCCTCGCCTTTCTGGACGATTTTGTGGGGCAGCACCGGCTCATTCTCCACCATGGAGAGGCGCACGACGGAATTGGTGAGATCATCAATGGCTTCGGGGAAGATGTCCTGGGTGAAGTAGTTCACATTCAGGGTCTCATCGGGCCATTCCTTCCAGGCAAAGTCGGTCGGATAGAGCAGCTCGCCCACAGCGACATCCCGGGTCAGCACCAGCACCGGCGTCTGGGGCACCTCGATCACTTCGGTAATCGTTTGGGGCGGCGGCGCCACTTCCACCTGGGCCGGCGGTTGGGCCGACATATTCCGCACAAGGAACGCGGCACCCGCTGCGGCGGCCGCCGCAATCAGCAGGATAATCATACGCATTGGAGACATGGCGGATCCTTAATCCTGAATGCCGATCGGCAAAGGCGCGTGGCGCCGGTGATAAGACGCGGCGCGCTAAAGCATGGTTAATAGCCAGCCGCGAGCAGCTGCAGCGCGGGCTCGAACAGCGGTGTGTAGGGCGCAGCCATCACTGCGCCGCCGGCAATCGCAACGCCGTAAGGCACGCCGTCACCGCGCGATAGCGTATTGGAGATCCAGGACGGGGTGCCTTCGGGGATCGGCGCATACCGAGCCGCGAGCCCCACAAGCGCGATGCCCCCGCCGATGAACGCCATCCAGACCAGGAAGGGCACGATCGCGACCGGCCCCATCCAAAGCGCGACGGCCGGGATCATCTTCGCATCGCCGCCGCCGAAGACTCCAAAAGAAAAGAGGGCGAAAGATGCCACAAAGGCCGCCAAAGCCACCAGCAAATGGGCCCCAAGGTCAGCCCAGGGGAGGCCGGAGACCGCCAGGGCGGATAGGCCGAGCCCGGCAAGCGCCGCATTGACCCAATTGGGAATTTTCAAGGTCGCCACATCGTGGCAGGCGGCGAAAAGACAGAGCAGGACAAAGGTGAATGCAGCGACGGAAAGCATGGGGCGGGCCCTGTATGATTGAGGTGCGGTTGTGCCGGCAAAGCCTGAAAGAAGCCTTACCTCTGGCCATCTGACCGGCCCATGATGGCGAAGACTTGCCGACGCGGAATGCAAAAAGCCGCCGGCACAGGGCCGACGGCTTTCAACAACCCGCAAAGCAGGTTGATGATCAAAAGACCAACAGGCCTTAGGCCATTTCGTTGGCGATCGAGTTGAACGTGTCACCAGCGTTCGTGCCGAGCGAGGTCACGGCCGTGATGATCGCAACGGCGATCAGGGCAGCGATCAGGCCGTATTCGATAGCCGTGGCGCCGGACTCATCTTTGAAGAAACGAGCAAGCTTTTGCATTAGAGACTCCCATCATGCGTTTGGTTGTAAACGTCCCGAGTTATCGGGTTTGTTTCCCGGAACATCGCCGGGTATAGGCCACCGCGATGAAGACCAAGTAAAATGCTGTGATAAATTCCTAAATCGATGCTTGCCTTTCGTTTACGCTATCGTGGCACGCCGCAACGCGGGTGAATGTAAAGACAGCGCGCAACAATATTTAATTTCATACAAATCCATCTTAGTCGCCTAGGGAAGGCGAAAAACCGTTTTGCTAAGCCATCCGTAGACCGACTGACCGGAGCGCCCATGGCACGAGCGACCCCAAACCTGCGCTGGCGAAAAGCCGACCGCCGCACCTTTTCCGCTTTCCTGCGCGCAGAGGATGGCGTGTCGGCGGTGGAATTTGCATTCGTCGCGGGCCCGTTCTTCTTCCTGCTCATCGGGATCATGGAAATCTGCATGATCTTCCTGGTGTCTACCATTCTTGAGTATGGCGCGCGGGAAGCCGCCCGCGACATTCGAACCGGCTCGCTCCAGGCCTCGACATCGGTTGTTGCCGACCAGCAGACCTCCTTCGAAACGGAAATCTGCGACCGGATGCTGAACCTCTTTAACTGCGCGACGGCGCTTTCGGTCGATGTGCGCACGTCGCCAACCGGCTTTCCAACGGCCCAGGATGTCGTGCCCCGCAATCCCGATGGCAGCCTTGACACCTCGGCGTTCGGCTTTGATGCCGGCGGGCGCGACGACATTGTGATCGTCAATGTCTACTATGAGTGGGGGCTCATCACGCCGGTCATCTCAGCGCCGATGGCCAACCTTCCAAACAACACCCGGCTTCTTCTTTCGTCACAGGCGTTTCGCAATGAACCTTTCTGATCTTCTCGTGAACCTGCGCCTGCCCAGGCTGCGCCGCCTGCCCTGGTCGCGCCTCGGCCGGGACAAGGACGGCATTTCTGCAGTTGAGTTCGCCCTTATCGCGCCGGTGCTGGTGTGTTTCTACTTCGGGTGCATCGAAATTTCGACCATGCTGATCACCGACCGCAAGGTGACCTCTACGGCCGCCTCGGTTGGCGATTTGGTGGCCCGGCTGCCGTCGATCGATACCGCCGAGATGAACGACATCTTCAATTCGTCGGTGATCAACATGGCCCCCAACGACCTGGCCGACACCCGCATCCGGGTCACCTCGATCGAATTTGCCCCCGACGGCGTCACGCCGGTGGTGGGCTGGAGCCGGTCGACGGCAAACTGGTCGGCCTTCGCCGATGGCGATGTGATGACTGTCCCGGCCGGCATTATCCCAACCGATGGGTCTGTGGTCTTCACCCAGGTGGAGTTCGACTATGGATCGATCACGGGCCTTTTTGACCCCAATACGGGCTTTCTCTTCGATGTCTCGCGCACAATGAACGATTCGTATTACGCCCGGCCGCGCCGCGTCGACATCATTCCGTTCACCTAGCCGGCGCCGGGCCGGCCGCGATGGCCGCCGCGCCCTGGGGCCGAATGTTCTTGGCTGAGTTCACAGATAAGCGGCCATCCGACAGCCAGCCGCGCGCTTCCACCCTCAAGCCGGTTTGCAGATCGCACACATCCATGGCCGAGCGCGCCACATTCAGCGTAATGCCGCTCGCCATCAGGCGCCGGGCGCAAGCGGCGTCTCCGAAGATCGGCGGGGCGCGCTCTCCCAAAATGCCGGCGACGAGGATAAAGCCGCCCGCATCGGGCGCCGTATCGCGGGCATCGGGCACCGCATAGGCGCGCAGCGCCCATAGCCCTTGTTTGTCTTGTCGCGCTTGGTCCTCCGCATCGAAGAGGGCCTGGCTGCCGCGCGCGGTATCGGGATAGGCGCGCACACGGGCGGCGCCGGCGGCGACAAGGGATTGGTTTACCCAAAGGGCGGGGCCGAGCCGGTCGATGGTTTGGACATGGGCCAGGGCCCGGTCGTAGCGGTCGCGGGTCATACCGGAATAGTAAAGCCGCACCTGCCGGCCAAGCACTAGGTCTTCCAGGGCGCGTTTGGAGGCCTCGGCATGGGGCGCATCTTCGTCGCCATCGCGGCCAAATGCCGGCGCCTCAAGCCCAACCAGACGCACCGATTGGCCGGTATTCAGCACCAGGGCATCACCGTCGATCACCCGCACCACACGTCCTTGCTCGCCCGGCTCAAAGCCCTGCAAGGGCGCGGGCGCGCCGCAGGCTGCAAGGCCCAGGGCGGCGCACAGACCCAGCCAAGTGGCCCAGAGTGTCGCGCGTGCAGGCGCAGCGGCCATATCCCAGCTCCCGGCAGCGCCGCCTGCGGCCCGTGATCGGTTTGCCCGGGCCGCAAAACCGGCTAGGACACCGGCTCCGCGGTCCCCGTAGCTCAGCTGCATAGAGCAACCGCCTCCTAAGCGGTAGGTCGCAGGTTGGAATCCTGCCGGGGACGCCGGGGAGCCGTGCGCCCAACCCGGCCGTCTAGCTCGACGGGTCGAGGGCGATAGAGAAGAAGACCGTGTATCCGCCCCGGCCGCTGCGCCACACTTTGAGCAACAGCGGCATGTCCGGGCTGGCGCCGGCCTGCTCCATTTCTTCCACCGCATCGGCGACGCTGGCGACCGGGTCAAACCCCATCTCCATGATCACATCGCCCTTTTCCAATTTGCCAAAGCTCGGCCCGCGGGGGCTTACGGAGTTGACCACCACGCCTTCCACATCGCTCGGGATGCGATAGCGACGGCGACTGTCTTCATCGAGCGGGGCAAACTCCAGCCCCAGGGCATTATCGGTCACGGCCAATTCGGGAATTTCCGCCGGCGCCTCCTCTTTGCGCCCGGTGTCGAGCTCGCCGAGGGTGACATTCAAGATCTGGGCGCGGCCATTGCGGATGATTTCGATGTCCACGGCCGCATCTACGCCGGCATCGGCGACAATGCGCGTGAGCGCGCGTTCATCGGGCACGGGCGCGCCGTCGAACGTCAAGATGAGGTCGCCGACCGCAAATCCGGCCTCAGCCGCAGGTCCGGTGTCGTCCAACCGCGTGATGATCACACCGCGCTCGCCATCGACGCCGTAGGCGCGGGCAATATTATTGTCGATGGCCTGGACGGACACGCCGAGCCACCCGCGGCGCAATTCGCCGAACTCGATCAACTGGCTGGAAATACGCTTCACCATATTCGCCGGAATGGCGAAACCGATCCCGACCGAGCCCCCGGTGGGCGAGATGATCGCCGTATTCACGCCGATGACCTCGCCGGCGAGATTGAACAATGGCCCGCCGGAGTTTCCCCGATTGATGGCTGCGTCGGTCTGGATGAAATCGTCATAACGCCCGCCGGTGGCCCGGTTTTGCGCCGAGACGATTCCGGCCGAGACCGAGCCGCCAAAGCCAAAGGGGTTGCCGATGGCGATGACCCAATCGCCCACATCGACACGGTCGCTGTCGGCGAGCTCA
Organism: Pseudomonadota bacterium; assembly: GCA_038747245.1. GTDB lineage: Bacteria > Pseudomonadota > Alphaproteobacteria > Caulobacterales > Hyphomonadaceae > UBA5336. The sequence goes on along the minus strand of JBCDJY010000005.1, from coordinate 30,988 downwards.
ACAAAGGGCATCGCATCGCCGGTCAGGAGTTGCAGCACAGCCACGTCGGTTTCCGGGTCGGTGCCGATGAGCTCCGCGCGAATTTCCCGGCCATCGGAGAAGACGCAGGTGATCTCGTCGGCGTCTTCGATCACGTGATTATTGGTGATCACCAGCCCCTCAGCTGAGATCACAAAGCCCGATCCGAGGGAGCCTTCCTGGCGAAAGCCCTCCTCATCGCGCCCGAAAAACTCGTTGAAACGCTCAAGCGGAGAGCCGTCCTCGAATTGGGGCAGCCCGCCTGGCACGACGGTTTGGGTTGTGGTGATGTTGACAACGGCTGGCATAAGGCGGGCGGCGAGGCCGGAAAAGCTCTCCGGCGCCTCGGACATATCCAAAGCCGGCGCCGTGTCAGTCAGGGATTGGGCGACGGACTGGGCGGGCATGGCCGAGAAAAGCGCCGCTGCCCCGAGATATTTGGCCAATCGCAGCATTACATGCGTCTCCTTTCGCCCCAGCCATCGGTTACAACAGAACTATGGCGTGTCCTGGCCCCTAGGCAATCCTTCACATCAATCGCATCGCCCCATACAGGAGCACCCCGCCCAGGACGCAGGTCCACGTCCCCGCCGAGCGGATGTCGCCTGGGGCCAATTGGGCCGCCCATTCCAGAAATCGCTTCATGGCGTCCGGCGCGGCGGCATAGGCCAGGCCTTCGATCACGAACCAAAGGCCCAGCGCCGCCAGGATAAGCGGCAGCAGCGCGACGTCGGCTGTGGGCAGGTTCATCAGATCGCCTCGCCAGGTTCAAATGCGCCCCGGGCGAGCCCGGAGCGCGATGGGGATGCCGGGCGCGCTCAGCGGCCCGTGCGCGAGGCCTCCGTGGCGAAGATATCGCAAACGCCGAGATTGTTTGGATCTACGATCAGCTGGGTGCCCGCTTGGATCGACCGCTCGCAGGCAATCAAGGACCGGTAGAAACGGAAGAATTCCGGATCTTGATTGTAGGCCTCAGCATAGATCTCGTTGCGTCGCGCGTCGCCCTCGCCGCGAATGATCTCAGACTGCTCGCGGGCCTGGGCCACGATCACCGTCGCCTCCCGGGCGCCAGTGGCGCGGATGAGCCGGGCGCGCTCCTCGCCTTCGGCTCGGATCCGCTCGGCCTCCTGCAGGCGGTCTGTGCGCATGCGCTCATAGACACCTTCTGCGATCTCCACCGGCAGGTCGGCCTGGCGAATACGCACATCGATGATGTCGATGCCTGTGCCCTCCAGATTGGCGTTCACGGTGTCGCGGATCCGGTTCATCAACACCACGCGCTGGCCGGAGACGATTTCCGGAACCGGCACATCGCCAAGGGCCTCACGGATCGAGGATTCGGTAAACCGGTTGAGCTGGGCTGCGGCGGCAACTTCGGTGCGCAAACGCTGGTAGAACAAGAGCGGGTCTTTGATCCGCCACCGCACGAAGGCGTCCACGGTCAGGCGGCGCTGGTCGGAGGCCAAGACATCAATGTCGGAGATATCAAGCCCGATGTTTTTTCGGTCGAGCAAGGTCACCTGCTGGACCAGCGGCAGCTTGAAGTAGAGCCCGGCTTCGTCGGTGCCCGCCTCATTGCGCACATCCACCAGGTCGCCGAATTGCAGCACAACGGCCTGTTGGTCCTGGCGCACGGTGTAGAAGGAGTTCGCCGCAATCACCACGCCGATGACGAGGATGAAGGCAAGAATAATCGTAAAAGCTCGCATGGTCGTCTCCTAGCGCCCGCCGCTCGGCTGGGGCTGCAGCGGCAGGTAGGGCACCGCGCCGCTGTCTGAATCCAAGATGGTTTTCTCCGCGCCGCCCAAGACCTTTTCCATGGTCTCAAGATACATGCGCTCTCGGGTGACCTGGGGCGCTTGGCGGTATTCATTGTAAATGGAGACAAACCGCGCCGCTTCACCCGACGCATCGGCGATCACCTGGTCGCGGTAGGCCTCAGCCTCCTGGACCAGCCGTGACGCTTCACCCCGGGCGCGGGGGACGACCTGGTTGGCGTCGCGCGTGGCCTCGTTCACATTCCGCGCGGCGTCCTGCTGGGCAAGGTTCACATCGTTGAAGGCCTCGATCACGCGCTCGGGCACGTCGGACTTGGCCAATTGCACATCGATGATGTCGATCCCGGCATTATAGGAATCGAGCAGCGACTGGATCTGGTCTTGCACTTCCTGCTGGACCCGGCCGCGTTCAGTGGTGATCACGTCCTGGCGTGTCGATTTGCCGACAACTTCGCGCATCACCGATTCTGCGACCATCTCCACGGCCTCAGGCTGGTTGCGCACGTTGAGAATGTAGTCTTCCGGCGCATCGGTTTTCACCTTCCAGAACACCGAGAACTGGATGTCGACGATGTTCTCGTCCTGGGTGATCATCAGGCTTTCGTCGACCGTGCGGCCGATGGAGCTTTGGCGCTGCTCTTCCACATCGACCAGTTCTGACGTCTCGATCGGGGCCGGCAGATGGACATGGATGCCGGGCGGGTAGTTGGTTTGCCAATTGCCAAAGCGGAACACCGAAGCTTGCTGGCCGGCATCTACGATCACGATGCCCGTCGACAGCCAAGCCAGTAGAGCAACAATGCCGATGACAATAAAGCCGAAGGGGCCGAAGCCGCGCCCGCCCCCCTCGCCGCCGCCGCGCCCACCTACGCCGCGGCGAAACCGCTCCTGCATCCGGCGCATCTGCTGCTCGATATCCGAGCCACCGCCGCCGCCGCCCTGGCCACCGCCCGGTCGATTCCAAGGCGAGCCGCCATTATTATTGCCGCCTGATCCGCCAGACCCCCAAGGGCCTCCCGCAGCGTGGGGGCGATCCGCGCCGCTTTCATCCTTCCAGGGCATATGGAGCCATCTCCTTAAAGAAGCTGAGTTCTTGGTTTTGCGTGTTCAATAGCGATATGTGGTCCATCGCTTATCGTCTATCAAGAAGGTCCACCGCGCTTGTTTGGCTCAAAACCGAAATCGTCGCAGGGACTTGAGGCGGAAATCCGCCGCGCGCTGGGCATGCCGGACTGGCTTGAGACCGTCACCGTGACCGATGGCGGGCGCGCGGTCTTGGTCATCCAGGCCAAGACAGATCAAATTGAGCGGTTCGAAACCCTGCGCCAGCATGCCAAAGCCGTGGCCCAGACTGTCAAAGGCGTCAACCAAGCCGATGCTATTTTGACCGAGGAGCGCAGCGAGGCGCCCGCCCCGCCGGCGCCGACGCGCCGCGTGCGCAAAGGCGCTCGGCTGTCGGACGAGGCATTCCAGCAAGGCCAAGCCGCGCCGGCGCCGGCCGCCCTTGATCCGGTGCCGGGCGTCTCGCGCATCCTGGTGGTCGCCAGCGCAAAAGGCGGGGTCGGCAAGTCGACCGTCTCGGTCAACTTGGCCGCAGCCCTTGCCCGCGTCGGTATGAAAGTGGGCCTGCTCGACGCCGACATTTACGGGCCGTCGGTTCCAACCATGCTGGGCACAGCGGACGCGCAGCCCGGAACGACCCAGGATGGCCGCCTGCGCCCGATCATGGCCCACGGCCTCCAGACCCTCTCCATCGGCTATTTGTCCGACCCCGATGCGCCGATGATCTGGCGCGGGCCGATTGTGATGTCGGCGATCCAGCAAATGCTCCATGAGGCCGCCTGGGGCGACCCGGGCGACCCGCTGGATCTTATGATCATCGACACACCGCCGGGCACAGGCGATGCCCAATTGGCCCTGGCCCAGCGCGTGCCCGTCGATGCAGCCCTGATTGTCACCACCCCCCAGGAAGTGGCCCTGGCGGATGTGCGGCGCGGCGCGGCAATGTTTGCCAAGACCCACATCCCTGTTCTTGGGGTCGTGGAAACCCTGAGCTGGTTTGATGACCCCCAGGGCGGGCGCCACTTTTTGATGGGGGAGGGCGGCGGGGCGCGCATGGCCCGCCTCCTCGGCCTGCCCCTGCTTGCCGAATTGCCCATCCTGCAGAGCATCCGCGAGGGCGGCGACACCGGGGTTCCGGCAGCGCTCCAGGACGGGGCAGCCGGCGAGCTGTTTCACAAACTCGCCCGCGACACTGCCCTGGCGATTGATGGGCTGCGCACCAAACAGCCGCCTGAAATCGTCTTCGAAGATTGAGCGCAGCGGGCGCCGGCGCTAAAGCGCGCCGGGCGCTGGACAATCCGGCCCGGAAGGCTTGCGGCGGCCGGGGGGCGCGCGCCGCGACAAGATCACCGCCTCCTGGAGGCGAAAGACGATCTGCTCAACGCTGAGCGCCCGTGTCAGGCATGAAATCGGCTCGCCATTATCGGCCGAGATGAGCACAGAAATGCCTGTAAGTCCGCCATACCAGTCCCACAAATACCCGGCCTGATGGCGACCCGCTTGCTCGATTGCGGCCCGGATCGCGGCCTCTTGTGCGGCCGGATCGGCGCGCTTGGCCTGGGTCAGATCCAGCTCGACATAGCCGATTTCGGCGCTTGAGAACTGCTCCAGCGCTTCGGCAATGCGCGGGTCGAGGATCTGGCAGTTTGGACACCAGTCGGCCGTGAAATTGATGATTTTCACCACTGGCGGGCCAGCCGCCTCGTCGGGATCGGCGGACGCAGCCGCTGGCAGGCAGAGGGCGAGGGCGAGGCCAAGGGCGAGGAAGACGAGCGCTGCGGCCAGCCAACCGCGCCCCGCCTTGGGGCTGCGCCCAGCCCTTGCGAGCAGCGAGATCACGGCCGGCCGCGCGGCTTTGAGAACCGAAAGGCAATCGCCTCCCAGATCAGCAACACCGCGAGCGCGCCAAATGCGGCTGCTACCAGCAGCCAATATTCGGCAAACGCAATGCCGGGGCCCAGGGCGACAAGCGCGATCAATCCAGCGGCGATGCCGGCGACCACCAATGCGGCCTTGATCCAGCCGCTGACCCAACCGCGGCGGGGCGCGCGCGGGCGAAACGTGACCGGGATGTCGTCGGCATAGGGCCCGGGGCGCGGGCCAGGGCCGATTTCGCCCCCTTCGTCTTTGCCAGCCATGGGCCCTCCTTGAGGCTGTCTGCTTATCGGGAGGTTGGCGTGTCTCGGCCGCTTTTTCCAGTCCCCCACTGCCACGAATTCGCGTTGCTCCAGCGCTTCAATCGCACTAGGCCTGGGCCGAACACCGCTGAAAAGAGGCCCCAATGAGCGACATTGCCGACGTTTTCGCCCGGGAGATTATCGACAGCCGCGGCAATCCCACCGTGGAGGTGGATGTTACCCTGGCCGATGGGGCCTTTGGGCGCGCCGCGGTGCCCTCCGGCGCCTCCACCGGCGCGTATGAGGCCCATGAACTGCGCGACGGCGATGCGGCGCGCTTTGGCGGGAAGGGCGTTGAGACCGCCTGCCAAGCCGTCAATGGCGAGATCTACCAGGCCCTGGAGGGCATCGATGCGACCGACCAGAGGCAGGTCGATGAGATCATGATTGAGCTTGATGGCACGCCGACCAAGTCTCGCCTGGGCGCCAATGCCATCCTCGGCGTCTCGCTCGCGGTCGCCAAAGCGGCGGCTGAAAGCTGCGGGCTGCCGCTGTACCGCTATGTCGGCGGGACGAGTGCACGGCTGCTGCCGACGCCGATGATGAACATCATCAATGGCGGCGAGCATGCCGACAATCCGATCGACATTCAGGAGTTCATGGTGATGCCGGTGAGCGCGCCGAGCCTCGCCGACGCGGTCCGCACCGGATCTGAGGTGTTTCATGCGTTGAAACGCAAGCTCAGCGATGCCGGGCACAATACCAATGTCGGCGATGAGGGCGGCTTCGCCCCTGGCTTGAACTCCACGACGGAAGCGCTGGATTTCATCGTCCAAGCAATCGAAGCGGCCGGCTACGCGCCCGGTGAAGATGTGGCCCTGGCCTTGGATGCGGCTTCGACCGAGTTCTTCAAGGACGGGCAATATGTGCTCGCTGGCGAGGACAAGGTGTTGGACGCCGGGGGCATGGCCGAGTATCTGGCTGACCTGGTTGCGCGGTATCCGATCCTGTCGATTGAAGACGGCATGGCCGAGGATGACTGGGAGGGCTGGGAGACCCTGACCGAGCGCATCGGCGATGTGTGCCAGCTGGTCGGCGACGATCTTTTCGTCACCAATCCCGAGCGCCTCGCCACCGGCCTGGAGCGCGGCGCGGCCAACTCGATCCTCGTCAAAGTCAACCAGATCGGCACCCTGACTGAGACCTTGGAAGCAGTAGATCTCGCCCAGCGCCATGCCTACACCGCCGTTATGTCCCATCGCTCGGGCGAGACCGAGGACACAACCATCGCCGACCTGGCCGTGGCGACAAATTGCGGGCAGATCAAAACCGGCTCCCTCGCCCGCTCAGACCGGCTTGCCAAATACAACCAGCTGATCCGCATCGAAGAAGAGCTCGGCGCCAGCGGCCGGTATGCAGGCCGGGCCTACATCAACGCCTGAAAGGGCGCGCCAGGGTCCCGCGTTTAAGCCATGGGTAACCAGACGCGCATCAAGGTCGCGAAATGCGCTCCAAATTCGCAGCCTTCGGCCTGACCGCCCTGATCTTATACTTCGCCTTCCACGCCTTTGCTGGGGAGACGGGGCTTGGCACATGGAGCGATCTACAGACCGAGCTGGTGGAGAAACGCGCAACCCTTTCGGCCCTTGAAGCCGAAATCGTCCTCAAAGAGCGCGATATCGCCCGCCTCACCCCTGGCACTGTGGACCCGGACTTCATCGAAGCCCTGGCCCGGGAGCGCCTGGCCTATGTCTATCCCGGCGAGCTGATTTTGCTGCACGAAGACGAATTTCCCATCCCGTAATGCATAGGTGTACTGACTGGACCGGCGCCCTGGCTTCGTCCAATGTCTCGTTATAAGAAGTGGTCGGAACGCCGGCCGCCGACATCGGGATGGACCTCGGCCGAATGGCGAAATCAACCAAGCTGACAAAGGGTCCGCTGCGCGGGGCGACCCCTGGCGATATCACCGCTTATTACCGCGCCATGCTGCTGATCAGGCGGTTCGAAGAACGCGCCGGGCAGCTGTATGGGATGGGCCACATTGCCGGCTTCTGCCACCTTTACATCGGCCAAGAAGCGGTCGTGACGGGCATGCAAGCCTGCGTTGATGAAGGCGACCAGGTGATCACGGGCTACCGCGACCACGGCCACATGCTCGCCTGCGGCATGGACCCCAAGGGCGTCATGGCCGAATTGACGGGCCGGGAGGGCGGCTATTCCCGCGGCAAGGGCGGCTCTATGCACATGTTCAGCCGCGAGAAGAATTTCTATGGCGGCCACGGCATTGTCGGCGCCCAAGTTGCCATCGGCACAGGGCTTGGCTTCGCCAATCAGTATCGTGGCACCGACCGGGTTTGCCTTGCCTATTTCGGCGATGGCGCCGCCAATCAGGGCCAAGTCTATGAAAGCTTCAACATGGCCTCGCTTTGGCAGCTGCCGGTGATCTACGTCATTGAGAACAACATGTACGCCATGGGCACGAGCGTGGAGCGGGCGAGCGCCGAGACCGAGCTCTACAAGCGCGGGATCAGCTTTGAAATCGACGGTGAGGAAGTCGACGGCATGGATGTGATGGCCGTGCGCAAGGCGGGCCAGAAGGCGGTCAAGCACGCCAGGGCCGGCAAGGGGCCGTATATTCTCGAGATGAAAACCTACCGCTACCGCGGCCACTCCATGTCCGACCCGGCAAAGTATCGAAAGCGCGAGGAAGTCGATGACATCCGCTCCCACCGCGATCCGATCGAAGGCCTCAAGGGGCAAATGATCGAGGCCGGCATCGCCAGCGCAGAGGAACTGAAAGCCCTGGACAAGGAGATCAAAGCCATCGTCAAGGACGCTGCCGATTTCGCGCTGGAAAGCCCGGAGCCTGACCCCGCCGAACTGTGGACCGATGTGCTCGTCGAAGCGGAGGCGCACCCATGACATTGATGTATCTGTTTCTGGTCGGCGCCGTCCTGCTCTTCCTGGCGATGATCATGTTCCACGCGGTGGCCAACTCCTTGAACCATGGCCCTGTGCTGCTTGGCCCGCGCGACACGCTCGACAAGCCCGATACGGTTTTGGCAGGCCGGGCCAAGCGCGCCGCGGCCAATATGATGGAAAACATGGTGATGTTTGCGCCGCTGGTGATCGTGGCGGTAGAGGCGAGCCGGGCGACGCCGATTGCCGAGTTTGGCGCAGGGCTCTTCCTGGCAGCGCGGATTGTCTACGCCCCCGCCTACTGGTTCGCCATCCCCCTTGTGCGCCCGGCGGCCTGGTTCACCGGCGTGGTGGGCCTGCTCATGATCGCCTCACAACTGCTCGTGTTCGCTAGGGGCGCTTAGTGGCCGTGGATATCCTCATGCCGGCTCTGTCGCCCACCATGGAAGAGGGCACCCTGGCCAAATGGCTCAAGGCGGAAGGCGATACCGTTGAGAGCGGCGATGTGATCGCCGAGATCGAGACCGACAAAGCCACAATGGAAGTCGAGGCCGTTGATGAGGGCGTGCTGGCAAAAATCCTCGTGCCTGAGGGCACTGAAGGGGTGAAGGTCAACGCTGTCATCGCCCAGCTTTCCGGGGATGGCGAGGCAGAGCCCGGCGAAGCGGCGGCGGCTGAGCCCGCGCCTGAAATCAAGCCCGCCGCCGCGCCCGAAGCCCCCCAAATTGAGAAGGCCGCGCCCGCGCCGGCCGCTGGGCGCGCAGAGCCCGATGTGCCCGAGGGGACCAGCTTCACCGACACCACCGTGCGCGACGCCCTGCGCGATGCGATGGCCGAGGAAATGCGCCGCGACGACGCGGTTTTCGTCATCGGCGAGGAGGTCGCCGAATACCAGGGCGCCTATAAAGTGACGCGCGAATTGCTCCAGGAGTTTGGCGCCAGCCGGGTGGTCGACACCCCGATCACCGAGCATGGCTTTGCCGGTCTCGGCGTTGGCGCCGCCTTTGGCGGGCTGCGGCCGGTGGTTGAGTTCATGACCTTCAACTTCGCCATGCAGGCCATCGACCACATCATCAATTCGGCGGCCAAGACCCTTTACATGTCCGGCGGGCAAATGGGCTGCCCCATCGTGTTTCGCGGGCCCAATGGCGCCGCCAGCCGGGTCGGCGCCCAGCACAGCCAGGATTACTCAGCCTGGTATGGCCACGTTCCAGGCCTGAAAGTGGTTGCGCCCTACGATGCGGCCGATGCGAAGGGCCTGCTGAAAGCCGCGATCCGCGACCCAAACCCGGTCGTCTTCCTCGAGCATGAGCTGCTTTACGGCGAGAGCTTCGCGGTCCCAGACCTGGACGATTACATCCTTCCCATCGGCAAAGCGCTGGTGCGGCGTGAGGGCAGCGATGTGACCCTGGTCGCCCATTCCCGCATGGTCGGCTTTGCCCTTAAGGCGGCTGAAATGCTGGCGGCCAGCGACGGGATCGACGCCGAAGTGGTCGACCTGCGCACGGTCCGCCCGCTCGATACCGCGACCGTTATTGAAAGCGTGAAAAAGACCAACCGGATCGTGTGCTGCGAGGAGGGCTGGCGCTTCATGGGCGTTGGCGCAGAGATCGCTGCCACCGTCACCGCCGAGGCCTTCGATTACCTCGACGCCCCGCCGGCCCGCGTGCACCAGAAAGATGTGCCCCTGCCCTATGCGGCCAATCTTGAAGCGCTCAGCCTGCCCGGTACCGAAGACATCGTCGCGGCTGCGCGGGCCGTCTGCGAGGGAATGTGATGGGCACGTTTGACGGCTGCACGCCTTTTCGTTGGGCGCTTTTTTTCGATCAGTTTATGGGTCTCAATCCCAGTATCGGTTGCTGATTAGGCAAGTTACGGAGCAAGTCGATGCCCATTAACATCACCATGCCCGCGCTGAGCCCGACCATGGAGGAAGGCACGCTTGCCAAATGGCTGGTGAAGCCCGGCGATACGGTCGAGTCTGGCGATGTCATCGCCGAGATCGAAACCGACAAAGCCACCATGGAAGTCGAAGCCGTCGATGAGGGGACGGTGGCGGAAATCCTCGTGCCCGAAGGCAGCGAAGGCGTGAAGGTCAACGCGGTCATCGCCGTGCTTGCGGAAGAGGGCGAAGACCCGGCCGCTGCCGAGGCGCCCGCAAGCAACAGTGGCCAGACCGCCGCCTCCGAGACCGCCGAACCGCCACCTGCGGCCGAGACAGCCGCTGAGCCTGCGCCTGAAACCCCGGCGCCGGCCTCGCGCGCGGCCGCCTCCACCCCGCTCCCGATCATCGACACGGGCGACGAGCGCATCAAAGCGAGCCCCCTGGCGCGGCGCATGGCAGCGCTTAAAGGCATCGACCTTTCCGCCCTCGCTGGCAAAGGCTCCGGCCCCCATGGCCGGATCGTGCGCAAGGATGTGGAGCGCGCCGGAACCCCTGGCCCCACCGAAGCGGCGGGCGGGCCAGCCGGCGCCCAATCGCGCGAGCTGACCGTGGTGCCGACCGGCGATCTCATCCAGCCTGCCGAGCTCGATGCGCGGGTCTATGATCCGGGCAGCTATGACCTGGTGCCGCTCGACGGCATGCGCAGAACGGTGGCGCGCCGGCTCACCGAGAGTTTCATGCAAGTGCCCCATTTCCCACTGGAGATGGACCTGCACCTCGACGCCCTGCTCGCGTTTCGAAAGAAACTCAATGACGGCGCGCCGGAGGGCGTGAAAATCTCCGTCAATGATATGCTGATCAAGGCCTGCGCCCTGTCTCTTATGGATGCGCCGCAGACCAATGCCAGCTACACCGACGAAGGCATTGCCTACCACCACGCCGCCCATATCTCGGTGGCCGTCGCCGTCGAGGGCGGGCTGATCACGCCGGTGATCTTCAATGGCGAGCAGAAAGGCCTGCGCACCATTGCCGAGGAGATGAAAGATCTCGCCGCCCGGGCCCGCGAGCGCAAGCTCAAGCCCCAGGAGTACATGGGCGGCACGTTCAGCCTCTCGAATTTGGGCATGTTCGGGATCAAATCCTTCGGCTCGATCCTGAACCCGCCAGAAGGCATGATCATGAGCGTCGGCGCCGGCGAGAAACGCCCGGTGGTCAGCGCCGCCGGCGAACTGGAAGTCGCCACCGTGATGAGCGTGACTTTGACCTGCGACCACCGCGTGATCGGCGGCGCAGAGGGCAGCCAATTCCTCGCCGCCTTCAAACGCTACATCGAAACGCCAGAGGCGATGTTGCTTTGATGTTCCGCGCGCGTTACGTTGCGCCCAGTGGAGGAATTCATGGCTGACCCTAAAAATCAGACGCTAGAAGTGCTGAAGCGAATTCAGGCGGATCTGTCTGCTGTCCGGTCGGAGGTCGGCGAGAATAAGCGCTTGTTGGAAGAGGCGGTAGAAGAGCGCGAAGCGTTGGCCGGCTACATAACACACGCCGTCGGGCTGAGCTCTGAAACCCGCGTCGATATCGATATGATCCGAAACGACATCAAAGCCTTGTAGGAACGAATAAAGGCCCTGGAAGACACAAAATGACCCTTGTGCTGGAGGTTTGTGGCAACGGCTCGATCCGGGGGCCGAACACCGCCGCGGCCTCGCGAAACCAAAGGCAAGGGTAGTTTGAGCAGCCGAATTGGGCGCATAAGCAAAAGCGAGGTTGAGATCGTTTGAGCATTGCGCTCGCAGGTCCAATCACGCTCCTTGTGCAACGCAAGACCGCAGAGTCGATAACGGGAGAAGGATAATGGCCAACGACTTCGACCTCATCGTCATAGGCACCGGCCCCGGCGGCTATGTGGCGGCGATCCGGGCCTCCCAGCTCGGCTTGAAGACGGCGGTGGTTGAGAAGGAAGAGCTGGGCGGGGTGTGCCTGAATTGGGGCTGTATCCCCACCAAGGCGCTGCTGCGCTCGGCGGAGGTCTTTCACCTCATGAAGACCGCAGACCAATTCGGCATCAAACCGGTCCAGCCCGAGGCCGATATGGCCGCCATGGTGAAGCGCTCGCGCGGCGTGGCGGCCCAGCTTTCCGGCGGCGTGAAGCACTTGATGAAAAAGAACAAGATCACCGTCATCGAAGGCACAGCGCGGCTTGAGAAAGGCGCAGCCGCGCCCAGGGTGATCGTTGCCTCCAAGGCCGGCGAAGAGACAGGCTACCAGGCCGGCCATGTGATTGTGTCCACCGGTGCCCGGGCGCGCGCCCTGCCCCAAGCCGGGCTTGAGCCCGATGGCGACAAGATCTGGACCTACCGCGATGCGATGGTGCCGGAGGCCCTGCCAAAGCGGCTGCTGGTCATCGGCTCGGGCGCCATCGGGATCGAGTTTGCGAGCCTCTACAACGAGCTCGGCAGCGACGTGACCGTGGTGGAAGTGCTCGACCGGATCTTGCCGGTGGAGGACGCGGAAATCTCCGCCATGGCACGCAAACAATTCGAAAAGCAGGGGATCAAGATCCTGACCGGCGCCCAGGTCAAAGGCCTGGAAAAGCTCAAGAGCAAGGTGAAAGCCACGGTCGAATCGGCGGGCAAGTCCGAGGTATTGGAGGCCGACCGGGTCATCCTGGCGATCGGCATTGTCGGCAATGTGGAAGGGCTCGGCCTTGAGGCCCTCGGGGTCGGCATCGAGAAGACCCATATCATGGTCGATGGATTCGGGCGCACGGGTGTGCCCGGGCTTTATGCCATCGGCGATGTCACCGGCCCGCCCTGGCTTGCCCACAAGGCCAGCCATGAGGGCATCATGTGTGTGGAAGGCATTGCCGGGGCCAATGAAACCCACCCCTTCGATGCCTCCAATGTGCCGGGCTGCACCTACAGCCATCCCCAAATCGCCAGCGTTGGCTTGACCGAAGCTGGCGCAAAGGAAGCGGGCCACGAGGTCAGGGTCGGCAAATTTCCCTTCATCGGCAATGGCAAGGCCATCGCCCTTGGCGCCGGCGAAGGGCTGGTCAAAACCGTCTTCGACGCGAAAACCGGCGAGCTGCTCGGCGCCCATATGATCGGCGCGGAGGTCACCGAGTTGATCCAGGGCTATGTGCTCGCGCGCCAGGCCGAGCTCACTGAGGAAGACCTGATGCACACGATCTTCCCACATCCCACCTTGAGCGAGATGATGCACGAAAGTGTACTCGACGCTTATGGCCGCGTCATTCACATGTGAGCGGTGACGACGCCGCAAGAGCCTTCCCCGCGCCGCATCCGCTGGCTGAAACGGTTTCGCCCGCCCGCACTGATGGCGCTCGCCGGCGGCGCGCTCGATTCTTAGAGCGCGCAAGGCCGCCAGTCGCCTGGCAGCCGGCGCACAGGCGCGCTGCGCCGCGGGGCCTGCCCGGGTCGCCAAAGGGGGCTGTCTTTAGGGGTTCGGCGGCGGCGCGCGGGGCGTGTTCAGCGCGCGCATGGCCGCCTCATGGGCCTCCACCAGCACCGCCGTCGGCCACTCCAGATACGCCGCGCGGCGATAGGCCGGCGGGTATCCCGGCCGAAACGGTGAGGCGCGCCTGCTGCGCCGCGGGCCGCCGCCGGCCAGGAACCGGGCCATCCGCCGCGCGGCTGGGCCCGGATCATCCAGCACGGCTTGCAGCGCCGCGATCCGGCGCGAAAGGCCATGGGTAGAGCGCGGCACCTGGGGCTTGCCGGCCGCCAGCTTCAGGGCAGCCAGGGCCTCCGGCGTGGGCGGGGCGGGCCAAATCTCGCCCAGGGGCTCGAAGATCGCGAAGGTTGGCGGGGCTGCCGCGTGCGCGCCAAGCGCCGCTGCGCTTTCATCGCTCGGCGCCTGAGTTGGCCCGGATTTGGGCTGTGGCGCGTGCGTTGGCAAGGGCGCCGGCTGGGCGCGCCTCACCCGTGCGGGCACCTCGCCCTCATCCATCATGCGGCCGGCCTCGGCGATGATCAGGCGCCGGGCGGTTTGTTCGCCCAGGCGCAATTCGGCGCTGGCGCGGGCGAAGTCGCGGCTCCACAGGAAGCCGGCGGCCAGGCCCGTCAATGCCGCCAGGCCCTCCAGCGTCATCGACACCAGGCGCCAGCCAAGATCGAAGGCAGATGCATCGCGTTCCGTCATGGCCAGCAGCATAGGGCCGGGGCCAGGCCGGTCGGATTGGCGCGGGGCGCCGGCGCGCCCAGCGCGGGGCGGCGGGCATGGCCCCGCCCGGCCATCCTGCTGCGGCCATTACAGTTGGCCCCCTGCCGCCGCGCGCGGGCAGGCCCGCCGCGCCGCCGGGCAAGGCCGGGATATGCGCGCGCCAGTCCACGCGCCGGGCGGGCCAACCTTCACGCGGTTCCTGGCTTGGGGTAGTCTCATTGCTTCAGGCAGAGCTGAGACCAGACAGGCGCTCTGCCCAGGCGAGGCGGCCGGGAGGGCGGCATGGTGGTCAGGGAGTTCATTGCGCATCTGCTCGGCGGGGCCCAGAAAGCGCTCAGGGCAAGCGGGCTTTCGAAGGGCGAAATGGCGCGCCAGCCCGCCTTTGACCTCTACAAGATCGTGGGCGGGGTTTATGTCGGCGGCATCCACATGTTCACCGATTCCAATTGGGAGATGCACCCGGATGGCGACGAGGCCTTGACCCTGTTGTCAGGGCAGATCGATGTGCACCTGAATGAAGGCGGCAAGGCCTCAATCTTGTCCCTGAAGGCCGGGGAAAGCTGCGTCGTGAAAAAGGGCATCTGGCACAAACAAGTCGTCCGCGAACCGGGCATGCTCCTCTTCCACACCCACGGCAACTCAACCCAACACCGCAAAAGCCTTTAAGGGGCGGGAAAGCAAGGCGCCAGGGGCCTGCGCCGGGCGTAGACGCGCGCCCTAGCGCTGGCCTAACGCGGCAACATAGACGCGCGATGGAGGCGTTCCGCCACTCGCCCGCCGGTTACGTGGCGGCGAAACAGATGGCTGCTATTTGCCGATAGCAGTCGTTTTCTCCGGGTCTCAACACCGGCGAAATGAGCCACGAAAACGGACGTTCCATTACGGCGAGCTAACGGAACAACTCCTCCACATCGGCAAGTTGTATGTCTGTTGTCGCGACAGGTGTCTTGCATCGGTCTTCATAGAAGGCGCCGCATTCCTTAGACAACCGAACAGATCCAGCCTCAATGTCGAACGCGCGTACGCCGGTTAACGAAAAGCGGCCATAGGCCTCGACTGATCCATTGGCTTCCTTGTTCCCACCCATACAGAATACTCCTTCCACCTTTTTCACGTTGCCTTTTGGTAAACGTTCGAACACGTAGAGAAAGTCGAGCGCCTCGGGGCGCTCCTGCTGAGCAAGCAGCGGATCGCAATTCGGATCTATCATGGAGTCAAACGCCGCTGAAGGACTGACATGGGCCATGTTTAGATAGGGAAGATCGGGGCCTGTAAGCCGGTCGACTATCCAATGCGAGCTCGTCCCATCCCATGAAACCTGAACCCTCAGTACAGCCTCTGCTCTTCTGAGGTACTCAGTGGCGTCCAGCGGGAATGGTTTGGCTGGATTGAGACCGGATACTTTTTCGCGGACATACTCCAGCCAGACATCATCGACATCCGTGACGTTTTCAAAGCCGACATTGTAGTCGAGTGGTCCAAATATCAGGTACTTTTGGTCTGTGAAGTAAAAGCCCGGGTGAATCTTGCAGTCGGACCAATTCGAGTACAGACCACCGAACTCCCAAAAGGTTGAAACGGAGTGACCGTAATAGTTGGCTTCTGCCGCCTGTACTGAATGTCCGTTCGCTGCCCGTTGCCAACCATTCTCAATCGAGAAAACGCTAGGACCTTCACCCTTCAAATACTCAAGAGCCTGCATTTCATAAGCCATGCCGCGATCTGTTTCGACACGACGAATAGGAGAGGCCAGTGCTATCCAGCTGGCGTCCTCAATCGCTGCATCATGATTGACGTACATGTGCGACGGAGGACTGGAGCATGCCAACGCTGCCGTGGCGGTGAATAGCGCAAATGCAATGCACAACAATGCGTAGCGGATCATCTATTGCGAGTTCTATCATATGTTCTGCAGCATCTAAAGCGCTAGAGTAAGACTGACGTCAGTCACTCAGCGAGTCGCTCATGCCCGGCAGCATCGGGCCACCAACCGCCGCCCTACTCCGAGCCCACCAATCCCCTGGCGAAGGCGGCGGCGCTGAAGGGCTGGAGGTCTTCGGCCTTTTCGCCGACGCCGACGAAGTGGATGGGCAGGTCGTGTTTGTCGGCGATGGCGACCAGGACGCCGCCCTTGGCGGTGCCGTCGAGCTTGGTCATGACGAGGCCCGTGACGCCTGCGGTGTGGCGGAAGGCCTCGACCTGGCTGAGCGCATTCTGGCCCACCGTGGCGTCGAGCACCAGGATCACATCATGGGGCGCGTCGGGGTCCAGCTTGCGGGTCACGCGGATGATCTTGGCAAGCTCGGCCATCAGCTCTGTCTTGTTCTGCAGCCGGCCGGCCGTGTCGACCAGCACCAGGTCCAAATCCTCGCGCCGGGCCTGTTCGACCGCTTCATAGACGAGGCCGGCGGCATCGGCGCCCGTCGGCTTGGACAGGACCGGGATGCCGGCGCGCTCGCCCCACACGGTGAGCTGTTCGATGGCGGCGGCGCGGAAGGTGTCGCCCGCCACGAGCAGGGCCTTTGCGCCCTGGGCCTGGAGTTTGGCGGCGATCTTGCCAATCGTGGTGGTCTTGCCCGAGCCATTGACGCCGACAAACAGCACGATGCGCGGGCGCGGCCCGTCGGCGAAATCGACGACCCGCTCGCGCGGGGCCAGCACCGCGGTGATCTCCTCGGCCAGGGCGGCCTTGATTTCCGCGTCGGTGATTTCCTTATCGAACCGGTCCTTGGCCAGGCCGGCAGCGACCCGGGCGGCAACACCGGCGCCGAGATCAGCGGAAATGAGCAGGTCTTCCAGCTCCTCCAGGGTTTCGTCATCGAGCTTGCGCTTGGTGAACACGCCGGTGATGGAGCCGCCCAGGCGCGATGACGACCGCGACAGGCCCTGGGCCATGCGCGTGAAGAAGCCCGGCGCCTGGGTTTCCTCGGCCGGGTCTGGGCCCGGCTGAGGCTCGGGCGCGGGCTGAGACTCGGGCGCGGGCTGGGGTTCGGGGTCCGTCTTAGCCGCAGGGTCTGGCGTCTCATCGCCGGCAGGTGCGGCGCGGGGCTCGTGCAGCGCCTCGGCCGCAGTCTCCGGCTCAGCGGGCAGCGTTGCGGCGGCGTCTTCCTCCAGCGCTTCGGCCTGCTCCATCTCGGCGCCGGCCGCTTCAAGCTCCTGTTTTTTCTTCTTCTTTCCGAACCAGAGGATCATTGGACAACCCCGATAAGGGCCGCGCCATCATGGCCGGTCACCTTGAGATCGACGCGCGTGCCGGGGGCGAGGTCTGCGCTGGCCTCCAGGCGCGCCGGCGTGAAATCAGCCAGCCGCGCCCGGCCGCCGGCCTCGACCAGGGCGCGCTCCACCCGGCCGATTTTGGTGTCCAGGTGGCGCGTAAAGGCCCGCGCTGCGGCCTCGCGCAGGCGCGCTGCCCGCGCCTTAATGACCGGCCCGGCCACTTGCGGCATGCGGGCCGCCGGCGTGCCGGGGCGCGGGCTATAGGGAAAGACGTGGACAAAATTCAGCCCGCAATCCTCGATCAGGGCGAGGGTGGCTGCAAACGCCGCCTCGCTTTCGGTGGGAAACCCGGCGATCAAATCCGCGCCCAGGGCCATATCTGGGCGCACCGCGCGCAGGCGCTCGGCCAGGGCGACGGCGTCGTCGCGGGCATGGCGCCGCTTCATCCGCTTCAGGATCAGCGTGTCGCCATGCTGCAAGGATAGGTGCATGAAGGGCGCCAGGCGCGGCTCAGCCATGGCCTCAAACAGGGCATCGTCGATCTCGATGGCGTCGATCGAGGAAATGCGCAGCTGGGGCAGGGCCGGCACAAGCCGCAGAATGCGTTGTACCAGGGTGCCCAGGCTCGGCTGGCCTGGCAGGTCTGCGCCCCAACTGGTCAGGTCCACGCCGGTGAGCACGACTTCCCCATGGCCGCTTTCGGCCAGGGCGCGCACCTGGGCGACCACATCGCCGGCCGGCACAGAGCGGGAATTGCCCCGGCCATAGGGGATGACGCAAAACGTGCAGCGATGGTCGCAGCCTTGCTGGACCTGGACATAGGCGCGCGCCCGGCCCTCCATCCCATCGATCAGGTGGGCGGCCGTCTCGCGCACAGACATGATGTCGTTGACCTGGACCTTGGGCCGCGCCTCGTCGAGCAGGGCCGCCGGGGCCCAGGTTGCCGCATTCATCTTGGCGTGGTTGTCGATGACCCGGGTGACCTCTGGCATTTCTGCGAAACGCTCAGGCTCGATCTGGGCAGCGCAGCCCGTGGCGATCACCGGCGCGCCGGGATTGGCCTTCGCCGCGCGGCGGATGGCCCGGCGCGAGGAGCGCACAGCTTCCTGGGTGACCGCGCAGGTGTTCACAATCACCGCATCGCCGAGGCCCGCGCCTTGCGCATGGCGGCGCATAACCTCGGACTCGTAGGTGTTCAGTCGGCAGCCAAGGGTGATGAGTTTGGGGTCAGACATCGCCTCTCATGTATCGGACTCGCGGTAAAAACGAAGGGCCTGGCGTCATCTGTGCGACAACTGGGATGGTCGCAGCCGCGAGAATACGTGCAGTCAAGATAGGCGCAGGCGGCTGAGGCCGATAGGGTGGCGCGCTCAAACACGCGAAACCTCTCGGAGCTTGCTGTGATATCGCGCGCAAAGCGTTTCACTTTTGCCGTCTTGCTCGCCTGCACCGCGTGCGGCAGCAGCGAGCGCGCCCCGCCGGCAACGCGCACGGCGTTCATCGGCCTCAACGTGGTCGATGTTGAGACTGAGACCGTCCGGCCCGAGCAGACGATCATCATTGAAGATGACACCATCATCTATGTGGGGGCCGCTGAAGACGCGCGCGAATTGATCGCAGAGGAAACCGGCGAGCTGGCGGGCGCCTTCGTCGTGCCGGGGCTTTGGGATGCCCATGTTCATATCCGCGGCGGCGACCAGGCCATCGACGCCAACGCGGCTTGGCTCGCGCGCTACACCGCCCACGGCGTCGTCCATGTGCGTGAGTGCGGCACGGATATGCCCGGCGCGGTCCAGGCGTTCAATCACGCGATTGACCAGGGCTCACTGGTCGGCCCCAGGATTCACTCCTCCATGCGCAAGGTCGACGGCCCCCGTTTCGGCATGGGGGGATGGGGGGCCATCAGGCTAGAGGCGCCGAGCGACGCGGGCCCCGCCTTGGATGAGTTGGAGGCCAGCGGCGCCTATTTCGTCAAACTCCACGAGGCATCGATTGACCGGGACAATTATCTCGCTGTCCTGCAAGAGGCCGAGCGGAGGGGGCTGAAAACGGCGGGCCACATCCCTCCAAGCGTCTCCTTTGATGAAGCGCTGGAGGCCGGACTTGACGGCTTTGAACACGCCAACATCCTGCTGAAGGGGGCCTCGCGCAGCGCCGAGGAGTTGCGCGCCCTGGCAGAGCAGTCCTATCAAACGACTGGCGAATATGACGGCGTCTACCGCTATCAGGCGCATTTTGAGCGGCTGGACTGGTCCGTGCTCGACGAAAGCCTGCAGAAAATGGTGGACCGGGGCGTTGCCCTCACGCCCACCCTGGCGCCGGTCGATCTCTCCGATCCCCAAGCGCTGGAAGACCATGCCGAGTTCCAATATGTCCCCGGTGTGATCAGAGTGTCGTGGCAGGGGCGCATCGACCGCGCCGCGCGCCAGTTGGCCGCGCCATCGCGGTACCAGCAGGCCATCGACGATCTGTCCTTCCAGCTCACGCGCAGGGCCCATCAAGCGGGCGTCATGATCATGGCGGGATCGGACACCGGCGCTTACAACTCCTTTCGCTACCCCGGCGCGGCCCTGCACAATGAATTGGCGGCGCTTGCCCGGGCCGGCTTATCGCCTTGGGACGCGCTGCGGGCAGCCACCCTGCATCCGGCAACCTGGCTCGGCGTTGAGGACCGGTATGGCTCAATCGCCGCCGGAAAGTCGGCAGACCTGGTGTTCCTCAACCGGGACCCAACCGTCGATATCGGAAATCTCAGAGGCATCAGGGCGGTGATCAGCCAAGGGCGAAGGTTACGCTAGCAGCGCCGCTTGGCCGCGCGCCACACCGCAGTGACTATTCATCCCGCAGCCATCGCCCGCGCAGGCAACCAAGACCTAGCCGGCAGCGGCGCTGGCCAAGGCCTCGCGGCGTTTCTCAGCGGCCGATTTGCGCACGCTCTCGCTGCGCAGTTGGCCGCAGGCTGCGAGGATGTCGCGGCCCCGGGGCGTGCGGATGGGGCTGGCATAACCGGCGCGGTTGAGCACGGCGGCAAAGGCCTCGATCGTCTCCCAGCTTGAGCAGGTGTAGGCCGTGCCCGGCCACGGGTTGAATGGGATCAAATTGATCTTGGCGGGGATGCCTTTGAGCATCGCCACCAGGTCCCGCGCTTCGGCGAGGCTGTCATTGACGCCTTTGAGCATGACGTATTCGAAGGTGACGCGTTTCGAATTGTTGAGGTCTGGATAGGCCCGGATCGCCTCAAACAGGGCCTTGAGGTCATACTTCCGGTTCAGGGGCACGATTTCATTGCGCAGGTCGTCGCGCACGGCATGAAGCGAGATCGCCAGCATGGCGCCGGTGCGCGCGCCAAGCTCCGGGATTTTCGGGGCGACGCCAGCGGTCGACACGGTGATCCGGCGGCGCCCGATGGCGATCCCGTCGCCGTCGCTGATCGTGTCTATGGCCTCGGCCACATGGTCGAGATTATAGAGCGGCTCGCCCATGCCCATGAAGACGATATTGGTCAGGCGCCGCGTCTCCAGGCTGCTGGGCCAATCGCCCAGGCCATCGCGCGCGATGAGGACCTGGGCAACGATTTCCTGGGCCGTCAGATTGCGCACCAGCTTCTGGGTGCCGGTATGGCAGAAGGCGCAGTTCAGGGTGCAGCCGACCTGGGAGGAGACGCACAGGGCGCCGGCTTTGCCGACATCGGGAATGAAGACGCTCTCAGCTTCAACGGCCGGGCCAAACCGGGAAAGCCATTTCTGGGTGCCGTCCACGCTGACCTGGTGATCGGCTATCGTTGGCCGCACCAGAGTGTAGCGCGCGGCGAGCTCAGCACGCATCGCCTTGGCGACATTCGTCATGGCGGCGAAATCGGTGACGCCCCAATGGTGCATCCAGCCGCGCAATTGCTTGGCGCGCATGCGGGCCTTTTTTGCCGGCACGCCGAGGGCTTCCATCTCCGCTTCCAAGGCGCGAAGCGACAGGCCCGCAAGCGGGGCCGTCTCTGGCGCCTCGGGGCGCTGGGGGCGAAGGTCGATCTGCATGGGCGAAGGCCTTGAGATAAGGCGCCGCGGCCCCCTGTCAGGGGCGCGCGATCAAGCGAAGGTCTCCGCCGCCGGCACACCTTTCGGGTCGGGCCCGTATTTATTCGGGCCTTTGGTGCCTGGCATGACGAAAAAAATCAAAAGGACCAAGCTGCCGAACGGCACCAAAATCAGAAGGTACCACCAGCCGCTCATGTCCCGGTCGTGCAGGCGGCGTATAGAGACGGCAATCGACGGGATGATGATCGCCACACCGAAGACCAAAAAGGCGACCCCCACGAGGCCCGCGATGAGGGCGCCGGCGTCGCCCGCACCGCTAAGGCCCGCCGTGGCGATAAAAAAGGCCAAATAGGCCAGCAGGAACATCAAAGATGGCCACCAATATTCAGCGCGCCGAGATCGGCCGTTGAACGTAGCGTAATTCTTGAAAAACAGGCCAACGGCCTCGCCAAACCCCATGGGTCTTCTCCCCTTGCTTCGAGTTTTCGTATCTAGCCTGGCGCAGCGGTCAAGAAAAGCGCCCGCTCGGGGCGCTATTGGCAGGCCTGATTGGCCCGCTCGATGGCGTTGGCAGAGCCCGATAGGGAAAAATGGTAAGCCACCGAGGTGCCCCGCTCCGAAACGCCTTCCACACGCAGCTCCCGCCCCCGCTTTAATGCGCGCACCAGCTGGGGGTCATCCTCGTCGCTGGCAAAGGCCTCAACGCCGACATTGAACAGCGGCCATGTCGACCGGCCCACCCGGGCCTTGGATGGCAAGTCTGCGCGCAAATCATAGCCCACGCGCAGCGACGGCTGGTTGCTGGCGCGCCCGGTGCTCCAATTGGTGACGTAGAACCAAACATCGCCATGGTCGGCCGAGCGCGGGGCCTTATCCGTCGCCTCCGTTGTGGCGTAACAAATGGTCTCCCCGCCAATGTCTTGGGTGAACACACGCCAATCCTGGAAACGGGCAATGGCTGTGGGGTCTGCGCGGGCAGGCAAGGCCGATGCCACGGCGCCAAGCGACACCATGAAACACGATAGGAAGAAGATGCGGGGGTGGGGCATGGGTCAGTCCAGATTGAGAGCGCCGCGCCGGTTTAACGCGACAGATTTTTCTAGGCGAGGGTCTGGGCAGAATTTTGTCTAACACTTTTTACGGGTGTTTTGCGCTTGTGGCCATCGCAGCGGTTGCCCGCAGACACCAGAAGCGGTACACACTGATCTCCAAATCGTCGAGGTTTCCCACGTGCGCCTTAAGGCAGCCACCCCCGCAGACCCGGTTCAGCGGCAGCGTTTCGCTGATTCAATGGCGAAAATTGCCGTTGACCGCTGCCGTGCGTCGTTCGCCGAATTGTTCGAATATTTTGCCCCGCGCCTGAAAAGCTACATGCAGCAGCTGGGCGCTGATCCTTCACATGCAGAAGAATTGGCCCAGGAAGTGATGGTCACGGTCTGGCGCAAGGCCGAACAATTCGACCCTGGCAAAGCGTCGGTCTCAACCTGGATCTTTCGAATTGCGCGCAACCGGCGCATCGATGCCCACAGACGCACCCAGCGGCCCGAGCTCGACCCCGACGATCCGATGCTGCGCCCGCCGGATCCAGAGACGCCCGACACCACCTTGAACCGCGCTCAATTGGAAGACATTGTACGCGCTCAGTTGGAGACCCTGCCGAGTGAGCAATTGGAACTTCTCAAAGCCGCCTTCTACCAAGGCTTGTCGCATTCGGAGATCGCGAAATCCTTTAATCTGCCCCTGGGCACCGTGAAATCGCGCATTCGACTTGCGTTTAATCGCCTGCGCGGACAATTGGAAGGCGACCCTTAACCAGACAGCGCCCAATCTAAAGATGTGAATGCTTGACCGCATAAGGGAACGAACAATACTCGCTGGTGACGGCGAATGTACTGGAGCAAAGTTGTGAGTGCGAATAAGGCTCAGCCTGCGTTTAGTGAATTGTACAGCGCCTATGCCGCTGGCTGTCTCGACCCTGCCTTCGCGCTCCTGGTAGAGACCCAGGCTGCTCTCCGGCCCGACGTGCGCCGCGACCTGGCGATGAGTGAAGTCATCGCTGTTTCGCACTTTGAACGGGCCGAGCCTGCCGAGCTGGACGATGATGCCGTGAACCGCGCCCTTGACGCCATTGATGCCGCCGCTGCCTCCAACGCGCCGCCTCGGGTGGCGCTGAACGGCGTGTCCAGCGCGATCGGCGAATTGCTAGACCTGCCCGCACCGCTCAAGGATCTGGCGCTATTTGCGGCCGGCGATGATGGCTGGAAGTTCACTGGCCCGGGCCTGCGCCGTCTGGCCCTTCCGGTATCAGACGCCGCCGAGACCGAGCTGTTTCGCATTGAGCCCGGCGTGGCGGTTCCGCGCCACACCCATGAAGGCTCAGAATTTACCCTTGTGGTCAGCGGCGGCTTCACCGACGAGACCGGCTCGTTTGGCCCCGGCGACCTCAGCGTCAAAGGCCCGGCCGACTGCCACCAACCCGTGGCCGACCGCGACGGCCCGTGCATCGCCCTTGCCGTGCGCGACGGCGGCTTGAGATTCCAAGGCGTGATCGGCATTGTCCAGCGCCTGATCGGCTAGGCTGGCGCCAGGCCATCAGCGAAACTGCAAAATCTGATCTATGTAGGCGGGCTGCCCGGTAGGGTTGGCCGCTTTTTCGTATGTCCAAGGCTGATGCGGCGGTCATACATCACCAGGGCGCCGGCCAGGCTGACATTGATACAGAATTTGGTCGGGATCTTCACCACGTGGTCGCAGCGCGCCAGGAGAGCAGCGCTAAGGTCCCCGCGTTCGCGGCCCAGCACATAGGCCGCCGCCTTGGGGTGGCAAAAACTCGGCAAATCAACCGCGTCATCGGTCAGCTCCACGCCCACCAAGGCGCATCCCTTCGGCAAGACCATCTCATCCACGCTGGCCCAGGGATAATAGGGCACATGGGCAAAGCTCTTGGATGTGTCGGATTTGTAGGCCTCGCGCAGCTTGTCTTCGGCATCGATGCTGAAGACGAAGCTTGCCCCAAACGCGTGGGCTGTGCGCATCAGGGCGCCCAGATTCATGGGCTTGGAAATGCCCTCAACACCAATGGCGAAGAAGCCGCGCATGGCGCCTTCTAGGTCACAGCGGCCAAAACCGCCAGCCGACCAAGCCGGCTGCAAGGGCAAAGGGCACGATGAGGCAAATCAAGCGGCCCGTGCGGATCAGCGAGAGCGGGCCGGGATGGGCGCGCCGCAGGGCATCGGCCTCGGCGGCCAGGCCTGGCTCATCCAGGGCGCGGGCCCCTCGCCCGCCTGCGGCCGCCAGGATCACTGCCTGAACCTCCCCCCGCGAGGCCGCCGCCAGGCGCTGGGTGAGGTAAATGCGCAGCGACACACCGGCGAAGTAACGCATTTGCATCCCGAGCAGGCCCGCAAACGCGACCACCATCATGGCAATCCAGAACGCGATCTCCCCAGCGTGCATGGGCCTAGACCGCCCGTGCCAGCGCGCCGGCCTTGGCTCTGGCCCGCGCAGCAGGCGCAATCAACCCAGCCAAGCGCTGGCTCACCGCCCTACCCCGGCGACAAACTTGTCACGCGGGGCGCGTGCTTTAGGCTGGAACCCAGCCCGCCACCTTAAGACACCGCAGGAGCCCCCCATGAAAGCGATCCTATCCAAAGCACCCGGAGGACCCGAAACGCTGGTTCTTGAAGACATCCCCGCCCCCGAAGCGGGCAAGGGCGAAGTGGTGTTGGAGGTCAAGGCCATCGGCGTCAACTTCCCCGACTCGCTGATCATCCAAGATCTTTATCAATTCAAGCCTGAAAGGCCTTTTTCACCGGGCGGCGAAGTGTCCGGCGTGGTCAAAGCCGTCGGCGAAGGCGTCTCAGACCTCAAAGTGGGCGACCGCGTTATTGGCTCGACCGGGTGGGGCGGCATGCGCGAAGAGGTCGCCGTCCATGCCGGGCGGTGCATTCCCATCCCTGACGCCATGCCCTTCGATGAGGCCGCGGCCCTGATCATGACCTATGGGACAAGCCACTACGCCCTGAAGGACCGCGCCGATCCCAAGCCAGGCGAGAAGCTGCTTGTCTTGGGCGCGGCCGGCGGGGTCGGCATCGCCGCCGTTGAGCTCGGCAAGGCCATGGGCCTTGAGGTGATCGCGGCGGCCTCCAGCCAGGAGAAAGTCGATTTCTGCCTCTCCAAGGGCGCAGACGCCGGCCTGGTCTATGCCCGCGGCCCCCTCGACCGCGGCCAGCAAAAGGCCCTGTCCAATGAAATCAAAGAGGTGTCCGGCGGCGGCGTCGATATCATCTATGACGGGGTGGGCGGCGACTATGCCGAGCCGGCCCTGCGGGCGATGAATTGGGAGGGCCGGTTCCTGGTCATCGGCTTCCCGGCAGGTATCCCTAAGCTGCCGCTCAACCTCACCCTGCTGAAATCCTGCGATGTGCGCGGCGTGTTCTGGGGCGCGTTTGTGGCGCGCAATCCTGAGCGGAACGCCGCCCATGTGCGCGAACTGTTCGACTTTTACCGGGACGGCAAAATCAAGCCCCACGTCTCAGGGCACTATCCACTTGAGCGCGCGGCCGACGCCATCACCGAGCTCATCGAGCGCCGCGCCCAGGGCAAAGTGGTCGTGACGGTCTAGGGCGACGAAAACCCCGCCGGCGGAGGCAGGCCCGGCGACGACAGGCAGATCGCCTTGAAGCGCTGGCCCATTTTGTCTGGCTCGACCAGCTCAGCCACGCCGGCGTGTATATCGGCGGCCGCGCTGGGGTTGGCCGAGATCAAGGCGCGCATCCGCGCCTCGACCCCAAGCGCGCCGAGAAATTGGCCCTGGGGCGCAGGTCCGGCCACATCCAGGCCAGCCTCGCGGGCGAGCGCCGCCAAGCGGGTAAAATCCACATCGACGGTGAGGTCGCAGGCGCCCGGCTCATTAAGGGGGTCGACTTGCTGCCCGTCTCGAAAGGCGCGCAGCGTGTCGCTCGGCGGCCCCGTGCCGGGTCCATAATCGACAAACAGGGCCCGCATTGGGCCGCCCCGTTCCGCCAATTGGGCGACCAGCGTCTCCAGGCCTGGCTGTAGCTCCAAGGCCGATTGGGCCGGCGGGGCATTGGCGCCAGGCGCCCTGTCTGCCGCCAAGCCAAAGGCCAAATCGCGCGATGGGCCAAGGCCCACAACCCGCTCATGCCAAGCGCCGCCGACCTGCACGAATTGGCGCGCCGGCAGGCAATCAAGATACTCATTGGCCAGCAGGATCAAAGGCCCGGGCGGGGCATCGGCCAGGGCGTCCAAATGGCCAGCCGCCGCGCCCGCCAGCGCGCCTGACTGAACCTGGCGAAGCGGCGCGCTCGGCTCGACCAGGAATACGTTGGCGGCGACCACCATGGCGCCCTGGGGCGCGGCAGCGCGCAGGATGTCGGCCATGAACACGCCGCGGCCGGGCCCGAGCTCCACCAGGCTGAACGGCGCCGGCGCGCCCATGGCCGCCCACTCATACGCAGCCCACAGCCCGATCACCTCACCAAAGACCTGGCTCGTCTCAGGCGCTGTGCGGAAGTCCCGCCCAAGGCCGGGCCGGGCGGCATAATAGCCGTGCTCGGGATGGTGGAGGCAGAGCTGCATGAAGGTCGACACGGGCAAGGGCCCGTCGGCCTCAATCATAGCGGCCAGCTTTTGCTTCAGCGGTGTCACGCGGTCTGCGGGCCCCGGCCATGGAGCCCCTTCCAGACCAGGAAGGCACCGCCAATCCACATGGGCAGAGACAGGACCATGCCCATGGTGAGCCAATCGCTGCCCAGCAGGAATGCGATGCCGGCATCGGGCTCGCGGAACGTCTCGGCCGTGGAGCGGCCGACCCCGTAAAGCAGCAAAAACAGGCCCGCAGCCAGGCCCGGCCGTTTGAGAAGGTCGAACCGCCACGCCAGGACCGACAAGACGACAAACGGGATCAGGCCTTCGAGCACGGCTTCGTAGAGCTGGCTGGGGTGGCGCGGCATTTCCGGCGCGGCGCAGCCATAGGCGCCGGCGGCGAACCGCTCCAGCACATCGCGGCAATAGACCCAGGTTTGGCCGGCCCAATCATAGGCGCCGGGCGCGCCGCCGAGGTTTGCCTCCGGAAATACGACGCCGAAGGGCCCGCCCGTGTGGCGGCCATAGAGCTCGGCATTGATGAAATTGGCGATCCTGCCGAAGAACAGCCCGATCGGCGTGACCACGCCGGCAATGTCGCCAATGGAAATCAGGCTGACCCCGCGTCGGCGCGCGGCCCAAACCAGCGCAAGCGCGACGCCGATCAGCCCGCCATGGAAACTCATGCCCCCCTCCCACACGCGCAGCAACATCAACGGGTCGTCGGCAATTCGGCCAGGCTGGAAGGGCAGCTGGTAAAACAGGATGTAGCCAAGCCGCCCGCCCAAGATCACGCCCAGCGTCGTGTAGAAAAGAAGGTCGTCAATATCGTCGCGCGTCGCCGGCGCCTGGCCGCCAAACAGGGCCGGACGGGTCACCAAAGCCAAAGCGTAGCGCCAGGCCAGCAGGAGACCGACGATATAGGCGAGCGCATACCAGCGGATCGGGAAGCCAAACACCTCCACAAGCGCCGGGCTGAATTCGGGGAAACTGAAGGCGCCGGACGCCGCTAAAATCATCATCGGGCCTTTTCCCGTTCGGCGAGACCCCCCATGTGCATGGGCCTGCGCCCGAGCGCAAGCGCCCAATTCCAGGCGCTGGCCGGCGCGAGAAAAGGAGTGCCCCATGGCCACATCACCGCCCTTCCTAGACGATCTGGCCGAAATGATGACCGACGCGATGGGCGCCGCACGCGCGGCGGGCGACGAGGCGCGCACCGCGATGCAGTCGCGCATCCGCGCCCTGATCGCAGACATGGACTTGGCCGGCCGCGACGAGGTCGAGGCGCTTAAGGCGCTCGCTGCGCGCGCGATCCAGCAGGTCGACGCCCTGGAGACGCGCGTCGCCGCGCTCGAAGCTGGCCTCAAAAAAGACAGCTAGCGGCCAGTTTTCCGTGGACAACGACCGGCGCCAGTGTTGCAGCCGGAACCGACGCTGACTAGCGTGGCTGTGCGGCTCGGGGCGCCGTCATGATTCGAAAGGGCCAAAGCCATGAGCCTGAGCCAAACAGATCTCCTGAACACCGAAGTCGAAGCGCTGGACGTCATCGAAGAGATGCTCGAAGCCAATGGCTGGCAGCACGAGCGTGAAGAGGGCGACGAGGCCGTCCAGTGCATCTGCCCGACGCGGTGGGGCGATATGGGCGCCCTGTTCGCGATGCGCCGCGAGCCTGCAGCGATACACTTTTCCGTCACCCTCGATGTCAAACCCCAGCCCGGTAAACGCGCGGCCTTGGCCGAATTGGTGATGCTGTGCAATGAGCGCCTCTGGCTCGGCCATTTTGACTATTGGAGCGAGGAAGGCGTGGTGATTTTCCGCCACGCCCTGCCCATGCTCGACCGCGACGTGCCGAGCCCTGGTGAGCTGCGCTCCCTGATGGCCGCCGCCGTGGACAGCTGCGAACGCTTCGTACCAGCCTTCAACTTCCTGATCTGGGCCGGCAGATCGCCCCAGGACGCAATCGATGCGGTGATGTTCGAGACGCTGGGCGAGGCCTAATCTATGGACAGTGCGCCGGGGCCACTTGTCCTGTTCGGCGCTGGCAATATGGGCGGGGCCATGGCCGCCGGCTGGCTGGCGGGCGCCCCGAAAGACCCGCCTTGGATCGTTGACCCGAAACCAAGCGCCCAAGTGGCGGCCTGGGCGAGCGCGGGGCGCATCGTCCTGAACCCGGCGCCCCAGCCGGCCGGCATCTTGGTGATCGCGGTCAAGCCCCAAATGTTTGACGATGTACTGCCGGCGCTGCGCGCATGGACCGGGGCCCAAACCCTTGCTCTGTCGATCATGGCGGGTGTGAGCCTGGCGCGTCTCACCGAAAGCCTGGGCACGCCGCGGTGCCTGCGCGTGATGCCCAATACGCCGGGCGCCATCGGCAAGGGCGTCGCCCTGATGAGCCCATCGCCGGCGTGCACAGAGCGCGATGTGGCCACAGCGCGCGCCCTCTTGTCGCCGCTCGGCCATGTCGAGGGGCCGATGGACGAGGCCACGCTTCAGGCGGCCACAGGCCTTTCCGGCTGCGGGCCGGCCTATGTCTTCTTGCTGGCTGAAGTGCTCGCCGCGGCCGCCGAAGACCTGGGCGTGCCGGCGGAGATGGCAACCCGCCTCGCTGCCCAGACCGTGGAGGGATCAGCCGCGCTCATGGCAGCCAGCGATGCAGGACCTGGCGAGCTGCGCCGGGCGGTGACCTCGCCGCGGGGCGTCACCGAGGCCGCGCTTCAGGTCTTGATGGCCGACGGCGCAATGCCATCTTTATTCAGTAGCGCATTACAAGCCGCCCTGGACCGCGACGCGGCCCTTTCAGCCGGCGATGAGGACAAGCATGGTTCGTGAAGAGGTCATCAAAAGAGGCATAGACGCTGCCCTGGACTTGGCGGCCGACCGGCCATGGAGCGCGCTCACCCTTTCAGACGTGGCCGCGGCCGCCGGGCTGAGCTTGGATGATTTCCACGGCATCGCCACGGTCGACAGCCTGGCGGAGGCCGTCGAAGGGCATTTCGACCGCGCCATGTCTGGCGAAGGCATCGACGGCGAAGAAACGCCGCGCGAGCGCCTGTTCGATGTGATCATGCTGCGCTTTGAGGCGATGGACGCGCGGCGCGCCGGCGTTTTGTCGCTTTTGCACCACCGCGAGCAGTCACCCTTGCGCTTGGCGCGCCATCTGGCTGCGCGCAAAGCCAGCGCCGATTGGGCGCTTGTGTCTGCCGGCCTTGACGGCGCTGACCAGGCTGTTCCCCGCGATATTCGCGCCGTGGCGGTGGCCTATGCCATGGCCCAGGCCGAACGCGCCTGGCGCAAGGAAACCGATGCCGGCTTTGCGCGCACCATGTCGAAGCTGGATGAGGAGCTCCGCAAGCTGGAAGACGGCGCCGGCCGGCTTTCTCGCTTCCGCGGCGGGCGCAGCAAGGCGCGGGCGGCACCAGCCGGCGAAGGCGAGCGGTGGAGCGATGAGCCCCCCGCCAGCGCCCAGGCCGCGGAGCCGGAAACCGAAACGCAAGCCTAGCGCGCGCCCAAGATCTACCGAGCCACCCAGGCGCCCCGTCTTCAGTCCACACCCGCCATATAGGTGGGCAACCAGCCCTCATGGGCCGCGCGCAGACGGGCGAGGGGCACGCTGTGCGCCCGCAAATCCGGGCTCAGGCCCACCTCCATGGACACCGCATCGCCGCCGAACTCGCCAAGCCGTGCAGGCAGGAAACCGCGGGCGTCCCAAGCCGCGATCTGGTCATTTGAGGCCGCGATCAGGAAGCGAGCCTGGCCCTCGCCAAACAAGGTCAACACATCCCGCGGCGGCCCGGCCATGCGGTCGCCGCAAAAAACAACGCCCACATCCGCGGCCAGGGCCATCTCCGCGGCGGCGCAGGCGACCCCGCCATCGCTGACATCGTGGACGGCATTGACGAGGCCCTGCCCAATCAGTCTACAGACGAATTCTGCATTGCGTTTCTCCGCATCAAGATCGACCGGTGGTGGGCGGCCGAGGGCGGCCCCGTCCAGGCCCAGAATCTGGCGCGCATAAAGTGAAGCGCCCAGATGCCCGGTGGTCTCGCCGATAAGCATCAGCGCGTCGCCGGATTTCGCGCCTGTGAGGGTGGCAATGTCATCAATATTTTCAATCAGCCCGACACCGCCGACCACGGGCGTTGGGGGAATGCCGACCCCGTCTGTCTCATT
>JBCDJY010000004.1:0-198584 GCA_038747245.1 Pseudomonadota bacterium | reverse complement strand
GTATAAGAAGCCACTCACACTTATAGAAGCGAGCGAAGCCCCTGAAGCAATTCGTGAGAACGCGCTTGATCCAGAGAATATGCGCCTCCTCAGGCGGCTGCGCAGCTTGGCCAGTGATGGAATCCTGATCGGCTCCGAGGAATTGGTCGACTGGTTGTTTCCGGGTCGACAATCAAAGCGCAATCGAACCCAAAAAATGTGCGACGCGCTGGCCAAATTCGGGCTCGGGATGGTCCCTGACCCTCGCGACGAAACCCTACAACACGCATCACAGAATGAAGTTGTCCTGTTCGATCTTGGCCAACGCTTCGATGCTGCCTCAGCTCGCAGCGAGACGTTCAAGCTGCTCTCACTGAAATTGATCGTTGCGGCGATGACGGCGCGGGCGGACTCCAACGTCGCGACTTCCGAGGTCGAGTTGATGGTATCCTGGGTCGAGTCAGCGGCGAAAGAACTAAGTTTGCACGAGAAGGCCCGCCTGCGCGCTATGGTGACGTTTCTATGCGAAAGATCAGCCGAGTTCCGGGCTCGACGTTCGCGCTTTGCCCATTTGGCACGGGACGAAAGAGAAGCACTGCTCCAGGCGGCCTGCAGCGTCGCCCATGCAGATGGCCGGATCGATCCACGCGAGACCCAAGTGCTAGAGCGCATTGCCTCGGCGCTCGAGCTTCCCGCTCAACTTGCCCATCAGAATTTGGTGCAGTTGGGCTTTGGTGTCGAAGACCGCCGTGACGATCAGCTCAGCGATAGGAAGGTCGAGGATCAGCTAGTTGCGACTGATATCTGCGCAGATACGCTGCGGATCACCAAGGAAGAAAGCGCCAAGGCGCAACGTGTGCTGGCGGCGATTTTTGCCGCGTGAAGTGCTCAGGCTGAGAGAAGGCGTTCAGCGCCAAGTCTTGCCTCATCCAGATCGACAATATCCGTTGCGATGGCTTCTATCAGGAGACCATCGGTCAGCGCGAAGTCGTATTTCGCTCGCCGATACGGCGTCATGTCCACGGCGATCGAGCTGGGCTCGATGTCGTCTTTCGCTTCGAGCACGTCCAAAGTCGCTTGAATATGGTCTGGCGAACTCTTGGCGACAATCGCAACGCCTTGGACCGTGTTCTCAACTCCGGATTGCTTTAACGCGATGGACAGGGTTGCAAGCCCGTTCCAACCGATCCATGGGAAAAGCGCCGTCTCTGACGCGCCCACTTCTACAATGCTCGTGCGGTCCAGCATCATATCACGAAATCTGGCGCGCCCCTCGGAGAGCAATTGTTGCGCTGGGCCGTCGAGGAATGTTGGCCCCCTCTCCGATAGCCAGACATCGCGCATGGCCTCTGCAACGCGGCGGTGCATGCCGCCAATGCCACCGCCGAACCGCGGTGCTGTTCCAGCCTTTGCTGGCTTGACCCTGAGGCTGAGGGAGTCCTCGTCAATCTCGTCAATATGCCAGGGGCGGCCTTGCCAGATCACATTGTCGCCCTTGGCGACGGGATAGTTGATCGGTATTCGGCCAAGTTCCTTGGCCTCGTGCAGGACTCTGTACTCCTTTCGAGTCTCAAACACGGTGTAAATCTGGACACTGGACGCGAGCTTTTCTCCGGTCGCACCAAGCAGAAGGCTGCCATCATCCCGCGACTGCATCACAAGTGCCGTTTCCTCACGACCCATGGCACGAAGAATTTCGGCGAAGTGTTCTTTGCTCACCGACTGGAACGGACCCGGTCCGCAAAGCTCGTGAAACAAGTCGGCCGCGCGTATCGCACCGCGTTCTGCAAGGACCGAAAGAACTTGCTGAACAAGCACAGACAAGGACGCTTCTTTGACCACGGGCGGTTCGCACCACCTGGCCGTCATCAGCTGGAACATTGCGATCATCTGGATCGTGTTCGCGCGCAGGCTCTCCATGAGCCCGAGGTCTGGTGACAACTCGCCTTCCACCGTTGCCATGTTGAGGATCGCTGGCTCACCGTCTCGCCGGCCAGACCGACCGACTCGTTGGCGAAGTGCCGCAACTGATAGGGGCGCTCCGACCTGCGTGACGGCTTTCACCAAGCCGATATCGATACCCAGTTCGAGGGTTGAAGTCGCCATCACGCATGTGCCGTGCAGGCCTGCTTTGAGCCGCTCCTCGACCCATTCGCGGTGTGATTTGGACAAGTTGCCGTGGTGAGCGAAGAAGGCAGGATCACGACCGGCCTTTTCGCAGGCCTCTCGCATTGCGTTTGTGAGTTCTTCCACTTCGCTCCGGCTTCTTGGGAAAACCAACAGCCTAGGTGCCTCTCTATCTGCTTGCCTTTCATAGTCGTCGAGTTCTGAGAGAACGTCCCCGGCAATCTGAGCGCGAACAACACTCTGCGCTCTCAGTCTGAGCGCTTTCTTCTCCTCGGCCGAAAGACCTTCTCCCTCGTCCTGGAGATGGGTTTTCTGGACATAGCCCCTCATAGAGGGCTGGATCGTGCTTTTGCTGTCGGCCTCGACGATTTTGACCTGCTCAGGCGCTTCCGGCCGAAGCGCAGCTGCGGCAAGGCGCATGTCGCCTAGCGTCGCCGACAGGCCAATCCGGTCAATCTTCCTTTTGGCCAGGCGTTCGATGCGCGAGAGCAGCGAGGCCAGCTGAACACCGCGGTCACTGCCGATCAGAGCGTGCAACTCGTCGATGACTACGAAATCAAGCGATCCAAACAGGCCTCGAACCTCATGGCCGCGCCTGACAAACTGCGCTTCGATGGATTCTGGCGTGATCAGGACGATACTGTTCGACGAGCTCCGCGCCTTGTTTTTGTGGGCCTGCCCGACATCTCCGTGCCACTTGAAGATGGGGATATCCAAATCGCGGCACATGAATTCGAGTCGACCGAACTGGTCATTGATCAGCGCCTTGATCGGACCGACATACATGCCGCGAATGCCTGACCCGTGAGATTCGCGCAGCAACAGTCGAGAGATGCAGGGAAGGAATGCGGCTTCAGTCTTCCCTCCTGCCGTGGGCGCAGCCACAATAATGTCGCCGCCAGCCATGATTGGTGGGATGGCTTGTTCCTGGACTGGTCGGAGTGTTTGCCATCCTTGATCATAGACCCAGCGCTGGACCTTGGGTGCCAGTGCTTCGAACGCCTCACTCAAAGAGAAAACTCTGAAAGATCATCAGAGGGTTTGTCGTTCTCTGCGCCTCGGTCTTCCTCCACATCAACGCTTGGTAGCAGATCCTGCCAGCGAGTCGCCGGATTCTGCGACAACGCTGAAAGCAGTTGTACGAATTGCTTCACGCTCTCCCGCGGTGTCTGAAAATACTGCGCACCAATGCGGCTTTCGCAATGGCCCATGAAGGCCCGCAAGCCATCCTTATCGATCACCGCGTCAGGATTGCCATCGGGGGACACCACTTTTCGGATATTGTCGAGCAGGACTAGATAGTCCTCCCGCGTCAGGGCTTCGAGGGGCACCACGGGACCTGAGAAATCGACCAACCCATCTTTCGCAAACGGATTAGGGGCAAGCCGACCTTTGAGCGCGTCATAAGAATAGCAGCCGCGTCGCGGATCGGATACAAATTCGGGTGTCCCACCAAGGTAGACAACCATTCCCGGTACCGCTGACTGATCAAGATCGTTCTGGATACGCAGTATCTGTTCGTAGTTCTGCTCCCGGCTCCTGGCAGTCGGCATCTTGTAGATGTTCACGAGCTCATCCAGGCACACGAAGACGCCCTTGAAGCCAGCAAGCAATGCGAGGGCGTTCAGATTCTTCCAGTGATCGTAGATGCTGTCATCATTAACAATGGCACGAATATCAAGTTCCGCCCTGGCTTCGGTCTTGGTGCCATACTCCGCTCTTAACCAGCGCAGGGCCGCGTCCATTTTCGATTTTTCGCTGGTCTCATAGGCTTCGACATAGCCCCGCACGACGGTGGTAAAGTCATAACCCCCAACACCTTCCTGCAGACGCTCGGTCAGGTCGTTGACGTCCTTTCGCAGCGACCGGCCCGAGCCTTCAGCCTTCGCTCGGTCCATAAGCCTTTCAAACAGTTGCTGCCATGCTGAAAGGCCTTCATGCCCGTCAATCGCGGCGTTCTTTCCGAGTTCTTGCATAAGCGATCTAGCGACGCCCTTTGCGCCAAATATGCGCCGATCAGGGGCCAAGTCGGCCTGCAGAACAAAGAAGCCGAGCTTGAGCGCAACCTGGCGCGCCAGCTCAAGGAAGAATGTCTTGCCCGAGCCATAGGGACCCGTAAAAATCCGAAATACGCTTCCACCCGCTTCACCGCGCCGAAAATCCTTCACGACCTGCTCGACTTCTCGGGCGCGACCGACCTGGATGTGTTGGAGACCACGCTTTGGAACAACGCCAGCTTGAAGTGCCTGAAGGATCGCTCCGCGCTCTTGTTCACTAATCGATGTCATCTATCCCCCAGACATCTCATCTGCCCTGTTCGGCATCAGGCTAAGCTGCAGCAGGCCGGTCTTCGAAAACGCCCCGCAATATTGCTTGGGCCTCGGCAGTTTGCACTTGCACTTCCTGAAGTCTCCCTGATGACACAAGAGCCTCTTCGGAACAGCGACTTATCCGCTCCCGATGGAGTTTCGCTTTATGTTTCAGTCGAAACGCTAGCACCGAAAAGCCAAGCAAGGGGGCAACCACAAGAAAGACAATCCCTAAAGCCAGCGCCATGACACCCCCACATTCTTGTTAACCTTTTATTAGGGGAAAAGATGAGGCGAGTTCAAGTGCGCGAAAAATCAGAAAGCTCGGCAGGCGCTAATGCTCGCTGCAAACCTGATCTGACAGTGTCTGGTAGGGGTACCTGAAGAATCGCCGGTGTGGTGTCCCCCCTTGCACTAAGCTGTGCAGCTACGGGCCGGATTTCGCTGGTTTCCGGTCGTACGGTGCGGGCAACACCAAAGACCATCTTCGGCGAATTTGAGCCGAATGCTGTAGCAACGGCTGCCGGCTGGAACGGGCGCAGAAGGAGACGTAGGGTTGCGGGCCTAGAACGTTCTAAACCGGCCAAGAGCTCCTCGTCCCTCGCGCTCACTTAATGACGCGCAAGTGCGGCGCGCCGGATTTTTCTGGCAGGCCATGAATGCGCTTCAAGTCAGCTTCATAGACATGCAGCGAGGCGCAAAGATCCTCAGTACTGTATCGCAGATCTTCCACGTGAACGCGCAAAAGCTCCGACAATATCGACGCTTCTTCAGGTTGAAAGGCCAGCTCAGGTGGCTCGGCTCGGCGATATCCCAGCGCACTCATTTGACGCCAGAGATATTGCGCTTGATTTGGCGTGACGGCACCAACTGTCTTTGCCCGATACAAAAGAGCATTCATCGAAACGCGCCAGACTGGCTTTAGCACTGCAAGCTTTTGAATCGTGACTTTTTTACCAAGTGCTCGCTTAATATCGTGCACAGGCATCAATAATGCCGACGCAAAGGCGTTGGCTTCGTCTTCCATGGATGGCGATGGAATGCGGTGCATGATGATGTGGCCCAGCTCATGCGCAAGCGTGAAGCGTTGTCGGTCCGCAGGCTGACCTCTATTTAGAAAGACGCAAGGCGGCAAACCAGGTTGCCGAACGGTGACGCCATCCACCGCAAGCCCATCGAAATCAGCATGAAAGATTATGATTCCGGCGCGTTCCATCCATCCGATCAGACTTTTTAATGGACCGCTGGGGACTTCCCATGTCCGACGTAGAAGCGCCGCGATTTGCTCCGGCTCCATGTCGAATTCTTCAAGTTCGAATGATGGCAGTTCAAGTTCTCTGTCAAACTCGACGGCTTTCAGTAGTCGCCGGATATGCATCAACCGAATATTGATTTCGGCTTCAAGCCGCTCTTGCGCTCGTTGGCCAACGCTCGCCTTCTTGCGATACATGGAATGAACACTGACCGGTAAGCCGCTGATATGGTCTGGCTCAAAGAAGTACGTTTTGGGAAATGCGAGTGTTCTTGACAGTTTATCGACAACATCGTCGTGCGGGTCGATCATGCCGTTTTCAAGCTTCGACAGATAGCCTTGAGAAACACCCGATTGTCGGGACAGCTCTGTTTGACTCCACCCTCGGGCCTGACGCGCGATCCGCATCAGACTATCGTTGAACTTGTGCACCATATTACTTCCGCGGCTTCGTTTCCGCGTCCTTCCCAAGGGCTTTCGCCCGTACCAGCCGGCGTCCTGGCGCCACATCAGGCGGCGAGGCCTCTGGCAGAGGAAGGGCTACCACCCCTTCCGCGCCATCAAGCAGGCTGTATGTCCATGCAAGTTGTTTCCCGTCGCGGGCAACAACGAAGATATCATGAATGTCGGTTTCTAAAGTGTTGAGAATATAGACAGCGTCGACCCGCTGGACCTCCGGCAAACCCAACATGTTTTGATCGTGGTCGTGATAGGCAAGTACCTGCTGTGTCGGGATGTTCGCCGTCAATCCTGCTTCGTCCGCTTTCTTCAGGCGGAAAACGACGCGATCGTCGGCGAGAAACTTCAAGGTTTCGTCCTTCTCGACGATGTAGATGCCCGGCTCGTCCTCGAACGCCTCGCGAGCATAGAACGCCATCTGAGCCGAGATATAGTTCGCGCGTGCGCGTGCGAATTCCCATGTAGCAGCGTAGCCACTATTCAGCCAGTCCTCCCATGCCCTACGCATGATCGATACGATGATGCCAGAGTAAGGTTCCAAGACCCGTTTTACGTCGTCTTCGTTTGGTGCAGGCACAGCGCATGACTCCTCAAGATGAAAAAGACCATAGCATCATTTTTTACAATTTCAACAGCAAATTATTCCTATTACTATTCATGCGGTCCCTTTTTTTCGCCCACCGTTGGCACTCCCAAGGTCTAAGTTATGGTCGCGCCTTGGGACTTCTGACCTCGCGGCTTAAGTCTCCTTCAGGGATGAAGCTGCAACTAGCTTCACTGGCACCGGTCGAAAATCTATAGCGCCGCATCGTCGGTCCCTCGTCCCTCTATCGATGTGTGAGCGAGTGACCTGATCAATTGCCCGCCTAGGCACCGATCACCTCACCGCGCACTACGCATACAATTACCACAGGGGGGATAACCCGCCGCAATCGCTTCTGCTTTCGAAGCGAAGAACACCCTGTCTTCACGCTTCATCCGCTTGCCTGTCCCGCAGGTTAGCTTGCCGAAGCCCTTATAACCCTTGTGGCCAGCAAACTTGATACTCCCAGACCGGAGTCTGGCGGACAGGTCGATGTAGGTGATGTCCACGTGATTTATCATCCGGTCGCGCCCATTGTCAGCCCATGCCGGAGTGAAGCTAGCATCACTTGGACAGCGCCATAGCATTCTGTACTAACCGTTTCCGGGTCCCGGCAGAGAGCCCAAGATCGACCTTGGCTGCCCATTGATAAAGAACGGAAATCTTCGTCGGCGAGCCGTAGTTGTGGGCGACCGAACTGTCGCTATGACCCATCATGAACTTCCGGTCGCTTTCAGGAACTCCTGCGTTCCTCATTGCAGAGATAAATGTGTGTCGAAAACTGTGCGCTACAATCCTCGGATCATCCAAGCCAACGCGGTCCAGATATCTCCCGATCTTCTTTGAATAGTAGTTGCCGACTTCATCCTTCGATACGATAGCGCTCATCAATCGCATCTCAGGCGCTGTCGCCTGCTTCGATTTCACGAAATCCAAGAATCCAAAGTCAATAAGATCAGGGTGGATTGGTACCAATCTAGTCGCTGCCACCGATTTCAGTTTGATTTCCGAACCATCCAACCGAAAGTGAGGGAATTCGGTGTCGATGCAGACGTCCTCGGCGGCAACTTGAAGCGGCTCTGATATTCGCATGCCGCTATAGGCCAGCACCAAGGGCATCCAATAGTCATCATCAAGATTTAGCTGATCGCCAGGCAGATATCGCCGCTTAGTGTTTTTGAAACCCGTGAAGAGCGCCGATGAAAAGAGCTGATCATATTCGGATGGCTCGAAATCGCGCCTTGCCTTCGTGACCGGTATTGGCGGAACATCAATCCCGATTTGATCAGCCGGGACAACTTCGATTTCGCCCAACTTGCGCAACCAACGTAGAAACGTCTTTATGGTGGCGAGTTTCTTGTTCGCAGTCTTTGGACTCACTCGCTCATGTGGCGCTTTTGCTTGCGCGTCTTCCAAAGTAGCACTCGCAGGCGCCTGCAATCGCAAGTTCTCGAACTTTGCCCGCAGCAACAAAATATCCTGGTAACCGATATCCCGCACGTTCCTTTCCGAACCTACAAGTTCGATGAACCACTTAAACGGCAATCGCTTCTCGTCTCTTACAGTATTTTTCCACTTTCCCTCGTGTTCGGAGAAATAGAGCTGGACGAGGTGACCGACGGTCCGACCATGGTCAGAAAGAGATGGGGAGGGCAGGGGTTGCGAAGATGTTGATCCTGAAGCTAGCTGCACGCCGATCTGCCCGAGCACGTCATCTGAAACCGTATACCCGCCGAACAAGGTTTTCCGCCGGTGGGCGGCGTAGCTGATCATCTCCCTTCGAACCCTGGTGACGCCCTCCAGCAGTTTGAGCCGCTCGTTATCCGAAAGCGCCTCTAGCTTGATATGGAGTGGTGCGATCAGTGCCTGCGCATCCTTTTCGATACTCTTGTCATAGCTGCCCGAAACCAGCATCGCCTCAAGTGTTTCCTCGCTTATCGCGTCCCAGTCGTCCCAATCGTATTGAGCATGAGAAGGCACGGTTTTCTTAACCGAGTGCGAGCCAGCCAATTGAGAGAAGAATTGGCGGGTAAGTTCATCAACATCAATCTTCGTCATTTCCGGCATGGATCGGAGCCTATGGCATAGACGATCAAAGTTGAACGCTGCTCGCTTCACGAGGGGTATCGCGGCTCGGGAACAGTGCGTGTTGAGCGATTTCCTGATATCGGATCGACCGAAGAGAGTTTGCAGGTCGCGGGGAATGGGTAGTCGGACGTAGTACACTGCGCCACGCCTCGCTAAATAGGAGTGCGTTCGCCCGCTCATCGGGCATCTTTCAGGGTGTCACTGTCACACCCAATTGTCACACTCTCCGCCTGCGCGTCATGTGACACAAGCTTGGCATTGTTTCCATTCAGCTTTTCTGGAAACTGGCGGAGAGACAGGGATTCGAACCCTGGGTGCGCTCGCGCGCACAACGGTTTTCGAGACCGCCCCGTTCGACCACTCCGGCACCTCTCCGCGGTCGCAGCAGGGCCTACTCTGGGGGGAAGGCGAATTCAAGCCGGTTGCGGTGGGCTGTATGCGCCCGGGCGTTTGACACAGGCAGGACCTTCGTGTTTATCCGCCGCTCGGGTCGCGGGCGTGTTTGCCCCGGCCTTTTCTTGTTTTCCGCACACAGGGCGCCTGGCGTGCGGCACGTATGCAAAGGGGCGCGCAATGTTCGCGGTTATTAAAGCGGGCGGCAAACAGTTCACAGTCGCCGAGGGCGACCAGATCGTGGTCGAGAAGGTCGCCGGCGCACCCGGCGATGATGTGACCTTCGGATCGGTCCTGATGATTGGCGGCGGCGATGCGGTCAATATAGGCGCGCCCACCGTCGCAGGGGCCAGCGTGGTCGGCGAGATCGCCGAGCAGCGCAAAGGCGACAAGGTGATGATTTACAAAAAGCGCCAGCGCAACACCTACCGGCGCAAGAAAGGCCACCGGCAATTGGAAACGGTGGTGAACATTACTTCAATCCTGGCCGATGGCGCCGCAGCGCCGAAAAAGAAAAAACCCCGCAAGGCCAGCCCCGCACCGGCTAAGGCGCCCGCAGGCGACGCGGCCCCGGCCCCCGCCATGGCGGACACGGGCGCCATGGATGCCCGCGGCCGCTTGTCCGGCCCCCAAGGTGAGGCCGACGATCTGAAAAAGATCAAGGGTGTGGGCAAAGTGCTCGAGGGCAAACTCAACCAGGCGGGCATCTTCCATTTCTGGCAAGTCGCCGCGCTGACCAGCGACCAGATCACCGATTTGGAAGAGGAAATGAGCTTCCCCGGGCGCGTTGAGCGCGACGATTGGGTCAGTCAAGCCAAGGCATTTTCAGACGATACCTAGCCCGGCAGAGCCCGGCGCGCTTAAACGCAGGAGGCAGCGAGATGGCCCATAAGAAATCAGGTGGCTCGTCCAAGAACGGCCGCGACTCAAATCCGAAATATCTGGGTGTGAAGAAATACGGCGGCGAGCACGTTGTTGCCGGTAACATCATCCTGCGCCAGCGGGGCACTAAAACCTATCCTGGGCAGAATGTGGGGATCGGGAAAGACCACACACTTTTTGCTCTGGTCGAGGGCCATGTGCAGTTCAGGCGCAAGTCCGGAAACCGGCAATTCGTGTCGGTGATCCCGGCCGCGCCGCCGGCGGAATAGCGCGGCGCGAAGCCGGGCTCGCCTGGCCGCGCTGGGAGAGGGCCAGGCGGGGCAGGCGCGCCGCTGCCCGGCCGGCTTTAAGCATTGTTCGCCCGCCCG
Organism: Pseudomonadota bacterium; assembly: GCA_038747245.1. Classification (GTDB taxonomy): domain Bacteria; phylum Pseudomonadota; class Alphaproteobacteria; order Caulobacterales; family Hyphomonadaceae; genus UBA5336. Next base: position 188,144 of record JBCDJY010000004.1, on the reverse strand, counting down.
AATTTGAGATGCAGGCCCTTTTCGGCTGAAACATCCATGGTAACGGCCACGTCGCCAGCGGTGATGTGGAGCCCGCTTGTGGTTGATGCGACCGCGAATACGGCGAGGATGAAGAGGGCAGCCAGCAGGCCGATGGGGCCTTGGTAGCGGTGGAGTTTCCCCTTGCGCATGGTCTTGGTCCTTCTTGCTTCAAGTTGCGCAGTTATGCGTGATTATGGCGATGGGCGGGCCTGCCGCCTTGGTTTGCGTGCCGGCCTCAGCGTTCCAGGTCGCGGAACTCCTTGCGCAGGCGCCACTCCTCAGAGGTGACCGATTGCTCCAGGCGTTGCAGCCGGTCGTCGAGGTCCCGAAACGTGTATTTCATGTTCGAGAAGGTCGCTGCGGGCCGGTCGGAAACGCCGCGCCAGAATTCCTGCTCCTCGGGGGTGCGGAACGTGCGATCGTCAGCAGCGCCGCGCGCTGGGATCACCATCCACAAAACGAAGTAGATGAGGAAGATGATCGGTCCGAAGAAAAAGAAAAAGCTTAGGACGAACAGGGCGCGGACCAGGACCGGGTCCCATCCAAAGCGCTCAGCGATGCCGCCGCACACGCCGGCCCAAACCTTATTGGTGCGCGAGCGCTTGAGCTGGGTTGGGTTCGGCGAGCCGGTATAATCCCGGGTCATTGGTCGTATCTCCTCTGGAAGGTGTCGTCGGCCTTAGCGCGGTTGGCGCCCTCACCGTCGATCAGGGTTTCGAGCGCTTCAATGCGGCGCTCCATGCGCTTTGCCGAGCGCCACAGATCTTCAAGCATGCGCTCATCGTCTGGTTTCAGGCTCTTAAGCTTCCGCCACTCGGTCACATAGTGAAGGATGATCCCCGGAAGGCCGATGAAGATCGCGGCGATGGCAAAGAATGGAAGCCAGTCAATCATCGACTATGCCTCCGGCGGGGTGCGCTGGGCGCGCCGCGCGTCCAAATGCTGGGCAATCAGGCCCGGTGCAGTAAGGACCGCCATAATGGCGCCCAAAATTGCAAACGGCATCCACATCATTCAGCTCCCTTGCTGCCTTTTACCGCCTTCGGCTTTGAGCCATTGCGCTTTGCTTTCAGCGCTTCGAGCTCCGCCTCGACGGCTTCATTGCGCTCAAGCGCGGCAAACTCGGCCTCAAGGGTCGGCTCGTTGCCTTTGATCTGGTCGGCATAGGCCTCCATTTCATCGACCTTGCGCTCGATATTGGCGTAGCGGGCCAGGGCCTCATCGACTTTTCCGTCATGGGTCTGGGTGCGCATCCGGATACGCTGTTCGGCGGCGTCGCGGCGCATCATCAGGGCCCGGTGCTTGGCCTTGGCCTCAGACAGCTTTTCCTGCAGCTTGGCCAAATCGTCCTGGCGCTTGTGAAACGCCTCATCGGCGGCCGTCATGGCCTCCTGGCGGCGCGCGATTTCACCTTCGGCTTTCTGCTTGGCCAGCAAGGCGCCCCGAGCGAGATCTTCACGGCCCTTGTCGATGGCGAGCTCGGCTTTTGCATTCCAGTCTTCTTGGAGCGCCGAATAGTGCGTAATCTCGCGTTCCATTTCCTTCTTGTCGGCCATGGCCCGGGCGGCGGCGGTGCGCACCTCCACCAGCGTGTCTTCCATTTCCTGGATGATCAGCCGAGCGATCTTTTCAGGGTTCTCAGCACTGTCCAACATGGCATTGATGTTGGAATTTATAATGTCACCGAAGCGGGAAAATAATCCCATTTTCTGTCTCCTTTCAGAGGTTAAACGAGGTCACGGCAGGGCCGCTGCTACAAGATGAAGCCGCCAAGCAAGACGCCTGCAGCAAAGAACATCCAGGTCTCTGCGGGGCGCGTTGACAACCAGCGACCGAACCGGCCGGACTGGGTGCTTGCGCGGGGGGTGTCATCGTAATTGGTCATCTTCCTCGTAGGTCTCCTCATCGTGTTGGCGGCCCCTACCGGCCTGGGCGTGGTTGAGTGGTTTCAAAGACCGTGCCAAACTTGCCTTAAGGCCTTATCACGTTGTTTATATGAAGGAATTTTTCTGATTAACCAGTGTCTTCAGTAAGGTATTAGGCATAATACTCAATTATATGATTGAATTGACCAACTAAAATCGTCTATATTGTCAAATATGGTGGAGACCCCTCAGCTTATCGGAGAAAGCCCGGCGTGGCTGGAGGCCTTGGAGCATGCCTCTCGCGTTGCCCCATTGGACCGTCCATTGCTCGTGATCGGCGAGCGCGGGACGGGCAAAGAGCTGATTGGTGAGCGTCTTCACTTCCTCTCTCGGCGATGGGAGGGGCCGTTTGTCAAAGTCAATTGCGCGGCGCTTTCAGAAGACCTGTTGGACAGCGAGCTGTTTGGCCATGAGCGCGGCGCTTTCACCGGCGCTACAGACCGGCGCGCAGGACGGTTTGAACTGGCCGATGGCGGCACGCTCTTCCTCGACGAAATCGCAACGGCCAGCCAGAGGGTCCAGGAAAAGCTGCTCCGCGTTGTTGAATACGGCGAGTATCAGCGCCTCGGCGGGGAGCGCGTGCTGTCCACCGATGTTCGTGTGATCGCCGCCACAAATGGCGACCTGCCCGGGATGGTTGGCTCCGGCGACTTTCGCGCCGACCTTCTGGATCGGCTCGCCTTCGATGTGATTACGCTTCCGCCCTTGCGCGCGCGGGCCGGCGATGCGTCTCTACTCGCTGACTTTTTTGCCCGGCGTATGGCGATTGAGATGGGAGAGGACTTTCCCGGATTCGCCCCAAGCGCAGTGGCCGCCATCGACACCCATGGCTGGCCGGGAAATGTACGCGAGCTGCGCAATTTCGCCCAGCGTTTGGCCCACCGCTCCATGGTGACCTCGCCGGGCGAGCCTGTGCGGTTTGACCCTGCGGCTCTGGACCCATTTGCCTCGCCGTGGCGACCTAGTGGGGCGCCTGCCGCCGCAAGCCCGCCGCCGGGAGAGCGCCCAGCGCCGCCGCAGAGTGCGCCCGACGCGGATTTTGAGACTTCTGTTGCCACCTATGAAATGCAGCTTCTGGATGACGCCCTGGCCGCCCATGGCGGGCACCAGGGGCGCACCGCAGAAAGCCTGGGCCTGACCTATCACCAATTGCGCGGCCTGCTTAAGAAGCATGGCTACGGGCGGCGCGCCGGCAAGCCGGGCACCGAAACGCCGCTCGACGTGGATACGCCAATCCCATCCATGTGAGGCAGGCGCCTACTGCGGATCAAGGGCGCAGCGCACCGATTGGTGGCGCGGCTGGACGAGTTCGGCCCGTTCCGATTGCAGCCCTGGTAGGCGCACGCGCACCCAATCGCCGTCAAGGGCAAGCCTTTCGTAGGTGTCAGCTGTGTGGACGTAGACGCATCGCCCTTCGGCGCGGAATGCCGCCAGTGCCGCCCGGGCAACTTGTCCGTCATTCCTTGATGCAGAGACCAAATGCACACCCGCGGCCGGAGATTTCAGGAAGTGCTCTTCAATGTCGGTGACCACCAGGGACCGCGGCGGAATCGTGCGGGCGGCTGTTTCAGTGAGCGCGCCAAACTCACCTGTGCGCTCGAACTGGCCCCAAAGGTCGGCCAGGCTCGCCAGGCTGGCCATAGAGATTGCAGCGCCCGCTGTGATCAGCCACGCCCGCTTCAGCCAAGGTTGCCGGCGCGCGGCTGAGAGGGCGAAGCTTGTCAGCAAGACAGCGCCGGCGATGCAAAGCGTGGGATAAAGAAACGTCACGCCGCTCGGCAGGGCGCTGAGCCAAACAGTGGCAATCGTCAACACACCCATAATCCCCCCGGAGGTCAGTCCCGCCCGGCGCTGGCGCGCGCTCACGCCGCGGCACAAACTCGTCAGCCCGTCCACCGACAAGATTGCAAGAAATGGAAGCGCAGGCAGAAAGTAGCGCATATTATGGCTGTAACCGCCGTGCCACTGGGTAAGGCTGTAGAAGCCGATCACCGCGGCGCTCACCAGGAAGCAAAGGCCCCGGGCCGCGACGCGTTGGCCAAATAGAAGCCCGCCGAGGGCAACCGCGGACAGCACAAACCAGGGCACTGATTGGAGGAGCGCCTTTTTGTGAACGCCTAGAATTGAGATGAGGCCGTCTGTCCCGCGCTCGGTGGCGCCGCTGATTTGGTCTTGATCCATCAATTGCAAGTCGCCGACCAGGACCACTGCGTTCCAGGCGATGGCGCGCAGGTCAGGCACAGCCCAAACCACAGCCCCCAAAGCCGACAAGACCGCGAGGATCGCAGGGGTCGATTTCAGCTTCGCGAACAAGACACTCGCCCTTGCCCCGGCCGGGTTCAGCCAGATCGCGGCCAGCAAGGCGCCTCCGGCGGCAACAAAATGGGGCAGGTAGTTCGCAACGCCGTCGCTGCCGGTTTTTGGTCCATAGGTAATCGGAGTGAAGACGCCGAATTTCTCAAGGTTCAGCAGGCTCGCCATAGCCAAGAAAGGCAGCATGCCGAAGATCATCCAAACCGGGCCCGCCCTGCGCGTCGGCGCGCCGAAGAGCGCCAGCCAGAACACCGTTGCAAGGGCGGGCAGAAACGAGTCCACACGCACGGTCATGGCCGCGCCAAACCACAGGCCTGAAAGGATGAGGCGCAGGGGATCTGGGCTCGACCGGTCCGAAAGGTGGGAGGTGGCCCGCTCAACGCCCGCCATCACAAAGGCCAGACCAAGCATATGCGGCCAGATTCCAAGGCCGTAAACCGGCAGGAACGTGGCCGCGGCCAGCAGTCCGGCAACAAAGCGCCTGTCCAAGGCGACACCATAAAGATGTCGCACGATCCGCTGGCTCAGCCACAGGACGGCAAACAGGCTTGCCATGTTTAGGAAGACGAGCCCGCGCACCCCGGCCAGACCATAAAAGGGCGCAGCGACCACGCCGTAAAAGGCGGGATACTGGGGATACACCCGCCCATCCATGGCATGGGTCAGTTTGATGATCAGCTCCGGCGAGCCGGTCACACCGCCGCGTTCTGCGATATGCAAGGCGCCGTTTTCCCAGATGGCGCGCGCCATCTCGACATAGATCATGTCGTCGATCGAAAAGGCATAGGGCGGCCGCAAGAGCGTGGCCGCAGCTGCAATTAGGAGGAGGGCGCCGACGAGGCGCAGGTCGATTTCGGCGCGCTCGCGCACGAGGGATTGGCGCCGCGTGACGCTCCACTCACCCTGTGCCACGCGCTCAGTCATTCACCATCATCCGACGCTTTTTACTTTTGCTCGAGGTGTAGAACAAAGCTTTCAACAGGGGCTTAACCGGGCCCGAGCACTGGGCGCGACGGCGGCGCCAATCTTAACGCTTTCTGCGGAGTTTGCCGCGAAGTTGGCGCTCTCCAAACGAAAGTCCCGGGCCCATGACCAAGCTCATCGTCCAGATACCGTGCCTGAATGAGGCCGAAACCCTGCCCCAGACGCTGGCTGACATCCCGCGCGCCCTGCCGGGTATCGATCGGGTTGAAATCCTTATCATCGATGACGGATCAATGGACGGCACGGCAGAGGTCGCCCGCGCCCACGGCGCCGATCATGTGATCTCAAACCCGGTGAACAAGGGACTGGCCTACAGTTTCCAGCGCGGCCTCGACGCCTGCCTGGCCCTGGGCGCCGACATCATCGTGAACACCGATGGCGACAATCAATATCGCGGCGCGGACATCGCCGCCCTCGTTGCGCCGGTTGTGTCGGGGCGCGCTGACCTGGTGGTCGGCGATCGGCGCACCAAAGAGATCGCCCATTTTTCGCCGCTTAAAAAGCGGCTTCAGCGCCTCGGCACGGCGTTTGTGAGCCAGATGGCCGAAACCGATGTGCGCGATGCGGTCAGCGGGTTCCGCGCATTCTCAGCCGATGCCGCCAGGGCGCTTACGGTGAGATCGAGCTTTTCCTACACAACAGAGACCTTGATCCAGGCCGGGAAGAAACGCCTGACCATTGCGAGTGTGCCCGTGCGCACCAACCGCGTTGAGCGCCCCTCGCGCCTCTTCCGCTCCATGCCGCAGTTTCTCCTTCGCTCGAGCCAAACCATGGTGCGCGTCTACGCCATGTATGAGCCGATGAAGCTGTTCCTGTGGCTGGGCCTTGCGCTGATCGCCGTGGGCCTGGTGCCCGTGATCCGCTTCGTCGCAAGCTATGCCATGGGCGACGGGGCAGGCATGGTGCAATCGCTGGTGCTGGGCGGGGTCCTCCTTCTCATGGGTGTGCTGACGGCCATGTTCGCCATGATCGCCGACCTGGTCGCCTATAACCGGCAATTGATCGAGCTCACGCTGGAGCGCGTGCGCCGCTTAGACGATGCGGAGGCCCGGCGCAGCGCCGCAAGCCCGGCTGGGCGGTTCCCAGAGCGCGAGATTCGCGACCAGCTTGCCGAGCTTCAAAGCAAGACCGGCGCCTAGGCGGCCAGTAGGTCGCTCCAAGGCGCTTCCTGGCCATAGCCGAACTGCTCCATCAGCGGTCCGCAATGGGCTTTTAGCGTGGCCGCTTGCCCGGGCGACCAGGCTTGCCAACGCGCCACCTTATCACCGCGGGCATTGACCTTTTGGCCCCAAAGAGCGCGGTCAAACCGGGCCGGGTAACGCCGGGCGCCATGGTCGGCGACAAAGTCGATCAGATCGCGGATTTGGCTGTCGTCTTCGGTGCCGAAGAGGTCTTCAAACTTGTACAGCCTGGTTTGGGTGTCAGTCTTGGCGAAATCTGCAAGCGCAGTGTTGATGAGCTTCCAGTCCCAACACAGCTTGGCGAAGGCGTCCATCTCGTCCCATTGACCCGCCCAGGCTGTGTCGCCGACGAGGTCCGGCGTCAGGCGCCTATGGACGAAGGCAGTGACGAAATCACCGCGGGTGTGGCGCCCGCCATGGTTTAGCCAAGACACCACCCAATCGCGCGGGTCACGCACGATGGCAACAATCTTTGCGTTGGGATAGGCCGCCCGCAGCTGGGGAAGGACCCCAAACCATTGGGAGTAGCTTTCCACGATGAGCGGCTTGTCCAGGCGGGAAAAGTACCGGTCTCGGTGCGCATGGATGGCGGCCACAAGCGCGTCATGGTCCCCTGTGCCTGTAAGGCGCTTCTCAGCGAGGAGCCGAATTCCGGTTTGGCCGAGCGCTCGGCCAAGGATCATGTGCCAGAGGCCGAAATCGCCGATCCGCTTCATGAGAAGCCGCCGGCTTTTTTGGGTGACTACATCTGGCTCGTGGACCGAAAACGCATCGGGGATGAAGCGCGACAGATTGTTTCCGAAGAACGTGGTTCCGGTGCGTCCGCCAGAGACGACGAAAGCGAGATCCTTATCCATGCTCAATTCCTTCTTTGGGGCCAGCTCTGAGGGCACCGACCCCCGATACGAGCGACAGGCTAAACAAGACCGCCATAGCGACGAGCCGGTCTAAGGCCGTTGCCAAAAATGCAAGGGCGCTCGATACGCCTACGAGAGGCGCAAGCGCCGCGGCCACACCTTCGCGCACCCCCAACCCGGCCGGGAAGACTGAGGCTGCGGAGCCGAGCACACCAGCCAGGGCGAAAACGCATGCGGCCTCAATGTTGATCGGCGCACCGAGGGCAGCAAAGCAGAGCATGAGGCGCACGACCGAAACCAGTGTGAGCGCCAGTTTTACACCGGCCAAAACGGCGATGGCAGCCCGGTTGCTGGCCAGATGGGCCAAACCCGCCAGGGCGATGGACAGGCATGCCAGGCCCAGCAAAGCGGCACCAATGGCAAGCAAACGGTGGCCAACGGCGAGGCTGGATGCTGCGACCAGGAGCGACATGCCGAGCCACAGCGCTGCAACGGCGAGCGTCGCCCCGGTCCCCCTGGTGGCCGGCACATCGAGCGAAGACAGGCTCAAAACGCGTACAGCGGCCGCACCTGGAAGCGGGAGCATATTGGCTGCGCTGGCCGCAATCGTGATCTTCAGCGCGGGTAACAAACCGAAGCTGCGGCGGAACAAACGCGCGACCCATTCTGTTTCGATGGCGTTGAGGCAGAGCATCACGGGAATGCAAATCAATGCGAGCGCAGCCAGGGGCGGGGCGCTTAAGCCGATTTCGGAGCGGCCTAGGGCGCTGGCTGAAACGGCGAGCCCGCCAAGGAACATGGCGCCCGCCACGGCCCACATGACTGCTTTTCCCCGCGGCGAGGCGGCCCAATGTCGGCACGCCTCAATTTTTGACAGGCCGCTGCGTAGAATGGCGGTGGTTGGGAGGGCCTCGCGGCTGGACATGGGGCGCCACTGCATCAACGTCGGCGTCTCGGCGCCGCAACATGGTGGTCCTTTAGTGGCCTGCGGGTAAAAGGCGCGTAAATCGGCCAGGGCCAGCGCGCCCGGAAAAACTGGGGAAATCACTCAGAGCATGACGCTTCGCGACTTTAGTCTCCTTTTTATGGTCTGCATTGTGTGGGGCCTGAACATCGTGGTGACGCGTTGGGTGGTGGCCGATGCGGGGGTGCCGCCGATCTTCTTTGCGGCGCTGCGCTTCTTCGGCATCGCTTTGGTGCTGGTCTGGGCTTTGCGGCCGATCCCGCGCCAGTTCGGCCGCCTGTTTGCCATCGCCATGTGCATCGGCGGGGCGCATTTCGCTTTTCTGTTCCTGGGGCTGGCGCGCGCCGAGGCCTCATCGGTGGCCGTGGTCGGCCAATTGGGCGTTCCAATCTCGACCCTGATGAGCATGGCCTTTCTGGGTGAAACCGTGGGGTGGCGCCGGGGCCTGGGGATCATCCTGGCTTTTGCGGGCAGTTTGATCATCGCCGTCGACCCGGCGACGTTCTCCCTGTCGATTGGGCTGATCTATGTGGTGGTGTCGGCGTTTGTGGGCTCGGCAGGCGGCATACTGATGAAGCAGATCGCGCCCATGTCGGCCTTGCGCCTGCAGGGCTGGGTCGGAGCCTTGTCTTTTCTCCCCTTGTTTGCGCTTTCTGGCGTCATCGAGACGGGCCAATGGGCCGCCTATGCGGGCGGTGGCATCGGCGTTTGGGCGGCAACCGGTTTTGCAGTGCTCGGCGTGTCGATCTTCGGCCACGGAGCGTTCTACTCCCTGATCAAGAAATATGACGTTTCGCTGCTCTCCCCCTTGACCTTGATGACGCCGCTTTGGGGCGTGATCTTCGGCGTGGCACTGCTGGGTGAGGCGGCGAGCCTCAAGCTGCTCATCGGCGGCGCGATCTCCTTAGGGGGGGTGTTGGTGATCGCGATGCGGCCAAACAAAAAGCTGCCCGAGGCGCCCCTGGGCAAGAAACTCGGCGGGCCGAGCACATGAGGCTCGTGGCCCGGCCCTCCCCCAATTTCAACGCGCGTAGGCATCGGGTGGATATGCTGGTGTTGCACTATACCGGTATGGAGTCCGGGCCGGCCGCGGAGGCCAGGCTATGCGATCCCGCTAGCGAGGTCTCGGCCCATTATCTGGTGCGCGAAGATGGGGTCATCGTGCAGATGGTCGCCGAAGCGCAGCGCGCTTGGCATGCAGGCGTGGCCCGGTGGCAGGGGGAGGGGGATCTGAACTCGCGCTCAATCGGCATCGAAATCGTCAATGGCGGCCATGACTTTCCGGACGCCAACGGCCGCCTAACGCCCTTTCCCGAGGTACAGATTTCGGCTGTGATTAGCCTCAGCCGCGCGGTCCTGGCGCGCTGGCCCATCGACCAGACCCGCATCGTTGGCCATTCCGATATTGCGCCCAGTCGCAAGCGCGACCCCGGCGAGCATTTTCCCTGGCGCCGCCTCTCTCAGGAGGGCGTGGGCCTGTGGCCTCCGGAAGCTCCGACACGGGATGGCCCGCCTGAAGGGGGCGCAGCGCTGCGGGCCGGGGATACGGGCGTTGAGGTGGAGCGGATGCAGGCCATGCTGCTTGCCATCGGGTACGATCTATCGGTCACAGCGGCCTTCGACGAGGCGGCCCAGGCGGCGGTGCGCGCCTTCCAACGCCGCTGGCGGCCCGAACGGGTCACGGGCGAAGCCGACGCTGCTTGCCTGGACATGATTGCCAGGGTTCGCGCGATTTATGCCTCCGCCGCAGATGGGGCAGCATAGGCCTTCGTCCACTCGGCAGCCAGCGCTGCCCCAAGCAGGAGTGCCATGACCGATAAGATCAGCCACAGAAAGCCGACCACCACCGAGGCCAACGCGCCGTAAAGCGTGTCGAGCACAGAAATACGCAAGTAGACCTGGAAGGCCCATGTGAGGGCGAGCCAAGCCAGGGCGCCTGTGGCCGCACCCGCCGCAAGGGCCCGGGCGCCAAATCCGCGTCCCCTGAGGCTGAGAGCGATCAAGAGATAGAAGACCGCGAAGGTCGCCACCCATTTCGTGATCCACAAGGTTGAAGCAATCGCGGCGATATTGCCGGCAAAGCGTCCGGCCTCACCGGCTTGGCCTTGCTGGAAAACGGTGACGGCAAGTTGGGCCGCGCCTAGGGTCCACACCAGGAGAATAAGCGCGGCGGTCATCGCCAATGAGGCCCCCTGAAAGCCGATGACGCCGCTGCGCCGTTCGGCATCGGTGATCATGCGAATGCCCGTGATGACGGCCTTGGCGCCGGAAATTGCCGTGATGGCCACGATCACTATGGCGACGCCGGCGCGCAGGGTGAGCCCCTGGGGGGTGAGCCCAGCGATGATGTTGACCTCATCGGCCTCCAGCGGCGCCACATTGGAGGCCAGCATCTGCTCAATCGAGCCGGCAATCTGCACCGAAATCTCCGATGGCAAAACGGCAATCAGCAACGTTAGGGTCAGGTAAATCAGCGGAAACATGGAAAACAGGGCATAAAATGCGATGCCGCCTGACACGATCCGCACCTGGGGCTTAGACAGACGCACAAGTGCGCGCCATACGGGACGCAAGGCGCGCTTACCTGGCCCAGTACCGTGCCGGCCCGCCTGCTGTTCCAATAGCGCCATGCTTTAACCTGCCTCGATTCCATTAAGCATTGGGTATATACCCGCCTGTGACCAGATGGCTGGGCGGCCGCGCTGCATTTTATGCGGTGAGGAAAGTCCGGGCTCCATGGAAACACGGCGGCGGGTAACGCCCGCCCGGCGCAAGCCGAGGGAAAGTGCCACAGAGAGTAGACCGCCGGGCCCCCGGGACCGGTAAGGGTGAAAGGGTGGGGTAAGAGCCCACCGCGGGACTGGCAACAGCCCCGGCATGGTAAACCCCGCCTGGAGCAAGGCCAAATAGGGGGTGCATGGGGGCCGTTTCCAGCCCGCGCCCCGGGTGTGCTGCACGAGGCATTTCGCGAGGAATGTCCCAGATGAATGGCCGCCGCCCCGCGAGGGGAACAGAACCCGGCTTACAAGCCATCTGGTCGCCAGCACGTTGAATTTCCAGATAATTCACTTGTGGCCGGCACTCGCAGCGCGGGAAAAGGGAACTAGGCACCGCTCGTTAACCCTGCTAGCAAAGCTTAACAATGCGTGAGGGGAGAAAATCATGCGTGTAAAGTCTTGGATTGCTGTGCTGGGGGCAGCGCTGTGTATTTGGGGCGGCCAGCCGGCTTTGGTGCTGGCCCAAGAGGGGCCCAATTCGTGCGAATTCGCCAATGATGGCGAGTGCGACGAGCCAAATTTGTGCGATATCGACACCGACCAAAATGATTGCGGTGGACCGGCAAGCGGGCGCGGAGCAGATTCCTGCCGCTGGGCCAATGACGGCGAATGCGATGAGCCCGATCTTTGTGTCGCCGGCACCGACACGGCCGATTGCAGCCTGGTGGATGCAGAGGGCCCCAATTCCTGCGTGTTTGCGAATGATGGCGAGTGCGACGAGCCCGATCTTTGCCCATCGGGGACGGACACAAATGACTGCACGGGCCAGACCCTGCCAATCACCTGCAATTGGACCAATGACGGGCAATGCGATGAGCCCGACGGCTGCGCGCCCGGCACTGATGTCAATGATTGCCGCGATGAAGTGGCCAATAGCTGTGAGTACGCGCGCGATGGGGAGTGCGACGAGCCCGAGTTTTGCGAAATGGGCACCGATACGGCCGATTGCGCGCCGCTGCGGGTCGACGGTCCTGACCGTTGCCGCTGGGCCAATGACGGGGAATGCGACGAGCCGAGCCTCTGCCTGCCCGGCACGGATACGACCGACTGCCGCGGGCCTGAGGTCACCCCAATCGGCGCCGAGACGTGCCGCTGGACCAATGACGGCCAATGTGACGAGCCCGACACCTGCGCGCCGGGCACGGATGTGAATGATTGCCGCGATGAAGTGGCCAATAGCTGTCAGTATGCGCGCGATGGGGAGTGCGACGAGCCCGAATTCTGCGAAATGGGCACCGATACGGCCGATTGCGCGCCGCTGCGGGTGGACGGTCCTGACCGTTGCCGTTGGGCCAATGACGGGGAATGCGACACGCCAGGCCTGTGTCTTCCCGGCACCGACACCACCGATTGCGACGGCGGCGCCCCGGCGCCCGGCGGGGCCGATAGCTGCCGCTGGGCCAATGATGGGGAATGCGATGAGCCAGACCTTTGCGCCGTGGGCACCGACACCACCGATTGTGGGTCACCGCTGACAGCAACCACTGCCGACAGCTGCGAGTTTGCCAATGATGGCGAGTGCGACGAGCCGACCTTGTGTGATCCGGGCACCGACACGACCGATTGCGGCTCCGGCGAGGTTGTTCCCGTAGTGGAAGACAATTCGTGCCGCTGGGCCAATGATGGTGAGTGCGATGAGCCTGACCTTTGCGCCGTCGGCACCGACACGAATGATTGCGCGGGCACAGGCGGACCTGACAGCTGTATCTACGCCAATGATGGAGAGTGCGATGAACCCGATCTGTGCGCTCGGGGCACAGATACAAGCGACTGCAGCTAAGCGGCCAGGCGCGATCGGCGAGGGCGGGTTTGGCCAAAGGCGCTCCCGCCCATGCCCACGGCGCCCAAATTGGAGACCTCGGCCATGATCACGGTGCACCATCTGCGGGTGGGGCGTTCAGTCTTCACGGTTTGGTTCCTGGAGGAACTCGGCCTGGAGTACACGCTCAAGATCTATGACCGTAACGATGCCGGGCGCGCGCCGCCGGAACTCAAAACCGCCCACCCGCTCGGCAAAAGCCCTGTTGTGGATTTCGGCGCGTTCACCCTGGCAGAGTCCGGTGCAATTGCCACCTACTTGGTTGACACCTTCGACACTGAGCACCGGTTTGCCCCGCCGAGGTCCGACAGCGCGGCCCGGGCGAAATGGACGCAATGGCTGGCCTATAGCGAGGCCTCGGCCTTTGCCCCTCTCCTGTTCAAACTGCTGCTGAGCCGGGAAGACCCCAAGCCGCCGGTCATCCAGGCGTTCGCGGATGGCGAGGTGGCGCTGCACCTTGGCTATATGCAAGACAGCCTCGGCGAGGGGCCGTTTATTCTCGGTGAGCGCTTCCTAGCCCCTGATATCGGCTTCACTTACATTTGCCAGATGGCCGAGCGGCTTGGGGAACTTGGCCCCTACCCCCGCCTTAAGGCCTATCTCGACCGCAACCTTGCGCGGCCGGCGTTCCAGGCGGCGCTGAAACGCACTGGCGGCTAGTGCCATGCAATTGGAAACGCCGGGCTGATCGAGCCCGGCGCATCCTCATTTTGAACGGCCGCAAGCCCTAGGCAGCGTTAGCGCCGATAACCGCCTTCACCTCAAGAAACTCTTCCAGTCCGTGGGCGCCCCATTCGCGGCCATTGCCGGATTGTTTGAAGCCGCCAAACGGCGCATCCATGCTCGGACCCGCGCCATTGACCTGAATTTGGCCAGCGCGGATCCGGCCGGCAACCTCGCGCGCATGGTCAAGATTTTCCGATTGGACATAGCCCGCCAATCCATACTCGGTGTCATTGGCCATCGCGATGGCTTCTTCCTCGCTGTCATAATCGATCATGCAAAGGACCGGGCCAAAGATCTCTTCGCGGGCAATGGTCATCTCGTTCGTGACGTCCGCGAACACGGTGGGCCGGGCGAAGTATCCGCGGTTGAGCCCGTCGGGCCGGCCGGGCCCGCCTGCGACCAGGGTTGCGCCTTCCTCAATGCCCTTTTGGATAAGGTCCTGCACTTTCTGGTACTGGTTGGCATTAGAAATCGGGCCGATTGCGCCGCGCTCGGCCTCGCGGGGCATTTGCACTTTCACGCTTTCGGCCGTCGCCTTGGCAATGGCCACGGCCTCGCTGTGTTTGTCGCGCGGGATGAACATGCGGGACGGCGCGTTACAAGACTGGCCCGTATTGGTCATCATCGACATGACGCCGCTGCCGACGGCTTTTTGCAGGTCGGCATCGGCCAAAACGATGTTGGGCGATTTGCCACCCAATTCCTGGGACACCCGCTTGACGCTTGGCGCGGCGGCCTGGGCCACAAGGACACCGGCGCGGGTTGAGCCGGTAAAGCTCATCATGTCGATGCCGGGATGGCTCGACATATAGGCGCCGACCGTTGGGCCATCGCCGTTGACCAAGTTGAATACGCCGGCGGGAACGCCCGCCTCATGGATGATCTCAGCGACGATCATGGCGTCAAGCGGCGCAATCTCGGACGGTTTCAACACCATGGTGCACCCCGCTGCGATGGCAGGCGCAACCTTGCAGGCGATTTGATTGGCCGGCCAATTCCAAGGCGTGATAAAACCACAAACGCCGATCGGTTCCTTGCGCAGAGTCCATCCGTCTTTGGCCTCTTCGAAGGCATACTCGCGCAGGATCTTGGCCATGGTGGCGTAATGGCCGAGCCCGACGGGAGCCTGGGCTGCGTTGGCGAGCCAAAGCGGCGCGCCCATTTGGTCGGAAATGTTCTCGGCAATCTCGCCCATCCGGGCCTGATATCCTGCTGCGATCTTGTCGAGCAGCTCGGCGCGGTACTCCACGCTGGTGGCAGCAAACTCCGGAAAGGCGGCCTGGGCAGCGGAGACAGCCTTATCCACATCGCTGTGGGCGCCGAGAGAGATTCTCGCGAATGGCTCTTCAGTGGCCGGGTTCTCCACATCCAATGTCCGCGGCTCTGCGGGGTCGACCCATGCGCCGTTGATGTAGAATTGCAGATACTCTTTCATGGCCCGGGCCTCCCTTAAGGCGCTTCTCTAGCTCTGAATGAGTATAAACGCTTGCGTAACGTTTGTCGCGGGGGCCGCCGGTCTAAAAATCGTAGGCAATGCCTTTGCGTTCCCAATCACCGTAGCGCGTGGGCTCAATCTTCTTTGGCCCGCCCGTCTCCTCAGCGCGCGCGTCTTCGAGCGCCTTCAGCTTGGCGGCCTGTTCAGCGCGGCGCAGATCGGCTTCTTCGAGGGCGCGCCGTGCAGGCTCGGTCAGGCCCTTGCGCCGTTCAATCTCCTCCGGCGACAAGGCGCCGGGCTCAGTGGATCTTTCATTGTCGGTCACAAAATCCCATATAGGCCGCGACCGAAGGCAATGAAATGCCCGCCGAGATGAACGGAGGACAGCCACGAAAATGGGAATGACGAGAACATTTGTCCTGATGGCCGCCATGACGGCGCTGTTTGCCGGCGTGGGCTACCTGCTCGGCGGCGCGGTTGGCATGGGGCTCGCCTTTGCTGTCGCAGCCGGCATGAATGTTTTTGCCTATTGGAATGCCGACAAGGTCGTGCTGCGCATGCAGGGGGCGCGCGAAGTCAGCGGCCAAGACGAGCGCGCTGTGATCCGCACCTTTGTGTCAGACACGCTTGCCCTGGCAGAACATGCCGGCATGCCTGCACCCAAGATCTACCTTATCGACACCCCGCAGCCGAACGCCTTCGCCACAGGAAGAAACCCGGAAAACGCCGCCGTGGCCGCCACATCGGGTCTTTTGTCCATGCTCACGCGTGAGGAAGTCGCTGGCGTCATGGCCCACGAACTCGCCCACATCAAAAACCGCGACAGCCTGACCATGACGATCACAGCCACCCTGGCCGGGGCGATCGGCATGCTCGCCAACTTCGCGCTGTTTTTTGGCGGTGGCCGGGACCGCGGCGGGCTTATCGCGGCGATCGCGATTATGATCTTCGCGCCTATGGCTGCTTCTATTGTGCAATTGGCGATTTCCCGGTCGCGTGAGTATGAGGCCGACCGGGTCGGTGCGCTCATTTGCGGCAATCCGGCTTGGCTCGCATCGGCGCTTAAGAAAATCGAGCGCGGCGCGCGCACCCAGATTAATCCCCACGCCGAGCGCACGCCGGCCGCAGCGCACATGTACATCATCAACCCGCTAAACGGGCAACGCGGCGACAGCCTCTTCTCGACCCATCCGGCAACCGCAAACCGGGTTGCGGCCCTGGAAAAGCTCGCCGGAGAGATGACACTTGGGCCCGACAAAATCCCCGGCCCCGCGCCGGCGCGCACCCCCACCGGGCCGTGGGGGTGATTGAAGGCGGCCCGGGGCCAGACACTCGCTTGGCGGCCGGTCAGCTGCTTCACAATATTCTGAAAACCCGGCGGAGTTTCTCGGTCTGCTGGGCCGAATTGGATCAGCTTGAGGATTTTGCCGCCGCCGACAGGGCGTTTGTCCGCGCCATGTCCATGGCCGCCCTGCGCCATGCTGGACGCCTGGCTGAAGGGGTGGGCGCGCATGTCAGACGGCCGCTCGATACGCTCGGGCCGCAGGTGCGCGTGCTGCTTTGGCTTGGCGCGGCCCAGCTCTGGCTTTTGGACACGCCCGCCCACGCAGCCGTCGGCGAAACGGTGGCGGCGGCGAAGCGTTGGCCGGCAACGCGCAAGGCGGCGGGCCTCGTCAACGCGGTGCTGCGCCGGTGCGCGCAGGACCGCGCAGTGTTTGAAGCCGCGCCGCCAGAGCGCAATTGGCCTGACTGGCTGAGGTCGGATTTCACAGCCTCGCTTGGGCGGGAGGGCTTGGAGGCCATTGCCCGCGCCCACCAAACCGCGCCGCTTTTGCACCTCACCTCAACCGAGCCAGAGGAGACTGCGCGCGCCCTCGGAGGCCAGGAAATCGCGCCGGGCACGGTTGCCGTTGAGATGGCCCGAGTCGACCAATTGCCGGGATACGAGGCCGGGCGCTGGTGGGTGCAGGACATGGCCGCGGCGCTGGCGGCCCGTCTCCTCAACGCCCAGGCCGGCGAAACCGTGTTGGACCTGTGCGCCGCGCCGGGCGGGAAAACCCTGCAACTGGCGGCGCGCGGCGCCCGGGTCGTCGCGGTGGACCGGTCTCGCGCGCGCCTGACCGCGCTCCATGAAAATCTCACGCGCACGCGCCTGGCGGGTCAGGTCGAGGTTGTGCAGGCCGATCTTTTGTCTTGGAGGCCAGAACAGCGCGCCGATGCCATATTGCTCGATGCGCCGTGCTCCGCCCTGGGCACCCTAAGGCGCCACCCGGAAGGGGCTTGGATCAAGCGGCCTGAAGACCTGGCGGGCTACAGGGAGCTGCAAACCCAGCTCCTGCGCCGTGCCCGCGACATGCTCGCCCCGGCCGGCCGGATGATTTACTGCGTCTGCACGCCGCGCCGGGAGGAAGGCCGCGATCTTGTTGATGCGGTGTGTAGCGAGGGCAGCCTGCGCCGAGCACCCTTCGACGAAAGTGAGCTGGAAGGCTTCCCCGCAGCGCGCACAGCTGAGGGAGATGCGCTGACCATCCCCTGGGCTGAGCCCTATCATGATACTTTTTACCTCGCCCGCTTGGCCCTGGCCTGAAGCGCCGATGCCTTGAAAACGCCATATCCGGTTCATGCCGGGTTTAGGCGAGGCAGCGTAAGGCGTCGCAATCGACACGGAGTAAGGCGGGTTCACATGACGACGTTTTTTGCACTCGGGGCGCGCCACGCGGCGGGCCATCGGCGTTTTGCAGCGGCCGTGGCCGCGTGCGCGGTGTCCCTTGCGGGATGCGCCAGCAGCTATGGCGCCAATACCGTCACCCCCGGCGCGGCGGGTCAGGCCGCTACGGTCTATGAGGGCACGGTTACGGCCGTCCGCGAAATTCGTATCCGGCCTGACAACTCGGTCATTGGCTCGGCCACCGGCGCGGTCCTCGGCGGGATTGCCGGCTCGGAAATAGGCGGCGGCGACAAAGCCCAGACCGCCGGCGGCGTTGCCGGGGCAGTCTTGGGCGGATTAGCTGGGAACGAAGCCGGCAAAGCGGTCAATACGCGGCCTGGCTATGCCTACACCGTGCGCTATGACAACGGGCAGCTGCGCGAGATCTACCAAGGGGCGGATGTCTATTTTTCACCCGGGTCGCGGGTGAATGTGGTCTACCGGCAAGATGGCGCCCGGGTGGTGCCCGCGGGCTAAGCGGGGCGGTGCGTTCGCAAATGGCAACCCCCAATTTGCAGATTTGAAGGCGGCGCCCGGCTTGTCCGGGGGCCGCTTTTTCCCTAGGGACATGCCATGGACCGCGTGCTGATTTCCCCTTCGATTCTCTCGGCGGACTTTGCCGAATTGGGCGAAGAGGTTCGCCGGATCGATGCGGCGGGTGCCGATTTCATTCACATCGACGTGATGGATGGGCACTTTGTCCCAAACCTCACCTTTGGCGCGCCCATTGTGAAAGCGCTCAGGCCGCATACTCAAAAGCCCTTCGACGTTCACCTCATGATATCCCGGCCGGAGGCCTTTATTGGCGCCTTCGCCGAGGCCGGCGCGGATATTCTCACAGTTCACCCCGAGGCCGGGCCCCACACCCACAGAACCCTCCAGGCCATACGCGCTGCTGGTCTCAAAGCGGGGCTCTCGCTTAATCCGGGCACGCCGGCTGAGGTGGTCGAGCCCCTCTTGGACCTCGTTGATCTCGTGCTTGTCATGACCGTCAATCCGGGCTTTGGCGGGCAAGCCTTCCTCCCCAGCCAGTTGAAAAAGATCGAGCGAATTCGCCATATGATTGACGCAGCCGGCCGGCCTGTCATGTTACAGGTCGATGGCGGCGTGAATGCGGATACGGCCCCGCTGGCCATCTCGGCAGGCGCCACAGTGTTGGTGGCCGGCTCAGCGGTGTTCAAGGGCGGCCCGTCGGCCTACGCGAAGAATATCCAAATCCTTCGTCCGAAGGTGTTTGTCTAACGGCAGACCGTTGTACTGAGTAGAGCAAAGGTGGGGTATGAGCGCGCCAATCGGTCCGTCCCGTGAACGTGGACGAACGCCTGAGGAAGATGCTGCGCTTTGGCGCCGCTTCCGAGGCGGCCTCGGCGCTCCGGCCCGGCCGAGCGCAAGCCAATGGCTCAAAGTCATCACCACGGCGGCGCCCACATTCGATTGGAGCCGGTTTAACCACCCGGCGCCGCCTGATCACAAGCGCGGCGCTGCAATCCTGTCCGGCGCCTGGCGCATCGGCACCGAGCGCCGCGATGTGGCCAGCGGTCAAGCGCCCTGGGACATTGAGGCAGCGACCCTTCATTTTCGCGATCGTGTGCACCGCTTCGAATGGCTCCCGGATTTGGCTGCGCTGCCCGAGGGCGAAGCGCGTGCCTGCGCCCTTGTCGACGATTGGATCGACACCCACGGCAAATTCGATGGCTTTTCCTGGCGGGCGGGCCCATGCGCAGACCGCACCTGGAATTGGATAAGGTGCAGCGCCGCCCTCATGGCGGACCCTGAGACGCCGGAGGCAAAGTCGCGGCTCGATGCCCTGCGCCGCCAGGTGTCCCATTTAGAGGCCCTGTCTGGCGCGACCGCCGACATCGAGGCCCGCTTCCGCATTGCCGCGATTGCGACGGTTCTTGCAGCGTGCGCCAGCGACACCGCGCGCCTGGCCAGCGGCCTTGACCAGCTGGAGGCCGAGTGCAGCGCGCAGATCCTGCCCGATGGCGGCCATGTGAGCCGCAGCCCCGAGCGCCTACTGCGCATGATGCTCGACCTCATCGCAGTGCGAGACTGCCTGCGGGCGGGCGGCGCGTCGCAACCTGATTTCTTCGCCAAATGGCTGCCGCGCATGGGCGCCATGTTGAATTTTATGCGGTGCGAAGATGGCGGCCTTCACCCCTTCAATGATGGAGGCGAGGGCCAGAGCGCGGACATTGACGCGGCCCTCGCGGGCTTGGACGGCCCGCCGCGCGGTTTCACCTTCTCTCCTAAATCCGGCTACCAAAAGCTTCAGCGTGGGCCGCTCCAACTCATCCTGGATGTGGGGCGCGCGCCGGAACAGCCATTTGGCGATATGGCCCATGCCGGCGCCCTGGGGTTTGAGCTCTCCGAAGGCCCAGCTAGGCTGGTCACCTCATGCGGCTATTCGCGGGAAATCAATGTCGACCTCCAGGCCGCCGTGCGCCGCACGGGCGCCCACTCGACCCTCGTCCTTGGCGGGAGAGACAATGCCGAGTTTCTCGTCAATGACGCCTCCAGCCTGCTGAGTCCGGCCGGCCCTGAGGGCATCTCGGCAAAACGCCTAGAAGAAGCCCACGAGATTTGGCTCGACGCACAGCATTCCGGCTATAAGGCGGCCTTTGGGCTCTTGCACCGGCGCCGCCTGTTCATGGCGGGCGACGGCACGCGGCTGACCGGCGAGGACAGCCTGGTGCGACCGGTCTCACGGGAATTGACCGATGACCCCCGCCCGATCGGCTTCGAAATCCGCTTCCACCTGCACCCTTCGGTGACCGCCCTGATGGGGCGCGGCGCGATCCTGCTCCAATGCGATTCCGGTGCGCGTTGGCGCTTCAAAACAAGCCATGCCGGCGCCCGGCTTGACCGCACCCTCTACCTGGCTCGGAACACGCTTGAGCATCCCGACCAAATCGTGATCAGCGGACGGGCAGATCCCAATGGCGACGGCACCGAGCCACCCAATTGCGTGCGCTGGGCCTTTCTCAGGGATACACCTGCGCTATGAACGGATCGCGCACCGCCTTCCGCGCCATGGCGCTGACGCTCGGTTTCGACGTGGTCTCCGCCGGCGCCGCCATGGCAGCTGCCGTGGCCTTGCGCTGGACATTTGTGCCAGGTGACCTGCCGCCGGGCTTCCTGGTTTTGGTGATCGTGGCTGCGTTGACCTTTGCCAGTTCCGCGGCGGTGTCCTTCGTGCTCCTGGGCATTCATCGCCAGGTTTGGCGCCATATGGGGGCAAATGATGCCACCCGGATTTTGCAAGGGGTCGGCCTTGCAACCCTGATTTTCCTGCCGGCCATATTCCTCTGGAACCGGTTGGTCGGCTTGCCGCGGTCGAGCATTCTGATCGCCGTTGGACTTTGGGTGGCCGCCTTGTTCATCGGCAGGATGATTGCTCTGTCGCGGTCAACCCGCGAGCCGATGCAGCTTTTCCAGCGCATCCCTCGAAACGCGACCCGGGCCATATTGCTCGGCGATGACGATGCCGCCGCCAAAGTCATCGGAAAGCTGCGCAAGCAAAACGGCCGCGCAAAGGTGCGCCTGCTTGGACTGCTGCAAACCAGCGGCGCCGAGCCGGGCAGGGCCATACGCGGCGTGCCTGTCCTGGGCGACATCAATGACCTGGATTTCGTGCTGCAACTGCTCCAGGCGCGCTATGGCGACGTGCCGTGGGTGGCCGTGACGGGCGAGGCCCGCAAGCCAGCGCTCATGTCCGAGGTCCTTGAGGTCGCCGCGGGACGCAAAACGAAGGTGATCGCGTTCTCTGCCAGCGATGACGGCGCCGATGTCAAAGAGATCAGGCCCGCCGACCTGCTCTCGCGGCCCCTGCGCAATCTCAACCCGCAACCTGTTCGGGAGTTGGTGCGCGGCGCGCGCATCATCGTGACCGGAGGCGGCGGCACAATTGGCCTCGAATTGGCGCGCCAATGCGCCGGGTTTGGCCCCGAGGAGCTCGTCCTTTTCGACGCATCGGAGTATAATCTTTACCGTGCCGATCTGCTCCTCAGGCGGGAGTATCCGAACCTGTCTCTGAGCTCTGTTCTTGGGAATGTCCGCGACGTGCCACGCCTGGAGCAGACGTTCGGCGAATTCCAGCCCGACCTTGTGATCCATGCCGCAGCGCTGAAACATGTCCCCTTGATGGAGCAGCATGTCTGCGAAGCGATCCTGACCAATGTGGAAGGGGCGATGAACGTCACCCGCACGGCGGTGAAGTATGGCTGCAAACGGCTGGTCTTTGTCTCGACCGATAAAGCCGTGGATCCCGACAATGTCATGGGCGCCACCAAGCGGCTCGCCGAATTGACGGTCTCGCGCGCAGCCCGGCTTGGCCCGCTCACCCCGTCCCTCGTCAGGTTTGGCAATGTGTTGGGATCATCGGGCTCGGTTGTGCCTTTGTTTACCGAACAGATCGACCGCGGCGGCCCGGTCACCGTGACCCATGCCGATGTGACGCGCTACTTCATGACCGTGGAAGAGGCCGCCGCCTTGGTGCTGCAGTCTGCGACCCTGACCAATCCAGGCGACCATGGCGGGCTCTATGTCCTCGACATGGGCGAGCCGATCCGGATCGGCGCCCTCGCAGAGGCGATGATCCGTATGCGCGGCCTGGTGCCGGGCGAGGACGTGAAAATCCAATACACCGGCCTGCGCCCCGGCGAAAAGCTCAGGGAGGTCCTTGCCTATGATTTCGAAGATATCTCCCATACGAGCGTTGACGGCGTCCTGTCGGTCAACGGCGGGACCGATGTCGACGACCGGTTCGATTTGATGCTGAAGCAGCTCCTGCGCGCAGCAGAGCGGCGTGAGCGGATCGAGGCGCTCGCACTTCTCGGCAGACTTGTGCCGCAGTACGGGGCGAGCCAATCGGCGGCCAATCAGGGCCTCGGCAGCGCTTGACCCCAGGCGGTAGCCGCTTTAGCGCCACCGTGACCCAAGGGGCTTTGGTGGCCCGTTGGGTAAATCAAATTGACGAGGCCTGCCATGACAGATGCACAGGCGCCCGTGCGGCGCGCGCTTATTTCCGTCTCTGACAAGTCGGGCCTGGTCGGGCGGGCACAGCGGCTCGCAGCCCAAGGCGTTGACCTCATCTCCACCGGCGGCACGGCTGCGACGCTGAAGGCCGCCGGCCTGGCGGTGACCGACGTCGCCGAGGTTACGGGTTTTCCGGAAATGATGGATGGGCGGGTGAAAACGCTGCATCCGCGTATCCATGGCGGCCTGCTTTACCTGCGCAGCGATGCCGGCCATGTCGCTGCCGCAGAGGCCCACGGCATCCAGGCGATCGACTTGGTCTATATCAATCTCTACCCCTTCGAAGCGGCGGTGGCCGGCGGGGCAGACTTCGAAACAGCGATCGAGAACATCGATATTGGCGGCCCGGCCATGCTGCGCGCGGCGGCCAAGAATTATGCCCATGTCGTCGTCTGCACTGACCCTGAAGATCTCGATACGGCCCTGGATGCGATTGAGGCCGGCGCTGTGTCGCTTGATCTGAAAAAGCAGCTCGCGGCCAAGACGTTCGCGCGCACCGCGGCCTATGACGCGGCCATCAGCCAGTGGTACGCCCTGCAGCTCGGCGAAAGCGCGCCGGAATGGCAGGCCTTTGGCGGGCGGCGCCTGCAAGCCCTACGCTATGGTGAAAACCCCCACCAGACCGCGGCGTTCTATGCGACCGGCGCGCCAAGGCCCGGCGTTGCCCAGGCCGAGCAGGTGCAAGGCAAGGCTTTGTCCTATAACAATATTAACGACACCGATGCCGCGTTTGAGCTTATCGGCGAACTGGGGGCAAGCCGGCCCGCGGCGGCGATCATCAAACACGCCAATCCCTGCGGTGTTGCCCTTGGGGAGACCGGCCTTGAGGCCTATCGCGAGGCGCTGGCCTGTGATCCGACCTCGGCGTTTGGCGGCATTGTCGCGTTGAATATGCCCCTGGATGGCCCGCTCGCCGAGGCAATCACAAAGGTGTTCACCGAAGTCGTCATCGCTCCGGGCGCCGATGAGGCTGCCCGCGCTGTGTTCGCCCGAAAGAAGAATCTGCGCCTTTTGTTGACAGACGGCTTGCCAGACCCTGAAGCGCCCGGCGCCGTGGTGAAATCCGTGGCCGGCGGCCTCCTCGTGCAATCGCGCGATGCGGGCCGCATTGGCGAGCGCGACCTGCAGATCGTGACCAAAAAGCATCCAACGCCTGCGCAGATGGACGACCTCGTTTTTGCTTGGCGTGTCGCCAAGCACGTGAAGTCCAACACCATCGTCTACGCCCGCGACTGCGCCACGGTCGGCATCGGCGCTGGCCAGATGAGCCGGATTGATGCGGCGCGGATCGCCGCGCGCAAAGCCGAGGACGCGGCCGAAGCGGCGCAATGGCCAGCGCCGCGAACGGCCGGCTGCGTGGCGGCGTCAGATGCCTTCTTCCCTTTTGCGGACGGCTTGCTTCAGGCGGCAGAAGCTGGCGCGTCTGCCGTCATCCAACCGGGCGGATCGATCCGCGATGAAGAGGTGATCGCAGCAGCTGACAAGGCTGGCCTTGCCATGGTCTTCACCGGCATGCGCCACTTCCGCCACTAGGCTCAAGCCGGAACGCGCGCTCCTGAATAATCGAAAACCTGGCCGCTTTGATCGGCCGTCAATCCGTCGATCACAGTCAGCAGCGCAGCGGCGGAATGGTCGGGGGTGAACAGCTTCTTGTCGGGCACATTGGACTGGAAGGGCTTTGATAGGGCGGTATCCACCGTGCCCGGATGCAGCCCGACGGCGATAAAGTCTGGATTGCGCCGGCCCTGCTCGATGGCATAATTCCGGATCAACATATTCAGCGCAGCCTTGGAGGCGCGGTAGGCGTGCCATCCGCCAAGCCGGTTATCGCTGATCGATCCAACCCGGGCGGAAAGGGCAGCAAACACAGAGCGCCCCTTGCGCGGCATGGCCGGGATCATGTGTTTTGCCACCAGGGCCGGGCCAAATGTGTTGGCCGCAAAGACCGCCTCGAACGCGCCTAAGTCCTGATGCCGCAGTGATTTTTCAGGCTGCAGCGCGTCTCCGTCAGACAGGAGGCCCGACGCCACAATGACCAAGTCTGGGGCGCCCACGTCCACGACCGCATCGCGGATTTCCGCAAGTGCCGCCTCGTCGGTGAAATCGCCATTGAGCTTCGTTGCGCCTTCCAGGTCGGGCACCGGCGACCGGGAGACAGCGATCACAGGGCCGGCGCCGCGGCCCACCAATTGGGACACCAGCGCTTTGCCGATGCCTCCCGACGCCCCAAAAATTACGCTAATCACCCTTACGCTCCCATGTCGGCCTTTCGCGAGGTATGTCCCGCGACGGCCGCTTCAATCGCGCCTCAGTATTCGTAGACGTCGATGCGATCCATCTGGATGGTGTAGGCGGCGTCGGCCAATTCCGATTCCTGGGTCTGGGTAAACAATGTCCCCTCAATCCAAACGGCCTGGGCAAGGTCGCGGATCTGGATCGGATCATCGGTTCTGATGAACAGCGTCTGGTTGGGCGGCGGCGGGGGCGCGTGGAGGCAGGCGCCAAAATAGGGGACGAGCAGAAACTCTGTGATCTGGGCGTCCGCTGAAAAATCAAACGGGACGGTGTAGCCCGGGATGCGCACCTTTTCGCCGTTCAGCTCGGGCACGGTGTTAAAAGTGCCGATCTGGATCATCTGATCGGCCGGCGAGCCTTCCTCGATCATCGCTCCGCCATAGAGCATCATAATCTGCTGCTGGTAGAGTTCGGCCAGACGCTCCTCCTCGCCTTCGGGCATCAACTCTTCCCAGCCGAGTTCGCGAATGCCCAGGGCGGCCATGCGGGCCTTGCGCTCGGCTTCCCGCGTGGCTGCGGCGGCCAGGCTGTTGTCTTGGGCAACTCTGACCCGCTCCGGAGCTGGCTCTACCGGCGCTGTGTCTTCCACGGCGGGCTGCAACTCTGGGCTGGTCTGCGTCGGCGCCTCGCCTTGGCAGGCCGAAACGGCGAGTCCAGCGGCAAAAAGAAGAGATGATCGCATCGGCGCGGGCTCCAAGACTCGGCGACCACCTAGAGGTAGGCGCGGCCGCCTATAATTTCACGCTTAAACCATCAGCCAGAGAGCGTTTGAAGGCCAGCCACGCCGGAAATGCCCCCATGGCGGCGGCCGCAAGGGTCACCAGGCCGACCGTTCCGGCATCCAGAAGCCCGGGCCCCGCGCCAATCAGGCTGATCCCATAACGCGCGGCCAGCGCCGGCGCCAAGCCCGCCAGCGCCGCGTTCACCAGCACGGTCCCGGCCGCCGCGCCCAACCCCCCGAGCAAGGCCGCCTCGGCCACCAGCAACATGAAAATATGGCCTGGCCGCGCGCCGACCGCTCTGAGGATTGCCATCTCACGCCGGCGCGCTGCGAGGCTGGAAAGGATCGATGTCAGGATCGAGACCAGGCCAACGGCGACCACGAAGACTGAAACGGCCACAAGCGCGCGTTCGGCCACGCCCGTCACGGTCCAGAGCTGGGTCAGGGCGACGCCGGGCAAGATCGCCATCAGCGCTTCGCCGCGATAGGTGTCGACGGCCCGCTTGCTGCGCAGGACCGTGGCGCGCTGTTCCAGGCCCACCAGGACGGCCGTAATGGTGCGCGGCGTCAGGTCGAACCCGCGGATCGTGTCCTCGGTAATGGCATCGGCCATCGGATTTCGAGCGCCGGATTCCCAGCCAACATGGATCGCTGTTATCGCCTCAAGCGATACGTGGATGGTGCGGTCAACCGGCGTGCCCGTCGGCGCCAGGACCCCGGCGACCCGGAAAGGGCGGTTGTCGTGGAGTTGCAAACCCGCCCGGCCCAGCCCATGGCTGAGGATAAGCGGCGTGCCCAATTCATAGCCGAGTTCCCTGGCAACGTCCGCGCCGATCACCGCGTCGAATAGATCGTCAAACTCCTGCCCGCTCGCCACCGCTAGGGCTTGCCCGCCGCTATATTTGTATCTGACGAAATACTCCGGCGTCGTGCCCAATACGCGGTAGCCGCGGTGGCTGTCGCCGAGGGACAAGGGCACCGTCCAGGCCACATCCTCGCGCGCCCGCAGCCATTCATAGGTTGGCCACGACACTTCAGCTGTGGCGTCGCCCAGGCGGAACACCGAATAGAGCAAGAGATTTATCTGACCTGACCGGGCGCCAACGATCAGGTCCGTGCCCGAAATCGTACTGCTGAAGCCTTCCTTTGCGCCATGGCGCACCTTCTCAACGCCAAGGAAAAGCGCAACGGAAAGGGCCACAGCGATCACAGTGAGAAGGGCGGGTCCGCGCCGGTTCCAGAGACTGCGCAGGGCAAGGTCGACAATCGTTGCGCCCATTAGGGGCCTCCTGGCGCGGTGACCGGGGCCCGGTTCAGGCTGGCCAGGTCGACACTACGCTCAAAATGGCTCGCCAGGGCCGTATCGTGGCTGACAAACAAGAGCGCAGCACGTGACCGTTCGGTCTCCTTTGACAGGAGATCGATAAACCGATCGCGCACGTCGCTGTCGAGCGCGGAGGTTGGCTCATCGGCAATCACAAGATCGGGTTGTCCAATCAAGGCCCGCGCGGCGGCAACCCGCTGTTGCTGGCCCACCGAAAGGTCGGTGACGCGGCGCGTCAGTAATTCGGGGTCTTCAAGACCAAGCCCGGCAAGCAGACGCTGGGCTTCATGATCCACCGGCCCATCAATGCGCCCGCGGCGCGCCGGGGAGAACCGCAAAGGCAGGGCCACATTCGCAATCACACTGAGATAAGGCACAAGGTTGAAGAGCTGGAAGATCAGGCCCAGCCGCTCGGCGCGCAGCTGGTCCCGCTTGGCCGCCGACAAGCCGCTAAGGGCCTTGCCGCCGACCTTGATGTCTCCGTATTGGGGCGTGATGACGCCGGCGATCAAGCCGAGAAGCGTTGACTTGCCAGACCCCGAGGGCCCGCGCAGGAAGACCCGCTCTGCCGGCGCGATCTCGAACTGCTCAATCGCTAAAGTCGGAGCGCTGGCGCCCGGCCAAGTAAAGTGTATATCGCGCACCGAGACAAAAGGCTCGGCCACCGCGGGGCTAGCCTTGATCGATGGAGACCGAAGCGGCGCCCGGGGTCAGTGTCGCCCCCTCCTGGCGGTCTTCAATGAGCACGGCCAGGTTGATCTCTTCCAAGGCGGGATAATCCTCGAACAGTGTGAATGCGATGGTCTCAAGGGCGCCTGGATCTGTGCACACGAAGGCATATTCGAGCACGGCATTGCCGACCTCGCCCACCATGCGAACCGATTGGCTGCTTGAGGACAGGCTGCATCCCGCCTCGGCATTGATTGAAAAGGCGCGGCCTTCTTCACCAAGGGCGTCGAAGACAGCTTGCCGAGCGGCGGCTTCCTCATCATTTGCCGGCTCGGTTTCTTGCAAGCCAAAGCTTGCCAGGGCGGAGTCGAGAGAAATGGTCAGCGCGTTGCCCTCGAGGACCAGTGCGCCTTCTGCTTCGCCATGGACATGGGCCTCCGCGCTGTGGCCATGGTCTTCATGGTCATGGCTGCCATGGTCATGGTCGTCGCCATCGCCATGCGCCTCGCCGTGGTCATGTGCATCGTCGCCATGGTCATGGTGGTCATCGCCATGGCTGTGGCCGTCTTCATCGGCCGCGGCAGCAGCAAGTTGGACCAGTTCCGCATCGGCTTCGGCTTCAGTGGGCGCCTCCGCAGGGACAGGGGCCGCAGCGGTGTCGGGCATGGCGGCCACCTCGGCAGGCGTGTCCGCCTCTGGTGCAGGCGCTGGGGCGACTTCCTCTGCCGCATCGACAATTTCTGCGTCGCTTACGGCGTTGCCGCAGGCGGCAAGGCCCATGGCAAGGCCAAAAGCTACGGCGCGAATAGCAAACATGTTATCCTGGGTCATGGGCGCTCCTTTACCTGGGTGAGCCTGGGCATGCAATGAGGGTGGGCATCGCCTAAATGAGATACTATAACGCCCGCAGGCTGTACAAGCGGCGCGCGCTGGGCGCGACCATCTGCAGCCACTTGGAAGCTTAATGTCCCTGTTAACCTCCCTCCAGGCCCCCTTCATCTTTGGCCTCGTCGCTGCGTGTGTGACGAGCCTCGGCATTCTTGCAATTGCCCTTAAAGCCGAATGGAGCGCGCGCAATGCCGGGCTATTCGGCCTCGCTGCCGGGGGCATGTTGCTCACCTTAAGCCTGTTGCACATCGCGCCCCAGGCCTTCGCGCGCTCTGAAAACGGCCAGATGTTCATACTAGCAGGCTTTCTGGCCGGTCTGCTGCTTAGCCATGGCACACGGCTTGTGGTCCCCGGCCACGGCGCGCCCGGCGCGGTAGGCGCCGACAGGGTGATGCTGCCGATCCTGGCCATCGGCGCCCATAGTTTCATTGACGGCGCGATTTACGCGGTCACCTTCGCGGCGAGTTTCGAGACCGGCGTTCTCGCTGTCTTGGGCCTCATCATCCATGAATTTCCGGAAGGGATCATCGCCTTTGCGATCTTACAGGCCGGCGGCGTTGGCCGGCGCGCGGCCGCCCTCGGCGCGTTCATGACCGCCGCGCTGACGACGCCCCTGGGCGTGCTTGTGTCGGCTCCGCTGGTGTATTTAACCGGCCCGAACCTCATCGGAGACCTGTTCGCGGTATCGGCGGGCCTTCTCTTGTTTGTCGCGACCGGTCCGCTCTTGGCGCCGGCGCGGGAGGAGACACCGACGCGGAGCCTGTCTGCCATCGGTGCAGGGGTGGCCGTGGCCGCAGCCCTGGCGCTGGCCCCGATCCACGCGGGCCACGACCATGGCGCCCCTGGCCTGCACGATCACCACCATGACCACCCGGCCTTTGCCCGGCCTGTGATGCCGAGCCTCCAGCGCCCATGAGGCGATGGCTTAGGGGCCTTTTGGCCGGCCTGCTCATCGCCGGCCTTGTTTCGGCGCTGGCGGATGCGGCATGGGCCCACCCCGACGATGAATTCTGTATGCCAGGCCAGGGCGGCATCGACCCGGCCCTGTGCCAGGCCCTGGCCGCCTTGGACAGCGCCGATGGCGCCTCGACCCTCTCGCCGGCCGCCGAGGAACTGATTGCCGACCTGACCAGTCGCTCACCCTGGCAGACTTTTACGCTCTATGTGTGGATCGGCGTGCAGCACATCGTGCCCATGGGGCTGGACCATATATTGTTTGTGATGGCCCTGGTTTTGTCGACGCCGGGCCTGCGCCGTCTGGCGGTCCAAATTACCGCTTTTACCGCTGCCCATTCGGCAACGCTCGGCCTTGCCGCGGCGGGCCTGGTGGCGCCGCCCCTGGCCATGGTCGAGCCGTTGATTGCAGCTTCAATTGCGTTTGTTGCCCTTGAAGCCCTTCTGTTTCGCGACCCACCGCCCTGGCGACTTGCCGTCGTGTTTGGATTTGGCCTGGTCCACGGACTGGGGTTTGCCGGCGCCTTTGGCGAGCTTGGATTGCCGGCCCAGCAATTCTGGCCCGGGCTGATTGGCTTCAATGTGGGCGTCGAGATCGGCCAAATTGGCGTTGCAGCCGCAACACTGATCGCGCTCATCGCCGCGCGAGACCTCGGACGCGGCGCCGGTAAATCCGGGCGGGATTGGATCGTCTGGCCTGCCGCGATAGCCATCTCCAGCACAGGGGCGTTTTGGACAGTGGAGCGGATTTGGAGCGCGTTTTGAAGGCCGCGCTCCAGCGTTTTCAGTTTATACGTCGGGGATAAGCCCGGCCTTGTCGGGGTCGCCGACAATCTTCTCCAGCGCCTTGCGAAGCTTGCCAAGCGCCTGGTGTTCGATCTGGCGCACGCGCTCTTTGGAAATGCCGAGCTCCTTGCCCAGCGTCTCCAAGGTGACGGTGTCATCGGTTAGGCGCCGCTGGCGAATGATCAGCATTTCCCGCTCGTTCAGCGCCGTAAGGGCATCATTGATCCACTGGCGCCGCCGCTCGGCATCCCTGCTGAGCTCAACTTCCTCGTCCGGCGTCGCGCTTTCATCGGCCAAGAGGTCTTGCCATTGGGCGTCGCCGTCGACGGCCAATGGCGCATTCAGCGACCGGTCCGAAGCCGACAGGCGAGACACCATTGCCTCGACGTCGCGCTCTGGCACCCCAAGGTGCTGCGATACCCAGGTTTTATTTTCCCGCGATATCACGCCGTCGTCAGTGTCGTTGATTTTCGCGCGAAGTCGGCGGAGATTGAAGAAGAGCGATTTCTGAGCCGCTGTCGTGCCGGTGCGAACGATGGACCAATTCCGTAAGACAAAATCCTGGATCGACGACCGGATCCACCAACTGGCATAGGTCGAAAAGCGCACTTCCCGTGCCGGCTCGAACCGCGCGGCCGCCTGCATCAGCCCCACATTGCCTTCCTGGACCAGGTCGGACATCGGCAAGCCGTAATTACGAAACTTCGCGGCCATGGAAATGACCAGTCGCATATAGGCGGTGGTCAACTCGTGGAGGGCGCGCTCGTCTTGATTGTCGCGCCAGCGGCGGGCCAGGTCCAGCTCATGCTCCTGTTCAAGCAGGGGCGCACGCATCGCCTTTCGGACAAAACTGCGGTCTGCAGATCCAGTCTCAGGAGAAGGTTGAGCCATTGGAAGCCTCCGTGGACGTTTCGCACCCGTTTTGTTTGGGGCGTTGAATAGGTTACGGGGCCATTCCGAGGGCGGATCACAGAAATGAGAAAAAACTGCTTCAAGATAAAATTGGGCGCCGCCTCGGCAAGGCAGCGCCCACAATTTTTCTTATGTGAGAGGCGCCCTCAGGCCGCCTTCTTCTTGGCAAGAGACTCTGCGAGACGGTCCATAGCCGTGTCTTTATCAATATTCTCAACAGCGGCGAGCTCCCGGGCCATACGATCGAGCGCGCTTTCATAGAGTTGGCGCTCTGAATAGGACTGGTCAGGCTGGTCTTCGCCGCGATGGAGATCACGCACCACTTCTGCGATTGAGATCAGGTCCCCGGAATTGATTTTCGCCTCATACTCCTGGGCCCGCCGCGACCACATCGTGCGCTTGATCCGGGCGCGTCCGCCCAGGGTCTTCAATGCGTCGTCGACAAGTTTTGAGCCCGCCAGGGCGCGCATGCCAGAAGCCTCCGCCCGGTTCGTGGGCACACGCAGGATCATTTTGTCCTGGTCGAACGAGACCACGTAGACCTCAAGCTCCATGCCGGCGACGGTTTGAGTCTCGATCCCCGTAATGGATCCGACCCCGTGGGCGGGATAAACGACGCTCTGTCCGATTTCAAAGCTCAGGGAAGAGCCTGTTTGGGAGGATTTTGTCATCTATGCACGCCTTTCTTACGCCACTCATGCGCAAAAGGCGGCCCAGTGCGTCCGGTTCCGGCGCGCATCAGACTGCGTTTTGCTATGGTCTAGTTCTTTCTCAAGCCTTCTTTATAGCAGAAAGCCAGGGCGGCGGCAAACGCGGGATACACCGCCGGTTAACCATCACCTTCGCCGGGCTTTGGGCTGAAATATTTCTCGAGTTTTCCGGTCTCGTCTGCAAAGTCTTCCCGATCATCGGGCGGGTCCTTGGCCTGGGTAATATTTGGCCAAACCTTCGAATACTCTGAATTCAGCTTTAACCACTTTGCATCCGGGTCGTCCTCGGTATCGGGGACAATCGCTTCGATGGGGCATTCAGGCTCGCACACCCCGCAGTCAATGCACTCGTCGGGATTGATGACGAGCATATTCTCGCCTTCGTAGAAACAATCGACGGGGCACACCTCGACGCAATCCATGTATTTGCATTTGATGCAGGCATCGACGACGATGTAGGTCATGCAAAGGCGGGTCTTTCAGTCATGCGCTGGGCCCCTTGCAGGTAATCAGGCCCTGTGGATTGTCAATTCGCGCTGCTGTCGCGTTCCAACCGGGCCTCGGCCCGTTTGCGTGCATGGGCGCGGCGCACGTCGTCGATGTGGAGCAAGGATGCCACGTGGCGAATGTAGGCCTCTTCATAGGGGCACTTTTCACCGTCTGCGAGGGCCACGCGAAACAAACCTTCCACAACCGCTTCGCGCTCGCTGATCGGAAGCGCTTTGACGTGTTTCGTGAATTGGTGGGCACCAATGGCTTCCTCGGCCAGGATTTCGCCCCTGGCCAAGAGCGCATCGGCCCGCTCGGCGTCGAAATCGAAGCTCTCCAGCAGGATCATGGCGATCATGTCGCTTTCCATATTGGCGTAGACCCCGTCGGCGAGCGCCGCCTCCACCAGCAGCGCGGCTGCGGCTTCATTGGGGTCCACGGCTTCGTCTCGCTGGGGCTCTGCGCCAAAGAAGCGTTTAAGTGCGTCAAACATGATTACCCGTCCCGGTGTTGATAGAGGCCCTTGGCTTCCTGGGCCGGTCCGCGGCGCTCGCCCAAACCCAGCACTTCCACCACTTGGATATGCCGGCCTTGGGTAAACGTCAAAATGTCCCCGGCGGCGATGCCGGCGCCTGGCTTGGAGGTGCGCCGGGTTTGGCCAAACCGGGTCACGCGCACCCCCTTTTTAGACACAGACCGCCCGGCCAAGGCGCGGGTTTTGAAAAAACGTGCGCGCCAAAGCCACACGTCGAGGCGCGCGGTCTCAAGGGGCGCCTCAGTCATTGAAACGGGCGGTATCTGAAGCCGGATGCAGGCGCTTGCGCGGCGCTGTCGCGGCGGGGTTTGCGTTTCCTGCGTTTCTTTTTCGGCGGCTCGGCCGGCAGCAGCGCCGCCAGGGCGGCAAACGGAGAGGCCGGGTCGGGCGCGCGAGGGCGCTGCGCTGGCGGTCTGGCGCGGTCCCTGCTGCGGCTTGGCTGGGACCGTTGGCGCTGCGGGCCATCCCTGCCTGGCGCGCGGGCCGTCTTCTGGCGGTCTCTGTCTGGGCGGCCGCGCCCGCCATAGCGCCACAGGGTTGCAGCGCCGGTCTCGGGGTCTTTCTCCGCGGGCACCAGGCCAAGCCCCTTCAGCACGCTGGGAAAGGCATCGGCCGGGCAAGAGACGATCGATGCAAGGCTCGAGGGCAACGCAAACAGGTTTCGCCCGGCCTCCTTTCGCCGCTTTGCAACGTCCCAAGCCAAGCGCTCGGCAAGGTCGGCGCGCACCGCGCGTGGGCCGAAACGCAGATAGCCATTTGCCGCAAGGGCGCGGTCACTCCAGGCCGCATCCAGGGCGAACGAGCCCGCCCCCGCTGGCGCAGCGGGGCAGACATCGGTGTCAAAGACGCTGCGCAGGCTGGCGATCAAGCTCTGGGAGGCAGGCTTCTGGGCGTCCGGCGCGTAGGCGGCAACGCGGCCGGTGCGGATGCCTGCTGCGCGCAGGGCGGCGCGTTGGCTTTGGTCAATCCGGTGGCTGGGATCGTCCTGGCGCAGATCGATCGCCGCTCCGGTCTCCATTAGCCGAAAGGCCAGTCCCCGGGCCAGGCCCTCAAGCGATGTGGCCGGGTCGGCGTTGATCCCGCCGCCCTTGCGCAAGCCCCAGAGGCTGGGCAGCTTCCCGGCGATCTCACCGTCAATCCAGGATTGGAGCCGCGTGCGGGCAGCGCCCTTGAGCGCGTCATCGGCTTCCTCGCCGCCAATCAAGCCTGCGACCGGCGAAAGCCAGTCGCTGCCGCGTGCCAGCCGGCCGACCGCCGCGCCGCCATAAAGGATCGCGCCGGCCTCACTCAATTGGAAGGCGCCTTCATTGGCTGCGGAAATGTCCTTCAACCGGGCGTTTAAGATCGGCCTGAGGGCTTGCAGCGCGGCGCCCCGCACGGCCTTGCCTTCCAAGGTGCGCGCCTGGGACGCCGGCTCAAAGGTGAGGCCGAAAAGGCGCCCCACCACATGGCCCTCCACAGTGACCTCGCCCGTGGTCTCAATTTCGCTCACCAGCGCATCTTCCTTGTTCAACCCGGCCAGCAGCGCTGTGGTGCGTTTGTCGACAAACCTTGCAGTAAGCGCTTCGTGGAGCGCATCGGAAAGGGCGTCCTCAACCGCCCGGGTCTCTTCACGCCAGCGCTCCGGGTTTGCCAGCCAATCGGCCCGGTGGGCTGCATAGGTCCAGGTCCTGATCGCAGCCAGCTTTTGCTGCAGGCTTGCAATGTCGCCGCGCGGCTGGGCCAAGGCGGACAGGCGTTTTTCCATCGCCGCATCGCCGAGGCGCGCATCTGGGTCGGCCAAGGTCTCGGCAAGGCCGAGCACGAGACGTCCATGGCCATCATGGCCGGCTTTCCTGAAATCGGGCAGCCGCGCCAGGTCCCACAGCCGGCGCACCAGGCGCTCGCCGCGCACGTCGGGGCCGATTTCTGCGTCCTCGGCCATGCGCCGCAGCACCCATTCATCCAGCGCGTCGGGGTTCTGGCGCAGCTCTGGCCGGCCCGAAGGGCGCGCAAGGCTGGCGATCAGGGTCTTGATCGACCGGAAATCCAGGTCTGAATTGCGCCATTGGAGCTCGTCGACCGGGTCAAACCGATGGTCTGTGATGGCGCGGACCATCTCCTCTTCGAATTCGGGGCAGTCCCCGGTCTCGACAAATGTGCCCGGCGTGCGGAACCGCCCGGCGCGGCCAGCGATTTGTCCGCACTCGGCCGGTGAAAGCGCGCGGTGGCGGCGCCCGTCAAACTTCTGACGCCCGGCAAAAGCGACAATGTCGACGTCTAGATTGAGGCCCATGCCGATGGCGTCGGTGGCGACCAGATAGTCGACCTCGCCGGCCTGGTAGAGTGCCACCTGGGCGTTTCTGGTGCGCGGGCTCAACGCGCCCATCACAACTGCGGCGCCGCCCTTCTTGCGGCGCAGGAGCTCGGCGATTGCGTAGACCTCATCGGCGGAGAAGGCGACAACGGCAGTACGCTTAGGCAGTTTGGTGGCCTTCACCTTGCCGCCATAGCCCAGTTCGGAAAACCGCTCGCGCACGTCGGTTTCGACCGAAAGGTCGAGCGCGCGCAGCACCGGCCGCATCGTGTCCGACCCCAGGAGAAGGGTCTCCGAGCGGCCCCGCGCGTGCAGTAGCCGATCGGTGAACACGTGGCCCCGGTCGCGGTCCTCGGCCAATTGGATTTCATCGATCGCCAGAAAATCGACCGGCTCGGTCTGCACCGGCATGGATTCGACGGTGCAGATGAAATACCGCGCCGTGGGCGGCTTGATGCGCTCTTCCCCGGTGATCAACGCGCAGTGCGCCGGGCCTTTCACAGCCACCACCCGGTCATAAACCTCCCGCGCCAGCAGGCGCAGGGGAAGGCCAATCATCCCGGTGGCATGGCCCATCATCCGCTCCAACGCGTAATGGGTCTTGCCGGTATTGGTGGGGCCGAGGACGGCCTTCAGCGTCGACATGGCAGCGGGCTAGCACCGGGCCGGGGCCCGCGTCCACAGCCGCGCGGCGACAGCTCGTCAGCCGCCTCGGGACGCGCTGGCCTCCTCGGTGACGATCGGCTCAAAGCTGAGCTTGCTGGCTTGGAGCGTCACCTTGCCAATGTCCTCGGTGTCGGCCTCGATGCGCACGGGCACCGTCGCGCCATTGGGCAAGGGCGCCAGCCACATGCGCAGGGGCCCGTCAATGCCGGCCAGATTGTCGTCGCCCGGCTCAGACCGTTCCTTGAAGCCGGCGATCTTTTCCAAGGTGACGTGGCATTCGATGGCCTCGCCGCGCCAGGCATCAGAGCGCACGGTCTTCATGCCGGCATAGTCCAGATAAAGGTGGGAGAGCTGGCGGCCATCAAACACCTTGATGGGCCCGCCGCAGGGATCGGCGCCGGTGTCGCGTGGCTCCAGGGCAAAATTGATCAGCGCTGTGATGGGATCGAGCGCATCTATTTTCTGTTCGGGTGTGGCCGGTGGATCGCCCAAATTGCCGAATTCTGGCGTCACCTCGGCGGCCACGTCGCCCGCGCCCCAGGTCAGCGAGACCCGGCGGTTTTTCTTCCCATCCGAATTTTGCGAGACAAAGGCGTAGGTATCCAGCTGGTCAGGCCGCACATAGCCCGTCGCCGATAGGCCCAGATCATAATCCACAAGCACGTCGGCAAGCCCCGTCGTTTTGACCGCTGAAGTGATCCGGTAAGTGTCGGGCTGAAGCTCGGTGGAAAAGCGCGCCTTGCCTGTGATGGGCAGGATAAAGAGCCAGGCAGAGGCCTTGAGCTCATAGGTAAAGCGCATCGGCTGGCCGTCCCGCACAGCGCTCAGCGGCGTATCCGGCCGGCCGGCGAGGGGGTCTGACTGGCCAGGGGCTGTCAATAAAACCGCGGCGGCAACGCTCAGGAAAAAGGCGCGTTTCATCGGCGGGCTCCTCATACTCACGCTCGTCTCACCGTCATATAGGGCATCGTTTCAACCTCGCCTGAACAGTGATGCCTTGTTTCGGCCGACATTGTGGCGGCGATCGGCTCTTCCAGGCGCAGTTGCGGCTTGACCCCCACCGGCCTCAACCCTACTAAGCGCGCTTCGAATTCCTCATGCAATGCCATGCCTTTAGGGGGCCGACATGTCGCGCCAATGCGAACTGACTGGAACAAAGCCCATGGTGGGCAACAATGTGAGCCACTCCCAAGTGAAGACCAAGCGCCGGTTCGAGCCAAACCTCGTGCGCGTGTCCCTGCATTCGGAAGCCCTCGAGCGCACGTTCCAATTGCGGATCGCGGCGAAGGCCCTGCGCACGGTCGATAAGCTGGGCGGGCTTGACGCGTTCTTGGCAAAATCCTCCGGCGAAGGGCTGTCGAGCCGCGTCGCGAAGATCAAACGCGACATCGAGAAAAAAGCCGCCGGCGCATAGGCTTCAGGGGCGCCGGTGCCCGATGGCCGATGACACACGCCGCAGGAATGGGCCGTGGACCATCACCCGCGCCCTCACGGCCTACGACAATCCCTGGATCGCGATTGACCATTGCGACGTCATCCATCCCGATGAGACCCCCGGCATTTACGGGGTCGTGCGATTCAAGAACATCGCCATAGGCGTTTTGCCTTTGTTTGACGATGGCTCGGTCCTGCTTGTCGGACAGCACCGCTTTCCCCTCAATCGCTACAGCTGGGAGTTGCCCGAAGGCGGCGCGCCCCTCACCGAGGCGCCCATGGGCGCTGCTGCCCGCGAGCTGGCCGAAGAGACCGGCTACAGGGCAGCCTCATGGCACCCCCTCGCTGCGTTCGATGTCTCCAATTCCGTCACCGACGAGACAGCGGCCTGTTTTCTGGCCTGGGATCTGAGCGATGGCGCGCCGGCGCCTGAGGCGAGTGAAGACCTCGCGCGCCAACGCGTGCCCTTTCAAGAGCTTTTGGCGCGGTGCCTGTCGGGTGAAATCCGCGACGGCCTGACCATCGTCATGGCCCTATCTGCCCAGGCCAAGGCCGAGCGCGGCGACCTGCCCGAGCCGGTGGCGCGCCGAATTCTCGCCGCCCCGAGCCCCAACGCTCGGTAAAGCGCTATCCCAATTTCCTGCGGGGCAGGCTTGCTCCCCATCGCCAAGGGGTCCACATCGACCACGCGGCGCGCGGAGACCCCATGGTAGACCAGGCCACCCCCCAATCCCCCAGCAAGGCCGGCGTGAGCCCGCAGACGCTGCACATGGGTACCGGCGAGTTCGTCGCCCTGATTGCTGGGCTCATGGCTCTGAACGCGCTGGCCATCGATGTCATGTTGCCAGCCCTGGACGACATTGCCGGCGCACTCGGCGTGGCGGCCGCCAATGATCAGCAATTGGTGATCTATGCCTACATCGCCGGCTTTGGCGTGCCCCAGCTCGTTTGGGGCCCGCTGACCGACCGTTATGGACGACGATCGATCATTTTCCTGGCCTTGGCCGGATATGCATTGACGGGCGTGGCATGCATGTTTGCGCCGAGTTTCGGCGTTTTGCTCGCTATGCGATTCTGTCAAGGCGTGTTCGCTTCGGCCTGCCGCGTGGTCGCGGTGTCGATTGTGCGCGACATCTTCGCCGGCCGCGGCATGGCGCGGGTGATGTCCCTGGTGATGACCATCTTCATGGTGGTGCCGATCTTGGCGCCGTCGATTGGGCAGTTGATCTTGTTTATCGCGCCTTGGGAGTGGACCTTTGGCGTCTTGACGTTGGTCTCTGTGGTGATCGCGGTTTGGGCCTGGTTCCGCCTTCCTGAAACCCTTCCTGCCGCCAATCGGCGCCCGTTCAACCCTAGCGCAACCCTCGCTGCCTACCGCGCCGTGTTCACCGACCCCGTTACGATCGGCTACATGCTGGCCTCGGGCGTGATTTTCGGGTCCCTGTTCGCGTTCATAGGTTCCTCGGAACAAATCATGACGGAGGTGTTCGGCCTCGGCGACAGTTTCGTCCTGTGGTTTGCGGGCGTGGCCGGGGTTTTGTCATTGTCCAACTTTCTCAATGCCGGACTGGTGGAACGGTTCGGCATGCGCCGCATGAGCCAAGCGGCTTTGCTCGCATTCACCGTGCTTGGAGTGGCGTTGCTGGTGTTTCTAGACGCCGACGCGCCGTCCTTTGCGGTGTTCTTCCCGGTCTTCGCCCTGAT
Source organism: Pseudomonadota bacterium (assembly GCA_038747245.1). Taxonomy (GTDB): domain Bacteria; phylum Pseudomonadota; class Alphaproteobacteria; order Caulobacterales; family Hyphomonadaceae; genus UBA5336. The sequence continues at coordinate 149,015 of JBCDJY010000004.1, read as the reverse complement.
GTTTGGGTGCTTCGGTATGATCGGCTCGAATTTCAGTGCGATGGCCCTGGAATCCCAGGGAAAGATCGCCGGCACGGCAAGCGCCGCCTACGGTTTTTTCACGACCACGATGTCGAGCTTCATCGGGTGGCTGATCGGGCGCCAATATGGTGGCACCGTGATCCCGCTGATTGCAGGCTTCGTGATCCTGGGTCTGATCTGCATTGCCTTGGTGGCCCTGGTGGAAAAAGGCAAATTCTTCCAGCCGCGTTAACCGTTGCGCGCAGCGCATCAAGGAAAGCGAAACGCCGGCGGCACTAAAGCGAGCCTATGCGACCGCGACTTTCCTTGCCTGACCCTGCGCAAACAGGCCCCTGCTTAGCGACAGCGAACACGGTGCCCGGCGGTGAGGCGGCCCCATCGACACATTCGAACTGACAGGACCCGAACCCATGCCCCAGGCCGGCCCGCCGCTTTCCCTCGTCATTCCCTGCTACAATGAGGCGGAACATCTCCCTGCCCTGGTTGCGCGCTGCCTGCTGCTGGCCGGGGCGACGGGCGGCGAGGTGATCCTGGTCGATAATGGCTCCACCGATGGCACGCCCGCATTGTTGGCCCGGCTGCTGGAGCCGGGCGGCGCGGTGCGCAGTGTGCGGGTCAAGGTCAATCGCGGCTACGGCCACGGCATTCTTGAAGGCCTGCGCGCCGCCCGCGGCGAATTCGTTGGCTGGACCCACGGCGATCTCCAAACTGATCCGCTAGACGTCATTCGTGCCATGGACGTGGTCACCGCATCGCCCACGCCCGAGCTTGTCTACGTGAAAGGCCTGCGGGCTGCGCGCCCGCTCGCCGACACGCTGTTCACCGTAGGGATGAGCGGTGTCCAATCCCTGCTGACGGGCCGGCTCCTGCGCGATGTAAACGCCCAGCCCAATCTGATGCACCGCAGCATTGTCGATGCATGGCGCAATCCGCCGACGGATTCCTCCTTCGACCTGTTCGCCCTGGCCGAAGCCAAGCGCCGGCGCCTCAAAGTGGCGCGCATTCCGGTCCTGTGCCCGGAGCGGCTGGACGGCGAGGCCCGCGCAAAGCTGGATTGGCGCGCGACACGCGACGTGATCCAACGCACGCTTGGCGACAGTCTGCGCCTGCGCCGCACCATGGCGCGAACGGGGGCCTAGCTGCTCGACCAGAGGTCCCAGGTCGCCACGGTCAAAACCCCGGCTGCCACGTCGAACCGCGGCACATCCGCCGCGGTGAACGGCACCAGCACCGACCCACGCCCGCTGGCCGGCGCGATCTCCAAGAGGTCGCCGGCGCCGAAATTCTGGACGGCCTTGACCCGGCCGAGCACCTCGCCGCCCGGGCCCCTGGCCTCAAGACCCACCAGGGCGTCGACATAGACCTCATCGGCGGCGGGCTCGGGCAAGGCCGCGCGGGGCACGTGCAGACGCGTGCCTTTCAGGGCCATCCAGTCTTCTCGCGTGCGCGGCGCCGCCGGCGTCACAATAAAATGGTCCTTGGCGGGCCTGACCCGCTCGGGCTGCAACAACACCGCCCCATCGGTGCCAAGCAACGGCCCATAGTCAAACAGGTCGCCGGGCGTCTGGGTAAAGCTCTTCACTTTTACATCGCCGCGCACGCCATGGGCGCCCGCAAGGGCGCCCATGGCGTGCGCAAGGGCGCCCACCACCACGAGCGGGTGAGAAGCCTCAGGCGCCTTGGCCACCGGCGAGCCTAGCGCCGCCTGCGGCCGTCGAGCCGCCGGATCGAGGAGATGTTGTCGTTCAGGCCGATGTCGCGCGTGTAGACGATCGAGCGATCGATCACGCGGCACCGCCCGCGGAAATCAGGGTCCGAGCAAACCTCCCAACGCCCTGCGCGCACTTCGATCGAGCTGATCGTATCGTTGAAGCCGGAAGACCGCAGGTAGCGGATCGAGCCATTCACGGGCAGGGCGCTGCCGCGGCCATTCGGGTCTTTATAGACGATGAGGCCTGCCCGACCGAAGCCGCCCAAATTGCCGATGGTGCGCCGGTCTCCAGACTCGAAACCGCGCCGGCTGGCGCCGTTGGCAAAGCCAAAATCGTCATTGTCCAAGCGGCGCTCGCCGAAGCGGCGCACCTCGCGGGCGCTCAAAGGGCGCACCGAGGTGATGCGGTCGTTAAGGCCCCGGCGGGAAAACGCGCTCTGGTCGTCGGTGAATACACGGCAGCGCCCGCGAAAATCAGGATCGGTGCACACCAACCATGCCCCGCGCCTCACGCGCAGGGAGGAGGCTGTGTCGTTAAAGCCAAGCCGGCGAAGATTGGCGATCTGGCCATTCACCGGAAACCGGTCGCCGCGAAAGCCCGGATCCTCGAACAGGACCAGCGCGCCGCCGCGCCCGCGCCGGCCGCGCTCGGCATTTGCAAACCCGCCATTGTGGACCCGCACGCCAAACAGGTCTTCGGCGAGTATTTCGGCGCGGATCTCGCGACGATCGTCGCGCAGATCAGCTGCGGCCGGCATGGCCGCGCAAGTCAGGGCTGTCAGGGCTGCAAAGGCCGCCCGGACCGGGATGGCCCGGATCAGGGAGGGGCGGCCGGGTATGGCCCGAAAGGGCGGGAAAAGGCGCATGGGGGTCTCCTGGGTCGTGTCCATGGGCTGGACTTTGCCAGAGGCGCCCTGAATAGGGTTTCACCAGCATATTCAGCGCCCCTTCACCTGCCATTCATCCCTCCGCCAGGGTTGCGCGCGCCTTGTTCGGCCTTTTCAGCCTCGGTCTCCTCGCCCGCCGCAGCTTCAGCGGGCGCAGCATCGGCCTCGGCTTCAGCGGCTTTGCTGGCCTGCGCCTTCTCAGCCTTCTCTTCGGCGCGCTCCTTGGCCTTGGCGCCGGGCTCGCCCTTTTGCGGATTGTTGCCGTGGCTCCAGGCCCACACTTTGCCGCCGTCAACTTCCAGGCCGCTGAGGAACCGTGCGACGCGCTCGGTCGGCTTTGCGCCCTTCTTGATCCAGGCCGCAGCCAGGGCCCCGTCAATCTGCACGCGCTTCTCGTCATCCTTGGCGAGGCGGGGATCATAGGTGCCGATCTTTTCAATGTAGCGGCCATCGCGCGGCATGCGGCTATCGGCGACGACGACGCGGTAGAACGGGCGTTTCTTGGACCCGCCGCGGGCGAGCCTGATTTTGAGGGCCATGGGTGATTCTCCTAGGTGTTGGCGTCTCGGATTTGTTCGTGGTGGCGGATGACTTCCGCCACGATGAAATTGAGGAATTTCTCGGCAAAGACCGGGTCGAGTTTGGCGTCCACAGCGAGCTCGCGCAGGCGGGCGATCTGGCGCGCCTCGCGGGCTTTGTCGGCGGGCGGCATGTCATGGGCGGCCTTGAGGCGCCCCACGGCCTGGGTCACTTTGAAGCGCTCTGCCAGCGTGTGCAGCAAGATCGCATCGAGATTGTCGATGCTGGCACGGTATTCGGAAAGCTGGTCGATGGGGGAGGTCATGATGGCGCCCGCCACGATTGCCTGGCGGATGCGCCCATGAGCGGCGTCGACCGGCGCGCGCTCTGGAGCGGCAGAACGGGGCGCGCCTGGCTCACTTCTTTTTTCCTTCGCCCGGAAGCCCAGGCAGGCCGGGCAATCCGCCCGGCGCGCCGCCGAGTTTCGCCAGGTCGGCCGGGTTCATGCCGTCGGCGAGGCCGCCCATGCCGCCAGGTAGCCCTCCAGGCGGCATTCCGCCCGGCATGCCGGCGCCGCCCATGGCGCCCATCAGGCCCTTCATGCCGCCCTTGCGCATCTTTTTCATCATGCCGCCCATCTGCTTGTGCATCTTCATCAGGCGGTTGACGTCTTGCACGGTGACGCCGGCGCCGGCGGCGATGCGTTTGCGGCGGCTGGCATTGAGCAGGGCCGGTTTGCGGCGCTCCTGGCGGGTCATGGAGGAGATGATCGCCTCCTGGCGCGCCAGCACATTGTCATCGAGATTGGCCGCGTCCATGGCCTGTTTGGCTTTCTTCGCGCCGGGCAGCATGCCCATGATGCCGCCAAGGCCGCCCATTTTCTGCATCTGGCGCAGCTGGTCGGCCAGGTCTTCCAGGTCAAACTCGCCCTTGCGCATTTTCTTGGCCATGCGCTCGGCTTTTTCCTGGTCGAAGGTCTCGGCCGCCTTCTCCACCAGGGAGACGATGTCGCCTTGGCCGAGGATGCGGCCAGCCAGCCGCTTGGCGTCGAAGGCCTCAAGCCCGTCGAGCTTTTCAGACACGCCGAGAAACTTGATCGGCAGGCCCGTCACCGCGCGCATGGACAGGGCCGCGCCGCCGCGCCCATCGCCGTCCATCCGCGTGAGCACCAGGCCGGTGAGCGGCAGGCGCTCATGGAAGCGCTGGGCGGTCTCCACCGCGTCCTGGCCGGTCAAGCTGTCGGCGACCAGCAGAGTCTCCTGGGGGCTGGCGAGCGAGGCGATCTCGTCGGCCTCATTCATCATCTGCTCGTCAAGCGTTGTGCGGCCGGCCGTGTCCAGGATCAGCACGTCATGGCCGCCAAGTTTGGCCGCCTGCAGGGCGCGCCGCGCAATATCTGCCGGCAGCTGGCCTGCAACGATGGGCAGAGCGGTGACGCCCTCGCCGGCTTGATCGGCCAGGATCGCAAGCTGCTCCATGGCCGCCGGCCGGCGCACGTCCAGGCTGGCAAGCAGCACTTTTTTGCGCGCCTTCGATGCAAGGCGCAGGGCGAGCTTGCCGGTGGTCGTCGTCTTGCCCGAGCCCTGGAGCCCAGCCATCATGATCACCGCGGGCGGGCTGTCGATCTTCAAGTCGGCGCTCGCCGCCTCGCCGCCGAGCAGATCGACCAGCCCATCATGGACGATCTTGACGACTTGCTGGCCAGGCTTGACCGAGCGGATCACCTCTTCGCCGACCGCGCGCTCGCGCACCGCGCCGATGAAATCCTTCACCACCGGCAGGGCCACATCGGCCTCCAGCAGCGCCACGCGGATCTCTCTCAGGGCTGCGTTGACGTCTTTATCCGACAGGGCGCCGCGCCCCGTCAGGCCGTCAAAGATGCCGCCTAGGCGGTCGGAAAGGGCGTCGAACATACCGGGCCTCCAGGATGGCTTGGGTGTCTGGGTCGCCCCAACACGTAAGCCTGCGATAGACGCCGCGCAAACGCCGAACGCCCCGCTGAGCGAACCATCGCCGGGCGGGGGGCCTCGTTGGGGCCGTGCCCCAATCAAAGCGCGCATTTCAGTGTACGCGAAATCTATTCGGGCGATAAGCACGCCGCAGCGGCGAGATCAAGCCTTGGCCCCCTCGCCTGCCGCGGCCTGGGCGGCCAGGTCTGCGGCAATCTCCAGGCGCTGGAGCGCCATTTCGGCCTGCTCGCGCATCATCGCTAGTATGACCACATCGGCCCAGCCGCCGCCCGCCAAGCGGAAGTAAGAGCGCAGAACGCCCTCCTCCTCTGCGCCGAGACGGCGCACCGCGCGCACGGCCGCCGCCGCATCCTGGGCAACAATCCATGCAATTCGCCGCGCCCCCCAGTCGAGCGCCCGCTGGATCAGCAGCGCTTGGCAGGCCTGGAACACGCCGGTCCCGCGCATCGGCTCGGGGTGCCAGAAATTGGAAATACGCAGGCGCCGATGGGTCTTGTTCATCGACTCATAGGAGGCAACGCCGGCAAAGGCGCCGTCAGATTGGCGAAAGACGCTGAACGGCACCATCAGGCCCTGGGCGGCTTGGTCGACGACATGGGCGCCGTAAATGCTGGCCGATTTGCCCCGCGGAATGTCGGGCATGAAGTCCCACATGGCCTCCACGGCGCCGACCGCTTCCAAGTGTTGGGTGTCGGACAATTGGAACGGCTCCAGCCGAACCAACGCGTTCTCAAGGCCCTTTGCAGACAGGTGCATACCGCCAGCTTAGCTAAGGACAAGCTGCGTGCAACGGAAAAGCGAGAGGCGCTTGCCGCTTTCCGGGTGGCTCACCACGGCGTCCCAGACCTGGGTGGTGCGCCCCCGGTGGACCGGCGTGCACACCGCCTCAATGCGCCCCGACTTCACCGTGGCAAAGAAATTCGATTTGAGCTCAACGGTGGTGAAATTCTGGCCATCGCGCAGGTTTGCCGTTGTGGCCAGGCCCGCGCACGTGTCGGCCAGGGTGACCTGGGCGCCGGCATGGAGAAAGCCATTGGGCGCCATGTGATGGGCCTCGATATCAATCGCGCCGACAAACCGGTCCCGGCGCGTCTCCAGAAGGGTCAGGCCCAAATGGGCCGCTAGCGTGCCGCGAATGCGCTCGGCAAACAGCTGCGGCGTCAGAGCCTCATCGGGAATTTTGTAGGCCGTCACGACGCAGTGACGCGTGGCTGCGGCCTTCGGAAAACTCTGTTCTCGCGCATCTCAGAAGCACCCTAAGCGGCCGCCGCCTCTGCCGCCAGCACGCGCGAGACGGCGTTGACCACGGCGCCGATGCGCAGGGAGGTCTGGATTTGCTCGCTGGTCATGCCGTGTTTGCGCAGCTCTGCCTCGTGGGCATCCAGGCACATGCCGCAGCCATTCACCGCCGATACCGCCATGGAGAAAAGCTCAAAGTCGGCCTTATCGATGCCCGGCGCGCCAATCACATTCATGCGCAGCTTGGCAGGCAGCGTCTGATAGGTGTCGTTTTTTACCAGGTGCACGGCCCGGTAATAGACATTGTTCATGCCCATGATCGCCGCCGCCGCCTTGGCGGCCCGGGTCGCTTCGGGGGAGAGTTTGCCCGCCACCTCGGCGTCGATCGCCTGGACGACTTGGCTTTGGCCCACGGCATGGGCGCAGGCCAGGTAACAGCCATATTTCTGCTGGTCAGTCAGGATGGTCTCGTTGAGCAGGGAGCCGAGGTTGAGTTTCAAATCCTTGGCATAGTCGGGCAGGGCGGCCTTGAGCGTATCGATAGACATGGGGTCTCCAAACCGTGGAGGTTAAAAATCGAGCGCCGGCCAAACCGGCCGGCGCCCTGGTGTCGAAAATCCGTTGGCTTACGCGGCTTGGAGCACCTCGCCGCCGACGGGCCGGTTGCACGGGCACAGCTCGTCGGTTTGCAGCGCGTCCAGCACACGCAGCGTATCTGATGGGTTGCGCCCAACATTCAGATTGGTGACGTAGACGTGCTGGATGACATTGTGCGGATCGACGACATAGGTCGCGCGAAACGCCACGCCTTCTTCCGGGTTGCGCACGCCAAGGCCGTCCACAAGCGAGCCATTCGTGTCTGCAAATTGCCAGATTGGCAGCTCTTTAAGGTCGCTATGGTCGCGCCGCCAGGCGAGCTTGGTGAACTCATTGTCCGTTGAGCCGCCCAGGACCACCGCATCGCGGTCCTCAAACTCTTCCGCGAGGCGGGCAAACTCGGCAATCTCGGTCGGGCAGACAAAGGTGAAATCCTTTGGGTAGAAAAAGATCACCTTCCATTTGCCCTCGAAACTGTCCTGGGTGAGGGATTCAAACGCGCTTTCGCCGTTTTGTTCATGATGCATGAATTTAGGCTTCACACCCATGATTTTGAAATCGGGCACCTTGTCGCCAATGCCGAGCATAGCCGTCTCCTAACTGTAAATCTGACCCCGGCCGAACGTTTCGCCGGCCTCGCAGCGCGATATGTGGCAAATGCAGCAAAGGGCAAATTGATCTTTCGCAGCCGCACCATAAATTTCGCCTATGCCTGTGCCCACCCTAAGACAGTTGAGTTTCCTTGACGCTGTGGCCCGTGAAGCGTCGTTTTCCAAGGCCGCCAACGCCTCCGGTGTGACCCAACCGACCTTGTCTCTCGCGATCAAGGAGTTGGAGGGCCTGCTTGGCGCGCAATTGATTGAGCGCCACGCCCGCGGCGCTGTGATGACGCCGGTGGGTTTGGAAGTTGCGCGGCGCGCCCGCGCCATTCTGGCAGACGCCCAAGACCTGGTGGCCGCCGCCCAAGAGGCGAGCCGGCCCCTTTCAGGCACGTTTCGCCTTGGCGCCATCCCCACGATTGCGCCTTATGTTCTGCCCAAGATCCTGCCGGGCCTTCGCGCCGCCCACCCCTCCATGAAGCTGCATCTCAGGGAGGAGACGACCGACCTTCTCCTGGAAGAGGTGTCGGCGCGCGAGCTTGATGCGGCCATGATCGCTTTGCCCTGGAGCGCGCCAGGCATCGAAACGGCGGCGCTGGCGCGCGATGAGTTTCTGATGATTGCCCCCCACGGCCACCCGTTGGCGGCGAAAAGCCCCCTGACGCCCAAGGACCTTGCCGATTCCAGCGTGCTGCTGCTTGAGCGCGGCCATTGCCTGCGCGACCACGCGGTTTCGGTATGCGCTTTGCCGGCCCAGGGCCTTGCCGAGGAGGTGTTTGCGACCTCGCTTAACACGCTGGTTCAAATGGTCGATGGCGGCCTAGGCGTCTCGCTGGTGCCGCGACTGGCCGCCGATGCCGGGATCACAGCGGGCACCGATGTGGTGCTGCGGCCCTTCGATTCCCCCCTTATGGGCCGCACGATCGGGATTGCCTGGCGCAAGGGCTCGCCCCGCAAGGCCGAGGCGCTGCTGATTGGCGAGGCGGTCAAAGCCGCCCTGGTGGCGGAGGGCGGCACGGCTAGGGCCCGGTGACCTCGCAAATTTGCCAGATCGTGAGGGATGTTGAAAAGCTTGTCGGCACTTCTCGGCAACTGCCCGGCACGAGGCTGAGGCCATAGGCCGGCCCGTCGCGCTCAAGCGCCAGCTCAGCGGTGTAGGCCACTTCCAGACGCGTGGGGTCTTCGGGGTCCAGCATCTCCGGCGCGCAGTGGAGCACGAACATGGGCCCGTCATGGGCGGCCACGGCCGCTTCGATGCGGCGCCGATAGGGCGCCAGGAATGGCGCGCTCCATTCCTGGGCGTCGATATGGGTGAGGCGCGCGTTCGGGAAGGCTGGCGCGGTGAAGGCCGATGGGAACCGCGCTGCCAGGAAGATCAGGGCTCCGTCCGTGTCCAAGCCGGCCGGCGACTGCGCCCAGGCATAGGGCTCCACCGGGCTGATCCACGGCGCGCGCCGCACCCGCTCCGGCGAGGTCGAAAGCACGAGGACAGCAGCGCCGCACAGCGCCAGGCCGGCGCCCTTCCAGCCCGTTGGCCAGGGCCAGCCCGCCGCCCGGTACGTGACCCAGGCCAGCAGCGGCGCCAGCATCCAGGCCGCGGCCGCATAGCGCATGATCGCAAACAGGGCGACCCACACGGCAAAAAGGACAAGGTATGATGAGGCCAGCGCAATGGCGGCGCGCGGCAGGTTGCGCCGGGTCATGGCCAGCGCCGCCAGGATAAGCGATGCGCCGTAACCAAGAAGCAGCCGCAGGTCCATCATTCGGCCCTCGGTGATGTGGCGCCCTTCGAACGTGGCATGGATCGGCAAGGTGATCGCTTCCAACAGGTTGGCAGGCAAGTATCGGGTGTCGCGGCTGACATCGATGGGCGCGTCTGGCCCCGGAAAGGCGCTGGCAAATTTGGGAAAGACCGGGTTTCCGAACGCCTGCCACATGGTCCACATCCAAGGCCCAGCGCAGACCGCCAAGGCCGCTGCGCCGGCCAGGGCGGCTGCGATCGCCCACTTGATCCTCAGGGTCCAGTCGGGGGCCATCGCCAGGGCGAACACGGCAAAGGCTGGCACGTAGATCATGTTCGTCAGCTTCAGGCCCGCAGCGGCGCCCACAAGCCCCGCCGCCAAGGCCGCGCCGGCCCAACCGCGCATCGCTCCGGGGCGTGCAGACTGGGCGCGCAGGATGAAATACAGACCCGCCAGAAATGCCATTGCGCCAAGATGGTCGTTGCGAAGCGAGGCAAAAAACGTCCAAGCCGGCGCGCAGGTCAAGCCGGCCATGGCGATGACCACCGCGCCCCACGCCGGCAAAGCAAAGCCCGTGGCCCGGGCGACCTGGCGCGAAAGCCCATAGAGCACAGGCAGCAGGGCGGCTTGCACAAGACCGATGAGAAAGGCGACGCCAGGGCCAGGCAGCCGCTCGATCAGCCACCACAGGGCGATGTTGTAGGTCGGGTTGAGGAAGCTGTGCATCTCGGCCGGGGCGAGGTCCTGGTGCAGCCGGCCCTGCATCGCCGACCAGCCATTGTGAACGTGATAATGCATGACATCAAAGTCGGCATCGCGCGGCCACACTGCGCTCAGTAAGGCGTAGGCGAGGAACCACAGCGCCCAGGCAAGCCGTACGGCGACCTTTCGCGATACCCAAGCACGGCGCTGCGCCGGCGGCGCGCTGATCTCTAAAGCGGTCATTGGATCGGCTCCATAGGGCAGACGCGCCAATGGGCATCTGCTGCGTCAAATGAAGTGGGAAGGCGGGCGCAGGCCTTGGTTTCAACCGAGAGCCCCTCGCCGCTTGCAAGCCGTGCAACCGTGCGCGGGAAATGTGCCTTGTTGACAGTGATCACCGCAAAGAGCGGCCGGCCGGTCTCGATCAGAGGGCGCACCTGCGCTTGGCGGTATTTGGCCAGGGCGGGCGCGCTCCAGGGGGCGGGCGCGGCGTGGGTGAACGTGGCGGTGTCCGGAAAGCCCATTGCGGTAAACGCGCTCGGGACATCGCCGGCAAACACGATCACCGCGCCCTCATAACGCTCCTGCGCGGGCACCGAGACCTGGACATATGGCCCGGCCCAATCGCTCCAGGCCACACGGCGAACGCCCGGCGTCTGGGTCATCGACATCAAGGCAAGCGCGCCGGCCATGGCATAAAGCCCCGCGCGGCGGGCGCAAAGCGCGCCGGGCCGACAGGCGGCAATGGCCGTGGCCACCAGCAGCGGGCCAAGGCTCCACACGGCCATGCCGTAGCGCAGGATCGAGAACACCGCAGTCCATGCTGCGAGCGTGGCCAAGGTCGCGAGGGCCAAGGCAAGGGCTGGCCTGGGCAAGTCGCGCCGGGCCATGGCGAGACCGGCCATGAACAGCGCGGCCAGATAGGCCAAGGGAAACCGCGGATCGAAGAACGAATACTCATTGATCAGCGCGCCGTTGCGGAGCGCTTGGAACGGCCAGGTCAGCCCATCGACGAGGCTTGCGGGCAGGTAACGGGCGTCGCGAAAGCTCTCTTCAGGCCCCAGGGGCGCGCCGAAAACATGATTGGCCATGGGAAAGAGCGGGTTGCCGAATTGCGACCAGAGGTGCCAAGCCCAGGGGCCCGCGCCGAGGGCGGTGCCCAGCGCGCCGGCCGCCGCGCAGACGCCAAGGCGTTGCCAACCGCCGGCCTGGCCGATGAACAGCGTGCCGGCTGCGGCCGCAAATCCGAGCACATAAACCGCGTTGGTGGGCTTCAGCCCGAAGACCAGCCCGAGCCCAGCGCTGGCCAGCGCCAAAATCCCAAGCCGCGGCGCCCCGCCGCCGGGTGGAAAAAGGGCCGTCAAAGCGGCAAGAAAGACAAGGCAGGTCAGGGCGTCGTTCCGAATTGAACCCATGAGCAAGATTTGCGGCGCGGCCAGGAAGCCGGAAACGGCCACGGCCCAAACCACCAGCGCCCGGGGCGGGCTGCCCTCCACCGCCGCAAGCACGCGCCGCGCCAAGGCATACAGCACCGGCAGGGTCAGGCCCTGGAGGGCGCCTAGGAAAAATGCCGCGACCCGGCCCGGCATATGGTCCAGCGCCTGCCAGACAAGGGCCTGCCAATAGGGATTGAGGAAGCTGTGCATATCGGCCGGGGCAAAGTCACGCCCGAGGCGCCCCTCGGTGAAGGCCCAGCCGAGATAGAGGTGGTAGTGGACCACGTCATAGCTTGCGTCGCGCGGCAGGATCATGGAATAGGCGCCAAACAGCGCCAGCCAGGCCGACCAGACGCGCCACGAGACCGCGCCGGCTGGCCGGTCAATCAGGCTCGCCCCGCCGGGAGCTGCCCGCCCAAATGACATCGCTTGAGAAAAGCCCATTGCGCACCTTTGGCCGCCGGGTCGGCCGGCCGCTGTCGGCCAGACAACAGAATTTGATTGAGAACCTGTTGCCGGCCTTACGTGTGCCCCTCGCCGCGCCGGGGACATTGACCCGGCAAGACCTGTTCCCTGATGCCAGGGCGCTGTGGCTTGAAATCGGCTTTGGCGGCGGCGAGCACCTGGTGCACCAGGCGCTGGCCAACCGCGATGTCGGCCTCATCGGGTGCGAGCCTTTCGTGGACGGTATGGCCAAGGCGCTGTCGGCGATCGACGGCCAGGGCGCGGCCAATATACGCTTGCACATGGACGATGCCCGCCCGGTGCTTGCGGGCCTCGCGCCCGGCAGTCTTGAGCGGGTGTTTCTCCTGTTTCCCGACCCCTGGCCCAAGGTGCGCCAACACAAGCGCCGCCTCGTGCAGCCAGGGTTCCTCGATCTCCTGGCCGCGGCGCTTGCGCCCGGTGGCCAGGTGCGGTTTGCCACCGATGTGCGCAGCTATGGCGACCATGCGCTCTCGGTGTTCTTGGCCGATGGCCGTTTTACATGGCTGGCGGAGCGGGCGCAGGACTGGCGCTGCCCGCCGGCTGACCACGTTACAACACGCTACGAGGCCAAGCGGCTTGGCGATATCGCGCCGGTCTGGTTCGATTTTGCCCATGCCCCGTCCTCGGCGCCAAGACGGACCAAATTTACTTGACGTAAAGGTCAACCTATGCGCGTGTTCACCACATCGAATACGGTCGGTTCGACTGCCAAGACCCCGTCGAACCGGCGGCCTGACGTCCCTTCCACCGTAGCCGAGACCCTCGCGACCGCGGGCATGGGGCCCGCACTCTGGCGCGAGACACCCATGGAAGGGTCCCGAAATGGCGACCGGCAAAGTAAAATGGTTCAACGATCAAAAGGGCTATGGCTTCATCAAGCCCGATGAGGGCGGCGCGGACGTGTTCGTCCATATCTCCGCGGTTGAACGCTCGGGCCTGCGCTCGCTCCAGGAGGACCAGGCCGTCCAGTACGAGCTCTACACCGATGAGCGGCGCAACAAGACCTCCGCTGTTGATCTTAAGGTGCTGTAGCCGCGCGCCGTCCCCCGGGGGGTGACAGGGCCGCGGCGACGGCCTATATCGGCTTCAAGTCGAAGTATATCGGCGGCGGTTCCGACCAACGGGGCCGCCGCTTTCGTTTTTGATCAGGCCCAGATGATCGCCCAATCGCCCCAGGAACAGCGCGTTCTCTCCCTTGCCGAGCCGGTTGCTGCCGCGCTTGGGCTTGAGATTGTGCGCGTGCGCGTGACCGGGGGGCGCCGGCCCAGCTTGCAAATCATGGTTGACCGCGCGGGCGGGGCGCTTGCTGACGTTGAAGACTGCACAGACCTGTCGCGCGCCCTGTCGCCGGCTTTGGATGTGGACGACCCGGTGACCGGCGCGTACACATTAGAGGTGTCGACGCCCGGCATTGACCGGCCATTGACCCGGCCGGGCGATTTCGCTGCCTGGGCGGGCCATGACGCCAAGGTTGAGCTGTCGGTGCCGGTGGACGGTCAGCGGCGCTTCCGCGGCGCCATACTGGCTGAAGACGAGGCCGGTGTGCACTTGGATCTGGGCGAGGGCCTGGAGCTGACTGCGACCCTCGACGAGATGACCAAGGCCCACCTTGTGTTGACCGACGCCCTGATTGCCGAGGCCGAGGCGCGGGCAGGCGTCGCCGCCGCTATAGAAGATGACCAGAACGGAGCCGCCCCATGAGTACCGTCGGCGTATCAGCCAACCGGCTTGAAATCCTGCAAATCGCCAAGGCCGTGGCCGAGGAAAAGGCCATTGACCGCTCCATCGTCATCGACGCGATGCAGGAAGCGATCGAGAAGGCCGCCAAATCCCGATACGGCCAGGAACATGATATCCGCGCCCAGATCGATCCGGAAACCGGTGAGCAAACCCTCACGCGGGTCCAGACCGTTGTCGCCGACGCCGAGATCGAAGACGAGTCGCAACAGATCACCCTGACCGACGCCCAGAAGATCGATGGCGACCTCGCCCTGGGCGATGAGATTGTCGAGGAGCTGCCGCCCTTCGATTTTGGCCGGGTCGCCGCCCAGACCGCCAAGCAAGTGATCATGCAAAAGGTGCGCGACGCCGAGCGCGAGCGCCAGTTCGAGGAATTCAAGGACCGCGAAGGCGAGATCATCAACGGCATCGTCAAACGCGTTGAGTATGGCCATGTGATCGTCGATCTCGGCCGCGCCGAGGGCATCATCCGCCGCAATGACGGCATCCCGCGGGAAAACTTCCAGAATAATGACCGCGTGCGCGCCTACCTCTACAAGGTGAGCCGCGAGGTGAAGGGCCCGCAAATCTTCCTGTCGCGCGCCCACCCCGACTTTATGGTCAAGCTGTTCGCCCAGGAAGTGCCCGAGGTCTATGAGGGCGTGATCGAGATCAAAGCCTGCGCCCGCGACCCGGGCTCGCGCGCCAAGATCGGGGTTCTGTCGAATGACAATTCGATCGATCCGGTGGGCGCGTGTGTCGGCATGCGCGGCGCGCGGGTCCAAGCGGTGGTCTCTGAACTGTCAGGCGAAAAGATCGACATCATTCCTTGGAGCCATGACGAGGCAACCTTCATCGTCAACGCGCTGCAGCCGGCCGAGGTCTCCAAAGTGGTCCTCGACGAGGAGGAAGAGCGCGTCGAAGTCGTCGTCGGCGACGAGCAGTTCCCCCTCGCCATCGGCCGCCGCGGCCAGAATGTGCGCCTGGCCTCGCAACTGACCGGTTGGCAAATCGACCTGATGACGGAAACCGCCGACAGCGAGCGCTATCAGAAAGACTTCCAGGAGCGTACAGACCTGTTCATGCGCGCCCTCGACGCCGACGAGACCCTGGCCCAACTACTCGCCTCAGAAGGCTTCGACACGGTGGAGGAGATCGCCTTCGTCGCGCCCGAGGATTTCATCCAGATCGAGGGCTTCGACGAGGACGTCGCCGCCGAAATCCAGGAACGCGCCCGCGAATATCTCGACAAGCTCGCCAAGGAAAATGATGCCCGCCGCAAAGAGCTAGGGGTCGAAGACGCGGTGATGGAGCTGGAGAGCATGACGCCGGCCTTTGCCGTCAAGCTCGGCGAAGATGGCCTTAAAACCGTGGATGACGTGGCCGGCTTGGTGCCCGACGATATCACCGGATACCGCGAGCCCGGGCCCGATGGAAAGCCGGTCTGGGTCGACGGCATCCTGAAGAAAGGCGAAATGCGCAAGGACGACGCCCAGATTTTCATCATGAAAACCAGGGTTAAGGCCGGCTGGATCGAACAGGCCGCCCTTGATGAGCTGGAAGCGCAAATGGCCGCCGACCAGCTTGGCGAGGAGATGAACCTCACCGAGGAAGAAAAAGCCCTCCTGGCCCTGGGCGAGCTGGGCACCGGATCGAGCGATACCCCCGTCGCGGAGGATGCATTTGCCGGCCTGGAGTCCGGCGATGATGCGCCAGCGGGCGCTGGCGGCGAGGACATGGAGTTTGACCTGGACGCCTTGGCCGAGCTTGGGGAGGCGGACGATCCCGACACGCGCCAATGATACCCCGGCCGCGCTGCCAAAGCGCAAGCTGCGCGCAAACCAGCGCCCAGCGCCTGAGCGCACCTGCGCCGTCACGCGCCAGACCCGCCCGCGCGCTGAGCTGATCCGCTTCGTGCTTGGCCCGGACGGGGCCGTGCATCCAGATGTGACCGCCAAGCTGCCCGGGCGGGGCGTCTGGCTGGTGCCCACACGCGAAATTGTCGACCTTGCCATCGCCAAGGGTGCGTTTTCGCGCGGGTTCAAGGCCCAGGTTGCGGCCCCGGAAGACCTGTCAGACCGGGTGGAAGCCGGTCTCTTGGCGCGCTGCACCGCGGTGTTGGGCCTGGCGCGCAAGGCGGGGCTTGTGGTGGCCGGGTTCGACCAGGTGCGCGCAAGCCTGCGCAAGGCCAAGCCGGCCTGGTTGATCGAGGCGCGGGACGGCGCGGGCGATGGCCGCGCAAAGGTGCTGTCCCTGGCCGCTGCGAGCCACCCCGGCGTGCCCGTGGCCGGGGCCTTATCATCGGCGGAATTGGGCATGGCCTTCGGGCGCGAGGGTGTGATACACGCTCTCCTTCGACCCGGGCCTATGGTGAACAGCTGGTCTCTCGCCTACGGGCAGTTAAAAGGGTTCCGGCGTGCGCCTGAAGATCACTGGACGACGACCGGTGGTCGGTAATGGCAATCTGGCCTGCATGGTGCGGGTCGGCAAAATAAGTATTTGGTGCGGATGAGCGATACGAAAGACACAGGCGGGCGCAAGCCCCTGACCACCTCCCGGGGCTCAGGCACGGTGAAGCAAAGCTTCAGCCATGGCCGCTCCCGGCAAGTCGAAGTGGTGAAGAAGAAGAAACGCATTGTCGCGCCGGGCGGGCCTGGCGCCGGCGGGCCCGCACGCCCTGGCAGCGCGGCAGGGGCCTCACCCGCGCCCGGTGGCGGCCCAAGCGCCCAGTCGAAGCTCGCCGCCATGGCAAAAAAGCTCGGCATCACCGAAGCCGAGCTGATCGCGCGCCAGAAAGTGCTGCTCCAGCGCAAGGCCCAGGAAGAGGCCCGCAAGGCCGAAACCGACAAGGCCAAAGAGGCCCAAGCGCGGCTGCGCGAAGAGCAGAATAAAAAGGTCCAGGAAGAAAAAGAACGCGAAGAAGCCGAAGCGCGCCGCAAGGCAGACGAGGAACGCCGGCGCCAGGAAGAGCGCGACGCAAGCAAGCGCGATGCCGACAAAGGCCGCGCCGGACGCGGCAAGCCTGGCGCGCGCGCCGATGCACCGGCCGCGCCGCCAGACCCATCTGCCCTGGAAGCGGCAGGCGGCCGGGTCAAACGCGGAAAAGGCGGCGGGCGCACCGAAGAGCGTGAGCGCTCGTCGGGTGGGCGCGCGCGCGGCGGGTCTGAGCGCCGGCGCGGCAAGCTGACCATTGCAGCGGCCCTCGGCGATGATGGCGACCGGCAGCGCTCCCTGGCGTCTGTCAAACGGGCCCGAGAGCGCGAGCGCGAACGGCGCCAGTCTGGCGGCCAAGACAGCGGCGAGAAAGTCTCTGTCGAGGTCACCCTGCCGGAGACGATCACGTTGCAAGACCTGGCCGGGCGGATGAAAGAGCGCGTCGGCGACGTCGTGAAATTCATGATGCAACAGGGCGAGATGATGCGCGGCAACGACATCATCGACGCCGACACCGCAGAGCTGATTGCCACCGAATTCGGCCACACCGTGAAACGCGTGTCGGAATCCGACGTGGAAATCGGCCTGGAAGGCGCCGATGACGACGAGGTAGATCTCCAGCCCCGCGCCCCAGTGGTGACCATTATGGGCCATGTTGACCATGGCAAGACATCGCTGCTCGACGCCATGCGCAAGACCGATGTGGTCTCGGGCGAGGCCGGCGGCATCACCCAACACATCGGCGCCTATCAGGTCGCCGATGCCAGCGGCAACAAGATCAGCTTCCTGGACACGCCGGGCCATGCCGCCTTCTCGTCGATGCGCGCCCGCGGCGCCAATGTCACCGACATCGTCATCCTCGTGGTGGCCGCCGATGACGGGGTTATGCCCCAGACGATTGAGGCGATTAACCACGCCAAGGCCGCAGGCGTGCCGATCATCGTGGCGGTGAACAAAATCGACAAGCCCGGCGCGAAACCGGAAAACGTGCTCACCGAGCTGCTGCAACATGACATCCAGGTCGAGGCCATGGGCGGCGAAGTTCAGGCGGTGAACGTGTCGGCGTTGGAGAAAACCAATCTCACCGGCCTGTCGGAGGCCATCACCCTCCAGGCCGAGCTGCTCGAGCTCAAGGCCAATCCCGACCGGGCCGCCGATGGCAGCGTCATCGAAAGCCAGCTCGATAAGGGCCGCGGCCCGGTGGCCACCGTCCTGGTGCGGCGCGGTACGCTGAAGCGCGGCGACATCGTCGTGGCCGGCACCCAATGGGGCAAGGTTCGCGCCCTGAACAATGAGCGGGGCAAACAGGTCAAGACGGCCGGCCCGGCCGTTCCTGTGGAAGTGCTCGGCCTGGACGGCGCGCCGGACCCGGGCGAGCCTTTCTACGTTGTCGATAGCGAGGCCCGCGCCCGCGAGATCACCGAGTACCGCGTCCGGCAAAAGCGCCAGGTGGCGGGCAAGGCGTCGGCCGCCGCGCGCGCCTCCCTCGACCAGATCATGTCCAAGCTCAAGGACGGCGTGGTGGAGGCCAAGGAGCTGCCCCTGGTCGTGAAGGGCGACACCCAAGGCTCGGTCGAGGCCATCTCCCAATCGGTGGAGAAACTGTCCACCGAAGAGGTCAAGGCCACTGCGATCCATGGCGCCGTGGGCGGGATCTCAGAGTCCGATGTATTGCTTGCGCAATCCTCCGGCGCGCCGATCATCGCCTTTAACGTGCGGGCCAACAAGCAGGCGCGCGACCTGGCGGAGAAGGAAGGCGTCGAGATCCGCTACTATTCGATCATCTACAATTTGATCGACGATGTGAAAGACGCCCTGTCGGGCCTCTTGTCGCCCGAGCAGCGCGAGACCTTTATCGGCTATGCGGAGATCTTGGAGGTGTTCAACATCACCAAGGTTGGCAAGGTTGCCGGCTGTCGCATCACTGAGGGCGTGGTCAAGCGCGGCTGCGGGGTGCGCCTGCTGCGCGATGATGTGGTCATCCATGAGGGCCACCTGAAAACCCTGAAGCGCTTCAAGGACGAGGTGGCCGAAGTCTCCTCGGGCATGGAGTGCGGCATGGCCTTTGAGAAGTATGAAGATATTCGCGAGGGCGACCGGATCGAGTGCTTCACCGTGGAAGAAGTGGCGCGCACCCTGGACTAGCGCCGGCGCCCTGCACGGCCGGCGCAGCTAGATCTGGAACACCCGGCTTGGCTTGAACTGGCCGGCGCGCACTTCGCCGAGGGCCAGCGCTGCGGCGCCGTCCATGGCCAGGGCCAGCCGGTCGCCGCGCGCCGACCGGCCGTCGGCGCGCCACGCTTCAACGATATGGGGCAGCAGGGTTACAGCGCGCCCCTGGCGGATGGCGCCCGCATCCCCCGGCGCCAGGGCGATCTGGGGCAGGGCGCCGAGGGCAGCCTCCAAAGGCACCAGGGCGGCGCGCCGCTCCAGCGGCGTCTCCATCGCCTCAAGCGCGCTGGGCGAGATCGCATCTTCCACGCCAAACGCGCCCACCCGGGTGCGCCGCAGGGCGCTGATATGGCCTTCGCAGCCCAGATCGCGGGCGAGGTCGCGCGCCAGGGCACGCACGTAAAATCCCTTGCCGGTCGCGATGTGAATCTCGGTCTCGGCGCCGCCGGCCATGTCCGTCACCTGGGCGGAGTGGATCATGACGGGGCGGCTTTCGAGCTCGAACACTTCCCCATCGCGGGCGAGGTCATAGGCCCGCTCCCCGTCGACTTTGATCGCCGAATACTGCGGCGGCACCTGGCTGATTTCGCCGCGATAGGCGGCCAGGGCGGCCTCCACATCGGCCCGGCTCGGCCGCGCCGCCGAGCGCGCAATCTCGCGGCCCTCCCGGTCCTGGCTATCGGTGGACACCCCCCATGTCAGTGTGAAGACGTATTCCTTCTCCGCGTCCATCGCCCAAGCAGAGGTTTTCGTCGCTTCACCAAAGGCAATCGGCAGGATGCCCGAGGCCAGCGGATCGAGAGTGCCGCCATGGCCGGCCTTCTGGGCGCCGAGCAGCCGCTTGGTCAGCCCCACAGCCTGGGTCGAGGTCAAATCGACGGGCTTGTCGAGCACCAGCCAGCCATGGACGGGGTCGCCTTTTCGTTTGCGTTGACGCGCCATGCCGGTCTGCCTGCTTCGTGTGAAATGCCGCCGCGGCCTAAGACCCCTCACAGCGCGGCGCTGACATCCCGGTGATCGCCTATCCCGGCCGGCTGGGCAAGGGCCCTGCTGCGCGCCGCCTCATTCGGCCAGGCGCACCCCGTCATCGATGCGGCCTATGCCAAAGGGTGTGGGCACATCGGTCTTGTCATAATCTGTGTTGAGATAGAGGTTCGAATTGCCGAGGATGCGCATGCGGTTGGCGACAATTGCAGTGTATTCAGACTGGTCAGACACCGGCGCATCGGTCTCGACTTCGAACGTGCCTTTGGGCAGGTAGATCGTGCCGACCATATAGCGGGCATTGCTGGTCTCGATCTGGTGGATACGGCCGGTCTCATGGGCGCGCGACTCAAAGATGAGGATGCCCGCCGTCGGCCCGGTTGTGGGCGCCGAAAGGTTGACGAAAGAGCCGCGCCGCGCATCGAAGCGGCTGCGGCCGCCGGCAAAATGCAGGGTCACCCCGTCGCCCGTCAGGCGGGCGTTGTTCACGATCGTCAAATCATCCAGGAATGTGTAGACGCCGGGGCGCAGGGTCACCCGCCGGCGGCCATCGATGCGCAAGCCGGCGCAATAAACGCCGGGCGATAGGGTCAGGCCCGTATCTGGCCAGGGCTGCGAGCGGGTCACGTCGCATGGCCCGACCTCAGGCTCGGGATAGGCCGCAAGGGGGTCGGGCATCACCAGGCTGTCCGTGGTGGGCGCCGGGTCGAAGTTTGACGGCTGGCCTTCCGCGCCGCCCGCCGAATGGATCTCATCGGCGCTGATCTTGGAGGCCCCCGATGCGTTGAGGCCCCGGCGATGGGTTGAGTTGGAGATGATGTCGCAATTCGGGGCGGTCAGGCGCCCGGCAGAGGTCAGGTAAATCGTATCCCGCGAGGCTGGGTCCATTCCAATGATGCAGATATTCGTGGCGCCAAGGCGTTGGGCCTGGGCAGAGACCTGGAGGGCCTGCACCCCCGCTCCAAAGCCGCCCGCGCGTTTGGTTTGGACCGAGATTTCCACCGTGTCATCGGGCGCGCCGCCGCGGGGCATGGGATCAGGAGGCGGCGCCAGGCGCAGGGTGCGAGCGGTCACCTCGCCGGCCGCCAGGCTCGGCTCTCCAACCACGATCAGCCGGCTGTTCAGGCGCTCCAGGGCCAGGGTGTTCAGGTCGATCTTGTCCTCGGCCACAACGCTGATTTCCCGCGCCAAGGCCACGGCCGTCTCGTCCACCAAGGTTTGAAGGGATTGGCGCTTTTCCACCATTTGGCTGGTATTGACGGCCGCGGTCAGAATGGCGGCAAAGCCCATTGCAGCGGCTGCAAAGGTCAGCGCCACATGGCCGGCGTCCGAGGCCCAAAAGCGTGTGATCAAGGCGCGCATCCGACCCTCCAATACGGGGAAGTATCAAAAGTCGCCTTAGGAAGGTTTTTCGGCCCGGGGTAAACTGCCCCCGCCAGGGATACCTCGCCTTAACCGCGCTGCCCCCACCCGCTGCAGCGGCCGGCCAGGGCAGGGATAAGCCGGCGCCTATCCGACCGGGTTGGCGCCCGGGGTAGACTTGCGGCCATGACAGAGCGCGACCGTGAAAGCCTGGCCTGGAGCCTGGATTATGCCGCCCGCCGCCTGGCCGCGGCCCAGGCCGGCGCTGCGCCCGCTGCTGGCCTTGCCGGCTATGTGGTTCGCGCGGTCTGGCGCGCTGCCTCCCGCGAGCTGGATTACCTTGAGGCGATGGTGCGCCGCCTGCTGCTTGCCATGGCCAGCGACCTGATGGCAAAGCGCGCATCGAAACCGCCCGTTGACCCGTCAGGGCCTGGCGCCGGGGCAAAGCCAAGGCCGGCCAGAGGCGAGCGGCCAAGCGCAGGAAGGCCCTCCCCGCGCCGGGCCGTGCTGCGCCTTACCGACCGGTTTCCCAGCCAAGCAGACCTTCGCCGTCAATTGGCGGCCTCGTATTTCGAGGCGGGCTGCGCCCCGCCGCCTCGGCCTGTGCAGCCTGCGGCCGCTGGCAATTCAGCCCGGCCCGCGCCCCTGGTGAAAGCCGCGCACATGGCCGGCCGGTTTGCCGCACTGGCCGCCGTGCTCGCCGAGCCGGGGCCTGCCGCGCGCCGCATGGCAAACTATGTGGAGCGCTGCGGCGGGCGCCAACCGATCCGCATGCGCCGGCGCCCGGCCCTGGCCCGCGGGGGCAATTTAGACCTGGCGACCGGTGCATTTATCGAGGCCGAGCGGCTTGCCGTCGCCGCCCTTGACCGGCGCGCCGAGGCCCTGGCGGCTGCCGGTGGGCCGGCGCCGCCCCAAGGGATTGGATCGCGCGCCGGGCCGCTGGCGCGCGTGGTGCGCACCTGGCAGATTGCCCCGCGGGCGGGGCCGGTCCCTTAGCCGTAGACGGCTTCTTTGCCGAAGTGCTTTGTCAGCATGTAATATATCGCGGCCCGGTATTTGTTCCGGTCCGACCGGCCATAGGCGTCAATCACGGCCGCCAGGCCTTCATCCAGCTTTGGCCCATCTGACAGGCCGAGCTTTTTGATGAGGAAATTCTTCTTCACCCGGTCCATTTCAGCGGCGTCATTTGCGGAGATCGTTGAGCTGTCTTTGTTGTAGATCGATGGCCCGCAGCCAATCGTCACCTTCGTCAGAAGGTCCATATCCACTTTCACGCCCGCCTTGTCCTTAAGGGCGGCAGCGTATTTCTCGATCAGGTCATCGCGTTTTGACATTGTCTTCTCCTCGTCTTGACGGCCTTGCCGCCGGGCTCGCCCGTATTGCGCCAGCCCAAATGAACCGCAAGCTAATCTAGATCATTGTTCTCTATCGGTGAATTTCGGCGCTGCCTCAAGTGGGCCAGCAAAGCCCGGTTGAAGTCGGCTTCGGGCAAGCCTGCATTGGCCCGGGCCCAATCGCCAATTTCCCCAGCCGACCGGGCCCCATCAAACGTCTCGCCGGCAATCAGGCCGCGTTTGTGAAGCGCGCGCGCGGCGCGTCCGGTGAGCACGAAGGCCGGTTGCCAGCCCAGGCCCGCAGCCTTGGCCAGCTCATTGGTGCAGTTGCTGTGCAAGGTGTTGTAAAATCGCGGGCGCTCGGCCAGGGCCTGGGTCCTGGCGAGCATTGTTGACAGGTACGCCTGGGCCTGGTCCGGCGTCAGTTCAAGGGGGTAGAGCTGCAAGGCCCGGTCGAGGAAGACCGCCCGCCGGGTGATCAGGTCGCGCGGCGTGGCCCAAACATAGATCAGCTCAAAGCGGCGCAGGGCCCCGCGCACCGGCGCGAAGGTCTCGCCGATTTCCTTGCGCGCTTCGATGGTCAGGCCAATCAGCGCGCCATCGCCGAACTCGAACAGGACCAGCGTATGGGCCATCACCGCCAATCCGGGATGGGGCTCGACCAGCAGCCAAACCCGGCGCACCTCGGCCGGAGACACCGCCGCGCCCGTCTCCCAATCTGTCGAGGCTGGCCCCTCAGCTGTGTAGGTCCAGTTGCGAACCGGCGCGACTTGCCAGCCCCCATCGGTCTCTTGGGCGGCAGGTTGTATGGACAGGTGGGGTTGCCAATCCAGGTCAGTTTGCGGCGCTTTGGTCAGGATTGCGGCGATAAACACCGCCAGCCCGCCGAGCGCGCCAAGGAGAACCGCGCGGTAGAACATGGCGGGCCCTAGTGCAGTTTCACCTCGCCAATGGCCTCGTCGATCACGGCGGTGGCCTCGCGCACATCCTCGTCTGTGATGATCAAAGGCGGGGCCAGGCGTAAGACGTTGTTTCCAGCCGCGCCCACAAGCAGGCCGCGGTCGCGGCACGCGCCCTGGAGCGGCTTGGGTGCATCTTTCATGCGCAGGCCCGTGAGCAGGCCTTTGCCGGTAATTCCGTCGCAAACATCGCTATGGCTTTCGGCAATGCCGGCCAGGGATTGGGCGAGCGTTCCAGACACACGCCGCACGCCGGCGAGAAAGGTCTCGTCGCTGATGATATCCCAGACCACATTGCCGACCGCCATGGCGAGGGGATTGCCGCCATAGGTCGAGCCATGGGAGCCCGGCTGCATAACCTGGCCCACGGCCTCGGTGGCCAGGCACGCGCCGAAGGGAAACCCGCCGCCAACGCCCTTGGCCACGCACATAATATCGGGCGCCGCATCGCGGGCCCATTCATGGGCAAACAATTTGCCGGTCCGGCCCATGCCGCATTGCACCTCGTCGTAGATAAGCAGCGCGCCGGCCTCATCACAAATCGCGCGCAAAGCCGTCAGATGATCTTCGGGCAAGGCGCGCACCCCGCCCTCGCCTTGGACAGGCTCGATGAAGACCGCTGCGGTTTTCTCAGTCACGGCCCCTTGCAGGGCGTCGAGATCGCCCCATTCAAGCTGCGTAAAACCGGGCAGGGGCGGGCCGAAGCCCTCCAGATACTTTGGGTTCCCGCCGGCATTGATCGCCCCGAGCGAGCGCCCGTGAAAGGCGCCGGATGCGGTGACGATCTCGTAGCGTTCGGCCTGGCCATGGGCCCAGTGGAATTTCCGCGCAGTCTTGATCGCGCATTCGACCGATTCGGTGCCCGAATTGGTGAAGAACACCCGGTCTGCGAACGTATCGGCGCACATCTTAGCGGCCAGCACTTCGCCGCCGGGAACACGGAACATGTTCGATGTATGCCAGAGTTTCTCGGCCTGATCCTTCAAAGCTTCGACCATTGCCGGGTGGCTATGGCCAAGAGCGCTCACCGCGATGCCAGCGATAAAGTCCAGATAAGCGCGCCCATCTTCGGTGTACAAACGCGCGCCGTCGCCGCGCACAAACACGTCTTCGGGCGGGCGATAGACCGGCATAATGTGCTGGCGTGGATCACTCACGGTGCCCCTCCTTCGGCGCAATCGATAAACATATCGGTGAGCCAGGCCGGCGGCCCTGTCAACGGTGGCCCGTTTGCAGGATTGCGGCAGATGCGCCGCGGTCAAGCAGCGAAAAGCGCTCCGGAGCTTCACGAAAAACGATAAAAAGTATTGACGCTTACCAATAAATTTATATTGATAGTCGGTAAGTCAGCAGGGCACGTCGTTTGGATTGCCTCGCCCCTACCTCACCCTGAGCCGTCCAGTGACGGGCCCTGCTGGCGCTATATCCAATGAAAATGAGCTGATTTGCACCGCCTAAGGCGCGCGCAAAAGAAGAAAGGCGCGAAGCATCCTTCGACGCTCGCGCCCTTCACACTCGCAGCATTTCCTCCCAGAAACTGCCCTCGCAAAACACCAATCGCCGCCGCCCATGTCAACGCGTTTTGTGAAATCTTTTTCATCGCGCGTTGAATGGCGCAGGCGGGTGTATCCGTCCAAACGTCCGTCTTCGCGAGGCCGCGTTGGCGGGTCAGCGATTTGCCAAGGCGCCTGGCGCGTGTGACCTGGCCTTGGAGTACGCGTTTAGGCTGCGGCGAAGGGAAGCCAGATCGTGCCCGAAACCGTCTGATTTTCGCCGCGAGCGCGAGCGGCATGGGGCTTGCTTCCCATTTTACGAGAAATTGGAGGGCGTTCCGTGTTGAGATACCTCGCCTGCGCAGTCTTTTTATGGGGCGTCGGCCCTGTTGCAGTTGGAGAGGGAGACCTTGCTCGCGAATGGTCCCGCGCGGCCGCAGGTCTTTCGCCCCAGGTTGAAGCCGGGCTCGCCGGCGCGCCCTTGCCGGAGGAGGCGGAGCTCGACCTTTCCCGATTCGCTGCGGTGGCCGGCCGCCTCGCCCGCCACTTTGATGCGGTGGACCCTGGGGGCGATTTTGCCTGTATTTTCCGCGGGATTTCCGAGGATGCCGAGCGCCAGCTCCGCCTGCTTCACATGCCGGGGGCGCGCCAAGACGCGCTTAGAAGGCTTTCAGCCCTGCTGCATGATGCAGAAGCCTTAGGACTTGCGGCGAGTTCCCTGGCCAGGGCAAACGCGCCGCAGCAACCGGCGGCAAATGCCGCCTCCGCCTTGGCAAGCTGCCCTGCCGACCCCGTGTCGACGGCTCAATACTTGATCGAGCAACCATAGGGCTTTGTCGCGCCGGGATCCGGATCGGCGCCGTCGATTACGGCGGCAAGCGCGATTTCCAGGTACGGGTCGGCCAGGGGGATATCGCTGACGCGGGCTGAGGGGATCGAGTCAATCGCGCCATTATACGCCAGCGTACCGTCGGCCTCGATCACATACATGTGCGGCGTTGTTTTCGCGCCGTAGAGGCGGCCAATCTCGCCAGACTCGTCGAGGATGACATGGGCCGGCGCAGCGCCGCGGGTCTCCGACAAGGTGTTGGCTTCAGCAGCCGAGACGTGGCCCTGCTTGCCCGGCGCCGAAGAGATGACCGAGAGCCATACGACATCTTCGCCTGCAGCGCCGGACTGGAGCGACTGCATGTTTTGCATTTCCGCGTCGTAGTGCTTCCGCACGAAGGGGCAATCGTGATTGGTCCACTCAAGAACGACTGTCTTCCCGGCGAAATCGGATAGAGAGACCTCCATCCCCGAGCTTGTCAGGCCAGAAAAGGCCGGAGCGGGAATGCCAGGCGCCAGGTCTGCGCTCTCCGCCGAAGCGGTGGAAGCCACCAGTGCGCCGACCGTCAAGCAGACAGCCGCGGCCATGCCGCCCGCCAGGGACATATTTCTCCAACTCATATCATCGCCTCCGTGTCGCTTTAAGCGAATTAAGTGTCTCGGTGTCAGTTGCCAGCGAGCGCTTCGATTTCTTGTATCACAAGTCCCGGCGTTAGGGTCTGCGGCAGAATTTTCGGGTCCATATCGCCAGGTTCAAACAGCAGGTACATCGGCACGCCTGGCCGGCCACGCCGCTTAAGCTCCTCGGCGATTGCCGGGTCTTTATTGGTGAAATCGGCCACCAGGAACGCAACATTGACCGCCTCCATGGCCCGCAAGACCGAGGGCTGGGTCAGGGTCGTGCGCTTATTGGCCTGGCAAATCATGCACCAGGTTGCGGTAAAATCGACAAAGACGGGCTGGCCGGCATCGGTGAGCGCTGCGACGCGCTCAGGGCTCCAGGGCAAGGTCTCGACATTGGCTGAATAGGTTGGCCCGCCGGCGAGCGTTGCGGCTTGGGGCTGGGCAGCGCTCAAGCCCAGAGCAGCGCCCGCAGCCAGGGCGCCGGCGCCGGCCACCAGGGCCACCGGTCGAAACCGCCCACCCGCCGACCTCAGCAACCAAATTCCAAACCCGATCACCGCTGCGCCCATAACCAGCCACGCCACCGCGCCCGTACCGGCCTGGTCTCCCAGTACAAAGAGAAGCGCGCCGGCCGTCAGAAACATGGGGAATGCGAAAAACTGTTTCACCCGCTCCATCCAAGCGCCGGGCTTGGGCAGGTAGCGTGACAGGCCCGGCACGAAGCTGAGAACCAGGAAGGGCAGGGCAAGGCCGAGGCCGAGCAGTAGATAAATCAGCACAACATCAAACGCGGGGCGCTCGAGCACCGCGCCGAGGGATGCGCCAACGAATGGTCCGACGCAGGGCGCGCCGGCCGTGGCTGCCAAGGCGCCGGTGAAGAACGCGCCGGCGCCGCCCCCGCGCCCGGCGGCTTGGGCCCCGAAATTCTGCACCGAGGTGCCAAGCTCAAACGCGCCAAACAGCCAGAGGCCCAGAATGAATGCGCCGAGGGCCAATCCGGCGACGACGATTGGATATTGCAGCAGGGCGCCCAGGGCCCAGAATTCCCCGGCGCTGCGCAGGAGGAGAAAGGCGCCCGCCAGGCCGGCGAATGCGGTCAACACCCCGGCTGTGTAGAGCAGGCCGTGGGCACGCAGATGCTGGCCCTCGCCAGACTGGGCCGCTGAGACAAGGCCGAGGGCCTTGATCGACAGAACCGGCAGCACACACGGCATGAGGTTCAGGATGAGCCCGCCAAGCAGGGCAAGGCCGCCCAGGGCGAGCAGGTTGAGCCCGCCCGGCTCGGCGGCCGAAGAAACCGCAACTGGTGTCCCAAAGGTGCCTGCAAGGGCCGCGCTGGTGACGGGCGCGTCGACAAGATAGCCAAACGGCGCGCCGCCCGGCGGGGTCACCACCAAAACGCCTTGCAGGCGCTCGCCCAAGGTCGTGCGGGCTGCCGCACGCAGGTCAAGGCTCGCCCCGCGCGGCCCGACGGTGTGGTCTTGGGCCGCAGCGTGGATGATTTCGTTGCCATAGGGAAAAAAGCGCAGGCCGGCCCCATCCAGCAAATCGCCGGCTTTGGGAGCCAGTGAAAGGCGCAGGTCGCCGTCTTGCGGTGTGGCGGCCGCTTCGCCGTCAAACGCGCGCGGCGCTTTGTCCAAGGCCGCCGCAATCTTGACCGCGTGCGCAACATTCGGCGTCTGCTCCGCGCCGATGGCGACGGTGACCGAAATCGGCGCGCTTTCGGGAATGCACACATCCTTGCAGATCAGATAGTCGGCGACGCCAGACCAGGTCACCTCACCGGCCGCGTCCTCGGGCACAGTGACCGCGAAGGGCAAGGTCAGGGCCACGTCGTAGCCGTAATCCATGATCTCGCCCTCGACCACGGGCAGAAGTTTGGGGATCGGCCAAACAAAATCGTCGCCTTCGGTTTTATCCCCGGCAGGCCCGGCCTCCCAGAAAATCTCCGGCGGCAGGCCGGCATCCCCGGCATTGCGCCAATACACGTGCCAGCCGGCATCCAGCGTCTTGTCCAAGGCGAGATAGATCGTCTCACCCGGAAGGGCGGCCTCGCGCTCGGCGATCAGCTCGACTTCGGCATGGCCGGCGTCGAAGGGCTCGCCAAACGCGCCCGCAGAGACACTCAGCGCGCAGATGGCCAGGGCCAGCGATTTCAACATGGGCGCGCCTCTCCACCGGCTGTTTCACCTGGGATATGCGCACGCTTTGCTGGAAACCAAATCCGCTAACGAAATCTTGAGGCCGCGACGCTGCTCAGCGCCGCATGAGCCATTGAAGAGCCCGTGGTCGAGCCGGAGCGGTTAGGCCTGGGCCGCCTGGCCTGAATTGGCCCGGATCGCCCGCTGGATAATTCGCGACCAATTCAACAGCGAGATGAGATGGGCATAGATCGCCCCGACCGCGCCATTGTTCTTAAGCTCCATGAACTGCTCGGGCGCCAAGGCGTTGAGCCTATCCTCCGAGACAGCCCAATAGTCGGCAATCTTCTGCTGTTCGCCGGCCGGATTGCCCTGGGGATCGCGCGGTTGGAAGGCGACGGACTTTTGCTCAAACAGATCAAACTTCTTGATGATGTCTGAGAATTCCGAGGTTGCGCGGCGCTGGCGCTCGAATTCCTTGCAGAACTCGATTGCGTCATTGGTGAACTTTGAGGGCTGGCCATTCTCAAAAAATGGGACTTCGGGCTGATCGGTCACCATCGGGCCCTGGCGGTCTACACACAGCAGCAGCCGGTCGGAATTATTGTCCGCGGCAAAAACAAACGGGTAGCGGCGCACAAAGGCCGGCACATAATAGTCTGGCTCGGTGAAGCCTTCGGGGGTCACGAACAGGTTTTGACCCTGGCGCACGCCCATCACGGCCACGGGCACCCTGTCCTCGCCGACAAAGATGACCGGATACGCGCCGGCGGCCATGCCAAACTCGGTGACCGTCACGGGCACGGCGTGGGCTTCCCTCAGGAAGCTGAAAGGCTGTTGAACCTGTTTTACACCCAAATTGCCGTGGGCTTCGGGCGAAAGTGGCTCGGGCTGGCGATAGAACAGCACATTCCCCGTCAGCTGGGCGCCGCCGGGGGGCGCGCCGGGATTGCCTTGGGCAAGTCCGCCGCCGGGCTGGGCCGACATGGGGCCGCCCGGCTGGCCCGGCTGGCCCGGCGCAAGCGGTTGGCCCGGCGCACCTGGCTGTCCTGGTGGTGGGTTGGGCGGCATATTGGGATCGTTGACCACGGGGCTGGCTCCTCGTTTCGTGCGGCGGACGATTAGCCGATTAGCAGGGGGCCTACAACAGGGCGCCACACCCGCTGGCATGAAAATGACTTTACGCCCGGCGCGGCGCATTTCACGGTCCGGTCCATGCCACATGGCTTACCTGTCTCGGCGCGCATTGCGGCGCTATTGCTGGGCGGCATCTGCGCCCTGTTTGCCTGTTCGGGCGACCCGGCTGAACCCTCGCGCCAAGTCGAGGCCCAGACCGGCGCCCTGTTTGCCACCCTGGCGGCCATGGAGATCTCAGCCGAGCCAGAGACGCTGACTGGGCTGGGCCTGCCGACAACGCTGCTTGGCCCGGAAACCAGCGCGCTCATCGGCGACCGGTCCCAGGCCGCTTTTGAGCGCCTGAGGTTGCAACGGATCGAGGCCCTGAAACTTCTGGAAAGCATGGCCCTGGCGCCCAGCGGGAGTAGGCTGCGCGGCCACCAGGAAATGGTGTTGCGCACCTATGACCGGGCGGTCAGGGTCGGAGAGTTCGGCCATGGCCGCGTCGAACTCGGCAACGCCTATCCCTTTGTGATCGACCATCGCAGCGGCGCCTGGATCGACTTGCCCGCCCTTTTGACCCAGCGCCAGCGCATCGCGAGCCCTGCCGACGCCGATGCGTTTTTGGCCCGCATCACACGGCTCGCCAGCGCTGTAGAGGACGAACGCCTGCGCCTTCTCGCCGACGCGGAGGCCGGCGTGCTGCCGCCGCGTTTCATCCTTGACCGGCTGTCAGACCAGATCGCTGCCATGATCGACCGGCCGGTTGTCGAGGACCCAATTATCCTGGCCTTTGAAGACCAGGTGACGGGGTTGACCGACGAGGCAAGCCAGACCCAACGGGACCTGCGCCAGGATGCGGTGGAGCGCATGACCAGCCAGGTGAGGCCGGCCTATCGCCGCCTGGCTGCGTCCGTTGAAACGCTGAAATTGATGTCCAGCGATGTGCCGGGGGTTTGGACGTTGCCCGGCGGCGACGCCTATTATGACGCCGCCTTGGCGCTGCATACGCGGGCGGAAACCTCGGCAGAAAACCTGCATCGAGAGGCCCGCGCGCGAGTCGATAGCCTTACGCAGGAGCTCGCCCGAGCCCTGGACGACTGGGAGGCCGCCGAGGCCGCCCGGGCCATGCAAGAGGCCGGTCCAGGCCCAGAGCCGGCAGGCGCTCCGGCGCTGCCCGTGTCCGATAGCGCAGCAGAGGAGGCCGCCGAGCTTGGCGATGAGGTGCGCCCGCCCACCGTCGCTGAGCGCCTGGCCGCGCTTTCGGCCCAGCCGGGCCAGCGTTTTGCCGACAGCGATGAGGGCCGGCGCGCCTTGGCGGCCGCGCTTCAGGAGGCGGTGGACCGTGCGCGCGAGGGCTTGGAGCCGTGGATCGCGCTCCAGCCCGGGCTGCCGGTCACCGTCAGGCTGGCCCGGGGCGATGCGCCGATGCCGACTGCGGCGGCCTATGCCGCGCCGCGGCCGGATCTGTCCGAGCCCGGCCTCCTTCTCCTGGATGCATCCGACCTTGGCCGCTGGCCGCGCTATGCGCTGCCGGCCTTGGCGCTCCACGAGGCCGTGCCCGGCCATCACACCGAGGCGTCCTTTGCCATGGCGGTCGCCGACCTGCCGCTCATCCGCCAGTTGATGTGGAACACAGGCTATGGCGAAGGCTGGGCGACCTATGCCGAAAGGCTCGGCGCAGAGGCCAGCGTGTTCGGCGGCGATCCCCTGGGTGAAATTGGCATTCTGCAAAGCCAGCTGTTCAGCGCCGCGCGCCAAGTCGTCGATACGGGCATACATCGCATGCGGTGGGAGCGGCGCGAGGCGATTGATTATTTGGTCCAGACGACCGGCCTGCCCGAGGCCGCCCTTGAGGCAGAGGTGGACCGGATTGTGGTTTGGCCCGGACAAGCCGCCGCTTACCTGGCCGGCGCCGACCAGATATCTGCCCTGCGCGTCCGGGCCGAAGCGGTGCTTGGCGAGCGGTTTGATGCGGCGGCTTTTCACTACACGCTCCTGGCCGGCGGGCCGCGGCCCCTGGAGCATGTCGAGGCGGATATGGAGCGTTGGTACGAAGCGCAGATGGTGCCTTAGCCCGGCCGGCAAGGTGCAGCGCGCCGGCGCGCAAATCCCCGCGCTTGCCCGCAGAACGGCCCCGGCTCGCCCCATTCGTGACAGATTGGACAGGCTTGTTGCCCGGGCCATTCAGAAATGGGGATTTTTATGACCAAGCGCCTTCCAGCCCTCCTCGTCGGGGTTGCCAGCCTTGCGGTGGTTGCCGCCTGCGAAACCGCCGTCGACGGTTCCGGCGCTACGCCCGGCCAGGCCGCGCCGCCGCCGCCACCTTCTCCGTCGCCCTCGGTCGCCGTCGACACTGTTGTCCTGGGTGCAATTTCGCTGGAAAGCGGCCGGGTGACCGGCGCCCTTGGCCAGCCGGTGGCAGATCAACCCGCGCCCGGAGATGTCGACCGCGACCGCTTCGAAGATGTCGAGATCAATCCGGTCAAACTGGTTTCAGAAGAGCCGGTCAGCACCTTCTCCATCGATGTGGATACGGCGAGCTACGCCGTTGCGCGGCGCTACCTCAATGACGGAGTTTTACCGCCCAAGGACGCCGTGCGCATCGAGGAGTTGATCAATTATTTCGATTACACCTACCCCATGCCTGAGGGCACCGACGCGCCGTTTTCGACCCATGTGAATGTGGCGCCCAGCCCCTGGGCCGAGGGGCGCCACCTCATGCAGATTGGCATCCAGGGCTACGACATCGAGCCGGAAACCCGCCCGCCGCTTAACCTCACTTTGTTGATCGATGTCTCCGGCTCCATGTCTAATCGCAACAAGCTGCCCCTGGCCAAGCGGGCGCTTGGCCTTCTGATTGATGAAATGACCGAGGCCGACACGGTCTCGATTGCGGTTTATGCCGGCGCGGCAGGACAGGTGCTTGAGCCAACCGCGGTGACCGACGCCAATCGCGGGCGCATTCTCGCCGCCTTCGAGAACCTCAATGCCGGCGGGTCTACAGCCGGCGGGGAAGGCCTGCGACTGGCCTACAGCCTGGCCGAGCAGAACTTTGACCCGGACGGCGTCAACCGCGTCCTGCTGCTGACCGATGGGGATTTCAATGTCGGCATTGCCGATCCTGAGCGGCTGGAGGATTTTGTCTCCCGCAAGCGCGAAACCGGCATTTATCTGTCGGTGCTCGGCTTTGGACAGGGCAATTACAATGACGCCCTGATGCAGAAAATCGCCCAGACCGGGAACGGCACGGCGAGCTATGTGGACACATTGAACGAGGCGCGCAAAGTGCTTAGCGATGATGTGTCGAGCAATCTGTTTCCGATCGCCGATGACGTGAAGATTCAGGTCGAGTTTAATCCCGCCCGCGTGGCCGAATATCGATTGATCGGCTACGAGACCCGGCTTTTGAACCGGGAGGACTTTAACAATGACGAGGTCGACGCCGGCGATATCGGCGCAGGTGCCTCCGTGACCGCGATCTATGAAATCGTCGAAGTGGGCTCCAGCGCGCGGGTGATCGACGATTTGCGTTATGCAGACGCGCCGGCACCTGCGGCGCCAAGCGGCGAGATTGCGTTTGTGAAACTGCGCCAGAAACTGCCGGGCGCGGATACCTCGACTCTGTCGACCCGCATCGTCGGCGCTGCGGATATGCGCGATAGCCTGGGCGAGAGCCCGCAATGGGCCCGCTTTGCGACGGCGGTGGCCGGGTATGGCCAATTGCTTCGCGGCGATCCTTATGTCGGCGATTGGGACTATGACGCCGCCATTGCCCTGGCCCAAACGGCCCGCGGCGAAGATCTCTTCGGCTACCGGGCAGAGTTTATCACGCTCGCCCGGCTGGCCGCCACCGCATCGGCCCAGGCCCGGCTGGAGCGCGGCGCTGAGCCCGAGGCCGGCTGATCCATAGCCGACCTCGCCTGGGCCCGGCGCCCGCTTTACCCTTTCACTTGTTGCCGCTCTCGGCCTAAAAGAAAGGGGGCACTGCGCCCCAGCAGGAAAAGGCTCGCCGATGAAGATCAAGGATCGCCCCGAATACGCCTCGAAACCCAAACCGATGACCGCGGCGCCCTCCGACACGGTGCGCGAGGCAGTGGCGCGCATGTCGGAGAAAAACTACGGCGCCGTCGTCGTGGTCGGTGAAGGCGACCAGGTCCTGGGCATGGTCACCGAGCGCGATATCATGCGGCGCGTTGTCAATGCCGGCGTCGATCCGAACGCCACGGCCCTGAGCGAGATCATGACCCCCGATGTCCGGGTCGCCAAGGAAGACGATGAATTGGTGGAATGGATGCGGATCATGTCAAATGAGCGCTTCCGCCGCTTGCCCGTCGTCGACGACCAGGGCGCGTTGGTCTCGATTGTGACCCAGGGCGATTTTGTCTCCTATACCTGGCCTGACCTGATGACCCAAGCGATGACCTTTGCGCGGTCCACCGTCTCGAACAATTACCCGATTTTTCTCATTCTCGGCGCCGGGCTGATTTACACCGTGATCATCGCCGCAGCCGTGGTCGCCGCCTTCTAATTGCGCGGCCAGATGACCAGCGCCCGCCGGCTGTTGGGCCGCCCCCGACCTAACAGACCGAAAACGCCTTGCCGACCGGCGCGCGCCGCACCGCGGCGTCTTGCGGCCTAGGCCCGGGGCCACCATCTCTCATCGTGGAGGCCGCCGCTGAGCGGGGCCGCCCAGAACCATACCGCAGCCACCGTTCGGTCTTCATCCCGCCGGCTGGCCACTCTGCCTTTTAAAGGAGATGCATGTGAACATTGACACCTACACCGACCGGGCGCGCGAGTTGTTGCAGACCGCCCAAGGCGCCGCCCTTGCTGCCGGCCACCAAACGTTTCGGCCAGAGCATGTCCTCAAGGCCATGCTGGGCGACCGCGATCAACTCGCGGGCAATCTCATTCGCGCCGCCGGCGGGCGCCCAGAGCTGGCCGCACAAGCCATAGATGCGGCGTTGGGCAAGCTTCCGAAAGTGTCGGGCGGCGACGGCCAATTGCGTCTCGACCAAGCCGGCGCCCAGCTTTTTGCCAGCGCCGAACAGTCGGCGAAATCGGCGGGCGACAGCTTTGTCACGGTTGAGCGTCTCTTGCTCGCCCTGGCCGCCCAGTCCGGCTCGCCGGCAGCCGACGCCCTGTCGCGCGCCGGCGCGAGCCCCCAGGCCATCGAGGCTGCGATCACCACATTGCGCCAAGGGCGTAGCGCCGACAGCGCCTCTGCGGAAGACAGCTATGACGCGCTGAAAAAGTATGCCCGCGACCTCACCCAGGACGCGCGGGATGGCAAACTCGACCCCGTGATCGGCCGCGACGAGGAGATCCGCAGGACGATCCAGGTTCTCTCGCGCCGGTCCAAGAACAATCCGGTGCTGATCGGTGAGCCCGGCGTGGGAAAGACCGCCATTGTCGAGGGCTTGGCCCTGCGCATGGTCGATGGCGACGTTCCGGAAAGCCTCAACGGCAAGCGGCTCATGGCTTTGGATATGGGCGCCCTCATCGCCGGGGCGAAATTCCGAGGCGAATTCGAAGAACGGCTCAAGGCTGTGTTGTCTGAGGTCAGCGGCGCGGAGGGCGGGATTGTCCTGTTCATCGATGAAATGCACACGCTGGTCGGCGCGGGGAAAACCGACGGCGCGATGGACGCCTCGAACCTGCTGAAACCGGCCCTGGCCCGCGGCGAGCTTCACTGTGTCGGCGCCACGACGCTGGATGAGTACCGCAAATATGTGGAGGGCGACGCAGCCCTCGCCCGTAGGTTTCTGCCGATTTACGTGGACCAGCCCACGGTCGAGGACACCGTCTCCATCCTGCGCGGCCTGAAAGGGCGCTATGAGGCCCACCATGGCGTGCGCGTGGCCGACAGCGCCATCATCTCGGCCGCCACTTTGTCGAACCGCTACATCACCGACAGGTTTCTGCCCGACAAGGCCATCGACCTGATGGATGAGGCCGCCTCGCGCCTGCGGATGCAGGTGGATTCCAAGCCGGAAGCGCTGGACGAAATCGACCGGAGGCTGTTGCAGCTCAAGATCGAAGCAGAAGCGCTGAAGAAGGAAGATGATGCCGCCTCCCGGGAACGTCTGGCCACTTTGGAAGGCGAGATTGGCGCGCTCCAGACCCGCTCTGATGAGTTGACCACGGCCTGGGCGGCCGAAAAGGACAAGCTGAAAGGCGCAGCCAGCGCCAAGGACGCCCTGGCCAGAGCCGAGACCGAGCTTGCCGAGGCCCAACGCACCGGCGACCTGGCGCGCGCTTCTGAGCTGAAATACGCCAAAATCCCGGCCCTCACCAAAGCCATCGCAGATGCCGAAGGCGCCGGAGAGGCGGACGAGGGCGGTCTCGTCTCTGAAGTGGTGCGCCCCGAGCACGTGGCCGCTGTGGTGTCCAAATGGACCGGTATTCCCGTCGACAAGATGATCGAGGGTGAGCGCGAGAAGCTGCTGTCGATGGAGGACACCCTGCGCGGCCGGGTCGTCGGCCAGGAGGAAGCGCTCTCGGCCGTGTCCAATGCGGTGCGCCGGGCCCGGGCCGGGCTGCAAGATCCCAGCCGCCCAATCGGCTCATTTCTCTTTGTCGGCCCCACCGGCGTTGGCAAAACGGAACTCACCAAGGCCTTGGCCGACTTCCTCTTCGATGACGAAACGGCCGTGCTGCGGCTCGATATGTCCGAGTTCCAGGAGAAACATGCCGTTGCGCGGTTGATTGGCGCGCCGCCTGGCTATGTCGGCTACGACCAGGGCGGCGTCTTGACCGAGGCCGTGCGCCGGCGGCCCTATCAAGTCGTGCTGTTCGACGAGGTCGAGAAAGCCCACCCCGATCTCTTCAACACGCTGCTCCAGGTGCTCGACGAGGGTCGTTTGACCGACGGCCAAGGCCGCACCGTCGATTTCAAGAACACCCTGATCGTGATGACCTCCAATCTCGGCGCCGACGCCCTGGCGACCGGGGAAGAAGGCGCCCTTTCGCCGGCGGTGCGCGAGGAGATCATGGCGGCGATCCGCGGCCATTTCAGGCCCGAATTTATCAACCGGATCGATGAAACAGTGTTCTTCAAACGCCTCGGGCGCGGCGAGATTGACCATATCGTCGACATTCAAATGGGCCGGCTCGGCCGGCTGCTCGCCGACCGTAAGCTCTCCATTGACCTGTCGGAGGCCGCGCGCGGCTGGCTGGCTAGCCAGGGCTATGACCCGATTTACGGCGCCCGGCCCCTCAAGCGCGTCATCCAGCGGGAGCTTCAAGACCCGCTGGCCAGGTTGATCCTTGAGGGGCGCGTCAAGGATGGCAGCGAAATCTCGGTGGACGTGGAAGGCGGCCAGATCTCGATCAATGGCGTGCCCAACGCCTTCGCAAAAGGCGCAGCGGCATTGAACTAAGCCGTCGGCGCGCCGCTGGGTCCGGGCCTGGCGGCGCGTGCGAGGGCGCTTTTTGGCCTGTCGCCAGTTAGCTTTCTGCGACATCTTCGCAGAAAATCTGCTGCGGAAGCGAAATGAACTCTGAATGAAGTATCGAGCATTCAGGGATTTTATCACTGAATAAATGAGATTTTATATCTGATCATGTTATACCCTTGTGAATGTGCATAGCTGCTTTGTGGCGCTGCGGGTGGTACTCATGCTGCACTCGCTCACTTCTGGTCTAGCTGCGGGCATTTGAAGAGATCCTCCCACTCTGGGCGCGCAGGCCAACACGAAAGGGGCTCCCATGGTCCGCACCACACTCGCACTACTTTCCGCCGTCGCTCTCACCGGTCTCGCCCACAGCGAGGAGACCACCACGGTCACCGCAGAGCTTACCTACGATCCGGCCCTGCTCACCAGCCAGGCCGGCGCAGAAGCAACCCTCGTCTCATTCGAGCGCCAGGCTCAGCGCGCATGCCGCACCCTGTCGATGGTCTCGGCCGGCTTCACGTTTGATGAAGCGTGCGTCGCCATGCTCGTCCAAAGCGCAATCGATGAAGTGGGCAGCACGGCCCTTGCCGAGACGTTCGCCGCCGCCTCCCTGGATGACGACGCGTCCTAATCGAACCTCAGATCAAGCCAAGGCCCGGCGGACACCCATCCGCCGGGCCTTTCTTTTTCGCACATCCCCACACCGATATTGCCTTAGCACCAGGCGGCCCATCGCTCAGATCGGTGATCAAGGCGCCGGGCCGCCTTGACACGCCAGGGCCGCAGCTTCCACCACATCGGCCATGATCGTTGCAATTGACGGGACCTTGGCCTCCGGGAAGGGCTCCATCGCCCAGCGGATTGCCATGAAGTATGGCCTGCCCCATCTCGATACAGGGCGGCTGTACCGGGCAACGGGCGTGGCGGCACTGATCGAGGGCATTGATCTTAGCGATGAAGAGCGCCTTGCCGCGCTGGCCGAAGGGCTGGATTTCCAGGCGTTCGACGATGGCGACCTGCGCACCGCCGAGGCTGGGCAGGCGGCCAGCCAAGTGGCCGCGTTGCCCGGCGTGCGTGCGGCCCTCCTCGCCGCGCAGAGGCGGTTTGCGGCCCAGCCTGGCGGAGCGGTGCTCGATGGCCGGGACATCGGCACTGTGATTTGCCCGGATGCGCCGGTGAAGTTCTGGGTCGATGCCGATGTCGAGGTGCGGGCCTGGCGGCGCTGGTCAGAGCTCAGGGCGCGCGGTGAGGCGCTGGATTTCAATGACATGCTTGACCAGGTGCGGGCGCGCGATGCCCGCGACGCCGGGCGGGCCAACGCGCCGATGAGCCGCGCGCCCGACGCCCACTTGATCGACACCACCCATCTGACTATAGACCAGGCCGTAGGCAGGGCTCGCGTGGTCATCGAGAGCGCGCAGCCACCGGAGGCACATTCCGTCTCTCCCGATTAGGCGCCAGTCGCCAGGCGGGAAAACCAAAAGGCGGCGCCGCAGAACCCTTTTTTGTTTAACCCAGCGCCGCCGCGCCGGGCCCTTTGCTTTGGGCCCTGCCGCGCCGGCCAAACCCAAAGACCGTAAATGACCGAAACCATGACCCCCACCACCGACGATTTCGCTGCCATGTTCGAAGACAGTGCGGCTGCCTCGGCCATGACCGAAGGCAAAGTCGTCCCCGCCACAGTGATCGCTGTTGAAAACGATGCCGTGATCGTCGACGTCGGCCTCAAGACCGAGGGGCGCGTGCCGCTCAAAGAGTTCTACCAGGACGCTGCCGAGCCCGAGACAGGCAAAATCGTTGAAGTCTTTCTCGAGCGCATTGAAAACGCCCTTGGCGATGCGGTCCTGTCGCGGGAAAAGGCGCGGCGGGAGGAAAGCTGGATCCGCCTTGAAGATGCCTTCAACAAGGAAGACCCGGTTAAGGGCGCCATTGTCGGGCGGGTCAAAGGCGGCTTCACGGTGGACCTTGGCGGGGTGAATGCCTTCCTGCCGGGCTCCCAGGTCGATATTCGGCCGGTGCGCGACATCGGCCCCCTCATGGGCGAGACCCAGCCGTTCCAGATTCTGAAAATGGACCGCCCGCGCGGCAATGTCGTCGTCTCGCGCCGGGCCATCTTGGAGGAGAGCCGCGCCGAGCAGCGCGCTGAGATTGTCGCCGACATGGCAGAAGGCGATGTGCGCGACGGCGTGGTGAAGAATATTACCGATTATGGCGCCTTCGTTGATTTGGGCGGCATCGACGGCCTCCTACACGTCACGGATATGAGCTGGAAGCGGATCAACCACCCTAGCCAGGTCGTGAATGTCGGCGAGACGGTGAAGGTCCAGATCATCCGGATCAACCAAGACACCCAGCGTATATCGCTTGGCATGAAGCAGCTTGGCTCAGATCCTTGGGATGGGATCGATGCGAAATACCCGATTGGCATGCGCCTCAACGGCCAGATCACGAATATCACCGATTACGGCGCCTTCGTTGAGCTGGAAGACGGCGTCGAAGGCCTGATCCACGTATCGGAAATGAGCTGGACGAAGAAGAACCTTCACCCGGGCAAGATCGTCTCCACAAGCCAGGAGGTGGATGTCGAAGTGCTCGATGTGGACAGCGAGAAACGGCGTATCTCCCTTGGCCTTAAACAGACCCAGGACAATCCGTGGAACGCGTTCATCGCAGACCACCCGATCGGATCGGAAATCGAAGGCGAGGTGCGCGGCATCACCGAATTCGGCCTTTTCGTCGGCCTCGGGCCCGAATTGGACGGCATGGTCCACATCAACGACATTGCCTGGGACAAGTCCGGCGACGATGCCATCCAAGACTTCCAGAAAGGCGACACCGTGCGCGCCAAGGTCCTGGATGTGGATGTGGACAAGGAGCGCATCTCCCTGGGCATCAAGCAAGTCGACGGCGATCCCATCGCGTCGGGCGGTGACAGCGGCGGCGGCCTGCGCCGCGGCCAGACGGTGACCTGTGTCGTCACCGAGGTTGCCTCTGGCGGGATCGAGGTGGAATTTGGCGACCCTGCGATGAAATCCTTCATCCGGCGCTCTGACCTGTCGCGTGACCGTTCCGAACAAAGGCCTGAGCGCTTTGCCGTCGGCGACAAGGTCGATGCCCGCGTCCAGAATGTGGACAAGCAATCGCGGCGGGTGACCTTGTCGATCAAAGCCTTGGAAATTGCCGAAGAACAAGAAGCTGTGGCTCAATACGGCTCTGCCGATAGCGGCGCGTCCCTTGGCGACATTCTCGGGGCGGCTCTGGCCGGTTCTGATGAGGCAGCTCCAGAGAAAGCAGCTGTTGAAACGCCGCCCGCCGATGCGCCGGCGCCGGCGAAAGCGGCAAGCGATGGCGCAGCCGATGACCTCAAAGCCCTTACCGGCGTTGGGCCGGCTGTTGAGAAAAAGCTGAACTCGGCCGGGATCACGTCGCTCAAGCAGATTGCAGACTTGTCCGAGGAGGATGTCGCCAAACTGGAAGACACGCTCAGCCTATCGGGCAAGTTCGCCAAGGGCGAATGGGTCAACCAGGCCAAGGGACTGATCGCCGGCTGACACGCCTGCACCATGGGCGTTTCGCAAGATGAATAACTTGCAAGGTTTTGCGGCGGGGTCTTACGTCCCCGCCGCAAATGCGTTATTTCACAAAGTGATGCTGCGATCAGAACTTGTTGCGAAGCTGGCCGATCGGCACAGCCATCTCCAACCCAGCGACCTTGAGAAGGCCGTAAACGTTATTCTTGAAGAGATCACCGGGGCCTTGGAGCGTGGCAACCGGGTTGAGCTGCGCGGGTTTGGGGCGTTTTCCGTGCGCAAGCGCGATGCCCGCAGGGGCCGCAACCCGAGAACAGGCGCTTCGGTCAACGTTCCGGCCAAGGCTGTGCCCTTCTTCAAAGCCGGCAAGGAGCTGCGCGCGCGGGTCAATGGCGGGGCCGATCCAGAGGCGCGGTAACGGGCCCAATGCAGCGCCGCAGCAGCAGTCTGCTTGAATAAAGACGCAAATTAAGCCTTACTTTTCTGGGCATTTATCCAGAGGAGGGCTGAAATGCTGAACGAATTCAAAGAATTTGCCATGAAGGGCAATCTGGTCGACATGGCCGTGGGCTTTGTGATGGGCGGGGCCTTCGCCACGGTGGTGACCGCCTTCATCCAGGGCGTGTTTCTGCCAATCCTGGCGCCGATCATGGGCGGGATCGACTTATCCAACCTGACCTACACGGTGCAAGCAGCGGTGCTGGGCGCCGATGGCGAGGTGATTACAGAGGCCGCCATCGTGGATTTGGGCGCGTTTATCGCAGCTCTCATATCTTTCATAATCGTCGCGTTCGTCATGTTCTTGATCATTAAAGGCATGAATTCCATGCAGAAAAAAGCCGAAGAAGCGCCTGAAACACCGCCTGAGCCGCCCAAAGAGCAGCTACTACTGGAAGAAATTCGTGATCTGTTAGCGAAATCGACCTAGATCAGGATTTAGTAGAGTAAGAGTTGAGTCGGAAAGGCGGTCCTTTTTGGGCCGCCTTTCTTCGTTTGACGGTCTTGGAATTCGGTCAAATCTTGCGCGGCGCGCCGTTCACCATGTCGGTTTCGATTTCATAGACGGTCGACCGCAACCGGGGTGAAAACCCGACGGGCTTTACATATCCCGTCACGTCGTAACCGCGCGCCTTCCAATAGGTTTTTATCTTCTCCAGCAGTGCAGGCGCATCTGCTTCAGTATCTGATTTTAATGCCATGCCGCCCTTGTCCCTACACGATGCGTAGCGGGGCGCGTCTGAACCCAGCCTGAGTTGAAGATGAACCGTTATTGAACAGGGTGTTGTGGCGATTTCAAAAGGTGGCGACCAGCGAAGCGGCCCGTCGCAGTGCGGGCGCCCGGCTGATTGAGCACCCGCCAGGAGAGCGGCTCGGCGCATTGGTCGCACGGCGCTTTACCGGATTGGCCCACTACGGCGCCGCCCGCCCGCTTTTCGCGCCGCGCGCCCGCGCCTATATCTGATTCCATGACGCGCCGCGAAAACATCCGCAACTTCTCGATCATCGCCCATATCGACCATGGCAAGTCGACCCTGGCCGACCGCTTGATCCAAGCCACGGGCGGGCTCACCGACCGCGAAATGTCTGATCAAGTCCTCGACAATATGGACATTGAGAAAGAGCGCGGAATTACCATCAAGGCCCAAACCGTCCGGCTGGAGTATACCGCCCGGGACGGCGAGACCTATATCCTCAATCTCATGGACACGCCGGGCCATGTCGACTTCTCCTATGAAGTCTCCCGCTGCCTGGCCGCCTGCGAAGGCTCGCTCCTCGTCGTCGATGCAAGCCAAG
The DNA here is from genome assembly GCA_038747245.1 of Pseudomonadota bacterium. Taxonomy (GTDB): domain Bacteria; phylum Pseudomonadota; class Alphaproteobacteria; order Caulobacterales; family Hyphomonadaceae; genus UBA5336. Next base: position 106,716 of record JBCDJY010000004.1, on the reverse strand, counting down.
GCGTAGAGGCCCAGACCCTCGCCAATGTCTACCAGGCCGTGGAGCAAGACCATGAGATCGTGCCCGTTCTGAACAAAATCGATTTGCCAGCGGCTGATATCGACCGGGTCAGCGAGCAAATCGAGGAGGTCATCGGCCTGGACGCCTCAGACGCCCTCCAGATCAGCGCGAAAACCGGGCTGGGCATCGAAGGCGTGCTCGAGGCCATCGTGGCCCGCCTGCCCGCACCGCCCGAGGGCGACCGCGACAAGCCGCTCAAAGCCTCGCTGGTCGACGCCTATTACGACCCCTATTTGGGCGTGGTGGTGATTGTGCGCGTGATCGATGGCGTGCTTCGCAAAAAGCAGAAGGTGCGGATGATGCGCACGGGGGCGACCTATGACCTGGACCGGGTCGGCGTGTTCAGCCCCAAGCCGAGCGATGTCGACGAGCTCGGCCCGGGCGAGGTCGGCTTCATCACCGCGTCGATCAAGGAAGTGTCCGACACCGCCATTGGCGATACGATCACCGAGGAAAAACGCCAAACCAGCGAGGCCCTGCCGGGCTACAAAGATGTCGTCCCGGTGGTGTTTTGCGGGCTATTTCCGGTCGATGCGGGTGACTTCGACGATTTGCGCGCTGCGATGGGCAAGCTGCGGCTGAACGATGCCTCATTCACATGGGAAATGGAGACCTCAGCGGCCCTTGGCATGGGCTTTCGATGCGGGTTTCTCGGGCTCTTGCACCTGGAGATCATCCAGGAGCGTTTGAGCCGCGAATTCGACCTCGACCTGATCGCAACGGCGCCGTCGGTGGTCTACGACCTCACGCTCACCGATGGCAGTGAACTCACGCTTCACAATCCCGCTGACATGCCAGATGTGGTCAAAATCGCTGAGATCCGAGAGCCTTGGATCGCAGCCACGATCTACACACCCGACGAGTATCTCGGATCGATCCTCAAGCTTTGCCAAGACCGGCGCGGCATTCAGGTTGAGCTGACCTATGTGGGTGGACGCGCCATGGTGAAATACGAACTGCCCTTGAATGAAGTGGTGTTCGATTTCTACGACCGGCTGAAATCGCTGTCGCGCGGCTATGCGAGCTTTGACTACGAGATGATCGGCCACCGCGCCGAGAACCTGGTGAAGATGAATATCCTGGTGAATGACGAGCCGGTCGACGCCCTTGCCATGCTCGTTCACCGGGACCGGGCCGAGGGGCGCGGCCGCCAAATGTGCGAGCGGCTCAAGGACCTGATCCCGCGGCAGATGTTCAAAATCCCGGTCCAGGCGGCCATCGGCGGCAAAGTGATTGCACGCGAGACGATCTCAGCCCTGCGCAAGGATGTGACGGCCAAATGCTATGGCGGCGACGCCACCCGCAAACGCAAGCTGCTCGACAAGCAAAAAGCCGGCAAACAGCGCATGCGCCAATTCGGCAAGGTGGAAATCCCCCAGGAGGCTTTTGTGGCGGCGCTGCGCATGGACGCCGATTGAGCCGGGTCGCGACGCCGCGCTAAAAGCAGCGCCCCAAATCCGTTATGCCGACACAGTCCGTGTAGCGGCGCTGCGAGGCTGTCGCGCAGTCATTGTGCAAAGTTGAGCCTGCGATGGATGTCTGGCTGCCATAGACCGTCTCACACACAACCAGATTTTCCAGGAATTGGGTTCTGCATTGACGAATGCACGCCTCCTTCTCGGGGTCGGGCGGGTCGATGCGGGAAAGAAGCAAAATGGCCATTTGGTCTGCGTATTGGACATCCCGGGGATTTAAAACCGATGTGTCAGGCTCGGGGCAGTTTGGCCCTAAACAGATGCTGTTTTGTGCCGAGGCAGCCTGAGACAGAATAACAGCCCCCGCAGCGAGAATGAGCGTCTTCACAGGCCGCCTCCAAATTCGGTGACTTCGACGTGTTTGCCGACTGAATTCCCAATAGTTCGGGAATTGCCAGGGCGGTATCAAGGCTTTTGTCTATGCTGGTTGCGAACGAGGATCCGATGCCCCCCGGCCAGTGTGGTTGATGGGCTGCTCGGCTCAGGTAAAGTCCCGTTTTCCGCCGAGGGTTCCAGGAGGCGCGGCCATGCAGAACGCCAAGGATTTTCTGAAGGTATACTGGCCCTTCATCGCGATTGCTTTGCTTGGGCTATTGCTGGCCATGCGCTTTGTGGAGCCGGCCCCGCCGCGGGCCATCACGCTGGCCTCGGGCGCGCCGGGCGGCGCCTATGCCGCGTTTGGCGAGCGCTATGCCAATCTGCTGGCTGAGCACAATGTGCGCGTCACGCTCATCAACACAGAGGGCAGCCTCGACAATCTGCGCCTTCTCACCGATGGCGATGCCGACGCAGCCCTTGTCCAAGGCGGGCTCACCCAGCAGGGCGACGCTGAGCGCCTGCGTACCCTGGGCGGTCTCTTCTTTGAGCCCTTTTGGGTGTTTGTCCGCGCCGATTTGGGCGCCGAGCGCTTTGAAGACCTGCGCACCGCGCGCATGGCGATTGGCGCTGAAGGCTCCGGGACCCGCGCGCTCGCCCTCCACATCAAGCGCGAGTTTGGCGGCGATTGGGGCCCGAATACCAGCCTCGCGCTGAGCGGCCCGGCGGCGGCCGATGCCCTGCGCGCTGGCGAGATCGACGCGGCCGCCTTCTCTGCTGGGTATACCGCGCCCTATGTGCGCGAGTTGATCGACAATCCGGCGGTGAGGTTGCTCAGCTTCGAGCGCGCACCCGCCCTCGCCCAGCGCCAGCCTGCCCTTGCCCACATCACGCTGCTGCGCGGCGTGATCGATGTCGGGCGCAACCTGCCGGAGGAGGATGTGGACCTTGCCGCGCCGGTCGCCCAATTGCTGGTGCGCGAGGACCTACACCCCGCGATCCACGCCATTTTGCTGGAGGCGGCGAGTGACATCCATTCCGCGCCGTCTCTCCTTGCCGCGCCAGGCGCGTTTCCCAACGGCGTGCGCACAGAGGTGCCCCTATCGCGGGAGGCGCAGCGGTTTTACCGCGACGGGCCATCGGCGCTTAGGCGCTATTTCAGCTTCGGCATGGCGAATTTCCTGGAGCGGGCCTGGATCCTGTTGATCCCCCTCGTCACCCTGATGATCCCGCTGGTGCGTGTCGCCCCGCCGATCTATCGCTGGCGCGTGCGGCGCAAGATCTACATTTGGTATGAGGATCTCAGGGCGCTTGAAACAAAGGGCCGTGCGGCGACAAATGATCAAACCCGAGAGGCGGTGCGCGATGAACTGACCGCGCTGCAGGAAGAAATCGGCAAGCTGGAAGTGCCCCTGTCCTACACCGACGATGTTTACAGGTTGCGCAGCCATGTTGCGTTTGTGAACCAGCTGCTCGGCGGCATCGACAGCAAGGTGGCCCTGGCGCCGGTCGTGACCGCTTAGAACAGGGTGGCCTTCACGCCCGGCGGCAGGCCCTTGCGCGCTGGATTGGGCGCAAGCGCTTCGGCGATGGCCGTGCCCAATGCAGCAAAGGTGGCCCGCCAAAACGCGCCGGGATCGGTGTGGACACGGCGCTCATGTATGAAGATGCTCGCGCGCAATCCGCCGGCCACGGCGTCGACGAAATCGTCCAGGTCTTCGCTGCGCACATGGCCGCCCAAAGTGTGGCCGAGCAACAGCCGCCACCGCATGTCCTCCCAATCCGTCGCGCTGACGATTTTGAGGAATTTGCGCCCCTCCACGCTGACCGACGCGCTGACGGGCGCAGTGTGAAAGTCATCGGCCGTCTGCAGGCTCGATCCGGCCCCATTGATGCCCGATACCATCATCCGCTCACTGAGCATCTGAAATAGAGCCGCCCCAAATGTCAGCCCCACATCTTCCAGTACAACGTGGCTGGAGGACAATTGCGTTGCGCGAAACGAGAGGTCCACATGCAGGTCGCCCGCCCGGCAAAGCTCGGCGAAAAGCGCCGGAAACCCAGACACATCAATCGACGGCGCGACATCGAAGTCCGCCCGGACCCCGCCGCCTTGGCCGCGCATCAGCTCCAGGACGACCTGGCTTTCGGCCGTGTCCCGGGCCGCTTTAACCTCACCGCCCGCGCCTTGCTCTACGACCAGGCGGCCATGCTGGCTGGCATCCTCGCGGGCAATCATGCCGCCGCTCGCAAGCGGCTCAGGGTGATGCCCAGGGCGCGGTAGACGCCTTCCCAGCTATGGTGGGGATCTTCGAAGGTGCACAGGCGCATCTCGATCCGCCCCGCCAAGCCAGCCGCCAGGCCCTCCAGCAGTTGGGCGAGGTCTGCGCCCCTGCCGACTTGTTCAACGCGCATGTCCAGCACTTTCTCCGGGTCCAGGCTGGCATGGGTTGAGAACACAAAGTGCGGCGCCGCGTCGAGGTCGACCAGGCATTCTGCTGCCCCGTCGTCGATCATGCCAAGGCTGGCGGCGCTCGCCTGGCGCAGGCCCAGGCTGCGCAGTTCACCGCCAAGCCATGCGCCAAGGCCCCGCCAGTCGGTGCTGTGCCAGGCAAGCTCGATGCCCGTGCCCAAGCGCCAGGCAATGTGCTCGACCATGTGGCTGACAAAATCATTGGGCGTGACGATGGATTTCTGCGTAGGCCGGCCGTCATGGAAGACCACGCCCGGGCGCGCAAACCGGGTGTGACAGACGTCGGCCAGCCCGGCGGCGGCAAGGTCTTCGAACGCTTCAGCGCCTGTCGCGACTGCGATGATGTGGCCATACCCAGCGGCGCGCCCGGCCCGCAGGCCCGTCAGGGAGTCTTCGGCGCAGGCACACTCCGCCGGCGGCAGGCCCAACTGGCGCGCGGCGTCGAGGTAAATGTCAGGCGCCGGCTTGCCGGCGATCGCTGGCGTGATGCCGGCAACCGCGCTCACCTGGCGCTCCAGCCCGGTGCGGCAGAGTATGGCAGCCACCACATCGACATCATTGCTTGAGGCCACAGCGACCGGCAGCCCCGCTGCGCGCGCAGCTTGCATCAGGTCTACTGCGCCGGGGATCAGCTCAAACTCTGCCGACGCGCGCAGCCGGTCATAGGCCGCCACCAGGTCGCGGCGCGCCGCGGCGGGCACCGGAAACGGCGCCGCCTCGCACAGCTTGTCCCAGAATGCCGGTGGATGCAGGGCAAAATGGGCGAGGACCTGGCTGCGCTCAACCCAATCGCCGTTACCAATAACCTCGCGGGCAGCCTGGCGGCACAGCGCCAAATCGGCGGCCACACTATCGATCAGTACGCCGTCGAGATCGAACACCAATGCGCCTACGCTCGCCGGCAGGGCGGCAAGGCCAGCCAGGTCGCGGGGCCCGCCGAAACTCATGTTTTTCGGACTCTGGCCCGCACCGCCGCGGCGTGGGCCGGAAACCCTTCATACTCAGCAAGGGTGATGGCGGCCGGCGCCAAGGCGTCGAACCCGGCTTGGTCGATTTCCACGAAAGAGCTGCGTTTCTGAAAATCCGGCACGCCGAGGCACGACCTTGAGCGCGCCAGGCCGCCGGTGGGCAGAATGGCATTTGAGCCGGCAACGAAGTTTCCGAGCGTAATCGGCGCAAGCGCGCCAAGCATGATTTCCCCGGCATTGGTGATCCGCGGCAGGACCGCGCGGGGGTCCTTGGTCAAGATTTCCAGATGTTCGGCAGCAAATTCGTTCACGAACGCCACGGCGGCGTCAAAATCCGGCGTCCAGACGATGCAGGACCGGTCCTTGAAATTGGTTTCGATAAAGCCCCGTCGCGGCTCGGGCAGCGCTTTGGCGAGGGCCTCGGCAACCTCGGCGATGGCGTGGGCGATCGGCTCGGAAGGCGCCACCATCAGGACGCAGCTGTCGGGGCCGTGTTCCGCTTCGATCAGCATATCATGGGCTGCAAGGCGGACATCGACCGTCTCATCGACCAGAATGGCCGCCTCGCTGGGGCCCGCCGGGATGCCAGGATCGATGACCGTTGAAAGGGCCCGTTTGGCCGCGGTGACATAGGCATTGCCCGGCCCCAGCACCTTGAGCGCCCTGGGGATCGATTCAGTGCCATGGGCCACGGCGGCAACGCCCTGCACGCCGCCCACCCGGAAGACCGCCGAGACCCCCACACGGCGCGCGACGTAGAGCGTTGCATCGTCGACCTCTCCGCCGGGGCCAGGCGGCGTGATGATCATGGTATTGGCGACGCCGGCGACCTTAGCGGGGATGGCGAGCATCATGACCACAGAGGGGAAAGAGCCCTTGCCCCGGGGCACATATAGCGCCGCCGACTCCAGAGGCAGAACCCGCTCTCCAACGGTGACGCCCTCGGTGACCGATGTGGTGACAACAGGCGGCGCGAGTTGGTCTTGGTGGACCCGCGTGATGTTCTCGATCGCCAGGTCGATTGCGTCTTTGACCTCTGGCGACAGGCGCGCTTCTGCTCGGTCAAACTCGGCCCCGGTGACTTGCAGCGGCAGGTCGCCCAGGTCGACCTTATCGAAGTCCAGCGTAAGCGCGCGCACAGCGGCGTCGCCTTCCAAGCGCACACGCTCGGTCAGCGGGGTCACATAATCGAGTAGACCGGAAATGTCGGTCTCCGACCTGGCCATGAGACGGGCGCGCTGGGCATCCGACAGGGCGTCTAGGGCAATGATCTGGGTGAACATCGTATCTCTTCTCGGGCGCCTGGCCTCTCCACGGCCAAGGGCGCGTTTCATTGTGCACGATGTAGAGCAAGGCCCACCGGTGCGAAAGCCAGTGTATGCCTCTGGGCGAGCGCCCGCCACTGCCTAGCCCGCACACCCATTCTGCAAACGCCGAGGGGCTTGCAGCCTTTTGCAAAATGGGACGGAAACAATTTACAACCCTTGGATGTAAAATAGCTTTTTGCGAGGCCCCCATAGGGAATTTCTTGGCTTTTTTCTAGTACTGATTGTTTCTGGCGGCAGAAATGCCGTCGAACAAAAACCCTAGAATGGATCCTTAGCCATGAAAAAACTCCTCCTCGCCGGTGTCGCATCTGCCCTTCTTGCAGGCACGGCAATCGCAGCCGATGTGCAATCCACCGCCGGTGCCAAGATCGTTGCACCCTTGCAAATCACAAACATGACCGCGCTTTACTTCGGCACCATCGCGCCCAGCGCGACGGCCGCTGATACGGTGATCGTTGATGCTGCAGGCAATAAGACCTGCGGTGCGGAGCTGACCTGCCTGTCCAGCGACCATACCGCTGCCAGTTTCAACGTCACCGGTGAGCCGGAAAGTGCCTACACCATCACGTTGCCCAGCTCGGTGGCGATCTCCAACGGCAATGGCGGCAACATGACCGTGAACGCGTTCGCCGGCTCGAAAGCCAGCGGAACGCTGTCCCTTGGCGGCACCGACAGCTTCAATGTTGGCGGAACGCTCAATGTGGCGGCCAACCAAGCCACAGGTGAATACACCGGCACCTTCACCGTCACGGTGGAGTACCAGTAGCCGATTTGAGCGCAGGGACGGCGCCGCCTTCCCCTCCAAGCCGGCTGGCCCATGGCCGGCTGCGGCCGGCCGCCCCTGCGCTCTCCTCACCTGTCCGCGCCTGCAGAAAGCACCCATCATGTTGTTGCCCCACCGACCGCTTCTCCTGACCGCCATGGCGATTTGCATCGCCGCCCCCGCCTGGGGCCAAGAGGGTGGCTCCGCTGACCCCGACTTCGAAGGAAATGCCGGCGCGATCGTGATCAATGGCCTTTCGGTGATTGAGCGCCAGGACCTGGATTTCGGCGTGATCGCGCCCAGCGTGACCACTCCTGGAACCGTAAAGGTCAATCGCGGGAGCAATAACGATATGGATTGCTCGACCGACCTGACCTGTCTTGAGATCGGCCACAGGGCCCGGTTCAACGTCGTCGGCGAGCCGGACCGCTATTACACCATCACCAATCCCGGCCAGGTCACCATCGTCGATGGCGGTGGAAACTTCATGACCGTCGACGGCTTCTTCGGCGCCGGTAGCGGCAACGACACCGAGTGGCGCGGCCTGCAAAAACTGCGGCCCACCGGAATTGCGCGCTTCAATGTGGGCGCTGTCCTGCACGTTAAAGCCAACCAGCCGCCGGGCACCTATGCCGGCACCTTCGTCCTCACCATTGAGTATCAATAGTCCCGAAACTGTAGAGTCCTTGCCATGTTGCGTTCCCTGACCGCCCTTGCGGCGTCTTCTGTCCTGATCCTGTCAACGCCTGCGGCCCATGGCGAATTGATGATCGCCCCAACCCGCGTCGTTCTGGAAGGCGGGGAGCGCTCTGCTGAGCTGGTGCTGATCAACAAGGGCGCTGAGCAGGGTGCGTTCCGCATCAGTCTAGAAAACCGCCGCATGCTCGAAAACGGCGCCTTGGAGGCGGCCGGGACCGCCCAGGAAGGCGAGCTGTTCGCCGACTCGATCCTCCGATTCTCCCCGCGCCGCGCCCTGCTTGAGCCCGGCGAGCGCCAGACGATCCGCATCTCCGCCCAGACAAGCGGCCTCGAGCCGGGCGAATACCGCACCCATCTGCGCGTTATGGGCGCGCCGACCAGCGCCGGGCGCACCCTCTCCCAGGCCACCGGCGAGGGCGGCGATTCCATCTCGATCCAGCTGATCGCGGTGCGCTCGCTCACCATCCCGGCGATTGTTCGCGTCGGCAGCTTGGACGCTGAGGTGGTGATCGAAAGCGCCGCAACGGCGCCGAGCGATGAGGCTGGCGAGGCCCTCTTTGTGGCCCGGATGTCGCGCACTGGCACCCGCTCGACCTATGGCGACCTGGAGCTGTTCGTCGAAGGCGAGGACCAGCCCGTCTACTTCGCGCGCGGCATTGCGATCTACACGCCCAACACCGAGCGCGATGTGATCTTACCGATGCCGACCGAGATCGCCGCGCGCCTGGCCGGCCAAAAGGTCCGGATCGCCTATGTCTCGTCGGACCCCAGCCGCCCGGGCATCATCTCCCAGACGACCCTAGAAATGCCGGCAGGCTGAACGGCCGTTTCGGTGTCTCGCCGTGCGCGCGATCTGTCTTCTCCTGGCGGCGGCTTTTGCCCTCAGCGCCTGTCCTGCTGGGGCCGAGGATGATCCCTTTGCTCTACTCTTCGGGGATGTGCCCGATGTAAGCGTCGAGGATCGGCCCGGCGAAGACGATGTCCGCTTGGTCACCGCCCGGCTTGGAGACCTGAAACTGGCGCAAACCCTGACCGCCTATGCCCGGCCTGAGGGGCTGTGCGTGGTCGCAGCAGACCTGTTTGAGGCCCTTGAGTCCGGTCTCCAGGTGGATGCGGAAGGGGCCCGCGGCGCCTTTCCCTCGCCGTCGCGCACATTGGAGATCGACGCGGCGGCCCAGCGCGCGCGGGTGGCCGGCCGCAGCGAGGTCGATCTCGCCGGCCAATTGTTCGAAACCCCAGAAGGCTGGTGTTTGGTCGAAGAGGCCTGGGCGAGGCTGCTGCCGCTCAGTGTGGGCTATGATGCCGCCCGGTTGACGCTTCAAATTGACCCGCGTGAAACCTTGCCCATCGAGGCCCGCCTCGCCAGGCAAGCGCTCCGCGAGCAGATTGCGCCGCGCCAGGGCGCCGGGCCGGACTACCCAAAGCTTGCCCGCCCGGCCGCTTGGCTTTCCTGGCCAACGATTGACGTCGCCCTGGACTTTCGCGCGCGAAAGGGCGGAGCGATGGAGCCGCTGGCCCAGATTGACCTTGCCGGCGACCTCGCCTTTGCCACCGGCCGGCTGCGCACCGCGCCGGCAGGCGATGGCGGCGCGGGCGTGCGCTTTGCCCTTGAGCGGACCTTTGAGGCCGGCGACGCCCCCTGGGGAGCAAGCCAAGTGCGCGTGGGCGACATTGCCGGCTTGTCGCAACCCCTCATCGCGGCCGCTACCGCCGGCCGGGGGGCTGCGGTGTCAAACCGGCCCGCCTATGTCGCGCGAGTCTTCGACATCACCGATATTCGCGGCCCGCTTCCCGCCGGATGGGAAGCTGAACTCTACCGCGACGGCCAATTGGTGGCCTATCAGACCGAGCCCAACGCCCAGGGAAATTATGTCTTCGCGAATGTGGAAATCAGGCCCGGCTATAACCGGTTTCGCGTCCAACTGTTCGGGCCCTATGGCGAGCGCGAGGAGCGGCCGGTCACGTTTTTTGCCGGCGCAGACATGCACCCGGAAAATGAGCTTCAGTATGAGATTGCCATATTGGAGGAAGGCCGCAGCATCGACGGCGGCGCCCTTGAGGTGCCCCTGAAAACCCTTGCAGCGCGTGTGAGCTATGGCGTGTCGCGCTTTGCGACGTTGCACTTAGACGCCAAGGCCAGCGCGTCGGGGGCTTTGGCCGGCGGCGTCAGCCTGGCGGCGGTCCGCGGCGAGACCCATGGGGTGATCCGCCTTGCAAGCCGCGGTGCCGGGCAAACGGCCAGCGAGATTGGCCTGGCCCGCCAATTTGCAAATCGCGCGGCCCTGGATCTGCGCTACGCATTCAATGCCGGGCTCGACCCAATTTCCGCCGGCGCGCCGCCCGAGGCCATGCGCCAGCGCGCCCGCGCGACCTATGACACCACAGTGCCTGTGCTGCGCCACGGGCTGCCGGTTCGCGCGCGGATCGATTGGGAACAGCAGCGTTCGGGCGCGACCCGGCTGCGCGCCGCCTTGCGCATGGGCGCGTCCCAATATGGCTGGCGATGGACCCATACCTCAACCCTGGAGCAGCGCTGGGACGATCTGGGCGCGGGCGACCCGCGCTTTGACGGCCGGCTGGATGTCTCGCGCACCGTTTCCGGCGTGAGACTGCGCGGGGGCGTAACCTATGGGGCGCTGCCGGGCCTGGGCGTCCAGGCCGCTGAAGTGTCGGCCCAGCGACGTTGGTCTCAGACAGGCTTTGGCCAATTGACCTTGTCGCGCGACATGGCCGAGGGCCGAACCCAAGCGAGCGCGAGCGTGTCGCGCGCCTTCGGCCCGGTGGCGGTGTCGGCCACCAGCGGCATCGACGACCGCGGCGCCTGGACGACGGGCCTCAGGCTGGCGGCCGCCCTGTTCAGGGACCCGCGCGCCGGGCGCTTTCAAATCGCGCCGCCGGGCCTTGCCCAGACAGGCGCCGTGCGCGCCCATGTCTTTGATGATTTGGACGGCGACGGCGTGATGGGCCCGGGTGACACTCCGATTGAGCAGGCCTCGTTCATCATCGATCAATCGAGCCGGCCAGAAGCGACAGGCCCCGGCGGCCAGGTCACGGTGGCGGGCTTGCCGGCCCACCGCTACCTCGACCTGCAGCTTGCCCTTGGCTCTTTGGAGGACCCGTTTTTGCAGCCCGCCCAGCCGGGTTGGGCGGTCAAGACCCGGCCGGGCCAAGTGCTCGACGTGGACGTCGCCTTGACCTTGTCGGGAGAGGCCGATGCAACCTTGGTGGTGGTCAGGAACGGGCGCCGGGTGCCGGTGGCGGGCGTCACCGTCCAGGCCGTTGACCAGGGCGGCCAGGTCGTGGCCGAGACGCTGTCAGAGTATGACGGCTATGTCTATTTCGGCCGCTTGCCCATGGGCGAGGTAGCCCTGCGCGTGGCGCCGCGCGCCCTGGCCGAAATCGGCGCCCTGGCTGATCCGGCGGTGATCCACCTCTCGCGCACTTCGCCGGCCGCTTTTGGCCAAGTCTTGGAGGTCTATCCCGCCCAGACTGTGGCGGCCCTACCAATACAGGGCGTAGACGCCGACCAATAGCGCCGAGACGGCGACCGCGGCGGCGTTAAACCCCGGCCGGGTGGTAAAGCCAATATCGGCAAGCCGGACCGGCTGGCCATCGCGCGGGCGCGCGGTCGCCAGGCTGACGGCAACGCCAAGGGCGACAATCGCCAGGAAGACAATCCAGATGCGCAGCACGAAGGGCAGCTCCGGCAGGGCCAGTTTCATCGCGAGACTGATCGCCACCGAGCCGATCAGGACGGCAAAAGCGCCCGCCGCATTGGCCCTGGGGAAGAAGAAACCGAGCAAGAAAATTGCGACCACGCCGGGCGCGATGAAGCCGGAATATTCCTGGATGGTCTGGAACGCGCTTTCCAAGCCTCCAAGAAATGGCCGCGCGAGCACCAGGGCCGCCGCCATGGCCGCCAAGGCTGCGCCCCGCCCCACGCGCACATAGTGCGCCTCGCTGCGCTCGCGGGCGATGTAGTCGCGGTAGATGTCCATCGTGAAGATGGTCGAGATCGAATTCATCATCGAGGCCAGTGACGAGACGATGGCGGCGATGAGGGCGGCAAACACAAGCCCGCGCAGGCCCTGCGGCGCCAGGGTCATCAGCGTGCCATAGGTCCGGTCTGGCTGGGCGGCGAGGTCGCCCGCGGGCAAGGCGCCGTCCTGGGCCAGGATCAACGCGGCAATGCCCGGCACCACCACGATAAGGGGGATAAGCAGTTTCAGAAAGGCGGCCAGCGCAAGCCCCTTCTGGGCCTCGGCCAGGCTTTCAGCGCCCAGGGCGCGCTGGATGATGTATTGGTTGAAGCCCCAATAGGAGAAATGCAGCACCCAAAGCCCGCCCAGCAGGGTCCAGATGCCCGGAAGGTCGCCATAGGAGGGGTGGTCCGGCGACAGGATCATCTGGAAGTGGCCCGGCACTTCCTCGCCCAGGCGGGAAAATCCGGCCAGGGGGCCAGCCCCGGCGCTGACGAGATCCAGGGCGATCCATGTGATGGCCAGCCCGCCGGCGATCAGGATCACCACTTGGATAATGTCGGTCAGGGCCACCGCCTTCAGCCCGCCATAGAGCGAATAGAGCGCGGCAAAGGCGGCCAGCCCCGCCATGGCCCAGATCACGCCGATCCCGGTCAGACTTTCAATCGCGAGCCCGCCGAGCCAGAGCACTGCGGTCAGGTTCACCGCCGTATACAATGCAATCCAATAGACCGACATGAGCGCCTTGACCCCGCCGCCATAGCGCGTCTCCAGGAATTGCGGCATTGTGTAGATCTTCCGCTTCAGGAAAATCGGCAGGAAGAATTTGGCCACAATCAAGAGGACGATCGCGGCTTGCCATTCATAGGCAGCGATGGCGAGGCCGACGACGAAGCCCTGGCCCGATTGGCCGATGATCTGCTCTGCGGAAATGTTGGAGGCGATGAGCGAGGCGCCGATGGCCCAGAAGGGCAGCGCCCGGCCGGCCAGGAAATAGGCCTCTGTGTCCTTGGCCGCGCCAGCCGGCTCGCGCGAGACCCAAAGCGCCACCGCCAGCAAGGCAAGCGCGTAGACGCCCACGATGGAAAGATCGAGAAAACTCAAGGCCATGGCGCCCTCCCCTGGGGCCCGCGGCGCGCATCTCTTGCGGCGCGCTCGCTTGCCCTCACCGGTGTGCTAGCGCGGGCGAAGGCCGAGGGCCAGGGGCCTGGAGCAGCGCGGGGCGCGGGTTTTGTGTCGGCGCCAGCGCGTGCGGCCCCAGGGCAGGGGCGCGGGGCGCGCAGGGCGCTGGGTCAGGCGGCAATCGGCAGGGCGCGGGCCAGGGGCGGCGGCAGGCCGGTGTGGCGGCCTTTGGCTGGGCGCGTTGGCCCGGCCGGCGCGCGGCGCGGCGCGGGGCGGGGCGCCGGCATCTGCGAAACCGCGGCGTGCTTGGCGCGCTTCGGCGCGGCATTCGGCCAAGCGCCGATCCAGGCTGTCGAGAGGGCGGGCGCAAAGGCGGGTCCCTGGCGGCGGGCGCGGCCCGGGCCGGCAAGGCACCAAGGCGTGGTCGCCGGCGCGCCTGCGATATGGCGGCGCAGCGCGGCGCCGGCCGATGACAGGTCCAGGGCGGTCACATGGATGAGGCCGCACCAGGTCACCTCAACGCGAAGGCCGGCAAACCCGTGGCCCGCCGCGATCATCCGCCCGCTCCAGGCCGCAAACGCCCGCAGGCTGAGCCACAGAACGGGCCAGAACATCGGGTGGACCCGGGAGAAGGGATCGCGCAGGGCTTCCATGGGCGCAAGTATACCCCAGGCCGGGCAGGGGGCGGATAAGTTTAGGCGAGCGGGCGCCGGTTGCCCGCATCTACGGGGCGCGCCGCGCGATAACGTGTTGGATAGATCGGGGCGCACGGGCCGCGCGGATGGGTGGGCCGTGCGGGCCGCAGGCGTGTCGAACGCCGCAAAGCCTGGCCTCGGGGGCGGGGGCGGGGGGCGGCGGCGCAGCGGGGCATGGCCCGCCTTACTCAACCAGTGTGATGATCTCCGGCGTGCACGTGCCCTGGGTGATGCGCTCGACCTGCAGGGTCATGGTCTCGCCGACCGCTGGCAAGGCGGGCAGCTCGCTGGCAGCGGCAAACAGCTCGCCGCCCGCGGTCTCAAACCGCACCCCATCGGCGTCCACCGCCACCGCCGTGGCCTCGACAATCGAGGTCTCATAGGCGCACGGGCCCCCAACAATCGGATCAGGCTCCACAGGCCCAGGCGCCCCACACGCAGCGAGCGCGAGGAGGGCGGCGGTGGTGGTGGCCGTGTTTGAATGCCTCGCGCCCATCAGTTCCCCATCACGATTGGGATGGCCTGTTCCAACGTGGCGATGAAGTCCGCGCGGGGCATGCCAAACTGGCTGTCTTCAGTGTTGGCCTGGATGCAGCCATTGATTGCCATCAGGTGATCCATGTAGAGCGTGTCCGGCGCCATGGTGGGCGTGCGGAAGCCCGCGCGCAGGGCAGTCTCGTTCTCAGCGATCATCTGGTCGACCTTCGCCTTGTCCCAGCCATAGGCCTCAGCGTCTTTGTAAGTCTGCGGCATCTGATCTTCCATGGCCGAATTTTGCGCGGCGGCGAACGTGTCCAGCGCGGCAACGATCTCGGCCCGCATTTCGCTTTCAAAGCGCGCATCGGTTGCGACAGTCTTCGACGCCTCTTCCAGCCAGATCGCACAATTGCCCGGCTTTGCGGCGGTTGCGGCTTGGCCGTGTGCGGCAGTGGCAAACGCGATCGTCGCCGTCGTGGCGAGGATTATGCGCAACATGTGTGAAGCCTCCCATTTATCGGGGGACGATAGGGGCGCTCGCAGGCTTTGTCATGTGGGCTCATGCAGCCCTATGCAGAGGCGTATGCTGGGCTGTTCAAGGCGATGATCCGCGGCGCGCAACTATCCAGGGTGATCGGCTCGGTATGTAGTGAGACTGTGGCGTCAAACTCTGGTGGGACGTGAAGTTCGCCAGCGCTCACAAACACCTCGCCGCCTGCGGTTTCAAACACAGCGCTATCCCTGTCCACGGCCACCGCCTTGACCTCCCCTAGGCGAACGGGCCCGGAAAAATCAAATCAGGCGCTCCATGACCCGTTGCGCGGCACGCAGCGAGGGCGAGAAAGGCGAGGGTGGTGGGGAAGGAATTGACGTCGGGCATTTATCGGTCAGTGTCATTGAAACTTGGACCGCTTCAAATCCGAGCAAAAAAATCGCCGTCAACCGAGGTTGTTTCAACGACTTTGACGGAGACCCCTAGTCGCATCTCTCGAAGGATATCGCATAGTTCGTCACCGTCGATCAGCTCTATGGCCGGCGCACCATCTCGGGTGGCCTCTTTTTGGGCTTGAGCGGTGAATCGGCCAGTTGTTATGATTAGCCCTTTGTCTGCGCGGCCGATCATTGCGCCCCTGAAGTCTCGCACAACATCGGAACCCACTGCGTCTTTGTATCGCTTGCATTGAAAGAGAGTTTGGAACGAGATCAAATTGATCCGGAGCACACCACTACCATCAATGCCGCCGTCTCCGCTTCGACCAGTAACGACTACCTGAGAAAAGCCAGCCTCCCTTAGAACGCGCTGGCAAAGACGTTCGAAGGTCTCGGGCGGCATGCGTTTCATGATCTCAAGTGTCTGGTCTTTCCAATCACCGAGTTCGGCCTCCACACCCTCGTCTTGAGCAACAATATCAGCCTTCGGTTCCTTCTCGCTCTTCTGCGAAGCGACTTTCTTTGCCTCTTTCCAAACAGAACCAATCAGGTCTCGACTGGCATGGGCACCTACTTGAGTAAGCGCCCAAACCCCCCTTTCCGAATTCTCAACTAGCTCCATCCACTTCAAATACGTTCTTGCCCACCTGCAACGATAGCCAAACCACGTATCGTGGCTGTCTCCCATGCTTAGCCCTTGGACACTCTCATCGAGTTCCAACAAAGAGGCTATTTCATCATTGATCTCGTGGAGCGTGCCCGAGCCTCCAAGGCTCCTTAGAGCTTGAACGGTCGGAGGTATGAGATCTTGAACTTTTGGAACGTCAGCTTTTGTCGCCATCAAAGTCCCTCTCGACTGGAAGAATAGGCCTCATAAACCTCTAATCCCGCTCCACATAAAGCTGGCGGCCCATTTCCTCGTATTTTTCGCTCATTTCGGCCATCCCCGCTGTGGCCTCTTCCGCCTGCCTCTCCAAATCCGCCTTCTCGTTGTCGGTCAGGCCATCGGCATAGTCGCGCACGTCCTGGGTGATCTTCATGGAGCAGAATTTCGGGCCGCACATGCTGCAAAAATGGGCGACCTTGTGGGCCTCTTTGGGCAGGGTCTGGTCGTGGAAATCGCGGGCGGTTTCCGGGTCCAGGGCGAGGTTGAACTGGTCTTCCCAGCGGAAATCGAACCGCGCGCGGCTCAGCGCATCGTCGCGGATCTGGGCGGCCGGGTGGCCCTTGGCGAGGTCTGCGGCATGGGCGGCGAGCTTGTAGGTCACAACGCCCACTTTCACATCGTCCCTATCCGGAAGGCCCAAATGCTCCTTAGGCGTTACATAGCACAGCATCGAGGTGCCAAACCAGCCGATCATGGCCGCGCCGATGCCGCTGGTGATGTGGTCATAGCCCGGCGCA
This sequence comes from Pseudomonadota bacterium, assembly GCA_038747245.1. Classification (GTDB taxonomy): domain Bacteria; phylum Pseudomonadota; class Alphaproteobacteria; order Caulobacterales; family Hyphomonadaceae; genus UBA5336. The sequence goes on along the minus strand of JBCDJY010000004.1, from coordinate 90,027 downwards.
ATGTCCGTGGTCAGAGGGCCGAGCGTGTAGAAGGGCGCCTCGCCGCATTCGCGCAGCTGCTTGTCCATATTCACTTTGATCTTGTGCATCGGCACATGGCCAGGGCCCTCAATCATGACCTGGCAGCCGCGTGACCAGGCGATTTTCGTCAGTTCACCGAGGGTTTCCAGCTCGGCAAACTGGGCGCGGTCATTGGCGTCGGCGATGGAGCCCGGCCGCAGGCCATCGCCCAGGCTGAAGGTGACGTCATAGGCGCGCATGATGTCGCAAATGTCGGCAAATCGTTCGTACAGGAAGCTTTCGGCATGGTGGGCCAGGCACCATTTCGCCATGATCGACCCGCCGCGCGAGACAATGCCGGTGACGCGCGCGGCGGTGAGGTGGATATAGGCCAGGCGCACGCCGGCATGGATGGTGAAATAGTCCACGCCCTGCTCGCACTGCTCGATCAGCGTGTCGCGGTAGACCTCCCAGGTCAGGTCCTCGGCGATGCCGCCCACCTTCTCCAGCGCCTGGTAAATCGGCACAGTGCCGATCGGCACGGGGCTGTTGCGGATGATCCATTCGCGCGTGTTGTGGATGTTGCGGCCCGTCGACAGGTCCATGACATTGTCGGCGCCCCAGCGCGTCGCCCAGACCATCTTGTCGACCTCTTCCTCCACCGATGAGGTCACCGCGGAGTTCCCGATATTGGCATTGATCTTTACAAGGAAGTTCCGCCCAATGATCTGCGGCTCCAGCTCGGGATGGTTGATGTTGGCCGGGATGACGGCGCGGCCGCGGGCGATCTCGCTACGGACGAATTCGGGCGTGATGAAGGGCGGGATCTCGGCGCCGAAACTCTCGCCGTCGGCAAGGGCGACTGCTGCACGCTCCAGCTGCGCCTGGCGGCCGAGGTTTTCCCGCTCGGCCACATAAATCATCTCCTTGGTGACGATGCCGGCGCGGGCAAACTCAAATTGGGTGATCGGCGGGCTCTTGCTTGGTCCCTGCTCTCCATCGCTGGGCGATGCATCGCCCCCAGCGCTGGGGTCCACCGCCCGCAGCGGGCGGTTGCGGATGGGAAATTCCCGGGCGAGATATTTGCCCTTGGCGCCGCCATTGTCTTCCGGCTTCACATCGCGGCCTTCGTATGCCTCCACGCCGCCGCGCTCGATCACCCAGGCGGTGCGGTGGCGCGGCAGGCCCTTTTCCACGTCGATCTCGACATCAGGATCCGTATACGGACCAGAGGTGTCATAGACCGGCACCGGCGGTTCATTCGCGCTCGGATGGAGGTCGATCTCCCGGCGCGGCACGCGCAGGCTGGGGTCTGCCTTGGGCCGGGTGTAGACCTTGCGCGAGGCGGGCAACGGCCCGGTGGTGACATCTGGCGTGGTGAATTCCGATTGGGGGATATGCTTGTTCATTTCAGGGGCTCCCAAGGTGGGCGTGAGGGGGGGCAATGCGGGTCAACCGGCCTTTCGCCAGGGCGGAAAGCGGCGGTTCTTGCCGGCTTGGTACAGGCACAGCGGCGTGCCGAAGGGATCGGTGAGCCGCGCTTCGCGCCACAGCCAGGCTTCGTCCTGGGGCCCTGAGACGAGCGTTGCGCCCGCCGCGGTCGCCCGCGCCACCGCGCCGGCCAGGTCTTCGGTCTCGAAGTAAACGAGCGTGCTTCCGGCGGTGACGGCGTCAACGCGGTGTACGGAGAATGTCGCGCCTTCCCCGCCGGGCATCTCAAACCGGGCATAGCCATCATGGGTGTGCACAATCAGGCGCAGCCCGAGGGCCTGGTAGAACGAAATTGCGCTAAGGACATCGGTCACGCCAATGGTGACCTGGTTCAATTGCATCGCCCGTCCCTCCGCCGGTAAGGGAAGCCCGCACGATGCGGGGCCCGCCGGATCAGGTTCAAAGGGTGCTCGCCCGGCTCCAGAGCGATCTCAGCGGCTGCACAGCGCGCCCCTCGGATCCGTTATCCTTAGGTTAACAGGGCCGGCTTGGCCAGAAAGAACTGCGCGGGGCGGGCGCGCCAGTACCGACCGCCTCAGGCGGTGTGGCCGAGCCACAAAAGCAGCCCGCCGAGCACAAGGCTGACCGCGCCGCTGGCGCGCAAAACGCTGGCCTGGCTGGAGACCGCCGCCGCACCGGACACAAGCGCGCGCGGGGCAACCATGATCAACCAGCCCTTGAGCAATAGGACCGCGCCGAACACGGTGACAAAGCCGCGCTTGGCGGTATCGAAATCATGTACCGCAAGCAGCACCCCGGCGCCCAGCGGCGCCAGGATCGCGCCGGAGAGGTATGACACGCCGGGCGCTTGGCCGAGGGCCGCGAACATGGCGCCCATGCGCGCGGGATTCAAAAGCAAAGCAATCCCTCCGCCCAGGCAATACACACCAAGTAGAATAAGGGTTGCGTTTTCGAAAGCCATGGCCGCGGTCTCCTCGACGTGAAGCTGTAGCTTACGCTAAATCTTGCGCTTGATCAAAGTCAGGAGCCCCGTTGCAGCCGCCCATGTCAGAGCGCCTTGATGCCCCCCTTGCCCCGCTGGCGGGTGTGTCGCTTGCCATGCCTGTCCCTAGCGATGAAGCCGGGTTTCGCCGCGCCGCCGACAGCGAGGAGACCTGGCGCTGGTACAGCTACCGCGCCGACGGCCCCCATTTCGACACCCAGTTCTGGCCGCGATACCTCGCAGATCATCGCCCGCCCGATGAGGTCCATTGGGCGGTGCGGTTTCGCGGCGAGATTGTCGGCTCGACGTGTTTTCTCGCAGTCGACGCCCACCATCGCCGGCTGGAGATTGGCGGCACCTGGTACCAGGAAAGCGTGCGCGGGAGCGTGGTGAACCCGGCGGCCAAGCGCCTGTTGATGGCGCGGGCCTTTGCCTGGGGCGCGCGCCGCGTCGAGTGGAAAACCGACGCCAAGAACGCCCGCTCCCGGGCCGCGATTGAAAAGCTCGGCGCCCAGTTTGAAGGCATCCACCGCAACCATATGCGCCTGCATGATGGCCGCTCGCGCGACACGGCCTACTACGCGATGGTGCCCAGCGAATGGCCCGGCGCGTGCGCGCGTCTCGATCGGCGCATTGCGCGCCTTGCCAGCGCCTAAAGCACTGCGTCCTGCACCGGCCTTTTCCAGCCGACATGAACAGCGCCTTCTGCCTCGATCACTGGGCGTTTGATCAAGGTTGGGCTCGCGATCAGGCGCGCGGCCGGGTCGGCCTCGGCGGCCGTCTTTTCGGCATCCGATAGGCCGCGCCAGGTTGTGGAGGCCTTGTTCACGAGCGCGCTGCCGGCGGCTTCGAGCCAGACGGGGACTTTTGCGGCCAGGTCGGCCTCTTCGCGGATGTCCACAAAGGTGACCGTCTTGCCGGCCTCCTGGAGGGCGCGCTGGGCCTTGCGGCAGGTGTCGCAGGTCTTCAGGCCATACAGCGTTAGGGTCATGAAACGGGGTCGCCTTCTGGCGGTTTGCAGGCCAGCGTGCCGGAAAAGACCCCGCCCAACCCCTCAATCTCGGCGCGCACGTCGGGGTCTGAGATCACGCTCTCCTCAAAGGTTGACCGGTAGTCGAAACTGTCGAGTTGGGGCAGGCAGCTTTCCAGCATGGTCGGCTCGACGATCAGTATGGCTGGCCCCGCGACGGGGCTGGGGCGCGGGGCGCCGTCGAAATGGCGGCGATAGGTATCGCTGAGGGGCTCTTCGGGGTCTTCGCGGTAGAGGCGCCAGCCGGGCGGGACGGAAAAGTCGGCGGCAAAGCGCGCCTCGGCGTCCAACTGTTGGCTGGCTGTGCGCGAGAGATTGTCCAGGGCAGCGCGGCGCTCGGCGCCGGTGATGCGGCCGGCCATCAGCTCTGCGCTCAACTCTTCGCCCAGCTGCTCGGCTGAGCGGGCGGCCAGGGCCGGGTCGGGCGTGCCATGCAGGGCGATGACGCTGCCGGGCGTGGCTTCGATGCGCACCGCTGCGGGCACGAAATAATTGCCGCAGGACGAGGCGCATTGCCCATCGATGACAAGGGTGCGCGGGCTGCGGGCAATCATGCGCCCAATCTCGCGGCCGGCCTGGGTGCTCCCGCCCGGGGAATTGACGACGACGCGGCGGATCTCCGGCGTCAGGGCAAGTTCGGCGCAGGCCTCCATCGCGCCATCCACATCGCCGCGCAGGCGCACCGTGCCGGCATCAATGGTCAAGCATGGGCTGGGGTCGAGCAGGATGCGGGTCGATGTGCATGCCGGCGCCAACGCCAGCGCCAAAAGAGCCGCGGGGGCGAGGGCTCGGACAGGTGCCGGCAGGAACTTCATCGGGTGCAGCCATCCCTTGACGCGCTTACGCTGAGATGACGTGATCACAGCGCTGGTGGGAATGGAATACCCTTTGGAGGCGGGCCGTGGCGAAGATCCTGTACAATATCGTTTTTTTGGCGATGGCGCTGTTTGTGCTGATCATGCTGCTGTTTCGCCTCACCGAAGGCTCCTTCGCAGCGGCGGGGGCGCGGATGGATGCGCTCATGGGCGTTGCGGCCGAGCGCGGCGGCGAAGCTGCCCGCGACCTTGCCGACGACATTGAAGAGATTGCCGAAGATGTCGCCGATGGCCCCGATGACCGGAATTAGTCGCCGGCGCGCGCGGCCTGCTTGCGCGTGACCGCAAGGATTGGGCCCATGGCGGGGCCGAACTCGCGGCGCTGGTCGCCCGGCACATCCAGGCGTGAGACCCGCCCGTCCAGGTAGAGCGCGTCGGCAAGGCCCAGGTGATCTCGGAAAAATCGCGCGAAACTGTGCAGATTGACAGGGGTCTCGCTGATCACAATCCAGACCTGGTCGCCTGCCTGCGAAACGCCGATGCCCGAGCGGCGTGTCACGCTGTCGCTTGCCGGCCTAAAAGCTGGATGCAGCGCGCCGCCCGACACCAGCAGCGGGCCCGATTGGGTGGCCAGATCTGGGGTCAGCCCCGCCCTGTGGAACGCCTCGGTCTCGGCAATTCCGGCCACCCCGCTGGCGACGAAGAACACGCCATTCGGCAGCAATTGGAAGTTTCCCGGCCCGTCTCCGCGCACCAGGGGGCGCTCCACCACGCCGCCGGAGATAAACAGGCCAACCGGGCGGCGGTCTTCATGGTACATCCCGCCATTGGTCGCCAGCACCATCTCTTCGCCGCGCGCCTCCAGCAGCGATCGCAGGCGCTGGGGCTGGGCGATGGGCCGGCCATCCTCGCCGCGCCAGAACAAAGCCAGTTCATAGTCCGAAAGGTCTACCGCGCAGGCCGTGTAAAGGGCGCCGTCAAAGGTCTCCCCTCGGCAGGGCTCGGCCAACTCGTCAGCGGCGGCCTGCACCGGGGCAAGGCTGGCGACGCTGGCGGCCAGGGCGAGGCGCGCCAGCATCTTACTTAAAACGCGTCGTTCCATGCCAGCGCCATAGCGCGAAGCGCGGGGGCCTGCATCCTTTCTCGGCAGCTTCGCTAATCGCGGGCCGACCGCGCCCGGTGCTGGTCTTGCAGGCGCGCCCATTCTGCCGGCGTCAGATAACGCACTGTGCGGCGGGGCGCAGGCTCTGCGCGCGGGGCCGGGGCGGCGCTCGGCGCCGGCTGCGTTGTAGATGCGGCCCGAGGCGCGAGCGCGCCAAGGGGGCGGCCCTCAAATGTGAGCGAGACACGCCGGGGCGCGGCATAGGGGCTTGGGGCGGGGGCGTTGACGGCGGCCAATTCGTCTGCGCCGGCCGGGGCGTGGCCAGCCTGAAGGCAAAAGGCAAAAGCGATGGCCGCTGCTTGTGCGAGGTTCATGGGTGGCTCCCTCTTGGCGCCCACCCCGCACGCAAAAAAGGCCAGTCCGGCGCCGGAGTCAGCTTAATTCGATGCAAGAACCCTTAACGGCCAGGTGGTAAGCCCATTGCATGGCGCGCCGCAGCGGCGAGGCCGTGCCGGGCCCGAGGCAGCCAAGGTCAGTCGAGAGAGGGATGTCCATGTTAAGGTCCGGTGCGTTTGCGATACCCCCCGCCCCCTTGGCGCTGACGGTGGGCGGATTGATGCCCTTTGTCGGCGCGGCGCTGGCCGGCGTCCTTCTGGGTGGGGACGCGCCGCGCCAGGCGATCGCCTGGCTGTGCCTGCTGGTCTATTCGGCGGTGATATTGAGCTTTCTCGGCGGCGTGCGCTGGGGCGTAGAGATGAACGAGGCTGTGCTTGCGCCGCCGCGGTGGAGCGTTCTGGGCGCGTCGGTCCTGGGCGCCCTGCTCGGCTGGGGCGCAGTGCTGTTCTATCTGGTGGGGCGCCCGGCCCAGAGCCCGCTGGTGTTTCTTGTCATGGCCGCTGGCCTGACGGCGCACTGGCTGTGGGACGTGCTCAGCCGGCGCGACACGCCGGCCTGGTATGATGGGCTGCGCACCCTGGCCACGCTGGGCGCAGTCGCCGCGCTTTCAACGGCCATGGCCGCTACAATGTGGCAAGGCGCCTAGTCTCCCGGTCGGTTTCCCGGGCCACCGAAAAGCTGACAAAGGCGAGCGCGCTTGAAATCAGCGCATTCCACCCGGCCATGGACAGCCCGAGGAAAGACCAGGGGATCTCCGAACACGACGAGGTGGCCTGGGCCGCCTCCAGCCCGAGATCAGGGTCCAGGGCGGCATCGGCCGCCGCCTGGGGCGGCAGCGTTGCGCAGCCGGACGGGAACCAGCCAACCTCGACGCCCATATGGTAGAGCGCGACGCCGGCCCCGGTGACGAAGACCAGTCCCACCAAAATGTTGAGCCCCTCAATGAACCGCGGGGTCGGTCGCCAGGCCCACAGCGCCAGGCCCACGCCCGCCATGGCGATCAGCGCCCAGTAAACCTCTCTCTGCCTCAGGCAAAGCGGGCAGGGGTAAAGGTTTTCGACCTCTTCGAAATAGTGGGCTGCGCCGAGCATGACGGCCGACACGCCCAAGGCGGCAGCCGGCCAGCGCCATCCGATCATCGGCTTGAAGACATCGCTCATGGTTTTGTGTTGCAAATCCTTCGCGCCGGCGACAATGCGGCGATGTGCACCGGCGCGCGCTCAGTTTGCCGAAACTGCGCTTGAGACCAAGCTCACAAGGGCGTCCAAGCCGAAAATAGCCACGCCGATCAGGAAGGCGATCCAGGCAAGGCCGAGGAAAACCCCGATGAGCACCAAAAGGCCGTCGCGCTGAATGAGGCCGAAGCTCGCAAGCGCGATGGCAAAGCCGGGCACCGTATTGGTCATGGGGAACGGCAACAGGATCGAGGCGCAGAACACACACAGGACCGCGCCGATCACCCGCTCGGGCGCCTTGCCGGTGAGGGCTGTCAGGCGCGGGCGCGCCAGGGCCTCGACCCAGCCAAACCATTTCCTGCCGCCTTCGGCCGTGCTGGCAAGGCCGGCCTTGTTGATTTTACGCGTCGCCAGGCGCGCCGGCAGCCAGGGCTCATCGCGCCCCGCCGCCATCTGGGCGGCCAAGGCCATCATGGGCAGGGACACGATCTGCGGCACCAGGTAGAGAAACGGCACGCAGCACGGCAGGGCCAGGATGAACAGCATGGCCCCAAAGGCGCGCTCATCCAAGCGGTCCATGATCTGGCGCAGGGTGTGGCCGTCCTCGCCGGCTTCCTCGGCCATCGCCTCTATCGATTGGAGCAAGGTGCGCGCTTTGGGGGCGGCCTGGTATGCGGCATCGGTCATGCCCGCAGCTATCGCAGGCCAAGGTTGCCGCCAAGTGAATTGACGCATCGCAAGCGTTGCGCCACACCCCACACCCGTGCCCCTGTGGCGGAACCGGTAGACGCGACGGATTCAAAATCCGTTTCCTTCGGGAGTGCCCGTTCGAGTCGGGCCAGGGGCACCATTCTGGTTCGATCGCCCGCTTCGCCTGCGGCTTCGCGATCGCTTGCGCCCAGGGCTAGGTCGGCGGTGCGGGGCGCTTCTGCAAACCTGCCAAGGCGGATTCCGCCTTGGATGGGGGGCAGGCTAGCGCGTGCGCCGGGTGAGGCTCACCGGGGTGCGAGGGCGCACGAGGCGCACCGCTATCCGCCTGCGTTCTTCTTCCAAGGCCACAAGCCGCCGGCCGCGTTCAGCATCGCTTAGCTCATTATTATCCAGCACGGCGTTTTCAGCCTCGTTCAGGCGCTTCATTTCATCGATGGCGTCGCGGTCTGGGACCACTTCATAAATGTTGCGTTCGATCTTGACGCTGCAGGCGCCCTCGGTGCCGTCACCGCGGTCCGAGCAAGCGCGCACGATATCGAGATCAATCTGGCTGCGCGCGGCAGCCGGGTTGATTGCGAAGAGGAATTCCACGCGCCGGTTTCGCGCGTAGGCGGCCTGCGTTTGCTTGTCGACGCAGGGAAAATCCTCTCCAAACGACAGGCGGTACACCTGGGCATTGACGGTGCCGCGCGTTGCGATGGCGCGGGCAACCGCCTCGGCCCGCCGCTGGCCCAGGTCGAAATTGTAAGCGCGCTCCCCGCGCTCATCGGTATGGCCCACCACATAGAGCGCCGACCCGTCTGGTGCCCCGATCAGACCATCGGCGATGACGCGCCAGGCTGGGATGGCCGCCGGCAGGATATTGTCGCGCCCGGTTGCAAAGAAGCGGTCGGTTTCAAACACGACCCTCAGCACGGGAATATTGAAGGGCATCCCCGTGAGCCGATGCTGGGAGGGGGAGAGAAAATTGGTCGAAAACGATACCGGGATCTTGCCCTCGGCAAGCGCGGTCAAATCGGTTTCCATCTGCTTGTGGGCGGCCATGACCCGTTCCGCGGCGGCTGGCTCCAGGCTGGGTGCCTGGGATGCCGGCACATCTGAGGATTGGGCGTCGCAGGCTCTTGGAACCGACTGGGCCTGCGATGGCGCCGCCAGGGCCAGGGATATGGCCGCAAGGCAAACTCCTGTGCGCAGCGGGGCACGCAAATGCCGCTTCGGTTTTGCCGTCCCTGTGGGCCCCTTGCCCATTCGCTCACCCATCGCTGCGCTGTTACGCAGACGTAATACCTTTTTCCATGGAATTTCAATCGGCCCAAGCACGATCGGCGTGTTGATTGGCGCCAATCGCTCGGCTGATGTGATGCCGCGCTGATCGTGCGGGTTTCTGCTTGGCGCGCGGGCAAAAGGTCGGCCTGCGCCGGCCAAGGGCAAAGTTCTGCGCGCTGCAGTTGCGCCACTTGTTTTTGGGTGTTCAGATGTTAACAAAGTGGTTCATGTGGAGGGGATTATGAACAAGTTAGCGATTGGTGTTGGCGCTGTCTCACTCGCGCTGTCGGGGTGTGCCACGACGGGAGAGCAAACAGCGGTTCAGCGCGCTGTGGGCCAATGCGCTTTCGCCATTGGTGGCGGCGCCTTAATCGGCGCGGTTATCGGTAACAATGTCGGCAGTGGTGACGCAGGAGCCGGCGCCGTTGTGGGCGCTGTCGCTGGCGCGGGCGCGTGCGGCTTTCTGCTTTATCGCGCAAGCGAGGAAGACAAAGCGCGGATCAGGGAGTTGGAGCTTGCCGCGCTCGATGCGCCAAAGGTTGGGCGGACAGTCGAGACGTTCACGGCCGAGAACGGCAAAGATGAGGTGCGCGTCGAGACCTTCACCGAAGAAGCGCCCGAAGAAGACTACCCCGAAGTCGTCTTGGCGGCCTACACGCCCGATGCTGAAATTGTCCCTGCCCAAGAGACGGTCGTTGAGGCTGAGGCAGGCGGCTCAGAGCAACCGGTGAGCTACACAAATTGCCGCTACGTGACCCAATCGATCACCATCGAGGATGATCAAGTTGACGGCAACCGCCAGCTGACCTGTCGGACGACCACCGGTGATTGGGTCAATTTCTAATCTGTTATCCAGTCAATCCGCCGAAAGTTGGAGTTGCGTGAATGTCTGACTACCCCAATGTGGACGCCTATTGCGCGCTGGATTTGAGTGACGCCGGCGAGCTGAAAAAGGCCCTCCTCGATGAGAACGCGGTCGCGGCCGAGGCGCGTAGCCAGGAAATTAGGCTCACCGATATCACCGGCCAGGAGCCGGCTTACCTCTCCGGCCATGCGCGCACATGGTATGGCCTGCACATTGATGGACCGCGCCGCGCCGCCCTTGATGAAATCGACAATGCTATGAAGCGGATCGGCGAAGAATCCGGCGGAACGGTGCCAGCGCCTCTGATCGAACGGGTCGAGGATACAATCCATGAGAAGGCCACCGAGGAAAAGCGCGGTCACCGCGCCAACCACCAGGAGCAACAGGCCGGAAAATATGAGCGCCTCGATCGGATGCGCCGCGAATTCAACGAAAGCAAGGCCCGTTACGACCGCAAAAAGATGGAGCTGCGCAGAGAGCCAAAGGTGATCGGCTGGTTTTACTGGCTCGCCCTCGTGTTTATAGGGGTTTTCGAGGCCTTCATCAACTTCGAAGCCTTTGCTGGATTGAGCTTCATGACCCCGGCTGTCGCCCTCGGTTCAACGGTGGTGATCGCCGTGTTGCTCGCCCTGTCTTCGCATTTGCACGGCCAGTTCATGGCCGAGGCGCAGCACCGGTTTGGCCCGCAACGAAAGCCCGGCGATTTGTGGGCGGCCTGGCGTATGTTTGGCCTGGCCACTGTGGGCCTTATTGTTGTGCTTGCCGCGGTTTGGTACGCGCGGGCGAATTTCTTACAGGACGCGATCATCGAGGCCTCTGTTATTGGCGGAACGCCGCCAAGCTGGCTGGCAACAGTGGGCGGGTCTTTGCTGATGAACCTTGGTGTTTGGATCGCCGGCGTGATCTTGTCCTATATCTGCCATGACAGTGATCCTCAGTTTCCCGAGAGCAAAAAGGCCAGCGAGAAATATGGGCGCAAATACGACAAGCTGCGCGCCAAGCTTGATCGAGAGGTCAACCGCGAGCTTCAACGCATCGACGCGACGGCGGAAAACGAGCGGGATGCAGCGCGCAACATTGACCGAAGCATGCACGGCAATGCACGGTTTCAAGCCGCGCGCAGCCAGTTTGAGCGCATGACCAATCAAGACGCGGTCGTCGTGGGCCTCTTGAATGCCTATAAAACGGCCTTGGCCAGCAGCGCAGCAGATGCCAACCTTCGATTTACGCGCAAAGATGACCTGAGGAAAAACGTGGTCATTGATGTGTCTCCGGCCGAATACAGCGCCGAGCGCATTCGCCTGAAATTCCTTTAGAGTCTGGACCCTGGACCTGATCATGCTGAAATCTCTTATCGCTTTGTCCGTTGCAGCGCTCCTCGCGGCGGCCCCGGCGTCGGCCCAATTGCGCGACTTCGATAAGTATTGCGACTTGGACGGCTACGAGCCGGCCCAGAGGGAGACCTTGATCGTGATCGACAGCCAGTTGATCACTCTTGGCGAAAACACGCTCGAAGAGAACCGGCCCTGGCGCGAACGGCTCATCCAACTTCTGAATACGGAGAATTCCGGGGCGCTGAACCGCTGGGCGCCGCGCGAGCGGTTGACGGTGTCCATCGCAGAAGGGGACGGCTCTGGCCTGCGGTCGGTGTTTTCAGGGTGTATGCCGCTGTACAGTGGGCCTGAAGAGCGGGATTTGCGCGAAAATGAGGGCTCCCTCAACGCGTTCCTGACGGGCGGCTGGCAAAAGCAACTGGAAAATGACCGGCGAGATTTCCAGCGCAGCCTTACCTTTTCCCTTGTTGAAGGGATCAAGGATCTAAGCGCGCCGGTGCCCGGCCAACGCTTCGTTGAATCTGGCCTCGGCCAGAGCCTGGTGCGCGGCTATCGCCCGACCTTCCAATACGGTGTGCCTCGACTGATTATCCTGACCAAATTGGAGGCCTATGACCTTCCCGCGGGCGACACTGAAACGGTGCGCTATACGGGGCGGGCAGACGCCTCTGAGTGGAAAGCCGATTTGGGGCGCTCAGAGGTCCACATTCTTGGCGCTGACGGGGCCACCGAAGCGGCGGGAAAAGAGTACCTGCGGTCGATCTTTTTGGCGTCGAAGGGCAATGTGGTCACCATGGCAGGGCTGACCGGCGCGGTGCTTACCGATGATCCACCCGCCAGCATCCGCGTGTTTGATGGCCGCATCAGCTACCCAGACGGGACCTATCCGATGAAGCTGCGCCTGGCCCTGGACGGCAATAACCGAGCGGTCAATTCCTGGATCGAAGTCCAGTCGGACCAGATCCGGTTCGTCCCGCTTGCCGGCGCGGTCTCTTGCACCAGCGAGACCCAGTGCGCGTTCATCGACGCGGGCGAATTTGCCCAAGTCTGGACCGACAGCCCGGGCGGTGAGCCAGAATTTGAGAATTGGATGCCCTTCGTTGGATTTCGCGACATCGCCTTCGACATTGATGGCACATCCGTAGCAGGATTGATTAGCGATAGCTCGGGGTACGTGCCCGAGATGGAGGACGGCCTCGAGTTCAGTTTGAACCTGTCGGCCAATTCGAGCTTTTGAGCGCGGGCGCAGCTCTCAGGCGCTCACCCATCAGGCGGCGCGGAAAGCGCCAGCCCGCTTTTAAACGTTTGGCCAGATTTATTCGCGCCTTCGCGCGGCCCTTAGCGCTGTGCGGAATTGCGGCTTGTTTTGCGGCTGTTTCAGCCGCCCAGCAGGCCGCTGGCGCTGATTGCGGTCCCGATTGGCCTCCGCCCGGATTGCCGGCAGATTTGCCGTGTCCCCAGGCCCATTCGGAAACTGTTGAATTGGAACATCAGGACCGGCGTGATCGACTGGAGCGGCTGGCGGTGGGCGGACTGAAACCGAGTTTCTCGACTGAGATTATGCAGCCGTCTGAACATCGCCAGCCTGATTATCCCGGGCCTATTCCGGTTCTGCGTGTCGTGTTCAACACAGATAGCTTCTTCGATACCGCTTCATCCACCATCCGTCCCGAAGCCTTTCCGGCGCTCAGAATTATCTCGGACAATCTTAAACTCGAGCCGCCGGATGTCGCGCTCTATATTGTTGGCCATACAGACCTGCGCGGCGATGAGAATTACAATTACAATCTTGGCCTCGACCGGGCGAATGCCGTGGCCGAAGCGATTGCGCGGCGGGGCATTTACCAAGCAGGAATCTACAGGCTCTCCTTCGGTGAGGGCTTTCCGATTGATACGGGGAAAGACGAGGCGGCGCTGGCGCGCAATCGCCGCGTGGAATTCCTTTTTGCCGGAACGACGCAGGCGGCCGAGACGTATATCCGAAGAGTGGCCGCCTCGCCCTGTATCGCCCTGGATGAGAACGGCGTTCAGACGTGCCGACGACCGGTGACAATCGAGGTTAAGCGGGTCGCAGCAGAGGTGACCGCCGAGGCAGAAATCGTCGCGTTTAACCGCGAGGAAGAGATGGTCCTCGCTGACCGCGATATAAGTGAGGTGGAGCGCGAAGCCCGTCTCAACGCGATCGAGCTCCGGCGCAGCCGCGTGGCCATCATCCCCCAGCGCGAGCGCGTGCCGATCACGCCAAACCGCTCCATGACGACCGCTGAGTTTTTGGACGGCGCGCCGTGACGGCGCGTCTGAGGCCGGCCTGGGCGAGAAGCCTGGCTGGCGCAGCGATGCTGCTGCATGGAAGCGGACCTCTGGCGCTGGCTGAAGGCGGCCCCGCCGAGCTGGATCCCACGATAGAGCGGGAAATTGATTTGTGCCGGTCGCATATTGGCGCAGCCGCCGCCAATCCGTCGGCAAGCGGCGGGGTGTCTTTCATTACGGTAACGCCCGAGGAGGGACCGAGCCAGTTGACCCTGTGCCTTGCGGGCACGCTCGGCCCTTCGGTGGTGCAGTCGATCCGCGCGCGGGTAGACGGAAATCTTCGCATTGATCGGCTGATCGTGCGCTCGACCGGGGGCGCTGTCGCCGATTGGCTTGCCATCGCGGAGATGATCGAAAACCGGGTTGAACAGGTCGTGGTGGATCAGATCTGCATGTCTAGCTGCGCGGTCTATGCCTTTGCCATCGCCGAGCGGCGCCTGGTGACGCCGGGCAGCTTGGTTGTGTGGCATGGGGGGCCAAGCCCGGCGACGATCGATTTGATTGCGCCCGACGCCAGCGACGAGATTGCCGCCGATTTGGAAGAGCTCAGTCAACGCACCGCCGCGCTCTATGATCGCTTGGATCTCAGCCTCGACATATTGAGGGACACCCAAACCCTCTCACTGTCGCCTAATGATGCGGATATGCTGGCGCAGGCGTCCGAGGAGGGCAGTGAGGCGCCACTCGATATCGATGGCTACGCGTTGGACCCCCAGGCCCTGTCGCGGTGTTACGGCTATAGCGGGCTAGAAGAGATGTGGCATCCCGGCTTTTCCCACGCCGTTTTCACGCTCGGGCGCCGGCGATCGGCGGACCTGACCGTGCTGATGCGGCCATGGCGCATTGAACTTCCGGCCTGCGCCTCGGAACCGGGCTAGACGCGCCGCGTTTCCACGCGAGACGTCCCCTGGGCGGCGCAGGCGATCCATGGTTGTATGGCCCGTGCCGCTGCACCACCACGCGGCGTGGTGAGATTCGTGAGGAGCGTTGATGAAAGCGTCAGACCTGTTTGTGCGCTGCCTTGAGGCGGAGGGGGTTGAGCGGATTTACGGCGTGCCGGGCGAGGAAAATGCTGATTTCCTGATGTCGCTGGAGGGCTCGTCCATTGATTTTGTGCTGACACGCCACGAGCAGGCCGCCGCATTCATGGCGGCGGCCGAGGGCAAGCTGACCGGCCGGCCGGGGGTATGCCTTGCGACCCTTGGCCCTGGCGCGACCAATTTGATCACCGGCGTTGCCGACGGGAATATGGACCGGGCGCCGCTGCTGGTGATCACGGGCCAGGGCGCCACCACCCGGCAACATAAGGAAAGCCACCAGATCATGGACGTGGTGGAGATGTACCGTCCGGTGACGAAGTGGTCCCGGGCGGTGCTTGACCCGTCCAACATTCCGGAAATCGTGCGCAAGGCGATGAAACTGGCGGCGGCAGAAAAGCCCGGCGCGACCCATATTGAACTCGCCGAGGACATCGCGGCCATGCAGGTTGAAGGCGCGCCCCTGGCGCCCCAGAAGACCCGCCGCCCTGTGCCCGATGACAAGATCATTGACCGGGCCTGGGCCCTCATCAAAGGCGCCAAGCGGCCGCTGATCATCGCCGGGAACGGCGCCATACGCACCCGCGCGAGCAAGCAGCTGCGCCGGTTTTGCGACGCCACCGAGATTGGCGTGCTGATGACGTTTATGGCCAAGGGCGCCGTGGGCCGCGACGCGCCCTACTGCTTGTTCACGATCGGAATGGGCCAGAAGGATATCCCGCTTAAGGCCATTGAGGACGCCGATCTGATCATCACCGTCGGATACGACATGGTGGAGTATCCGCCCTCCAGCTGGAATCCGGGCCGCGACAAGCCCATCCTGCATATGGACTTCTATCCGGCCGAGGTGGACGCCCATTACATGCCGGCTGAAGAGGTGGTCGGCGACCTTGCCCACGGCCTCTGGATGTTGAATGAGCGCGTCGGGCGCGATGGGCTGAAGCCCGCGCAGCTTGGGGTGCAACGCGCCGTACGCGAGGCGATGCAGGGCGAGTTTGACGCCCATGCCCGCGACGACACCGAGGGTGTGATCCGGCCGCAGAAGGCGATCTTCGACCTTCGCGAGGCCCTCGGCCCAGAAGACCTGCTGTTTTCCGGCGTCGGCGCCCACAAGATGTGGATCGCCCGCCATTACCAGGCCGATGCTCCGGGCACCTGCTTTATCTCCAACGGGTTTTGCTCAATGGGCATGGCCCTGCCGGCTGCTATAGCCGCGGCCCACCTGCAGCCGGAGCGCCGCGTGCTGGCGGTAGTGGGCGACGGCGACATGCTGATGAATGTCCAGGACATGGAAACGGCGAAACGGATGGGCACGTCCCTGGTCGCCATGGTCTGGGAAGATCACGGCTATGGCCTGATCGAGTGGAAGCAGCAGCAGGAATTTTCAGCCCACACCAATCTCGCCTTTGGCAATCCCGACTGGGTGCAACTGGCTGAGAGCTTTGGCTGGGCTGGCCACCGCTGTGAGCGCGCTGGCGACTTGCGGGGTGTGCTCGAGGCTGCGTTCCAGGAAGATGGGCCAAGCCTCGTCGTCATCCCCATCGACTATTCAGAAAACATGAAGCTGACCCGGCGGCTCGGCGAAATCACCGTCCGATTCTAGCCCCGCAAAGGATACTGCCATGGCCATTGCCACGATCAATCCCGCCACCGGCCAGACCGAGCAGACCTTCGATGCCCTCACAGATGGTGAAATCGAGGCGGCCCTGGCGCGATCCGAGGCCGCCGCCCGGGCGACGCGGGCAACCCCCATCGACGCGCGCGCCGGTTGGCTGCGCGAGGCCGCGCGCCTTATCCGAAGCGAAAACGAGACGCTGGCGGCCATGATGACCCGTGAGATGGGCAAGACCTACACATCGGCCCTGGCCGAAGCCGAGAAATGCGCCTGGGTGTGTGATTTCTATGCCGACCATGGCCCGCGCTTCCTGGCTGACCGGCCGATCGAGACCGCTGCGCAAACCAGTTTTGCCCGCTGGCTACCGCTCGGGCCAGTCCTGGCTGTGATGCCGTGGAATTTCCCGTTCTGGCAGGTGTTTCGCTTTGCCGTGCCGGCGATCCTTGCCGGCAATGCCGGCCTGCTCAAGCACGCCTCTAACGTGCCCCAGTGCGCCCTGGCCATCGAAGATATCTTCCGCCGCGCCGGCGTGCCCGCCGGCGGCTTTCAGACCTTGCTGATTGGCGGTGGCCAGGTTGCAAAAGTGCTCGAGGACCCGCGTGTCAGGGCCGCAACGCTGACGGGCTCAGAGGGCGCCGGGCGAGCGGTGGGCGAAACCGCGGGCCGCGCGCTTAAAAAAGTGGTTCTGGAGCTTGGCGGATCGGACCCGTTCATAGTGATGCCTAGCGCCGACCTTGGCGATGCGGTGGCCCATGCCGTTAAGGGCAGGCTGCTGAACAATGGCCAGTCCTGCATCGCAGCCAAGCGGTTCATCGTCCACGCAGATGTTTACAGCGCCTTTCGCGACCAATTTGCCGCCGCCCTTGAGGCCCAGAACGTCGGCGACCCCATGGATGACGCCACCGATATTGGACCGCTGGCGACGCAGGACATCCGCGACGAGCTCTCAGGCCAGGTCGCCGACACACTCGCTGCGGGCGGGCGCCGCGTGGTCGGGGCCGAACCGATCCACGGCGAGGGCTTCTATTTCCGGCCCGGCTTGATTGAGGATGTGCCCAGCGGGTCGCCGGGGGCCCAGGAAGAGCTGTTTGGCCCCGTGGCCACCCTGTTCAAGGCAAGCTCCCTCGACGCCGCCATCGAGATCGCCAATGGCACGCGCTTCGGCCTCGGCTCGGCAATCTTCACCCAGGAGCGCAGCGAGATGGAGCGCGCCTTCAATGAGCTCGACGCGGGGGCGACCTTTGTCAACGCCATCACGGCATCTGATCCACGCTTGCCCTTTGGCGGCGTGAAGGCCTCTGGCCATGGCCGCGAGCTCGCCGAGGACGGGATCCGCGAATTCCTCAACCTGAAATCCTGCTCGATTGGCGCAAGCATATGAGGGCGGTGCCGCCGGCGCGATACGTTCTGCAAACGCCTCTGAAAAAAAGTCGCAACACATTGTATTTATTGAATTTTATTTGACTTGTCCCTGCCCAGAACCTATCTTGGCTCCATGGATAAGGAGCCCCAAAATGCACTGCGAAACCTGTAAGTATTTCAACGTCGTCGAGACCGAGTGCCGGCGCTATGCGCCCCAGCCCGCGAAAGACCGCGCCCATGGCAGATGGCCGGCCGTGGCGGCTGAAGACTGGTGCGGCGAGTATGTCGCGCGGCGCGCGGCGCCGAAAAAGAAGGCCGCCTAAGCCTGTCTTGAGACGGCCTGGCCGCGCGCTTCCGGCCGCGCGGCGCCCTGCATCTGACATGGCGCAGACAACACGACGCAGGGGAGCGGGCCGGCCCGCTCCCCTTTTTCTATTGCTTTCGCTGCGAATGCATCGCAATTTTAAATCATGGACACAGCCATTGCCGCCGACGCCCTTGCCTGCCTGCGCTCCAGCGCCACCAAATGCCCTGCGGGGCAGGCCTTCGAACGCGGGCCCGGCCGGGCGGCAGGCGAGGTCCTGGCATGGTCGTTCGCGCGCACCGTAAGCGTCCTCCAGCGCTTTGGCCGTCTGCCGCTGAAGCTGGGCACGCGCTCCCAGCAACCCACCGCCCAGGAGACGACGCTCCTGACGATTCTCGGCGATTTGGTCGCCGGCCGTGAAGACATGGCCGAGCTGCGCGCCCAATGGCTGGTGCCCAAGCAACGCCAGGCCGTTTTGTTGCGCGCGTTGAAGCCGGCAGCAGACATCCTTCGCGACCAGGCGATTTGAACGACTGGCTGCAGGGCGGCGCCGCGCGGTCGCCTGCCCCAGCCTGCGGCGTTTGGTTAACTGCGACCTAAAATCCCAATTCGTGTATTGCAACTCATTTGCAGGTGTGCTGGCTAGGGCGAGGACAAGCTGGCCGTGTGGCCAAGCAGATGGAGTTTGCAGATGTGGGGAACGCAGGTGGAAGGCGTTGCGTGGCTTGAGCACCAATTGACCGAGCTCGACCAGTGGCGCCAGGAACTGGTCGACCATGGCCCGGTGGACAACAGCCTGAAGCTTGAGGAACTCGACAGCCACCGAGACTGGCTTGAGCGCCGCATCGCAGACCTATCGCGGGGCCGGCTGAGCCCGGTCTAATCTTCTCGCTGCGGAGCTATGGCGACCCTGAGCGCCAGCGGTGTCCTGGACCCGTTCACTTTCCTCCCCAGACTTCCTTGCACTCCGCGCCCCGCAGCGCTTTTTCTTCTGGAGACATTTCATGGCCCCAACCTCGATCTACCCAGGTACCAATTTGGCGGATTTGGGGGCGGGCGCGCAGCTCAGTCTTTACGGCTTTCGGGCCTGTGCGGTGGGTAGCGTCAAATGCTGCTGTGTGGTCAAGACGTATAATGAGGTGTTTGGCAATTATGGCGGCGGGCGGGTGCTCGGCCATATGCTGCAATTCGCCCGCGACCTCGGCCAGGCCAGTGGGCGGCGTCTGAAGCTGTCGGCGCCGGGCTGTCTCCATTTCACCCATGATGAGACCTCTGTCCTGGGCGCGGTGGCCGCGGCCCAGGGCCAAGATAAGGGGCTTCGGGACGCCCATTTGACGTGGCTTCTCAGCCGCCCACCCCAAAGCGAGCTGGGCGACATTGTCGACGCAGTTGGCGAGGCCTTCCTTGAGCGCGACCTGCCCATCTGCCTGCCCGAAGCGCGCCGCGCCCAGCCCGCAGCGGGCCGGGCCGGACGCCTGGAGTGTGTTGGCAATGCCTGACGCCAGCGCCGCGCCCGCCGCCCCGCAGCTGCCAAAATCAGTAACCGGCGAGACTGTCTTGTCGGTGAAGCATTGGACTGACCGCTTGTTCGAGCTGCGTGTGACGCGCCCACCAGCGCTGCGCTTTCGCTCTGGCGAGTTCGTCATGATCGGGCTTATGAATGGCCCGAAACCGCTGCTACGGGCCTATTCGATCGCTAGCCCTGCCTGGGATGAGGCACTCGATTTCTACTCAATCAAGGTCGCCGACGGTCCGCTCACCTCAAAGCTCCAACATGTCACGGAAGGCAGCGATATCCTGCTTGGCAAGAAGCCGACGGGCACGCTGGTCCTCGACGCGCTAAAGCCGGGTCGCCGGCTCTTCCTGTTTTCAACCGGCACCGGCTTTGCCCCATTTTCCAGCCTGCTGCGCGAGCCAGAGACCTACGAGAAATTCGAGCAGGTGGTGATCACCCATACCTGCCGCGAAGTGGCCGAACTTGCCTATGGGCGCTCCCTGGTGGGCAATCTGAAATCCGATCCGCTGGTGGGCGAAGTCGCACCCGGCCGCGTGACCTATTATCCGAGCGTGACCCGCGAAGACTATTTCTGCACCGGCCGCATCACCACCCTTATTGAAACCGGGCAGCTCTTCCGCGACCTCGGCGCGCCGGAATTCGACCTGGAGACAGACCGGGCCATGATCTGCGGCTCGATGGAGATGATCGCCGATACCAAGGCGCTGTTGGAACACGCGGGCTTCACTGAGGGATCAAATGCGGCCCCCGGAGACTTTGTTGTTGAGAAGGCGTTTTCGGGCTAAGCCCAAAGCCGGCTCACACAACATAAGGATGCGCCCATGAAACGTCGCCTGATCTGCCTTTCCTTGCTTGCCGCCGGCGCGGGGGCCGGTCCGGCCTTGGCCCACCACCATTCCGAGCCCGCGCTGATTGAGGCGCCATTGGTTTGGATTGCGGCGCTGGCCACATTGGCCGCTGTGGCCATTGCAATCTGGGGCGCAGGCCAAACGACGCGTGTTCTCGCCCGCCGGCGCACCGCGCAGGGCGCTAAAGCGGCGAGACGCGGCTGATTGCGCAGGCCTGCAGCCCTAGACGCCCCCGCCGCCAGGCGCTTACCCTACACACACGGCCTAAGCGCTGCTGACGGCCCTGACAGGATCGGAACCCAAACAATGTTTGCCCCCCTTTATACCTCGCTCAAATCCCGCGGCCTGATCGTTGAGGCTTCAGCCCACTGCGATATTCCGTGCGGGATCTACGACCCCCATCCGGCCCAAATTGGCGCGGTCACCATCGTGCGCCTGATGGACATCATGCATGAAGGGGCGAGCGATAATCCCGTGGCCCTGGCCAACCTCCACGCGCGGTGCGCCCTGCGCAAGGAAGAAGAAGCGGAAAAGATCAAAACCGAAATCCGCGTCATCTGGGGCGATTATTTCAAACCGGCCATGGTCGAACAGCACCCCCAGGTCCACGAATTGGTCCACGCCATCATGGCCGCGGGCAGCGCATGTAAGCAGGACGTCCACCGCGAAGACGGCTTGAAACTGGTTGAACTGGTCAACGAGTTTGCCGCTTTGTTCTGGCAGACGAAAGGTGTGCCGACCTACACCGCGCCGTGCCCTTATCCGCCGAAATTGGACCTTGTTTATCCCAAGCTCGGCGGCTGATTTGGGGGTTTTCCTGCTCAAAGTGCGCGGGGCGAGCATGGCGCCGCGCCTTCGCCCCGGCGCGTGGGCGGTTTTTCGCACGACCAAGTGCGCCAGGCCTGGCGATGTTGTAGCCGCCCGGCACAGGTCCTTCGGCACGATTGTCAAAGAGGTGGTCTCTGCCACGGGGGCGGGCGTGCAGCTGCGCGGAACCGGGCTAGGCTCGACCTCCCAGGAGCGGCTCGGCACGGTGGCCCACGAACACGTGCTCGGCAAACTCGTTTTGCCTTTGCCCTTCACAGGCCGTTAGCGCGCACCCGGGTAACCATGCCCGCTATGGCGCAGGTGTGTCGCCGGCCGGCCTGGGCACCCAGCAAAGATAACGCACCCAATGGGGCCTGAACGTGACCAGGCCGATGACGCTGACGGCGGCAATGGTGACCACGCCGCAGACGGCGACGGCGCCCCGTGCCCAGCCAAACATCGCCATGCACCACACGATTGAGGCGCACAGCAGCGCCCAGCCCAGGGCGCGGTAGCGGCGCGTTTGCGGCGCGGCCAAGGCGCTGCCGAACACGGCGCGCTGGTGTTTCGATGTCGACAGGCACAGGCCGGCAAAGCCGGGCAGGGCCAGGGCAAACGCGGCGATCCAGCTCATTCGGCGGGCGCCGGCGGCGCTTCGGCCCGGGGCCGGCGGGCGCGCTTGGGCGCAGCTTGCTTCTGGGCGGCGACCTTGGCGGCGTAGGCAAAGCCAGCCGCGATGACAAGAAACCAGAGGTCCACACCGGCCACGGCCATATCCCCGGCCCGCCCTGGCAGCGGCAGCGTGTTGCCCAAATGGAGCGAGGTGGTCAGGGCGTTGAGCACCGGCAGGGAGGCGAAGACGCCGGCGGCCCCGGCCAATTGCTCAATCCATGCGCGCGACGGCGCGCGAACAAGGGCGTGGATGATGCAGGCAAGCCAGACCAGAAACAGGGTGTGCAGTTCCCATTCCGCCCGGTCTGCCATGCCCAAGGGCAACAGCCGATTGGCGTAGAAATACGCGCCGATGGCAATCACCAGACCGGCAACGACGCCCACATTCAGGCGCTCAATCAAAACCAGATTGCGCTCGGCCACCGCGTCGCCGCGCAGTTTTTGGCGGCGTTTCTTGGTCCACAGCACGAGGCCCGTGGCAATCATGCCCGCGCCCATAAGGCCTGAAACAAAGTACAACACCCGCAAGACCGGCCCGGCAAACAGGCCTTCATGGAGGCCTTCCAACACATCCATCACACCGCTCGTGTCGGAGACGGCCCTTGGCGAGACCGACAGCACCTCGCCCGTGGCGCCGGCAAAAGCCACATAGGGCGCAGCGCGGATGATCCCGTCGCCGACAATCCCGTAAACGCGCACCGTTGCCGTGACATCGCCGGGATTGCGAACTTCGACAAAGCCGAGGCGTTCGCCGGGAAGCTCTGCGTCAAAAACGGTTAGAAGCGTGTTCATGTCGACCAGTTCAGCCGGCTCGCCAACCGGCTCGACCAGCGCGGCGCCGCCAAACATCTCTGCCTCCACCGTCTTGATCGTGTCTTCGCTGTAGCCGTATTGGGCCACGAAGATTGGGATGAAAAACGTGGTGACCACCAGAAGGATCCCCGAAAACGTGATCATGATCTGGAAGGGCAGCGTCATGACACTGACGATATTATGGCTGTCGAGCCAGCTTCGCTGACCCTTGGCGAGGCGCAAGGTGAAGAAGTCCGTGAAGATCTTCTTATGGGTGATGATGCCGGAGATGATGGCTGCGAACATGAAGACCGCCGCGAGGCCGGCGAGCATTTCGCCGAGGGCGCGCGGTATGTAGTGGAAGGTCCAATGCAACCGGTAAAGGCGCTGGCCCCCGGCGGTGTCGCGGGGCTCGGGCGCGGCAGAGCCGTCTTCCAGAAGGGCTAATTCGGTGAACACCCGCTTGCCGTCGCCGTCCACGCCCGTCGAGAACACGCGAATATAAGGCGAGAAGGAGCGCGTATAGGGGAGGAAAACCCGGTGATTGATCGCCCCTGGCGTGTCTTCCGCTGCGCGCTCCAGCGCCGTTTCCAAGGCCTCGGCCGGCGCCTCAATCGTAATCGCACTGCTGAGCTCGGGCTGCATCCAGGCATCGATTTCACTGTCATAATATCCCGACGAGCCGGTGACGAACATGAAGTAGAGCACCCAGCCGAACAAAAGCCCGGTCCAAGTATGCATCCACGACATGGATTGGCGCAGTGTATCCATCAGAACAGCCCCCAGCGCGTCACCGATAAGACCATGCAGGACCCTGCACTGAGCACGGCGAGGTCGCGAAGCCCTTGCCACCAGGCGCGGCGGGCAAAGACCCAGATGAACAAAGCCGGGTAGACAAGCCCCACGATCAGCAGGCTCATAAATGTCGATTCCGCGCGCGAGACCGGAAGCAAGCTCGTCAGGGCAGAAGAGGCCGCGACAGAGGCGATGTAGCCGAGCAACGTAGCCACAGCGAGCCGGCCCCAGGGCGGCGTCTTACCCGCCTTGGACTTTGTCTTGCCTTTCGGGCGTTGAGCCATCGCTTTGGCCATAGACGGGCTTACCTGTTCCTGGGTCTCATTATCATTAGTCCAAACCCTGGCCTCCTGCCTAGGCCGGCGCATTGGCAATGTCGTCGCGGGCAGTGAACCTGTAGCACTGACAGCAGCCGTGCCCCATCGGTGATCAGGCGGCGCCACCTGCTCATGAGTTGCATTCTTGTCGAGCTGCCGCGTTTAGGGCAGTGTCCACGCGGCCGGTGAAAGGCGTTGGAGACGCGGCGTGAGTGCGCCTAACTCCTGCGCTTGAACCGGCTTTGAAGGCGCGCTGAATGGGCTTGCACCCGGTTAGAAAACTGTCCACACAGGGCTGCCAATTGAAAAGTCTTTATGCAGCAGGCGCCCGTATTTGGCCCCTGCGATACACCTCCCGGAGCCCGACCATGGACACGAAGCTTAAACGTTGGACACAGCTTGGCCTCGGCGCCGCTTTTGCCACGAGCGCCTTGGCGGCGTGCGGTGGAGAGACGGCCCCTACCGAAACGGCGGCCCCCGAGGCGGCCGCGCCCGAGACCGTGGCTGACGCGCCCGACATGACCGATCCCGCCCCGGCAGCCAGCGCCGGCGAGGGAGAAGGTGAGGGCGGCGAAGGCGAGGGCGGCGTGGCGGTTTCCGCCGCCGCCAGTAATCCGGTGGTGTACATGTCAGCACTGGCGATCACAGAAGCCCATATCATCGCTGCGCGCGATGCCTTCGCGGCCGGTGAAACCGAGGCGGCATCGGAAATGTTTGCCCATCCCGTCTCTGAGGTCCTTGCCGATATGGGCCCAGTCTTCGAACAGCGCGGGGTTGAGAGCTTTAGCCAGCTTCTTCTGGATGCCTCGGGCGCGATCTTTGATGGGGAGGACGAAGCCCAAATAAATGCCCGCGCCGACGAGATCCTTGCGGCCATCGCAGCGGCCGGTGAGAAAGCGCCCGATGATGGCTCCAGCCAGGCCACGATCGCGGCAGGCGTCGCCGCCGACCAGATCGAACGCGCCACTGACATGTACCGCACCGCAGCCGGCACAGACCGCTACGAGCCCTATCTGGATGGTTATGGCTTTTTCAAAGCGGGCGAGGCTGCGTTCCTGGCCAGCGAGGCCGCCATTGACGCTGAGAACAGCGATACGGCAGGGGCGATCCGCGCGGCCCTCGGCCTTCTGGATGGCGCCTATCCTACGGCGCTGCGGCCCGCCATGCTGGACGCCGACCAGTCGGCTTTGACGGTGGCAGCGTCGGAAGTGGTGCTTGCCGTTCAAAACTAGTATCGCGCCGTTCAGACGCTGGGATGTACACGCCATCGCCCTGAGATCTGTCCTTGCCGCCGCCGTATTGGCTTGGCTCAGCGCCCTGCCGGCCTCTGGCCAGGAGCGGATCGTCTCCCTTGGCGGGGACGTGACGGAAATTCTCTACGGGCTTGGCGAAGGAGATCGCATCGTCGCCACGGACTCAACGAGCGTGTTTCCCGAAGCGGCCCAATCGATGCCCAAAGTCGGCTATGTGCGCCAGCTTTCCGCCGAAGGCGTCTTGTCGGTAGAGCCGGATCTGATCTTGATCAGCGGCGCGGCCGGGCCCGACACAGCCTTGGACCAGATCAAGGCCTCTGGGGTCGAGATCGTCCAGATGGAGACGCGCTACACGATCGAGGCGATTGTGGACAAGACGCGCCAGGTCGCCACGGCCGTCGGCGCTCCGGAGGCCGGCGAGGTCCTTGCCGGGCAGATCAGCGCCGATTGGGAGGCTGCCTCGGAGCAGATTGCAGCCCTGGACTTGGCGCCCACGGTCTTGTTCTTCGCAACGCTTGGCGACGGCGCGCCGCGGGCGGCCGGCCGCGACACCGCCGCCCACGGGATTATTGAACTGATGGGCGGGTCGAACCCCTTCGACGAGCAGATTGGTTACAAGGCCCTGTCCCTGGAAGCTGCCGTCGCTGCAGACCCAGACGTGGTCTTGATCATGAGCCACCATGCCGCGCGGATTGGCGAGGTGGAGGATGTGCTTGCCCATCCCGCCTTGGCCCTGACCCGGGCGGCCCAGTCGGGAATGGTAATCCTGGTCGATCCGGTCACGGTGATGCAGTTCAGCCCCCGCACGCCGGCAGCCCTGGGCGACCTGGCCGCCGAGATCTCAGAACGGCTCAACGAGGCCTATGGCGGCTAGGCGCTGCGCGCGGAGTGGCCCCTAAACTGTGACGAATTGCAATTGTCGGTGTGCAATTGAGTTGCAATAACCTAGTTCCCGTTGAACATAAAACAGGAGCGGTGTGCGAGCCCAAGTGTCCCGGCCAAGTATGGCTTGCGGGGCCGGGGCCAGGGCACTTGAGAGAGGCAGACATAGGCCCGTTGACATGCGGCGACGCCCAGGGCGGCGCCGCGCCCAGCGGCCACACGGCGGCAGACCCCGCCCTGATTTGAGGAGTTGGATATGGGACGATTTCATGTGCGCGGGCTTCTGGTCGCGGTTGCAGCAGCTGCAAGCCTTGCCTTGCCCGCCCAAGGCCAGGAACGGGTCGCCTCCCTCGGGGGCGATGTGACGGAAATCATTTATGCCCTGGGCGAGGGCAGCCGGATCGTTGCAACCGATTCCACAAGTGTCTTCCCGCCCATAGCCCTGACGACGCCCAAGGTCGGCTATGTCCGCCAGCTGTCGGCAGAGGGCGTGCTTTCGGTTGATCCAGATCTGATCTTGATCAGCGGCGCAGCGGGCCCCGAAACGGCCCTCGAGCAGATCCGGGCGACCGGCGTGGGCATGGTTGAAATGGAGACCGCCTACACAATCGACGCCATCATCGACAAAACCCGCCGCGTGGCTGAGGCGCTGGGCGTGGATGCTAAGGGCGAGGAATTGGTCGACCAGATCGAGACCGATTGGGCCGAAGCGTCTGCCGTGATCGAGACCTTGCCGGATGCCCCGACGGTATTGTTCTTCTCCACGGTGAGCGACGGGTCACCGTCGGCGGCGGGCGCAGAGACCGCCGCCCAGGGCGTGATTGATCTGATCGGCGGCGTGAACGTGTTCGGCGACCGCACGGGATACAAGCCGATTTCCCTTGAGGCCGCCGTCGCCGCCGATCCGGACATCATTATGGTGATGAACTTCGTGGCAGCGCGTATGGGGGGCCTTGACGAGGTTGCCGCCCACCCCGCGATCGCCCTGACCAGTGCGGCCCAAAGCGGGCGGATCTTTTCAATCGACGCCGTCCGGGTCATGCAATTCAGCCCGCGTACGCCCCGTGCGGCCGGCGCCCTAGCCGCAGAGATCCGCGAGACGATGACCCCCGTCTATGACCAGTGAGGCCGCCACCCTAAAGGCTTCAACAGCCCTTAAGACGGCCCGGGCCCAGCGCGGCTCCCTCGTGCTGATGGCGACGGGGGTCCTTGCGCTGACCGGCATGGTGCTCGGCGTGCTCCTCGGGCCGCTTGAAATTGGGCTCGGCGACATGGCCACGGTTTTGGCCAGCCAAGTGGGCCTTGCCGACGCGTCGGAAGTCTCCCGCGTCAAACAAGGCGTGATCGAGAACATTCGCATGCCCCGTGTGATCCTGGGCGCTTTTGTCGGCGCAGCGCTTGGCGTTGCCGGAGCGGCCATGCAGGGCTTTTTCAGGAACCCGCTCGCCGATCCTGGCCTGATTGGCGTGTCCACGGGCGGCGCCCTGGCCGCGGTGGCGGTGATCGTGCTGGGGGGCACCCTCTTGGCGCCGGTCTTGGCCCTGCTGGGCAATTTCTCCCTGCCCTTTGTGGCCTTCTTCGGCTCCCTCGCCGCCGTGGCCCTGATCTACCAAGTGTCGCTCGTGGATGGGCGCGTCGTGGTGGCCACGATGCTGCTGGCGGGCGTTGCGGCCAACGCTTTGGCGGCTGCCGGCATTGGCTATATGACCTTCCTCGCCGACGATGTGCAGCTGCGCGACCTGACCTTTTGGACGCTAGGCTCCCTCGGCGGCGCGATCTGGGAGCGCGTGGTGCCCGCGCTTTTCCTGATCGGCATTTCCATAGCCGGTCTCGTGACCCTGGCGCGGCCGATGAACGCGCTGTTGCTGGGCGAGGCCGATGCCGCCCATCTGGGCGTGAATGTGGAAGCCCTGAAGCTGCGCGCGGCGGTATTCACAGCCCTGGGCGTTGGCGCGGCGACGGCGGTCTGCGGCGTGATCGGCTTTATTGGGCTGGTGGTGCCCCATTTGGTGCGCCTGATGACAGGCCCCGATCACCGCTATGTCTTGCCGGGGTCGGCCTTGCTCGGCGCGGCGTTGATCTTGTTTGCCGATCTGGCTGCGCGCCTGGTGGTGGCGCCCGCTGAATTGCCCCTCGGCGTGGTCACAGCGGCCCTGGGGGCGCCGTTCTTTTTCTGGCTCCTGTTGAAAGACAAGACCAAAGGATCGTTTGGATGAGCGCCGAACTTGATGGGGCCAGCGTCATCCGCTCGGGGCGCGCGATCCTCAGCCGTGCGTCCGGGGCCTGCGCGCCGGGGCGGTTCACCGCCCTGTGCGGGCCCAATGGCGCCGGCAAGACGACGGCCCTTAGGGTGATGACAGGCAGTCTCATGCCGGAGGAGGGACGCGCCCTGCTCGACAGCGAGGACCTGCGCAGGATCAAACCCCTGGCCCTGGCCCGGCGGCGCTCGGTCGTATCCCAAATGAGTTATCTGAGCTTTCCATTCCTCGTCCATGAGGTCGTCGCCATGGGCCGCTCTCCCCATTTCGGCACCGACGGCCAGATTCGCGACGATACCATCATTTCCGAGGCCATGACGGCGATGGAGCTCGATGCGTTGGCCGAGCGCAACTATCTCACCCTGTCGGGCGGCGAGCGCAAAAGGGTCGATATCGCGCGTGCCCTGGCCCAGGTGTGGGACGCGGCGGACGCGGGCAAGGCCCGGTGGCTGTTCCTCGACGAGCCGACCAGCGCCCTCGACTTGAAGTACCAGATCGCCCTCATGGAGCGGTTGGCTGCATTCGCCCAGGCGGGCTGGGGCATTGTGGCGGTGCTGCACGACCTGCACCTGGTCCACAAACACGCCGACGATGTCTGGCTGTTCAAACAGGGCGAGATCACTGCCCAGGGGCCGGCGCGCAAAGTGCTGAATGACGCGAGCGTGCAGACCACATTTGACTTGGCCGAGCCCTACGCGCTGACTTAACCGTCGCCCAGACCGCCGCGGCGTGTTGGGGCCCGCCGCTCGGTCCGTGGCCGCTTAAACCTCTTCGTTCACCTGTTCCATCACTGGGGCAAAGCCTTCGAACTCCGGGTGACCCAGATAGAGGCCGCGATTGTCGCCGGCATTGCGGTGGGCGGCGCGGAAGGCTTCTGAACGCGTCCAGTCGAGGAATGCTTGCTCCGAGCCCCAAATGGTGTGGGAGGCATAGAGCGTGTGGTCCTCCCGCTCGGGCCCCTTGAGCAGGCGGAACTCCTTAAAGCCTGGCACGCTGGACAAGTGGCTGTCTCGCGACTTCCACACATTTTCAAACGCCGTCTCCTGACCTTTCGCGATCCTGAAGCGGTTCATGGCGATGTACATCTCTGGGCACTCCTTGACGATGACGGCTAGAGTGCCCGCTCCGGGCCGTGGCAACAAGGGCCTTTCGCGGCTCCAGGGATGGGTCTAACGGCCTTCGATTTCGATCGTGAAGCTGCGATTAACTCCAGGCGGCGGGATCGGGAACGGCTCTGCGCGCTGAATGAGCCGCAGGACCTGGCGATCGAACCGGTTCGAGCCAGAGCTGCGCGAAACGCTGAGGACTTCAAGCCGCCCCTGCCGGTCAATCTCGAAGTAAACCAGGGCCGATCCGGATCGCTCCGCCCGCGGCATGCGGATGCGCGACAGGTATTCCATCACCTCGCCGGCATAATTGGCCGATGCCGCATTGCCCGCCGATGCAGAGGCCGCTGAAGGCGCAGACGTGCCGCCAGGGGTGCCAGGTGTCGTGATGTCGCCCGAGGTCGCGGCGGCCAGATCCTGGCCGGGGGCTGGCGCCGTCGGTCCCGTTGGCTGGGCCTCCGACGCGCCGGCGTCGATGGCGGGCGTCGGCGCAGGCTCTTGAACGGGCGGCGCGGTCTCCTGGGCGGGCTCGGGCGCCGGTTCTGGCACCGGTTCTGGCTGGGGCGCTTCGGGCGGCGGTGCCGGCTCCGGCTCTGGTTCGGGTTCCCGCACGGGTTCAGGTTCGGGCTCTGGTGCGGGTTCAGGTTCTGGCTCAGGCTCAGGTTCGGGCTCTGGCTCAGTTGGCTCAATCGGCGGCGGTGGTGCGTCTTCGGGGGGGCGCCCGGCTTCCCCGGCGCCGTCTTGGGCGGGGGCCGGGTCAAGTGGTTCCGGATCGCTCGCACTGTCCCGGGTGTCCGGCGGCGGATCACCAAGCGGGGCGCTGGGCGCCGCGCTACCCGACTGGCCCGCTGCCTCGCCTGAACCGAAGGCGACCGTAATGCCCGAGCCTTTGATCTGTGGTTCAACGGCCCCTGGCCGCAACAGGCCTAAAAGGCCGAGATGAACCGCCGCGGCGATGGCCAGGCTGATGGCCCATTTCATGGCCCGGCATCCAGGGTCACGATCAGGATGCGGCCTGCGCCCGCGGCCTGGGCTTCCTCAATGAGGGCCAAAAGCGTCTCAGCTGGGAGCGCGCGATCGGGCAGCAGTTTTACATCGGGCGCTTCGCCGTCCAGGCCTTCAATATGGGCCCGGAGGGTGGTTTCAGCGCCGCTTGGACCGCGCATACCGCCCTCGGCTGTGATAATGACGGCGTCCGGATCGGTGCTCACCTCCAGGCTGCGGGTTTCCACAAAACTGATCCCCGATGTGTCCCGCCCCGAAAGCGACCCCGCCACCATGAAAAAGATCAGGATGAGGAAGACGATGTTAATCAGCGAGATCACCGGCTCGCGTTTGGAAGAGGCGGTGCGGGGCCTCATCAGATCCGGCCGACCCGGATCGACGCGCCTGGGATCGCGCCAAGGGAGGTGACCACGTCGACGAGGGCCTGGGTCGACGCTTCCGGTGTGACCGTCAGGAAGATCGAGCATCCGCGCGCGTCAATTGCTTCGCCAACCCGCAGACCGAGCTGTGATGCGGGCAGGTCGACCCCGTCTAGGGAGACCGTCTCGCGCCCGACCAGCACGGTGCAAACACTGTCTTGCTGGGTAGCGGCGCCCTGGGCCGCCCCGGCCGGTTGCAGCTCAATCTCTGAAAAGCGGGTGAAGGTCGATGCCAGCATGAAGAACAGCAAAAGCAGGAAAATCACGTCGATCAGGGATGTGATCGAAGCCTTCTTTCGGCTGCGCGCCCGGCTAAGCGCCATGTTGCGCCAGGGCCGCGGGCGCCTGGGCTTCCTGCGCGCCAGAAGGCGCCGTGATTACGGAGACCGCATAGTCTGCCAGGGCGCGTTCGCCGTCCATTTGGCCTTCGAACCAGGACAGGGCCATCGAGGTCGGCATGGCCACGGTTAGTCCGGCCGCGGTGGTCAAAAGGGCAACCCAGATCCCGCCGGCCAGGGCCGATGGATCAACCTGAGACCCGGCCGCTTGCAGCGCCTGAAAGGCATCGATCATGCCGAGAACTGTTCCAAGCAAGCCAAGCAATGGGGCAAGCTGGGCCACATTATCCAGCACCCGAAACCCCTTTTCCAGGGGGAGAATTTTTTGAGCCGCTTCACTCTCGATACGCTCGGCGCTGGCGTCTCCGGGCCCGGCGCGCATGGCTTGGGCCAGGACTGGCGCGAGGAAATGCCGTGAGCCGGCGATGAGGTCGATGGCGTTCTGCGGCGCGCCCTCGTCCCATGCCGTAAGAGCCTGGCGGATGGCATCGCCGCGCCCCACCCGGTGGCTGCGGAACTGCCAAAACTTGCGGATCGCCAGGGCCAAGGTCCCGATGGAGACGAGCACAAGGAGGACAAAGACAGGTCCGCCCAGGTCCACCAGATCCAATAGCGGTGCAAAAAGTCCGTTCACACTCTTACCTTCCTGGCTCGCCGTGCTTTTCTGGACGGCTCGGGGCTACTCCGGGCCCCGTCAACCTGTATCAAACCGGTCAAAGGCGAGGTCCGCCGAGGTCAGCCCCCTGGCCCCAGAACAGGTCCTCGCCTTTTCCCCCGTTTGGCCCTGGATTTAGAA
The DNA here is from genome assembly GCA_038747245.1 of Pseudomonadota bacterium. Classification (GTDB taxonomy): domain Bacteria; phylum Pseudomonadota; class Alphaproteobacteria; order Caulobacterales; family Hyphomonadaceae; genus UBA5336. The sequence continues at coordinate 58,467 of JBCDJY010000004.1, read as the reverse complement.
CACGCGCGACACGGTAAATTTCAAGTTCTGGCCGACGGCCGGACGCGTGGCCAGCAGCGGCACATAGGCCTCGTCGAGGGCGTTTTCGAAACCGAAGCGGAATACAGTGCCCTGAAGAAAGCCGTCCTGGGGCGCCAAGGTCGCGCGCAGGTTGAGCAGTGTGACGTCGTCCGGCGGGATGTCTGGTGCAGACGTAGGCGCCGTCGCGCTTTCGGGGGTGTCGAAGAAGGAGACCACCTCAGCAGAAAGATCGGCAAACTGGCCAAACCGCTGCCCAAGGGTGACGCGAATGGAGTCTTGCGGCGTGCGGTTCCACGGAATGGTCTCCGGGCTGGCGCCCATCATGGTCACCACCTGGGTCGCTTCACCGGTTACGAAGTTGCCGTTGAAATCGGTGTAGAAGCCGTTTGCCAGGGCATAGGAGCCCTCAATTTCCACGCCGCTCACATCAATTTCGTCGATCCCGGAATAAGAGGTCACATCGTCGAGCTTGGTGTCGTAATAGTTGAGCTTCAACGCGATGGTGTCGTCGTCATTGAAGAGGCTGGCGCCGTCGAAGGCGAAACCGACCTCAACGGTGTTGGCCAGCTCTGGCTGCTCGCGGAACTGGGGGTTCTCCAAGTCGTCTAGGATCGGGAGGCTCTCAGTGTAAGCGTAGCTGGCAAAGGTCGAAAACCCGGAGTCAAACTCGTAGCGGATCGAGGCGGCGCCGACCAAGGCTTCGTTATCGAGGGATACGTCGACCTCCGGCACGGGCATCGGCGGGGCGAAAGGCGATTGCGGCGGCGCGTTGGGATCCGGGATCGAGCCTTCCAGTTCGGAGGTCTCAAACCGCAGGGCCGGGGTGAAAAAGAGTTTGTCGGTCAGGGCGATGTCGTTGACGACAAACAGAGCGATCCGATTGTCTGTGCCGCCGGGGGCCGCCTCTTCATCTTCCCTTTCGCGTTCGAAGATGTCGATCCCATAGCGCAGATCATGGGTGATTGGGCCGGTCTCGACAAAGGAGGCATTCTTGATCGTCAGGCGGGTCGTCTCATACTGGTGGTCGGCGTCGCCAAGGGCGGCCACGACGGCGCCAAAGGGGCCCGCTTCGAGGAAAGAGCTGCCCGGAACGTAGCTGCTGTCGAATTCCTGATTGGCATAGGTCACCGCCACTTCCAGGTCGATCAGGTCGCTGCCAGCCGGTTGGTATGTATAAATCAACGACGCCGTTTGGCTGGTGATGTCCCGGTCCACATTGCCGAATGCATCGGTGGCCGTGAAGAACGTGTCGTAAGGCACGTCGCGCTCAGACGATTCCGTCGAAGTAAAGCTGCCGACGATGCTGTGGGCCAGGCCATCGCCGAAGCTGTAGCGGCCTTTCAAAAGGAAAGAGGGCAGCTCGAATTCGCTGTTACCGATTTCATCGCCGTTGCCATCGTCTTGATTGTCTTGCTCGCGGTAGCTGAAATTACCGAGCAGTTCCAAATTCTCCGTCGGCTGCCAGGCCAAGGTCGCCGAGCCGTTTAGGCCGCCCTTATTGGTGTAGCCGCCCACGGTGATCCCTGCTTTGAATCCGGGCTCCCCTCCGGTGAGATCAGATGCATCGATCGTCTCCAGCAAGACAATCCCGCCGACGATGCCGGTGCCGTATTCATAGCTGCCGACCGTGCCGCGCTGGACCGTGACCGAGCGGAACAAGAATGGGTCAGTGAACAATTGGGTGCCGATCCGGTAAAGCTCTTCGCCGCCGGTCTGGGCGCCGTCGACCACCACGGCCACTTTCTGGTCCGTGCCGAACGTGCCGTTGGCGCCAAAGCCGCGCACGTTGATGCCCGAGCCAGAGGGCGTCGAGCCATTCACCAGGGTCACGCCCGGCACCGAATCGATTAGCTCGGCAATCGTGCTCGCCTGACGGTCATCAATTTCATCCTTGTCGATGACGGTGATCGCCACTGGCGTATCGGTCTGAACTTCACGCTTGCTCTCGCCCAGGGTCAGGGTGCCGAGGAACTCGCCAGATTGGCTATCGTCTGCGGGCTCTGTCTCCTGGGCGTGGGCAACAGGCTGCATGGCCACCATCAAGGCGATGGCGGACGCATTCCACAGGGCGAAGTTTGGACGCGGCAAAAAGGTCATACGACTATCCTTGGACGGGATTTCAGAGGGGCTGCAAATGCGAATGATTCGCTTCGCCAGCCGACTACACGCAGAAATATCTTGTTGCAAATGCCTTTCAATAAGAAATGATGCGGCGCGTTGGCACTGTGTTCAACAAACCACAGTGCGGCCAGGCTTCGGGGCCGACACGCTCAAACGAGAGGCAAGGCGATGACCAAGACCCCACCTGACGGCTTCCGAGCGCCTGGCGCAGCCGATCGACAAGAAGCGGCGACCCTGGTGCGCTGCGCGAGGGCCGGTGTGCTCAGCCTAATCCCCGAGCCAGGCGGGCCGCCAGATGTATCCCGCGTCGGGCTTGCCACCGATATCGACGGCGCGCCGATCTTCCCGGTGTCGTCCCTGTCCGGGCGCGGGCCTGCCCTGGAAAGCGATCGAGGCGCCGCCTTGTTCATCGGCGAAATCGGGAAGGGTGATCCCCTCGCCCATGGCCGGGTGTCGCTGACCGGGCGCTGCATGCGCTGCGACGGGGAGGATTGGGACCGGGCGCGGGACCGCTATCTTGCGCGCCACCCCAAGGCATCCCTGTACATTGATTTCGAGGATTTCAGCCTTTGGCGCTTTGAAGTCGCGGCCGCAGTCTATGTCGGCGGTTTCGGCCGAGCCTACCATATGGAGGCCGGCGACGTGGTGCTTGATGCGGCCGGCGCGGGCGCCCTTGCCCGGGCTTGGGGCGCGAGGGAAGCCGGCGCCAGAGAACATATGAATGACGACCACAGCGACGCGGTGGCGCTGTATGCCCGCGCGTTTGTCGGGGCAGGGCCAGGCGCCTGGCACCTTTCTGGGATCGATCCAACGGGGCTGGACGTGCGCAAGGGCGACGATCACCGCCGCATATGGTTTGACGCGCCGCTGTCTGGCCCCGGGGATATGCACCGCGGTTTGGTTGAATTGGTCGGCGTCGCCAGGGCGCGTTTAGACGCTGAGGAAAGCGCCAAGTAAGCGCCGCCTCACGCCGCGGCCTAGTCTTTAGTCTTGGCGGCGATTGCAGAGACAGCTTGCATGCGCTCGCTTATGGTTCCGCCGCCTGTGGGCAAGCGGCCAAGCCAAAACAGGCTCCAAAGCATCACAAAGAATGACGGCAGCGCCCAGACCAGTGTGAATGTCTGGCGCCCCACGGCGAAGCCATGCTGGCGTTGGCTGATATCGAATACCTCAATCTCAGGCAGGATGGTCTTCCAGCGCGACTCGATCCCGCGGCGCGTCCTGCGCAGGCTCCTGCGGTCGGTGTCGCTCAGGAAATCGTCGAAAACGCGAAACGACGAAGTGACTGAGCGCGCCCGTTTGTCGAGTGCGTTGTCCAACCGCGCTCTTTGGTCCGCCGAAAGCGACATGCCGAACTGGCCGAGAATGCGGTCGACCTCGCCGGCCTGGCCGCCGCTTATGGCCGCGCGCTCGACGCCTTCAGCGCCTGTGCGACCGAGGCGCACTTGCTCTTCCACCAGGGTCAACATGACGTCTCGGGAGAGGATCGAATAGGCCATGGGCCGGCGATAATCGATCGCCAACTGCCTGCGATTGACGTCTTCGCGGTCAAGCCGCTCAATTTCGGTGGCGATCACATAGTCTCGCGCGCCTATGGCCGTCCCGGCGGCAAATCCGATGCTCCCGATCAGAATGGGCACAAGCACCAGGCCTGCCCAAAGTGGTGGCCGCCCCACGTCGCTGAGGCGGCGCAGGTGGACCACAAAAGACAAGAGCGCGGTGACAATCACGGTGACCAGGAACACGCTGTCACCGCCCCCACCCCGCTCTTCGCCGCCGCCAGGGTCTGCCGCAGCCAGCATCAAGCCCAGGGCGACAGGCCCGAAAAAGGCCAGGCACCGGGCGAAGAACAGCGCTGTCCAAGCCCGCGTGAAGTGGAGCCTTGATGTCGCGCCGCGGGGATTCAGCAGTGTCTCCGCCCAGCGCATCGCGTTTGGATCGTCCCGGTCCGTTTCGATCCAGAAGCGGCTATCGGCGCGGTCGCGGGGCGTCGCTTCGCCAGCGCTGCGCCCGGGAGGTCCGGCCCCATCGCTCACCTCGACATTCCTCCCAGGCGAGCGATCATGCGGCGCAATCGGGCCGCGGCAAAACGCCGGTGCGCGGCCTGGCCGCGGCCATCTGCAGCCCGGCTGCTTTGCATTGTCGCCTCTTGGGGTATATGTCGGCTCCATGAGTTTGAGGCTGCGCGCAGACCACAGGGATCAGATACGGGACCCGCAGCCGCGATTGAGCGACACACCCATAAAGGTCCCGCGACCAGGAACACTGAACCGACAAACATCCTCACCCTCGTTTGCAAACGGTTTTGCGTTTCATTATCACGGATTTAGCCCCCGTTAAGAGGGTTCCAAGGCGCCCGGTTCGACCGGCGAAGAATGTAAGGAATTAGGAATGCCGATGTTGAAATCAGCGATTACCCCCGCGCTCACGCTTTGCCTCCTGGGGCTTGGTGCCTGCGGCGGCGGCGGTGAGACGGAGACGGCGCCAGCCGAAACCGCCGCCGTTGAAACGGCCGTAGCCGATGCTGCGGCGGCCACGGAAGAGGCAGCTAGCGAAGCTGCCGAAACCGTCGAAGCAGCCGCTGCCACCGTGGCCGAAGACGCAGAAGCAGCTGCCGGCGATGCAGCCGACGCCGTCGAAGAGGCGGCCGCTGGCGCCGCCGAAGCCGCCGAGGAGGCAGCAGCCGATGTCACTGAGGCGGCAGAGGAAGCCGCAGCCGATGCTACGGCAGCTGCCGAAGAGGCGGTCGATGAGGTGACCGAGGCGGCTGCACCCGACACCGGCGCTGCGCAAACGTACGAAATCCAGATGTACAACCGCGACCCGAACAACCCGGCCGAGGCCATGGTGTTCATCCCCCGCGTGCTGCAAGTGAATGTCGGCGACACCGTAACCTTCGTGCCCACCGACCTGTCTCACCAGTCGGCGTCCACGGACGGGATGATTCCCGAGGGCGCAGAGGGCTGGAACGGCCGGATCAATCAGCCGGTGAGCTACACCTTCGAGCAACCTGGCATCTATGGCTACCAGTGCATTCCGCACCTGGCCGCTGGCATGGTCGGCCTCGTCGTCGTTGACGGCCCAGGCAAGCTGGACAATCTCGAAGCCGCCAAGTCGGTGCGCCAAGTTGGCCTCGCCTCGCGCCGCTGGCCGCAGATCTGGGAAGAAGCCGAAGCTGCCGGCTACCTCTCGGAATAGGCCAATATGGATGGGGCGACCGGTTTGTCTTTAACGAGCGCAGATACCGATCGCCCCCCAATTGAGAGGCGCCTTGAGAACTTTGACGGGTTCCTTGAGCGCCTCGCCAAGGAATATGGCCTGGCAACCCTAGACGTTGTGCGCAGGTTGCCGGGCGAGACCTGGGACATCGTCCCCGGCGAGGCCATGGTCGAGATCCTCGGTGATATCGGCGATTGGGGCAAAATCCTCTTCATCACCGAAGGCGCCCACGTCATTTCAGGCGTGTCGGCCGTGATGCCTGCGGTCTTCGAGCATGATGGCTACCATCACTTTTTTTCGCCCGATGGCTTTGGCGGCCATATCGCATGCGGCGCTTGCGCCCATATCGCCTTCATCGACCGGCGTTTCCAACAGCGCCGCTCCCTGTCGATCCATTTCTACGACGATACGGGCGAGCCCATGTTCAAGGTCTTCGTGTCGCGCGAATTGAGCGGGGAGATGAACCCTGGTCAGGTCGAGCGATACTTCGCCCTGCGCGCGCGCCTCGCCACAGCGAACGGCAGCTGACTGGGCCCCGCCGCTGGTGATTGCCGGGGGCGGCCTGGCAGGATAAGCCCTTAAGCTTCGATGTTTTCTTCGCTTTTCCTGGGGCTTACCGATGATCCGCTTGGGCTATTTGCTCGCTTTTAGTCTCCTTTTTGGCCTTGTTGCTTGTTCTAGGGGCGAACTTGACCCCGGCGATGCGGCCGCCAAGGAGGCGCGCTTTATCCAAGACAGGCAATCCGTCCTCGCCATGGCCGGGGACTACCAGGTCAGTTTCGACTTCACCGAGACGGTGCCCCTGGTGGAGGGCTATGAATTGCGGTCGCCAAAGCTCTCGGGTGGCTATGAATCGGTCCGGATTGTCGAGGACCGGGGCGATTTCATCAGCTTGCAACACCTCCTCGTGGTCGGGCCTGAAGATGCCCCCTTTGTTATCAAGCATTGGCGCCAGGATTGGGCGTATGAGCCCGAGCGCGTGCTGATGTTTATCGGCGGCAATGCTTGGCAATGGCGCGACGTAGACCCAGAGGCGAGATCGGGCGCGTGGTCTCAAACCGTCTATCAAGTCGATGATGCGCCGCGCTACGGCGCACTGGCCCGGTGGACCTATGATGATGGGCTTGCCGAATGGCAGCCGCCGCAGGAATGGCGCCCCCTGCCGCGCCGGGACATGACAACGCGGGACGACTATCACGCCATCGACGCGGTCAACCGCCACGTGATCACGCCCTGGGGTTGGGTGCACGAGCAAGATAACACGAAACTGGTGCTCTCGGCCGGGCCCCAGCCCCTCGTGCGCGAGGTGGGGGTGAACACATATCGCCGATTTGATGACTACCCGGTCTCGGCGGCCGATGCCTACTGGTCTGCGACCGACGCCTTTTGGGCCGGTGTACGCGCCGAGTGGAGCGATATCGGGCGTGAGTATGACCGGTTCGCCATCACCATTAAGGGCGAGACAAGCCCGCTCTATATGCCTCTCCTCGGGCTCGCCATGGAGGTTGAGCGCGGCGAGACACCGATGCCCGCCGCCCTGGAGGAAGCGCGCCGCGTGATCCGCAGCTATGTTACCCCCGAGATTGGCCCGCTGGCCGCACGCCTGCGCCCAGCCAGCGGCGGGGAGGCCGTTGCCGCTTCGCCTAGCGACTAGGCCAGCTTGGGCGCTGTGGAAGCCGCTGGCCGCCGGCCTAGTTTCTTGGCCATGATAGACACGCTTCTTGAAACCCTCGCCCTTTTCGCTTCGGCCAGCGTCTTCGGCGCCATGGTCTTTTTCCCATCTGTTGTCGCGCCGATGGTGTTTCGCAGCCTCGACGCCGCCTCGGCGGGCCAATTCTTGCGGGCGCTGTTTCCTGGCTATTATGCGTTCATCGTCGTCGGCTCAGCCCTTGCCGCGGCCGCCCTGGTCTCTGCCCCGGGCCTTGCCGCGATCATGGCCGCCATCGCCCTATCTACACTGGCCGTGCGCCAGATGCTGGTGCCCCAGATCAATGCCTGGCGAGACGCCGAATTGGCCGGCGACGCGGCCGCAGCGCCGAAGTTTGCCGCAGGGCACCGGGTGTCTGTGATTATAAATATGGTCCAACTGGCCGGCGTGGTCTGGGTCCTCTGGCGATTGGTTTAGCGCGGGCGCGCCCATGTTGATCACGATTGATGGCCTGCTCGGCGAGGAAGGCCGCGCAGACATGTCCGCACTGGTTGAGACGCTGGCCTGGAAGGACGGCGCCAAAACCGCTGGCCGGACCGCTCGCCAGGTCAAACACAATCAGCAAGCAGATTTATCTTCCCGCACCGGCGCCAAACTCCGTGAACAGATCACAGCTGCCCTCTTGGCCCACCCTGTGTTCCAAGCCGCGGCTCAGCCCAGGCGGCTCTCCCACCTGATCGTCAGCAAAACAGGTAGCGGCGGCGGCTACGGCCTGCACGTCGACAATGCCTTTATGGGCGCCGGCGAGGCCAGGCTGCGGACCGATCTCTCCTTTACACTGTTCCTGACCGACCCGGCCCAATATAGCGGCGGTGAACTTGCCATCGAACACGCCGGCTACAGACAATCTGTGAAGCTTGAGGCCGGGAGCCTTGTTCTCTATCCCTCGACGCATTTGCACGAGGTGCGGCCAGTCACCGAGGGCGAACGGATCGTCTGCGTCGGCTGGATCGAGAGCCATGTCCCCGATGCAGGCGCCAGAGAGATACTGTTTGACTTGGAGAATCTGCGCGCAAGTCTCGCCGCGACCCATGGCGCGCAATCGCCTGAACGCCTCATCCTGGCCAAGACGATTTCCAATTTGCTGCGGCGCTTTAGCGCCGGCTGAAGCGTCGATCCGTCCTACCCAACGCCGAACTGCAACCCGAAATTTTAAGGAAAACTGTCCTGTCCGGCTCAGCGCGGCCTTAAAGCGCGCGGTGTACGGTGATGCCATAGCAGAGCCAGAAAGGCCCTGTGGTCCATCAGAATGAACAGGACAACCACATGGAACAGTACGCCGCCTCAAGTGAGAGTGTCCGTGGACCAGATGGCCGCGCCCTCACCCTCAAAGACCTTCCGCCGCCCACCATTTCCCGCTGGGTGACCCGCCGCAAAGCCGAAGTTGTGGCTGCCGTTCAAGGCGGGCTTCTAACGGAGGAAGAAGCCCTCGACCGCTACGGTCTGTCCGAGGAGGAATTCGCCGGCTGGACGCGCCTCTATAGCGCCCACGGCGCCAAAGGCCTGCGCGCGACCCGCTTGCAGCAGTACCGCTAGGCGCTCTTTGGCCCGGCTTGCCGGGAGCGCATCCACTGCCGCCCTGGCTGGTGGCGGTTAAGGCTGGATTTACCATGGCGGCCTAACCCTATCGGCACTCGCCCGTTCTATGGGGTGGCCGCTGGGTGGAGCGCCTGCGAAGATGAAGCCTGAGGCATTGCCAGACCCGCGCCGGCTGTGGATCGGCCTGGCGCTTGTGCTTGCACTTGGCGTGCTCAGCTGGCGCGCGGCAGACCGTTTTGCCACGGCGCCGCCGACACCTGCGGGCGCGAGCGCGGCAGAGCTCAGGCTCACCGGCTTGCTTGAAACGGTGTTGGGCGCCAACCAAGTTCGCGTCCACCAGGCCCTTAGGGCGGATAAAAGCCAGTCATTCCTTGTCCTGCTGAATGCCCAAGGTCCCGGCTCTGTTTTTGACGAAAGCCGCCTCACCTCGCTTTTGAACGAGGCCTTGGCCATCGATCCCCTGGCGGGCGATACAGTCACCTTTGAATATGCCGCTTTTGCCACGGGCCCGGCGGTGCCATGGCCGCTTCAGGCCTGGGCGGAACTTGCGGCCCTGTTTGGCATCTGCGCGAGCCTGGGCGGCGCCCTGATGACCCCTGTTTCTAGGCCGCCGCCGCGCGTGGCCGAGCCGTCTGTCCGTCCCAAAGCTGAGGCTGGGCCAAATCTCCCTGTCGATCCTCTCCCGCGCCGCCTGGCCGCCCAGCGCATGGCGGAAGACCCCTCGCACGCCGCGCAGATCATACGCCGATGGCTGGCCCTGCGGAGCCTAAGCACATGAGCGTGGACAGTCCGATCCGCGCTTCGGCGCCGCCATACGGAGCGGCCGCGGCGGCGCATCTCTTGCGCGCGGTCGGTGCGTCCTCACGCGGTGTTCTGGCCCAATTGACACCCGAAGAGACCCGCGCCATCCAAGCCCAGATGGATCATCTGTCTCCTGATGAAATCGGGGCGCAAGCCGCAGCCCTTGAAGCCTTTCTATTGGAGAGCGCCCATGGGCAGGCCGATGAGGCAGCTGACGCGGCGCCGTCGATCTGGACACGGATCAATCAGAGCCACGCGCCATTATTGTTGGCGATCGCATCGAAGGAGAGCCCCCGCGTCGCAGCGTGGGTCTTGCGGCAGCTTAAGGTTGACGTTGCCGTGATCGTCGTCCGCGGCCTCGACGAGGCGGCGAGTGCCCAAATCCTGAAACACATGCTAGGCGAAGACCTGCCTATGCCGGGCGTGCCGGAACTCATCGAGGCCCGCATCCAAGCCACCGTGGAAAGGCTCGCCGATGGGCCGGCCAAGGATGCGCGCGCCCATTTGGCGGAAATTTTCGACGGCTTGGATGACGGCGCGGAAACGCGCCTCCTGTCGCAATTGGAAGACGCCGCCCCGGGCGCTTCGCAAGACATCCGTTCACAGATGTTTTTGTTTGACGATCTGGCCAGGCTTGGGCCGGCAGCCCTGCAAACGCTGTTGTCGAAGGTGGCGCGCGATACGCTGGTCCTTGCCCTGAAGGACGCCCCGCCGGCCATTGAGAACGCGATCTTCTCCAACGTGACGCGCCGGGCCGGCGCGGTGATCCGCGAGGAGCTTGCCGCGGCTGGACCCGTGCGGCGCTCGCAAATTGACGGCGCCCGGCGCGAACTCACCGCGGCGGCCCGCGCACTTATTGCGTCCGGCGATATCCATACCGGCCGGCCTGTGGACGACGATGAGCTTGTCGAATGAGCCGGCGGACATTGCAAGACATCCGCGCTTTCGATTTCCGGGCTGATTTCGCCGCCCCCAGCGCTGGCGCCGGCGAAGCCATGGACATGCCGGCTGACCGAGGGGCCGATCCGACCGGTTCGTCGGTGGAGATCCCGGTGATGGATCTGGTCGGCCTCGGCGCCCAACTCCAAGCTGAAGCCCAGACCGCTGCCAATTTGCCCGCCAACGAGGCCATGGTCCGGCGCCTTGAGCGCGCGGCCGAACGTTTGGGCGAGGCCTTGAGCGTCTGGCGCGGGCTTTCCGTCGCCTTGGACCGCGCGGTTCATACCGGCGCGATGGCGCCGGAGCTGGCCGCCTCGGCCGCCCGTGCCGCCAAGGTTCTTGAAGACGGCCAGCGTGAGCTTTTTGAGGGGCTGGACACCGTGCAAAGCACGCTGCCAACCTCGCCAGATGCGAAAGGGCAAAGTGATGCAACGGCCCGCTAACCCCGCGCTGGAGCGCGCCCTGATGGACGTGCCTGTGCAGGTCGACGTCGTCCTAGGCGAGGTGCGTATGGCACTGGACGAGCTGATGGCACTATCGCCCGGTGAGGTGATCGCCCTGGGGCGGGAAACGGGCGCTGAGGTGGATGTATTTGTCTCTGATCGACTGATGGCCCATGGACGGTTGGTCGTTGCCGATGGCGCCCTTGGCGTTACGCTGACGGAAATTTTGGACGTGCCGCGCGCGGCCTAGGGCGGGCGCGACACCAGGCGCGCGGCGCACGGCTCGCTTCATCGCCCGCCGCGCCCTATCTCCGCCGCTTGCGCTGCCTGCTTGCCCCGAAAGGTGCCCTACCCATGTCCGACACCGAGGCAGTTCTCGCCGCGACGGCCAAAGCCTGGCCGTTTGAGCTTGCACGCAAACTCCAAGCCCGCGTCGCCCAGATGGAAAAGGCCGGCCAACGCGCTCCGGGCACGCCGGTTGTGTTTGAAACCGGTTATGGCCCATCCGGGCTTCCACATATTGGCACGTTTGGCGAAGTCGTCCGTACAACGATGGTCCGCCATGCCTTTCACGTGCTCACCGGCGGGCAGGTGCCAACCCGGCTCATATGCGTGTCCGACGATATGGACGGGATGCGCAAGGTGCCGCCGACGGTGCCCAATCCCTCGGACCTGGAGCCCTATCTGCAGCGCCCGCTCAGCGATGTGCCGGATCCCTTTGGCACCCATGGCAATTACGGAGCGCATATGGGTGCGCGCCTGCGCAGTTTCCTCGACCAATTCGGCTTTGACTATGAATTCCTGTCGGCCGCGACCTGTTACAAATCGGGCCTGTTTGACCCGGTGCTGCGGCGCGCGCTGGAACAGTTTGATGACATTATGGAGGTGATGTTGCCGACTTTGGGCGAGGCGCGGCGCGCGACCTATTCGCCCTTCCTGCCAATCAGCCCGTCCACAGGGCGGGTCCTGTATGTGCCGATGCTGGCAACCGATCCGGAGGCGGGCACGGTGACGTTCGAAGACGAGGACGGGACACATGCCACCATCCCGGTCACTGGCGGGCATTGCAAACTGCAATGGAAACCCGACTTCGGCATGCGCTGGGCCGCGCTCGGTGTCGACTTCGAAATGTTCGGCAAAGACCACCAGGCCAATGCGCCGATCTATTCGAAAATCTGCCGTATCCTGGGGCACCGGCCGCCGGAACAATACGTCTATGAGCTGTTCCTGGACGAACAAGGCGAAAAGATCTCCAAATCAAAGGGCAATGGGATCTCCGTTGAGGATTGGCTGACCTATGCGCCAAGTGAAAGTCTGGCGCTGTTCCAATTCCAGAAACCGCGAAAAGCCAAAAAGCTCTATTTCGACGTAATCCCGAAAGCGGTTGACGAGTACATCGCCCATGTGGGTAGATTCGCCGATGAGCCGGCCGACCGGCAAATCGAGAACCCAGCCTGGCACATCCACTCTGGAGACGTCCCGGCCGCCGCGAGCCCGGTGAGCTTCGCACTGCTTCTCAATCTGGTGAGCGCGGCAAATGCGGACGACCCCGACACGCTTTGGGGCTTTATTGGCCGCTACGCCCCCGGCGCCGATGCGCAGACCTATCCTTTGCTGGACCGCCTGGTGACTTACGCAGTGCGATACTACGAAGATTTTGTCCGGCCCAAAAAGGTCTTCCGTGCACCAACTGATCTTGAACGCGCGGCATTGTCGGCGCTGTCGGCTGCCCTTCGTCAGGCCCCTGCTGGCGTGGATGGAGAGGCGCTCCAAACGCTGACGTTTAGCGTCGGCAAGGACCATGGCTATGAAGCCCTGGGAGACTGGTTCAGGGCGCTTTACGAGGTGCTCCTGGGCGCGCCCCAGGGCCCGCGTTTCGGCAGTTTTGCAGCCCTTTATGGCCCTGAGGCAACAGCCGACCTGATCGATGCGCGTCTGGCGGGTTGATGTGGCAATATTGTCTCAGCGGTGAGAATCGCCGCGGCCTGCCAGCAGAAAATCTTGCGCCGTGGGGCCAGGCTCGCCAGAAACCGGGGTGATCCTTCCACGCTTTATGTCCTCGGCGGAATAATATGGCCCAAGACCTCGATACCATCGACACGCGCATCCTTGCGCTTATTCAGCAGGATGCGGCGCTTTCAGTGGCCGACATTGCAGAAAAGGTGGGGCTGTCATCCTCGCCGTGCTGGCGGCGCATCAAGCGGATGGAAGAAAGCGGCGTGATTACCCGCCGGGTCACGCTGCTCGACAGCCAGAAACTGGGCCTGGATTTCGAAGTTGTCGCCAATGTGAAACTGTCCCTACCGAGCCGGGAAAACCTGTCTGCATTCGAAGAGCTGGTGCAATCCTGGCCCGAGGTGACCGAGTGTATGACGGTCACCGGCGCGGTCGATTATATCATCCATATACTGACGACTGACATGCACGCCTACGATGCGTTTCTGCGCGACAAACTCCTCGGCTCCGGCCTGGTCTCGGATGTCCAATCGCGGATCATTATCCGGGTCGCTAAGCGCACCACGGCGGTCCCCTTGGCAAATTTGGAAGCCTCCTAGGCCGGCCCGAGCTTCACTTCTACCTAGTGCGGAAGTCTGAGACGCGCGCGCAGCCCGCCGAGCGGCGAGGTCTCCAGCCGCACATCGCCGCCATGTCCGCGGGCAGTGTCACGCGCAAGGGCCAGGCCGAGACCGCTGCCCGGAAGATAGGCCGCTTCGGCATCGTCTAAGCGCATGAAGGGCTTGAAGGCTGCTTCTCGCTTTGCCTCCGGAATGCCCGGACCGTCATCATCGACCAGCAGGTCTAGGCCGCGCGGCCCATCTTTGAGCGAGATTTCCACGCGGTTACCATAGGCCACGGCATTGTTGATGAGGTTGGAGATCGTCCGCGACAGGGCAAGCCGGCGCCCGGTCACCTCTGCGGGCGGCAGATCAAGCACGGACACGGCCTCGCCCGCCCGGGCGGCCACCTCCCGGGTCAATTCGTCGAGGCGCAGGCGCGTGGCCTGCTCTGTCTCCTCACCGCGGGCAAAGGCGAGATACTCATCAAGCATGCGCCCCATGCGGCTTACGTCCTGGCGCGCGTCGCGAATGTCTTTGGTGTCGTCCATCATGGCCAATTGGAGTTTGAGTCGTGTCAGAGGCGTGCGCAAATCATGGCTGACGCCGGCCAACATGGCGGTGCGCTGTTCGGTAAAGGCGGTGAGCCGGCGGCGCATATCGAGCACAGCGTGGGCGGCATCGCGCACCTCGGTGGCGCCCGATGGGCGGTAATCGCCGACCTCCTGGCCGCGGCCAAGGGCTTTCGCCGCTGCGGTGAGTTCCAGGATCGAGCGCACTTGGTTGCGCAGAAATCCGTAGGCGGCGGCCAGAAGCAGCAGCCCGAAGCCCAAAACCCACACGATATAGATGTGCCCGTTGATAATGACGGCGCGTTTGCGCGGGATCGTGAACACCAGTGTGTCGGCCCCGCTCGCCAGACACAGCAATATGTCGTCCCGCGCTCCGGCAAAGGAGACCTGAAAAGGTCGGTCCAGGCGCGAGTTCAGGGCGGCCATAACGCTGGGCAGCCGGCGTTGCACCGCCGCGCGGTTGCCTGCCTGTGGGCAGGCAGCGGCGATGCTGAGTGTTTCGCCCTGGGTGGTGTTGAACACGTCGAGACTTGCGCGCGTCAGGGCCGGGTCGCGGTCATGGGTCATCGCAATCAGGGCGGTGTCCCGCGCGACACTGTCGGCCAGGCGCTGATTGACGCTGCGCATATGCCCATCGAAGAAATACCAGGTCATGCCCACCATCATCGACACGATCGGAAAGAAGGCGATCAGTGCAATGCGGGGCCAATAGCCCTTGGGCATGACATCGCGCAGGCGCATCAAGCCGCTCCTCGCGCCAGGCAAATATTTTGCCGGTCCTGGCGCAAGATGGAATAGCCCAGGCTGAGCAGCTCTTGGGTCACGTCCCGGCTCCAGCGGCGCGCGTGGCAGTGTTCGAGGATCACCAGGCGCGGCCAAAGGGCCTCTGGGCCGTGGTCATAGAGCGGCAAAAGCGCTTGGTCCTCATAGCCTTCCACATCGATTTTTAAGGCATCAATCTGGCCAAGGTCGGCGCTTTGGCAGAGCTGGTCCAGGCGGCGCATGTCGACGTCCACATGGTCGGCGATCTCTGTGTCGAGGCGTGCCAGGCTTGCCATACCGGGCTGGGCCGGCACCGCCAGCCGCGCGCGCCCCAGCTGAGGGCCGAGGGCGGCCTGGACCAGAACCACCCGGACGCCGCCATGGGCCCGGCGCGCCTCCAGGTTAAAGCGCAGCCGGCGAAACATCTCCGGCTGGGGTTCGATACACAAAAGTGTGCCCGTCTCCATGCCGGCGCGCGCGGCAAGTGAAACCATGCCGGCATTCGCGCCTACATCGACAAAGACCCCGCCGCGCCTGGGCATGTATTGGCGCACCAGATCGAGCTCGGCGCGGTTGAACCGGGCGGGGTTCAGAAGCGCTTTCACCTCATTTGTGTTTCGCCCCACATGGACGCGGGCGGGCTGGCCCCAAAGCACCACGTCGAGCGGGCCCGAATGGGCCGCGTGCAGCCTTTTGGCGATCCATCGCCGCGCCTTCCCGCGCCCGAGAACCGTGCGCTGGGACAAGGCCAGCAGCGCTTTGACCCAGGCTGTCGGCCGATAGGCGCCATAATCCTTGATCGGGTCCGATGCCGCCACGCGCTCGGGCCTAATCGACCAGAAGCCGGTAGCCTATGCCCCGGACGGTTTGCAGATGGGCCGGGTCGCGCGGATTGGCTTCGATCTTGCGGCGCAAACGCGTGACTTGCACGTCTATGGCGCGCTCTAGCCCCGTCGAGGTGGCCCGGGCGAGGTCTTCGCGGCTGACGGCCTCGCCGGGGCTAGCGGCCAGGCGCGCCAGCAATGCCGCCTCCGATTCAGTGAGTCGAACGCGCGTCTCCCCGTCGCCCAATTCGCCCCGCGCCGGATCGAATAGGCGCCCCGCAATGCGCACTTCAGGCTCGGGCTCAGCCCTGGCGCCCCGGCGCAGGATCGCCGCAATGCGCAGGGCCAACTCCTCTGGCTCAAAGGGTTTTGCGAGGTAATCGTCGGCCCCGCGGCGCAGACCCTCTATGCGATCATCAGGGTCGCCGCGTGCGGTCAGCAAGATCACCGGCGTGGCGATCTCTTCGCGCACGGCAGAGAGCAGCGACAGGCCATCCTCGCCCGGCATCATGATGTCGAAAATGGCGAGATCAAAGGCCAGTTTTTGGAGCATTCTGCGCGCCGACGGCGCATCGCCCACGGCCGTGACGCCATAGCCCTCACGCACCAGGTATCGTTTCAAGAGGTCTCTGATGCGATCGTCATCATCAACGATGAGAATATGGGCCTCCCTCATCGCGCAAGGGCCTCCAGCAGAGTGCGCGCGCCCTCCACCGCTTCCGGGCCAGCGCTGCGATAGGCTTGCCGGAGGGCGGCGCGGATTTGGTCCATGATCGGGCCAAGCACCGCCTCGCCCTTGGGTGACAGGGTCAACATTCGCCGGCGCTTGTCGCCGCCGCCGCGTTGACGGGCGATCAGGTCCTCGCGGTCGAGTTCGCCCAGCAGGCGGGCACATGTCGGCACGGTGAGGTTGAGTCGCTGGCGCAAGGTTGAGACGTCTTGGCCCGGGTGTTGCCGGATTGACAGCAGCATTTGCAACTGGCTTCGGCTCAGCCCGGCGTTTTGGCGGGCGGCCTCCGCTGCTGCGGTCAAAACGCGCTCGCCGGAGAGAATGAGGCTGGCGCCGCGGTCAAGCTCCTGGTCGCGCAGGTAAAGTCTTAGGTCCCCGGCGCGGTCGGATGGTGTGTTGACTTCGCTTGGCATGGTTTGAGAATGAACCGCTAGCTAAAGACTGTGCAAGGCCCCGCCGCATCCGCCGCGCCGAAGGCCTGACTTCAGGAGACGCCCATGGACTTCGTACCCTTTGATGACCGCGAGGGCCACATTTGGATGAATGGCGCGTTTTGCGCCTGGCGCGATGCCAAAGTCCACCTCCTGACCCATTCCCTGCACTATGGCTCGGCCGTGTTCGAAGGCGAGCGCGCTTATGGCGGCGAGATTTTCCGGTCAATGGACCATGCGCGGCGTCTTGTGGGCTCTGCTCGGATCCTCGATTACGAGATCCCGTATTCGGCTGAAGCGATAGACCAAGCCAAGCGCGAGGTGCTCGCCAAGTCGGGGTTGGGCGATGCATATGTGCGCGCCATTGCCTGGCGAGGCTCGGAGAAAATGGGCCTCTCGGCCAAGGACAACACCATCCATCTGGCGATCGCGGCCTGGGCGTGGGGCGACTATTTCGAGGATAAAATGGCCGGCATTCGCCTTGCCATGGCCGATTGGAAGCGCCCTTCGCCTGAAACCGCGCCCCACGATGCCAAAGCCGCCGGGCTCTACATGATTTGCACCATGTCGAAACACGCCGCTGAACGGGCCGGTTACGCCGATGCCCTTATGCTGGATTACCGAGGGCTGGTGGCCGAGGCGACGGGCGCCAACGTGTTTTTCCAGCGCGACGGAGCCCTGCACACGCCGACGCCGGATTGCTTTTTGAATGGCTTGACCCGTCAGACCGTCATTGCCCTGGCGCGCGCCCGCGGCATTGAAGTCGTCGAGCGTCAAATCCATCCTGACGAACTGGCGAGCTTCCAGGAGTGTTTTATTACCGGGTCGGCGGCTGAAATTACCCCGGTTCGGGAAATTGCCGGCCAATCCTATCGGCCCGGCGTCCTCACCGAGACCTTGATGGAGGACTATACGCGGGCCACCCGCGGCGCCATTCCCGTGCCGGCCTAAGGGCGAGGCGGGGAAAACCTTTCCAATATTTGATCCAAACCTTGCCGAAAATTAACATGTTCGGCGCGCTTCTCCGGCTAGTGTTGCACGGATGCAAGTGTCGTTAAAACTTCCGCCCGAGGATCGCGCACGGTGGCTTTGGGTCGCCGCAGGCGCCCATGCTTCGCTGATTGGCTTGGTGGCGTGGCGCGTTGCGCCGTTGATTGTCAGCCCCGACGGCGAATCGCAACCGATCGAGCTGGTGCCCCAGGCGCCCAATCCCTTGGCCGAATTGCCAGTTCTGGAAACATTCTACGATGTGCCGCTGCGCGAGGTGAGGGCGCCGATATCAAACGCAGCGCTTCCTGCGCCGGACGCCTATCCGCAGTTCCAAGTGCTCGAGGCGTCCTTGACCTTCTCCAGGTCCCGGCCCGCGCCCGGTCCAGTCCCGCCCCCAGCGTCCCAGAAACCCGAAGGCGTTGGCCTGGCGCTCGCAAGCCTCGAGCAGGAAGCGCCGTTTCCGCCACTGCCAGACGCAGCGGCGCAAGACGCGCTGCGGACCATGCTGTGCGACCGGATGAGCGCGACAGACGGCGCGTCTTGCCGCGCTGCTCCCCGCGCCCATTACATGTCGGCCAAGGTTTCAGCGGAAGTAGAGCCCTTGGGCACGGCGCGCGCTTTGCCCGACGCCCACTTTGGCGCCCCTGGCCTGGAGACAGGGTACCGCTCTGCCGGCGGACCTGTCATTCGCGCTGTTTTTGCCGGGCGCACTGCTGCGCCGACCGAGATGCGCGCCACCGTCGTGCATGTGCCGGCAAAGGCAGACCGGCGCGCCTCGCGCGGCGCCCCAATCTATTACCGCTAGGCCGACCCGCGTGCGGGCATGGCCTGGCCGACCCTATTTGTTTGGCTGCGGCGTTGTTCGTAGATAGGGCTTCACCACGGTGTGGCCCTTGGGAAACAGGCGCTCGATTTCGCCAGGATCGGTGACGCTTGGCACGATGATCACATCTTCACCGTCCTGCCAGTTCACCGGGGTTGCGACCTTGTGATTGTCAGTCAATTGCAGGCTGTCAATCAGCCGGAGCACCTCGTCAAAGTTGCGGCCCGCACTCGGCGGGTAAACGATCGACGCCCTGATCTTCTTGTTCGGGTCAATCACATAGACCGCCCGCACCGTCACCTTCGCGTCGGCATTTGGGTGGATCATATTGTAGAGCGTCGCCACGGATTTGTCCGGGTCTGCGATCATGGGAAACTGCACCGTTGCGCCCTGGGTCTCCTCAATGTCGCTGACCCAGGCGCGGTGTTGCTCCACGGAGTCGACGGAGATCACGATGGCTTTGGCGCCGCGCGCCGCCAATTTGTCTTTTAGCTTCGCTGTATAGCCAAGCTCAGTGGTGCAGACCGGGGTAAAGTCTGCCGGGTGGGAAAAGAACACCACCCAATCATCGCCGGCCCATTCATGAAAACGGATGCGGCCCTCGGTCGTGTCGGCTTCAAAGTCCGGGGCTGTGTCGCCGAGCAATAATGCCATCGTCTTGTCTCCAACTTGGTATCTTCCTAAAGTGCAGATGCGGTGCGCAGCCGGGCCTGCAAAGGCCTTTCGGCTCAAGCGCAGCATCAGAAATTCTAAGACACGGGCGCGCGCGACCTCCATGAACCGGCTGATCCTCATGCGTCATGCCAAAACGGAAGCCTGGCATGAGGGCAGCGACGACCATGGCCGGGCGCTCATGCCTTCCGGCGCGGGCGATGCCGCCGCCATGGGCCAGGCCATCGTCGACAAAGGGTGGGAGCCGGGCGCCGGTCTGGTGTCGACGGCCCGGCGGGCGCGTGAAACGTGGCGACATGCGGCGCCGGCCTGGGGCGGCGGCGAGCCGATGATTGAAGACGATCTCTACCTTGCTGCCCCAGCAACACTGGAAACCGCCTTGTCGCGCCTGACCTGGTCAGGCGCACTTCTCGTGATCGGGCACAATCCCGGCATCCACGAATTTGCGTGTTTTCTCGCCCGCCAGGGCCCGGCCGCTGAGCAGGCTGCGGCAGCGCGCCTGTTTGAAAAATTTCCCACCGGCTGCGCTGCGTTTTTCGAGGGCGAGGCTTCGGCCCGCTTTCACGGCGCAGCCTTTCGCTTGGCCGATACGATCCGGCCGAAAGACTTGCGCCGCGAGGTTTGAGCTGGCCCGCATTTGCTGGCCCAGGCCTTAAGCGTTGCGCAGCATACGCCGGCGCTGGCGGGTCCGCCGCGCCACGAGAAGAGACATGCCTGACCTTGGCGCCTCGCCATCATTCGCAGCGATTGGTGCGGCGTCTCCAGCTTGGAGGAAACGGTGTGCGGCGTCCGGGGCGACGGCGCGCAAGGCGTCAACTTGGGCGGTGTCGGGTGTGCGAACGAGGGCGGTCATTAGGGTTAGTCCTTTTATGTGGTGGCCGGGGGCCTTTGCGAGTAGGTCGCCGGGACCATCCCGCCGACGAGACCTACCTAGGATGGACCTTATTGAAAAACAATAAGTGCATATCGAAAAACATTAAAACCTGAGGATTTTCAAGGTGATAAATTTTATTGTTTTTCGATAATTACGATGATCACGCGTCTGTGGCACTGGACCCTAGCCCCGGCGGGCCTCGCGGCGGCACCGTTCGGAGCAGAAACGGACCTCATTCCAAACCCGCGCCCATTTTTTTCGCCAGGCGAATGGCTTTTCGCAAACCGGGCAGATTTTCTCCGGCAAATCGGGTTTGCGCGGCGCCGTCTTCTTGTTTCGGCCTTTCGCCATCGGTGCCTCTATGACCTGATCTGCCGCGATACGGGAAGGCCAGCCATCGACGGCTCCCGCGCCCACGCTAAATAGGGCGCGGAGGACACGAACGGAAATCAGATGCATTATGGGATCATTGGGGCTGGGCTTGCCGGACTGACTTGCGCGGCGGCACTTAAGGCAGCTGGCCATGCCGTCATGGTCATCGATAAGGGCCGCGGCCCGGGCGGGCGGATGAGTGCCAGGCGCGCCGACACACCCCTCGGCGAGGTGCGCTTCGACCATGGCGCGCAATACATGTCCAGCCGAGACCCGGCCTTCACCGCCCAGCTTGAGGCCTGGGAGGCGGCCAGCCATGTCGCGCCGTGGCAGGGCCGGTTTGTAGAAATCGATGAGAACGGCGTGGCCAAGGATGCGGCCCTGCGCGCCCGGCGCTGGGTCGGTGTGCCGGCCATGAATGGCGTGATCAGGGCCCTGGCCGCGCCGCTCCACGTCCATTGGGCGACCCGCGCTGTCGCCATTGGCGGCGAGGCCGGCGCCTGGACGCTTGAGCTTGAAGGAGCCGACGCGCCGGCCGGGCCCTTTGAGCGGATTTTTCTGGCCATTCCAGCCGAGCAAGCCGCGCCGCTCCTCGCGCCCGTTTGCCGAGACTTCGCAGCCGTAGCAGCGGCGTGTACCTCGGCGCCCTCATGGACGGCCATGTTTGCCTTCAATGCGCCGCTGGAGATGTCCTATGACGCCGCGCGTATTGCAGGTGGCCCGCTGGGATGGGTTGCAAGGAACGCCTCCAAGCCCGCGCGCAGCGCGGCCGAAACCTGGGTCGCCCAGGCGGCGGCGGACTGGTCGCGCGAGCACCTTGAGGACGATGCCGGCACGGTCTCCCAGCACCTTGAACGCGCCTTTCGCGCCCTCACCGGCGCACCAAAGCCAGTCCACGCTGGCGTGCACCGCTGGCGCTTTGCCCAGACTGAGAAGCCCGCCGGCCAGGCCTACCAATTCAGCGCCGAGCTTGGCCTTGGCACCTGCGGCGATTGGCATTTGGGCGGCAAATGCGAGCACGCCTTTCTCAGCGGTTCCGCCCTCGCCAAGGCCGCTTTAACGCGCCCGCCTGCCTGATTCCACCGGCAGTTGCTGGATTGTGGAAATCCCTTGGTCATCGTGGAGGGGATGGCTGGGGAAAACGCACGCAGTAAACGCGGCAATGGGGCGTGGTCGGCCGAGGCGGGCCCGTCCGTGCCCGCAATGGCCGGCCAGTCCCCAGGGGTGGCTCAGCCAGAGAGCGCCCGGCCGCTTGATTATGCTGCTTTTCAAGCCAGCCTGAAGCTTGAACTTGAAGCGCCTGGCCTGTCGGCCCGCGCCGCGAGACTGCCGAGACCCTCCGGCCCGGTGGCGGCCTGGCTCGGGCTAGCTTCATGCGCGGGTCTGCTTCAGCCCGGCCTCGCGGTGATTGCGCTCGCCTGGCTCGGACTGGCCGTATTTACGCTCTTGGTGGCGTGGCGGGCGGCCCTCCTATGGGTCGCCACGATGCCAGGGTTTGCGCGCTCACTGCCGGCTGAAATCCCGGAAGGCGTTGGGTTGCCGGTCTATTCGATCCTGGTGCCGCTGTTTCGGGAGGCAGCGGCGATTCCGGGCCTGGCGCGCGCCCTAGGCGCCCTGGATTGGCCGCCGGGCCGGCTGGAGATCATTCTCCTGCTCGAGACCGGAGATGAGGCGACGAAAGCGGCCGTGGAGGCGGCCGATTGGCCGGCCGGCACGCGCCAACTCATCGCGCCGCCGGGATTGCCCCAGACAAAGCCCCGGGCCCTCAATTACGGACTACAATACGCCCAAGGCGCTCTGGTCTGTATCTACGACGCCGAAGACCGGCCCCACCCGTCGCAATTGCGCCAGGCCTATGGCGCTTTTCTCCGCCGCGGCCCGTCAGTGGCCTGTGTTCAGGCGCCATTGGCCGCATACAATCACCGCGGATCCTGGCTCGCGCTGCATTGGGGGCTCGAATATGCGGTCCAATTTGGCCTGCTCCTGCCGGCCCTGGCCCGACTCAGGCTGCCACTTCTGCTGGGTGGCACCAGCAATCATTTCAGGATGAGCGTCCTGCGCCGGCTGCATGGCTGGGACGCTTGGAATGTGACCGAGGACGCCGATCTTGGCGTGCGCCTGGCGCGCCGGGGCTTCAAGAGTGCGGTGATCGGCGCGCCCACGTTTGAGGAGGCGCCAGAGACCCTGCGCATCTGGGTGGCTCAGCGTTCAAGGTGGCTCAAGGGCTTTCTCCAAACCTGGGCGGTGATGTGTCGAAATCCCCGGCAAACAGCCCGCGAAACCGGCCTTTTCGCCTTTATTGCGCTACAGATCATGGTGCTCGGCCCGGTGCTGGCGGCCCTTGCCCATGCGCCTATCTGCATCGGCCTTGCGGCCTGGTGGATTTGGGGAGGCGCCAGCCCATCCGGGATGGCCTTGGCGCTCGCCCTGGCCGGCTATGGGGCCAATGTTTACGGCGTGTTGGCCGCGCCGGGGCCAGCGGGGCTTCGACGTTGGCTCGGCGCTGTAACCCTGCCCGCTTATTGGCCGCTGCAATCGGTGGCGGCGTTGCGCGCCGTCTACGGCCTGTTGAGGACGCCCCATTTTTGGGCCAAGACGCCCCATGGGCTAACTGCCGAGGCGCGGTGACCCGGTCAGGCCGATCAGGAGCTGTCCTTGGCGCAATGGGGCGCAATCTTGCTCGCGTTTGTGGGCTTTCTCGGCCTCGGCCTGTTTGCAAATCACAAGGCGGGGCAGCCCTGGGATGATCCGCGCCCGCGTTTCGTCTCGTGGAAATTCGTCATGATCCTTGCGGCGTTCGGCGCGTTCATAACGGTCGTATTTGCCCTCAATCAGGCCGGCATCGAAACCGGGCAGGGGCGCGGGCGCTGGTAAGCGGGCAGCCCGCGAGAAAAGTTTCCCCTTGCGGCTCACTTATGGTACATAGCATGAACAAAATGATGGAGGAGCCCTGGTAATGACTGATCTAGCAACACTCGCCCAGAAGGCGGTCGATTATAACAATCAATGCCGCGAAGCCGAACTGCTCGACGAAGCTTACAGCGCAGATATTGAATCGTTCGAAGCCGGCCCAATGCCGGACGGCAGCGCGGGCGTGAAAGGTCTCCCTGCGCTAAAGGGCAAATGGGAGTGGTGGGAGGGCGCCCACGAAATCCATTCGTCCAAGGCAGAGGGCCCGTTCATCCACGGCGAGGACCGCTTCGGCATCATCTTCGAAATGGATGTCACCGAGAAAGCATCGGGCGAGCGCAGCCATATGAAAGAGCTGGCGATCTACACCGTGTCCGAGGGGAAAATCGTCAAAGAAGAATTCTTCTATACCTAGGCCTTTGCGCGAAGACAAAGCCAGCGACGCTGGGTCACCCTGGCCGGGGCGGCCGGGGCGCGCTTTAAAGGTGGAAATGGAGGCGCGCAATGGCTTTTGACACACCCGAAGATCTCGACTCATTTCGCAGCGACGTGCGGGCCTGGCTAGGGGAGAACTGCCCCGAGACCATGCGCACACCCGCCAAAGAGCGCGAAGTGGTCTGGGGCGGCTCTCGGGAGACCTTTGAGCACCCCGACAGCCGCGTCTGGCTTGAGCGCATGGCAGAGCGGGGCTGGACGGCGCCGACATGGCCGAAAGCCTATGGCGGCGGCGGGCTGTCGCCGGCCGAGGCGCGTATTCTCGATCAGGAGATGCGGCGCATCAAAGCCCGCCCGCCTCTTTTCAGCTTCGGCATTTGGATGTTTGGCCCGGCCCTCCTGGAGTTTGGCAATGAGGCCCAAAAACAGAGATTTATTCCCGACATCGTCCACGGACGCACGCGCTGGTGCCAAGGCTATTCCGAGCCTGGCGCTGGATCAGACCTGGCGGGGCTACAGACCCGGGCTGAGGATATGGGCGACCATTACCTCATCAATGGACAGAAGGTTTGGACCTCCTATGCCGACCAGGCCGACTGGATCTTCTGCCTGGTGCGCACGGACAAGCAAAACAAGCATGGCGGGATTTCCTTCCTGGTGTTTGACATGGCCAGTGAAGGAGTCGAGGCTCGTCCAATCAAGCTCATCTCCGGCTCATCGCCTTTCTGTGAGACGTTTTTCACCGATGTGAAAGTGCCCAAGGACCAGCTTATTGGTGAGGTCAATGGCGGCTGGCCCATTGCCAAACGGCTCCTGCAGTTTGAGCGCGCGTCGATCTCGGCGGGTGGTTTTGGCGGCACCGGCGGCTCGGGCATTCTTGGCCCAGAGGAATATGCCAAACAGCACATCGGAACGGGCACGGACGGGCGGATCGCCGATGGCGACCTGCGCGCGCGCATTACCGATCATAAAATGTATGCCAAGGCGTTTTCCTTGACGGTCCAGCGCTCGACCGAGCAGGCCAAGGCAGGCCAGGAGGTCGGCCACACCGCCTCGATCTTGAAATACGCGGCGGCCAAGATGAACCAGGACCGGCATGAATTGCTGATCGAGGCCCTGGGCACCGAGGCCCTGGGATGGGAGGGCGACGGCTTTGACCCCGTTGCTTTGAAGGCGACGCGCGGCTGGCTTCGCTCGAAAGGAAACTCGATTGAAGGCGGCACCAGCGAGATCAATCTCAATGTGATCGCCAAGCGCGTCCTCGGCCTTCGAGAGCACCAATAGCCGTGACGTTTGTGCTCACCGAAGACCAGGCCATGTTGCGCGACACCGCGCAGTCATTTGCCAAAGACGCTGTGCCCGTCTCGCATCTGCGCGACTTGCGCGACACCGGAGCGGGCGGCGTGGACGCAACTACGCGGGCGAAGCTTGCCGAGCTTGGCTTTTACGGGGTGCTTGCGCCAGAAGAGCAGGGCGGATCGGACTTCGGCATGGTCGGCATGGGCCAGATCCTTGAAGCCATGGGCCAGACCCTTGCTGCCACAGATTTGATCGCCACCGGCGTGATTGCCGCGAGCGCCCTCAGCCTGGCCGGCAGCGAAGCCCAGAAAAGCGATTGGCTCGCCCCGATTGCAGCTGGCCAAGTGGCAGCAGCGCTCGCCTTAGATGAAGGCGCGCACCATGCGCCGACTGCGGTGGCCACCGAGGCCGAGCGCGACGGCCAGGGCTACACACTGTCCGGTGAGAAACCCTTTGTGCCCGGCGGCCATTTTGCAGACCTGTTCCTGGTCGTGGCCCGCACATTTGGCGCCCCCGGCGAGCGCCACGGTTTAACCGTGTTCCTGGTGGCGAAGGATGCCCCCGGCCTGTCAATCCAGGCCCTAAACACGGTCGACGCCCACGGCGCCGCGCGCCTCAGCCTGGAGGGGGTGCACGTCGATAATGGCCTGATCCTCGGCGATGTGGACCAGGCCCTGGACCTGCTCGACCCTGTGCTTGACCGCGCCCGGATCGCCCAGGCCGCCGAAACCCTGGGTACGGCCCAGGCCGCCTTCGATATGACCTTGGAATACCTCAACACCCGCCGTCAATTCGGCCAGTTGATCGGCAGTTTCCAGGCTTTGCAGCACCGCGCGGCCAAGATGTTCACCGAGCTGGAAATGACCCGTTCCTGCGTGGCTGCGGCGCTGTCGGCGGTCGACCGCGGCGATGCCTCGGTGGCTGAACTGGCGAGCTTGGCTAAGGCGCGCACAGCCGATCTGATCCATCTTGTCTCCAATGAAACGGTGCAGATGCATGGCGGCATCGGGATGACCGACGACCATGATGCTGGCCTGTTCCTAAAACGTGCGCGCGTTCAGGAGGCCCTGTACGGAAGCGCCAGTTTCCACCGCGACCGCTACGCGGCGCTCCAGGGCTACTAGCGCGCGGTCACGGCGCCGCGGCGCGCGCGATGGCGTTTTCAATCAGCTCGCGGGCTTTCTCGACGCCTTCGATGCCTTCGACCTTCACCCATTTGCCTGGCTCCATGTCCTTGTAATGGGAGAAGAAATGCACGATCCGATCGACCAGGATTTCCGGTAAATCGGTGTAATTGTGCACCTTTTCGTAGAAACGGGTGAGCTTTTGATGGGGCACAGCGAGGATCTTCTCGTCAACGCCGCCATCATCTTCCATCAGCAACACGCCCACGGGCCGGGCGCGAACAACAGCGCCGGGCACCAAGGCGCGCTGGCCGACCACCATCACGTCCATGGGGTCACCGTCCAGGCTCAGCGTGTGGGGCACGAAGCCATAATTACAGGGATACCGCATGGCGGTGTAAAGAAAGCGATCCACGAACATGGCGCCCGACGGCTTATCAATCTCGTATTTGATCGGCTCCCCGCCGAGGGGAACTTCTATGATGACGTTCAGATCGTCGGGCGGATTATGGCCGAGACTGATTTTTGCGATGTCCATAGGCGCATCCTTCCGCTGACGCGCCCTGTGGTGACAAGCCAGGCGGCGCGGGTCAACGCCTTGGCGCGCCGGCCTGCGAAGATACCGGCCTAGGCGCCCTCGAGCGCAAAGTTGAAACTGATCGAAATACGCGCGCCCTCGCCCGCCGTTGGCACCACTTCGTGGCGCAGCCAACTCTCCCACATGAGCACATCGCCTGGGGCTGGGCGGCGGTGGATGAAGCGCCGCGCTTCTTCCGGCGCGTCCTCGCTGGAGGGCGGCGCGGCCATCATCAGGCCAAGGCGCGGGTCTTCCAGGCGCAGGGCACCCGCGCCGGGGGGCATCGCCACGAAGGCTGTGCCCGAAAGCACGCTGCCGGGGTGGATGTGGCCTGAATGGCCCATCCCCTCGCCGAGAACATTCACCCAGAGGCCGGCCGGAGCGAGGGTCTTGCCCACCATGTCCCAATGAAGCTCTTGCGCGAAGGCCCGCGCATGGGCGGCAAGGCAGTCCGCCAGCTGCTCGAAGGCGGGCGCGCGCTGGGGCAGGTCGTCCAGCGAGGCATAGGAAGTGTAGCCTGGATATCCCTCGCGCTCGCACCATTCATGGCCGGCCGCGTCGCCCTCCTCGATCATCCAGCAGGCCGCCTCCAGCGCATCGAGATCTACCCGGGCGCCCATCTCTGCTTGATAGAGCAGGGTCGGAAACAGGCGTGTCGCCGCCATGGCGCGTCACTCGGGCTTTGTGAATTTCAGCGTCATGCGGTCGCTCTCGCCGATGGCGGCATAGAGCGCTGGATCAAAATCGTCCGGGGCGTTGCCGTCGCGGTCGGCCGTGCGTGAATTGGGCGGCAAGGTCCACACGCCGAACGGATGGTCGGCGGTGTCGGCGGGATTCGCGTTGATCTCGCTGCGCGCCTCCAGCACGAAGCCAGCGCGCTCGGCGGCTTGGATCACCACGTCTTCATGCACATAGCCCGACCGCGCTGCCGGGTCTTGCTCGGCAGTGGAGGGCAGGCGGTGTTCGACCACGCCAAGTGTGCCGCCGGGCTTGAGGGCGGCATGGGCGTCGGCGAACGCCTTGTCCAGATAAGCCCCGCTCATCCAATTGTGGATGTTGCGGAAGGTAAGCACCGCGTCGGCCGTGCCCGGCTCTGCCAACGGCCCGGACGTGTCCGACAGCGCGGATATGGTCACGTCGCCAAACAAAGCCGCGTCCGAAAACGCCTCGCCATAGGCATCGATGCGTTCCTCGATGCGCCCGCGGCGCTCGCCCTCAAAGGCCTCCGGATCCCAGGTCGCAGCGACGAGTTGTCCGCCGCCGGCCGCCAGATACGGTGCCAGGATCTGGGAATACCATCCCCCGCCCGGCCACAGCTCGATCACCGTGTCGCTCGGCTCGATGGCAAAAAACTCCAGGGTCTCGACCGGATTGCGCGCATCGTTGCGCCCTACGCTATCACCGCGCCAGTCCCCTGCAGCCGCCCAAGCCAGACTGCCCGTTTCGGGCGCGGCGGGCGCGGCTGTGTCCGAGGCCATCTCCTCGCCCGCAGCTTCGGCCGTCTCTGGGGCAGGGGCGGGCTCCGGCGGGGCGCCTTCAGTGTTGCCGCAAGCTGCCAAGACCAGGATGGCCAGGGCTGCGCTGAGGTGGCGATGGTGGACCATGGCGTTCTCCTGATTGGCTCCGGGGCGCTTGAAGCGGCCCTATCGCTTCCCACATAACAGCTGTCGGCGCGCTGCCAAGCAGGCACCGATCGGGCCCGGGCGCCAATGCCGAGACGGATTGGACTGAACCCTGGGTCTGTGGACAACCGCCGGGCGCCTGCCCGGCACAGTTGCTTGATAGAGGACTGATATGAACACGATTGATCTTTCTCCCCTGTACCGCACCATGGTCGGTATCGACCGTATGGCCTCGATGCTCGATACGGCGGCGCGCCTGGACGGCGCCCAGGGCTATCCTCCTTACAATATTGAGCGGGTCGGCGACGACCGGTTCACGATCGAGATTGCCGTTGCCGGCTTCGGTGAAGCCGACCTCGACATTGAGCTAAAAGAGAGCCTTCTGACGGTTGCCGGCAAAAAGAATGGCGGCGACAGCGAGGCCGAGCGGGACTTTCTTCACCGCGGCATCGCAGAGCGCGGATTTATCCGCCGCTTCCAATTGGCAGACCATGTCATGGTCCGCGGCGCGTCGCTCGAAAACGGCCTGTTGAAAATCGACCTCCAGCGTGAGCTGCCCGACGCAGCCAAGCCCCGCAAGATTGCGATTGGCGGGGCAGCGTCTGCGGAAACGCCCAAGCTGATTGCCGGCGGCGGCGCCTCGGCGGCCTAGTCTGCGGGCAGTAACATCAGACTTAAGTCTATCGGCGCGGGCCCCGGCGGGCCCGCGCTTTTCATACGGGGCGCTCAAGCCAGGTCTGCAGCCAATCGAGCAAATCGCCGGGCGTGCGCGTCGTTGGCTTCATCCACGGCGATCCGGTCCATCCGAGAAACAGGCCAAACGTGCTGGAAAGCGCGCCAATGTAGATGGCAAACTGACTGCCCTCGTCGAAGAGACCGAAGGCGCCGCCGGCGACCGCATAGCCGCCAACCAAAGCGAGCGCTGCGCCCACAGCGACGAGCCCATAGGTCATCAGCCGGCCGCCCCCCGACCGAAACGCCGCATCGGGCCGCACCGCGGCAAGGTCGCCGAGCAGGGCGACCACCATTGCCATGTATTCACGCCGAGACGCGCCGCCGACGCTGTCGCGGCACGAGATTTTCACCGACCCACGGGCATGGTCGAGCACAAGACAGCTCACCCAATGGGGCCCGGAAGGCAGATCTGAGAAGCTGCCGCCCCGAATGTGCTCTAGGCGTATTTCTCCGCTGGTGCCGTCGCTCAGGAACTGGCCGTCCAAGCTCCAGGTTTGCGCGGCGCGGTTTTGGGACGGTCGAAATGTGTAATTCAGGCAGCTCAAGACACCGCTTTCCTTTTCCCGCGATCCGAGGTCGGCCAACCCAGCAGCCGCGATCGCACGCGTCCACTAACAATAATTTCTTGCATCAGAGTGAAGATATTCTCCCGCGCGGCCCGGGCGCTGGGGTGTCACTCGGAGCCTAACGGCGCCCGAAAAGCCGCTCCACATCGGCCAGTTTCAGCTCGACATAGGTCGGCCGGCCATGGTTGCACTGCCCGGAATGGGGCGTGGCCTCCATCTGGCGCAGCAGGGCATTCATCTCCTCGCCGGTGAGGCGGCGTCCAGCGCGCACGCTGCCGCGGCAGGCCATGTTCCCCATCACGTGTTCAAACCGCTCCTTCAGGGCCAGGCCGGCATCGTATTCGGCGAAATCATCGGCCAGATCGCGCACCAGGCCCGCCGTATCCATGGCCCCAAACAAGGCCGGCGTGGCGCGCACACAGACGGCGCCGGCGCCAAACGGCTCGATATCCAGGCCAAGCTCGGCGAGTTCGCCGGCCCGCTCCAGCACGCGGCTTGCCTCGTCCTCGGTGAGCTCAACAATGTCAGGGATGAGTAGCGCCTGGCGCTGGACGCCGCCTTCGGTCATTTGCCGTTTCATGTCTTCGTAGACCAGGCGCTCATGGGCGGCATGCTGGTCCACAAGCACGATGCCGTCGCGGGTCTGGGCGATGATGTAGGTCTCGTGCAGCTGGGCGCGGGCCGCGCCCAGGGGCGCGCCAAGCGCCGCGTCGCCCTCGGGCGGCGCGGGCTCGACGCGTCCAGACATGCCGCCTGCCGTGTCTGGCTCTGGCCATGGCCCGGGCGCTCGGGCGGTCTCTTGGATGCCAGAGGGCCGCCCGCCGCGCCCGGGCGGCTCTGCCCAAAGGGTCGAGCGGGCAAAGACATCACTCTGCACCGGGGCGGTCTCAGCAGATGCGCCGAGCTTACCGAGCGCATCTGCCGCCACCGTCGTACTCGCGCGATGGCCGGCCCCAGCCAGGGCGTGGCGCAGGGCCCCGATCACTAATCCGCGCACGCCGCCCGCGTCGCGGAAGCGCACTTCGGTCTTTGCGGGGTGCACATTCACATCGACCCATTCCGGGTCCATCTCAAGGAACAGCGCGGCCAGGGCATGGCGGTCCCGGGCCAGGAAATCCTGGTAGGCGGCCCGGATCACGCCGTTCAGCAGCCGGTCTTTCACCGGGCGGCCATTGACGAACAAGAACTGCATTTGGGCATTGCCGCGGTTAAGCGTCGGCAGACCAGCAAAGCCCGACAGGCCGACCCCGTCGCGCTCGGCGTCGATGGCTAGGGCGTTCTCGCCAAAGGCGCCGCCCATGATGGCGCCAAGCCGGGCAAGGCGTGCCTCTTGTGGTGCGCCCGTCTCGGCAGGGCGGCGAAAAACCGTGCGGCCTTGGCTCTCCAAATGGAAGCCCACATCGGGCCTGGCCATGGCCAGGCGCCTTACGACGTCGCCCACAGCGAGGGTCTCCGCCCGCTCCGACTTGACGAATTTCAAGCGTGCGGGCGTGGAGAAGAAGAGATCGCGCACTTCGACCTGCGTGCCCGTGGGCCCGCGCCCTGTCCACGGCGCTGGGCGGGGCCCTTCTAGCCGGCCCGCTTCGGCAAAAAGCTGCGCGGTCTCGCACCCCGCTGCCCGCGAAGTGAGCGTCAGACGCGAGACCGAAGCAATAGAAGGCAGCGCCTCGCCGCGAAATCCCATCGTGTGGATATTGAGCAGATCGATGCGCCCATCGGCGCCTGGCGCGAGCTTGGACGTGGCATGACGCTCCAGGGCAAGGCGCAGCTCCTGGCCGTCCATGCCGCAGCCATCATCGGCCACCAGGATCCGTCCTAGGCCGCCGGCTTCAATCGAGATTTGCACCTGGCGCGCGCCGGCATCCAAGGCGTTTTCAACCAATTCCTTGACCGCTGCAGCCGGCCGCTCGACCACCTCGCCGGCGGCAATCCGGTTCACCGCATCGGGCGGAAGCGGGCGAATTTCGCGGCGGGGCGGCAGGGAATCGGCCATGGTATGAGCCTAGCAGACACAGGCCAGAAGCGCGATTGGCAGGCGCGGCGAAGAATGGACACGGCCGCGCGGGGGGCCTATGCCCCAACCGATCGGGAGGACGCCATGACTTCACGGTGTTTTGCAGCTCTGGCCGCGCTGGTCATGGGGCTTGGACCCATGGCCGCGGCTGAGGATGTCGACGGGGTGATCGAACACCCGATGATTGAGCGCTATCCGGGCCAAGAGATTGCCTGGCAACAGATCGAAAACTGGCGCGCCTACCGCGTGCCCGTCGGCCCCGTCACGGGGTATCGCACCATTGGTGAGTGGATCGATGTGGAAGGCCGCGTCACGCGCACATTCTACACCCTGGATGGGCCAGACCGGACCGAATCCGAGGTCTACGTCAATTTTCGCGACGGTCTTGAGGCGGAGGGCTTCGAGATTCTGGCCGCCCGGTTTAGCCAGGACCGCCGCGGCAATGAGGTCGGCGGCACGTCCTGGACCGGCGTCCATTTCGCGGAAAACAGCTTCCCCCAAGGGCCCCAAAGCATGCTGCTGGCTGGCGCGTCCACATCTGGCGGGGCCGGCGCCATCATCGCCCGCAAGGCCCGCGCCGAGGGCGATGCGTTCGTCGTCATCGCGTTAGAGAAACACGCAGCCGACATGATCGGCGCCATGATCGATATCGTCGAAGTCGCGCCGGTGGAGTCCGGTCTGGTCATCGTCGACGCCGAAGCAATGGGCAGCGATATGGCCGAGTTTGGCCGCGTCGTGCTGGACGGGATCGTCTTCGATTTTGATAGCGCTGAACTGCTGCCGGCCTCGGACGCAGCGCTCTCGAACATTGCCGCCTATCTGCAGGCCAATGGCGACCAGGCCTTTTTCGTGGTCGGCCACACCGACGCGGTGGGCAGCTTTGCCTATAATTACGCATTGTCCGGCGACCGCGCCCGGGCCGTGGTGACGGCGCTTGCCGAAGACTACGGCATCGCGCGCGACCGGCTCGAGCCCTATGGCGTGGGCCCATTGGTGCCTGTGTTCAGCAACGAAAGCGAAGCGGGGCGCGACAGGAACCGGCGGGTGGAACTGGTGCAGAGGCGCCCGGAGAACTAATCGAACAGTTTCGACACGCTTTCCTTGTTGGCGATCCTGCGGATGGCCTCGCCGAGGAGCGGCGCGACCGTGAGCACACGCAGCTTCTTGGACTTTATGTCTTCCTTGCGCTGCTGGATCGTGTCGCAGGCGACGATCTCATCGAGCTGGGAGCCTTCGAAATTCTCGATTGCATTGGTGGAAAACACGCCATGGGTGACATAGGCGCTTACGCCCGTGGCGCCCTGTTTCTTCAACGCCTCGGCGGCGCCGCGCAGCGTTCCGCCGCTGTCACAAATGTCGTCGACCAGAATGCAGTTTCGCCCTTTGACGTCGCCGATAATGTTCATCACTTCCGAGACGCCGGCCTGGGCGCGCCGCTTGTCTACGATGGCCAGGTCCACCGCCAGCCGCTTGGCCAGCGACCGGGCGCGCACCACGCCGCCCACATCGGGAGACACGATGATCAGCGATTTCAGCTTAAAACGCTTGCGAATGTCGTCTTCTATGACCGGCGCGGCGATGAGATTATCGGTCGGAACATCGAAAAACCCCTGCAACTGGCCGGCATGAAGATCCATCGTCAAGACGCGGTCGGCCCCGGCAGCGACAATGAGATTGGCGACGAGTTTTGCAGAGATCGGTGTGCGGCCGTCGGTTTTCCGGTCCTGGCGGGCATAGCCGTAATAGGGGATCACCGCCGTAATGCGCTGGGCCGAGGCGCGTTTCAGCGCGTCCAGGCAGATCAGCAATTCCATCAACGTGTCATTGGCCGGAAAACTGGTCGACTGGATCACGTAAATATCCTCGCCGCGGACATTCTCATTGATCCTGATGAAGACCTCATTGTCGGCAAACCGTTCAATGCGCCGCTCTGTCAGGGGCACATCCAGATAATCGGCGATCGATTCAGCCAGGGGGATGTTTGCAGTGCAGGAGATGAGCTTCATAAGATGGCGCATGGCGGCGGAGTGGCTGGGGGCGACGCCGCTGTTCCTGTCGTAAACCTGACACAGGCGCAATGGACAAGGCGCGGCTTTTTCCCGCGATCGTTACGAATGCGCGATGACTGAGGCATTCCGGCCATAGTGGGCCGCCCCGGCATGGGTGGCGCGGCGATAGGAAAACAAGCCGTCGCTGGCATAGGTGTCGCCGCCGACATGCTCAATCCAGCCCACCCCGGCCATGCCCAGCCTGTGGTGGACATAGCCTGGCAGATCGAATTGGAGCCGGTCGCCGCGTCCCTCCGCAAAGTAGGTGCCGGCGGTTGGGTCGGCGCTGAGGGCGGCGGCGCGCAGGTCAGGGCCGACTTCATAGCTGGCCTGGGCGATGGCCGGACCGATCACGGCCACGACATCGCGGGGCCGGCTGCCATAGGCGGCCATCCGCTCCAGGGTTGCCTCGCACACCCCGGCCAGGGCGCCGCGCCATCCGGCATGGGCAGCGGCGATGACTGGCAAGCGAATGTCGGCGAAAAGCACCGGGGCGCAGTCGGCCGTGAGTATGCACAGCGCCACGTCGCTCCGGTCGGTGACCAGGGCATCGCCTTCGGGCAGGGCGCCGTCGGGCCAGGGCGATTTCACATCGACCACGCGCCGCCCGTGGACCTGGCGCAGGGACACCATGGCCTGCACGCCGAGCGCTGTGCGGATGCGGCGCCGGTTCTCAGCCACATCTGCCGGCGTATCGCCCGACAGGGGCCCGGCGTTGAGCGCCTCGAAAGGCGGGGTCGATACGCCGCCCAGCCGCCCAAAAAAGCCATGGGTGAGGCAATTCAGGGACTCCAGCGTCGCTGATTTCAGCGGCTTCAAGTCTGCCGGCGCGGCGGGCTGGTCCATGGGCAAGGCGCCTTTCAGCAAAATGGTGCGGGCGGGCCGTCTGCTCTTTTCTGCCATGGTGAGGCCGCCTATGGTAGGTGCAGGTCACCCCAGCGGAGCGCGCCCCAACCATGATTACCACTGCGACGGTCACCCTGTCTGCGTTCGCCACGCTGGCTGCTGCGGTCTCATCGATCGCATCCCTGTTTGCCGCGCGCCACGCCGAGCGCCAATTGGAGATTGCCGAGCGCTCCACCGAAGCCGAAGTGTTCCTCCAGATCGATGAGCGGTGGCGCGATATCTATCCAATTTACCGGCAGCTGGCGGCCGAAAGCGTCGATATGTCCGTGCTGACCCAGTTTCCCGACCGCGACGCGCTGATGGCGTCGGACTTTTGGCAAGAGCGTCGCCCGGTCTTTGCGTTTTACGAGTTTGTCGGCTCTTGCGTCGAGGCAGGGCTACTGCGCCGCGAAACCGTGTTGAAGCTGGTGAACATCAACCCTGCGCTATGGACGCAGTATGCACCCATGATCAAAGCCATGCGCAAGATGCCGCCCGTTGACTATCCTGACCTCTACATTCGCTGGCAGGGCCTGGCCGAGCCCCTGATCGCCCCAAAGACCTAGGCCGACGCTGGAGCGCCATGTCCAATGTGTTTGCAGACCTTGCGCCCTTGCGTGACCGGCCGATCGAGGCCACCGCCAGGCTGAAAGCGGCTAAGGCGGAGTATAAGGCGCTGCCGGCTGACCCTGGCCACACCCTAGCCGGCGAGCCCCTGGTGGCCCTGGAGACGCGCGGCATTGCAGGGGCGCCGGCCTATGCGCGCGGTGATACCCCGCCCTATTTCACCGCTGTGGAAGGCGCCCCCAAGCGCCTGTGGGCGCGCCAGGGCGTGGCCGAAAAGCTCGACAAGGTGAATGCCCGCGCGGCCCAAGCGGGGATTGAACTATATGTCTTCGATGCCTGGCGACCGGCCGCGGTCCAGGCGTTCTTCCATGATGAATGGATGCCGGCCTACCTCGCTAAGCTCTATCCGGGCGATGACGCCGACCAGATTGCCAGCCGGGTGACCCAGTATTGGGCCGCGCCGGGCAGCAAGACCCGGTCGCCTTCGCCCCATTCCACAGGCGCCGCCGTGGATTTGACTTTGCGCTGGATCGACACGGGCCAGCCCTTCTGGATGGGCACCCTGTTCGACGATGCCCATGAGCGCGCCCACATCGATTTTTTCGAACGCCGTTGCGAGCCTGGCTCTTTCTCAGATGGCGAGGCCCGGGCCAACCGCAGGCTTCTGCACTGGCTGATGGTCGAGGAGGGCTTTGTGCCCCATCCCCATGAATGGTGGCATTTCGGCTATGGCGACCCGATTTGGACGGCCTATCACGGCCTCAGCGCGTGCCCCTATGGCGCAGCTGAGCCGCCCGAGGACCCAGGCCTTTCACCTGGCCCGTGATCTTGCGCCTGGGCCAGGCCTTGACCCTGGCCCCAGCCAGCGCCACCCATGGGCCATGAGCAAGCCCGTCCCCGTTCCCGTGCGCCCTCTGCCCCATTTTGAGGGGCTGGCCCTGCCGGCCTATGAAACCGAGGGCGCGGCCGGATTGGATGTGCGCGCAGCCGTGCCCGAGGGCGCGCCGGTCACCCTGGCGCCCGGCGCCCGGGCCATGATCGAGACCGGACTATCGGCGGCCGTGCCGCCCGGCTACGAGCTGCAAGTGCGCCCGCGCTCGGGGCTGGCCGCCAAGCATGGCATCACCTGCCTCAACGCGCCGGGCACGATCGACAGCGATTATCGCGGCGAGATCAAGGTGATCCTGGTCAACCATGGCGAGGCCCCCTTCCAGATCGCCCGCGGCGAGCGCATTGGCCAGCTGCTTCTGGCGCCGGTCACCCGCCTGGTGTGGGATCAGGTGGACGCACTGCCTGAAACGGCTCGCGGCGCGGGCGGGTTTGGCTCAACGGGGCGCTAGCGCCGGCCCGGGCTCAAAAGTCGAGGTCGGCATAATGCGCCGCAGGCCGGGTGCCCTCCACCAGGTCGGCCAGGACGCCGCGAAAGCTCGGCCTGGACTTCATCCGGCCATACCAGGCGCGCAGGTCAGGCACCGCGGACCAGTCGAGATCGCCGAAATAGTCCACGCTGGAGAGGTGAGCGGCCACGGCGAGATCCGCCACCGTTAGATGGCGCCCAGCGAGGTAAGACCGGGTCTCGGCCAGGGCGTTGAGAAAGGTCAGCCGGCCGCGCAGGGCGTGGGCGCCTTTGCGCAGGGCCGCCGAATCCGGTTGGCGATCGCGGCGCACCCATTGGGCAATGCGCTCGGCAAGCAGGGTCTCGGTCACCACTTGGAAGCTGTCCTCGCACCAGCGCCAGAGGCGGCGCGCTTCGCCGGCGTCCTGGTGGCCGGCGGGGATCAGGCGCGCGCTGGGATAGGTCGCCTCGAGATATTCGAGCAAAGCATGGCTGCCGAGCAAGGTGATGCGGCCCTCGCTGCCCGTGTCGATAAAGGCCGGCGGCGCCGCCCCTGGCCCCAGGCTCTCCATATCCGGATGCACCGCCCAAGGCCGCGTCTCGACCGCCTCGAAAGCGATGCGTTTTTCAGCCAGCGCGAGGCGCGCTGTGCGGCCCACGGGGTCGAGCATCCAATGGTAGAGCCGTTTCATTGTGCATCCTCCCCGGCGACCTGGCTATCATACTCGCACGCGCGCCACACCCCCGGCCAAATGCGCGGGAATGCTTGGCATCCCTGACAAGGGGCCTAGTGTGGGGCCAAACGGTAAAGAAATCTGGCTGGGAGAGAGCCCTTGGACGCGGTTTTTGGAGCGATCGTCGGTGTTATTCAAAATGTCGCCGGCCTGATTTGGGGCGGCACCTGGGGCGACACGGTGATTTTCCCGTTCCAGATCGGGCCGCTCGCCATCGTTTTGCTGGGCACGGGCCTGTTTATGATGGTGCGGATTGGTGCGCGGCCCCTTCGCCGGTTTGGGCCGGCCGTGGCCGAGGTCTGGGCCGGCCGCAAAGCCCAGGGCGAGGACGGCGCGATCACGCCGTGGCAAGCCCTGTCCACGGCCCTGTCGGGTCAAGTCGGCACCGGCAATCTCGCCGGTGTCGCCACCGCCATCTCCCTCGGCGGGCCGGGCGCGATCTTCTGGATGTGGATCACGGCCATATTCGGCATGGCTTTGGCGTTTTCGGAAAGCTCCCTGGCGGTGAAGTACCGCGAACAGGACACCGATGGGCGCATCAGCGGCGGGCCGATGTATTACATCAAGAATGGCTTGGGTAAGGGCTGGGGCTGGCTCGCGGTGATCTTCTGCCTCGGCACCCTGTTTTCCGCCATGGCGACCGGCTCAATGATCCAGGCCAACTCCATCACCAAGGCGGCGATGGAGCTCACCAATACCGAAATGGGCCTCTCGATCCCCAACTGGGCCTTCGGCATCGTGATCTCCCTCCTCGTCTTTGCCGTGATCATTGGCGGCATCAAATCCATCGGCAGCGTTGCCGGCCGGGTCGTGCCCTTCATGGCGGCTGCCTATGTGCTCGTGGCGTTCGGTGTGCTCGTCGCCAACGCGTCCGAGGTGCCGGCGGCGTTTTGGCAGATCATCGCCTCGGCCTTCGGGCTGAGCGAGGCGATGGGCGGGGTGGCGGGGTACGGCGTCATGCAGGCGGTGCGGTTCGGCATTGCCCGGGGCCTGTTTTCCAATGAGGCAGGCCAGGGCTCAGCGCCCATAGCCCACGCAGCCGCGAAGACGAAAAGCCCGGTCATGCAGGGCGAGATCGCCATGATCGGCGTGTTTATCGACACGATGATTATCTGCACCATGACGGCCCTGGTGATCCTCACAGTGACTGGAGATTTCAAGAAATCGCCGGCCCTGATGGCGGCCAATGCATGCAGCGCTGCGGGGATTGAACCGGCCGGCGGCCAATCGGTCGGCGACCTCTTCCCCAGCGCCTACCAGGAAGGGCGCGAGGACATCATCCTCACCAGCGGCCCGGACGCGGCGGCCTATTTGATCGCCTGCGCAGATGCCGGCGTCGATGTGCCTGGCGAGGCCATTGCCGCAGCCGTCGATCCCCTCGTCCTTGCCGATGTGGACCATGCGTGGGAGACCGATGCCGACAGTGCGGCGGTGACGACGCGGGCCTATGGCGAGGCGATCCCAGCGGTCGGCGCCTTTATCGTGCCCGTGGCCCTGTTCTTCTTTGCGTTCACCACGATCATCGGCTGGTCGTATTATGGCGAGCAGGCTGCGACCTATCTGGTCGGCAGCTGGGCGACCCAGCCTTTCCGCTATGTTTGGGTCGGGGTGGTCTTTGCCGGTACGCTGTGGACGAATGTCGATGCGCTATGGCTGCTCGGCGATATTGCCAATGCGTCCATGGCCTTTCCGAACCTGATCGCCATTATCGCCCTGTCGGGCGTGGTGGTCGCCATGCATCGGGGCGACGGCGATGCGCCGGCGCCTGAGGCCAAGCCCCAGCCTGCCTACCGCGACTCGGCCGCCCCGCCCGGCGGATAGGCGCCCAACTCAGGGCGACAGGCGCGCGGTGACATGGTCGGCCAGCAGGCGGCCCTCAGCGGTCAGCGCGAGGCGCGCACCCGATTGCACCAGCACGCCGGCGGCCTCCAGATCGGCGGCCTCCTCCGCATCGAGGCGGGCCACGCGCCCGCGCTCCAACCCCCGGGCGGGCCGCAGACCCATCGACAGCAGCTCGCGCTGGGTGTCGAGGGGTGAAAGGGGCTCAACGGTGATCGCGCTGGCGCCTGAGAGCGCGGCCTTTGTATAGGCGGCCGGGCGTTTGAGCCCTGACGTGGCCAGGCGCTTGCCGGCCCGGGTCAAGCGGCCATGGGCGCCGGGGCCAAGCCCGATCCAGTCCCCACTTGCCCAATAGATATGGTTATGCTGGCTCTCAAACGCCGGGCCGGCGGCGTGGTTTGAGATCTCATAGGCCGGCACCCCCGCCGCCGCGCACACTGTTTGGGTCAACTCGTACAAGTCGGCCTGGTCATCTTCGCTGAGGGGCGCAAGCTCGCCCCGGGCCGCGCGCCGGCCAAAGGCGGTGCGCTCTTCAATCGTCAACTCGTAAAGCGACAGGTGCGGCGCGCCCAGGGCCAGGGTTTCGGCAAGCTCGGCCTCCCAAGCCTCCAGGGATTGGCCTGGCCGGGCATAGATCAGGTCAATGCTGACATTGTCGAACGCGCCAAGCGCCTGCTCAGCCGCCCGCCGGGCCTCGCCCGGGCCATGGTCGCGCCCGAGAAAGCCCAGCGCATCGGCGCGCATGGACTGCACACCCAGCGAAATCCGATTGATGCCCAAGGCCCGCCACCCGGCCAGCGCCTCTTTGGTCACGTCCAGCGGGTTGGCCTCCAGGGTCAGCTCCCGGCGCGGCGCGCCGCAAAGGCGCTCCACCGCGGCGATGATTTCAGCCAGGCCTGCCTCGCCGATGAGGGACGGCGTGCCGCCCCCGAAGTAAAGCGTATCGAGCGGCGCCGAGGCGCCAAACCGGGCCACCTGGTCGGCGAGATCGGCGCACATGGCCGAAACCAAAGGCCCGGTATCGCGGTTCTTGGCGGCGTAGACGTTGAAATCGCAATAGGGACAGACCCGCTGGCAATAGGGCCAGTGGACATAGATGCCGAAGCCGAAGGCGGCGCCGGTGGCCTGGCCCAGCTCTGCCATTACAACAGCGCGGCTCGCAATTTGGCGAAGGCATCGGCGCGGTGGCTCATGGCGTGTTTCCGCGCTGGGTCCATCTCGCCAAAGGTCTCGCGCTCGCCCTTGGCGACAAACACCGGGTCGAAGCCGAAACCGCGCGCGCCCCGCGGCGGCCACACCAGGTCGCCGTGCACTTCGCCTTCAAACACCGCCTCGCCCCCGCCGGGCCACACCACAGCCAGGCAGCACACAAACCGGGCAGAGCGGTCAGGCGCGCCAATATCCTGTAGCGCCTGCTCCACCTTGGCCATGGCCGCGTGGAAATCGCGTGGCACGCCGGCCCAATCGGCAGTGAACACGCCCGGCTGGCCGCCCAGGGCCGCAACGCTGAGGCCGCTATCATCGGACAGGGCAGGCGCGTTGGTGGCCTTTGCTGCCGCCCGCGCCTTGATCAGGGCATTGCCTGCAAACGTGAATTCGGTTTCCGCCGGCTCAGCCAGCCCCAGCTCTCCCGCCGAGGCGACCTCAAAGCCCAAGGGCTCGAACAGGTCGCGTAATTCGCGCACCTTGCCGCCATTATGGGTCGCTGCCACCAGCCGGCCGGGCTCAAGTCTATTTTCGGGCATTGCGCGGCCTCCTGCGGCAAGTTTCTTGCTTTTTCACGGAAAACGTATATCGTTTAACGGTAAAGTTTCCTCACCCAGGGGCCGTTTGTGTGCCCGTATCGGAACCCTGACATATGTCCCTGCGTCCCCACAATTCCATGGCTGCGGCCCTGTCCATACTTATGACAGTCGTGATCTGGTTCACCATTGTGGTCGGCGCCCTGGTGCTCATCTTGCTGACCATCGGCCTGTTTGCCAGCCTGAACGCCGGCGCGCTCAGCCTGCCTGGCGGCGACGCGGTGGCCGAGATTAGCCCGCTGAATTTCGGCTTTGCGCTCGCCACGGTGGCCGTCATCCTGCCGGGCATTGTTTATGTCAGTCTGCAATTGCGGCGAATCCTGACCACCCTGGCCGATGGCGACCCGTTTGTGCCCGATAATGCCCTGCGCCTGACGCGCATCGCCCTGGCCCTGGCGGCGATGGAGGTGGCCTCGCTTCTTTTTGTGCTGGGCATGCGCGGCTTTATTCCCCCCGCCGATGCGGTCTCGCGCCCGTCCTTGGCGATAAATTTCGTCGTTTGGGCGGCCGTGGCGGCCCTGTTCATTCTGTCCCAGGTCTTCCGTGAGGGCACGCGTCTTCGCGAAGAAGAGAAAATGACCATATAGGAGAGGTGCATGTCGATTCGCGTCACCCTCGATCGGGTCCTCCTGGACCGGCGTATGTCCCTCACCGAATTGTCGGAGCGCGTGGGCGTCACGCTCGCCAACCTCTCGATCCTGAAGACCGGCAAGGCAAAGGCGGTGCGCTTCTCAACCCTGGAAGCGCTGTGCCGAGAGCTTGACTGCCAGCCGGGCGACATCCTCATTTTCGACGACGAGAATGGCGACGCCAGCGAGGCCATCGCAGCGGAATAGGGCCGCCCGTCGACGGCTTGGCCCGGCTAGGCGTCCAGCGCCAGTCTTTGGGCCTCGAACAATTCGCTGCAGCCCTTTTCGGCAAGTTCCAGCAGC
Source organism: Pseudomonadota bacterium (assembly GCA_038747245.1). Classification (GTDB taxonomy): domain Bacteria; phylum Pseudomonadota; class Alphaproteobacteria; order Caulobacterales; family Hyphomonadaceae; genus UBA5336. The sequence goes on along the minus strand of JBCDJY010000004.1, from coordinate 16,646 downwards.
GTCGCCAGTTCCGCGCGTGTGATGGGCCGCTCCTCCCCGGTGCCCTGCACTTCGATAAAGCCGCCATCGGAGCTCATCACCACGTTCATGTCGCCTTCCCCGCCGCTGTCTTCGGGATAGTCGAGGTCGAGCACGGGCGTGTCCTGGTAAATGCCGACCGAAATCGCCGCGGCCTGTTTCAAAATGGGCGAGGCGGCGATCACGCCCTCATCGACCAGATAGCGGCAGGCGAGCGCCAGGGCGACATAGCCGCCGGTAATGGCCGCCGTGCGCGTGCCGCCATCGGCTTGGAGCACATCGCAGTCGATGGTGATCTGGTTCTCGCCAAGGGCTGTGAGGTCGCACACCGAGCGCAGCGACCTGCCGATCAGGCGCTGGATTTCCTGGGTCCGGCCAGATTGCTTGCCGCGGGCGGCTTCCCGGTTGCCCCGCGTATGGGTTGCGCGCGGCAGCATGCCGTATTCGCCGGTCACCCAGCCCTTGCCCGTGCCCCGCATCCAGCCCGGCACACGGTCGCTCCAGCTTGCGGTGCACAGCACATGGGTGTGGCCGAACTTGGCAAGGCACGACCCCTCGGCATAGCGCGCAGGGCCAGTCTCAAGGGTGACCGGGCGCAACACATCGGCGGCGCGGCCCGACGGGCGCAACACTTGGCTCATGGCAAGCTCCTATGGCGGCAAGACGCCGCTCTGGTGACTGGTTTTTCTGGCCCCGTCTAGGCCGGGGCAGCGCGCTGGCCGCGGCCGGGCAAGGCCGCTTCAGGGGCCCTCGACGGTGTAGCCGGCCGCCCGGAGCATCTCCACCACGCTGTCGTCCCCGGCCAAATGTGCAGCCCCTACGGCGATTAGGAACGTGCCCGCCTCGGCTTCGAGCAGCGCTTCGATCTGGGCCGTCCAGTCCTGGTTACGCTCCACGATCAGCACGTCATAGACCTCTTGCGAGCCCATCACATCGGGCTCGGCCATCATCGCGGCCAGATCGTCCACATCGCCTTCGGCCCATTCCTCCACCATCGTGTCCAACATGGTGGGATCGTCCTCGATCTGGATCGCTGAGGTGACAAGGAAGTCGACCTGGTCATCGAGGGGCAGATCGGCAAAAAAGTTCAATTGTTGCTCGGCGCTTTCCAGGAAGCGGAGGGGAATGCCCTGGGCCTCGGCCTCAACGGTCAGAACACTCTCAACCCCGCTGTCGGCGGCGTAGCCTTGTTGTTGCAGGGCCAGCACCGACATCTGGACCGTGGCGAGCCAAGGCTTGATGGGCTCAATCGCGGCCATGGGCAGGCCGATCAGGGCTGCCGCTTCCTCCACTTCTTTAAGCTGGCTGGCGTCCAAAAGGTCGGTCAGTTTTGTGCCGTCCTGGAATACGCCGAGGCGCGGCACCAAACCCGCCATGCGCGCCGCTGCTTCGGGGCTTGCCACGTCGGCCTCGAAATACAGCGCATCAATCTCGCCGAGCAGCGCTTCCAGGGCGGGCGTTTTCCACTCGGTTTCGGGTTTGAGGATATGAACCGTGCCGAACATGTGGACGGCGGTGTCCTCATCGGCGACCGTCCAGATTGGCGGCTCGCCAAAGGGTGGCAGGTCCTCGCGGGCTGGCGCGGTTGCGCCTTCAGAGCTCGGCTCGGTGTTCGGCTCCGTCGTTGCGGTCGCGCCATCGCTGCCGCACGCGGCCAATGCTGCCAGGAGGCATCCGCCAAGGAGTGCGCGGGTGAATTCGACCATTGTTAGGGTCTCCAGTGAGGAACATATGCCGCAAACCCCTACTGCGCTCCGGCCCGCGGCGCTATAGTTGAAGCGACGGGCGGCGTTTTATCCCGCCCGTCGCAATTGGATTTGGACAAAGCGCTGCACCTGGGGCAAAAGGCGCGGTGTCGGCGCGCCGCGCGGAGCCGGTCCCGTAGCTCATCTGGATAGAGCGCTAGCCTCCGAAGCTAGAGGTAACAGGTTCGAGTCCTGTCGGGATCGCCACCGCGCGCCAGCGCCCTCCTTGCCAAGCGTTCACGGATCGCTAAGCCCCCAGGGATGGACGCACCCAGCAGGGACTTTGAAGCGCGGCTGTCGGCTGCTATGGATGGGAAAACCAAACCCGTTGGCGCCCTCGGCCAGTTGGAGGCCCTGGCCGCCGCTGCGGCGCGGATCCAGGGCACGCTCACGCCCAGCGCCGAGACGTGCAGTTTGACGATTTTCGCCGGCGACCATGGCCTGGCGCGCGCTGGCGTATCGGCCTATCCCCAGGCGGTGACGCGCCAAATGGTGCTGAACTTCCTCGCCGGCGGGGCAGCGGCGAATGTGATTGCCGCATCGGTGGGCGCCTCGGTCAGCGTGGTGGACGCTGGGGTGGCCGGCGCGCCGATCGAGCATCCGGGCCTCATCCAGCGGCGCATCGCACCGGGCACCCAAAACGCGCTCGAGCGCGCCGCCATGTCGGCCAGCCAGTTGGGCCGCGCCCTGGCGGCCGGCCGCGCGATCGGCCAGGAGGTTGCCGCCGATGTCGCCTGCTTTGGCGAAATGGGCATCGGCAACACCTCGTCTGCGACCCTGGTGGGCGCGAAACTGCTCGGGTTGCCGGCCGGCGCCCTCACCGGCCGGGGCACCGGCCTTGACGATGCCGGCCTTGCCAGAAAGCGCGCCGTGCTGGAGGCAGCTGCGGCCAGGACGCCGGATCAGCTCGGGGCGGAAGAGGCGCTGCGTGAGTACGGCGGTTTTGAAATCGCCATGATGGCCGGCGCCATGGCCGGCGCGGCGCAGGCACGGCGGATCGTCATCGTCGATGGGTTTATCGCGACGCTGGCGGCCCTGTGCGCGGCGCGGCTGACGCCCGGCTGTGAGGCGGCATTCGTCTACGCCCACCGCTCGGCCGAGGCCGGGCATGGCGCTTTGCTGGAGGCCCTGGGCGCGCGCCCGGTGCTCGATTTGGGCCTCAGGCTCGGCGAGGGCACCGGCGCCCTGCTCGCCTTCCCGATTGTCAAAGCCGCCGCCGCCATGCTGCGCGACATGGCAAGCTTTGAGGACGCAGCCATTAGCGGCCCAGTCCCAGCGCCATGAGAGATGAGGGCGCCGCTTTCCTGCTCGCCTTGCAGTTCCTCACGCGCCTGCCAGTGGCGTCAGGCAGGCTGTATTCGGAGGCGCGCATGGCTGCCTCTGTGCGGTATTACCCCCTGGTCGGCGTGCTTGTGGGATGTGTTTCGGCCGGGGCGCTGCTGGCGGCGACTGCGGCGCTGCCCGGCGTGGTCGGCGTTCTGCTTGCGGTGGCGGCGGGCCTCCTGGTGACTGGAGCTTTCCACGAGGACGGCCTCGCCGACACGTTTGACGGCATTGGCGGCGGCCACACGCGCGCGCAGGCCCTCAAGATCATGCGCGACTCGCGCCTTGGCACCTATGGCACTGCGGCCATGGCCGTGGCCCTCGCCCTGAAAGTCGCCGCATTGGCGGCCCTGCCCGCGGCGCTTGGCGCGGCCGCATTGGTCGCCGGCCATGGCCTGTCGCGCCTGTCGAGCGTGGCGGCCCTGGCGACCAGCGGCTATGTGCGCGGCGAGGGCGCGGGCAAGCCCGTCTCCCGGGGCGCCAGTGCGGCCAGCCTCGCCGTGGCGCTGGCCACCGGCGCGGTCATCCTTGCCGGGTGGAGCTTTGCCGCCCCGCCCATCGCCCTTGCCTGGGGCTGCGCCGGCCTGGCGCTCGGCCACGGGGCAATGCGCGCCTTTTACGAGCCCAAGCTCGGCGGCTATACCGGCGACACGCTCGGCGCGGTGCAGCAGGCCAGCGAGATTGGCTTTTACCTGGGGCTTGCAGCATGGCTTTGATCCTCTTGCGCCACACCACGCCGGACGTGGCGCCCGGCACCTGCTATGGCCGCACAGATCTGGACGTGGCCGACACGTTTGAAGACGAAGCGCGCACGGCCGCCGCCGCCCTGCCGGCCTTCGGCAAGATCGTCTCCAGCCCCCTGCGCCGCTGCCGCCGCCTGGCTGCGTTTGTCGGCGCCGAGGCCGGGCTTGAGGTGGCGAGCGACCCGCGCCTCATCGAGATGGATTTCGGCAGCTGGGAAGGCCGCCCCTGGGCCGACATCCCCCGCGCCGAGCTCGACGCCTGGGCCGGCGACTTCATGCACGCGCGCCCCCATGGCGGCGAAAGCGTCGCCATGCTTCACGCGCGCACCCTTAAGGCCCTGGCCGATCATCGCAGCCAGGATGGGCCGGCCCTCCTGGTCACCCATTCCGGCGTCATCAAGGCCGCCCTGGCCACCGAGGAGACCGCCGCAGGCTTTGCCACCAATATCGACTTTGGCCACTTCGTGACCGTTTAACCCGCTGAGGAGGCCCCGATGACCGACGCCGACGCCCACCGCGACAAGATGAAAAAGCTCAAGGCCGAGCAGGCCCGCAAGGTGAGCCAGGCCGCCGAGCCCGGCCGCGGCCTCGTCCTCGTCCACACCGGCGATGGCAAGGGCAAATCGAGCTCGGCCTTCGGCGTCATCGCCCGCGCCCTGGGCTGGGGGCATCGGGTCGGCGTGGTCCAGTTCATCAAGGGCAAATGGGTCACCGGCGAGCGGCAATTCTTCCAGGCCCTGGAGGCGGTCACCTGGCACACCATGGGCGAGGGCTTCACCTGGGACACCCAGGACCGCGACCGCGACATCGCCGCCGCCTCGGCCGCCTTCGCGCGGGGGCGCGAGATGATGACGAGCGGCGCCTATGACCTGGTGGTGCTCGACGAGATCAACATTGCCCTGCGCTATGATTACCTCACCGTGGACACCGTGCTGGAGGCCCTGCGCGCCCGCGCCGCGCGCACCAGCGTGGTGCTCACCGGCCGCGACGCCAAGGACGAGCTGTGCGCCTACGCCGACCTCGTCACCGAAATGCGCGAGGTCAAACACCCCTTCCAATCCGGAATAAAAGCCCAACGCGGCATCGATTTTTGAGGGGGTGAGACTGTTTGATCCCGAGAGGGGACATAAGCGAACGATAGGTCGCCCCCTTTCTGGAGGCGTTATGCGACGGCCTGGATGGGAAACTCATCCCAGGTTCTTCCGTCCAAGACTCTTCCAGTCTTTTTCTTGTTCACACCACCCCACTGTTTGAAGTGAAATGCAACGCCATTGGCTAGGCACTGGTCACGAATCGATCGCACCCACTCCGGATCCATGAAGCGGGCTCCAGGACCACTTTCTCCTCCTGCTATTGCCCAGTGGATTTGGTCGAGTTGAATTTGTCCCACATCGCCAATCAGCGGTTCCAACGATAGAAACTTAATTGCCGCATCTGTGAGTCGAAGATGGTCAATTCGATTGACATAGTGAGCGCTCTCCACGCTAACTCCCATCCAGATATTCTTCGCCCAATAAAGCTGAGGCGAAAGCTCAGTTAGTCGCTTGGAACGCTTAGTTAGAACCTGAAAGGTGTGCTGAGGGCACCGCCTCATCACATTGAAAACCTTTCTGATAAAGGACAAAGGAACTTCCTCGTGAAACAAGTCGGCCATCGAATTCACGAAGATCATTCGCCCTTGCTTCCATGCACCTGGAACTCCAAGTGCACTATAGTCTAAACGAATATTGCCATTCCACTTGGGACGACCGCCGGTACGACGAGTGAGGTTATCGTATTTTGGCTGTCCCATCGCCTCCAATCGTTCAGCCATCCGCATTGCGTAGCAGTTGGTGCAACCAGGAGAGATGATACTGCAACCTGCCACAGGGTTCCATGTAGCTTCCGTCCACTCGATTTTAGAGTTCGTACCCATCAAACTGTGCCTCGTGGGAACCGCACGATCAGTCTTGAAGGAAAGCCACGACGAATTTTACCTTCGGGGTCGGTCACGGCGATCCTCTCGTCTTTCTCAAGGCTTGCCAGAACATCCTTGTAGTGTTTCTCGATATACGGACGCCCGATGCTATGGGCACGGTAAATCTCCTTCATCGTGATGCTTTGACCAGCGAATTCTTCGAGAAGCATGCCACCTAATTCACTCAAAGGACGGGTCAGTTCAAACAACAGAGGCATGTTCTCGTCCGCCGGTGAGTATGCAAACGAAGCTACGCCTTGGTCTTCCGTAGAACTTTCGCCATGCATGATGCTTTTCATGACCTCGTATCCTTTGAAATGCTTTGACACGAATATCAGGTGATGCGTCAGTCGGCCTGCGTCATTCTTGAACCGAAATGGCAGTACGTATTTACCGCCCATTTCAACTAGGGCGTTCGACAACTCTTGCAGGATAAGCTCCTGTCGAATAGCGGGCGACGCTCCATCCACCTGTCTCCTCAATGCCGCAGCGCGCTCTCCCCCGAAAAGCGCATCAAGATGTCTTTTCACCTTGTCATTCGAAAGTCCGGGATTGATGCGGTTGTAATTGAAAAAGAAAACGCAATCACATCCCCAGTCTTTTATGACACCGTTGACCAAGCGGAGTGACAATCCTTTGTATCCAAAGGGATCAAAGAAAGTGAACGATGGAATGATCTTCGTTTTGGCAAAGTATTCCTCCGCATCCTTGCCCACCTCATTGGATTGAACGGTTGGCTTGTACTTGAGCTGTTCAATCCCTGGGAGAGAGTCGATTTCAGTCTGTAGTGTTGATGAATTGTTCTCGTCTAAGTCGTTGAACAAAGCGACTAGCGCGTTTCGCACGCGGTCGTTCTTGATCGCCTCCTGAAGTACGAGCAATGGAGTCGACGCCGCCCCATCTTTGTATCGACCGGGGCCAGCGTACAAGTCGATGTACGCAATCTTGCCGCTGCCGTACCTGTTTGCAGCACCTACCACTATGTTCGCCCACGCTCCGAAATACTTTTGAACGATTCGTGCTTTGACCGTGGAGTGATCACTGCGCTCCTCAAAAAACTTTCTGGTAGACATTTTAATATAAACTCGAGCAAATAAGTAACATCAATCTGTGAGCTAAAGTACACAGATTTCAATTCACTTTCTACTACGAATTAAGGCGACTGAGGATGATCTAGATATACATGGTTCGGAAGGCAGATCGCAATGTCCCCTTCTCCCCTCCCAAGCGCACCACCCCACCCCCCCCCACCCCCAGAATTGACAAGTGTGCGCGGGCGCAGCATAGGCCGGGGCAGATGGTGCCGCCTTAATCGGGGGCTAAGAGGGAAGCCGGTGGGAATCCGGCGCTGTACCCGCAACTGTCAGCCGGGAGCTGATGGCCATGATGCCACTGGGGCGCGGCTGCAAGGCCCCGCCCTGGGAAGGCGGCCAGAGGCGTTGATCGGTGAGCCAGGAGACCTGCCATCGCGTCGTTGGTCCAGGCGCCGGGAAAAGCGCTCAGCGGGCGGGAAGGGTGGGCAAACGCCCAGATCCTCTCCTTTGAAACGGCACGCCAGCTGGGCCGGCGCGCGCTGCGCGGGGGCCGGGCCGGCAGCACATGGTCTGGCCGCCTGCATGGGGCTTGCCCCATGGGGCCGATCGTCGTTTTGAAGGCGCGCTGATTCCAATGGGCGGCGGGGCGCGCCGGGGGTAGATCCCATGTCGTATCGCACCGCGCTGATTGGCGCTGTTTCCTTGTCCCTGTCCTTGCCGGCCCTCACCTCGCCCGCCCTGGCGCAAGACGCCGGGCCCGCCGAGACCACGCTTGACCCGATCATCGTTGAGGGCTCGCGCCTCGGCCAGACCGAGACCGAGGTCGGCTCCAGCGTCACCATCATCACCGCCGAAGAGATCGACGCCCTGGGCTTTGATTTCGCCCTCGACGCCGTGGCCGCCGCGCCAGGCGTGACGATCAATTCCAATGGCGCCTTTGGCGGCTCGGCCAGCGTGCGCATCCGCGGCGCCTCCAGCGAGCAAACCCTGGTGCTGATCGACGGCGTGCCCGTCAACGACCCGACCTCGCCGGGCGGCGGCTTCAACTTTGCCCGCCTCGACACCGAGAACATCGCCCGGATCGAAGTCCTCAAAGGGCCGCAATCGACCCTGTGGGGCACCGATGCCATTGGCGGCGTCGTCTCGATCACGACCAAGCGCCCAGACCCCGGCCTCGGCGGCAGCGTGTTTGGCGAGTACGGATCGTTCAACACGTTTCGCGGCGGCGCATCGGTGGAAAATGCCAATGACACCGGCGCCTTTCGCCTCGCCCTGGTGGGCACCTCGTCCGATGGCATCTCCAAGGCCGACGAGGACAATGGCAACGCTGAAGACGACGCCTATGAGGCCCTCACCCTGTCGGCCAAGGGCGCGCTCAACCTTGCCGGCGACGCGCGCGTGACTGTGGACGCGCTGTGGACAGATGCGGAATCGGAGTTCGACAGCTTCGACTTCTCCGCCCAGGGCAGCGTGTCCGACGGCGACGAGGTCAGCGAGACCGAGGAGCTATCGGCCAACATCACCCTCACCGGCTCGCTGTTTGGCGGGCGGCTGGAGAACCTCGCCCTCATCGGATACTCCGACATCACCCGCGACAACTTCACCGACGGCGCGCCGAGCTTTGACGCGGAGGGTGACCGCACGATCTTTCGCTACCAAGGCACCCTGGAGATCGACGCGCGCAACACGCTCGCCTTCGGCGCTGAGCGCGAGGAGCAATCGTCCGGCGACGATGACACCTCCATCGACGGCCTGTTTGCGCTCTATGAGGTCCAGCCCACCGACCAGCTCACCCTGACCGCCGGGATCCGGGTCGACGACCATGAGCGCTTCGGCACAGAGACCACGGGCCGGGTCGCGGCCGCCTTCAACCCGACCGATACGGTGACCCTGCGCGCCAGCTGGGGCCAGGGCTTCAAGGCGCCGACCCTGTTCCAGACGACCTTTTTCTGCTGCGGCGCCACCGCGCCCAATGCCGACCTCGAGGCGGAGACCTCCGAGGCGTTCGACATTGGCCTGGATTGGCGCTCGGCCGATGGCCGCGCCGAGGGCGGGATCACTTATTTCGACCAAGACACGGAAAACCAGATCAATTTCTCATTTGCCCTGGGCGGCTATGAGAACATTGCGGAGGTGACCTCCCAGGGCGTGGAGATCTATGGCGCGTACCAGTTTACCGACTGGTTCGGCGTGGCCGTCGACTACGCCTATATCGATGCCGAGGACGGCGACGGCGAAGCGCTCTCGCGCCTGCCAGAGCATTCCGGCGACCTCACCTTGGCGATCGACCCGCCCGGGCCGGCCTCGGGCGCAGTGCTCGTGCGCTATAATGGCGAAGAGCCCAACACCAATGGCACGACGCTCGACGCCTGGACCCGGGTCGACCTGTCAGGCAGTTATGACCTGAATGACCAGGTCGAGCTGTTTGGCCGGATCGAGAATCTGTTCGACGAGGATTACCAGCAAATCCTTGGCTACGGCACGCCCGATCTTTCCGGTTATCTCGGCGTGCGCCTGCGGTATTAAGGGCCATGGTCAGGCTGGCGGCTTTCCTTGTTTGCGCGGTGCTTGCGGCGTGCAGCGGCGGGGACGCGCCGCCAGTGCTGGAAACGGGCCGGGAGACAGGCCTAGGCGCTGCCACTGAAGTCGGCGCGCGGCCCATGCGCATCGTCAGCCTCGACTATTGCGCCGACCAATACGTGCTCAAACTGGCAGACCGGGCGCAAATCCTGGCGGTCTCGCCCGATGCGGGGGCCGACTTCTCCCATATGCGCGCCGCCGCCCGCGGCCTGCCCACGGTGCGCCCTGTGGCCGAAGATGTGCTTGTGCTGAGGCCCGACCTGGTGGTGCGCGCCCATGGCGGCGGGCCGAATGCGGCCGCGTTCTTCCAGCGCGCGGGCATCCCGGTCCTCCAAGTGGGATGGGCCACCACACTGGACGACGGCGCGCCGACCTCAATTGCAGCCATCATCGAGCACATGGCCGCCGGCCTCGGACAGGCCGAGCGCGGGGCAGCGGTGCTGGCCAATTTCCGCGCGCGTTTGGCCGCCGCTGGGCCCCGCGCCCGAGGCGTCACCGCCCTTTACATGACACCGGCCGGCGTGACGACGGGGCCGGGCTCGCTCATCCACGAAATGCTCACCGCTGCCGGCCTTGAGAATTTCGAGACCGCCCGGGGCTGGCGCGCCCTGCCGCTGGAGCGCCTGGCCTATGAACAGCCGGGCCTGGTGGTCGCCTCCTTCTTCGAGACCTTGACCAACCACCCCAATGCCTGGAGCGCGGCGCGCCACCCGGTCGCCCGCGCCCAGCTTGACGGCCCGGGCACCGTGCCCCTGCAAGGCGCCTGGACGGCCTGCGGCGCCTGGTTCCTGATGGACGCGGTCGAAGCCCTGGCCGCCGCTGCGCCGCCATGACGCCGGCCCGCGCCCTGACGCCCGGCCTCCTGGCCGCCAGCCTCCTGGCCATATTCGCCGCTTGCCTCCTCGGCTCGACGCCCCTTCCGGCCGGCCGGGTGCTCGCCGCGTTTCTCGGCGGGGCCGAGACCGGCGACCGGCTCGTGGTCTGGTCCATCCGCCTGCCGCGGGCGGCCGCCGCGTTCCTCGTCGGCGCCGCCCTGGGCCTTAGCGGCGCGGCGCTCCAGGGCCTCTTGCGCAATCCCCTGGCCGAGCCCGGCGTGCTCGGCGTCTCGGCCACCGCGTCCCTGGCCGCCACCGTTTCGCTCTACTATGGGCTGGTGGCGATCAGCGCCTGGGTCCTGCCCTTGGCGGCGATTGCCGGCGCCCTGGCCGCCACTGCGCTGCTGGCCTTCGCGGCCATCCGCACCCGCTCTGTGGTCACGCTGATCCTTATCGGGGTTGGCCTGTCGAGCTTTGCCGGCGCCCTCATGAGCCTGCTTCTTAACCTGGCGCCAAATCCGTTTTCCCTGTCGGACATGATCAATTGGATGCTGGGCTCGGTCGCCAATCGCAGCTTTGACGAAATCGGCCTGGCGCTGCCTTTCCTGGTCGCGGGGTCGGCGATCCTGCTGGCCACCGGGCGCGGCCTGTCAGCCCTCACCCTGGGCGAGGACGCCGCCAGCGGCGTTGGCCTGGACCTGCGCCGGCAACGCATTTTCACCGTGCTCGGCGCCGGCCTGGCCACCGGCGCGTCGGTCGCCCTGGCCGGCGCCATCGGCTTTGTTGGAATCGTCGCGCCGCACCTGGTGCGCCCCCTGGTCGGCCACGACCCGGCCCGCTCGCTCATTCCGTCGGCCCTGCTGGCCGGTCTCATCCTTGTGGTCGCCGATATTGGCGTGCGCATCATGCCCACCGATGGGGAGTTGAAACTCGGCGTCGTTGCGGCCCTGATCGGCGCGCCCGTGTTCGTTTGGATCGCCATGCAAAGGCGCGCCGTTCATGACTGAACTGATCGTCTCGTCTTTGTCGGTCCAGGTGAACCAGGCCGTTTTGGTGGATGGGGCGAGCTTCACCCTGGCCCCCGGTGAGTTCGTTGCACTGCTCGGCCCGAACGGGGCGGGCAAGACCAGCCTTATCCGCGCAAGCCTTGGCCTGGATGCGCCCAGCGGCGGCGGGGCGCGCCTTAGCGGCGAGGACACCCGCACGCTGAGCCCAGGAGACCGGGCCCGCCGCGTGGCCTACTTGCCGCAAATTCGCCCCCTGGCCTGGCCCAACCGGGTGCGCGACGTGGTGGCCCTGGGCCGGTTTAGCCACGGCGCCGCAATGGGCCGGCTGCGCGGGGCCGATGCCGCGGCCGTCGACCGCGCCCTGGCGGCCTGCGACCTGGCATCCCTGGCCGGCCGGGCGGCCGACACGCTTTCAGGCGGAGAGCTGGCCCGCATGCATTGCGCCCGTGCCTTTGCCGCTGAGGCCCCGCTCCTGGTCGCCGACGAGCCCACCGCCGCCCTGGATCCGCGCCACCAGTTTCGCATCCTGGATCTCATCGCCGAATTCGTCGGCCAAGGCGGCGGCGCCCTGGTGGTGCTCCACGACATCCAGATGGCCGCGCGCTATGCCTCGCGGCTGATCTGGATGAAAGCAGGTCGTTTGCTGGCCGATGGCCCGCCGGAAGACACGTTGACGGCGGCCCGACTGGAGGCGGTGTACGGCCTGCACGCCCGCGTCGACGGGCGGCGGGTCGAGCTGGAAGGCCCGCTATGACGGCCCGGGCCCTGATGCTCCAGGGCACCGGCTCTGATGTGGGCAAGTCGGTGCTCACCGCAGCGTTTTGCCGGATCGGCCGCCGCCGCGGCCTCAGCGTTGCCCCGTTCAAGCCGCAAAACATGTCCAACAATGCCGCCGCCTGCCCGAATGGGGGAGAGATCGGCCGCGCCCAGGCCTTGCAAGCCCTGGCAAGCGGCCTTGCCCCCCACACTGACATGAACCCCGTGCTCCTGAAGCCCCAGACCGACCGGGCCTCCCAAGTGGTGGTCCATGGCCGGCCTGTGCAGGCCATGGAGGCCGGCGACTATATGGCTGGGCGCGGCCGGCTGATGGGCGCGGTGATGGAGAGTTTTGAGCGCTTGGCCGCGCGCCATGACCTGATCATCGTTGAAGGGGCCGGCAGCCCGGCAGAGATCAATCTGCGCGGCGGCGACATCGCCAATATGGGATTTGCCCGCCGCGCCGGCGTGCCGGTTTGCCTGGTCGGCGACATTGAAAAGGGCGGCGTGATCGCGAGCCTTGTGGGCACCAAGACGGTCATCGACCCCGCAGATGCGGCGATGATTGGCGGCTTCCTCGTCAACAAGTTTCGCGGCGACCGGTCCCTTTTCGATGGCGGCGTCGCCGAGATCGAGGCGCGCACGGCCTGGCCCTGTTTCGGGGTCATTCCCTGGCTCCCGGCGCCCGCGCGCCTACCGGCAGAAGACGCCGTCGCCCTGGGCCAGCCCAGCGCTGCGGCGCCTGGCGCCCTGAAGGTTGCCGCGCCGATGCTGAGCCGGATCGCCAATTTCGACGATGCCGACCCCCTGCGTATGGAGCCCGGCGTCGATTTCCAATGGGTCGCGCCAGGACGCGCAATCCCGCGCAGCGCCGACCTCATCATCCTGTTCGGCACCAAATCCACCCTCGGTGACCTTGCCTTCCTGCGCCAAAATGGCTGGGACCATGACATCATCGCCCATGCCCGGGCCGGCGGGCGCGTGCTCGGCCTGTGCGGGGGATACCAAATGCTCGGGCGCACCATTGCCGACGCCCAGGGCGTCGACGGCCCTGCCGGCACGGTTGCGGGGCTTGGCCTGCTGGACGTCGACACCGCCATGGGCGCGGAGAAAACCGTCGCCCCGGTGACGGGCACATGCGCAGCCAGCGGCGCGCCGATTTCAGGCTACGAGATCCATATGGGCGCCACCACCGGGCCAGATACCGCCCGCCCTTTTGCCGATTTAAGCGGGCGCAATGACGGCGCCGCCAGCCCCGATGGCCGCATCCAGGGCACCTATGTCCACGGCGTGTTTGCCAGCGATGGGTTCCGCCGTGCCTGGCTCGCCCGCCAGGGCGCTGCGCCGTCCACGACGCTGAACTATGGCGCCGAAGTGGAGACCGCCCTGGACGCCCTGGCCGATGGGGTGGCCGCCGCGGTTGACCTCGACGCGCTGTTTGCCCTGGCGCGCCTGCCGGGGTGGCAGCCGGGCGCGCCATGAGCGGCGCCGGCCTGATGCTGCTCGCCTGGGCGATGGAGCTTGCCTCGGGCTGGCCGGGTTGGCTCTACCGGCGCGCGCGCCACCCCGTGGTCTGGCTCGGCGCGGCGGTGTCGGGCCTGGAGCGGGCGCTGAACCGCCAGGCGCTGCCCCATGGCGCGCGCTACGCCGCCGGCGCGGCGGCCACCCTGGCCCTCGTGGCGGGGTCTGCAGGCCTGGCCTGGGCTTTGGCGGCGGCGCTGCCCGACACTGTGTGGGGCGCCGCCGCTCAGGCCCTGGCCGCCTCCAGCCTCCTCGCCTCGCGCAGCCTGCACGCCCATGTCGCCGCCGTGGCCGCGCCCCTGGCCGCTGGAGACGTGGATGAGGCGCGCGGCGCGGTCGCCCAGATTGTTGGCCGAGACCCGAGCCAGCTGGATGCGGCCGCCATTGCCCGCGCCGGCCTGGAAAGCCTTGCCGAGAACGCCTCCGACGGGGTCATTGCGCCGCTCTTCTGGGGCGCGCTGTTCGGCCTGCCTGGGCTTGCGGCCTACAAGGCCATCAACACGCTGGACTCCATGATCGGCCACCGCAGCGCGCGCTACGCGGCCTATGGCGGGTTTGCCGCCCGGCTGGACGACGCCGCCAATCTGATCCCGGCCCGGCTGACGGGCGTGTTCATCGCCCTGGCCAGCGGCCGGCCGCGCGCCTTTGCCGTGATGGCCCGGGACGCGCGGCGCCACCGCTCGCCCAATGCCGGCTGGCCCGAGGCGGCCATGGCTGGCGCCCTTGGCGTGCGGCTTTCGGGCCCGCGCGCCTATGGCAGTGAGGGCCGCCAGGAGCCGTGGCTCAATGCCGGCGCCCGCGACCCGGGGCCGCGTGACATGGCCGCCGGGCTCGCGCTCTACCGGCGCGCCCTCATGCTTGCGGCGCTCATCCTGGCTCTTCTGGCTGCAGGGCAATTGGCCAGGCCGGCCGCGCCATGAGCCGCGATCTCACCCATGGCGGCGCGCTCGACGCGATGGGCGCGGCCTATCCCCAGGCGCCGCAGCCCTGGATTGACCTGTCCACCGGCATCAACCCCTGGCCCTATGGCGACACGGCCATATCGGGCCGCGCCCTCGCCAACCTGCCCACCGCCGCGGGCCAAGCCGCCTGCCGCCGGGCCATGGCCGCCGCCATCGGCGCGCCGGCCGAGGCGCTTGTCCTCACGCCGGGAAGCGAGCTTGCGATCCGTCTCTTGCCGGGCGTCATCGCCCCGCGACGCGTCGCGCTTTTGCGACCCACCTATGGCGACCATGGCGCGGCTTGGCGCCGGGCCGGGGCGGCGCTGATCGAGACTGAAGACCCGCTCGCCCTGGCCGGCCAGGTCGACGCAGTGGTCCTCGCCCAGCCCAACAATCCCGACGGGCGATGTTTCGAGCCTGGCGCCCTAGAGGCCGCCCGCCGCGCGCTTGCCAGCCGGGGCGGCTTTCTCATTCTCGACGAAGCCTTTGCCGACCTTGACCCCGGCGCCAGCCTGGCGGGCCGCGCCGGCGCCGATGGGCTGATCATCCTGCGCTCCTTTGGCAAGTTTTATGGACTGGCCGGCCTGCGCCTTGGCGCTGTGCTGGCCCCGGCGCAGGTCCGCCGGGCCCTGGCGGCGCGCCTTGGGGCCTGGCCGGTCTCTGGCGCAGCCCTAGAGATTGGCGCGCGGGCCTATGGCGACGCGGCGTGGCAGGCGGCCACGCGGCGCCGGCTCGGCGAGGCTGCGTCTCGGCTGGACGAGGTGCTGGAGCAGGCCGGCCTGGCGCTGGCTGGCGGCACGTCCCTGTTCCGCTACGCGCGCGTAGCCCGCGCCCATGACCGGTTTCGCCGCCTGGCAGAGGCGGGCATCTATGTGCGCCGGTTCGCCTGGTCTCAGCATCATTTGCGCATCGGCTTGCCGGCCAGCGCGGAGGCGGAAGCGCGCCTTGTCCGCGCGCTCAGCCCTTAAGCGCGATGGGCAGCCCAGCGGCGACAAACTCGACCCGGCCGCACACCTGGGCGGCGGCTTGGTTCAGCCGGCCCTGGGCATCGCGGAAGGCGCGGCCAAGCGGGGTTTCCGGCACCAGGCCGAGGCCAACTTCGTTGGACACCATCAGGATGGGCACCGGCGCGCACGCCACAGCGGTGCACAGCGCCTCGGTCTCCGCGGCCACGTCCCGGCCATGGTGCATCAGGTTCGACAGCCAAAGCGTCAGGCAATCGATGAGGCAGACATCGGCGCTCCCGCCGGCGGCCTGCAAAGCCGGGGCAAGGTCGAGGGGCGCTTCGAGCGTCGTCCAGCCGGCCCCGCGCTCGGCCCTGTGGCGGGCAATCCGGTCGGCCATTTCCGCGTCCAGGGCCTCTGCGGTGGCAATGAAGAGGCGGCGCGTGCCAGCCGCCTCGGCCCGGGCGAGGGCCCGCGCGCTCTTGCCTGACCGGGCGCCGCCAAGGAACAATTCTGCCTGTGCCATGGCGCGGCGATAGCACGGGCCGGGCCGAAAAATCCAATCCAGCCGCGCCCCTATCCCGTGGATAGGCCGGCCCCTATCCGACCGGGGTGGGCGCTGGGTTAGTCTCCCGGCCATGGACACGATGGATCGAGAGAGCCTGGCCTGGAGCTTCGGGTTTGCTGCCCGCAGGCTCGACAGCGCCCGCGAGCTGGCCGGCCCCCAGGGCCTGGCCTGCGGCTACATGCTGCGCGCGGCCTGGCGGGCAGCCTGCCGCGAGGTGTTGTATCTGGAGATGTTCGTGCGCCGGTTGCTGGTGGCGATGGCCGGCGACGTGGTGCTGGCGCCGCGGGCGAAGACGCCGGCCGCTGAGCCGGATCCCAAAGCAGGTCCCAAGCCCGCCACTGCGGCGCCCAGCCTGCCGAGCTTCTGCATCACCGATCCGCCCTACGCCCCGGTCAATTGCCTCAATCTGGTCTCCGCCACCCCGCTGCCGGCCCTGCCCCTGCCTGGAACACCACGGCCGGGCGCCGCCTTCATGCTGGCTGGCCCAGCGCCAGACCCCGTCGTGTCGGCCCAGCGCCTAGCGGCCCGGTTTGCCGCCCTGGCCGCGGCGCTGGAGGCGCCCGAGCGCTATGCCGCCCGCATCGCCCGGCGCCTGGAGCGCCGCCGGCTGGGCCTTGTCCGCAGCGCCGCGCGCCGCGTGATCCGGCTGGGCTATCCGCCAGCCCTGGTGGGGCGCCGCGCCAGCGTGCTCGAT
>JBCDJY010000003.1:0-205188 GCA_038747245.1 Pseudomonadota bacterium | reverse complement strand
TCGTCGGCAGCATTCTCCAGCTGGTCTTCAGCACTTTCGATGCGCGGCTCCACGACGTTGTCCACGTCTTCGGCGAACTCTTCGACCGGACCATCATTGGCGTCGCACGCTGTCAGGGACAGGGCGCCAAGGGCCAAGAGGCAAGCGGTGAGTGTTTTCATCGTCCGTGCTCCGGTGTTGCTATGGTAATCAACGCAGCAGGCCGGAGGTGGTTCCGCACAAATTTCGGAACGCGCGACCGCGCCGCGAGACATGGCCGGCCTGAGGTCACGCCGCCTGGCCTATGGTCACGCGTTGGAGCGACCGCTCGACGGCGCCGGCAATCTCGCCCGTCGCCTCGCCTGGCACAGAAGCCAGGTGAATCGTTTGCGTCGGGAACGCAAACTCGATGCCCTCTTCATGGAACATTCGAAACACCGCCAGAAGCAGTTTTGAGGTCACCGCTTTGGAGCGCCGGTAATCAGGATTGAGCGAGTAGAAAATCAGCTCGAAATCGAGGCTGCTGTCGCCAAAGCCGAGGAAATTGCAGCATTCAAGCTCTACCCCGTCCATCTCATTCACAAGCTTGGAGACCATACCCACCACCCTGTCGGCGACGTCGGGATGCGTGGAATAGACAATGCCGAAACCGCTATCGACGCGGCGCTTGGGCATCCGCGCCATGTTGTGGATCTCCAGATCAAGGAGATTGGTGTTAGAGATAATGATCTGTTCGCCATTGATCGAGCGGATACGGGTTGTCTTCAGACCGATGTCTTCAATGCGCCCCCATGTGTCGCCGTATTTGATGGCGTCGCCGCGCTGGAAGGGGCGATCGAAAATGATCGACAGGGCAGAGAAGAGGTCTTGGAAAATGCCCTGGGCAGCAAGGCCGATCGCCACGCCGCCGATACCCAGACCAGCAAGCAGGGCGGTCACATCGGCGCCGATATTGTCCAAGATCAGCAGCAGTGCAACGGACCAGATCGCAACGCTGGCGAGCCACTTCATCACATTCACGGCTGAAGCCATGGCCGCTGCGTCGCCCGAATTTCTCGCTGCGCTGCGCTTAATCGACGAAACCACAGCCTCCTGAACGAGCTCGGCAACCTGGACCACGCTCGCCAGGACAAAGATGATCTGGATGCCCGCCTCCACCGGCTCTGGGAAGCCGACAAAGTGTTGAGCGACGAGCAGCGATGCTGTCAGGATAAAGTAGGTGCGCACGCGCTCGACCATGCGGCGCAAAATGGCGCTAAGCGAATACGGATCGCGCCTGGGAAGCCTGGGCAGCACCCTGAGGAGGCCGGCTCGGGCAAGGAATAAAAGCAATGCCGCACCGGTCGCGATGGCCAGGGCGATCAAGGCTTCCCGTTGCCCGGAGCTGATCCACTGAAACAAAGTGAGCGCCGCTTCCGACGTCGTGTCGGCCATTTCAGAGACGGCCTCTAGCGCCTCTGGGGGCGTGGAGTCCGGCGCAGTTTGTACGTTGCGGGCCGGCGGTGTCAGGAATAAGTCGAGTTTTTTCAGCATGATAAGCGAACGCACAAACCTGGCGAGCGTTCCGATTCGAGCGCTGGCGCGGTCACCAGGGTGTCTGCAGTCCGGTCGCCGCCCGGTCATCGGAGGCCGGCGCTGATCCTATTGGCGGTGATTTCGGGAACCCTGGACGGGCGAATTCGTTAACAGGGTATCGGCAAATGCGCCGACAATGGAAAACCACAGGAGACTTCAAATGCTTGGATGGGCACTCGCTTTCTTTCTATTGGCTATCGTGGCGGCAGCCTTCGGATTTGGCGGCATTGCCGGCGCGTCGGCCGGAATTGCACAGATCCTGTTCTTTGTTTTTCTTGTGCTTCTCGTGCTGTCGTTTGTGGTTCGCGCGCTTCGCGGGCGCTCGGTCGGCTAAGTCTGCAATCGCACAACCCGCGCGGCCTTGCCTCCTCGCATAGCAACGGAGCCGCACCGCCCTGAAAGCGCCGAAGTTTAACAGCCGGTCCTGCTCGGGCCGGCTGTTGCGTTAACGATATTCGGAACACCTCCAAGGCCCATGCGTTGATCTTTTGAGCATCGTCGCTCAGCAACAGAAAGGACACTTATGAAACGCTTGATGTTATCCACCGCACTCGTGTCGTTGATCGCCGCGCCGGCAGCGCTGGCCGAACCGATGGTCGACGCGGACATCGAGGCAACTCCCGAAATTCAGCGCGTGACCGACGCCAAACGCTTGGTTTTGGTCAAGAACGGCCTCACGAGGATCAGCCCCGACAGCCCGTCATATGACGTGCAGCAAGAGACGAACACTGCGCCCACACGCGAGGGTGAAACCGGCCCCGCAACGATCATCGATGTCGCGTCGAACGATGGCCGCTTTGATACGCTCACGCAGCTCGTGGTGGAGGCGGGTTTGACTGACGCGCTCTCCGGCGATGGCCCGTTCACCGTCTTCGCGCCGACCGACGAAGCCTTTGCGAAATTGCCCGAGGCAAAGCTTGAATACTTGGCTTCTGAGGATGGGCGGGATGAGCTGATCACAATCTTGCAGGCCCACGTGGCATCTGGGCAGTTCACTTCAGACCGCATTCCCGAAGCCGGCTTAGAGGTCATTTCGCTCAACGAAACTGAGCTGGAGATTACGCGTGAAGACGACAGCGTCTCGATCGGCGACGCAAAAATTATTGCTGCCGATATCGAAACCGGAAACGGGGTCATTCACGTCATCGACAGCGTGATCCTGCCAGACACCGCGTAAGACGAAGCGCACTGAAATTACACACATCAAACCTGCCCCGGCGCCCAGCGTCGGGGCTTTTTGTCGGCCTCCTTTGGCGGACCCAGGCCCTGGAACCTTGCGGTGTGAGCCGCGTTAATACGGCAGAAGTGAGCTGCAAGACGCCAAACACGCAGGAGCGGGCAAACCGCGCCCCTGTCGTTAAGGCGCCGGCCCGCTTGCATAACCAGGATCGAAAAGGCGCATTGCGTTTCTCAAGACATGCCAAATTCCTACTGCCTCGACCCCTTCATGGACGCGCTGGAAAAGCGCGCACCCCGGGAGACCGAATTTCACCAAGCTGTGCGTGAGCTTGCCCAGGACATCATCCCCATCATCAACGACACGCCGGCATTTCAGGATGCCTGTCTGCTGGAGAGGATCACAGAGCCCGATCGCGTGATTTCGTTCCGCATCGTTTGGGAGCGAGACGACGGGTCGGTGGCGGTCAACCGCGGCTACCGCGTCCAGTTCAATGGCGCGATCGGGCCCTATAAGGGCGGCTTGAGGCTCCACCCGAAGGTGACGCCTTCGGTCCTAAAGTTTCTTGGCTTCGAACAGACGTTCAAAAACGCGCTCACCGGCCTGCCCATGGGCGGTGCCAAAGGCGGCGCTGACTTCGATCCATCTGGGTGCAGTGACGCGGAAATTGAACGCTTTTGCGCGGCGATGATGACGGAGCTTCATCGCCACATCGGCCCAGACCGGGACATCCCGGCTGGCGACATCAACGTCGGCGCACGGGAAATCGGATATCTGTTTGGTGCCTACCGGCGGATTACCGGCAATCACCAGGGCGTGCTGACTGGCAAAGGGCTTTCCTATGGCGGCAGCGAAATGCGCACCGAAGCCACAGGCTATGGCGTGATTTACTTCCTGCAGGAAATGCTCGAAGCAGCGGGCCGCGACCTGGACGGGCTTCGTGTTGCGATTTCAGGCGCCGGAAATGTGGCAACCTACGCCGCCGAAATGGCGATTGCCCGCGGCGCGAAGGTGATTACGCTCTCCGACAGCAAAGGCCTTGTGGTCGACGAAGAGGGCTTCACCACAGAGAAACTCGCCTGGGTCCGTGACCTCAAATCCGGTTCAGGCGGCACACTTGAGGACTTTTGCGCTGAGTTCGGCGCCGATTGGCATGAGGGGGAGGCGCCATGGCGCGTGGCCTGCGATGTCGCCCTCCCCTGCGCGACCCAAAACGAGTTAGACGCAGATGCCGCGAAGCAACTCCTAGAAAACGGGTGCATCGCCATTGCGGAAGGCGCCAACATGCCGCTCACGGCAGGCGCCCGCGACGTCATTCGTAAAAGCGACTGCCTTTTCGGCCCTGCCAAGGCGGCCAATGCCGGCGGCGTTGCGGTCTCGGGCCTCGAAATCTGGCAAAATCGGCGCCGGCGTTCGGTGGCGCGCGACACGATTGCCGATGCCCTCAAAACGCTCATGTCGGACATCCACGACCAGTGCGCCGAGGAAGGCTGCGGCCAGGGCAGAAAGATCGACTATGCCCGGGGCGCCAACATCGCCGGCTTCAAAACCGTAGCCCGCGCCATGGTCGCCCAGGGCATCAGATAAAAGGACGGAAGATGGCTGGATATGAAAAAGGCACTGAGGTCGAGTGGGATTGGGGCAAAGGCACCGCGGTCGGCGAGATCGATGCGGTGTACACCCAAAAACGCACGCTCCACATTGCTGGCACGCAAGTGACCCGAGAGGCGAGCGAAGACTGCCCAGCCTATAAGATCAAACAAAAAGACGGGCAGACGGTGCTGAAAAGCCACTCAGAAGTGCGCCGGAGCCAGTAAACCGACCGGCACGATAGGGGGCTGCAATGCAAAGTGGCGCCGGGCCCCTCGGGCGCGCGCCAGCGGCTCTGCGCAGCGGGTCGCGCGCCCGGCTGACCCGGGCGGCCCCAACCCAGTCTCAAGAAAGGAAGGAATAACAATGACCTATTCAATTGCCACGCTATGCGGCAGCCTCAGGCGCGGTTCTGTGAACGCGCAGCTCTTGAGGGCAGCCGAAGATACCGCCCCCGCCGACTGGCGCTTTGAGCACTTGTCCGGTCTTGAGGACCTGCCCCACTACAGCCAAGACATCGAGGAGCAAGATGGGTTTCCAGGACCAGTCGAACACCTGGCAAAGGCGCTGCGCAGCGCAGATGGCCTGATCATCGCGTCGCCTGAGTATAATTACGGCGTGACAGGTGTGTTGAAGAACGCGATCGACTGGCTCTCGCGGGTCGACGATCAGCCCTTCGAGGGCCTCCCCGTGTCTCTCATGTCGGCGAGTCCCTCGCCCATGGGCGGCATCCGCGCCCAGTATCCACTGCGCCAAATCTTCGTGGCCCTGCAAGCCGATGTGATGCAGCGCCCGGAAGTGGCGGTGGCGTTTGCCTACGAACGGTTTGAAGAGAACAGGCTGGTCCATGAGCCCACGCGCGACGTGCTGCGCAAGCATTTGAACGCCTTTGAAGCGCTGATCACGCGCCGCAGCGCGCACCGCGCGAAGGCCGCCTAAGGCGGGAACCGGGCGCCGCAGACCGCGTTTCATTAATATCCAACGAGAAAGGATGAGCATCATGAAAGCACTTCTGAAATCGATCGCCGCTGCAGGCCTGCTGTTCGGCGCCGCAGCCTGTAACACGGTCGCAGGCATTGGCGAGGACACCGAATATGTTGGTGACCGCATCAAAGACGCCTCGGAGACGGTTGAGGAAGAACTCAACGATTAGGCGGCGGGCTTTAAGCGCATACAAAAAAGGGAGGCCAGCGGCCTCCCTTTTCTTTTGGGGAACGGTGTCAGTTAGGACTTGGCGGCGTCTTTCAGGTCGCCTGCAGCATCGCGTGCCTCGGCTTCGGCCTTATCCGCCTTGCCCTTGGCCTTAAGCGATGCGTCGCCCGTCATCTCACCGACGGCCTCTTTCACTTCGCCTTCGGCTTTTTTGACTGCGCTCTTTATATGTTCCTTGTCCATTGGGGTGCTCCTTTTGCTGGCGTTGTCACCACTTAAACAACGCATGGGCCGCACCTGCGTTCCGATAATGGACTCCGCATTCGATATACAAAAACGGCGGCCGCGTTACCGGTCGCCGTTTTTGTATATCGAGTGTTTATTGAGTTTACTCGCTCCGCACTCCTGCATCGCGCTCGGTCCTCAGGTAGGTCATAGCTGCCCAACCGAGGGCACCAACAAACGTGCTGGCGGCGAGGGCATAAACAATGGTTCCAATCGTCATGGGGTCTCCTTTTATCGCAGGCGTACCCACACAACGCTTCACAAGCGCAGGCGTTCCGGCGCAGCGCCTAAGGGACGCTGCCTTCTGCAAGGAGATTAGCCGCGCCGGCCTTTACAAAGCCATGGTCTGATCCGAGGAGGAAAAAGCTCGCGCCCAGCGCGCGCCAATGGGCCAGCTCGTCCATCTGGCCGGTGAACATTCCGATGGCAGTGCCAGCCTCCTGGCCTTGTCGGCAAATCATCTCGACGGCCTCAATCACTTCGGGTGCAGCTGGGCTGGCCGCGCCAAGCGAAACCGTCAGATCTGCCCGGCCGATGAAGAACCCGTCCACGCCCGGTGCGTCGAAGAGGTCCGAGAGGCATTCCAGCGCTTCTGCGTCTTCGATCTGGGCGATGGCCACGGTCTCATCGGCGCTCCTGCTGATATGCTCTGGCATGGCCCGGGCGCCATAGGCTGCCGCTCGCGTGGAGCCGGCATAGCCGCGCCCCGTTCCGAAATGGGCCTGGCCGCCCAGGGCAGCAGCATCCTCGCCTGTGATCACATGGGGCACCAGCACGCCTTCCGCGCCGCAATCGAGCGCGTTGAGAATGTACTCTGGCCGGTTCGCCTGGATCCTGACCAAGCTGGACATAGACGCAGCCCGAAGGGCGAGAATGCAGGCATCCAAGTCGCCGCGGTCGAACGGCGCGTGCTCAGCGTCCAGGCACACCATATCCAGCCCTGTCTGCCCGAGCACCTCGCTCACCACAGCGCTCGGCGTTTTCTGAAAAGTGCCGATAAGCGGCGCGCGATCGCGAAGGGCAGCTTTCAAGCCCATGACATATGTCGCTCTGAGGAGAGCGCTGCGCCTTCGCCGAGCGCCGCAAGCTTGGCGTAGACAATGTCTTCATCCACCGCGCCGAACCCTGCGAAGGTGGAAAAGCCGCAATCTGTACCGGCAATCACACGCTCTGGCCCCACCATCTGAACGAACCGGTCAATCCGCTCGGCCACAAGCCGGGGGTGCTCAATGAAGTTTGTGGTCGAGTCGATGACGCCCGGAATCAGCACCTTGTCGGCCAATTGCCCGGCGCGCTCGGCATCCCTAAAAACGGTCCATTCATGGCCATGGCGGGGATTGGCATTTTCAAACAGCAGGCCCTGGGGTTTGGCGGCAAGGGCAAGCGGCAGCACATCCTCCATCGGCGCATCGCAATGGTGCGGGCCTTCATAGTTGCCCCAGCAAATGTGCATGCGGGCCCGGTCAGCGGGGATATTGCGCAGGGCGTGGTTCATGACCTCCACGTGCCGGCCGGCGAGGCGGCGATAGTCCTCCAGCGGGCGGTCCTTGAACATCATGTGGCGGCCGAGCCCCAGGTCTGGACTGTCGAGTTGCAGCACGTGGCCTGCGGCAACGATCGCCTCGTATTCGGGCCGCATGGCCTCGGCGAGGGCCTCGAGATAGGCGTCCTCGTCGCCGTAGAAGTCGTCGGGCTGAAACAGGGCAATCACGCCTGGGCTGGCCGCATTCATGAAGCTGCCCGCGGGCGGCGCTGGCGCTAGGGCGTGGGCAAAACGCGCAAGATCGGCCTCAAGAGGCGCCATGCTTTTGACCTTGATTTCGCCGACACACCGCGGCCGGCGATAGGTCGGCGTGCCCCCGCCCGCAGCCTGGCGTTTGAGGAAGCCTGGAAACGCCTCCAAGTCTGCAGGCGCGCGCCGCGGACTGTCGCCATCAAAGCCAGTGATGCGGTCTTTAATGTAAGTGGCGTAGGAGATCTTACTCATCTCGCCATCGCTAACCAAATCGATGCCCGCTGCGACCTGGCGTTCGACGACAGCGCTGACCGCCTTTGACAACACGGCGTCAAACGCGGCCTGATCGAACGGCTCGCCGTTCTCAGCGGCGAAAACATAGCGCGTCACTTCGGCTGACCGCGGCAAGCTTCCTACGTGGGTCGTCAGGATGCGGTCGGACGCACGCGCCATGGGATACCTCCGTTTTGCATACGAAGTCATACCGTCAGGCCGGGGCCTCGGCAATGGAGCTGCCCGGCAGAAGCTGGGCTTCAAACACTCGCTTTTCGCGCTCCGCTCCAGGGTCGTGTGCGCGGCTGGACATCAGCTCAACGGCCGCCTCGCACATACGCACGATGGGCTGGCGAATGGTGGTGATCTCATAGCTGGCAAATTGTGACATGTGGGTGCCGTCGAAACTCGCAATCGACACATCGCCGGGCACCGCACGCCCAAGGCGATGGCGGGTTTGGTCCAGGCAACCCATGGCCATCATGTCGTTCGCGCAGATAATCGCCGTCGGTGGCTCGGAGCCCGTCAGCAGCGCATCGGCCGCAAGGGCCCCGCTCTCATAAGAGAAATCGCCAAAAAACGCCGCCGGCCCGTTCACGTTCTGGTCGGCAAGGGCGGCCTCAACGAGCCGCTCACGCTCCTGGCTGACCATATTTGCCTTCGGGCCCCGGATAAGCGCGAAGCGGGAGTGCCCCAGGCCAACCAAACGCTCAACGAGTTCGCCAACCTGGCGCGCCGGGTCGCAATAGACAATGTCGGTTGGCATATTGGTGAAGTAGCGATTGAAAAACACCACGGGCACCTGCCGCTGGGTCAGCGTCTCATATTGGCGGCGTGACAGGTGCGAGGCCGAAATGACCCCGTCAACCTGGAACTGCCAGGCCTGTTCGATCACGCCCTCGGCGTCTGCCTCGCTATCGACGGTGAAGAGCAGCACCCGAAGACCGCGTGCGGACAAAGCCTCCGTCAGTCGAAACAAAACCTCGGGATAATCAAAATTCAACCGTCCTGAAACGAGGACGGCGATAAGATGAGACCGCTGTGTGATCAGCCCCCTGGCGATGGCATTCGGGCGATAGTGCAGCGTTTCGGCCGCCCGCATCACCTTGCTGCGCATGGCCTTCGACACGCTGGCGCCCGGCTTAAAACAGCGCGAAACTGCCGATTGAGAAACGCCGGCCAGGCGGGCGACGTCATAGGACGTCGCGCGGCGCCGACGCCCCGAGCTAGGGCGCGCCTGTGCTTCAGGCGCTTTCGGTCTCTGCGGGCTGTTGACCATAGCGTCTCACGCGGATGTCTGCTTGCTCCTTATGGCCTGCAAACCCCTCAAGGGCACACAGGCGCGAGCAATATTCGCCGACCATGACCGAGGCCTGCTTGGTCACGCGTTGGTAGGTGCATGTCTTCAGGAATTTGCCAACCCAAAGGCCGCCAGTATAACGCGCCGCCTTCATAGTCGGCAGCGTGTGGTTGGTGCCGATAACCTTGTCACCGAAGGACACATTCGTCTCCTGGCCAAGGAAAAGCGCGCCGTAATTGGTCATGTTATCGAGGAAATAGTCTGGGTCCTCAGTCATGACCTGGACGTGTTCAGAGGCAATGTCGTCGGCGACCGCCACCATCTCATCATAGCTGTCGCAGACAATCACTTGGCCATAGTCGCGCCAAGCCGCACCGGCGACATCGGCCGTGGGTAGCCACGCCAATTGCCGGTCTACCGCCTCCAGTGTGCGCCGGGCCAGGTCTTCGGAATTGGTCAGGAAAATCGCCGGTGAACTCGGCCCGTGCTCTGCCTGACCCAGCAGATCAGCGGCGCAAAAGTCCTCGTCCACCGTCTCATCGGCAATGATCAGTGTTTCTGTCGGCCCAGCGAACAGGTCGATCCCAACCCGGCCGAACAATTGGCGCTTGGCTTCGGCAACATAGGCGTTGCCAGGACCAACAATCATGTCCACCGGCGCGATCGTCTCGGTGCCAATCGCCATCGCGCCAATGCCCTGAACACCGCCCAGAGAGTAGATTTCATCGGCGCCGGCCATGTCCATGGCCGCCACAATCGCTGGGTGCGGGGCTCCGTCGAACACGGGGGCGGTGGCCACAATGCGCGGCACACCTGCCACCTTGGCCGTCACCACACTCATATGGGCCGAAGCGATCAAAGGGTATTTGCCGCCAGGCACGTAGCAGCCGACGGAATTCACGGGGATGTTCTTGTGGCCAAGGGTCACGCCGGGCAGCGTTTCAACCTCCACATCCAGGAGGGCGGCGCGCTGTATCTCCGCGAAATTGCGCACTTGGGCCTGGGCAAACTCAATGTCCTTCAGCGCCTCAGCCGAAAGGGCATCATAACACGCCTCGATCTGGTCGCGGCTCAGCCGGAAGGAGTCCGGGCTCCAGGAATCGAATTTCTGCGACAACGCCCGTACGGCCGCGTCGCCTTCCTCATCAATGCGCGCAAGTATGTCTTCCACCGTCGCGCGCACGTGGGCGTCGACCCTTTGCTTGGTGTCTGGATCAATGCCCTCTTTTAGCCAACGCGCCACGCCTCGTCCTCCTGAATTTCAAACGGAGACTAGCAGCGTTGCATTCGAATGCAATTGCGATCAGGCCGCAACGCTGGGGCCACCGAGCGCCCTATGCAGAAGGGGCGAAACCTGCCCGTTTTCTTCGGCAAGCGCGGTGAGAATGAGGTCAGCTTCGTCGCCAATGAGCGGGTCGCAATACGCGCCTGGCGTGATCACCACTTTCAGGCCTGCCAGGGTGGCTGCGCGCGCCGATGACGGGCTGTCTTCAATCGCAATCACGTCATCTGGCGACAAGCCCGTGGCCTTGAGGGCAGCCAGATAGACGTCGGGCGCAGGCTTGCCCTCATCAACATCGGCCCGGCCGATGACCACGTCCATATCCGATCGAGAGAATCCGTCATCACCGAGGTTGAAAATGGCGTCGATGTTCTCTTGGTAGGTTGACGTGACAAAGCCCAGCGCTGCGCCGGCGGCTTTGACTTGGCGCGCCAGGTCCGCCACGCCGGGCCTGAGAGGCACGCCGGCAGCAACAATGGCCGCGCAGGCCAGCTCGGTTTTGCGCCGGTGGATTTGGTTAATCAAATCATCCGAAAGGCCCGCGCCGGTGGCGCCGCTGAGCATTCTGAGGCGCGCTTTGCCGCCAACTGTGCGCAAGAGCTGGCGATAGGTTGCCGCGCTCCAGGCCCAATCAAGTCCTGCCTCCTTAAGCGCCTGGTTATAGGCACGGCGCTGAAACTCCGACGTCTCTGCCACCGCGCCAATAGAGCCGAAAAAGACTGATTTCATGGGGATGCCGCTCCCTATCCCGCCGTGTGCTACCTTGGATAAACACAACTGAAGCGATCAGGTTCCTCGGCAAGTTTCATCCAGGCGACGCGGGCAAATCTTCTCCGGCGGCGCCTGAGAAGCTGGAGCGGTCGCCCAGAAGGCCGCGCATCTGGGCGAACACATCCAGGCCAAGTTGGTCGAGGATGTGGATCAGGTCGATGTTGACCCAGTTTTCCACAAGCCGCCCGTCGCCGCAGCGCCACCAATCCATGACCCGCATTTTGACGACTTTGCCCGAGGCGGGCAGGCCCAACCAACCGCCGCCCAAATGGTGCCCGGTCATATGCGGCCAGCCGCCGGTGGCGACGTAGGGCCCCTCGGCGATCAGGCTTTTCGTGCGATCGACGCCGCGCTTAGGGAAGGCCTTGAGAAACGGGCCCTGGTGGTGCGCGCGAAACCCTTCCAGGCCGCGTGATGCGCCGATGCCACCTGGGCCAAACCACATGAAATCGCGGCTCCAATACGCTTCCTGGCCCATGGAGTAGAGCGACTTGCCGTCAAACCGTCCGAGGCCGTCGAGCATGTCGCGCACCAATTTCAGGGACCCGGCCGCTTCGCCCGGGTCACGCGACAGGCTGAGCCCGTCCATGGCCGCCGGCGGCAGGACAAGTTCCCGCGCCCCAGCACTGGCCCTGAGCGGGCTGACGCCGGCCTGGCGCATGGCGTCGATGAAATCGAGGATCACATAGGCCTCGGCAATTTGGTCGCCATCGAC
The DNA here is from genome assembly GCA_038747245.1 of Pseudomonadota bacterium. Taxonomy (GTDB): domain Bacteria; phylum Pseudomonadota; class Alphaproteobacteria; order Caulobacterales; family Hyphomonadaceae; genus UBA5336. The sequence continues at coordinate 193,354 of JBCDJY010000003.1, read as the reverse complement.
CCGCACCATTTCGCCGAAGCGCAGAAACAAACTGCGCCCTGTCGGCGGGATGCCCAAAAGCGAGGCTTGAAACGTGCCGACGAAATAGCCGGTGGTGTTCACCCAGGTGCCCGCAGCGCCGTCGCCGTCCATGGCGGCGCCGTCATACGTGCCCGAGACGCGCACAAAAGGGCGATACTCCACGTCCGGCATGGCGCTTTGGATCAGGCTCCAATAGGCGTCCAGGACGGCATCGGGGCCGGAAAGGCTATTGATCGGATGGGCCGCATGCCATTGGACGTCGCGGGACAGCATTCGGCCCGCGGAAGGCAGATCTCCCCCGGTGAGCGCGCTGTAGAATGTGGATACGGTCTGGATAGCCGTCATGGTGCCTAGGCCCTCCCGAGGCCGGCAAAGAGCATCAAAAAGCCAATGATCGCGATGAAATAGATCAGCAGCCACCAACAGATCTGGTCGACCCGGCCCGGCACCAGATACCAACCCTCCTGCTTCTCGGCGAGCAGGCCTTCACGGAAAAAGGTGCGCTGGCCCGGCACGGTCTGCACATGCCATTCAGGTTGGAAGCCGTTGAGCACAACGCTCGCCGTCCAGGATACCGCGATATTGATCGCTCCTCCGACCACCACATACCAGGGCCACGCGATTGCCGGCGGCGTCCAATCGACAAAGGGGATGCCCGCCACCAAGATATAAAGCCCAACAAAGCCCGCCCCCACGCCGATCAAAAGCCCGTCCTCGGTCGTGTGCTTTGAGAAAAATCCCATGCCAAACATGGCAAGCTTGGCGCCGACGAAGAAGGAGGCCACTCGGCTCAATTCCTCCAGGATCGAGCCGCCGCTCCCAACGAAGACAAAGGCGATTGGGATGGCCGCTGCCGCCCACACCACGGTGAAGATACGCGATGCCAAGAGCGATTCAGAAGGGCTCGCCGACTTGGCGTAGAAACGCTCGTAAAAGCCGACGACGGAAATCGTCGCCATGGAATTCAGCGCCGAGGAAAGGCTGGACATCGACGCCGACAAGACAGCCGCCGCAAGCAGCCCCATCAGCCCCGGCAGAGCGAGCGAGTTGGCGAAGACAAGGATGATTTCATTGGGCTGTTCGAAGGGGCGCCCTTCGAATTGGACGTATAAGAGGGCGCCGATGAAGAAGAACAGGAAGTAGATGAAAAATGCGCCGTAGCCCATCATCAGATAGGATTTCTTGGCGTCTCCCAGGCTCTTGGCCGCCAGTGCGCGCTGCACCATCATCTGATTGGTGCCATAAACGGTGATGTGAAACAGGGTCATCGCAAAGACGCCGGCCCAGATTGTGGGCGGAACGGAAAAATCCAAATCGGTCTCAATCGGGTTGAGCTTGCCCTCAGAGGCGAGCGTATCCAGCGCGCCCGAAATGGGGCTGACCGCATTCAACAGCCCCCAAAGCACGACGCCCGCGCCGATGAACAAGATCACGCCCTGGAGCACATCGGTCCAGATCACGGCATTCATCCCGCCGAGCATGGTGTAGACCAGGACGACGAGGGTCATCGCGACAATAGCGATGCGCACGTCGACGCCGGTGACAAAGGTGATCACGACGGCCGTCGCGGTCAGTATCGAGGCTGACGTGATCGACTGGGTGAGCAGGAACAAACCCGCCATCACCGTCCGAGACGTGCCGCCGAAGCGGCGTTCAAGATACTCGTAAATGGATGCGACGCCGCTGTTGTAGAAAAAGGGCAGGAAAAACACGACAACGGCGAATATGACGAGGGGATAGTTTACATGGATGGCAAGGGCCGCCATGCCGTCGCCATAGGCCCAGGCCGGCCCGCCGAGGAAAGACAGTGCACTGACATAGGTGGCCACAACGGAGATGCCGATGGCCCACCAAGGCGTTGAGCGGTCCCCCAATTGATAGTCTTCGGCTGACTGAACCCGCCGGCTCATGAGCCAGCCAAGGGCGAGATTTCCCAGCAAATACGCCGCGACGATGCCCCAATTCAACGCGCCGAAATTTTCCATCGCCTAACCCTGCTCCATCGCCGAGCGCGCCAGGGCCGCTTCGCGCAGCGACCCTGGGCTGGCCCGCCCTAGAACCGGGCCTTTACACGCACACCGTAGTTTTGGGGATAGAGATAGCCAGTTTGCACGACGTCGCTGGAGTTGTTGTTGCCGCGCGCCAGGACCGCTTCGTCTTCCACATTCTCAATGAACGCTTCGACCGCATAGGCCCCGGTCGGATCATCCCACCGCACGCGCAGATCGGTTTTGGTGTAGCTGTCCTGGAGCTGGTTGGGGTCGGGCGAGTACAGGTTCGATGTGAAGTACTCGTCGCTGTAGTAGAACGAAATCCCAGGGGTCAGCGTGCCGCGATCTCCCAGGTCGAAGGTGTAGTCCCCCGACAGGTTGAAGGTCAGCTCTGGTGACCATGGGGTGGTCTCTCCAGCCACGCTGATTGAAGGCACCACTTCGCCGCCAAACAGCTGGTAGGGATTGCCCTGGAAGAAGTCGTCGCCGAATTCGGAGTCGAGATAGGCCAGCGTTCCCGACAGCCTGAGGTCCGGTGTGGGGAAATAGACCGCCTCGATTTCCACGCCCATGGCGTCGATCTGGCCGCCATTGTCAGACGAGGTCACGGCGATGCCGCCGATGATGTCTTGGCGCTGGCGGAGCAGGTTGGTGTACTCGGTGACGTGGACAGCGCCGTTCAAAAGCAAGGAGTCGGCCAGCAAGCTGGACTTGAAGCCGACTTCGATGACCTGGCTTTCCTGCTCGTCGGTCGCCGATCCCCCGTTTGATATTGCGCCCGAAAGGAAGCCCGTAGCGGCATTGATGTAGAGCATGATCTCATCATTGAAATCGTACTCAGCGCCGAGCCGCCAGCTCACATTGTCAAAGCTCACATCGCCGCTGATCGCATCGTCGGCATTCTCGTCGAGGGCGAAAACCGTGTTCGGATTGGTCGGCACGATGACCGGCGATGGATTGTCCAGAACCTGTTGGGTAAATGTGACCGGCGGCTCCGCGACGCCGTCGCCGTCTGTATCGCCCGTAAAGTTGCTGCCGGCGCCCACCAGGGTGCGCGACTCATCATTAAATCTAAGGCCCGCAGTGATCCGGAAACTGTCAGTGACGGTGTATTCAGCCTGGCCGAAGATACCGAAATACTCGATTTCGCGTACACCCACATCGGCAAACTCACCGCCGGGAATGATGGTCTCGTTGGACGCAATCGGCGTTCCAAGGAACAGGGTGAACGTCTCGCCGCCCGGCCCAATCACGGTGGGGCGGTTTGCGATCTCAGCGGTCTGGTCGATCAAGGCGAAGCTGAAAAAGCTCTCATCTTCAGAGTAGTAGGCGCCGGCGGTCCATTGGAGCGGGCTGTCATAATCTGAAGCGAAGAGGAACTCCTGGGAGATGCTCTCATTTTCCTCATTGAACCAGAACCGCGTGTGCGGGAACGGGCTGAAATCGCCGTCAAAGCCGAGGAGGTTGCTGAAATCGGTGTACCCCGTGATCGATTTCACGGTGATCGGGCCGAAATCATAGTTGATCTCCAGGGAGGCCTGGTTTTGCTCAAGGTCGCCATTGGGCGCGAAGTCCTGAGAAACCTCGTAGGGGCCAAGATCATCGGCGTCGGGAATGCCGCTCGAGCCTTGTAGCGGGTTTGCACAATCTTCAAACTCGCCCAGCGGGTCGGTTAGCCCCTGGGCGGTGACATTGCGGCATTCGAATGTGTAGCCGAAGAGGCCGGCCTCAACGCCCCGCTCGGTGACGTTGGAGTAGCGCGCGAGGATTTGCAGGTCCGGGGTCGGCTCCCAAAGCACGCTTATCCGCCCGCCGACATCATCGGGCGCGCCAAGGTCTGCCCCGGCGAAGTTCTCAATGTAGCCGTCGCCGCGCTCGGTAAAGGCGGCAACGCGCACGCCGAGTGTGTCGCTTAGCGGGATGTTCGCAAAGCCTTCGACGCGGCGCGTGTTGAAGCGCTCATAGCTCGCATCGATGCCAGCGCTAAAACCCGACAGGTCAGGGCCATTGGAATAGAGGTTGAGCGCGCCAGCAAACGTGTTGCGGCCGTAGAGCGTGCCCTGGGGGCCCTTGAGGAATTCCAGGCGCTGGACGTCAAAAAAGCCCCGGCTCTGCATCGATGCGCGCGGTTGATAGACGCCATCTACAAACGTGCCCACGATCGACGAGACGTCTCCAAACGTGTTCGTTGAGTTGGCGCCGCGCACATTGAACTTTGCATCATTGCCAACGAAGGCGAAGTTGACGCCCGACACGATCTGGTCGAGCCGTGAGACGTCATCCACACCCGCCCGGTCGAGCCCGGCTTCATCAAAAGCTTGAACCGACTGGCCAACATCCTGGGTCGATTCCGTTCGGCGTTCGGCCGTAACGGTGATGACGCCGAGCTTGCGTTGGTCATCGGCAATTGGTTCCTGACCGACAGCCGCTCCGCTGAAGGCCAAGACAGTCGCGGCCGTGGCCCCGACAAAGCGTTTTGATTTTATATGGCTCACGTGATTCTCCCGCAGACTTCGGTCAGCAAAATGCATAGCGTGACTTCGTATGCAAACGTTGGCCGGGTATCCCTGCTGTTTTGGGGAGAATGTTGCAGAAAAGTGACATCGCCGCCCGACCCGTGGAAAATCCTGCCAGCATCGGCAAACTTGGCCGACATGTAAGACCGTTAAAGATCGTCTTCAGCTAGCCCAGCGGCCGTAGCCTTTTGGTTTCACTCCCATCCAGGACGGAACGCAATTGCATTCGAATGCAACCTTCGACAGGGTGCACCCGATGGAGATTCAAGGGGCCAAGTCCGTCGCGCGCGACTTCCAGGCGTGTTTCGACCAGTTCGAGACCAGCGCCATGGAGGACGCGGTTGCCGCCCATTGCGCCCCGGGCGCGATCTGGCGCGGCATGTACCCGTTTGCTGGCAACGACACCGTGCAAGCGGCCCTCGGCGCGTTTTGGGGCCCCCTTGCCAATGCGTTTACGGGGCTGCGCCGCCGCGAGGATGTCTTTCTTGCTGGCAAAAACGATGTGGATGGCGGGCAATCGGTCTGGGTGTGCTCCATGGGCAACCTGGCGGGCCTGTTTGACCATGAGCTTGCCGGCATTCCGCCGACGGGGCGGCTGGCCTTCCTGCGCTACGCCGAATTCTACCGGGTAGAGGGCGGAAAGATTGCAGAAACTGCACTGTTCACAGATCTGATCGGCCTGATGCACCAGGCTGGGTGTTATCCGCTCCCGCCCATGACCGGCGCGTTCTTCCAATACCCGGGTCCAGAGAGCCATGACGGGCAGCTTTCCAGCGCGCAGGACCCTGCCGAAACATCGAGAACACTGGCCCTGGTCAACGCCATGATTGAAGATTTGCGCGGCCTCAACGGCCTCGACGAATATGAATGCCCGCCCGAGATCCTTCGGCGCACCTGGCACGAGGACATGATCTGGTATGGTCCGGCCGGCATCGGGGCGAGCTACACAATCGCCCGTTACCAGGCCCAGCACCAGCACCCGTTCCGAAGAAATCTCGTGGAAAAAGCGTATAACGGCCATGTGGCGCGTATCGCCGAGGGGAATTATTGCGCCTTCTTCGGATGGGCCAACCTCAGAAACCGCAACGCCGGCGGCTTTCTCGGACTGCCTGCGGCGCGGGAGCCAGCAGAGATGCGCATTGTCGACGTCTACAGGCGCCGCGGTGACAGATTGGCAGAAAATTGGGTGTTCATCGATCTTCCCCATTACCTTGCGCAACAAGGGCTGGACGTGTTCGAGCGCATGAAGCTGCTTCGGCCACCGGCTGTCTAAGGCCCGCCGAGGGTGCCTCTATGCAGGCGGTCAGAACGCTTTGCATTCGAATGCAAGCTATGGCTTACTCGACCCGGGATAGGAAACGAGCAAGCAAGATGGCTTTATGTTGTAGGAGCGCGAGTCAGCCGCGTTTACTGGCGAGGGAAGCGGCCCGGTCTCAAGAGACAGTATTGCACTGGAGGGCCTGGCCATGAGCAATACGCTCGGAAAGGCCCCGATCGACCTTGCTAGCCGCATCGTGCGCTACAAGGATCTACGACCCTGTTTCGACGCCTTTATCGACACGCGCACACCGGGGTCGAACCGGAAAGAGAACTTTACGATCATCGGCCCGGGCGTCTCGGAGAACCCGGCCCAGCATGTCCATATTGCCGAGGCCCACGGCTTTAATATTGGCGGCGCGCGGCAGCCCCCCGGCTGCACCAATTCCCAGCACAGCCATGAGACTGCCGAGGTCTTCTACGTCCACTCTGGCACATGGCGGTTCCAGCTTGGAGAGCATGGCGAGGACGCCTGCGCGACCCTGAGCCCCGGGGACCTTATCTCGATCCCGACACACCTGTTTCGCGGCTTCACAAATATCGGCGACACCGACGGGTTCCTCTGGGCCATCCTCGGCGGCGATGACCCCGGGCGTGTCCTCTGGGCGCCGAAAGTGTTCGAACTCGCCGAACGCTACGGTCTTGTCCTTTTAGAGAACGGATGCCTTGTCGACACCGCAAAGGGAGAGGCGCTTCCCGCGCATGCCCGCCCGATACGGGCGACCACTGAGGCGCAGGTCAACGCTCTGCAGCGGTTTTGCGACGCGCAGCTCGAGGCCTGTATCTGCCGCAGCTCCGGGCGACGCAGCGCCGCTCAAGACGGCGGCGCATTTCATGGCGTGCCCGGCGTTTGCGAGACGCGCCTCATCGGCGAAGGCGGTCTCGATTGGGCCCACGGCTTTGTGGCCTCTGAAGTCTCCCTCGCCCCCGGCGCAGCCATTCCGCGCCACCAGATCGACGCGCGCGACGTGTGGTTTGTCCAATCAGGCATATTGGACGTTGATGTTGCGGGCACCAAGACGAGATGCGCGCCTGGCGACACGTTGACGGTGCCGTGCGGCGCGGAGCGCGCCTTCTTCAACCGCGAGAGCAACCCGGCAACAATGGTTGCCGTGCGCAGCGGCGACCAGGCCCCCAACATCATTTGGTCATGACCGCGGATTTGGAGGGCCGCGCGGCGCTGATTACGGGCGCAAGTCGCGGCATTGGCCGGGCGATTACCGAGTGCCTCCACGCCGCCGGCGCCGTCGTCTATCCGGTGGCACGCCCTTCTGAGGATTTCGAGCAGCTGTGCGAACACCTTGGCCAGCGCTGTGTCGCCTGGGCCGGCGACGCGGCCTCCGATGCCTGCCTGTCTTGGATCGACGCGCAAGAGCGCATCGACATCCTGGTCAACAATGTCGGCACGAATATCCCCAAACCCATGGGCGAGGTCACAGACGGTGACCTTGACCATATGATTGACCTTAACGTGCGCGCGACTTTCCGCATCTCACGCCATGCGCTCGCGCGGATGGGCAGCCCGGGCCACATCGTCAACATCACCTCCCAAATGGGGCATGTCGGATCACCCAAGCGCACAGCCTATTGCATGACCAAGCACGCCATTGAGGGCCTGACCAAAGCCATGGCGGTCGAGCTCGCGCCCCGGGGCATTCGCGTCAACGCCGTTGCGCCAACCTTCGTCGAGACCCCGCTCACCGCGCCGATGCTGGCTGATCCGACCTTTCGGGACTTCGTCGAGCAGATGATTCCGCTCGGGAAAACCGCCCAGCCAGAGGACGTTGCCGCCGCGGTGGCTTTCCTTGTCGGGCCCGGCGCAGAGATGGTGACCGGCACCAGCCTGCGGGTCGACGGCGGGTGGACTGCCCAGTAAGCGCCATAGGAGCCTTCAATGCCCCCTGAAATCACCCGGGTTGCGACCACAGACATCGCCGAGATGATGGCGCCCGGCCCCGAGCGGCGCATGGCGCTGCCGGGTTTCGCCGATGAATTCGTCGACTTTCCCCATTTCATCATCCGCATCACCGAGAAGATCTGGCACGAGCGCGAGGTGGATCGGGTCCTTGAGTGGTATGCAGATGATTGCCCGATCCACACCTTGGCAGGCGACATCACAGGCGCCCAAACCGTCGTGGACAATACGTGGGCGACCCTGGACGCCTTCCCCGACCGGCGATTGGATGGCGACAATGTGATATGGTCGGATGAAGGCGGCGGCGCGTTTTACTCTTCCCACCTGATCACATCGAAAATGACCAATCAGGGCGATAGCGAGTTTGGACCGGCCACGGGACGGAAAGTCCGTATTCAGACGATTGCCGACTGTCTTTGTGCCAACAATCAAGTTGTTGAGGAATGGCTTGTGCGGGACAATTTGGCCCTGGTTCAAGGTCTAGGTTTCGATCCTGATGAAATTGCGGTGCGGCAGGCTGCGGGCGACCAGGCGCGCGGAGAAAGCCTCATTCAGTTCCATGCCGAGGCGCGGGGCACTGCCCAGGACAAGCCCACCCCGGTTCCAGGCGGTGAGCGCGCAGTTGATGTTGCCGTGTCCGCCCTGGTGCATACCTTTGGCGGTGACACCGCAGCCCAAGCGGGCGTCTATGATTTCCGCGTGCGCGCGTCTTATCCTGGCAATGCACAACTTTATGGGCCGGATGAGGTCTCTGCATGGCTCGCGCCCCTTCGCAAGGCGTTGCCTGACCTTCGCCTGCGGGTCGATCATGTGGCTGAAATCCCCTATCTCGGAGAGGCGTGGGATGTCGCCCTGCGGTGGTCGGCGGCCGGAATCCATGGAGGCGATGGCCGCTATGGACCGGCCTCCGGCGCGCCGGTTTACCTGCTCGGCGTCTCGCACTTTCGGGTGATGAACGGGCGTGTGCGCGAGGAAGTGACCCTTTGGGACGACCTGGCCGTGCGCCGGCAAATCGCGGCGGCGCGGCGCGCCAAATGAGCCTGCCGAGCCGCATCATCGACGCCCATCACCACCTTTGGGACCTCAGCGCGTGCACCTATCCCTGGCTGATGGCGCGGGGCGTGCACCGGTTCTTTGGCGACCCAGAGCCGATCCAGAAAAACTATCTCGTAAGCGACTTTCGCGCCGATTTCGGCGGGCTTCCCGTCACCCAGTCGGTGCACATACAAGTCGGTGTCGCGCCGGGAGAGGCCGTGAGCGAAACGGCCTGGCTCCAGGCCCAGGCTGACGCAACCGGCCTTCCGAGTGCCATCGTCGCCTTTGCCGACCTCACCGCCGCAGACCTTGAGGCCACCCTCGACGCCCATAGCGCCCATGACCGACTTCGCGGGATCCGCCAGATCGTCGGACGCAGCGCCGAGGAGGACCGCCGAACCGGAACCGGTCAACTCATCGCCGCGCCGGCCTTTCTATCTGGGCTGAGGGTGCTTGCTGCGCGGCAGCTGAGCTTTGATCTGCAATTGACGCCGCCCCAGATGCAGGCGGCTGCCGAATGTCTCTTGCGCGTGCCCGATCTAAACGTCGCGCTCTGCCATGGCGGGAGCCCGGGCGACCGATCATCTGAGGCCATGGCGCAATGGCGCGCGGGTATGACGGCCCTCGCCCAGCACCCTGGTATGATCTGCAAACTGTCCGGGTTCGGAATGTTCGACCACGAATGGACCCCCGCCAGCATTCGCCCAATCGTCCTGGAGGCGATCGACATCTTCGGCCCAGACCGGGTCGCCTTTGGCTCAAATTTTCCGGTCGACAAGCTCTATCGGCCCTATGGCGACGTGCTGGGCGCCTATGGCGAGATCACGTCGCAATTCTCAGACGACGAGCGCGCCATGATGTTCGCAGGCGTGTGCGAGCAGTTTTATGGGATCGCCCTGCCGGCCTGAGGAGTGCAGCTGCGTTAGCGCGCGATTAACCAGCCAAATCGACGGTCCCCCGTGGAGGTCGGTTGATGGCTCGGTTCGCGAAATCCTTTGTCATATTCGGGGCGGGCTTGGCATCAGCCGCGCCGGCATATGGCCAGCTGAGCGCCGGCGTCTCGTTTGCTCCGGCCGACCCGGCCCGCAGCCATATGGACATTGCCGGCGCTTGGGACGGCAGCGCCGATGTCACCGCGGTGGGCGACCGGTTTGTGGTCACCCTTACCAATTCCAGCGCAGAAGACCCGCTGTATGATCTGACCGTGGATGTGGAGGTGCCCACTGGCTTTTCGGAGCGCACGGCGGCCCTCAACTTGACGCTCGACGATCCGTCGTGCGGGGCAACGCCAATCGCCATTGTGTCACGGGTTGGCGATGTCCTGAGCTTCGATTTTAATGAATACGACCTTCCGCCGGGCTGCGCCCTGTCGTTTGATTTTGGCCTGGTTGCGCCATCGGGAACCGCAGCGGGCACCTATGGCGTCACCATGACCGCTGCCTTTGCCGAAAGCGACGGCGGGGTGCAGGATCAAACCGTTGTCTCGGCGCGCAGCTTCCCCGTGCTCGCAGGCGCCGTGATCTTCGACAAAACCCCCGGCGTGGCCACCCAGCAGGTCGGCGATACGATCATCTGGCGTTTGACCGCCACCAATTCGGGCCTGGGCGGGCTGTTCGATGTGACGCTTGACGAAAGCGGGCTCGGCAGCGGCTTCAGCGGCTTGGCCCTGTCGCCCGTCGGCGTGCCGCCTGCAGGTACGTTCGTAGATGGGCAGACCGTGATCGTGCCTTACCTGGCCCCCAATGAGAGCGTCGGCGTAGATGTATCGGCCGAAGTTGCCGCATGCCTCGGCCTTACGAACCAGGCCGCCTTCAGCGAGCGGACCGGCGATGTCTCAGCGACAGCGGACGCGTCCGTCGCGCTCACCTTGCTGCAACCCGACGTGGACTACACCTTGTCTTCAACACCGGTCCCCCTCGGCGGGACCGGAACCATTACGATTGATCTGACCAATTCCGGCGCCGGCGAGGCCCGCAGCCTCGAAATCCAGACCAATCTGCCCTCCGCGCCCATTCAAATCGACGCTGTCTCTTCTGGCTGGACCTACTCCGCGGCAACGGGAACCATTACCCAGGATGGCGGCGTCCTGGCGGGTAACGCCAGCACAAGCGTTGTGCTCACCGTAAGTGATGCGGGAGACCAGTGTAGCGTGGCCAGCGGAGCGACGTTTGCCGCCACCGCCACCTATACGGACCAGTGCGCCACAGTGTTCACCACGCCCGCTTCGCTCGGCTCCATTTCCCTTGCTCCGGTGCCCTCCATCTCGGTTGCCGTAACCGGGCCGAACCGGCTAGCGCGCAATCAATCGGGCGTGATCACGCTCACGGCCGGGGCCGGTGATGCTGGAAACCTCTCTTCGGATCCCGTTGAGGTGAGTTACCCGCTTCCGGACGGCATCCAGGCAAATTCGGCAATTTCGGCATCGGCGGGCACCCCGACCTGCAGCGGAAGCTGCGGCCCCGGCGACGTGGTCGAGTGGCTCATCCCCCGCTCCGCCCTCATCTCCGGCGCGCCGACGCTTTCCATCACCATCCAGGCCCAGGATGAGGCCTGCGCATCGGGCGTGGGCTATGCGTCTACCGCCACGATTAATGGCGACTTCGCCTCCGGGGTATGCCCTCTAAGCGATGCCGACGGTTTCACATTCCTTTTGTCAAACATGTCGTCCGGCACGATCACCCAGAATTTCAACGCCAGCGGGGAACCGTTCGAGACGGGCGCGCCCGATAATGGCGATGGGATCCGTCAAGAAGGCGAGGGTGAAGAGGCCGAATTTGAAGCGAACTACGCGTTTCCAGCCGCCGACAGCGGAATTTGGACCGGCACAACGTTCGAAGATGATTTCGGCGGCCTGCAGGATGTTCAACTCACCTTGTCATCGCTTGAATACCGCTTGAACGCAGGCGCGTGGGTCACCATCGACCCGGCAAATGTCACCGGGGGCACCGGCGGATTTGAGGTTGATCTCAGCTTTCTGGCCGCGCCCGCCATCGACTCAACGCCGGGCGTTGAGGGCGACACGCTGGACATCCGCTACACGCTTACAGCGCCCGACATAGTATTGTCCGGGGACGTATCGCGCACGGTCAATCAATTCACGACCCTCACCTTGGCATCGGGATCGCAAAGCGAAGACGCCTGCGCCCTGAACGGCGACATAGAGTTCCGCCAGGGCGACCGGGTCACCTGGCAGCGGGCCGCAGGCAACATCTCGCTCACGCTTTCAGACAACATCATTGATGTTTGCGAGGTCGTCGACGCAAGGCTCTCGGTGTCGAATGATGCCGACGGTCTGCCGATCCGCAACCTGATTGCCAGCCTCGACCTGGGCAGCGCTTTCGAATTGGTTGTCCCATCCACGCCGACCTATACAGGCGGCCTGGACCCCTCATCGGTATCGGTGACCTATAATGATGGCGCGCCCGGCGGGCCGACGCTGACCTTAAACGAAGAAACGCTCGCCTCTGGTGGGTCAATCTCCGTTCCCGTGCGCAGGTTAGCCACGGCCAGCGGCCCGGGCGGCGCCGTCTCCGGGCGCATAGATTACGACAGCAATGATACCGCCCCCGATCCGGGGCGCGCCTTCGCGGCCACGTCTTCGGCCGCGCCCCAATTGGTGCGCAGCGCCGAGCTGTCCTTGTTTGTGACGCCCTCCCAATTGCCGGTCATCGGATCGACGGCAGAGTGGACCATCACCCTCACAAATACCGGCAGCGGCGTCGCCTATGGCGCCGAGCTCAATGACGATATCCCCGCCGGACTTACGGTCACGCCGGCCAACATTTTGGCGATGAACCAGGTCAATGGCCCGCTGACCGTTTCGGAGGCGAATGGCACGATCTCCTGGGGCGTCGGCGACCTCGCGCCGGGCCAATCGGTGCAAGTGCGCGCCATCGCCGACGTGGACGGCACAAGCTGCGAGCCGCCGGCCTCCCCCAATCTGGTGACGGGCCAGTGGGGCTGTGGGGGCACCGTCGCCCAAGCCCAGGTGAGCGCGCGACCAGACCTGTCCTTTCCACCTGGAAACATTCAGATTTTCCATGATACATCCGGCGCTAACGCCTCCTTGTGCGGCCAGGGTCAAGTGGTTGTTGTGGTGCGCAATGCGGGTGCCTCGGAGGTCAAGAATGCGTCTGTCACCGAGGTCTTGAACACGGCTGCTACCGGGATCAGCCTGTCCGGCAGCACGGTCGAATACAGTGCAGATGGCGGCGCGACCTGGACCGTGGCATCGGTCACCCCGGCTTCGACGCTCACCTTTGATGGCGGAAACATTCCCCCACTCGCCCTCCTTGCGCCCTTTGGCACCGCTGGCTCGGAGGTGCTGATCCGATTTGCGATCGACACCGATGACCGCACCAACTTCAATAGCGGACTGGCCGCCTCAGGCAGCGCCCAACTCCACTGCGGTGACAATGTATCCTCGCCGGCCAGCACATTTTCCGTTCCCGTCCAACGCCCGCGCCTGGATGTGAGCAAAACAGGCCGAAACGTGACGCTTGGCCTGGCCGATGGTGAGACCGTTTATGCCCGGCCGAACGACCAGATCGAATGGACGGTTGAGGTTCAAAATACCGGAACGCTGGCGACGACCCAGCTGCGCCTGCGCGACCTTCTGGCGGGCTCGGGCGGCGCAGCGTCGATTTCAGGCCACGGCGCATCCGGTCCGGTCACCTCCGATTACGTCACGATTGACCCGCTCGGGCCAAACGAGACCGCAACGCTGACCATTACCGAGACCCTCGGCGCGACGTGCGTCACGGCGAGCAATGTGGCCGACGTGACCTGGGGCTGCGCCGCCACACCGCTCGGCGCAGCGCTCGCCCTATCGTCACCCGGCGACCGCGAGGACGGCGCGCTTTTGATCATGCGCCCGGTGGCCGCCGACATCGATCTTAGCGTGGAGATGGTGAATTCGGAGGGGGTTGGCGCGCCTGACCTTAACGGGCTCGCACGCATTCGGCTGACCAATTCCAGCGCGCCCTTCACCGAGGGCGCCATCACGCTCACCCTGCCGGACGGCTATATCTACGACGCCTTTGGCGCGCCCACATTCCAGACCACCGACACCCAGCCCGACGCCGAGACAGGCGTCTCGATCAATGCCGCCGACCCGGCTGCGCCGATCCTGACCCTGACCGGGGGCGGCTGGGTGCATAATGGCGCAGAGCTCGAAATCCTCCTTCCGGTCATTGCCGCAACCCTCAATGACACGGCCAGCGATGCCGCCGTGCGCGAGGAAACCGTCGCCAACTCGAACGACCCGGCGCCCCTCGCAAATGGAACGATCTCGGCCCGTCTTGATTTCGAGAGCGGCTGCGGCGAGGCTGGAAGCACGAGCGACAGCAACGCGGTTGCCCCGAACACGCCGGATCTGGACCTCGACATACTCGACCCGATTTCCCGCCTGGTTGCCGGCCAAGGCGAGACCCTGACCTACACACTCTCAGCGCGCAATCGTGGCACGGCGACCGCTGACGACGCAGCGCTGGAAATCGTCACCGGTGGGGGCTGGACCGGAACGCCGCCGCCCGGATGCACCGGCGCCGTCCCTGGCACGCTCACCTGCGACCTGTCCGGCCCGTCCCTTGCCCTTGCCCCGGGCGCGGCGCGCACCTTCGACCTCGACTTGGAAGTCGACAATGAAACCTCGCCGCTCACCGTCTCAGCCACAGTGACCGGGCAGATTGTGGATGCCGCGGGCGACGATACAGGCCGGCTCTACAGCCTGGACGCGATTGCCGCCCAAACGCTTGGATACCGCCAGAGCCTAGACCTGCTGGCCACCTCCGAAGCTGATTTCGCAGCGCCGGCCGATCTGCAAATCGGCGAAGACGCGACCCTGCGTCTGACCACGGTCTGGTTTGGCGGCGGCGCGCAGACCGTTACGGCGCCCAAGATCGATTTGGGGTTTGAGGCTAATTCGCGCTTTGCGTTCATCTCTGACCGCGTCGAGGCTGGCCCGGCCTATACCAGCTCCGCGCTGTCGTCAGGCAACGCGGCAGGGCCCCAATCCTACACCCTGGCAGACTTCACAGGCGGCGTGACCAGCGTCATCGACGTGACGGTTCGCGCCTTGGACGCCTCTGGCAACACGCCCGGCGCGAGCTTTGCGTTTACCGCTGACGGCTCCAGCACCTTCCTGGGCCAGGATTTCGGGCCGGGATCGCCAGGCTACCCCGCCTTGGCAGCGCGCGAGGAAACGCTCCAGACCGAGCGCCCGGCCCTTGAATTGGTGAAAGAGGTGCGCCGGGAAGATCCGGTTGGAACCTTCGCCGACACATCCACCGGCGATGCCGGAGACGCGTTCCGCTACCAAGTCACCGTGACGAATTCCGGCACCGCGCCCGCCTTCGATCTCTCGGTGACCGATACGCTTGAAACCGGTCTCGCCCCGCAGGATCTGGGCGCTGACAACATCGATAATGATGGCGACGGCGCAGAGGACGAGCCAGCAGAGGGCGGCCTCAGCGGACAGGTCCTCACCTTCGACGCCGACAACACCTCCAGCGGGCCGCTTGCCCGCCTAGACCCAGGCGCGAGCGTCACGCTGACCTATCTCGCCATCGCAGAGCCGAGCGTCAATCCAGACCAAGCCATCGCCAACGCAGCCGCCGTGGCCGCCGACACGCTCCAGGGCGCCAGCGGCAACCAGACCGCACCCGTGGGCGCCAACGGCGCGCCGCTTGGCGCTGGCGAGCTCGCCGCAGACGACGCCGTGACGGTCACGATCGAGTCGGTGGCGCTGGCGAAGGACCTGGTGCTGACTTCGGTGAACGGAGATAATGATCCCAGCGTGCTGATTGGTGAGCAAGCCGAGTTCGAACTCGACATCGTCCTGCCAGCCGGCACCGTTGACGGCTTCGTGGTGCGCGACACCTTGCCGGCGAATCTCGCGCTTGTGTCCAGGCAGCCGCCTAGTCTCGGCAACGCCCTCTCGTGCGGCCAAGCGCTGGAGACGACGGCCAGTCCGCCAAGCGGCGACGGCGTTGTGGCGGGCTGGGATTTTGGCACCTGCACGGTGGCCGACGAATCGGCCACCGACCGCACGCTCACCCTGAAATATACAACCCAAGTGGAGAATGGCGCCGCCATCGCCCGGGGTGTCACGCTGCCCAACCTGGCGGAATACGAACACTCGCGCACGGGCGGGCCGGTGCAAATCGCGCCGGTTTCCCTGACCGTCACCGAGCCGGGCCTTGCGCTCACCCTAGCGGTAACACCGCCAAACAATGTCGATGCGGGCGATCTCATCACCCTCAGCTACACGGTCGAGAACACCGGTGACGCGCCGGCCTTCGAGGTCGATCTCACCACGCTTTTCAACGATAATAATGCATCGGCCGGCCCCGATGGCGACGTGAACTTTGCCGCCGCCTTCGGCAACGCGCTTCGGGACGTGAACATTGTTGCATGCACGCAAACGCCGACCGATACATCGTCAGGCCCGGGCAGTACCGATTTCAGTTTTGACTTCGCTGCAAGTGACGGCGACGGCGACGCA
Source organism: Pseudomonadota bacterium (assembly GCA_038747245.1). Lineage (GTDB taxonomy): Bacteria > Pseudomonadota > Alphaproteobacteria > Caulobacterales > Hyphomonadaceae > UBA5336. The sequence goes on along the minus strand of JBCDJY010000003.1, from coordinate 177,055 downwards.
ACCCCGGAAGATGGCGACTGCGCGGCGACCTATTCAAACGTGGTCAGTACCGGCCTCGCGCCTGGGTCGTCCGTGACGCTGACCACGCAGGTTGAGGCCGCTGAAAGCCTCGTCCTGCAATCGACCTACACACTCGGCGCAGCGCTAACCGCCACCTCGCTCCCGCCCCTGGCACCCGGGGCCGATGACCCGGCATATGAACGCTCCGCCGATAATGACCCGAGCCCCAATGGCCGGTTCTCAAGCGCCGCGACCGACACGCTGGCGGCGCGCAATGTGCCCACGCCGAACAAGACCTTTATCGCCAGCGACGACGCCAACACAGCCATGCCGACCGCGACGGCCATCGATGTCGCCATAGGCGAGACCTACACCGCGCGCATCGCCTACAATTTTGACGAAGGCACCACGCGCGATGTGCGCGTGCGCGAGCTGTCTCGGATCGCAGGCGAGAATGTGCCTGCTGACATCGAGTTTATCGCTGCGCGGCTCATGCGCACCTCGGCGCAGTTGGAGGCCGCAGGCGGCGGAACGGGCATAAACTCGACCCCCGCCAACACGTTTATCGACGTCACACCCCAAATCACCGAGACCGCAAGTTCGGTGTGGTCCATCTTTGAGCTCGCGCTCGGCGACGTGACCAATTCGGGCGCCGGCAATCCCGGGCGCGAGACGGAAAGCTATGTTCTGGAATACGACTTCCGGGTGCGCAACGTCGACAGCAATTCAGGCGGGCGCGTCCTCCAGGACCGGGGCCAGACGCGACTGCTGAACGCCGAAAATGCAAGCCGCAACCGAAACGGCAATCTCGCCGCTGCCACCATCGAAGAGCCGAGCTTTTCCGTGACCAAAACCACCAGCGATGCCGACGGGCTCCTGTCGCCTGGCGAGACGGTGGAGTTTACAGTGACGGCGCTGAACAGCGGCGCGGGGCCGGCTTACTCCCTCGTGCTCCAGGACGAGCTTCCCCCGGCGCTGCGGGGCGGCGGCGTCACTGTGACTGCGGTGCGCATCGATGGCGCGCCAGCCACCCAGGCGCCGAGCTTCACTTATGATCCAGCAACCGGCCTCGCCCAATGGGCCTTTCCCGAAGGCACAGTCATTGCGCCAGGCGGTGAAATTGAAATCGTCTACACCGCGACCGCAGACCCTGGCCTCGCGCCGGGCACCAGCCAGACCAATGTGTTCAATGTCGCCGCGTTCTTCTCCCAGCCCGCCAGCCAGCCCAATGACCGCCGCCAAAGCCCCCAAAGCCCATCGGCATCGGTCACGCTCGGCATCCCTGCCCTCGCCTTCACGCCCGACCAGGGCGAGACCGTCCAGCCGGGGACGACGGTCATCTATCCGCACCTGCTCAAAGTCCCTGTGGGCCTTCCCGGCGCAACCCTCTCATTTGCCCAGGCGAGCTCGAAAGGCTTGGGCTGGACGATTTGGTATGACGCCGATGGCAGCGGCGACCTGAGCGGCGCGGATACGCGCTGGGTGAATGGCGGGCTGCTGCCAAGCGGCGATACGCTGACCTTCTTTGCCCAGGCCCAAATCCCCGCCGACGCCGCAAATGGCTACCGCGATGTCACCGAACTCACAGCAACCGTGGCCGCCGGCGCCTTCTCCTTCTCCGGCCGGGTGACCGATGTCACCTTGGTGTCGCGGCTCGACGCCGGCGAAATCCAGAGCACGAAGGCCATGGCGATCGACAGCGACTGCGACGGAGCCCTGACCGACGAGACACCGGGCGATGCCGCCTTCGACGCGTTCAAAGCCGCAGAGCCCGGCGAGTGCATCATCTACCGCGTGACCTATCGCAACACCGGAACCGGTGCCGTGTCCGATGTGACCGTGCAGGACCAAGTGCCGGCCTACACCGTCTATCTCGGCGGCTCGGCCACATACGCGGCGACGCCGGCCACCTTGACGCCGGGTCCTCTGGAAGCGCCGGCCGATGGCGCGCGGGGCGCTGTGTCATTTGCCTATGATGGCGCCTTGCCATCTGGCGAGACAGGCGCTGTGGAGTTTGGCGTGCGCGTTGCCGAGTAGCCGGCCTGCGTCAACGCCAATTGACGTCCACCCCCCTTTGCGCGACAGCTGCGCGAAAGGAGGCTCCATGACAGCACATCCAGACCTGGTCGAGCGGCTAATCCTCGTCGATGAGGATGACTGCGTTTTGCGCGCCTCGCAAAAATTGGAAGCCCATCGCACAGGCGCGCTGCACCGGGCCTTTTCGGTTTTCATCTTTCGCTCGGACGGCAAGCTGATTGTCCAGAAGCGCGCAGCGGGAAAATATCACTCGGCCGGCAAATGGGCGAACACGGCCTGCGGCCATCCCCGCCCGGGAGAGGATGTGGTCAGCGCCGCTGAGCGCCGGCTAGAGGAGGAAACCGGATTACGCGCGGCGCTGCAAACCGGCTTCAAGGCCCGCTACCGCGCCGACCTCGACAATGGCATGATTGAGAATGAGCTTGTCCACGTCGTGTTCGGCATCAGCGACGAGGACGGCGCGCCCGACCCTGGCGAAGTGAGCGCCCTGGCCGAGACCAGCCTGGACGCCCTGCGGCAAGACCTGGCGCGCAGACCGGGTCGCTACGCGGTCTGGCTGGTGAAGTATTTTGAGCGCCACGCCGAGCAGATTTTTGCGAAACGAGACGAGCTCGTCGGCGCGCGCTAGGCCCGGCCGCTTTGGAAACTGAGCCCCGCGCAATGCCGGGCCGCCGAGCGCGACGTTATTGCCTGTGAACAGTACGCCCCGCCATCCTAGGTGGTCTGTAAAGTCGGCATGGAGACCCCCGTTTGGGCGCCAAATCTACCCCTCTTCCCATCGCCCTGGCGCTTGGCCTCATGGCGCTTTCGGCCTGCGGGGCCAGCGATAATGCCAGCGCGCCAGAGCCGCCCGCTCCGGCCGCGCCCGCCTATGAGTTGACCGACGACACCCGCGCTGCGTTCGCCGCGCTGACGGGAGACCCAACGGCAGGGCGCCGGGTGTTTGCGCGCTGCTCTTCCTGCCACGCCTTGGCGCCGGGCCAGAACCGAACGGGACCGACGCTATACGGTGTGGTCGGGCGCCCCGCCGGCGCTGTTGAAGGCTTCCGCTATTCGCAAGCGACCCAGCGCTCAGGCCTCATCTGGAGCGAGGCGATGCTGTTTGCCTACCTGGAAAACCCCAGCGGCGTGATCAATGGAACGTCCATGTCCTTCATCGGCTTGGCGCGTCCGCAACAGCGCGCCGATGTCATCGCCTATATCAAGCAAGAGTCGGCCAATTAAGCGGCTGCGCGCGGCATCACGACGTCTGGGCGCGCAAAGCTGAGTTGCCTTATCCATCGCTTTCGAGCTTTTATGGTGTGGAGCTTGCGGTCCATCCGCGCGGAGGTCTCGTGGCCCTTTTCCCTTTCTCTGCCCTTGTCGGCCAGGATGCGCTGAAACAGGCGCTGGTCCTGTGTGCGATCGACCCATCGATTGGCGGCGTTCTGGCCTTTGGTGACCGGGGCACGGGCAAGACCACCGCGATCCGCGCCCTGGCTGATCTTCTGCCTGACCAGGAGACGGTGGGCGGCTGCCCCTACCGCTGCGCGCCATCGGCCATCGATCCGGGGTGCGGTTACTGCGCCGATCCCTCCCAGCGCCGAACGGCCCTGGCCAAAGCCCCCGTCGTGACCCTGCCGCTCGGCGCGACGGAAGACCGGGTGCTCGGCGCCCTCGACCTGGAGATGGCGCTGGCGAAAGGGGAAATCCGCTTTGAACCCGGCCTGCTGGCAAGCGCCCATCGCGGATTCCTCTATGTCGACGAAGTGAACCTGCTGGAAGACCATTTGGTGGATGTGCTGCTGGATGTGGCCGCATCGGGCCGCAATACCGTCGAGCGGGAAGGCATCAGCGTGGTTCACGATGCCCGGTTTGTGCTTGTGGGCAGCGGCAATCCTGAAGAAGGCGACCTCAGGCCGCAACTGCTCGACCGGTTCGGCCTGTTCGTAGAGGTGCGCACGCCAACGAATGTGGCCGAGCGGGTGGAGATTGTCCGCCGGCGCGATGCATTTGAGCGTGACCCTGAAGCGTTCAAGGCAGAGTGGTGGGAGGCCAACATCGCCCTGCAAGCAGACATCGTGGCGGCCCGCACGCACCTCGATCGCGTGGAGACTCCGGACGCCGTGCTGGAGACCTCCGCGCACCTGTGTATTGCCCTTGGCACCGATGGCCTGCGCGGCGAGTTGACCCTGCTGCGCGCCGCGCGCGCCCTGGCGGCCCTGGAGGCAAAGGCCGCGGTTGAAGACGATCATCTCCTTCAGCTTGCCGGGCCCGCCCTGTCGCACAGGCTGCGCAAGGACCCCCTCGATGACAGCGAGGCGAGCGCGCGTGTGGGCCGGGCGATCGAGACGGTGTTCGGGCCGCAATGACGGCGCCGGGCACGGCCGACCGCCAAGTCCGCACCGCGCAATTGGATGCGGTCTTTTCCGAGGCGCTGGCCCTCTGGGCGCGCGCAGGCGATGCCCTGGCCGTTTTGTGCGTTGCGCCCCAGGCCCTGGGGGGTCTGCACGTGCGCAGCCCCGCATCGCCGGCGCGGCGCGCCCTGCTCGACAAACTGCGCGACTGGTCAGGAACCGGGGCCTTTGTCGACCTGCCCGCCGGCGTGCCCGAGGCCCGCCTGATCGGCGGTCTTTCCCTGGCCAAGTCCATCGAAGCGGGCCGGCCGGTCGCCGAGAAAGGCCTCTTAGCGGGTGCAGACTTGCGCATTGCCCAGCTGCATATGGCTGAGCGTTGCCCGCCGGCGGTGGCGGCCCAGTTGGCAGACGCTCTTGAGACAGGCCATGTCCAGATCGAGCGCAGCGGCGTCTCCCTTGGCTACCCTGCCCGGTTTTGCCTTGTCGCTCTGGATGAGGGCGAAGGCCCTGGAGAGGCCGTTGCGGCCGGCCTGCGCGCGCGTCTGGCCCTGCATATTGATCTGACCCATGTGCCAGCGCGCCTGTCGGAACCCGTTTGGGCCTACACCCGCGAAGAAATTGCCCAGGCCCGGGCGGCGTACGCCGATGTCACCGCGCCGGATGCGCTGGTGGAGGCGATCGTCCAGGCGGCAGCGGCCTTGGCCATACCGTCCCTGCGCGCTCCAGTCTTCTGCCTGCGGGCAGCGCGCGCCCTGGCCGCCCTGAATGGCCGGCGCGAGGTGGAGGCCGGCGACGCCGAGCAGGCCTGCGCGCTGGTGTATGGGCACCTGGCGCGGCCCGATCGAGCACCCTCCGACGACCCGCCGCCGCCAACGGGCGAGGCAGCCCCTCCGCCCAGCGCGGAGCCCGGTCAGCGGCCCGAGGCCGATGGCGAACCTGGCGAGCTGGAGACCGGCGCGCTCGATGAACAGCTCATTGCCGCGGTGCGCAACGCAGCCCTGCTTGGTGCCCTCGACAGCGCGCAGCATAGCCCGGCGACGGCCCGCGCGCGGGGCGAAGGGCGCTCGGGTGCCCAGGCCCGGGGCGCGCGCAAAGGCCGCCCAGACCGGCCTCGGCCGGCCCAGGGACGCCGCCAAGGCAGCGTTGACCTGACCGCGACCCTTCGGGCCGCCGCGCCCTGGCAAAAGCTGCGTGGCCGCAAAGGTCCCGGCTTGGTCCTGCGGGCAGGCGACCTGCATATCAAACGCCATCGCCACCGCGCCGAATCCTCGGTCATCTTCGTCATCGATGCCTCGGGCTCGGCCGCTCTCAACCGGCTCGGCGATGTGAAGGGCGCGATCGAGCTGCTGCTGAGTGAGTGTTACCGGCGCCGCGACCATGTCAGCCTGGTGAGCTTCCGCGGTGAGCGGGCCGAGCTTGTATTGCCCCCGACCCGGTCGCTGACCCGGGTGCGCCGGGGGCTCATCGGCCTCGCGGCAGGCGGCACCACGCCCCTGGCGAGCGCCTTGGTCACAGCGCGCGCTGTGGTCGACCAGGAAGTCGAGCGGGGGCGCACGCCTCTCGTCGTGATCCTGTCGGACGGGCGCGGCAATGTCGCCCTGGAGCCGGGCGGATCCCGGGGCGAAGCAGACCGCGACGGCGAACGGGCCGCTGCGCGCCTGCGCCAGACCGGGGCGGCGTGCCTCTTCTTCGACACCTCTCGGCGGGCCTCGCCCCGCGCCCGGGCGCTCAGTGCCCAGCTCGGCGCCGCACACAGGCCCATGCCGGCAAGCCGCGCCAGCCAGACCGTCGCCAAAGCGGTACGCAGCGCCATCGGCAGCGCGTGAGCATGGCCGAACGCCTCGCCCAGGCGCCGCCGGCCCGGCCAGGTCAGCCAGACTGGAGCCGGCATGGCGCCGAGTGGCCACAGTCGAGCGCCAGCAGCTTTTGGCGGGTTGGGCGCACGGCTTGGCATGTGCAGACGCGCGGCGACGGGCCAGACGCCCTGCTGATCCACGGCACCGGCGCTTCGACCCATTCCTGGTCCGGCCTGATGCCGCTGATGGCCAGCGCCTACCGCGTGACCTCGATCGATCTGCCCGGCCATGGCTTCACGCGCCCGCCGCCAGGTTTCGTGCCCTCGCTGGCAAACATGACCGCCGAGCTTGCCGACCTGGTCGAGGCCCTGGACCGGCGCCCATCGCTCTTGGTCGGTCATTCGGCTGGCGCGGCAATCGCCGTTCGGCTGGCGAGCTTGGGCCACGTGGCGCCGAGCCATTTGGTGAGCCTGAATGGGGCCCTACGCCCATTTCCGGGACCGATGCGCCATTTCGCGCCAAGCATTGCCAAGACGCTGACGTTTGGCGGCGTGGCAGCAACGCTGCTCGCCCAGGCCGCCAGAGACCGCACCCGAGTGGAGCGCCTGCTCCAAGACACTGGCGGCGCGCCCAGCCAGAATTTCATCGACCGCTACCAAGCGCTTTTCTCCTGCTCTGCCCATGTCTCCTCAACCCTGTCGATGATGGCCAATTGGGACCTGACCGGCATTGAACGCGACCTCGCTGGCCTCAAAGCCCGGGTCTGCCTTGTGGCGGGCGCCGAGGACACAACGATCTCGCCCGCCGAAGCGCCGCGCCTGGCGGCCCTATCCCCCCGGGCCGTGGCGCTTCGGTTGCCCGGCCTCGGCCACCTTGCCCACGAGCAGGAGCCCGGCGCGGTCTGGTCAGCGCTCAGCGATTTCCTGTCCCCTATGCCCGCGGCGCACTAGGTCAACGCCGAGAGGCTTAGAGGAGGCGATGCCCGGTGTCTGCCCTACCCGAAAACCACCCCCAGCGGTTCGTGCTGAGCAATGAGGTCCACGCCAGGCCGCCTGAGCCGATCACAGCGCCCATGCGCGTCTCGATCATCGCCCAGAAGCTCGAAGGGCCCTACACCGATGAAGACCGGCTGAAGGTGGTCGAGCTGACCGAGCGCTACGGCGCCGTGCCGCCAGGGCGCAACGCCAAACACTACAGCATCGACCTCGGCGATTTCCGCTTGGTTTGGGAGCGCCACACGGAGTTTATCCGCTACACATTTCTTTCAGCGGCTGACCACTCCCCGTTTTCCGAGCCCGCCATCGCAGCCGTGCCCGAAGACTGGTTGCAGGCCCTGCCCGGCGAACTGATTGCGGCGGCCCATGCCGAGGTGCTGCCCGAGGCCGCCGTGACCCTGGAGGCCGAGGCCCTATCGAAGGCCTATTTCAGCGGCCACGCCTTGATCGGCAGCGATATCGCCGACAACCGCGCCACCGCCATGACCGACTTTCGCATCCACAAGGACGGGTTCAGCCGCTTCCTGGTGATCGACCGCGGGATGAACCCGTGGGTGGCGGGCCGGGTGGTGCAACGGCTCTTGGAGATCGAGACGTACCGCATCGTCGCATTGCTCGGTCTGCCCGTCGCCCAAACGGTGGTCCCCGCCCTGACCGCGTGGGAGCGCGACCTGGCCAGCATCACCTCACAAATGACCGACCCTGGAGACGTGGACGAGACCGGCCTGCTTGAGCGGCTGACCGACCTGCAAGCCGCCATCGAAAAGAGCTACACCGAAAGCCAGTTCCGCTTTAGCGCGAGCGCGGCCTACCATGCGTTAATCGACCGCAGGATCGAAGAGCTGCGCGAAGAGCGCCGCACCGACATGCAAACCCTCGGCGAGTTCACCGAGCGGCGCCTGGCGCCGGCCATGGCGACCTGCACATCGGCCGAGCGGCGCCAAGCGGCCTTATCGGAGCGCGTCGACCGCGCCGCCCAGCTCCTCTCAACGCGGGTCGACCTGTCGCTGGAGCGCCAGAACGCCGAAGTGCTCGACAGCATGAACAAGCGCGTCGAGCTGCAACTGCGCCTGCAGCAGACCGTTGAAGGGCTCTCCATCGCGGCGATCACCTACTACATCGTCGGCGTCATCGGATACATGGCCAAGGGCGTTGCGGCCTCGGGCCAGGCGGTGAATGCCGACCTGGTTATGGGCGTGGCCGCACCGCTTGTGGCCATACTCACCGCCTATGGCGTCTGGCGCGCGCGCCGGGAGATCACCAAAGCCCAGGCGCTGCGCGACCAGGCCGGGAAAACCATCCCGCCAACCGTCTGATTTCGCCTTGCCCTAGCCGGCTTGACACGCCATAGTGTCTAGTCATGCTTACAGGTGTTGAGACCGCGCGCGCATTCGACGCCAAAGTGTCACCCGTCACCGCCCTTGTGATCGGAACCGGGTTCGGCGGCTTGGCGGCCGCCGTCCGGCTGATTGCGAAGGGGTACAAAGTCAAACTGCTCGAGCGCCTTTCCGCGCCCGGGGGCCGCGCGTCCGTGCTGCGCCAGGAGGGCTTTACCTTCGACGCTGGCCCGACCGTCATCACGGTTCCACAGCTTTTCGACGACCTTTGGGCCCTGCTCGGCAAGCGCCGCGCCGATGATGTGGACATGATGCCCATCGACCCGTTTTACAACATCCGATTCAATGACGGGCGGATGTTCTATTACAACGGCGATGCAGCGGCGATGGAGGCCCAGATCGCCGATATGAGCCCGACTGACCTGCCCGGCTACCGCGCGTTCATGGACCATTCCGACCGGCTTCGCGAAATCGTCTTCGAGCAGCTCGGCCACGTCCCGTTCACGCACCTTCACACCATGCTCAAATCCACTCCGGACTTGATCCGGTATGGCGGTCACCTGCCGGTCTACACAGTGGTTTCGAAGTTCGTGCGCGACGAACGGGTCCGGCAATTGTGCAGTTTCCATCCACTTTTCATCGGCGGCAATCCGCTGGCGACGAGTTCGGCCTACGCCATGATCCCCTCTCTGGAGCGCAAATGGGGCGTGCATTTCCCTAAGGGCGGAACCGGCGCGCTCGTGCGCGGCCTGGTCGACCTTATCGAGGCCCATGGCGGCGAGTTTGTCTACGGCGCCGATGTGGACGAGGTGTTGGTCGAAAATGGTGCGGCGCGGGGTGTGCGCCTTGCCACCGGAGACGTGCTCACCTCTGACATCGTTGTCTCCAATGCCGACAGCGCGACCCTTTACCATAAGCTCTTGCCAAAGTCGCAGCCGCGGCGCTGGTCGGCCAAGCGGGTGGAGCGGGCACGCTTTTCCATGGGGCTCTTCGTCTGGTATTTCGGCCTCGACCGGCGCTATGGCGAGGTTGGCCAACACACCAAGGTGATGGGCCGCAATTTCAACGCCCTCCTGCATTCCATCTTCAAAACCAAGACGCTGAGCGATGATCTCTGCCTCTATGTTCACCGGCCGACCCATGCCGACCCTGAGCTCGCCCCGCCCGGCTGCGACACGTTCTATGTCCTCTCGCCGATCCCGAATTTAACCTCGGGGATCGATTGGGCCCGCGAGGGGCCCGCCTATAAGCGCCTGATCGCCCAGCGCCTGGAGGAGACCATCCTGCCCGGCTTCCAACGCCACATCGTGACCGAGCACGTCATGGACCCGCGGGACTTTGTCTCGCGCTACCGCGCCCATGCCGGCGCCGGCTTTGGCCTTGAGCCGATCCTGACCCAGAGCGCCTGGTTCCGGCCCCACAACCGCGCCGAGGGGATCGACCGGCTCTTCCTCGTCGGCGCGGGCACCCACCCGGGCGCCGGCGTGCCGAGCGTGCTGTGCTCGGCCCAGGCCATGGACGCGGTGGTGCCCCGCGCCGCAGAGCTGGCCGCTGCCCGTGGATGAGGCCGGCGACCTGAGCGGGCAGGACCGGCGCGCGCTGCGGGCGATCATCGCCCAAGGCTCCCACAGCTTCCATGCCGCTTCGCGCCTATTGCCCGCCGCGGTGCAAGCGCCGGCCTTTGCCCTGTATGCCTTCTGCCGCGCCTGCGACGATGCCATCGATGAGGAGGGCGGCGGCGCTGAGCGCCTTGCGCGCCTGCGCCAGCGGCTCGCCGATGCCTATCGCGGCGCGCCGGCCGATACGCCGGTGGACCGCGCCTTTGCCGCGGCCGCCGCGCACCACCAAATCCCCGAGGCGCTGCCCGCCGCCCTGATCGAGGGCCTGGCCTGGGACGATGGCGGGCGAACCTATCCAAGCCTCGACGCGCTCGACGCCTATGCCGCCCGGGTCGCCGGCACGGTGGGCGCCATGATGGCCCTCGTGATGGGCGCGCGCAGCCGCCAAGCCCTGGCCCGCGCCACCGACCTGGCCAGCGCCATGCAGCTGACCAACATCGCCCGCGACGTCGGCGAGGATGCCCGCCGCGGCCGGCTGTACCTGCCCCGGGACTGGCTTGCCGAAGAGGGCATCGACCCGGCCGAGTTCCTGGCGCGCCCGGCCATGTCGCCGGGCCTTGGCCGGTGTGTGCGCCGGCTGCTAGCGGCGGCCGACGCGCTCTACGGGCGGGGCCTAACGGGCATAGCGCACCTGCCGCCGGGGTGCCGCGCCGGCATTCGCGCAGCCGGGCGGATCTACCAGGACATCGGCGCCGACATTGCCCGCGCCCAGTTCGACAGCGTCTCCCGCCGCGCCCGGGTGAGCGGCCCGCGCAAGCTCGCCCGCGTCGCCCAGGCCCTGGCCATGGGCCCGCTGCCGGCCCTGCCCGCCTCGCCGGCGCCTGCGCTGGCGGCCAACCAGTTTCTCGTCGACGCTGCGGCAGTCACCCGCCGCGCCAGCGTTCCAGCGCCGCTGTCTGACCTGTCGCCGGTGGACCGTATCCTGGAGATCTGCCTGCGCCTGCAAACGCGGACGCCGGCCCTGGACGCCGGCAAATGAAGCACATCGTCTTCGGGATCGAGATGATCGGGATTTTCGGCGCCGTCATCGCCTTTGCCCTGTGGGACCTTTGGAGGATGGAACGCGACGCCGCCAAACGCCGCGAAGCCCCGCCAAGCGAGGACACCGATCCCGGCTAAGTCGCCGCCAGCAGGCGCGGCGGGCATTACTGTTTTGATCCCCGCTTCGCTGCGCTGCGCGATGGATCTTGCTCTTCGCAGGCGGTCTGCGCCAGCAGACCCATCGATCCGGGGGATCGATGGGAGCCGGAGAAGGCCCCGGCAGGGGCATGTTTGTTTTGACCCCCGCTCCGCGATGGGTCGCGCTCAGGGCTGCTTTGTTTATCCCCGTATCGCTGCGCTCACATGGGACGGGCTCAGGGCTGCTTCGCGTTGAGTGAGAGCGTTAGGACGTGTCCAGGCGGCCTGGGCCGGGGAAGGCGCCCAGGGCGAGCCCGGCGCGGCGGCCGGTTGCGGCGCGGGGATTGGCGGGAACGCCAGCCAGCGCGGCCTTGGCCTGGGCGACCAGCGCTTCAACATCGAACATCCGATCGCGCCCAACTTCGCTTAGTGCGCGACGCACGCGCCTCGCGCAGCCGGCAAGCGCATCCTCCCAACGCGCCGGCGTGGGCGGCTGCATCCAATGGATGCGGATCACGCCATACCAGGTGACTTCATAGATGAAGACGCCCTTCGGCCCGACAGCCGCTTTCTGCTCCTGCATCAAGCGCAGGAACACGCGCAAATTCCAGAAGAAGACCGGCCAAAACAGCGGCCACACGACCGCGCGCCAGTTTTCCAGCGTCGGGGCCACTTGGCGGCCTAGGGGTCGGGCTTGAGCTTCCATGGCCCGCATTATGCGGCCTGGGACAAGGGGGGGGGACAAAGTTTCTTTATCCCGTGGACACGCCCCGCTCCGGCGGCCGGGCTAAACCGGAATGTCGCCCTCGGCGGCCAGGGCGTGGATCGCCTTACACCGCGCAAGGAGGGGCTCGGCCGCCGCGAGGGGCAGGCAGCTCGGGCCGTCGCACAGGGCCTTGTCCGGCTCGGGGTGAAACTCCAGAAACACGCCGTCGGCGCCGCTGGCCACGGCGGCCGCTGCGATCACGGCCACGCCCTCGCGCCGCCCGCCCGTCGAGCTGCCAGCGGTGCGCGGATCGGCGCCGGGCAGCTGCACGGCATGGGTGGCATCGATGGTGACGGGCACGCCCAGGGCCTTCATTGCCGGGATGGCCAGCATGTCGACGGTGAGGTTGTTGTAGCCAAAACTGGCGCCGCGCTCACACAGGATCACGCTGGCCTCCGGCGCGGCCTCTGCAATCTTGGCCGTGATGTTCTTACAGTCCCAGGGCGCCAGGAATTGGGCTTTCTTGACGTGCAGCCAGCCGCCCCGCGCGGCAACGGCCCGTGCGCCGGCGACCACCAGGTCGGTCTGGCGGCAAAGGAACGCCGGCACCTGGATCACATCGGCCACTTCGGCCACGGGCGCGGCCTGGCCCGCGGTGTGGTAATCCGTAATGACGGGCACGCCGAGCGTCGATTTCACATCGGCCAGGATCTCAAGTCCGGCCTCAAGGCCCGGCCCGCGATAGGCGTGGATCGAGGAACGGTTGGCCTTGTCGAAGCTCGCCTTGAAGATATACGGCAGCTCTAGGCGCGCGCAGACCGCCTGGAGATGCGCGCCGACCTTAAGGGCGAGGTCGCGGTCCTCAAGGACATTAAGGCCGGCCATGACGCATAGCGGCGCGCCGGCGCCAATGGACACGGCATGGGATTTCAGGTGGAGAGGGCTGGGCATAGGCAGGCGCTTTCGTCGGTCTTGGGGTGTCAATCGGGCGGCGGTCGCACATCCCACTCAGTCAACCGCGGGGCGGGGCCGGACAGGTCGATCGCGCCATAGGCGCCGGTGCGCAGTTTAGCGCCTAGGGCCGCATCGCGCAGCACAAGGCCGAGCGCAAAGCGGGCAATTCCGTTGCTGGTGACCACAAGCATCGGCTCTGGCGCTGCGGCGGCCTCGGCGAGCAGCGCGCGCCACATCGCCGTCAACGCATCCGGGTCCACCCGCCAGCCTGGCGGGACAGCGCTGCGCGCCTCCCAGGCGTCCAGCGCAGCCTGGCCGATCCGGGCCACCACGTCGGCTTCCGGTTTGCCCTCGTCGGGGCCGTAATCGATTTCCCGCAGGCGTGGATCGATGCGCAGGGTGAGGGGCGGCTGCGGCGGCCTCGGCCCCGCATCCAGGCCATCGGCAATCGCCTGGGCCGTCTCCAGCGTGCGCTTGAGCGGGCTGGTCAGCAGCCGGCAGGCCCCCAGGCGCAGCTTGGCGAAATGGCGCGCCAGATCATGGGCCTGGGCGCGGCCAGACTGGGACAAGGGCAAGTCGGTGCGCCCGCCGACCCGGAGCACCGTGTCGCCGCGGTCAAACGTGTTGCCATGGCGAATGATGAACAGCCTCGCCACGGCGCTACAGCCCGTCCAGCGGGTCGCCATGGTCAGCGATCAGGCGCTCGGCAAAGCCAGCGTCTTCGGGCGTATCCACGCCCCACATTGACCTGTCAGTGGCCGCCACCTCCACAGTGTGCACTGGAATGCCGTTTTCCAGGAAGCGTAGCTGTTCCAGCCCCTCCAGCGTCTCATACTGGCCGGGCGGGGCGGCGGCGAAGGCGGCCAGCGCCTCCATGGTGTAGCCGTAAAGCCCGATGTGGCGGAACACGGGCGACTGGGGCCCCGCCGCGCGCAGGGCCGCCTCCTGGCGCATCGCTGGCAGCACGGTCTTTGAAAACCACAGGGCGCGGCCATCGCCGGCACGCACGCAGCTTGTGCCGCTGAAGGGCTGGGCGGTCTTTTGGGCGCGCACCGTGTCCAGGGCCGGCCAACTGAGGCGCACCACGGGGGTGACCACCGGTGCGCCGGTGTCGCGGGCCGTATCGATCACGGCGCGGATCTGGGCCGGCGGGGTAAACGGCGCGTCGCCCTGGAGGTTGACGACGAAATCAGGCGCGGTGTCTTGCATGCGCGCGGCGGCCAGGGCCCGGTCAGTGCCCGAGGGCAGTGCTGGATCGGTGAGCACATGGGGCGCGCCGATCTCGCGGCAGTGGGCGGCGATGCGCGCATCATCGGTGGCCACAAGGGCGGCCGCGCCGGCGTCCCGGCTGGCGGCTTCGGCGATCCGGTAGACCCGCTCGACCAGGGTGCGCCCGGCAATCTTGTGCAGCGGCTTTCCAGGAAAGCGCTTGGACCCGTAGCGGGCAGGCACAACGATCAGGGTGTGCAACGGCGCCTCCGAAGCTGCCTTTCGATGGCCTACTCCACCGTGACCGATTTGGCGAGATTGCGCGGCTGGTCCACATCCCGCCCGCAGGCGAGGGCGGTGTGGTAGGCGATGAGCTGCACAGCAACGGTCATGAGGATCGGCGCCGTGAGCGGCCCGCCCGCCGGAAGGATTAAAGTTTGGTCAGCCGTGGACGCTGCGATCTCGGCGCCAGCCACGTCGGTAATCAGGGTGACGCGCGCGCCGCGGGCTTTGACCTCCTGCATGTTCGACACCGTCTTCTCGATCAGCGCGTCCTTTGGCGCAACGACCAGGACCGGCGTGCCCTCTTCGATCAGGGCCATGGGCCCGTGTTTCAGCTCGCCGGCGGCAAAGCCTTCGGTGGGAATATAGGTGACTTCCTTGAGCTTCAGGGCGCCTTCCTGGGCGATGGGATAGAACGGGCCGCGGCCGAGATAGAAGATCTGCTTAGCGCCGGTCAGCTCCGGCGCGGCGGCGGCGAGGGCTGGCTCCTCGGCCAGGGTTTCCGTCACCAGGCGCGGCAGGGCGAGGAGATCGCGCACATGGCCGGAAAGGTCGGCCGGCGCCAGCGTGCCCCGCGCGCGCCCCGCCACCAGGGCAAGGGCCGCCAGCACGGCGAGCTGGGCGGTGAACGCCTTGGTCGAGGCCACGCCGATCTCCGGGCCCGCCGCTGTGGGCGCCAGTGCGGTCACCTCCCGGGCGATGGAGCTTTCGGGCACGTTGACCACGCCAAGCGTCGCCGCGCCGCCTTCGGTGCAGTGGCGCAGGGCCGCCAGCGTGTCGGCCGTCTCGCCGGACTGGCTCATGAACACGGCCGGCCCGGTGGCTGGCAGGACCGGAGAGCGATAGCGAAACTCCGAGGCGATGTCGGCCTCGAAGGGCAGCCGCGCGAGGCCTTCAAACCAGTATTTGGCCGTGGCTGCGGCAAAGAAAGCTGTGCCGCAGCCAATGGCGATGGCCCGGTCGGCGCCGGCAAACAGCGCCTCCAAGTCAGGGTTGGGGCGCAGATCTGCCGCGGCCGGGTCCAGATAGGGCGCCAGGGAACGCGACAGGCTTTCGGCCTGCTCGTGGATTTCCTTGTGCATGAAGTGGGCGTAGGCGCCCTTCTCGGCCATGGCGGCGCTGGCGGCGCTGGTGACGGTGGCGCGCTCCACAGGCGCATTGGCGGCGTCATAGATCTGGACGCGGCCCGGCTCGGCGCAGACCCAGTCGCCCTCCTCCAAATACACAACTCGGCGGGTAAATGGCGCAAGGGCCAAGGCGTCGGAGCCGAGGAACATCTCGCCATTTCCCAGGCCGAGCACCAGGGGCGAGCCGCGCCGCGCGCCGACCAGAAGCCCGGCCTCGCCTTCGAACACGGCAACGATGGCAAACGCGCCCGTCAGGCGCGGCAATACGCTTTTGAACGCTTCACGCGGCGGCGCGCCCGCCTCAAGCGCCTGGTGGATCAGGTGGGCGATCACCTCGCTATCGGTCTGGGAGGTGAAGCTGTGGCCAGCCGTCTCAAGCTCAGCGCGCAGCGCCTGGAAATTCTCGATGATGCCATTGTGGACGATCGCCACTGGCCCGGACCGGTGGGGATGGGCATTGGCGTCGCTCGGCGCGCCATGGGTCGCCCAGCGGGTGTGGGCAATGCCCGTCGTCCCGTCCACGGGGGCTGCGGCCACCGCCTCGCGCAGGGCTGCGATCTTGCCCGCCGCCCGGCGCACCTCCAGACCCGTCTCGCCGAGCACGGCAACGCCGGCGCTGTCATAGCCGCGATACTCCAGCCGCGCCAAACCGCGCAGCAAGCGCTGCGTCACTGGGCCTTTTCCAGCGATGCCGACAATGCCGCACATGGGCAAGCTCCCGTTCCGTTCGCCCGCCCCAGCGCGCCACGGTCTTATGAGCGGCCAGGTAGACGGCTTTGTGGCAGCGCTCAATTCAAAGCCGCAGGGGATGGCGACACATTTCGTGAGGCCAGCGCGCTGGGGCCGGCCCAGGCCCTTGACGCGGCAGGGATTGCCCCCGAAGCCAGGCCGATGGAGCCGCCCCACGCCCCCGCATCCACGCGCCAGACCTCACCGCTGCTGATCGCCGCGCTGGGGGTGCTGTCGGGCTGTCTGATCGATGTCTGCGTCAAATATCTAGCCAGCGACATCAATGTGTTCGTGTTGACCGTATGGCGCTTCATTTTTGGCGGCGGCTACGCCTTGGCGCTGTTTCTCGCGCTTGGGCGGGCCTGGCCGCGCTGGGAGGCGTGGCGGTTTCATACCATGCGCGGCGTCATCCACCTGGTGGCAGCGCTGACCTTCTTCTATTCGCTTACCCAGCTCGGCCTGGCCGAAGCCACGGTGATGGGCTTCACCGCCGCGTTAATGATCGCGCCCATCGCCCGCGTGCTGCTCGGCGAGCGGTTTGGCGGGCTCAGCGTGCTGGCGGCCGGTATCGGGTTTGCCGGCGCGGCCATCACCCTGTCAGGCGACACCGGCGGCGCGCCGCCCGATGGCAACCGCGCCTTGGGCGCAGCCGCCGTGATGGTGGGGGCGGTCACCTATGCAACCTCGGTCGTGCTGCTGCGGATGCGGGCCCAGAAGGAAGACACGCTGACGATTGTCATGTTGTCGAATGTGTTGCCGGCCATTCTCGGCCTGCCAATCCTGTTCATCGTGGGCGCGCCGCCGGCCGCCAGCGATTTTCCAGTCCTGGCCCTGCTCGGCCTGTTTGGGCTCGGCATCTGGTGGATGTTCACCCTGGCCTATGGCCGCGCGCCGGCCCAGCGCCTTGCGCCGCTGGAGTACACAGCGCTGATCTGGAGCGCCCTGTTTGGCTGGATCGTGTTTGGCGAAGTGCCGGGCTGGCCGCTCTATGCCGGGGCGGCGGTGATTATCGGGGCGTGCCTTTTGGTGGCCTTTGAGGGGCCGATCCTGTCGGCCTGGAAGACGCGGCGTCTGCTTCGGGGCCGGCCGGGATAAGGCCGATGTCCGCGGCAAGGCGCGCAAGCCCGTCGGCCAGCGCGGTGCGGGGCATCAGGTCTGCGGGCAGGTCAGCCGGCTCGGCGACGTGCTTGTCGCGCTCGATCCGCGCAATCTGGTGGCGGTCAAGCGGCAGCGGCATGCCCAGCGTGGCGGCGACGCGGGCGGCCCAGCGCACAGGCGCCAAAGGCAGGGCAATGACCTGGGGGCGGCGACCGAGGGCTGCGTACACCGCCTCCAGCAGCGCGGTCTGGGAGAGGGTGTCGGGCCCGCCAATGGCCAGGCGCCCGCCGCCGGGGCCTGCGCCGGTGGCCAAGGCGCTCGCCAGGCGCGCCAAATCGTCAACATGGATCGGCTGTTGGAGGGCCGCGCCGCTGCCAGGCCGGGGCAGCGCCGGCCAGCGCGCCGCCCGCCTGAGAAGACCTGCCAGGGCATCGCGCTCGCGGTGGCCGTATATCATGGTTGGGCGCAGGGCGATCCATCCGGGCGCTGCCTGCAAGAGGGCGGCTTCGGCGCCGGCCAGGGCCGGGTAGACCGGCCCCGCAGGCGCCGCGCTGACATTGTGGGAGGAGAAGACGACACCGCGGGCCAGGCCCGCTTGCGCCAAGGTCAAGGCTGCTGGCAGTGCAGTGGTGAGCATTGGCGTGAGCACGGCGGCGTCATGGTCGGCGGCAAGAGCGCTGACCGCGTCTGTGTCGCGGGCATCGAGGCGGGACAGGGCGGCGCCGACGCGCACCAGGGCCGCGTCGTGTTCAGCTGCGCGAAACCGCGTTGCCGTAACCTGGTGGCCGGCCTGGCCAAGGGCCACGGCGATCTTTGCGCCCAGGGGGCGCCCGGCTCCCACCACAAGCACACGCATGGTCTAGCTCTTAGGCGGCCCTCGAGGCCGCCGATAGGGGGACGATGCGCTTGGAGGCCAGGCCCAGCACCGCGGTGGTTAGTCGGCGCTCCAGTCTTCGCGCCCGTGTCTCACGCGCAGGATGAGCACCGTGTCCCCTTCGACTCGATAGAGGATCACATGGGCCTTGTGCCGACACACGCGGACCGGGGGATCGAATTCAGTGCGCTCTGGAAAGGCAAAAGGAAAATCGAGGAGCCGGCTCATAGCGTTTTTCAGCTCCGCGCCATAGACCGACGACTGCTTGGGGCCAAAGAGGCGTCGACCTTCGAGACTAATTTGCTCTAAGTCGTCTCGTGCGCGCGCCTCAACCCGAAGGTTCACTCTGCCGCCACACCTGTATCGTCAAAAAGGCCTTCACAGGCCTCTTCCAGACTAAGCGCCGGCCTCGGATCCGCCAGCGCCTCATCGATCAGCTTCTGCCAGTGGGCCACCTTCGCGGCTTTGTCCTGGTCGCGGCGGATGAGGTCTCGGATATAGTCGCTTGTATTGGCATAGCGCCCGGTCTCGACCTGGGCCTCGACAAAGGCTTTCAACGCCTCTGGCAGCGACACATTCATGGTGGCCATAGAACCCTCCGTTTGGTTCCTTATGGCGCATTTTGACAAACTTTGCCAATTATGACCAGACCGGCTCAGTCCTCCGGCGGATCTTTCTTGCGCAGCACCTCGCGCTTGCCGGCATGGTTGGGCCCGGAGATGACGCCTTCATCCTCCAAACGCTCGACCAGGCTTGCGGCCTTGTTGTAGCCGATCTTGAGGCGGCGCTGGATGTAGCTGGTCGAGGCGCGGTTGTCGCGAATGACCACGGCCATGGCCTGGGCATATAGGTCTTCGGCTTCATCGCCGGTGGACGTGCCGAGCATGGCGTCCATGATCGGGGAGCTGTCTTCGGGCTCTTCGAGGATCTCGGCGACATAGTCCGGCTCGCCCTGGTCGCGCAACCAGGAGACGATGGTCTCGACTTCCTCGTCTGACACAAACGGACCGTGCAGGCGCTGGGGGCGTTTGCCGGCGGCTTGGTAGAGCAAGTCGCCCATGCCGAGGAGCTGCTCGGCGCCCTGCTCGCCCAGAATGGTGCGGCTGTCGATCTTGGTGGTGACCATATAGGAAATGCGGGTCGGGAAGTTGGCCTTGATCGTGCCGGTGATGACATCGACCGACGGGCGCTGGGTCGCGGTGATCAAATGGATGCCCGCCGCGCGGGCCATTTGCGCCAGGCGCTGGACGCAGCCCTCGATTTCCTTGCCAGCCACCATCATCAGGTCGGCCATCTCATCGATGACGACCACGATGTTGGGAATGTGGTCGGTGGGCAGGATTTCGGTTTCCTGGATCGGCTGGCCATCCTCATCAAAGCCGGTTTGCACTTGCCGGCGCAGGGGCGCGCCCCGGGCGCGGTGTTTGGCGGCTTTCTCGTTAAAGCCCGCCAAATTGCGCACGCCCGCCTTGGACATCAGCTCATAGCGGGTCTCCATTTCCCGCACGGTCCATTTCAAGGCGTTGACGGCCTTGGAGGGGTCTGTGACCACGGGCGCCAAAAGGTGGGGCACGCCCTCATAGACCGAGAGTTCGAGCATTTTCGGGTCGATCATGATGAAGCGGCATTGGGCCGGGGTGAGCTTGTACATCAGCGACAAGATCATGGCGTTGACGCCGACCGACTTGCCCGACCCGGTGGTGCCAGCGATGAGCAGGTGGGGCATCTTGGCGAGCTCAACCACGGTCGGCGCGCCGCCAATGTCAGAGCCGAGGGCCATGGGCAGCTTCGCCGATGTGTTCTGGTAGACGCCCGCCTCAAGCAGTGTGCGCAGATACACCGTCTCGCGGCTGTCATTGGGCAGCTCGATGCCGATGGCGTTCTTGCTCGGCACGACGGCGACCCGGGCGGAGGCAGCCGACATGGACCGGGCAATATCATCGGCCAGGGAGATCACCCGCGCCGATTTCACGCCGGGGGCCGGCTCGAGCTCAAACAGGGTGACGACCGGGCCGGGGCGGACCTCTTTGATGCGCCCGCGCACGCCAAACTCCTTCAACACGGCGCCCAATTGGCCAGCGCGGGCGATGAGGGCTTCCTCGTCGACCTCCTGGCTGTCGGCGGGCGGCGGCGACAGGAGATCGATGGGCGGCAGCTTCTCGCTCGCCCGGGCGGCGCGGCGCCGGGCGCGCACCCGCGGGCCTGGCCGCTGGGGGGCCGCGATCGGGGTGTCTTCGACCTCGGCGGGGTCTAGGCCTGGCCCGAAATCAGCTTCGAAATCGCTGCCCTCATCGCTCGGCCTGATGAAGCGGCCGGCATCGGCAACATAGTCTGCATCGGCGACGCTGCGCTCATAGGCGCGCTGGCGCCAATGGGCCAGGAGGCCGGCCACGCCGCGGCGCGCTGCACGGCCCGCGCCCGTCGCGCGCCGCGCCGCAGTGCGCCCCGAACGCGCCGCAGCGCTGTGCAGGGCGCGGGCATCGCGGCGGGCAAAGCCAAGGGCGGTCAGGGCGCAATAGAGCGCGCCGGCGCCCAGGCAGACGGCGCTGATCAGATCGGCCGCTGGCAGCAGGAGCGCTTCGAAGGGCACACGCGCCACGCCAAAAAGGCCGTCGCCGACCACACCGCCAAGCCCGGCGGCCAACGGCCATGACGCCGGCACTGGCCAAGCGGCAAAACACGCTGCCGACAAGGGAACAGCAGCGCAGCCAATGGCCCAACGCCGCCGCTGCGGCCGGCCGATCAGCACAGCGCGCATGGCCCCGCCGACCATGAGCGCAATGCCGCCAATCCAGGCCGACCAGCCGAGGATTTGGCGGGCGAGATCGGCAAAAACAGCGCCGCTGGGGCCAAAGAGATTGGCGGTGCGTGCGCCGGTCGCAGCGTTCCAACTGGGATCGGTGGGGCTATAGGAGGCCACGCTGCCGCAAATGAAGACCCCGGCGACGAAAACGACGGTGCCGGTCAGGATCCTCCAAGCAGGGTCGCTGACGGGGGCGCGCGCGGTGGTTTGGATCGGCAGTTCGGTCATGGAAGCGTGGCCCTGGCGGTGTGGATTGCAGGGCACGCAGGCGCCCTGGCTGAAGACCAGAGCCAAACACGCCAGGCTTAACAGCGGGCAAATGACCATGCCGCCCCGGCGCGATTCGCGGCGGCGGTATTTCGCCTATGAAAAAGCCCCCGGTGGAGGAGACCGGGGGCTTCTCGCCGCGGCGGGCCGCCCTGGGCAGGCCCGCCGCAAGAAGGGCGCTGGGGCTTAGCCGGCAAACTCCGGATAGGCCTCAAGGCCAACTTCGGAGCGGTCCAGGCCAAGCTCCTGGTCCTCATCGGACAGGCGCACGCCCATCGTGTATTTGAGAAGCAGCCAGAAGATGGCTGAAAGCACGACCACAAAGGCGCCGATCGACACGATGCCGATGATCTGGGCGCCGAAATTAGTGCCGCTATTGGTCAATGGCACAGCGAGCGTGCCCCAGATGCCGCACACCAGGTGGGCCGGGATGGCGCCGACCACATCGTCGATCTTCAGCTTGTCGAGCAGCGGCACAGACAGGACCACCAGGAAGCCGCCAATCGCGCCGATCAGCACAGCCATGCCGATGGACGGCGTCAGCGGCTCGGCCGTAATCGACACCAGCCCGCCAATGGCGCCGTTGAACACCATGGTGGCGTCGACTTTGCCCTTATAGAGCACAGCCGTCAGGATCATGGCGCCGAGCACACCGCCAACCGCGGCCATATTCGTGTTTACAAACACGGTGGAGACGGCCGTGACATCGTCGAAATTGCCCATGGCGAGCTGCGAGCCGCCATTAAAGCCGAACCATCCGAACCAAAGAATAAACGTGCCCAGCCCGGCAAGCGGGATGTTCGAGCCCGGCATCGCGTTCACCGTATCGCCAAAATACTTGCCGATCCGCGGGCCGATAACGATGGCGCCCACCAGGGCGGCCCAGCCGCCGACGGAGTGGACCAGTGTTGAGCCGGCAAAGTCGGAAAAGCCAATGTCGGACAGCCAGCCGCCGCCCCACTGCCAGGAGCACTGGATCGGGTAGATCAGGCCGCACAGGGCCGCTGTGAAGAGCAGAAACGGCCAGAGTTTCACACGCTCGGCCACGGTGCCAGACACGATGGAGGCGGCCGTCGCAACGAACACCATCTGGAAGTACCAGTCGGACTCGGCGGAATAGCCGGTGTCGAGCGAGCCCGAATTGTCTGCCGACCAAAGGAAATCAAAAGCGCCGAGTACGCCGAAATCAGCCCCGCCTTCCTCGCCGAAGCCAACGGCCCAGGATCCCGGATAAAGCAGGTTGTAGCCGATAAGCCAGAACATCAGGCCGGCCACTGAGAACAGGCCGATATTCTTCATCGATTGCATGGCGGCGTTTTTGGAGCGCACGAGCCCCGCCTCCAGGCACATAAAGCCGGCGGCCATGAACATGACGACCAGGCCCGCAAACAGGAACAGGAACGTGTTGTCCACATATGGACTTGCCGTGCCCTCAAGGGCCTCGATCCGGGCAAGGATGTCGGGGTCCACAGCCTGGCCCCACGAGACGCCGGCCACCAAGGCGCTGGCCGCGGCCAGCCCGAAAAGGCGCCCCGCGGTTCGTTTAATCACAGTCATTTAACATAGTCTCCCATCATCAAGGCGGTTAGGCAGATCTCCGAGCGCCGTCCCTGAACTTTGTTGTTGCAGGCGCGTAACCAGCGCGGCACCGCGCGGCGGGCGCGCGGGGCGAGAAGGCGCGCGTATGGTTAATTGGTGTGCAGCGTGCGGCACCTTCGCCCAATCGCGCGCCAGTGCTGGATCGGGACGCTGCGCCTGCCTAAGTGGTTGAGATGGCGAAAACGTCTTCTTCCCAAGTGTTTGACATGGCGATTGTCGGTGCAGGCCCGGTGGGCGCGACCTTGGCCTTGGCCGCCTCTCGGCTCGGCCTTTCGGTGGCCGTGATTGATGCGCGCGACCCCGCCGCCACCCCGCCGAGGGACACGCGCAATTTCGCCGTGGTGCGGGGCAGCTGGAATCTGCTCGGCTTTTGCGGCCTGACCAAGGCGCTGCGTGCGGGCGCTGAGCCCCTGCGCGGCTTAGAGGCCACCGATGGGGCCCCTCATATGTTTGGCGCGCCAACGGCCTTGTTCACCGGCGATGATCTGGACAGCGGCGAGGAAGACGGCCTGCTCGGCTACATGGTCGAGGCTGAGGCGCTCCAGCGCGCGCTCGATGCCGCGCTGGGCGAGTCGCGCGATCTGACATGGCTGGCGCCGGCGCGGTTTCGCGGCTTTGAGCGGCCCGGCGAGCTTATCACGGCGCAGCTTGACGGCGCCGAAAACGTCGCCGCGCGCGTCCTGGTCGGGTGCGATGGGCTGAATTCGCCCGTTCGAACGGCGGCTGGCATTGGCGTGGAGGGGCGCCGCTATGGCAAATCGGTGTTTGCCGCCGATGTGTCGCTGTCGCGCCCCCATGGCGGGATTGCCCGGCAACTCTTCACGCCGGAGGGCCCGTTCGCGACGCTTCCGCTCAAGGGCGCGCGGGCCAACCTCGCTTGGTATATGGCAGAGGGCGCGGCGGAGGCTTTGGCCAGCCAGCCGACCACGGCCCAGAATGCCGAACTGAATGCCCGATTTGCCGATTTTGCCGGCGAAATGGCGATTGATGGCCCGGTCTCGGCCTATCCGCTAATCCTCCAGGTCGCCCGGTCGATGGCGGCCGAGCGCGTGGCGCTGGTGGGGGACGCGGCGCGGCGGATCAATCCCCTGGCCGGCCAGGGGCTCAACCTCGGCTTTAAGGATGTCGCCGCCCTGGCAGAGGCCTGCGCCGGCCAGGTGCGCGCCGGGCTAGACCCAGGCAGCGCCTTGGCGCTGGAGCGCTACCAGCGCGCGCGCCGGTTTGATGCCAATGCCACGGCCCTAGGCATGGACCTCATCGATCGGGTGTTCTCGAACGACAATGGCATGCTTAAGCCGCTGCGGGGCCTCGCCCTGGCGTTTGCCGAGCGGGCAGCGCCGGTGCGCCAGGCCCTCGCGCGCCAGGCCAGCGCCGCCCAAGATCACTTGCCAGAGCTGATGAAAGCGCCGCCCCACTGAATCTCGCCTCGGCGCTAGGGCGCCGGCTCTGGTCGCGCCGGGTCTCCAACGGTCAACCTGTAGAGCAGCGACCAGGTATACAGGCCGCTGCTGTGGCCATCGCTGAAGTGCAGCCGCACCGCATAGCGCCCCACCGGATCGGCCGAAATGATCTGGAGATCGCTGGGAATGGGCGGCGGGGGCGGCGGCGGGCCGGCGCCGTGGCCGCGCACGTCTGCCGACGGGCTGTTTAGGCGCAGGTCTGCAAACGACACTTCGCCGCTGGCGCCGTCATCGAATTCCGCCGCCAAACACGCCCGCGCCTTCTGGAAGACAAGGCGGGTTGGCCAAGCCCGGCGCTCGGCATCGGTGCTCATGGCGCTGTCACCCGCCCGCCTCGCCCAGCTCGCGGGCATATTTTTCCGTAAGCAGCGCCAGGCCGTTACGAATGGGATAGGCCAGGCCTGCTTTTTGGGAGATGAGCTCACCCGCGGCCCGGTCATACTCCAGTGGCCCGCGGGTGAGCGGGCAGACCAGGCGTTCAAGGATACGCGGATCCATTCCAGAGGCGCGCTCACCTGGCGCGTCTTGCGCCGTGTCTTTGCTCATTGCAGCTTGCTGGCCCCGCCGGGCACGTCCATTTCCAGGAGCGCGATCAGGGTCTCGGCGCGCTCCCGCAGGGACGTGGCCTCCAGCAGGGCCTGTTTCTCCACCGTCTCGAACGGGCAGCCAGCGCACAGGGCGTTGACGAGGGTCTCGATCGGGGCGTCCTCCACGGCCGACCAATCGGCCTGCATTTCATTGCGGGACACATAATCGCGCAGCGCGCCGATCAGCCGCTCACGGCTTGGCAGATCGGCAATTTCCGGGGGCTGCAAATCGCTGGCAAAAGGCGCCCAATCGGGCGCGACCTGGCGGTATGGCGTGCCGGCCTCTGGCATTTCCGTCAGCCTGAAGCGGCATAGCCCGGTCAGCACGATGAGATAGCGGCCATCATCGGTCTCTGAATAGGAGGTGACCCGGCCCGCGCACCCGACATTTGCCAGGTCGGGCAACGCCTTAGAGCCGCCCGATGTCTGCACCATGCCGAGAATGCGCGTGCCCGACATCGTGTCATCAATCATGTTCAGATAGCGCGGCTCAAAGATGTTGAGCGACAGCGTCCAGCGCGGAAAAAGCAGCGCCCCGGACAGCGGGAAAACGGCCATTTGGGACGGCAAGTCTTCGATGCGGCGATAGGATTGCAGGGTCATGGCGCAGCGCTCCACAAGGGCTATGCAAGACATGGGGCGCAACCGGCCGGCGTCGAGCTTGGCGCAGCTGAACCCTCAGGCAAACGTTAGCGAGGCAAGGCGCCGGCGGCCTTCCACCGTGGCGGGGTCCTTGGGCCCTGCCGCTTCGAAGATCTCCAGCAGTTTCTCGCGTGCCTTGCCGTCTTGCCAATTCAGGTCGCCGGCCAGGATGGCGAGCAAATGATCCACCGCATCCTTGTTCTTCCCGGCCGCGGCGAGTTTTTCAGCCAAGTCAAAGCGGGCTGCGGGATCGCCCGGTGCAGCCTCGAGCACGGCCTCTGCTTCGGCAAACTCCCCGGCGCTGGGCGCGTCTTCGGCCAGGCTGACGGCCTTTTGGGCGCTTTGCCAGGCCGGGTCAGCGCGCAGATCTTCCGGCGCAAGGTCCAAGGTGTCCTGGGCGCGGGCAACGTCGCCATTGGCCAGGTAGCACCGCGCGAGCCCGGCAATCGCGCCGACCTGGGCGGGGTCGATATTGATGATTTGGGCGAAGGTCTGGGCCGCGCCGCCGACATCGCCGTCTGCCAGCATCTGATCTGCCGCTTCCAGGGCATCGGCGATGGCCTTGGCGTCATCGGTGCCCGACAGCAATTTGTCGATGAACTGGTTGATCTGGCCCTCGGGCAGCGCGCCCATGAAGCCGTCGACCGGCTGGCCCTTGGCGAAGGCAAAGACAGCCGGGATCGAGCGCACGCCCATCTGGCCGGCCACGCCCGGATTCTCGTCAATATTGATCTTCACGAGCTTCACTTTTCCACCGCGGGAAAGGACGCTCTTTTCAATGATCGGACCAAGGGTTTTGCACGGCCCGCACCATGGCGCCCAAAAGTCGACCAGGACCGGTGCGTCCTGGGAGGCCTCGATCACATCGGCCATGAAGGCCTGGTCGCTGCTGTCCTTTACCAGATCTGCCGCCGGGGCGCCGCCGGCGCTGCTGAGGTCAAATCTTTCCATCGTTTTCCGCTTCCTTCGCGTCTGCCCCGCCGAGATGGGCGAGGTGGGCCTGTCTTGCAACTCAGGGCGCCGCTGCGAGACGCGCCATGCCCCAGGTGGCAAACCCGGCAATCCTGGGCGTTGAGGGTAAATACATGCGCTCCACATGCTCCAGGGCGAAGCCGCCCGCCCTGAGCAATTCGGCCGGATCGCGCGTCAGATGGCAGCCGCCGGCGAGGCGCCGCCACAGCGGCTCGACCCGGCGCTGCCACTTGGCAACGCCTGGGTCGGGCGCGCGGCCATGTTCGGAAAACAGCACTCGCCCGCCCGGACGAAGGACCCGGCGCAGCTCCGCGCATGCGGCAGGCCAATCGGGCAGGGTGCATAGAACAAAGGTGACCACAGCGGTGTCCACGCTTGCGTTTTCCAAAGGCAAGTTTTCTGCGCCCGCTGCGATCAGGGATGTCCGGCCCGCGATGGGGAGGGTGTCCAGCGCGCCCGCTGCGCGGCTGAGCATGCCGGGCGCGGGCTCCACGGCCCAAAGGTGATCGACCTTTCCGGCTGTATAGAAAGGGAAGTTGGCCCCCGATCCGCATCCAATTTCCAAGATGCGCCCTTCGGCAGCCGGCACGATTTTCTGTCTCTGGCGCTGGAACGGTTTCGTGGCGCAGGCCGCCGACACCAGGGGCGGCACGGCAAAACGCTCCCACAGGCCCATCAGCTTGCCCTCACCGGCTTTGGTCGCTCATTGGGCGGGCTGATCATTGGGCCGTCGGGCGGCTCGGCGCCTGGTTGGGGGCGCCGATACGCGCCGTGGTGGCGGCATTGCCTGCTTCCATCACAAGGCCGGTTTGCGCCATTCTGACCCGGTAGGCGAGGCCATCGCCCATGGGATTGTAGACGCCCGAGCCATAGGCCTGGGTGCTGAGGCCGAACCGCGCGCCTTCGTCCTTGGCGAGCTGCTGCACGTCCAGCCCGGGATTGTCGCTGAGCCGGTGCACGATGACGGTCGTCTCGCCCTCGGCATCCTCAAATCCGCTGGACAGCCGGTCCAGGCGGTAGACGCTGTCATAGCCGAGCATGTTCGACATGGGGTCAAACCGGATGACCCGGGCGCGGACCTCCCATTCGTCGCCGGTCAGCTCGAACGTATCGGTCTCGCCGCCCTCATAAATGACGCGCGCAGTATACCGGTTTGGCGCTCCGGCATCGGCAAAACTGATGGTCAGCACGTCGCGTTCATAGGTCAGGCGTTTGTAGGTTTGCAGGTTCAGGCCGGCCATGGCGACAATCCCGGCCAGGCCGAGAAACGCTGCGCCGACCCCGACACGCAAGCCACCGGAAAAGAGCTTGGCGCTGAACAGGCGGCCAAGCCCGCCAAAGCCGAGGATTAGCCCGAAAACGCCGGCGATGGCTGGCAAGATCCACCAGATCAGATTTCCCATCGCAGCACCCCTTTTATCCGGGCCTGCGGGCCCGCCGGTTTTCTCGCCCCTTGTTTTATAACAAAGCCAGGCCGGCTGTGCAGGGATTTCCGCACATGGGCCCACAGAATTGACCGCCCGGCGACTTGTGCCGGCTTTGCTTGGGCCCCAAGTTAGCAGCCAGGAACTATCCCGCGTTCCCGGGCCGAGCTAGGGCAGCACGCGCCCCCGCGGGATGAAGAAATCAGCGAGAAATTTTAACCCCTGGCATTGACGCGCCGCCGGCCGCTGACTACCTGCCCGGCAATGCTAGCAGTACCCGCTGCCGAGTGCCAAAATTGGGCGCCGGCGGGTTTTGGCAGGTCAAACCGCAACCCTTAGAGGAAGGAAGAGGGCATAATGGCATTTCGTCCGCTCCACGACCGCGTGCTCGTGCGCCGCATTGAAGAAAGCGAGAAAACCGCCGGCGGGATCATCATCCCCGACACGGCTAAGGAAAAGCCCCAGGAAGGCGAAGTCGTCGCTGTGGGCAATGGCGCCCGCGGCGGCGAGGACATGGAAATCGTTCCCATGGATGTGAAGCCCGGCGACCGGATCTTGTTCGGCAAATGGTCTGGCTCGGAAGTCACCCTGGACGGTGAAGAACTCCTGATCATGAAAGAGAGCGACATTCTCGGCATCGTCGACTAGGCGCGCCCCCCTCGCTCCAGACCCCCCAACGATTGAAAAGAAAGGTAGGCACCCATGGCTGCCAAACATGTGAATTTCGGCCCCGAAGCGCGCGAGCAAATGCTGCGCGGCGTCGACGTCCTGGCCAATGCCGTAAAAGTCACGCTCGGCCCGAAAGGCCGCAACGTCGTCATCGAAAAATCCTTCGGCGCCCCGCGCACAACGAAAGACGGCGTGACGGTCGCCAAGGAAGTGGAGCTGGAAGACAAGTTCCAGAATATGGGCGCCCAGATGCTGCGCGAAGTGGCCTCCAAGGCCAATGATGTGGCCGGCGACGGCACCACGACCGCAACGGTCCTCGCCCAAGCCATCGTGCGCGAAGGCATGAAGCGGGTTGCTGCGGGCATGAACCCGATGGACCTGCGCCGCGGCATCGAGAAAGCCGTCGCCGAAGTGGTCAGCGACCTCGCCCACCACTCCAAAAAAGTGAAAACCAATGAAGAGATCGCCCAGGTCGGCACGATCTCAGCCAATGGCGAAGCCGATGTCGGCGCGATGATTGCCCAGGCCATGGAAAAGGTCGGCAATGAAGGCGTCATCACCGTTGAAGAAGCCAAGTCGCTCGAAACCGAGCTGGACGTCGTCGAAGGCATGCAGTTCGACCGCGGCTATCTCAGCCCCTACTTCATCACCAATGCCGACAAGATGATCGCCGATCTCGAAGATCCGATGATTTTGCTGCACGAGAAAAAGCTCTCCTCGCTCCAGCCCATGCTGCCGATCCTGGAAAGCGTTGTGCAGTCCCAGCGCCCGCTCCTGATCATTGCAGAAGACGTTGACGGCGAGGCCCTGGCGACCCTGGTGGTGAACAAGCTGCGCGGCGGCCTGAAAGTGGCCGCGGTCAAGGCCCCAGGCTTTGGCGATCGCCGCAAGGCCATGCTCCAGGACATTGCGATCCTGACCGGCGGCACGGTGATCTCCGAAGACCTCGGCATCAAGCTGGAAAACGTCAATCTGGAGATGCTCGGCACCGCCAAACGGGTCAACATCACCAAGGACGACACAACGATTGTCGACGGCGTCGGCGCCAAGTCTGAAATCGAAGCGCGCGTCGCCCAGATCCGCACCCAGATCGAAGACACCACCAGCGACTATGACCGCGAGAAGCTGCAAGAGCGCCTCGCCAAGCTTGCCGGCGGCGTGGCCGTGATCAAGGTTGGCGGCGCTACGGAAGTCGAGGTGAAGGAGCGTAAGGACCGCGTCGATGACGCCCTGAACGCAACCCGCGCTGCGGTGGAAGAGGGCATCGTGCCTGGCGGCGGCATTGCGCTGCTGCGCGCATCGAAGAACATCGATGTGAAGGGCGACAATGATGACGAGCAGGCCGGCATTGATATCGTGCGCAAGGCGCTTGAGTCGCCCGCGCGCCAAATCGCCGAAAATGCCGGCGTCGAGGGCTCTGTCGTGGTCTCCACGGTGTTGGCTGACAAGTCGAAATCCTTCGGCTTCAACGCCCAGACCGAAGAGTATGGCGACCTCGTCAAAATGGGCGTGATCGACCCTGTGAAAGTGGTGCGCTCCGCGCTGCAGAACGCCGGCTCGGTGGCCGCGCTGCTGATCACGACGGAAGCTGCGATTGCCGAAGCGCCGAAGGAAGAAGCCGCGCCTGCCATGCCCGATATGGGCGGCATGGGCGGAATGGGCGGCATGATGTAGCCCCCTGCTCTCAGCGAAGGAGGAAAAGGCCCGGCCCCGCGCCGGGCCTTTTTTTTGAGGCCGGCGCCCCGGCGCTCTTGCCTTAGCTCTCTGGGGCGCGGGGGGCGAGAAACGCCTTCCAGGCGCCAAAGGGCGCCCAGATCGCGTCGAGGTCGCCCTGCAGGTCGGCGGCATCATGGCCGAGCCGGTCGCGGCGATACCTGAAGACGAACGCCGAGACGCGCATATTGGCTGCGCAATGGACCCACAGCTTTTCCTCGCCATGGGCCGCCATGACATCGGCAAAGCGGTCGAAATCGGCGTCGGTCGGCGCTTTGAAATCCACAGGAATGTGGATGTAGCGCATCCCAAGGGCGCCGAGCACCTGATCCTGGTCGGCCAAGGCATTCTCCGCGCTGTGGGGCGCCAGATTGATTACGGTGCGAAAGCCGCGGTCCCGGATCAGGGCGAACTGGGCCGCCGTGGGTTGGCCGGATGTATGCAGCAGGTCGTTGATCCTGCGATAATTGTAGATGCCCTCAAACCGGGCCGGCACGACCCAGGACGGCAAGGCGCTGCGCGCGAGCGTGCCTAAGAACCCAATAACGGTTTTTACCGTGTTGGCGGCCATCTTCGCGCCCGCTCGGCCGCGCGCCCTTAGGCACAGCCAGGTGGGCAGCCGCACTCTGGCGGGCACTCACAGGATGTGCAGCAGCACTGGTCGCCGCAGCAACAGCCCTCGCCCTGGGCTGGGCCGCCTTGGCAGGCGCAGGCGTCGGTGCAGGTGTCACACGCGCAGAGGTCTCGCTCGGCCATGTTTATGATCCTTTTGCTTCGGTCCCATGTCATCGAACACTCTCACCTCGCGGGCAAGCCCCCAGCGGCGGTGGGGCGCAGCGCTCAGTACCGGCGGATCAGGAACACCCCTGCCCCCATCAGGCCAACGCCAAGCAGGCGAAGGGGCGTAATCTCCCGCACCGTCTGACCCAGAAGGCCAAAATGGTCGTAAAACAGGGCCGCGGTGAGCTGGCCGGCAATGAAGGCGCTGACATAGGTGGCCACACCGATCTTGGGCACGGCAAAGGCCGCCAGGGTGACGACCACAGCGCCCATGACGCCGCCAAGCCAGGCCCACCAGGGCGCGGTCTCAAGCGCCCGGGCCGGGCTGACCGATTGGCCGAGCGCCAGGTTGAGCGCCAGGAGCGCCAGCCAGCCAATGCTGAACGAAATGAACGCGGCCTGCATGGGCCCGCCCATGGCCGAGGCCATGCGCCCGTTCACCACGCCCTGGGCCGCGATCATCGTGCCCCCGAGCACGGCCATGACAATAATCGCGCTGCCCAGGCTGACATTCCCCATCGGCAAACTCCTGTGAGCTGGGCTTAATGGCCGCCCAGGAATCATCGTTTGCCGCTTTGGCTAGGCGCGCGTAAGGCCCGGCGC
Source organism: Pseudomonadota bacterium (assembly GCA_038747245.1). Lineage (GTDB taxonomy): Bacteria > Pseudomonadota > Alphaproteobacteria > Caulobacterales > Hyphomonadaceae > UBA5336. The sequence goes on along the minus strand of JBCDJY010000003.1, from coordinate 145,318 downwards.
AAGGCTGCATGGAGGCCAAAAAGATGTCCCGTGAGATCTCGCTCTACCAGGTCGACGCGTTTGCCGACGCGCCGTTCATGGGCAATCCGGCCTGCGTTATGCCTTTCGCCGGCAGCTTTCCAGCCGACCAAACGCTCCAAAACATTGCCGCAGAAAACAATGTGTCGGAGACCGCTTTCATCGTGGCCAGCGGCGAGGCGCGCTGGCAGCTGCGCTGGTTTACGCCCGCAGTGGAAGTGCCCCTGTGCGGCCATGCGACCCTGGCTGCGGCCCATGTCCTGTTCACAGAGCTTGGCTTCGCCGGCGAGCAGGTCACATTTCAAACGCGCCAATCTGGCGACCTTTACGTCACCCGCGAGGCCGGCGCCTATCTCATGGACTTTCCCGCGCCTGAGGTCTTCGAGACCCGGGCGAGCGATGCCATTGCCGCAGCCCTCGGCGCGAGACCGATCCGGTCGTGGGGCGGGCCATTCTTTGCCGCCCAGTTCGAAAGCGTCCAGGTGCTCGAAGGCCTCGCGCCGGATTTCCGCGCCCTTTCATCGCTGGGTGTCGAGGGCCTCGGCGGGGCCTGGGAGCGCGGAAACTTCGGCTGCTTTGCCCTTGGCGGGCCCGGCGCGGATGTCACCTCGCGCTTCTTCGCCCCGGGGAGCGGCATAGACGAGGACCCGGCCACGGGCAGTTGGCATTGCATGCTGGCGGTGATCGCAAAGGCCCTGCGCGGGGTGGGCGACGCGCGGTGCCGCCAGGCCTTTCCGGGCCGGGGGGCCGAGATTGGCGTGCGTGTGGCCGGCGACCGGGTTCTGCTCAGCGGCCAAGCGGTCACGGTGATCCGCGGCGCGTTTACTCTGCCGGGCTGATTGCGGGCCGGCGGCGCTGGGCGAGCCAAACCCCGGCGAGGATCAAGGCCAGGGCCACGATCATTTCAGGCCCGATCGTCTCGCCAAGGAAGGCTGCGCCGAGCACTGCAGCAAAAATCGGGATGGCATAGCCCGTCAGGGATATGAACGTCGCTGACGTGCGCTTGATCAGATACATCATCAGCCAACCGGCCCCGGCCGTGGGCAAGGCAGCCAATCCGATCACGCTTGCAATTTCAGCAGGCGTCGCCCGCAGGGCACTGAGATCGGCCGTTAGCGCCAGAGGCAGGCTGAAGACCGCGGCGAAGCCGAGAAACCCGGTGGGCAAAACGGCCGGCGAAATTGCAGGTGCGCTGCGGGCAATAATCGTGTTGATGGCGTAGCAGAGCCCACCAGCCAGCGCGAGCACCTGGGCAAGGAGGGTCGACGTGCCCAATCCGCGCAAGGCATCCGGCCCGATCAAGACCCCGACCCCGCAAAAGCCAACGGCCATGCCGAGCGCCTTGTTCCAATTCATCTGTTCATCGGCAAAGCGGAAATGGGCGAGGCCCGCCACGAACAGCGGCGTGGACGCGATCAAGAGCGCGGCCAGGGCGCTGTCTATGTCCTTCTGAGCGATGGTGAGCAGGTAAAACGGCGCCGCCGTGCCGACCACGCCCATGGCCGCCATGCTGGCCCACGAGGCCCGGTCTGACAGCGGCGGAAACCGCGCGCCCTGCAGCCGCATCAGCGCGTACATGAGCGATGCACCCAGCACCAAGCGCGCAAATACGATGATGCCCGCCGGCAGCCCGTCCACCGCGACTTTCGTCATGGCAAATGCGCTGGCCCATAGCAAAGACAGCAGCGCAAAGAGCGCCCAATCCATCGGGGTCCGGCTTGTCATGGGTGGTCATGTGCGCCGGAGCCTGGGCCTGGCAAGCTGGACAGGCAAGCATTTATGCCAGGGGCGCTCGACACCAGCTGCCGCGCCCTAAACGATCTCGTGTATCGTATATTTCACGCCGCCGGGGCGCAGCTGGCCTACACCGACGGCCACGATTGAGTTCAGCCAGGCATAGCGCGCGTCGCCCGTTTCAAAGACGGGGTTGGTGCGGAAGTAGTATTCCGATGGGTCAACGGAGGCTTGGGTTTGCGGATTGAAGAGCCGCGCGGCCACCTCGGGCGCAGCTTTGATGTAGCCGACATAGGTCACATAAATCCGTGCGCCGTCATGGGTCTCAACCAAGGCGCGCACATCCAGCGCCATGACGCCGTCGGCCCGCTGCACCAGCCAGTCGGCGCCCGAGGCCAGGACCGCGCCCGACAGGCGCTCACCTTCGACCGTCCCGCCGGCGATATTGGCGACGCTGCGCGCGCCGATCGGCCCGGCCGGCCCCGTGGTCAAGGGCGCGTCGACATCGGCGTCCAGCGTGCACAGATAGCGGCTGCTCAACTCCAGCATTGCAGATCCTCCTCAGGCGTTTCTGCTCAGCGCCAGTGTGCGCCCTCACGGCCCAATTGTCATTCGCCATCACGTGGTGGGCCGCCCGCATATTCGCGCTTTACGCGGGCTTGCGCCCGTGACACACCCGCCCCGGGCCAGGCGCCCCCAACGGCGTCCAGCCTATCTGTAAGGATAGGAGACAAACAGATGAGCCATGCTCCCAAGCCGGAGACACGCCCGGCGTGTCCGCATTTTTCTTCAGGACCAACGGCCAAGCGGCCCGGATTTTCCCTCAATCAGCTTCAAGGCGCTGCCCTTGGCCGCTCGCATAGATCAGGCGAGGCCAAGGAAAAGCTCAAGGAAGCCATAGACCGCACGCGCGCCACACTCGGCGTGCCGGCCGACTATCTGATCGCCATCGTGCCCGCCTCCGACACGGGCGCCGTCGAGATGGCCATGTGGACCATGCTCGGCGAGCGCCCGGTGGATATCTTCGCCTGGGAAAGCTTCGGCAAGGATTGGGTCAAGGACGCCCTCGACGAATTGACCGATTTGGACGCGGCCATCCACACCGCCGAGTATGGCGCGCTGCCGGATTTCTCCGCCGCCCGGGACGACGCCGACATCATCTTCACATGGAACGGCACCACCAGCGGCGTGCGCGTGCCCGGCGCTGACTGGATTGCGCCAAACCCCGACCGGATCGTGATCAACGACGCCACCAGCGCTTGCTTCGCCCAAGAGATCGACTGGCAGAAATGCGATGTGGTCACCTATAGCTGGCAGAAAGTGCTCGGCGGTGAAGCAGCCCATGGCATGCTGATTCTCTCGCCCAATGCCGTCGCGCGATTGGAGCGCTTCAAGCCAGACCGTCCGGTACCGAAGATCTTCAGGCTGACCAAAGGCAGCAAGCTCAATGCAGGCCTGTTCCAGGGCGCCACGATCAACACGCCCTCAATGCTGTGCGTGGAGGATTATCTCCGGGCCCTCGACTGGGCCGATGGCCTTGGCGGTTGGAAGGGGTGTAAGGCGCGGTGCGATGAAAGCCTGTCGATCCTTGAGGCGTGGGCCGGGGAGACCGAGTGGGTCGATTTCCTGTGCAGCGACCCGGCTATCCGCTCGAATACGGGTGTGACGCTGAAATTGGTCGACCCGCGCTTTGCCGCCCTGCCCCTGGAAGGCCAGCGCAGCTTCATGAAAGCGATGACGGGGCTGCTGGAGGCCGAAGGGGTCGCCTTCGACGCCAATGGCTACCGGGATGCGCCGCCCGGGCTGCGCATTTGGTGCGGCGCGACGGTCGAGCCGGCCGATGTCGCAAAGCTTACGCCCTGGCTCGACTGGGCCTTTGCCGAGACGATTTCGCAGCACGCCTAGCCTTGCCTTCGCGCGGGCGGCCCTGGCGTGCCCGCTGCGGCCGCGCGCGCCGCCTGCCCCACCCCGCCCTATCCAAGATCATGAAAGCCCGCCCCATGCCCAAAGTCCTCATCGCCGACAAATTGGCGCCCGCCGCTGTTGAAATCTTCCACCAGCGCGGCCTGGAAACCGAGACCGCGATCGGCCTCAGCAAACCTGAGTTGATCGACAAGATCCCAGGCTTTGCCGGCCTGGTGGTGCGCTCCGCCTGCAAGCCCGACGCAGACGTCATCGCCGCGGCCACCGATCTCAGCGTCATCGGCCGCGCTGGCATCGGCGTAGATAACATCGACATCAAGGCCGCCACCTCGGCCGGCGTCGTCGTCATGAACACGCCGTTTGGCAACGCGATCACCACAGCAGAGCATGCCATCGCCATGATGTTCGCCGCGGCCCGCCAGATTCCGGCCGCCAATCAGGGCACCCAGGCCGGGGAATGGCCAAAGAAAGCCTTCATGGGCCGCGAGCTGAGCTTTAAGACCCTGGGGCTCATAGGCTGCGGCAACATCGGCTCCCGGGTGGCCGAGCGCGCCCTGGGCCTGCGCATGAAAGTGGTCGCCTATGACCCGTTCCTCACCGAGGACCGGGCCGTGGAGATCGGGGTTGAGAAGGTCGATCTTGAGGCCTTGCTGGCGCGCGCCAATGTCATCACGCTGCACGTGCCCAAGACCGAGGCGACGGCAAACATCCTCTCGCGCGAGGCCCTGGGAAAAACAAAGCCAGGGGTGATTTTGGTCAATTGCGCCCGCGGCGGCCTGGTGGACGAATCGGCCACGGCCGACCTTCTTGCCTCGGGCCACATTGGCGCCGCGGCCTTCGATGTCTTCGCCGAAGAGCCGGCCAAGGAAAACCCGCTTTTTGGCGCGCCCAACTTCATCGCCACGCCCCATTTGGGCGCAGCCACCACCGAGGCGCAGGAAAATGTCGCCCTCCAGGTGGCCGAGCAGATGAGCGATTATCTCCTGACCGGCGCTGTGACCAACGCGCTCAACATGCCCTCGATCACCGCCGACGAAGCGCCCCGTCTGAAGCCCTTCGCGGCGCTGGCGGAAAAGCTCGGCCTGTTTGCAGGCCAGATCAGCGATGAGGGCTTTGAAGAGGTCGTCATTGATTATGAGGGCGAGGTCGCGGGCCTGAACCGAAAGCCGCTTACAGCGGCCGCCCTGGCTGGGCTGCTGCGGGCCTCGCGGGGGGACGTGAACATGGTATCCGCGCCCGCAATCCTCGCCGACAGCGGCGTCAAGCTCAGCGAAACGAAGACCGAGGAGAGCCCCGTCTATGACAGCCTGATCCGGATCAGGACCCTGGTGAATGGCGGCTGGCGCACCCTTGCCGGCACCCTGTCTGCCGGGCGCCCGCGCATTGTCGAGGTCAAGGGCATGGACCTCGAAGCCGATTTTTCACCGGTTATCCTCTACGTAAACAATCTCGACACGCCGGGCTTCATCGGCGCCCTCGGCCAGACCCTAGGGGAAGCAGGCGTAAATATCGCCACGTTTCACCTGGGCCGCCATGATGCCGGCGGCGAGGCCATCGCCCTGGTCGGCGTGGACACCGAGCCGCCGGCCCATGTGATCGACAAACTCTCCAGCGTTGAGCAAGTGCGCTATTCCAAGGTGCTGCGCTTCTAGGGCGTCAGGGAAAAGATCGCCGTGCCCGTCATCACGGGGCCGGCGCCGGCCATGGCCCGCGCGTTCAGAAAGATCAGCGAGCGGGTCTTCCGGTCGATCGCCGCCTCGAAAACGGGCGGGGTGTCGCCCCCGCCGCCGACCGGGCCGGTGACGTCGAGCGTGACCGAAACGAGCGTCACTGCGCCGCCGGAGGCCTCCATTGCGGTCTCTTCCAAAGCCGCAACCATGGCCGCGGCGAGGTCAGCAACCGGCGCCGTCATGGGTTCAGCCTTGCAGCAGTCCACTGCCCCGTCTGCGCATCCAGGCTGTAGAGCCGGCGATCGTGCAGGCGGAAGGCCTGGGCCTGCCAAAACTCAATGCTTGAAGGCACCAGCCTATAGCCGCCCCAATGGGGCGGGCGCGGGATCGCAGGCTCGTCTTCATAGGACGCTTTGAGCAGCGCGATCTTGGCTTCCAGGGCGCCTCGGCTCGCCAGGGGCCGGGACTGGTCGCTGGCCCAGGCCCCCACCTGGCTGTCGCGCGCCCGCTCGGCGAAATAGGCGTCGGCGACCTGCTCTTCGACCAGCTCCACCCGCCCGCGAAGGCGCACCTGGCGCTCCTGGCTCTTCCAGTGAAACAGCAGGGCCGCTGCGCCATTGGAGGTGATTTGCGCGGCCTTTGCGCTGCCGAAATTCGTGTAGAAGGTGAAGCCAGATCGATCGAATCCCTTGAGCAAAACGATGCGCGCATCGGGCCATCCCTGGCCGTCGACCGTCGCCAGGGTCATGGCGTTCGGGTCATTGATCTCAGTGGTTTGGGCCGTGGCCATCCAATCGGCAAACAGCGCCAGCGGATCCTGGGCAGCAGCGATCAGGGGCCGGTCTTCCTGGTCGCCATAGGCCTTGGCGCTGGGCGTGGGCGGAATGAGGCTGGCTGTCGTGCCCATGGGTGCTCCTTGCTCGGCCGCGTTTGTTTGTTTGGGGCGGTTAAGCTACGCAGACAAGAGACCAGCCTCGAAAGGCCTTCGATGTCACATAACACGTTTGGCCACCTGTTTCGTGTCACGACTTGGGGGGAAAGCCACGGCCCGGCGCTGGGATGTGTGGTCGATGGCTGCCCGCCCGGATTGCCGCTCGATGCCCCGTGGGTCCAGCGCTTTCTCGATGCCCGCCGGCCAGGCACCTCGCGCTTCGTGACCCAGCGGCGCGAGCCCGATGCGGTGAAGATCCTGTCGGGCGTGTTCGAAGACGATCGCACCGGCGGCCCCGTCACCACAGGCACGCCGATCTCGCTGATGATCGACAATGTCGACCAGCGCTCGAAGGATTACAGCGCCATAAGAGACCGCTACCGGCCCGGCCACGGCGACTACACCTATGACGCCAAATATGGCGTGCGCGACTATCGCGGCGGCGGGCGCAGCTCTGCCCGCGAAACCGCCGCGCGGGTGGCGGCCGGCGCCGTTGCCCGGCGCGTCCTCGGCGAGGGGGTGCGGGTACGCGGCGCGGTGGTCCAGATCGGCCCCCACCCGGTCAGCCAGAGCGACTGGGATTGGGACGAAACAGGCCGCAATCCCTTCTGGTGCCCAAGCCCGCAGACCGCCAGCCTTTGGGAATCCTATCTCGACGAGGTGCGCAAAGCCGGCAGCAGCGCCGGCGCCATCGTCCAGGTCGAGGCCTGCGGCGTGCCGGCTGGATGGGGCGCGCCGGTGTATGGCAAGCTCGATGCTGAGATTGCCGGCGCCATGATGTCGATCAACGCGGCCAAGGGCGTGGAAATCGGCGCAGGCTTTGCTGCCGCCGGGCTGCCGGGCGAAGACAATGCCGATGAAATGCGCGCTGGCCCCGGCGGCGCGCCGGTGTTTCTGTCCAACAATAATGGCGGGGTCGCCGCGGGCATCTCCACCGGCCAGGACGTGGTGGTGCGCCTGGCGATCAAGCCCACATCCTCGATCTTGAAAGAGGTCCAGTCCGTCACCCGCGGCGGCGAGGAGGTCGACGTCCAAACAAAAGGGCGCCACGACCCCTGCGTCGGCATTCGCGCCGTGCCGGTGGCCGAGGCCATGCTGGCCTGCGTCCTCGCCGATGCAAAACTGCGCCACCGGGGCCAGGTTGGATGACGGCCCGGCTGCTCGTCCACGGCGTGCCCGATTCTCCGGCCGTTTGGCAGCCGCTGATCCAGGCCCTCGGCGCCGATGCCGCCATCGAGGCGCCTGCCCTGCCCGGCTTTCACGGGCCGCTTCCGCAGGGCTTTAAGCCCAATAAGGACAGCTATGCCGACTGGCTGGTTGCGGAGTTAGAGCGCCTCCACGCCGCCCACGGCCCTGTGGATGTGTTCGGCCATGATTGGGGCGCGCTCATCGTTCTCAGGGCCGCGAGCCTGCGCCCGGATCTGGTGGCGAGCTGGACGATCTCCAACGCCATGATCGACCCTGAATATACGGGCCACCGGGTTGCGCGGGCCTGGGCGACGCCGCTGCTGGGGGAAGCCGTCATGGCCATCACCCGCCGCGCCGGCCTGGCCGAATCCCTGGCGCAAAACGGCTTGCCGGAAGACATCGCCAAGGCAGAAGCGGCGGCCTGGAACCCCACCATGCGGCGCTGCATTCTGGGTCTTTACCGCTCGGCGGTGGGCCTGAGATTCTCGGGCGATTGGGTCTCGCGCCTGGCCGAGCTGCCCGGCAACGGCCTGGTGATCTGGGGTGAGACCGACCCCTATGTGCCGCTGAAATTCGGGCGCGCCTTTGCCGAGCGGTGGGGCGCGCGCCTGCATGTTGAGGCCGGCGCCGGCCATTGGGCCATCGCCGAACGCCCGGCCAGCATTGCAGCCGCGCTGATCGCCCATTGGGGCGGCGCCGCGCCCGGCGCGGAGGTGTCCTAGAACGCGGCGCCCTGCGCCCTAACTCTGGGCTATGCTTACGCGCATCTTCCTTGCCCTTGTGGGGCTCATGTTCATCGTCTTTGGCTTTTGGAGCCTGACACAGCCCCTCGGCATGACGTCCAGCCTGGGCGTTTCGGTGAGCGGCCCGAACGGCGCCTTTGAGATGGCGGGCATTTATGGCGGCGTCAGCCTGGGCGCGGCGGCCCTGTGCCTGGCGGGTGCGGCAATGCCCCAGCTCACGCGCCCGGCGCTGTGGTTCCTGGCCGCATATATGGGTGGATACTGCGCCTCGCGCGGACTCGCCTGGGCGCTCCACGGTGGGCCGACCTCCGATTTCTACGCCTTCATCGCATTTGAGGCCGCGGTCCTGGTCGGCGCCGTGGCAGGCCTGCGCGCAGCGGCGCGGTAGCCGGCGCAAAGAAAGCCCGCGCACTCGGAGGGGAGATGCGCGGGCGAGGTCGCCGATGAAAAAGCAAGAAGCGCGGGCCCTAGAACACCGTTTGCCCAACGCCGCCGTCAAGCACGATGGGGCCGGCCGGCGGAGCTGGGCGCACCCGCTCAACCTGGCGCTGGCGCGTTTCCATGCGCGTGCGGATTTGGGGGATACACTGCTGGGCAGAGCCTGATGTTTGGATCAGCTTCAAGCCCGGCCCATATTGGCGCAGCAGCGAGCGTTCATTGCAATCGCGCTGGGGGGTTTGGACCGCGCAGGCCAGCTGGCCCGAAGCCCGCCGCACCAGGGCCTCGCCTTTTTGGCAGGCAAAGGATTGGGCCTGGTCAAAGCTTGGCTGGGCGCCCGACATTTCGCCGACCGTCACCTGCATCGAGGTGCCGGCCATGCACCGGTAAAGTTCACCGGTATAATCGGAGGCAATGGCGCGCTCGCCGGTGACCTGGCTGGCGGGGTGGGGCGTGCCGGCATCGTCAAGGCACACAGCTTGGATGGGCCGGATCACAGGTTCGATCCGTTCAGGCGTCACGCAGATTTCCTCGCGTACGGGCACTTGTTCGGTGATCGTCTCGGTCACGCGCTGCTCGCCGCCGGTGACATTCAAATTGGACAGGGTGGTGGACGGGACGCCTTGGGGGCCGGCGAAGAAGGCGCCGCCGCCGGTGATAAAGGTGGTTTGGCCGGAGGAATTGCCGACAAACACCTGGGTGTTGCCGAGCCCGACCCGGCCTTGTGACACGCTCACATGGGGCGAGGTCACCGTCACGTTGGGCCCGGCAATGTTCACGCCGGGCATAATAATGTTCGGCCCGCTGGGCAGGCCGCAGCAGCCGGGGCCCTTGGGCGTGGCAGGCGCGCCGAAGGACGGCGCAGCCGGCATCGGGGTTCCGGGCGCGGACATGCCGCCATCGGCCTGGGCACCGCCAGCTACCGACAGCGCCAGCAGGGATCCGGCCGCCAAACCGGCAAGAAGGCTGTTTCGCAATGACACGCCCATCATGGACCTCCTGGAAAACTCGCCTAAGGCAAAGCAGCATCCGTGCCGGAATTCCCTTTGCGGGCGAAAGGCCCGGCCAAGGCGCCAACAAATTCAACCGGCAAGCTAGTCGGCTGGTTGGCGCAGTGTTTGCGACGCCGCCGCTAGACCCGCGCACCCTTAGGAGAGAGAGGTGCGAGCCACTGGGTTTCGGAGATCGCCCATGCTGGATCGAACAGCGCACCCCAATACCCGCACAATGCTTGAGGCCTGGCGGCGCATGGAGGCCGCCCCTGCCCCGCGCTCCAGCGATCTACAGCTGATCCATGAGCCTAGCGCCCTGCTTGCCAATATCTTTGTCCTGCGCGAGGCCGCAGGAGGGACCTGGCGGTTCAGGACTGCGGGCCAAGCCCTTCACGATTATTTCGGAAAGAATGTCTGCGACGAAGACTTTTTCGACCTGTGGATGGGCGGCGACCGGGGCCTGGCGCGGTCAGTGGCCGATGCCATCACGGCCGAGGGCAGCCCAGGCGTCATCCGCGCCCGCGGCGAGACGCTTACCGGCCGCGCGCTCCAGGTCGAGATTGCTTTGGCGCCGCTCAGCCATAGGCCCGGCACCGCGCGCAGGCTTCTGGGCCATTACCAGCCCCTCGGCGGGGAGAAACTGTTGGAACGCCGCCCGATTTGGCGCCACGCCATCACGGAAATCCACGCCCCGCAGCGCCGCGTGAGACCAGCCCGTCCGCACCTGCACTTGGTCTCCAGCCGCGACTAGAAGCGGCCCGGCAGTGCCAAAGCTGCGGCGGGGCGGCGCCCACCATTCTGCACTATTCGTCAGCCGTTCAAGGCATGGTCCACGGCCCGCCCGGTCAAGGCCAATACGGTCAAGGTCGGGTTTTGGAAGCCTTGGGACGGGAAGCATGATGCGTCTGTGACGAACAGCCCAGGCATGTCCCAGCACTGGTTGAAGGGGTCGAGCACCGAGGTCTCTGGCGAGGCGCCCATGCGCGCGGTTCCGCATTCATGGGCCGAGGTGCCGGGCGTGGCCGGCGCGATCACATCCTGGGCCAGCTGCGCGCCCGCCACATCGGCCAGGGCCACCAGGGCCTCGCCCATCGATGCAGCAAGGCTCCGCTCACGCTCGCCCAGGGCACAGTCAATTTCCAGAATGGGCAAACCGTCGATATTGGTGCGCGCGCGCTGCAGCCGGATCCGATTGGTGGTTTTGGGCGTCATTTCGCCAAAGGCGACGGCTGTAAACCAGGATCGCCCACTGTCGCCAGGGGTCTGGTAAAGCTGGATGCCATAGCCTCGCTCGCCAAACGTGTCGCCGGCAATGGCGGTGTCAAAGCGCGGCAAGAACAGGCAGCGGCCAGCTTCCGGGGCCGTGTTCCCGCCGCTCAGCTCGCCGGCAATGCCTTCGACCTTGACCAGCACATGGTCCATCAAATGGCAGCCGAGCGCGCCGCTGCCGGCGCCGAGCCCGTCTTGCGCGGCAGATGAGCCGCTCAGCATGAGAAGCCGGGTCGATTCCAACGGTGAGGCACACAGGAACACCAGCGGCGCAGACACTTTGCGCCGGGCTTTCGTCGCTGGCTCAATCCATTCAACGCCCGCGGCCCGCCCGTCAGAACCGGCCAAAAGCTGGCGCGCCACCGCGCCGCGCCGGCACCATAGGTTGCCCGTCAGCGAAGCAAGCCCCAAGCTTTCCATCGGCGGGGCATAGCGGCCAGGTATCATCGCCGCGCCGGGAAACTGCCTGGCCAGCGCCGTCTGCAAGTCCGCCTCGGCCGGATTGAAGCTCAGCTCATGGGTCACCACGCTGTCGGGCACGCTGTCGAGCCCGTCTTGGCCGCCGGACAGGCCGAGCCTGACTTCGGCATCGGTGTAGAACGCGGCCAGGTCGCCATAGCTCAGCGGCCAGGCCGGCGACAGGCCGTCGCCCGGCTCGAACTCTGCCGGAGAGAAGCGGTAATACTGGCGCCCATGGCCCGGTACGCGGACCCGGCCGCCGGGCGTGTGGGTGCGCAGCCAGGAATAGGGCCTGCCGGGCGGGGTTTCATAGGGGTGGTCAATGTCATCGACAAAAGCTGCCGGGTCGCGCTCCCAGGCATAGCATTCGGTCTGGACGGGCTGGCGCACGCGGCCCATGGCCTTGAGCGCCTGGCGGCCTTTGTAGATGATCCGCGGCGGCAGATAGCGCAGCGCCGCAGGATTGGCCAAGGCCGAAACCAGGCCGCTTGTGGCCCGCCGCAGGGGCGCTTTGTGAATTGGCGGGGTCCAGCCCGCATCGATAACCAGGGTCTGCAGGCCCGCCTCGCACAGGAGCCGGGCTGCATAACCACCCGAGGCGCCGCCGCCCACCACAATGGCGTCAAAGCGGGCACCATCGGCCAAAATCTCATCGGTGGTGCGGGCTTCGGCCTCGGCCAGGGTTGGGAAACGCTTAAACATGGAATTGTCGGCTCCAGCCGGTCACACTACGCGCACTTGGCACTGGGATTGCTCCGAGCGCGAGAAGCTGCATCACCCATGCCAAACCGGTCAATGATGCTGAGAGGGGGATATGCCTGTGCACGCGCCGCCAATGCCTCAGCAATTGCGCCTGGGATTCGGCACCGGCAGCATCGGCCAGGGCAAGGACAAAAGCGCCGATCTGCGCCTCATCGCCGCCGCCTTGGACGCAGGCATCACCCATTTCGACACCGCCCGGCTGTATGGCGAGGGCCGCGCCGAGGGCATTCTGGGCGAGGCGCTCAAGGGCCGCCGGGCCGATGTGTTCCTCGTCAGCAAGGCCGGCATTGCGCCGCCAGACCGCTCTCGAAAGCGCCGGATCTTGAACAAAGGCCTCGCCATCGCGGGCAAGGCGCCCTTCCTCGGCGAGGCCATGCCACAGCCGGTCTGGGAAGCGCCGCATTTTGGCCAGTTCGGACTGGCAGAGGTGCGCGCCAGCCTGGAAAAATCGCTCCGCGCCCTGAACACCGATTATCTTGACCGGTTCCTGCTGCACGAGGCCGATATCGTCCATCTGGAGGGCGGCGCCTTGATCGACGCACTGGAACAGTGGCGCAAGGAGGGGCTGTTCGTCGGCTATGGCCTGGCTTCAACGCGCGATCAAACCAGCCGTATCCTGGCCGAGCAAAGCGATGCCTTCGCCACGGTTCAGACCTCCGCCAGTGTGTTTGACGGCCCGCAGACAGGGTTTGCGGCGCCGGGGCGTGAGGTGATCAGCCATTCCTGGCTCGGCGGCCCCCTCGCGCGCTTCCATACCGCTTTCAAGCGCGACACGAAACTCGCCGAGAAAGCCGGCCGGTGCCTTTATGTCGACGTGCGCCGGCCCCAGCGCCTGGCCCAGTGCCTGCTGGAGTGCGCGCTGGCGGCCAACCCTGGCGGCCAGGTCTTGTTTTCCACGCGCCGGGTGGAGCGAATTACAGGCTTTGTGCGGGTGGCTGAGCGCCCCCGCATGACGGCGGGCCAGATCGCCAGCATGAAACAGGTGGTCGCCCGGATCCGCGAACTGGAAGACGGCGCCGTCTAAGGGGCCGGGGCGCGCGCTCAGCGCGCGAACAGGGTCACCCGCGGTTGGGGCTCTTCGAGGATCGTAAACTCGGCGGCGCGGCCACGCGCGAGGGTCTCCTCGGTCGCGGCAAAGCCCAGCGCGCGCAGGCCTTCGATGATTTCCGCTTCTCGCCCAGCCGGGCAGGATGGGCGCACGAAAATCACCTGGTCTTCGCCGGCCAAGGCGCCGGCCAGGCCACCCGGGATGAGCCACCCCCCGCCCAGGGCCTCATCGATCTCGGCGGCCTCTGCCGCGCGCAACCAGGTCATGGTGCGCCCTGCAGCCTGCCAATAGGCCGGGCCGTGATAGTCGAGGACATCGCCGCGGCGATAAAACAAGGTGCGCCCGTCGCGCCGATTTTCCCAGGCCGCGGCCGAGTGGAAATGCACACACGTCAAGGCCGGGGCATCGCGAAACCCGCGCGCCTCGGCAAACGCGAAGGCGCCGGCATAGTTCTCCGGTTTGATGTTGTGGCGCAGGGACACCGCAGAGGACGTAAACGCCGCCAGCACGAGCAGCGCGGCGCAGGCGGTTGCCAATGGCCGCGGGGCAAGGCGCGATAGGGTGTAGCCAGCGCCAATCACCACGGGAATGATGCCGGGGATCAGGACCTTGTTGGCGAGAAGGGGCTGGCGCAGGTGCAGCCCAAGTATGATCAATGGGAACAGGACCAAAAGCGCGCCGAGGGCCAGGGCCAAGGCCCGCCGGCCGCGCATCCAGGCCAGGGGCAGGGCTGCTGCGGCGGCGAGATAAAGCCCGGCCTCGAATACGATCGCCGGCCCGCCAAGGCCGGGAAAACCGGTGATGTTGCGGAAGAACCATTGGATATCGAAGGGGCTATTGTCCCCGCCCAGGCCGGGAAACGTGCCCGTGGCGCTGGGCAAGGCGATGAGCCACGGCAGAGTGAGGACGAACAGGAAGGCGTTGAACGCAAACCATTGGCGCGCGCGCACCCAGCGCTCAGGGGTCATCCAGCCAGCGGCCAGGCTTGAAAATCCAATCAAGCCCATGGCGATCAGGCCGAGGGCGTGGCTGTAAATCGCAAACAGTCCGCCTACGACGTAAAGCGCCGCATAGGTCGCTGCCCCGTGGCGCCCGCGGCGGGCATGGCCGACCCCGCCCCACAGCGCCAGCACGAGGCCAAACATCAGATAGGGATACATGCGCGCATCCTGGCTGTAATAGATGTGCCCGGTCGCGCAGGCGAATAAAAGCCCGGCAATCACAGCCGCGCGCGCGCCCGCCATATCCCGCACCGCCAGCACCAGCGCCGCGACCGTCAGCGCCCCGAAGGTCGCGGCAGGCACGCGGGCAAGATCAGGGTCGGGCGTGATGCGGTGCCAGACATGCTGGATCAGCCATGTCAGGTTTGGGTGATTGTCGATGTTGCCCCAAACGATCGTCGACAGGTCCAGGCGGGCAAAGCCAAGGGTGACGGCCTCATCCATCCAGATGGGCGCGCCGGCAAGGTCCCAAAACCGCAACACCGCGCCGAGGGCGACGATGCCGGCAAACCAGACCCAGAAGCGCGAGACATCGCCGGTTTCGCCGCGCCCTTGTATGCGGGCGGCCAGGTGGGCAGCGGTGGTCATGGCTCAGGCGCCTCTGGCTTGGCAGGCGCCTGCGGGGGCGTAGCCAAGGCGCCCCATCATCGCGTTGAAGCCGCGGGGAAGCCGCGTCAGGTCTTCTGGGCCGAGCCGCTCGCGCCACCGCCCGATCGATGCTGCGGTAATCGGCTTGGTCACCGCCGCATGGTGGGCATGGCGGTGCACATCGCCCATGCGCTGGGGCACGCTGGTCAGATAGTCCGGCGAAAACTCAAGGCCGGCCCAATCGAAAATGCGCGCAAACTCTTCCTCGGGCCGGCGCACCAGATCCTCATAGGCGACCGATAGCGGCGGGCGCTTCATCGACTTGGTGTGCTTCAAGCAGGCTTCATTGGCATCCATCCAGCGCTGGGCCGAGGCAGATACGTCGCGCATGCCCGCTTGGACCTGCGAGGCCACCACGTCCAACCCGTCGCGCTTGAGGTGGAGGTAATAGGCCTTTGGATAGGTGCGCACGATGTGGGCAAGGTGCACCGTGTTCCACGGCGTCTTGTCGCCCCAACGCGCCTCAGTGTGGCCGTGGGCGCGGGCCATGAAGGCATAGAGCGCGTCGTAGAGGTGTTGCACTGTCTGCTGCGAACCTGGCCAGCCCGAGGCGGCGTCGGCAAAGGGCGTGAAACTCTCGATCTCGAAGTCATCGCGGTGGGGGTGGCGGTCGAAATATGCGCACACCATCCACACTTTTTCGCGCCAGGTCAGGCGGCCCCATTTCGGCCAACGCGACAGGATCTCGCCGATGACATAGGTCTCCGGCGGAATATAGATCTGGCCCGACGCCAGCAGCACCCGGCGGGTGAGCGTGTTGCCCGAGCGCGGCGCACCGATGATGAACAGGGGAGCAGCGGAGGGGGCGTTCATGCGCCGGCGTTCCTGTACCAGAGGCGGCGCCGGTGCAGCCCGCCCCATTTGCGCGCGGCGGTAAGCGGCGAGGCGGCCCGCCCGCGGCGGGGCGATGTGGTGCCCCGGTCGGTGCGCAGCGCCTCAAAGCGGGCTGGCACTGCACTGGTGGAATAGGCCTCCAGGCAATACGCCCGCGCCTCGGCGGCCGCATCGCGCGCGCCCGCCAGGTCGCCGCGGATCGTGTCGAGCACACCTGCCACCTCATCGGGCCGGCAATACAGGGCATGGGGACCGAAGGTTGGCTTCAGCCCCGGATGCAGAACGCAGCGCGCACCCATGAGCATAGCCTCGGCCACGGTCCGGCCAAACGTCTCAGTCCACCGCTTTGAGTAGAAATAAGAAAACACATCAAGACTGTCGAGAAAGTCGGCCACCGGCTCGGCGTTAAAGCCAAGTACGTCCCAGCTTGAAACATCCAGGCCGAGCCCTTCGAAAAAGGCGCGCTCGGTGCCCATTGTTCGGATCTGGGCGCGCGGTCCGGCGGGCAGGCTGGCGGCGATTTCTTCGGCGCTGTCGCCCCATTTCTCAGCATGGGGGCGGCCATGGCGGCCCACGACCAGGCAGGGCCCGGTGAGGGCCGTGCGCCGCGGCTGCCAGTCGGCCACATCGAAGGTGTTGATCCAGTCAATCGTGGCCAGGCGCAAAAGCGGCGCAAAACTCTCAAGCTGGGCCCGGCAAAGGCCAGACACCGGCGCCCACATTGCGCGGACCCCAAAGTCGGCGAAGATCTTGGACTGGACCGAGAAGGGATCATAATCCAGCGCCCCATCGCCCTTGAACGGCGCCTGGTGCGCAACGATCACGGCTTGGCGCGCTGAAACATGAATCGGTGCGTCAACGCCTCGCTCAAGAGGCTGCGGATGGTGGAAGAACGCCACTTCAGCCCGCGCCTGCGGGCCTGTCACCGGTTCCACGCCGGATAGATCGAACAAGGCTTCGAGGTTCGGATTGGGCCGGTCTTCCGCCTGGAAGAACCCGCGCCCGAAGATAAACGCAAGCCCGACACTGTATCCGGCCGCCACCAGCGCCTTAACGTCGCTCGCAACCGAAGTCGCTGTGCCTCCCATGAAGCGAGGATCCACCACGATTAAGGCATCAAATGTCGAATTGGCCACCACGAGACCTTTACCTCATCAGCCGACGCCTAAGGAATTGGGCGCCAGCCTGGGTGAAGCAAGCAACATGCCTGCCTATTCGGCGGGCGCCTCGGGCGCCTGGGCGCCAAGGAGCTTGCGCCCTTCGCTCCACAAATCGGCAACGAAAGGCCGGAACCCAGCCATCATGGTGAGCGCGAAGACCGCCACACCGATGGGCACCAGAACCGCCAATTGCAGCACGCTGGCTACATCAGACAGCCCTGGCCAGGATGCGCGCACGGCAGCCAAAACCGCGGCCATGATCGCTGAGGAAACAGCCGAAGGGAGGACCGCGCCAATGAACGCGGACATGGGCAATTTCAGCTCTTTAAGGGTCAGCCATTGGAACGGGATAAATAAAAGCACGTTAGCCGCCAGATAGGCCGCGGCCAGCGCGACGAGGGAGCCGGCATTGACCCCGATGGAAAAGGCCAGAACAAAGCCAAACATGCGAATGAGGGCCCAGCGCAGCAGCATTTGCGAATTGCCAAGCGCCTTCCACAGCGTGCTGGACGGGCCGATGATGGTCTGCACGATGCCGACAAAGGCCAGCACCGACAGCACGGGCACCACCGCGGTCCAATCAGGCCCGAACACCAGGGCCACAAAGGGCTCGCTGACCATGGCCAGGCCCGTCATCATGGGAAAAGAGATCCCTGCCAGGATGGCCAAGGATTTTAGGTAGGCATTGCCCAGGCGTTCTGGCTCATGCTTGATCGAGGACATGGCCGGATACAGGGCGTAGCCTACCCCCAGCGAGAGGGACGACACCGGCACCAGCATGATCTGATATGCGCGGCCGTAGAACCCCAGCGGCGCGGCCCCTAGGAAGCGCCCGATCAGGATATTGTCGGCATTGCGGTTGATGAAGGTCACGAATGCCTCGCCGGTCAGACGCAGGCTGAAGGGCAAGACCGCAACAATTTCAGACGGCTTGAACACAAGGGCCAGGGGCGCGCGCTGGGCCGCCAGGCTGCCGAGCATCTTGACGAAGTAAAGCACCACCTGCTGCAGCACCAGCGCCCACATGCCCAGGCCCTGGGCGGCGGCCACGAGCGCGGTGACCGCTGACAAGATGGTTGAGATCAGGTCAATCGAGGCAATGGTGCGGAAGCGGAAATTGCGCTGGAGCCAGGCCATCGGCACCAGAAAGATGCAGTGCATGATCACCATGACCGACAGCGCCTGGACCAAAGGCTCGACGATCGGCTCTTGGTAGAAGGCGGCAATGGCAGGCGCCGCAAGCACGGTGCATAAGGTCATCGCGGCCCCGAGGCCGAGATTGACCCAGAACGCCGTTGACCAGAATGCCGCTGAAGGCGCGTCGGCGCGCACCAGGGCCGCAGAGATTCCAAGGTCGTTGAACATGGTGAAAAAGCCGACAAAGGCCATCGCCATGGCGACATAGCCAAACTGTTCCGGCGGGATCATCCGGGCAAGAATGGGCAACACGATCATGAACTGGATGAGCGTCTTGAACAGGACGGTCGACACGTTCAACGCTGCGCCATCCAAGGTTTTTCGCGCCAGACTGGCCATCACTGTGTCCCAAACTCAAACATAAACTCTCTCCGGCACGATTCCCGCATAGGGAGAGTCCTTGGAAAACCTGTTTGGGAGCGCCCCAACCCCGGCGTGGTTGCAAGTCCCATACTGGTTTTGCAGCGAAATTAAGCCCGCGGGGAGCACAATCGCCTCCTACGCGAATCGAAAGTCGAGATCATGTCTGCACGCGTGAGTGTTATCGTACCCACCTTCAACCGAGCTGACCTCCTGGGCGAAACTCTCTCATCGATCCTCTCGCAAACGCGCAAGCCCGATGAGATCGTTATTGTCGACGACGGGTCCACCGATGACACGCGCCGCGTTGTGGCCGCGTTCGGGGATGCGCTCGGCTACATCGCCAAGCCCAATGGCGGCAAATCCAGCGCGCTCAATCTGGGCATGGAGCAGGTCAGCGGCGATTACATCTGGATTTGCGACGATGATGATCTGATCCTGTCCGACACGTGCCGGCGCCTGGCCGGCGCCCTCGACGCCGATCCTGGCCTGGGCTTCGTGGCCGGGCGCCATGAAGACTTCACTGTTGATCCAGACACCGGCGAGAAAACGCTGAAAGCGCCGGGATATTGGCGCGCATCCAAGCCCGACGAGATCTTCCCCGACCTCCTTGACGGATGCCATATTTTCCAGCCCGGCCTCATGGTGCGCCGCTCTGCCTATGACAAAGCCGGCCCATTTGATCCGGCCTTCATCCGCTCCCAAGACTATGAGATGCTCCTGCGCATTGCCCGCCGCGAGCGCGGGCTCCTGCTCACAGACACGGCCTATCTTCACCGCGAGCACGCCGGCGCGCGCGGCTCAGCAGCGCTGCGCTTCACCGCCGAACAGGCGACCGAAAAATGGATCGCGTTCCATCGCAAGATCTTCGAGCCGCTCATGGCCGATCTTTCGGACGAGGAAATCCTGCCCGAAAGCGTGCAGCAAAGCGCCGAGATCGCGCCCGTCCTGGCGCGGGTTGCCGCCATCAAGCGGGCCGGCGTCTTCGCCCGGCACATGATGTGGCCCGAGGCGCTGGAGACCTTGGAGACCGTCGCCCGGGACCATCCAGGCACGCAGCTCACAGACTATGAAAACCAGCTGCTCAAGCATGCAACGTCTTACAGTTTCGGCTGCGCGCCGCTGTATGAAGACGCCGACATTCGCAGCCGCGCCCTGGCGCTGAAGTCGATCTCAGACCGCGGGCGCCAGATCGCCGGTTTGCTCGCAAGCTCCCTGCACTGGCGCATCAAATGTGCGACGCGGTCTGGCAAACTGGGCCTGGCTGGGCGCCTGACGGGCTTTGTCGCCGCCTCGCGGCTTTAGCGCCTGGCCGCTTGCCGCGGCGCGCAACTCGCGCAATGAAACGGGATGCGCTCCACGGTCATTTTCCTGCGGCACGCCGCCTTGGGGCTGTGCGCCAGCGCGGCGGCAAGCGCGCTGCTCGCGGCCCAGGCCCAGGACACGCTGCCTTTGCGCGACCAGACCTACCTGGCCAATACGGTGCGCCTGGCCGGCGTGCTCGGCGCAGCCCATGGCGTGCGCGTCGCCTGCAATGGCCAGGATGACCAATATTGGCGCGCCCACATGATCGAGCTTTTGACGCTTGAGGCGCCCTCCCGCGGCGCCCTGCGCACCTCCATGGTCAACGCGTTCAACACTGAGTTTTCCGAGACCCAGCGCCGCTTTCCCTATTGCGACGAGAACACTGTCGCGGCCGAAAAGCGCTACGCCGCCGAAGGCCGCGACCTGTCTGACCGCCTGGCCACGTATTATTTCGCCCGCCGCTGAGATGGACGCCGCGCGCCCGCGCGCCTAGGCTCGGCGCATTGTCCCCGCCCCGATCGGAGTGTTGCATGTCGAGATCTGTCGCCCTTAGCCTTGCGCTTTTTGCCCTGGGCGCCCTTGCCGGCTGCGAGACGGTGGCCGCGCCAACCCCCGCGCCCGAAGCGGCCCCGCCGCCGCCCGAAGCGCCAGCGGCCGCCGAAGCGGGCATGGGCGACCGGATCGACACCGGCCGCGCCCTCGGCTCGCGCAGCGCCGTCGTCGCGCCCAATGCCGCCGCCGCCACGGCTCACCCGCTGGCCACCCAGGTCGCGCTCGACATCATGAAGCGCGGCGGCACAGCGATGGACGCCGCGATTGCCGCAAACGCCATGCTCGGCCTCGTCGAGCCTACGGGCAATGGCATCGGCGGCGATCTCTTTGCCATCGTCTGGGACCCGCGCACCCAGCAGCTCTACGGCTATAATGGCTCAGGCCGCAGTCCCATGTCCGCCACCCTGGCCGACATACAGGCCGAGGCCGACGCCCATGAGGATGGCGAAAAAATCCCGGCCTATGGCGTAGCGCCCATTAGCGTGCCCGGCACCGTTGAGGCCTGGGGCGCGCTGCACGAACGGTTCGGGCGGATGCCCCTGAACATGGTTTTGGAACCCACCATCGACTATGCCCGCGACGGCGCGCCGATCCCCGAGGTCATCGCCTATTATTGGGCGCGCAGCGAGCGCAATTATGCGCGCTTCGTGGAAAGCGGCATGATCGACGAGTTCGACAATGCCCGCGAGACTTTCTTCAGCCCCGCGCCGACCGAGGGCAGCCTGTTTCGCAATCCGGACCTCGCCGACACGCTGGAGCGGATCGCCGAGTTCGGGCCGGGCGAGTTCTATACGGGCCAGATCGCCCGCACGATGGACAGCTATATGGCGCGCATCGGCGGGTACCTGACCTATGAAGACCTCGCCGCCCATGAGGGCGAATGGGTCGAGCCGTTCTGCGCGGACTACCGCGAGGCGCGCGTCTGCCAGCTCGGGCCCAACACGCAAGGCGTGGCCGCGCTGCAGATGCTGCAAATGCTGGAGGGCTTCGACCTGCGCGGCATGGGCTTTGGCTCAGCCGATGCCGTGATGGCCCAGGTCGAGGCGAAGCGGTTGGCGTTTGCGGACCGGGCGCTGGGATATGCTGATCCGGCCGCCAGCGAAATGGACCCGGCGTTTTTCCTTCGCGGCGGTTACAATGCCGCCCGCGCTGAGGAAATCGACATGGCCGAAGCCATGCCGCCGCCCGCGCCCGGTTTCGCCGCGGCTGACGCCAGGCTCCACGATGGCGACACGACCTATCTCTCCGTCGCCGACAAGGATGGGATGATGGTCTCGCTGATCCAGTCGAATTATCGCGGCATGGGCTCGGGGCTGGTGCCCGATGGGCTCGGCTTTATGCTCCAGGATCGCGGCCAGCTGTTCAGCCTTGACCCCGCCCACCCCAATGTGTTCGAGCCCGGCAAGCGCCCATTCCACACCATCATTCCAGGCTTTGCCTTCAAACAGGATCTGCCGGCCTGCCAGGTGCGCGCGACGACCATGGACGAGGCCTGCCCGCACCTGCCCTGGCTTAGCTTCGGGCTGATGGGCGGCGGCATGCAGCCCCAGGGCCACGTCCAGGTGATCCTCAACCTCATCGACTACGATATGGGCCTTCAGGAGGCCGGTGATGCAGCGCGCTGGGAGCATGTTGGCGGCTGCGAACCCACCGATGATCTGGTGGGCGATGAGTGCGAGGCCGATATGGGTGAAGTGCGCCTGGAAAGCGGCCTTGCCGGCATCGCCGCCGAGCTGGAAGCGCGAGGGCACAGCGTACGCTGCTGCGGGCCGAACTTTGGCGGCTACCAGGCCGTGATGCGCGACTTCGAGAACGACACCTGGATCGCCGCCACCGAAATGCGCAAGGATGGCGCGGCCGGCGGCTATTGATCCCGCGCCGGCCACTTTCGCAGAGCCGCGGCGCGCTTAGGGCGGTCAGCCCTGTGGGATAGGCGCGGACTTATCCGACGGGGGTGGCGCCGGGTGTAGGGTGTCGGCCATGGACCTGCCGATGCCACCTTCTGCCCCGCGCGTGCCGCCCCTTGCCCTGTGGCGCGAGATTGTGTGGCCGCTGTTCTGGCCGGTGTTTCTCTGGAACCTGCGCGGCTTTGTGCGGCTTTTGGAGGCTCAGATGGACCGGGTCGGCGCAGACAGCGTGATGGCCTACGACATCACCTGGTGGGGCGCGATCCGCGTCCACTGGATGCAGCGCCCCGCGCCGCCGCCTTGGGATGCAGCGCTTACCGGCCCCGCCGCGCGCATAGCCGCCGCACTGGCTGCGCCCGCCTCTGCAGGGGCCGATGCGATGCGCCCTGCCTTGGCCCAAAGTGCGCCTGCGCCCTGCGCCCCGGCGGTCTGCGCCCCGGCGCGCGGCCGTCGCCGCAGGAAAACGCGCTGGACCAACCTGGCGTGCGGCGCCTTCGCCGAGCCTGCCCACCTCAACACATCCTGACGACGCCGTGCGCCCATAGGCACCTAACCAATTGAGCCCCCACGCCGCGCCCACACCGGGTTTGCGGCCGCCCGTGCTGGGTCTCGTGGGGGGCTGGGCTAGCCGCCTTCCACAACCCGCAGGCCGGGAATGGCCTCGACCTTTTCCAGCAGCGCCTCCAGCGTTTCGGCCTCGGCCACCTGGCGGCCATTTTCGATGAACAGGGCGTAGCCGGCCGCCGTCTTGCGCAGGGGGAAGCGGCGCCAATGGGCCCGCGTGCGGTAGATCAACACTTCCTCGGGCGCCTCGCCCGCCGCCGCCCAGCCCGTCCAAACATGGTGCTCGCCGACGGCGCGCCACAACCGGTCTATCGTGTCGATCTCTTCGCGCGTAAAGCTGGCCCCGGCCATGGTCTCCTCCTCGTCCCCCTCAAGCCCTACCACGCCGGGCGCCAGCGGCAATCTGCGCGGCGCGCTCTGGATGGTCGCCTCTGGTGTGGGCTTTACGGTTTATCTCATCATGGCCAAGGAGGCCTCCAGCGAGGTCCACCCGGTGGTGCTTGCCTTCTTCCGCGCGGGCATCGGCCTGGCCATCACCGCGCCGCTGATCGCGCGCCACGGCCCGGCGTTTCTGAAGACCG
The DNA here is from genome assembly GCA_038747245.1 of Pseudomonadota bacterium. GTDB lineage: Bacteria > Pseudomonadota > Alphaproteobacteria > Caulobacterales > Hyphomonadaceae > UBA5336. The sequence continues at coordinate 122,034 of JBCDJY010000003.1, read as the reverse complement.
ACCGGCTCGGCCTGATCATTGTGCGCGGCCTGTTCGGCACGCTGGGCTTCGTGCTCAGCCTGCTGGCGGTGTCGGATTTCTTTGCGCTGCCCCTGTCGCAGTTCAACGCGCTGAGCTTTTCCCGGCCGCTGTTCGTGACGCTTCTGGCGGCGATTGTCCTGCGCGAGGCGGTCGGCGGCCACAGGCTCGGCGCCGTCGGCGTCGGTTTTTTCGGCGTGTGTATCATGGCGGTGCCCGGCGCGATCTTTTTCTGGCTGCCGGAGGGCGCCGGCCCGCCTCTGGACCTCGCCGCGCTGCTCGCCCTGGCCAGCGCCTTCTTCTTTGCCGGCGCCATCGTGCTCGTAAAATCCCTGTCGGCGAGCCATACCGCGGCCCAACTCCTGACCTGGGCGAACCTGTTATCGACCCTGCTGCTTCTGCCGGGGCTGATCTATTTCTGGGCGCCGATCAGCGCCGGCGGCTGGGTGATGATCGCCCTCATGTCCGTAATGGGGCTCGCGGCCCAATATGCCTACATCAACGCCATGGGCATGGGCGATGCGAGCTTCCTCAGCCCGATGGATTATCTGCGCTTGCCGATGGCGGCGGTGGCCGACTTTATCCTTTTCCAGCTCGTGCCCGGCCTTTACGTCTGGCTTGGCGCGGGTGTGATCGTCGCGGCGACCATGTACATTACCCTGCGCGAGGCGCGCCACGCGAAACAGCCCTATCCAAACCGCCCGCCGCGCGACTAGACTTGCAAAAAATTCATTGGAGGACACGCCATGGCCCATGTCTTGGTAACCGGCGCCACGGGGTTCATCGCCGCCCACTGCATCGCCATACTCTTGGCGCGCGGCCACACCGTGCGGGGCACGGCGCGGTCTGTCTCCCGCGCGGGCGGGCTGAACACGCTGCTCAGCGACTATACCGATACGCCCGTCGAGGTGCCCCTCGTGGCGGCCGATCTGGAGAAAGATGCCGGCTGGGACGATGCGGTCGAGGGGGTCGATGCGGTGTTCCACGTCGCCTCGCCCTTGCCGACCAATGTGCCTAGGGACCCCGATACAGTGATTAAGCCGGCGCGGGACGGCGCCTTGCGCGTGCTCAAAGCTGCCAAGGCAGCCGGCGTGAAGCGCGTTGTCATGACCAGTTCGGTCGCCGCCATCGCCTATGGTTGGGGCGAGGGGCGGCCCGAAATCCTGACCGAGGCCCACTGGTCAAACCCCGACAACCTGAAGGCCAACACGCCCTACACCCGCTCCAAGACCATCGCTGAGAAAGCCGCCTGGGATTATGTCGCCGGCGACGGGGCGGGCATCGAGCTGACGACGATCAATCCATCGGCCGTGCTCGGCCCGGTCATGGGCGGCGACTTTTCTGCGTCGCTGCAAATCATCACCCAACTCATGGAGGGCAAATTGCCGGCCACACCGCGGGTCGGCTTCCAGATCGTGGACGTGCGCGATGTCGCCGAGGCCCATGTTCTGGCCCTGGAGACCGAAGCCGCGATTGGCCAGCGCTATGCGGTTACGGAGGATTTCATGTGGTTCTCTGAGGTCGCCGATTTGCTGCGCGATGCCTATCCCAACCATCCCAAATCCATCCCGTCTGGTGAGATGCCCAATTGGCTGCTGCGTTTGATGGCGCCGCTCAACCCGCCGGTGAAACAGCTGCTGCCTGAGCTCGGCAAGCGGCGGATCGTGTCGTCTGATAAGGCGCGCGACGAGCTTGGCTGGACGCCGCGCCCGGCCCGGGAAGCTGTGCTGGCCGCCGCCGACAGCCTGCTGCGTCACCGGGTGGTCTAGCCCGACCTCGGCAGGACTTTGAACGTGCCGGTGCCGGTCATCAGCAGCCGCTCGCCGCACCAGATGCGCCCGCGTACCGTATGGATGTCGCCCTGGCGCCCAAGGGTCTCGCCGCGGCCCTCAACCCAATCGCCGAGGGCGGCGCTGGAGAGGAAATCGCAGACGAGGCGCACCGTCACCCACCAATGGTCGGGCCCGGCATCCACCACATGGCCCCAGGCCATGTCCGCAAACGTCATCAGCATGCCGCCATGGGCATTCGACATGCCGTTCAGATGATGTTCCTCAACGCGGAAGGCGCGGGTGTAGGCCTCGCCTGGTCCTGGCCGCTCGTAAAGCGGGCCGACCATTCGCCCAAAGCCGCGATGCCAGGGCAGAACTGCAAACCCTTCGGGCACATCGCTGGTCTGTGATTGGAGAAGATCGTCTGCCATCGCCGCTGTCTACTGCAGGCTCAATCCACCGTCTACGATCAGCGTCTGGCCGCAGATATAATCGGCCAGCGGCGAGGCCAGGAAGAGCGCCGCCCCCGCCATATCTTCTGGCAGGCCAAGGCGTTTTTGCGGGATCGCGCGCAGGGCGCCTTCCAAACGCTTGGGGTTCTGGGTGGTCACCTTTGTGAGCTTCGTATCCACCAGGCCTGGCGCTATGCCATTGACGCGAATGCCGTCGCTGGCCCAAGCGGCGCCGAGAGTCTTGGTCAACCCAACCGCGGCATGTTTGCTGGCGCCATAGGCGGGGTTGCCAATCGAGGCTTTGAAGCCGGCCACCGACGAGACGATGATCAAGCTGCCGCCCGCCGCCTTCAGGTGCGGCCGAAAAAGGCGCGCGCAGTCCATCACCGAATCAAGATTGACGGCGGTCACCGCGTCCCATCCTGGCCGTTCGAATTCCTCTTGGCCATAGCGCACCGTGCCCTGGCAGCAGACGAGCACATCGAGTTCGGCGAAGCTCGGCGTAAAGGCCAAAACCGCGCCCGGGTCGGTGACATCCATCTGGGTGTAGGCAAGGCCCGCCAGGTCGCCGCCATCCTCGGGCCGGTAATCGCTGGCCGCCGGGCGCGTGCCCCAGATATGCACTTCGGCGCCTGCGCTCCTGAAGCCTTGGGCGATGCCATTGCCAATGCCCGACGAGCCGCCCACCACGAGCGCGCGCTTTCCGGTGAAATCCAGGCTATGGGCCATTACGCATTCCTGATCGTGAGGCCGCCATCCACGGCGAGCACGGCGCCGGTCACAAAGCTCGCCGCAGGCAGGCAAAGCGACAGCGTCATGTGGGCAACCTCCTCGGGCGCGCCATAGCGGCGCAGGGCCGTGCGCCGGCGGGCATAAACCTGTTTGTCTTCTTCCGAGATGCCGGCGGTCATTCCGGTGTGGATCGGTCCGGGGCAGATGCAGTTCACCGTGATCGCGTCCTTGCCAAGCTCCACGGCCAACCCGCGCGTCAGCCCGATCACGCCGTGCTTGGCAGCCACATAGGCCGAGTTGTTGCCTGTGGCGCCGAGGCCTTCGCTGGAGGCAATGTTGACGATGCGCGGCGCGCGGGACTGCCGCAAAGCGGCAAGCGCGGCGCGCACCACGCGCTGCTGGGCGGTCAGCAGGACTGAGAGCGTTTCTGCCCAGTCTTCCTCGTAGCGCTCTGCGTCATCCACAGGGCCGGGGCGCACGATGCCCGCATTGTTGACAATGATGTCGAGGCCGCCAAAGGCTGCGATCACTTCGGCCACGGTATCGGAGATCGCCGCTGGGTCACGCACGTCCATGGCGAATGGGTGCAGGCCGGCCACGCCCTCGCTCGATAGCTGGCTAACAAAAGCGCTGGTGCGGTCTGGGTCGAGGTCGGTGGCGGCCACCAGCGCGCCTGCCCTGGAAAACAGTTCAGCGGTCGCCGCGCCCATCCCGCTCGCCGCGCCGGTGATCAGCGCTCTGCTGCCTTTGATCGAACGCAGCGCGTGGGGGTCGGCCATCGGTGGTGTCTCCTCTGGGGCAACACTACCGCGCCAGGTGCAGCTGTCACCAGCCATTGATTGCCAGGCCAGCGGCCATCGCGCATAGGAGGGCAATGCTGGGTTTCTTCGAGCGGCGCCTTAATCCCTTTCCAGACACGCGCCCCGGCCCGCCGCCTGCGGGCTTTTGGGCCTTTTGCTGGTATTATGTGAAGGACAGCCGTTGGTGGCTTGCGGCGATGACGGCCCTGTCGGCCGCCATAGCGATCTCCGAGGTCGCGCTGTTCGGCTTCATGGGCGCGCTGGTGGACCGGCTTGCCGCGGCAGATCCGGACACGTTCCTCTCCGACAATCGGCTCGAACTTCTGGCCATGGGCGGGTTTGTCCTCGTCGGCCTGCCGCTGATCTCGCTGGGCAACTCGATCATTCCCAACCAGGTGATCGGCGGGAACTTGCCGATGAGCGCGCGCTGGCGCATGCACCGCCAGCTTCTCGGCCAATCCATGGCCTTTTTTGCCGACGAGTTTGCCGGGCGGATCGCGACAAAAGTCATGCAGACCGCGCTTGCCGTACGCGAAGTGGCGACAAAAATTCTCGATATCCTCGCCTATGTGGCGGTGTATTTCGCCGCGATTCTGGCCTTGGTGGGCAGCGCCGATGCCCGCTTTCTGCTGCCATTGGGCCTCTGGTTTGCCGTCTACTGCGCGCTGATTTGGTATTTTGTCCCGCGCCTTGCCGATGTATCGGAGCGCCAATCCGATGCTCGCTCGGCGATGACCGGGCGCATCGTCGACAGCTACACCAACATCAATACGGTGAAGCTGTTCTCCCATGGCGGCAGCGAAGCGGCCTATGCCCGGCGCAGCATGGCCGACTTTCTGGGCACGGTGTATCCGCAGATGCGCCTGGTGACGTGGTTCTACGTGGCGATCTACAGCCTCAATTCTGCGCTCATCTTCACTGTTGCGGGCCTGTCCATCTGGCTCTGGCAAGCCAGCGCCGTGAGCCTCGGCGCCATCGCTGTGGCGATCTCACTCTGCCTGCGGATGTCTGGCATGTCGCAGTGGATCATGTGGGAAGTCGCCTCCCTGTTTGAAAACATCGGCACGGTTTTCGACGGCAAGGCGCTCCTCACCAAGGCGATCACCGTCACCGACCGGCCCGGCGCGCCGAAGCTTAAGGTGCGCCAGGGCGAAATCGTGTTCGACGAAGTGATGTTTCGCTACGGGCGCGACACGGCGGTGATCGACGCCCTCGACCTGGACGTTGCGGCTGGCGAGCGGGTTGGCTTGGTCGGCCGCTCCGGCGCGGGCAAGACGACGCTGTGCAATCTGCTGCTGCGCTTTTACGATCTGGATGGCGGGCAGATCCGTATCGATGGCCAAAGCGTTTCTGCCGTGACGCAGGAGAGCCTGCGCGCCCAGATCGGCGTGGTGACCCAGGACACCAGCCTCCTCCATCGGTCGATCCAAGAGAACATCGCCTATGGCCGGCCGGGCGCATCTGAGGAGCAGATCCTCGCCGCTGCGGCGCGGGCGAATGCCCTAGAATTCATTGAAGGCCTGGAAGACCAAAAAGGCCGGCGCGGCCTGGATGCCCATGTTGGCGAGCGCGGGGTTAAGTTGTCCGGCGGCCAACGACAACGCCTGGCCATTGCGCGCCTGTTTCTCAAAGATGCGCCAATCCTGATCCTGGATGAAGCCACGTCCGCGCTCGACTCAGAAGTCGAGGCCGCCATCCAGGACAATCTATTCCAGCTCATGGAAGGCAAGACCGTGATTGCCATTGCCCACCGTTTGTCCACCATCGCGGCCATGGACACATTGGTGGTGCTCGACCAAGGCCAGGTCGTCGAGCGCGGCGGCCACGACGCATTGGTGGCCCAGGGCGGGCTTTACGCCAGCCTATGGGCGCGCCAATCGGGCGGCTTCCTGTCGAGCGATGCCCCGCCGCTCGTGGCCGAATAGGTCTGCTCGCGCCACGGCCTGCGCCTCAGACGTTGAACCGGAACAACATCACGTCGCCGTCCTGGACGACGTAATCCTTGCCCTCGGCGCGCATCTTGCCGGCCTCTTTCGCGCCGGCTTCGCCGCCATGGGCCACATAGTCGCCATAGGAGATCGTCTCGGCGCGGATGAAGCCCTTTTCGAAGTCGCCATGGATCACACCGGCCGCTTTCGGCGCCGTGGCGCCCGAGGGTATGGTCCAGGCGCGGGCCTCCTTCGGGCCGGCGGTGAAATAGGTCTGCAGGCCGAGCAGCGCATATCCGGAGTGGATCAGGCGGTTTAGCCCGGGCTCTTCAAGCCCGAGTTCTTCCAGATATTCGGCCCTATCGTCGGCCTCCAACAGGGCAAGTTCGCTTTCGATCTGGGCGGAAATCACCACGCAAGGCGCCCCCTCCTTGCCGGCGCGCTCGACCACTTTTTGCGAATAGGCGTTGCCGGTGGCCGCCGATGCCTCGTCCACATTAGCGATAAACAGCACCGGTTTGGCCGTCAGGAGTTGCAGCATCGCCCACGGCTTTTCTTGCTCTGGGTCGATCTCTGCCGCGCGCGCGGGCTTTCCGGCGCTGAGCTGGTCGAGGGCAAGATCCATCAACGCAACCTGTGCCTTGGCGTCCTTATCGCCCGAGCCGGCTTTCTTGCCCTGGGCGGCTTTGCGCTTTTCCAAGCTTTCCAGATCGGCCAGCATCAATTCGGTCTCCACCGTGTCCAGGTCGGCAATCGGATCGATCTGGCCGGCGACATGGGTGATGTCATCGTCTTCAAAACACCGCAGCACGTAGGCAATGGCGTCGGTTTCGCGAATGTTGGCGAGGAATTGATTGCCCAGACCCTCGCCCTTTGACGCGCCTTCAACGAGGCCGGCGATATCGACGAAATTCATGCGCGCGGGGATGACTTCCTTCGATTGGGCGATCTCTGCGAGTTTAGGAAGGCGCGGCTCGGGCACAGCGACTTCTCCGACATTCGGCTCGATGGTGCAGAACGGATAGTTCGCAGCCTGGGCCGACGCGGTTTGGGTGAGGGCATTGAAAAGGGTCGATTTGCCAACATTAGGCAAGCCGACGATCCCGCATTTGAACCCCATGGAATCTGCCTCCAGACCGTGTGAGCCTGCGCTGCTCTACCGGATTTGCGATCAATTGCCAGGCCCCGCTCGCCTCAGCGCTGAATCTGTTGGCCTTTCCAAGGCAGCTGACTATTGTAGAGAGGCGAGATTATGGGGTTTTTGCCATGAGTTACGACGTTTTCGTGGTTGCGGCGCTGGAAGACCGGGATATGGCAAAGCTCGTCACCCGGCGGCTGAGGGCGCTCAAAATGCGCGTTTGGTACGACGCCAAATCCACCGATGACCAATTCGACGAGAAGGAAGCCCGCGCGGTCCATCGCTCAAAATCCATGCTCGTCTTGTGGTCTGAAGCCGCCACCAAATCTGATTTCGTGCGCGCGGCGGCCGGGACGGGCTATTCGATCAAGGACCAGCCGTTTATCCAGGCCGGCTTAGACAGCGTCGTCCCCTATGACCCCTATGAAGTGGACGATCTCCACGATCTGAAGGGGTTCACATCGCGCACCAATACCGATGGCTGGTTTGAAATCATCCAGAAATTAGAGGGGCAGCAGGGCCGCAGCGACCTGAGGGAGTTTCTGCTCATCCCGACCAAGGACCGCGACGCCCAGGACGATTGGCGCCGCCGCCACCCCGGCGACCCATTGGCCAAGAAGGGCCAGCCGGTTGGTGTGAAGAAGGGCTCTGACCCTGCCCTTGGCGAAGCCGCCCTGACCGCCGGCGCAGCAGCCGCCTCCACCGAAGCTGCGGCGCCGAAGCCCGCGGTCGAGACGAAGTCGGCGGCCAGCCTGGCCGCCTCAGCCGCGCCGGTCGCGCCCATCGCCGCGGTGGACCCGGTTGTCCCTCCGGCCGCTGAACGCAGACCCCTCGTTGAGACATCGACGACCGCGGCCACCGCTGCCGTTGGTGGCGCCGCGATCGAAGATGACGAACGCGGAGGGATTGGCCCGATCTGGGCCATGCTGGCCGCCATCGCTGTGCTGTTTGTGCTCGCCTATTTGCTGCGCAATCTGCAAACGGCTCCAGAGGCCGGCGCAGCCCTCCCGGCCATTGCCAACACGGTCTTTGTGGCATGCCCTGCTGGAACAATCCCGAGGGACCTCCTCGACGCCGATTTGTTAGCGCCCGGTGAGATCATCGTCGACGACCCCGGCAACTAGACCGGCGCGCCCTAGCTGCGCGTTTGTCTGGGATCGCCCTTGGGGGCGGGCGCGCGCCGCAGCACCTCGGTTTGAAACCGTTCATCCTCCCCGGCCGCCAAAAGCGGGAGCGCCCCGGAAATCGCCTCGATTAAGGCGTCGCGCCATGCGGTCTCGGCCTTGGGAAAGTCTGACAGAACATAGGGCATGACCTGGGACTTGTCGCCGGGATGGCCGACCCCCATCCGCACGCGCCGGAACTGCGCGCCCATATGGTCGCTTACCGAGCGCACGCCGCGATTGCCCGAATGGCCGCCGCCGCGTTTGATCCGCAGCCTGCCTGGGGCCAGATCGATCTCGTCGTGGAAGACCGAAACCTGATCGATCGGGATTTTGTAAAAGCGCGCAGCCTCGGCGACGGCGCGGCCAGTCTCATTGTAAAACGTGCGCGGCTTCATCAACAGCACCTTGACGCGGCCCTCGGCGATATCGACCCAGCCTTCACTTACATCCGACTGGAATTTCGCCCGCCAGGGGCCAAAGCCATGGTCGGCGGCGATGCAATCGATCGCCATGAAGCCGAGATTGTGGCGGTTCCCGAGATATTTCGGCTCGGGATTGCCCTGGCCCATGAAAATCAGCACTGGAGCCTCCGCACCGCGCCTCGGCCGAGGCCGCCGTATCCAACCGGCGGCCAGGCTGGCCCAGCGGCGCACCCGGCCCGCCAAGGCCTGAACATAAACGGGCCCGGGCCTATTCTTCCTCGTCGTCGCCTTGCGCCGTGGTCTCGACGGCCTCGGGATCGACCTCTTCCATCTCTTCGGTCTCGGCCTTGGCCGTGCGCCCGGCGATGGTCGCGATCGTGAAGTCCCGGTCTGTGATCGTCGGCTCGGCGTCAGACGGCAAGGTGATGTCAGAGATTTTCACATTGTCCCCGATGTCGAGGGCCGAAATGTCGGCGACCAATTCGTCAGGGATGTTGCCGGCAGGGACCAAAAGCTCCACCGCATAACGCACTACGTTAAGCGTCCCGCCGCGCTTGATGCCCGGTGAGCGCTCTTCGCCAATAAACGAGACCGCGACCTCGACCTTGATTTCCTGTTTCTCATCGACCCGGAACAGGTCAACGTGCACCGGCTGGTCCGTCACCGGGTGCATCTGGATGTCTTGCGGGATCACCAGCTGTTTCTCGCCCTCGTAGACGAGGGTGGCGGTGGAGGCGAGGAACTGGCCGGTATTGATGGCCTTGATCACTTCGTTGCGTTGAAGGTTGATCGCGACCGGGTTCTGGCCGCCGCCGTACAATACGCCAGGCACTTTGCCCTGGCGCCGCGCTTCCCGCGCGCCGCCTTTGCCGGTGCGTGTGCGTACATCCACGTTGAATACGATTTGGTTCGACATCTGCTTGTCCTCTGCCCTGAAGTCCGCCCGGCCCTGCCGGGTGACAGCCTGACACGCCGGGCATTTCGCCCGCGTCTCCGATCCGCGCGGTAGGTCACAAAAGCTGCGACGATGCAAGCCTTTGCCCTGCAAACGCTCGGCCCCATTTACGTATTATGGAAAAGTCACTCACCGTTTGGTTCGACGGGGCCTGCCCGCTTTGTGTCCGTGAAATCTCATTCATGCGCCGGCTGGACAAGCGCGAGCGTATCGACTTTGTCGATGTCAGCGCCGGCTCCGGCGGGTCATGTCCGATTGATCGGCAGACGCTTCTGGCGCGGTTCCATGCCCAGGAAACTGGCCGACCGATTGTTTCCGGAGCAGCCGCGTTCGCCGCCATGTGGCGAGCGATCCCAGTGCTCGCCCCTCTTGGACACCTGGCAAAGCTGCCGCCAGTCCTCTGGACTTTGGAGCGCCTCTACCGGGTGTTCCTCCATGCGCGTCCCTTCCTGCAACGCCGAGCCCGCGCCGCTTTGGGCGAAAACGCCGATGCGTGACGGGCCCCCGGGGTCCTTGGAGGCCGTGGAGGAGGCTTGCTTGTCGGCCTTGACCCGGGCGGTGCACGACAAGCGCTCGCCGCTGAAATGGCCGGTCATGGCCACATCAAGCGGGGCTGGCGGGGCAGACGCGCGGATCGTGGTGCTGCGCGGGTTTGATCGCGCAGCCCGGCGCGCCGAGGTCTGGAGCGACCGGCGCAGCCAAAAGGTTTCCGATCTGACCGCAAATCCAGACGCAGCGCTTTTGTTCTTTGACCGGTCAAAAATGGTGCAGATCCGGGCCAGAGGGCGGGCCCAGCTCCTGTCCTCGGGCGCGCATTGGGAGGCTGCATTCGCCAGGGCGAGCAACGCCAAGCTTGACGATTACACAACCCAAGCCGCGCCCGGCGCGGCCTTGACTGGAGACGAGGTGGTCCACGACGAACGCCTTGCTGCCGCCAATTTCACCGTCATCCAAATCAGCGTCGAGACCGCCGATTGGTTGCAGCTCTCACGAGAAGGCCACCGGCGCGCCCTGCTCGATTGGCGAAATGGCGCAGCCCATAGTTGGCGGGTCCCTTAAGGCGGCGCGCCGCCAAGCCGCCACCTGAACCCTGGCCAACGAAAATCGACGCAAATGCCTCATTTTCGCCCTGAATTCGTTTGCGAAGCGCGCTACTTACACGCCCAACGCGATTTCGAAAGTAACGCCCATGCTCTCCACCTTCATAGCCCTAGCCGCCGGCTTCATCGGGAGCCTCGACAGCGAAGACCAGGCGCGCGCCATGTCCCAGGCTCCCGCGCATTTAGTCCCTGCGCCGGCCCCGGTTTCGAGCCTTGATGATGCGGTGCAGTCCCCAGAGGTGCGTCCGGCGGTGGCTGAGCCTGACTTGCCGAGCGCCGAAGCGCGCCTCGTGCGCGTTCAAGACGCAGCGCGGCAGCCGGAAACGGAGGCCGCACCTGCGCCTGCCGTCCCCGAGGCCGGAGAAGATGCCCCAGATATGAAGCCCGCAGAAATGGCTGCCTCAGAAGGCCCGGCCGCCGACGTCCCGGTGGGCGATCCTTCTGCCCCCCTGCCGCGGCCAGACCCGTCCGTGCTGTCGCTCACCGAGCGCCGCGCAGTGTTAAAATCGGCGTCCGAGGCCATGTCGCGCGTGGAGACCGCCCAGGGCCGTTTCGTCCAAGTCGATGCCGCAGGGCAGTTTAGCGAAGGCGATTTCTTCCTCCAAAGACCGGGCCGCATGCGGTTTGACTACGACGCCCCGGTGCCCATCCTTATTGCGGCCGACGGGGTCACCGTGGCCCTGCGCGATGACGAATTGGAAACGGTTGACCGTGTGCCTCTGGGCGCGACGCCGCTTGGCCTGCTTTTGGACGACCAGCTCGATTTTGAGACCGAGGCGGATGTGATCAGGGTCCAGCGCGCCCAAGGACGGGTCGCGATCACCGTGGTGGACCCAACCGACGAAGCCGACGGCGAACTCACACTCATCTTCAATGCGGGCTCGTTTGATTTGCTCGCCTGGCAGGTCCTCGATGCAAATGGCGGCATCACAACCGTAGAGCTGCGCGACGTCGAAACGGGCATCTCCCTAAATCAACGCTTGTTTATTATAGAAGAATTCGAAGATGAAGACGATGATCGTCGCCGTTAACATTCGCTTCACCAAAGCGTGAATGCCACAGGCAACGGAAATCGACGAAGTTGCTTGAAAAAGTCTGTCGCCGTGACAACTTTACCACGGTGAGCAGAGCAGCGTTTGGGATTACCCCGTCCCGCCACGTCGCCCTCACACTCACCGGTTCCTTCCCCTCCCGGTGATGCGTAACGAGTAGGGCGTCCAAGTGGTCTTCCCCCCTCCGCTTGGACGCTTTACTTTTTAGATCGCTGCGCACGCATTGCGCGCAAATCTCTCTAGGCTCTAGGACGCAGTGGGCCCCGTCACCTCCTTAAGCGGTATCGTATAGTGCCTGTTGCAGAACTGGCAGTGGATCGACAGCGTGCCGTCGGGTTCCACCAATTCTCTCAGCCCGTCATCGGACAAGCCCTGCAACGTCGCCCGCAGACGTTCTTCGGTGCAGCTGCACGCATCGATCAGGGGCTGCGGCGCGCCTTTCCGCACGCCGGTTTCGTGGAACAAACGGTAGAGCAGGGCGTCCTGGGAGATGTCTGGGCTGAGTAATTCGCCATCGGTGAGGGTCGCGAAAATCGCCTCGGCTGCCTGCCATGCATCGCCGGTGTCACCGCGCGCATCGTCGCCCGCCACCTGTTGGATCATCATGGCGCCGCCGCGCCAGGTTGCGCTGTCCGATTGGCCGGGATGGGACAATTCCCCCACCGCCAGGGCGATCCGCGTTTCAACCTGTTCAGAGCGGCGGAAATAGTCCTCGGCGCATTCCGCGAGCGTGCCCCGCTCCAACGGCACAACGCCTTGGTAGGGCTGCATCGACGGGTCGTCATGGATAATGATCAGGCCGAGTATGCCTTTTGCGCCGAACAGCTGGGGCATGTGGGGCCGCGTGCCTCGATTGATACGGGTCAGCTTCGCCCATTTATCGCGGTCGCGGCGCACATAACCGCGCATGGAGCCGTCCACCGTATACTCTGCGGCCAAGAGCGAGACCGGGCCGTTGCCTTCCGCTTGCACCATCACCCGGCCCTGAAACTTCATGGCAGACCCAACCAGGCTGGCCAGCAAAAGCGCCTCGCCGAGGAGCCGCGCCAATTCAGTGTCATAGGCGTGGCGCTTCAATATTGGGTCGAGGGTGGACGCGCCCATTCGGGCGATCCGCCCGCGCACTGGTTCTCCGTCCAGCTGGAATGGGCAGACGGTATCACCGGGCGGCGGCTGCCTGCTTAAAGCTGGTTCAGACACCATTTCAGGATCGCTTTCTGGGCATGCAGGCGGTTTTCGGCCTCGTCGAAGACCCGCGATTGGGCTCCGTCGATAACCTCCTCATCGACCTCTTCCCCGCGGTGGGCGGGCAGGCAATGGAGAAACACAGCGCGCGGGGCGGCAAGCTCCATCAAATCCTGGGTCACCGCAAATGGCTCAAGCACCTCCAGGCGCATGTCTGCGTCCGCATCTCCCATGGAGACAAACGTGTCGGCAATCACACTGTCGGCGCCGGCGGCGGCCTCTTCGGCCGAGGTATAGACTGAAATCCGGGCGCCCATCTGCCGGGCCAGATCGACGTCGGCGTCCTCAGGCGCAAAGCGCGGCGGCGCCCCGATGGCCAGGTCAAAGCCGAACTTCGCCGCGGCATGGATCAAGCTCGTGCAGACATTGTTGCCGTCGCCGACCCAGGCAATCCGGGCCTCGGCGAGGTCCAGCCCCTCTTCCTCCAGGGTCATGAGGTCCGCCATGATTTGGCAAGGATGGGAGCGGTCTGTTAGGCCATTGATGATAGGCACGCTGGCAGCGGCGGCGAACGCCTCCAAATCGGCGTGGTCATTGGCGCGGATCATGACCGCATCGACGTAGCGCGACAGCACGCGGGCTGTGTCTTCGACGCTTTCGCCGCGTCCAAGCTGCATGTCGCCCATGCCTGCAACGATGGCCCCGCCGCCCAATTGGCGCATCGCCATATCGAAGGAAAACCGGGTCCGCGTCGACGCCTTTTCAAAGATCATCGCCAAGACCCGGCCTGAGAGAGGCGCGCCGGCATCGACCGCGCCCTTGGGCGCGTCGGCCCGCGCGGCCTTTGCCGAACGGGCGTCGTCTAGCATGGCGCGCAGCGCCGAAGCTGGAATGTCAACGAGGTCCAGGAAATCGCGTTTTGCCATGGCCGTTCCTTGCCGCTTGCCCAGGGCGCGCCGCCTAGGCGCCTAAATCCCAAACACGGCGAGGACCGAGGCGATCGCCGCTACGGCGGTGAACATAAGCGACAGGGAGACGGCGACAATCCGCTGGGATTTTTTCTTCTGCCGCGCCCCCGGCGGAGCGCCGCTGCGCTTGCGGGGCGAAAGCGTCCACGTATTGGTCAGGAATCCGGCCGCAGCCAGGCCCGACAGCGTGGCGGCTCCATAGGCCCCGCCAATAGCGGCCAGGGCGCAGGCGGCCAACAAGACGACGGCGATCAGCCGCGAGGTCTCCGATAAAAGCTGGCGAACGTGGCCATCGGCGCGGCTGTAATCGAGCCGGTCGAAGGAGCAATTCGGTGCCGCAACACAGGCGATCCACGCCGCACCGGTTGCCAGCGCGGAGGTGAGAACTGCAAGCCCCGTGGCCGCTGTTTGCAAGGTCTCGAACATGGCTTCCTTTGGGCGCGTTCGCCCCGGCGGGCAAGCTCAGACGAACACCGCCACGGTCTGGCGCCCGATCAGGCATGGGGCGCCGTCCTCGGTCCACAGCGACATGGACTGGGCGGCGTAGCCGTCCTTGATCGTTTCTGAACTGTGGCGCGCATAGTACCAGCCCGCTGCTGTGGCGGCGCTAGGGTCGCCGACGAACTCGGCCATCCATGTCATTGAGCTTATGGCTCCGGGGCGCTGAAACATCGTGATGGCGGCCGGGGGCGGCGCGTCGGCAATGGCCAGGACCGTGGCCGGGCCCGCCTCGGCGGCGCGGTCTTTATGGCGTAGCCACAGGCCGAGCAGCGGCGCCTCGCCGCCAGACATGGGCAGCGCGCCCTCCGCAAGACGCATATTGAAGTGGCGGGTGAAATTCGGGCGCATGCCGCCGTCCGGAAAAAGCGCGGTTGTCCCTTCAGGCGCGGGCAGATCGTGCGGCATCGGCATGTCTTGGTGGGCAAGGTCGCTCGTGCGCGTCTTGCCAAACGCAAACAAACAGCGCGCGGCAAGGTTGCCCTCACCGGTCACGTCCACGCCGACAAAAGCGCTGTTCTTGCCGCGCCGCAGAAGGCTGCTCGACACCGATACCGCTCCGCCCACCGGGCCAATAAAAGCAATTTGGGCGCTGCGTACCGGCAAATCCGGGCAAACCCGCTCTGCTGCCTTAAAGCTAATGGCTGCCGTGAGACCGCCATAGGTTGTGCGCCCTTGCATCCAGTCGGCCGGAATTTCTACTTCGCCTTCGCCCCCAGAGCTTGGCTGAAACCCGGCCAGCAATTGCGAGAATGACGTCTCTTTCATATGCGCGCCCGGCATAGGCGCGGCCGGATCAATCCCGCGCGCGCCAAAGGGGGCAGGGCCACGCTAATTGGTCGTTTGATCCGCCCCGCTTGGCGGCTCGAGTTCGTCAAATGTGCTTTCAAACTCATTGTCAGCTTCAAGGGTCGCCGTCATTTCCTGGATTTTCGCGACGAGGGCGTTGGCCGATCCATTTGTCCGATCCAGCAGGGCCAGAAACTGAGCGCGCTGCTCGATCGCCAGCCAGATCAAGTTGCCCTCGATGTTGAGGCCCACATCGACGACTTGAAAAGCGTCGTCGCGCTTGAGCACGCGCCAGCGCACATCCATGGGCGGCCCGCCTTCACGGGGGATTCGGGTGTTGACGATCGTGTCGCGCGGAGACCGGTCGAACGAGCCGATCACCTCGACGCGTTCGCCGCGGTATCTGTCGAGCTCATTTTCGTAGACGGCGAGGGCATAGGTTCGGAAGGCGCTGCGGTACTCATCGAGTTCTGCCTCCGAAAAGGTGCGCGAATACCGGCCGATCACGAAATTGGATACGGCATCCAAATCCGTAAATTGGTCCATGTATTGCGCGAACGCCGCGGTGCGATCGGCAGCGTCCAACTCGGGGTCGTTCAGGGTCCGCAAGACCTCGTTGGCATTCTCTTCAACATAGGTTTCGGTGCGGGAGTCCGCGAAGGACGCCGACGCGACGAGTGCTGCCGCGACGGTCAAACCAACCCAACGAAGCGGTGAAAAATATCGAGCCATTACTCCATCCCCACTAAACGTGTTTCCAACACTTTACTCGAAATCATCGAAATCAGGCAAATCTGTGTAGGAATCTGGGTCTTCTCTGCCGTTCCGAATTTCAGCGTCGCGCTGGGACGTGTAGGCGCGCCGCAACGCCACATAGGGCTCGGGCTGGCTGCGCATGGTTTCCAAAGCGCCGTCGACGGCCAACCGGCCGTTCAAAGCACCGAGCACGCCGCGGGACAGAGCGATGGTTGTGCGTGTGTCATCGTCGCCCACCACGGCCTCATAATTGAACGGATCGAACGCGGCATCGACGCCGCTGCCGGCCAGGTCCCTCAGGTTTGATGGACCGAGCAAGGGCACCACGATGTAGGGCCCGCTGCCCACGCCCCACTTGCCCAGCGTTTGGCCGAAGTCTTCCCGGTGGCCGGGCCGGCCCAGTTCGTGTTCGGCCGGGTCCATGAGGCCCGCCACGCCAAACGTGGAGTTCACCAGAAAGCGAAACAGCGTGTCGCCAGCGCGCTCAGGCTCTCCCTGCAGCACATCATTGATGAAGACCGCCGGGCTGCTGAGATTGGAGAGAAAATTCCCAATGCCGACCCGCACAAAGTTCGGCGTTATGGTTTCATAGGCGCTGGCCGCCGGGCCGATCACGGCTTTGTCGGCCGCTTCGTTGAAGGCAAAGACGCCCCGGTTCAGCGGCTCGAGCGGATCATAGACGGCGCCGTCTTCCGGTCCGGGCGAGGTGGCGCACCCGCCGAGGGCTAGGGCTAGAACTGCGGTGGCTACGATGGATCGGACCATGGGCGCACTCCTTCTCCCGACATATGAGACCGCCCATCGGCCACCGCAATGCCCCTCTATTTTTTGTGATCGCGCGGCGGCGGCACCAGCATTTCCAAGAAGGCGCTTGCCTCACATATAAATCTATCTTTATATCTCCATGTGACTGATCAAGAGCCAGATGTGATTGCGCGGTTGCGCGCTACGGGGGAGCCGACGCGGCTGCGTATCTTGGCGTTGCTGGTGAAAGGCGATCTCTCGGTGAGTGAGATGGCAACCATCCTGGGATTGAGCCAGCCGAGGCTGTCCCACCAGCTCAAGATCCTGACAAACGCCGGCCTGGTGACGCGGCTTCCGGAGGGCAGCTGGGTGTTTTACCGCACAGCGCGCACCGGCCCGGCGGCGCAGTTGACGGCGCTTGCCTTGGCCCAGACCGATCTCAGCGCCGGCGCGTTTGCCCGCGATGCGCGCCAATTGGCGAATCTCCAGGCCCTGCGTGCGCGCAGTGCGGCCGCCTTCTTCGATTCCGTTGCCGAGACATGGGATACGGTGCGCGGCCTGCATTTCTCCGAGGATGCGATCGAGCGTGCCTTGTTGGAGTCGATCGGCGAGGGCCCGTTTCGCCAGGCCGTTGATATGGGCACAGGCACTGGCAAGATGCTGACCCTGCTTGAGCCCCATGTCGAGCGAATAGAGGGGCTGGACCTGTCGCACCAGATGCTCACGGTCGCGCGGGACAATCTCCTCCGGTCGGGCGCAACGCGCGCCTCGGTGCGCCATGGCGATGCCTGCGCGATGCCATTTTCCGACGGCGAAGTGGATTTGGTGGTCATGCACCAGCTTCTCCATTTCGTAGATCAACCCGACCGCGCCCTCGCCGAGGCACGCCGCATCCTCGCGCCGGGCGGGCGGCTCATCATTGTCGATTTCGCGCCGCACGAGCTTGAGTTTCTGCGCCAGGACCATGGCCACCGCCGGCTTGGCATCGCCGAGGCCGACCTGGTCGAGTGGGCCGAGGGCGCCGGGCTGAGCTTAACCTCAACGCACCAGTTCGCGCCGCCCGAAGACCGGGCCAATGGTCTGGCGGTGTGCATCTGGCGCGCCGAGCCGGCCGGCGAGCCCGCGCCAATTTCAAGGGATGTTGCCGCATGACCAGCCTGTCCATCGCAAAGCGCCAAGCCGCCCGCGCCCCGACCGTGTCGTTTGAGTTTTTCCCGCCCAAGACCGAGGCGATGTCTGAGCGGCTTTGGGAATGCGTGCGCCGCCTGGAGCCGATGGCGCCGAAATTCGTCTCGGTCACCTATGGCGCCGGCGGCTCGACCCGCACGCGTACCCATGAGACCGTCCGGCGCTTGTCGGGCCAGACCAGCCTGACGCCCGCAGCGCACCTGACCTGCGTCGACGCCACCCGCGAGGAGGTCCACGCCGTCGCCGAGGATTATTGGCAGGCTGGCGTCAAGCATATCGTGGCCCTGCGCGGCGACAGCCCAAACGGCATGGGCGAGCCGTTCAAGCCCCACCCCGGCGGCTATGCAAGCTCGGTCGACTTGGTGGCTGGCCTGCGCGCCCACCGCCCGGAGCTTGGCAAGTGTTTCGAGGTCTCGGTCGCCTGCTACCCCGAGCGCCACCCGGAAAGCCGCGGCTGGGACGGCGACATGGATATCCTCAAGGCCAAGCAGGATGCCGGCGCGGACCGGGCAATCACCCAGTTCTTTTTCGATCCGGAGACCTTCTTCCGTTTCCGAGACCGGGTCGCCAAGGCGGGCATCACCCTGCCGATTGTGCCGGGCATCATGTTGCAACCCAACTTCAAGGCGCTCAAGCGGATCGCAAAACTCTGCCAGGCTGACCTGCCAGATTGGCTCTGCGCGCTCTATGCCGGGCTCGATGATGAGGAAGACACCCGCGATTTGATCACTGCAAATGTCGCCGCCGAACTGTGCCATTGCCTGGCAGAAGACGAGGTGGACACATTCCATTTCTATACGCTCAACCGGGCCCAGCTGGCGCTGTCGACCTGCCACCTCCTTGGCTTGAAGCCCGCGCCGGCGCGCCCTTCAGTGGAGGCCGCATGACCGGCGCGCCGCGAACTTGCCTCGACGAACTGGACCGCGAGGCCACCGAGCGCATCCTCGTGCTCGACGGCGCGCTGGGCACGCAGATCCAGGCGCTCGATCTGGACGAGGCCGCCTTCCGGGGCGCGCGGTTTAGCGATTGGACCATCCCGCTCAAGGGCAACAATGACCTCCTGAATCTGACCCAGCCGGACGCAATCAGTGCCATCCACGCCAACTATATTGCCGCCGGCGCAGACCTGATCGAGACCAACACGTTTTCCTCCACGTCCATCGCCATGGCCGACTACGCCATGGAGGACATCGCCGGCGAAATCGCAGCGAGCGGAGCTGAGCTCGCCCGGCGCGCGGCCGACACAGCCGCGCGTCCAGTCGCGGTGCTCGGCGCCATGGGCCCGACCAACAAGACCTTGTCGCTCAGCCCCGACGTGAATGATCCCGGCCACCGGGACGTGACCTTTGAGGAGGTGCGCGCGGCGTATCTTGAACAGGTCGAAGCCATGGCGCCCTGGATCGATGCCTTTCTCATTGAGACGGTATTTGACACGCTCAACGCCAAGGCCGCCATCAAGGCGATCCTCGACCATGGCGCCGACCTGCCGATTGTGATTTCCGGCACCATCACCGATGCTTCGGGCCGCACGCTTTCGGGGCAAACCGCCGAGGCGTTCTGGTATTCGGTGCGCCATGCCAAGCCTTGGGCAATAGGCCTGAACTGCGCCCTCGGCGCCGATGCCATGCGCCCGCACATCGCAGCCATTTCAAAGGTCGCAGACACTAAGATCATCGCCTATCCCAATGCCGGCTTGCCCAACGCCTTTGGAGAGTATGACGAGACCCCTGAAGAGACCGCAGGCATGCTTGAGGAATGGGCGGCCAGCGGCCTTGTGAATATTGTTGGCGGCTGCTGCGGCACAACGCCCGATCATATCCGCGCCATCGCCGCTGGCGTCGCCGGCAAGGCGCCCCGGAAACCGGCCGAGGCCGACCGCGCCATGCGCTTATCGGGCCTGGAGCCCTTCGAACTTGCAAGCTAGGCTCGCCCGTCCTTGCCCGCCTCTGCTCAACGGCGCGCGCCTGGCGGTGCCTGCTGGCGGCGGCGCGCGTGCAGCCGGGCCCAGTTCGGCGCAGCGGCGTTAGGCCATGGCGACCAGAGCGGCCCAATCCTTCGTCAATATTGGCGAGCGCACCAACGTCACCGGCTCGGCGCGCTTCAAGAAATTGATCTTGAACGGCGACTATCCCGCTGCGGTGGAGGTCGCGCGCCAGCAAGTCGAGAACGGCGCCCAGATCATCGACGTGAATATGGACGAGGGCATGCTCGACGGCGTCGAGGCGATGGTGACCTTCCTCAATCTGATCGCCGCGGAGCCCGACATTGCCCGGGTGCCGGTGATGGTCGACAGCTCCAAATGGGAGGTGATCGAGGCAGGCCTGCGCTGCGTGCAAGGCAAGGCGGTCGTCAATTCGATCTCCCTGAAAGAAGGCGAGGGGCCATTCAAAGATCACGCGCGCACATGCCTGTCCTATGGCGCCGCCGTGGTCGTCATGGCGTTCGATGAGACGGGCCAGGCCGACACCGCGCCGCGCAAGGTCGAAATCTGCCAGCGCGCCTACCGGATCCTGACCGAAGAGGTCGGCTACCCGGCTGAGGACATCATCTTCGATCCCAACATCTTTGCCGTCGCCACCGGGATTGAAGAGCACAACACCTACGCGCTCGAGTTTATAGAGGCTGCGCGGGAGATCCGGGAGACTTGCCCGGGCGCGCACATCTCCGGCGGCCTGTCCAACATCTCCTTCAGTTTCCGCGGAAATGAGCCGGTGCGCCGGGCAATGCATTCGGTGTTCCTCTACCATGCCATTCCGGCGGGCATGGATATGGGCATCGTCAATGCCGGCCAGCTCGATATCTATGACGAGATCGAATCTGACCTGCGCGCGCGGGTCGAAGACGTCATCCTTAACCGCACGCCCGATGCGACCGAACGCCTGATCGAGATCGCAGAACGCTTTCGCGGCCAGAAGGGCAAAACCGCTGAGAAGGATACCAGGTGGCGCGACGGGCCGGTGGAAAAGCGCCTGGAACACGCCCTGATCCACGGCATCCTGGACCATATTGTGGACGACACTGAGGAGGCCCGCCAGGCCCGCACCCGGCCGCTGCACGTCATCGAGGGCCCGCTGATGGACGGGATGAACATCGTTGGCGACCTGTTCGGCTCCGGGAAGATGTTCCTGCCGCAAGTCGTGAAATCGGCGCGGGTCATGAAAGCTGCCGTGGCCCATCTGGAGCCGTTCATGGAAGCGGAGAAGGCCGAGCTTGGCCTTTTGGACCAATCCAATGGCCGCGTGGTGCTCGCCACCGTGAAAGGAGACGTCCATGACATCGGCAAGAATATCGTCGGCGTCGTGCTGGCCTGTAATGGCTATGAGATCATAGATCTCGGCGTGATGGTGCCGGCGGAGACCATTCTCGATGCCGCCGTCGCGCACGGCGCAGACATGGTCGGCTTGTCCGGTCTGATCACGCCGAGCCTGGATGAGATGGTCTACGTCGCCGCTGAAATGGAGCGCCGGGGCATGGATATCCCCCTGCTTATCGGCGGGGCGACCACCAGTCCGGCCCACACCGCTGTGAAGATCGAGCCGGCCTATAGCCGCGGGCCGATCATTCACGTGACCGATGCCAGCCGCGCTGTCGGCACGGTGGGCGCGCTGATGAGCGACGAGGAACGCCCGGCCTATTGGGAAGCGGCCAAGGCGCGTCATGAAAAGCTCCGCGCAGCCAGGGCCGGCGGCCCGCCCAAAGCGCGCCTGCCGATCGATAAGGCCCGCGCCAACCCGTTTGCAGCCGGGCAGGGGCCGTCCGCGCCGGCGCCGACGTTTACGGGCGTGCGCACCCTGGAGGCGTTCGACCTGGCAGAGCTCGCACGCTTTATCGATTGGACGCCGTATTTTGCGAGCTGGGATCTGGCAGGACGGTTTCCCCAGATCCTTGAAGACGAGGTGGTCGGCGTTGCGGCCACCGACCTGTGGGGCGAGACCCAGGCCATGCTCCAGCGCATCATTGGCGAGCAATGGTTCAAACCCAAAGCCGTGGTCGGCTTTTGGCCTGCCGTGCCCGAGGGCGACGATGTTCGTCTTGAGACAGGTGACACGCTGCATACGCTCCGCCAGCAAATGGTGAAGACGAATGGTAAGCCCAATTTTGCCCTGTCGGATTTCCTCGGCGCGGAGGGCGACCATGTCGGGGCGTTCTGTGTCACAGCGGGGCCGGAGGCGGACGCGCTCGCCAAGGCGTTTGAAGCGGCCGGCGACGACTACCAGGCGATCATGGTCAAGGCCCTGGCCGACCGGTACGCCGAGGCGATGGCGGAGTATCTCCACGCCCGCGTGCGCCGTGAGCTGTGGGGCTACGCGCGCGATGAGACCTTGGGCAATGAGGCCCTGATCCGCGAAAAGTATCGCGGCATCCGGCCGGCGCCTGGGTATCCCGCCCAGCCCGACCATACCGAGAAGGAGACGATCTTTCGCCTCCTGGAGGCCGAGGCGCGGATTGGGGTGTCGCTGACGACGAGCTACGCGATGGACCCGGCGCCGTCGGTGTCGGGGCTGTATTTTGCCCATGAACACAGCGCCTATTTTGCCGTCGGCCGGATCGAGCGCGACCAGGTCGAGGACTATGCCCGGCGCAAGGATTGGGACATGCGAACAGCCGAGCGCTGGCTGGCGCCGATCCTCAACTACGATCCCTATGCGCGGGTGGCCGCTGAGTAGCTAGCGCCCGCGCCGGTGGGCTTGGCGGGCGAGCATCTTGCGGCCCTCGCGGGCAAAGTGGGCGCGCTGGTGCATCACCGCGGCCGAGGGCGGGCGCACCGGGCGAGGCGCGGGGGCCGGCGCCGCTGCCGCAGGCTGAGGTGTCAACGCAGCCAGAACGGAGGCTGGAATGGACACCATCTCTTCCGGCTCTGGTTCAGCGGCAGGCGCCTTGGCCGGCTTGCCTTTGCGCAGCTCCCAAACCGCGAGCGCCATGACGGCGGCGATGGCGCCAGCGCCGGCCACCGCCCCCTCTGCCGAGCTCGGATCGCGCCACCATCCGGGCTCAAAGTCGACCATAAAGGCGCACGGGAATCCCAGCGCGCAGCCGATGACGTAGGTGGAGAACGCGCCGTGGCGGCGCTGGCTGATCAACTGCGCCGAGACGTAGAGAAAGGCGCCGGCGAACAGGTAGGGCACGCCGTAAATCAGGCCGAGCTGGCGCCAGTCCACCCCCTCAAGGGCCGGGCCGAGCCCGTTCTCAAGGGCAACGCCCATGACCATGATGATCGTCGGCCAACGCATCACCGCCAGGGCGCCGATGGAAAAGGCCACGGCAAACAGGGCCACAAAGAGAGCGAGCACTTGGCGCGACATGGCCTGAAGGTTAACCCGGCCCGGCTTGCCACAGGGTGAATGGCGCCGGCCAATTTCATCGGCCGCGGAAACCCGTTGGACATGCGCGCCTAGCGGGCAAACAGCTGCCCCGCATCGGCAAACGCCTTAAGCTCGATCGCATTGCCGCTGGGATCAGACAGAAACAGGGTCGCCTGTTCGCCCGGCTGGCCTTCAAAGCGCGTCTGCGGCGCAATCAGGAACGGCGCGCCGGCTGCCTCCAGCCGCGCCGCCAGCGCCCGCCATTCCGCCAGCTCCAGCACCAGCCCGAAATGGCGCACGGGCACCTCGGCGGCGTCCACCCGATTGGTCGCGCCCGGTCCGCACAGCTCCGGCGCCAAATGCGCAACGATCTGGTGGCCGCGGAAATCAAAATCGACCCAGCGCGCGCTCGAGCGCCCCTCCGCGCAGCCGAGGAGCCCGGTGTAGAAGCCGCGGGCCGCGTCCAGATCGTGGACGGGAAAGGCCAAGTGAAACGGTGCCATGGCAGATCCTCCTGGCGTTCTGGGTGACCCAGCTTTAGGCGCGCGACAAGACACGTTTCGTCCAGCAGGTGCGGCTCCGCCTGGGGCGGAGCATGTTTGTTTGATTCCCGCTGCGCTGCGCTTCGCGATGAATTGAGCTCAAGGCTGTCTTGTTTGATCCCCGCTTCGCGATGGGTCGCGCTCAGGGCTGCTTCGCGTTGAGTGAGAGAGTTAGGACGTATCCAGGTGCGCTGGGCGGGGGAAGGCGCCCGAGGCGAGCTCGGCGCGGCGGCTTTGTGCGGCACGGGGGTTGAGCAGAACGCCAGCCAGCGCGGCTTTCGCTTGGGCAACCAGAGCCTCCACGTCAAAAGCGTGATCACCGGCCTCACAGCCCAGCACGCGGCCCATGCGTCTGGCGCAGCGGCTTAAGGCATCATCCCAGCGCGGGGTCGCCGGCGGCTGCATCCAGTGGATACGGATTACGCCGTACCAGGTCACTTCATAAATAAAGACGCCCTTACGCCCGACGGCCGCCTTCTGCTCCTGCATCAGGCGCAGGAACACGCGCAAATTCCAAAAGAAGACCGGCCAGAACAGCGGCCACACCACCGCGCGCCAGTTTTCCAGCGTGGGGGCCACTTGGCGGTCTAGGGGTGAGGCGCTCTCGTCCATGCCCGGCATTATGCAGCCTGGGATAAGGGGGCGGAGAAGTTTTCTTCGCGTGTCCGCCGCGCTTGGCTTTGCGCCTGCGAAAGTCGTGGAAAGGCGCGTGGACAGGCCCTAGCGCTCTTCCAAGAGTCTCAGCAGCCGCTCGGCCTGGGCTTTCATATGGCCCTCATTGATCGGCGCGCGCATGAACACGAGCCGGTGCCAAAACGCGCCGAGCATCGCTTCCATCGCCTGGTCAATGTCCCAGTCGCGCCGGACAATGCGCTTGGCCGTCAATTCCGCCAGCACGTTGCGCAGCGGCCCGCGCACCGTGTCCTTGAGCCAGGCGCGCCAAAGCTCGCCGGCGTCGCTGTCATCGGCCGAGGCGACCAGGGTGGCGCGCAAGATCGCATGGCCTGCGCCAGACCGGCTCGCGGTCTCCAGCGGCAAGAAAATATCGGTTAACCGCTCGGCCGGGTCGCGGCCCAGCGTGTTGGCGGGCGGCAATAATTCCAGACCGGCATCGACGCACAGCGCGCCCACCGAAGGCCACCAGCGATAAATCGTTTGCTTCGAGGCCCTGGCCCGTTTGGCAATACTGTCGACGCTAAATTTCCGCCAACCGGATTCGGCCAGTTCCTCCCGGGTTGCGGCCAGGATCGCAGACCGGGATTCCTCGCTGCGCTTGGGGCCTTGTTTGCGCGCACTGGTGGCCATAGGCGGCGTCTCCCTCATTTCAGCGCTCGGCTGCGTGCGGCCCAGGACTTGCACTTTCTGCCTGGGACGGTACGGCCCGTTCATCCATCGTTTTTGCGCGCTGGGCAAGGCCCCTTGGCCCGGTCTGCGCCCAGGGCGACCAAGCACGGAGCGCGCCATGCCTGCCCTCGCTGAATTGATTGCCGGGTATCGCCGCTTCCGCACCGGGCCGTGGCGCTATGAACAAGGCCATTATGAGCGCCTGGACGCCGGCCAAGACCCTGACATCATGGTGATCAGCTGCGCCGACAGCCGGGTCGAGCCAGCCGAGATTTTCGACACGATCCCGGGCCAGATGTTTGTCGTGCGCAACGTGGCCAATCTCGTGCCGCCCTATGGCAATGATCTCGGGCGGGACGGCGTCAGCGCGGCCCTGGAGTATGCGGTCAAGGCGCTGGCGGTGCGCTATATTCTGGTGCTGGGCCATTGCCACTGCGGCGGGATCCGCGCAGCCATCGACGCCTTGGAGGGCGCCAGCAGCGGCGAGTTCATCGCCCCCTGGGTCGAGATCGCCGCGGCCGCGCGCGACCGGGTGGCGGCAAAAATGCCCGGCGCCAGCGGCGCTGACCTGGCAGCCGCCCTTGAGCACGAGGCAATCCGCTCTTCCCTGGCCAATCTGATGACCTTTCCATTTGTTCGCGAGGCCGTGGCGGCGGGGCGGTTGCGCCTCCAGGGGGCCTGGTTTGAAATCGCGTCGGGCGATTTGCGCCTCCTGGCCCCGGAAACCGGGGAATTCGATACGGTTTCCGTTTAACTCCGCTGCAAACCGTCCTAAGCCGGCAGCTGGCGGCCGGCGCCCATGGCCGGCGGTGTAGCTGCAGGGGAGCCCGCCCGTGGAAACAGCCATTGCCACCCTGTTGTCGCCGATCATCTTGTTTTTCATGCTCGGCATGGGCGCAGCCCTACTGCGCTCGCAAATGTCGGTGCCCGAGGCGTTCTCCAAGGGCCTGTCGATTTATTTGATGATGGCAATCGGCCTCAAGGGCGGGGTCGAGATGTCGAAAAACCCGCTTACGACGGAGATTGTCCTGGTCCTGGTGGCCGGGGTTGTGTTGTCGTTTGCCATTCCGCTGCTCGCCTTTGCCCTGTTGCAACTGACCACCCGGATGAGCCGCACCGATGCGGCGGCGACGGCGGCCCATTATGGCTCGATCTCGATTGTGACCTTTGTGGCCGCAACCGAAGCGGTGCGCCTGTCGGGCTTTGAGCCAGGCGGGCATTTGGTGGCCACGGCGGCGCTGATGGAGACGCCGGCCATCATCACCGCCCTGATCCTGGCCCACCGCGGCGGCGCAGGCGGGGCCGACAGCGTGGCCGGGTCCGAGCGCGGCGAGCTGTTGCGCGAAGTGCTGCTCAATGCCTCGGTGGTGGTGCTGGTGGGCGCGCTCATTATTGGATGGATTGCCGGCGAGGCGGGCACGGCCAGCATTGCGCCGTTTTTCACCGGGCTGTTCCAGGGTGTGTTGTGCCTGTTCCTGTTGGACATGGGCCTGAATGCCGGGCGCGGCTTGCGCCAGGGCTGGCGCCAGATGACGCTGCCGACCTTCGCCTTTGGGCTGTATATGCCGCTGGTTTCGGCGGTGATCACGGCCGGCCTGTGCGGCGCGCTGGGCCTGCCTGTGGGCGATGCGGCGCTGTTGATCACGCTGGCGGCGTCGGCGTCCTACATTGCCGTGCCGGCGGCCATGCGGCTCGCCCTGCCGGAGGCCAAGCCATCGATTTACCTCACCCTCTCCCTCGGTGTGACCTTTCCGTTCAATGTCACCGTCGGCATCCCTGTGTATATTCTGCTGGCCGAGTTTGCCGCGGCGTTTGCCGGATAGGAGGCCAGGAGCCATGGAAATGCACGCAAAGCGCCGGATCGAGCTGATCATCGAGCGCATGGCCTATAAGCGCGCGTGCCGCGTGATGGAGGGCGCGGGGCTGACCGGATACACGGTGATGCCAGCGCTAGCGGGCTTTGGCGGCGTTAACCGCTGGACGCGCGACACCGATATCTCATCGGCCTCGGACCTGGTTGTGATCGTGTCGATCGGCGAGGCCGACAAGGTCGACGCGGCGCTGGCCTCGATTGCCGACATATTGGGCTCGCATATCGGCGTGGTCAGCGTCGGCGACGTGGATGTGCTGCGCTCGGACCGGTTCTAGGGCGCGGCGGGCGCTTACTGGGCGACCCAGCCGCCATCCATCTGGATCATCGCGCCGTTGACCTGGCTGCCATCCTCGCTGCACAGGAAGCTCGCCATGGCGGCGACCTGCTCTGAGGTGACGAATTCCTTCGTCGGCTGGGCCGACAGAAGCACGTCGCGCTTGACCTCTTCCTCGCTCATGCCGCGCGCCTCGGCGGTGTCGGCGATCTGGCCCTCCACCAGGGGCGTGTAGACATAGCCCGGGCAGATCGCGTTGCAGCGCACGCCGGCCTCGGCCCCCTCCAGGGCGACGACCTTGGTCAGCCCGGCAATGCCGTGCTTGGCCGCCACATAGGCTGACTTAAACGGCGAGGCGACGAGGGCGTGGGCGCTGGCCGTATTCAGAATGCGGCCCCAGCCTTTCTCCTTCATGCCCGGCATGGCCAGGCGGATGGTGTGGAAGGCCGCCGTCAGGTTGAGCGCGATGATCAGGTCCCAGCGCTCTGCGGGAAACTCCTCGATCGGCGCAACATGTTGGATGCCGGCATTATTGACCAAGATGTCGGCGCCGCCAAAGTCGCGGGCGACATAGCCCATCATCCCTTCAATCGCCGCCGGATCGGTCAGGTCCGCGCCGCTGTAGCCGACCTTGACGCCGTGCGCCCGGGCCATCTCTGCGCGCAGAGCTTCGATCTCGTCGGCGTCGCCAAAGCCGCTCAGCACCACATCGGCCCCGCCGGCGGCAAACCGCTCGGCAATCGCCTTGCCGATGCCGCTGGTCGATCCGGTCACGAGGGCGGTTTTTCCACTGGGCATGTTTTGATCTCCTTGAGGCCAGGCAACAGGCTTTTATAAGGGCAGGGCGGCGCACCACTCAACGGGCGCCGGCCCGCCAGCCGGGAAGCAGTCTGGGGAGACAGAATGGGTCAGGTAATGGCCGCATTGGAGGCGTTCCAGGCCGGGCTGCCCGATTTCCTGCTGCACACCGGCATGGCCTTCGCCATGCTTGTCCTGGGGTCTGCGGTCTACATCAAGCTGACGCCTTGGCGCGAGCTCGCCCTGGTCAAGGATAAGAACGGATCGGCCGGCCTGGCGCTGGCCGGCGCCATTATTGGCCTGGCAATCCCGATTTCCGCCTGTCTGGCGAACGCGCTGAACTGGGTCGGCTTCCTGATCTGGGGCACGGTCGCCCTGCTCATGCAGTTGATCGCCTACCGCGTGACGGACTTTCTGTTGAGGGATTTGCCCCGCAGAATCCAAGAGGACGAGGCCGGCGCAGCCATTTTTCTCATCGGCACCAAGATTGCCTCGGCTTTGATATTGGCAACCGGGCTTTGGGACCCCAATCTCTACGGGCGGTAGGGGCCGCTCTGGCAAAGACCAAGGAGGCCTGGTGCGCCAGCTCGATATCCTCGTTTACGTCCTGGTCCTGGCGACCGTGCTCTGGGTGCTGACCGGGATCGGCGGGGGCGATGTCGACGCCCCTGAACCCCTGCCTGACCACATGGCCCAGGACGGGCCCATGTTGCCCAGCCCGTCAATCTTCGATGAGCGGATCCTGGTCCAGGTGGATGCGCCCCAGAACGGGCTCGGCACCGCCTTCGCCATCAACCGTGAGGGCGACTGGCTCACCGCGCGCCACGTGGTGGAGGGCTGCGACCGGGTCTCGATCCTGGTGGCGCCGCGGCGCTATGTGCCGGTGGCCGAGGTGCGCGTGTCGGATTCCAGCGACCTGGCGCTGCTGTCCACGGGGCGCAGCCCGCGGGCCGCCGCCCTCGACCTGGGCGATGATTTGCGCGTCGGCGAATTTGGCTTCCACGTCGGTTATCCCAATGGCCGGCCGGGCGAAGTGGCGAGCCGGCTTCTGTCGCGCTCGCGCTTGCTGAGCCGCGGCGAGCGCCAATCCGATGAGCCCGTGCTGGCCTGGGCCGAGGTGGGGCGCACGCGCGGCCTAAATGGCGGCCTGGGCGGTCTGAGCGGCGGGCCTGTATTTGACGCTGACGGGCGCGTGCGCGGCGTCATTGTCGCCGAAAGCCCCCGCCGCGGGCGCATCTATACCGCGGATCCCAGTTCGATCCGCAGCTTTCTTGATGATGTCGGCGCCGCGCCTAGCACGCCGGCCCGGGTGCAGCCGATCAGCGTGACCGATTATGGCGCGCGGGCCGACAATGCCCGAAACTCATTGCAAGTCGTCAAGGTCGCCTGCGAGGTCTCTTCGTGAGCTTTGCCGATGCCCTGATCGAGCGGGTGCGCGCGCACGGCCCGCTCTGTGTCGGCATCGACCCCCACCCGGGCCAGGTGCCTGCCCTGTTTGGCGGCGACACGCCCAAGGGCGTTGCCGCCTGGGGGATGGCCGTGGTCGACGCTTGCGCCGGCAAAGTCGCCATCGTGAAGCCCCAGGTCGGCCTGTTTGAGCGCCTCGGCCCGGAAGGGATGGCTGCCTTACAAGTGGTGATGGAGCGGGCCAAGCAGCGCGGCTTGCTGGTTTTGGCCGATGCCAAGCGCGGCGACATCGGCTCCACGGCGGAGGGTTATGCTGCGGCGTACCTTGGCCGCGATGCGCCGTTTCCCGCCGATTGCGTGACGGTGAACCCCTATATGGGCCGCGACAGCCTTGAGCCGTTCCTGCGGGTGGCCGAAGCGGGCGGCAAGGGCGTTGCCGCGCTGGTGCGCACCTCCAATCCGGGCTCAGCCGATGTGCAGGCGCTGGAGGCCGGCGGCGCGCCGGTTTGGCGCCATATCGCAGGTCTGCTCGGCCCGGCGATCGACCGGTTCAAAGGCGCCTCGGGCTGGTCGTCGATCATGTTGGTGGCCGGCGCCACGGGGCCGCAAGACGCCCGCGCGCTGCGCCAGGCCGCGCCCGATGCCCTGTTTTTGGTGCCCGGCTACGGCGCCCAGGGGGCGGGCGCGGCTGATGCGGTGGCAGGATTTGTGCCCCGCGACGGGCGCCTTGAGGGCGGCGTGGTGAACGCCTCGCGCTCGGTGACGTTTCCAGCCGGGGCCGCTGCGGCGACGTCCTATGGCGACTGGACGCGCGCCATTGGCGCGGCGATTGACGCCGCCCAGGTCGACCTTACCCGCGCAGCAGCGCTCTAGGCCGGCGCCGCCCCGGCGGGCCCGCTGATCCCTTGTCGCCCTGACAAAGCCACGACTTGGCCTCTTCTTGGCGCCAAAGTCGCGGTGTAACGTGGCCGGCAATGAGGGAGGACACGGCCATGGCGCCCTGGCGCATCCTCGCCGTTTCGGCGGCGTATTCGCTCGCCCTTGCCGCGTGTGGGCCGCCTGAGCCGCCGCGCCAACCGCCCGCGCCGGAGCCCGCCTTGCCGGCCGGCGCCGATCTGCCGGTGGCTGAAACGGTCGCGGATGTGGATACGGGCCGCATTCTGGCGGCGCTGGAGCGCCCGGATGAATGGCTGACCCATGGCGGCACCTATGACGAGGCCCGCCACGCGCCGCTGCAGAAAATCAACCGCGATACGGCCGCGCGCCTCGGCGTGGCGTGGACCTATGACTTCGGCGCGGTGCGCGGCGGGGACAGCACGCCGCTTATTGTCGATGGGACAATGTATGTGACCTCGGCCGGGTCTGTGGTGCATGCCCTGGACGCCCAGACCGGGGCAGAAATCTGGGTGCACCGGCCCGCCCTTGACCGGGCTGCGCGCCAGGTGGCCTGCTGCGCGGCGGTTAATCGCGGCGCGGCGGTGTATGGCGGGCGTGTTTACGTCGGCCTCGTCGATGGACGCCTCCAGGCGCTCGACGCGAAGACCGGCGCGCTGGTGTGGAGCACCGTGACGGTGGACCAGTCCAAGCCCTATACGATCACCGGCGCGCCCCGGGTGGTCGATGGCCGGGTTCTGATCGGCAATGGCGGGGCGGGGCCTGGCCTGCGCGGATATCTGTCGGCCTATGATGCCGGCACGGGCAAGCGGCTATGGCGGTTCTATACCGCGCCGGATTTGGGCGGCGGGGCCGTGTCGGACGCGCTGGTCTTCGACCCGGTCAATGACCAGGTGATTTTTGGTGTGGGGCCGGGCGCGCGCGACCCTGCTGGGCCGGACCCGGGCCTGGGTGGCCGCGGGGGCGACGGGCGCTTCTCGTCGTCGATCGTTGCGGTCGATGTGGAGACCGGGGCCTATCATTGGCATGTGCAGACCGGCCCAGGGGATGCAGCTGGGCTCGGCGCCACACAGTCGATCACGCTGGCGCAGATGCCGCTCGGCGCCGACGGCGCGCTGCGCCGGGTGGTGGTCCAGGCGCCTGAGGATGGCGCGGTCTATGTCGTGGATGCCGCCACCGGCGAGCTCATCTCCAACGATGCGATCGGCGCTGCTGCTGCCGCGCCCGATGCGGCAGCCGGCGAGGGCGATGGGGAGACCGCGCTGGCGGTAGCGCCCGCTCGGGCCTGGCATCCCATGGCGTTCAACCCCGAGCTTGGCCTGGCCTACATACCAATGCTTGATGGAGACCTGGTGGCCTGGGACGTGGTCGCCCGCCAGGTGCGCTGGCGGGTGGCGGCTGGGGCCGGCGGGGCGGGCGGGGCCCTGTCCACCGGAGGCGGCCTGGTGTTCCAAGGCCAGCCCAGCGGCGCGTTCACCGCCTATGACGCCGCCACCGGCGAGGACCTGTGGCGCTATGATCTGAAGTCTGGCGGCGCGGCGGGCCCGATCAGCTATGAAATCGACGGCGATCAGTACATCACCATCGTGACCGGTCTGGTGGAGCCGGCCGCCATCGACGGCGAAGGCGACACTGCGCCATTGCCCACCGGCAAGGTGGTCACGTTCAAGCTCGGCGGCAATGAAATCATCCCCGGCCCGGGCCGCGGTTTGGGCCT
Organism: Pseudomonadota bacterium; assembly: GCA_038747245.1. Classification (GTDB taxonomy): domain Bacteria; phylum Pseudomonadota; class Alphaproteobacteria; order Caulobacterales; family Hyphomonadaceae; genus UBA5336. The sequence goes on along the minus strand of JBCDJY010000003.1, from coordinate 90,219 downwards.
GTCTAAAGGCGAGGTTTTGCCCTAGGCTGAGCCCCCAAGCCGGGACAAGACGGGAGAGGCGCGTTGGCGATTGTCGGGTTTCTGATTGCACTGGTCAGCGCAATTGGCGTGTGGCAGTGGCGCGCCCAGCGCGCTGCCGAGGCCGCCCAGGCCCTGGAGGGCGTGGCCAAGACCGCCGCCAACCTCCCGCGCCGGTTCGCCTTCAAGCGCAAGATGGGCAAATCCAACCTGCAATTGGTCGATGATCCCAGGGAGGCGGCGACAATCCTGATGGTGGAGGTGGCCCGCGCCGGCGGCGCCATGAGCCGGGAGGCGCGCGAGGAGATCGAAAAGATGATCCTGGCCGATTTCGAGGTTGAGCCCGCCGACGCCGACGCCTTGATCGCCCATGCCCAATGGGTGCTGCGCGAGGCCCCGGTGGCCGACGCGGTGGTCACCCGCATGGCCAAGGCACTGCTCCAGATGGACGCCATCGGCCCTAAGGAGATTGTCGACCTGGACGGGATGCTGGTCGCTGTCAGCGAGGCCGACGGCCTGCCCACCGGCGACCAGCTGTCCCTGCTTCAGACGTTCAGAAACGTCACCGGCGTGCAGACCTGAAGCGCCGGGCGGGCACTTATTTGGGCCCGGTCACTTCCTCTTCCCGGGCGATGGCGCGGTCTTCGGCGTCGAAGGTCACCTCCGCTTCGGCGCCGGTGCCATAATCGCGGGCCTTGGTGGCCAGGCGGTCGAGGGATTCCTGCATCGACCCGGCGCGGATGCCCATGGTCTTGCCCTGGGCGACCCCCATGCCCTGGGCATCGCCAAACTGGCCGAAGTCTGCGCCGAGGAAGACCACTTCCCAGCCGCGCGCTTCGGCCCGGTCAAGGGCAGCGCCGGCCGCCTCGCGGGAGTATTCCTGGGACGCGTTCTCGTGGCCGTCGGTCATGATCACGATCACGGCCCGGTCGGGATTGTCGGCCTCGGCAAGGGCCATCGTGCGCCCGATCGCGTCAAACAAAGGCGTCATGCCGCGCGGGCTTGCCTCGCTTGAGGTGACATCGCGCCAGGCGCCCGGCTCGGTCTTGCGCCGCAGAACGTCGAATTGGAGGCCGGCCTGGTGGTCGAACACGGCCAAGGTGATTTCGTTCGACAGGGCATCGGCCGTTTCGCCGGGGCGCGCTTCACCCACGGTCTGGGCATAGGAGTTGACCGAGATCAGCGCCTCGTCCCAAAGGTCGGCCATGGAGCCGGTCCGGTCCAGCAAGATGTAAGAGTGCAGCGCCGGGGCCGGGTCGGCGGCCGGCGCGGCCAGGGCGGCGGTCGAGGACATTAAAGCGCCGGCCAGTGCGATCAGTTTCAATTTCATCAGTGTCTCCCTCTAGAGAGCCCAGACTTGCGCGAAATTGGGACGCTTGCGGGGCAAAAGCCCGGCCTTAACGGGGCGCGTGCGCTTCGCCTTAGAGCGGGTTCGCCCAAGGCAGCAAGGCGCGCGCGGCGTCGATCACGGTCATGAAATTGTCCAGGCCATGGGTGCCGCCATTCACAGCCTTGCGCGCGTCGCGCCAGTTTTCGCCGGCCCAGGCGCGCTCGATCCGGGCCTTCTGGTCCTTCATGAACAGGGCCAGGATACGCGCAGCCGTCATGGGCTCCAGGGCGCGGTCGGGCTGGTTGACAAGGTCGATATCGAGCAGCTCGCCATAGCGCTCATAATTCGCCTTGCCCGTCAGCTGTATGAAGCCGCGGCCGCGATAGGTGTAGCCATGGCCGGGCGCGCTGTTGCCGATGTCTTCGCGAAAATCATACAGGGCGAACGGCGCGCCGCCCGCTTCGGTATTGTATCGCGACTGGCCCTCCGGGATGGAGGCGAACCCGGCCGACTCGGCTTTGATCGTGGCCAGGGCGACGATGATATGGGGCCAGTCATCCAGGCCCTGCTCGTGCAGCGCGCGCAGCACCATGGGCAGGTAACGCTCTACGTTTGCCGCGGCCGAATGGTGGAAAAACCCTGCCACCACAGGGGCAGAGACCGCTTTCAGCACATGGTCGATCCGGCTGATGGGTGCAGGCTGGGGCGGGGGAGGCGCGGGCTCTGGGCCAGAATCTGGGGCACGGTCTGGGGCAGGATCTGGGGTGTCTTCCAGTGCGCGCTCCAGCAGACTTGCCGGCGCGCCGCGCCGATAGGCCAGGGCGTTGCGCTTCACATTGGCCTCCCAGATGGCGCCGCCGCCGCTGGGAAACTCACCGGCCTGCAACGCGGCGAGGTCTATCCCGGGCAAGCTCACCCGGCTCCAATCATGGCTTAGGCCATCTTCGGATGTGGCCACCTCCAGGCCTTTTGACAGGGCGATCCGGCGCATGGCGGTCCAATCGCGCAGATAGGCGTGGCCATTGATTTTGCCGGTCTCCCAGGGGTCGATGCCGTGGATGTTCAAGATGAGATCGGCGGCGAGGCCGTAATTCTGCAGCGATTGCCAGGCGTCGGCTTGCGTGCCGGCCGCGGTGCCAGGATCGGGGCTGCGAAAGAGGTGGGCCTGGCGGCTCGGCTGGCGGTAGGCCTCATACAGCCTGAAGCGCCAATTGCGGCGCCGGCAGGCCTCCAGCGTGGCGCGCAGCTTGGCCAGGAAGACGGCGTGGAGCTCTGTGTCGAACGCGCGCGGCGTGGCCACCCCGGTCAGGGGGCGCAGGAGGGCGGCGTGGAAACCTGTGGCCGCCAGGTGCTCGCCGGCGCCATAGCCCTCCACCATGGCCGCGCCGGCAAAGGTCGCCCGGATGCGTCGCCACCGGCCTTTCCAGATGCGGGCGTCGAGCGCTTCGACCACCATGCCCCTGGGCATCGCCGCCAGCCGATCTGACTCGGCATCTGGAAGGCGGCGGATCACCAGCCCATTCTGGGCCGTCACTTGAAGCTGCTGGAGCACGCGCGCCTCTGTTGGAGCGGTTAAAGAGCCGTTGTCAGCACTTTGCCCGAATGCTTAAGTCCGGTCCAGTTCGCTTAGAGTAGGGGGGAGGCTGTGTCGTTGCTCCTCGCATTGGTGGGGTTCGCCGCCGTCGTTGCGGTCTATTCCACCATCGTATCGGTGTTGGTCGAGGGCCTGCACAAGATGTTTGGCCTGAGAAGCGCAGGCCTGTCTGAAATGCTGCGCACCTTCTACGACCAGAAGCTGGGCTATTTGCAGCCCGAAGATACCCCGCCGGAGTTCGGCGCCCCCACACCCACCGGCAGCCATATCGCTTCGCCCCAGGCGCGCACATTCGCCGCCAGCATGACGCGCAGGTCGGCCTCGGAGAATTTGCGCCCCTGGTATGTCCGGCGCTGGTTCGGCATTGGGCAAATCCTGTCCTCGCGGGTCCAGAAGATGAATACGCTGCAATTCATCGAGCGCCTGGCCGAGACGCCCGAGGGACAAGCCCTGGTCGGCCATGACCGGCCCCACCTGCGCCGCGCATTGACTGCGGCGGCCTACGAGTATGAGCGCGTCGGCGAAGCCCAGAGCGACTATTTTCGCTCGCGCGCAAACATGATTTCAGTGCTGGCGGGCATTGCGGTGGCGTTCTTCGTGAACCTGGACGCGATCACGCTGTACAAGGAGCTCGCCACCAATGCGACCCTATCGGCGCGCCTGTCGACCTTGGCCGACACCAGCCGGTTCCAACAGGCCCAGTTCGCATTTGACGGCGCAGGCTCGGTAGATCCCTTGGCCGCCGCGTTCACACCGGCGGATCTGGAAGGGCTGAAGACCACATTCCTCGACATGGGCGTGCCCGTGGGGCGCAAGATGTTCCCCCATTGCGAGGACTATAAGGCCGTCTCCAATGCGGTCTTCAGCGCCGAGGATTACCGCGATGACCGGTGTGGATTGCCCAATCAGGCCGGCGTGAACCGGACCTGGCAGCAATCCTATGTCGACTTTCGCGGCGCCGCGCCCGCCTCCTGGGACCAGTGGCTAGACTATCGCTGGAGCCGGATCGCTGCGATCGGGGACAATCCGGGCACGTTTGCCATGTGGTTTCTCGGCGTGGTGATCGGCGGCGGCCTGCTTGGCCTTGGCGCGCCGTTTTGGTTTCGCCTGTTTGCCCGCGGCGCGGCCATGGTGGCGCCCATGGCGCGCCTGACGGTGACCGGTCCGCCGCCGGGGGCTGGCCCAGCGCGGCGCACCGAAGTCGAAGCAACCGTGCCCGCCGAGCGCCTGGGGGCCGTGCGCCGGCCTTTGGATTTGCGGCCCGCCGAATTGGAGCGCGCGTTCCTGACAGTGCTGGGGCGCGGCACGGAAGTGGATTTGGGCGAGGATGACGACGTCGCCTACGACCCCGATCCCGGCGCGCCGCCGCCTGGACGCGTCATTGGCACTTTGCCGCCAGGCAGCTCGGCAACCTAGCCGGCCGCCAACCGCGCTACATGAAGCCTTTGAACTTGTCCTTGAACTTGGACACGCGGCCGCGGTCTGAGATGCGCGCGCCGCCGCCCGTCCAGGCCGGATGGGTCGTTGGGTCAATGTCCAGGACGAGGCGGTCGCCTTCTTTGCCATAGGTCGAGCGCGTCTGGTATTCGGTGCCGTCATTCATCACCACGGTGATGAAATGGTAATCGGGGTGTCCTTCGGCCTTCATCGTGGCTGCCTCTGCAAACTGGGGGGCGCGCGGGCGCTCCGCGGCCAAATCAAGCGCGGCTGTTACATGATCGACGGGCCTTGATCAAGCCAGCGACACCCCAATCTCTCGCCGGTGAGCGGAGGTCGCATGGCCCAAGACGGCGAGACGATTGAAAGCGACCGGCGCGCGGCGGCCGGTCCGCCCTTTGCCGGCGCGCAGCGGGCGCGGGGCCGGGACGTGCAATCGCTCAGAATGCTGTGGCCCTACGCTCTGCAGCATAAGCTTACCGCATCGACGGCGCTGGTCTTGCTGCTCGCGGGCACGGCGATCTCGCTGGTAATTCCGCTTTTGTTTGGCGCTGCGGTCGATGCCGGATTTAGCGCTGCAGCGAGCCAGGATGCGGTCCTCGGGTCGATCAACGACAATTTCATCCTCGTGTTCGCCGCCGCGACGCTGCTGGGCGGCCTGGGCGCCCTGCGGTTCTACTTTGTATCCCGCTTTGGAGAGCGGATCGCGGCCGATCTGCGGCGCGATGTTTATGGCCACATGCTCGGCCTCAGCCCGCAATACCACGCCGCAATGCGCTCGGGCGAAGCGGTCTCGCGGCTGACAGCCGACGTCTCCCTGATCGAGACCTTCCTCGGCTCGTCGGTCTCGCTTGCCGCGCGTACGGCGCTGAACACGGCCGGGGCATTGATCGCCATGATGCTGGTCAATTGGCAGCTCGGCGGCCTGCTCTTGTTGATTATCCCGGCCGCGATGCTGCCGCTCATGGGCGTGGGGCGGATCGTGCGCCGCCTGTCAAACTTGACGCAATCTGCCCTGGCCGATGCCGGGGCTGAGGCGGCCGAGACCCTCGACGCGATGGAATTGGTGCAGGCCTATGGCCAAGCAAGCACCCGGCGCGCGCGGTTCACGACGGCCGTGGAAGCCACCTTTGACGCGGCCATGACGCGCACCCGGGTCCAGGCGCTCATGTCGCTGTTGATCTCGGTGCTGGCCTTCGGGGCCATCACGCTTGTGCTGTGGCTGGGCGCGAGGGCAGTGACCACAGGCGCGATGACGGGCGGCGACCTCACCGCGCTGGTGCTGTATGCGTTCTATGCCGGCTCGGGCCTTGGCCTGCTCGGCGAGGTGTATTCTGAGGTCATGCGCGCGGCGGGCGCGGCCGACCGCGTCGCAGATGTCCTGGCCGCCGAGCCCGACATTAAAGACCCCGCCGAGCCAGTGGCCCTGCCACAGCCGGTGACCGGCGCGCTCAGCTTCAATGACATCACCTTCCGCTATGCGCCCGGCGATGCCCCCGCCCTTGATGGCTTCACGCTGGACATAGCGCCGGGCGAGTTCGTCGCCCTCGTGGGGCCAAGCGGGGCGGGCAAGTCGACCGTCTTTCGCCTGGCGCTGCGCCTGTTTGATCCCGCCGCCGGCGCCGTGCGCCTTGATGGGGTGCCGGCCACGGCCTGCGCGCTAGACGATTGGCGCGGCAACTTTGCCTATGCGCCGCAGGAGGCTGCGCTGTTTACCGGCACGGCGCGCGACAACATCGCCTTCGGCGCCCACGGCGCCCCAGACGAGACGATCGCCAGCGCCGCGCACATGGCGGAAGCGGCCGGCTTTCTGGGCGAAAAAGCTGGGCTCGACACCCAGCTCGGCCAGAAGGGGCGCAGTCTCTCAGGCGGCCAGCGGCAAAGGATTGCCCTGGCGCGGGCCTTGGTGCGCGATGCGCCAGTCCTGCTGCTGGATGAGGCGACCAGTGCCTTGGACAGCGAAAACGAAGCGGCTGTTCAACGGGCAATTTCCCAAGCCGCCCAGGGGCGCACAACGCTGGTCATTGCCCACCGCCTGGCCACAGTGCGCCGGGCCAGCCGGATCATCGTCATGGACGGGGGACAGATCGTGGAGCAGGGCAGCCATGATCATCTTGTCGCGAAGGGCGGCCTCTACGCCAAGCTGGCAAACCTCCAATTCACCGAGGATCGATAGGCCCGGCGCCCCGCCGGTCAGGCTGGGCACGCGCCGCACGTCCAAGCCGCATCCGAGGCTCATTGTTAGGGTGCAGCCTCGGTCGGCGCTTGCTGGGCCAGTGCGTCCTCGCCGGGTACGGGGCGGACCTTGACTCCCGTGATCTGGTTGCGATTGCGGCGGAGAATGTCGAACTGGTAGCCGTGGAACACAAAGCACTGGCCCGGCTCGGGAATGGTCTGGGCGCCGTGGATGACAAGGCCTGCCACCGTGACAGCGCCTTCATCGGGCAGCTCCCACCCCCGGGCGCGATTGAGATCTCGAATCGGAACCCAGCCATCCACATTCACGCTGCCATCGGGCTGGGGCCGCACGCCCTGCACGGTGGCGTCGTGCTCGTCGCGAATGTCGCCGACGATCTCCTCTAATATGTCCTCCAGGGTCACCAAGCCCTGGAGCGCGCCATACTCATCAACGACGAGTGAGAAGTGGTTGCGCTTGGAGAGGAACTGGTCGAGCTGGTCCTGGACCGAAGTGGTCTCGGGGATGAACCACGGCTCGCGGATAATCTCATCGAGTTCCAGCGCGTCCAGGTCGGTGCCTTGGGCGGCCATGGCCCGGAGCAGATCTTTTGCGTGGAGGACGCCGACAATCTCGTCCGGGTTGCCCCTGTGCAGCGGCAAGCGCGTATGGGGGCTGGCCAAGGCCTGCATCACCAATTCCCGCGGCCCCAAGTCCAGGTCGAGCATGTTGATGTTCTTGCGGTGGATCATCACGTCTTCGACCATGAGGTCGCGCAGCTCAAGCGCGCCGACGAGGCGGTGGCGGTCTTCTGCTTCCATGTCGCCTTCTGAATGGTGGTAATCCACCACGCCCCGAATCTCCTCGTTGAAGGGCACCGTGTCGCCGGCTTCGCGCACGCCAAGCGCGCGCAGCGTTATGTTCACAATCGCTTGGATGGCGACAACGATCCAACCGACGGCAACCTTCAGCCAGCCAATCGGGCGGGCCACATTGCGGGCCATGTCGTCGGGCCGGGTAATCGCATAGGTTTTCGGAAGCACCTCAGCAAACACCAGTACCAGGATGGTCATCACCGTGGTGGCCAGCACCATGGCCAGCCCGCCTTGGCCAAACAGCGAAATGAAAAGGCTGGTCGCCAGGGCTGAGGCCAGGATGTTGACGAGATTGTTGCCGAGCAGGATGGCGCCGATCAGGCTTTCTTTATCCTCCAGCAGCTTGTTGACGGCAGCCGCGCGCCCGTCGCCTTCCTTTTCCAAGGCGTGCATGCGCGAGCGGGATGCGGCGGTGAGCGATGTTTCCGAGCCGGAGAAAAATCCCGAAAGGCTCAGCAGGAATAGGATGGCGATTGCAGTGCCGATAATCATGGCAGTGGGCCGCTAGGCCTCCGTCTGTTCAGTGAGAAAAGCATGCACGTCACTTAGGTCGGCCTCGGGGTGGATAAAAGCCTTGCCCAGGCCGCGGGCGAGAATGAGGGGCACAGCGTCGCCGCGCGCTTTCTTGTCCTGGCGCATATGGGCGATGAGCGCGGCCGGGTCATAGGGCCCGCCTTGCAGGCGCGCAAGCTGCGTCTCCAGCCCTGCGGCCTGCAACACCGCTGCGGCGCGGTGGGCATCCGCGGCCGGCATCAGCCCCAATCGGGCCGAATAGCGCAGGGCCAGGGCCATGCCGCAGGCCACTGCCTCGCCGTGAAGCAGCCCGGGCCCGTAGCCATTTTCGGCCTCCAGGGCGTGGCCAAACGTGTGGCCAAGGTTGAGCAGGGCGCGCACGCCGCCCTCGCGTTCGTCCTGGGCGACAAGGGCGGCCTTGGCCTGGCAGGAGCGGGCAATCGCCTCCTCAAGCGGGCCCGGCGCCAGGGCCAGAACCTCGCGGCCCTCGACCTCCAGCCAGGCAAACAGATCCGCGTCGCCCAAGAGGCCGTACTTCACGATTTCGGCGTAGCCAGCCGCCCGCTCGCGCTGGGGCAAGGTTGCCAGAAGATCTGTGTCGATGATCACCTTCCGGGGCTGGTAGAATGCGCCGACCAGGTTTTTGCCCGCGGGGGTGTTGATGGCCGTTTTGCCGCCGACGGAGCTGTCGACCTGGGCCAGGATGGTGGTGGGCACCTGGACAAGGCCCATGCCCCGCTTCATCAGCGCGGCGACCAGGCCGGCAAGATCGCCGACCACGCCGCCGCCGAAGGCAATGAGCACGTCGCTGCGCGTTGCGCCATGGCCGATCAGCCACGCCAAGGCGGCCTCCAGCTCGGCGAAGGATTTCGACGCCTCACCGGCCGGGATGATGCGGGTCTGCGCCCTCAGGCCAGAACGGGCCAGATGCGCCGTCAGCGCGTCCAGATGATGGCCGGCCACATTGGCATCGGTGAGCACGAAGACGAGCGGACGCCCCAGCATTGGCGCCAGGTCGCGGCCAATCTGCGATAACAGGCCCGGCCCGATGGCAATGTCATAGCTGCGCGCGCCAAGCCCAACGCGCACGGTGCGCGCCGGGCGCGCGCCCAGGTCTGCTGCCGGCTCAGTCATTGCCGCGCCAGGCTTCCAGGGCCGAGAGGATCGCCGCAACGGTCTGGGCGTGGGGGCCGTCAACGCTCATCACAGACACATCGGCCTGGCTGTAGATCGGCTCGCGTTCGCGCAGCAGTTTGGTCAGCACGCCTTTCGGGTCCGGCGCGCGCAGGAGCGGGCGTGTGTCGCGTTTGGACACACGCTTCCAGATCGTCTCCAGATCGGCATTGAGCCAGACGGTGACCGCGCGCTCGCGCAGCAGCGCCCGCGTCTCGGCCACGAGATAGGCGCCGCCCCCCGTGGCCAGCACATGGGGCGGCCCATCCAGCAGCCTGGCCAGGACCTTGCGTTCACCGCGGCGAAACTCAGCCTCGCCATGGATCGAGAAAATGTCGGAGACCGAAAGGCCCGCGGCTTTCTCGATTTCCACATCGCTGTCGAAGAAGCTGCGGCCCAGCCGCTCAGCCAGGCGCCGGCCCACGGTGGATTTACCTGCCCCCATAAGCCCGACCAGGGCCACTGTACGCTGCAGGTAAGGCGCCCCATTTCGGCCAGGTTTATCGAGTGAGTTTGTGTCTGCGCCCATGGTCTTTTCGCGTACGGTCTTCCTCGTCTATATGGGCCAGGGGCAACGAGCAATGGACCCGGCGACCATGGATGCGCGCCTGGCGGCGTGATGCGCCATGCAAATACGGGGCAGAGGCCATGAAGAAATTCCTATTATTGATCGCCGTCGTGCTGCTTGTCCTGGCTGGCGCGGCTTTTTGGCTGGCGGGCAAAGCCGTCTCGGACCGGCCCGATGACGGCGAAGTGCGTATCGAGGTTGAAAATGTACTCTAGTATAGCGCGATGGGCCGGCGCGGCCGCCGCCGCCGCATTGGCCGTGGCCGCCTCCGCGGCCGCCCAGGTCGAAGCGCTCGAGATCGGCACGCTGGGCGACATCGACCCGTTTGGCCGCGGCTATCTTCAGGCGGGAGAGACGGCCATGCCCACCAATATGTGGGCCGCTTCGCGCACCGAGGATTTGCTGCCGCTGATGCGCGAGGTGCGCACGCGCCAATTGACGCCGGCTGAGCGCACCTTGCTTCGCCGGGTTGTGCTGTCGCCAGCCGCGCGGCCCAGCGGGGAACGCGCCAGCGAAGTGCTCGGTGAGCGCGCGCGCATCCTTTATGAGTTGGGCGAGGCCGACGCCGCCTCCGATCTCCTTGGCCGGCTTGAGGAAAACCCCCGCGGCCTGAACGCCGCTGAATTGTCGGTCGATCTCCAACTGGCCCTTGGCAACGAAGCCACCGCCTGCCGCCAATTGGTCACCGAGACGCGAGAGGGCGCCTATTGGGCGAAGTTACGCGCCGTATGCGCGGTCCTTCAGAAGAATGTGCCGGCGGCCGAGCTGGCCGTTGAACTCGCCGAGACCCAGGGCGTGGACGATGACTGGTTTTTTGAAGCCGTCTTTGCCGCCTCCGCCGAAGACGTCAGCGATCTGCCGGCCAAATTCGACAGCGGGCTGAACCTCGCCCTGAGCACCGCCCTTGCCCTGGAGCCGCCGAACACTGCCATAGCTGCCGTGCGCCCAGACCTTGCCGCAGCCATTGCCGGGCGCCCCACCGTGCCCCTCTCGGTGCGTGTGCCGGCCGCTGGCGTGGCCGCCGAGTCGGGCCTGCTCGAGGGCCGCGCGCATCGCCAACTCTACCGCGACCTTGTCCGCGCTGAGGGGTTCGAGCCACAACGGTCAATCGAACTTGCCGTGCAGGCCTTTGAGGCTCCCGATATTGAAAACCAGGATCGGGCCCGCCGCTTGGCCATGGCGCTGCGCTCTTCATCCAGCAATCCAGCCCGGTTTGCCGCCGCCGCCCGATTGTTTGCCCAGGACCTGGAGCGGATTGGACGCAATGGTGAGACGGCGCGCCACGCGCTTGTATTCGCCCGGGCGGAACTGGCCGGCGGCGATGTCGATACGGCCGGTGCCTGGGTCCAGGTCACAACGCTCTCCGATGCGCCCGAACCGGACCAGTTCGATGTCGCCTTCATGCGGGCCGTGCTGGTCCTGGCTGGCCACGGGCCCAGTCTCAGCGACCACACCCGTATCGCCGAGACTCTCGTTGAATCCGCTGAATCAGAAACGCAGCAAGACAGCGCTGCGCGCCTTTTCGCGCTTTGGACGTCCCGCGGCGTGGCGCCGCCGCCAACCGCGCGCGCACTTATGGCAGCGCGCGAGCCAGAGACCGGGGTGCGCGGTGATGAGTGGCGCATGTTGTCAATCCGCGCTGCGGCCCAGGCGGGGGCTGCTGGTGAGGTGGTCGTCTCAACCCTGGGTCTAACTCTGGGCGATCCCACGGGGCTCGCTGCGCCCGATCTACTTGCGATCCTGGACAGTCTGAGCCAAATCGGCGCCGGCGATGCCGCCGATCTACTGGCGCTTGAGGCCAGCGGATATTGGAAGATGCCAGGCTAGGCGGCTCAGTCGGGGCGCGAGGCCTTCTCGGCAAGGCCTGACATGCCTTGGCGCGCAATCAAAGCCTCGGCGACCGCGTCAAGGGGCACGCCCTTGGCCCGTAGCGCCACCAACACGTGATAGAGCAAGTCGGCGGTTTCGCTGGCCGAGTGGGCGTCGCTTTGGCTGACCAGGGCGATGGCGAGCTCAACGGCCTCTTCGCCGAGTTTCTTGGCGCATTTGGCCGGCCCGCCTCGGAGGAGCTCGGCGGTGTAGGACGCCTCTGGCGACGCGCCCGCCCGGGCGTCGATGGTGGCCGCCAATTGTTCCAGGGCCGCCAAAAGGCGCCCGGGCGGGCCAAGCTCGTTGCTGCTCTCTCTCATCGCGCCGCCTCGCCATGGGGCCTGACCGGCGCGCCGGCGCTTGCCAGGGCGCCGCGCGCCTCGGCCAGTGTGACCTCGCCAAAGTGGAAGATCGAGGCAGCCAGCACCGCATGGGCGCCGCCCTGCAATATGGCAGGCGCAAAATCCTCGGCCTGGCCGGCGCCGCCAGAGGCGATGACGGGCACGGTGACGGCTGAAGTCACCGCCTTGAGCATATCGAGGTCGAAGCCGGATTTGGTGCCGTCCTTGTCCATGCTGGTCAGCAGGATTTCGCCCGCGCCGCGCGCCTGGGCCTCCCGGGCATGGGCCACCGCGTCAACGCCGGAGGAGCGGCGCCCGCCATGGGTGTAGACCGTGTAGCCCCCGCCCTCCCGGCGCGCGTCTATGGCGACCACCACGCATTGGCTGCCGACTTGCGCAGCGCAGGCGGAGATCACCTCGGGGCTTGCCACCGCGGCTGAGTTGATGGCGACCTTGTCTGCCCCGGCCCGCAACAGGGTCACCATATCGCCAGGTGTGCGCACGCCGCCGCCTACGGTGAGGGGCATAAAGCAGTGCTCGGCGGTGCGGGTGACCACATCGAGCATCGTGCCGCGGCCCTCATGGCTGGCGGTGATATCAAGAAAACAAAGCTCGTCAGCGCCGGCTGCATCGTAGGCTTTGGCCAGCTCAACCGGATCGCCGGCATCGCGCAGATCAACGAAATTCACGCCCTTGACCGTGCGCCCATCGCGCACATCCAGGCACGGAATGATACGTGTCTTGAGCATGGCCGTGCCTCTAGGCGATTGCACGGGGCTTGAAAAGGGCGCCGCGGTTGCGCTGAGGCGAGCCAAAGCGTAAGCGGCAGGCATGCAGACCACGGCGTTGATCGACTATGGATCCGGCAATGTTCACTCGGCCCGCCGCGCCCTTTTGGAGGCGGCGCGCCAGGGCGAGCGCGAGGTCGAGGTCGTGCTGACAGGCGATCCCGCGGTGATCGTGTCTGCCGACAGGATCGTGCTGCCCGGCGTTGGCCATTTCGCCCAATGCCGCGGTGCCCTGGCAGACAAAGCCGGCGTCATCGACGCGCTGGAAGAGGCTGTGCTCGACAGGGCAACGCCGTTTCTGGGCATTTGCGTGGGCATGCAGCTCTTGGCGGATTTCAGCCTGGAGGACGGCGATGCGCGCGGCCTTGGCTGGCTGCACGGCGCCGTCCAGCCGATTGAGCCGGGACCCGGCCTGCCCGTGCCCCATATGGGCTGGAACGCGCTGATCCCCCAGGGGCGCCACCCCGTGCTGGCGGATCTCGGCCCGCGCCCCCACGCCTATTTCGTCCATTCCTTTGCCATGTCGCCGGAAAACGCGCGCCATATTGCAGCGCTCGCCGAATATGGCCGGCCCCTGGTCGCCGCAGTCGCCAACGGGCCGATCTTCGGGACCCAGTTTCATCCCGAGAAGAGCCAGTCGGTCGGCCTGAAAATCCTGTCCAACTTTCTGCGATGGGCGCCCTGAATGAGCTTCACGCTATATCCGGCGATCGACTTAAAGTCCGGCGCTTGCGTGCGGCTTGTGCGCGGCGAGATGGACCAGGCGACGACCTTTAACGCCGATCCGGCCGACCAGGCCGCGCGCTTTGCCGATATGGGTTTTGAGTATCTGCACGTGGTCGACCTGGACGGCGCCTTTGCCGGAGCCAGCGCCAATGGCGGCGCGGTGCGCGCAATCCTGGAGGCGGCGCGCGTTCCGGTGCAACTTGGCGGCGGGATCAGAAGCCGGGCCCAGATTGAGGCATGGCTAGAAGCGGGGGTGTCCAGGGTCATCCTCGGCACGGCGGCTTTGCGCGATCCAGACCTGGTGCGCGAGGCCGCCCAGGCCCTGCCAGGGCAGGTCGTGGTCGGCATTGATGCGCGCGGCGGCCGGGTCGCCGTGGAGGGCTGGGCCGAGACGTCCGACATGGAAGCCCCAGAGCTTGCCCGGGCCTTTGAGGGCTGCGGCGTGGCTGCGGTGATCGTCACCGATATTGGCCGCGATGGCTTGAAGCGCGGCGTGAATACGGCGCTGACCCGCCAGGTGGCCGACGCTGTGTCGATACCGGTGATTGCGAGCGGCGGGGTGGCGCGGGTTGCCGATATTACCGATTTGCGCGCAGCGGACGGGCGCCGGCCCCTGGCCGGATGCGTGCTCGGCCGCGCGCTCTACGACGGTGATATTGACCCGGTGGCGGCCCTGGCTGCGGCGGCTGGGCCCCGCGCGCCCTAGTTAACCCGGTGAGCTGCGTAGACGGCGCCGTGGCCGGGCGCTTGGACCAAAACCACGCAGCCGCTGGCGCACGCTGGCGTGGCCGAAACCGCGCCGCCGAACGGCAATTGGGTCAGGGTCTGGAACCCGGTGACGGGGTGGACCAATGCGGTGCCATTGTCGCCATCGCGCTGAAACTCCACCAAGTGTACATCGCTCGCCAGGCCGGCGGGCACTGAAATCGACACCCCGCCGGGCGTGTCTTCAAAGGCGATGCGCCCGATTGCGGCGCCCTCTTGGCGCTGGGTCTCGGCTGCGGCCTGGGCGGCCGCCAGGTGGCGCGCCACCTGGCTTGGCCTATTGCCCGGGCATTGGCCTGCGCCATTGTAAACGCTTTGGGGCGTGTAGGGCCCCTTAAGGCCAAACCGGTCGGCATAGGCGGCCTGGCGCTCGGTCGACATATCCATCGCCATGGGGTCGGGCTCGCCCAGATAGTCCCAATAGTCCACCGACCAGGTGAGCACGAGCACGTCATCGCGCTGGGTGTGCACCTGGCCGAGCGTCTCATGGGCGCTGGGGCAGGCGGCGCAGTTCTGCGACGAAAAGAGCTCCACCAGAATAGGCTGGGCGCTTGCGCACCGCGCCGCAAGCAGGACTGCCAAGATAAGGAACGCGCTAAATCTCATCCTCGGCATCTAGGCGCGCGGCGCGTCACTTGGAAATCAAACGGATGTGAGCAGGCCGACGAGCCCGCCCTGGTTTCTGCGCAGTGCCCCCGATACCCCATTGGATGACTAGGCAGCTTCGGCGGCGAGGTTTCGCAGCACATAGTGCAGGATGCCGCCATTGCGGTAATAATCCAGCTCGTTCTCGGTATCGATGCGCACCATGGTGTCGACGTCGAAGGTCTCACCGCTTGAGCGCGTCACCTGCAGTTTCAGCGATTGGCGCGGTGTAAGCGCATCAATGCCGGAGATGGAGACAAACTCGTCGCCTGTAATGGCGTGGGTCTTCCAGCTTTGGCCATCGGCAAACTCGAGCGGGAGCACACCCATACCGATCAGGTTGGATCTGTGGATGCGCTCAAAGCTGCCTGCGATCACAGCGCGCACGCCCAGGAGCACTGTGCCCTTGGCGGCCCAGTCGCGCGATGAGCCATTGCCGTAGAGATCGCCGGCGAAGATGACCAGTTCGCGGCCCTCTTCCTTGTAGCGCATGGCGGCGTCGTAAATGTCCATCTGGTCGCCGGAGGGATGGTGGATGGTGTAGCCGCCCTCGACCCCGGGCACCATCTGGTTCTTGATGCGAATGTTGGCGAAGGTGCCGCGCATCATCACCTGGTGGTTGCCGCGCCGGGCGCCATAGGAGTTGAACTCCATGACCGGCACCTGGCGGTCTTTCAGGTATTCGCCGGCCGGGCTGTCGGCCTTGATGTTGCCGGCTGGCGAGATGTGGTCGGTTGTGATCGAGTCGGCAAACAGGCCGAGCACGCGCGCCTCATGCACGTCGGTCAGGGGCTCCGGGCTCAGGCCCATACCGTCGAAATAGGGCGGGTTTTGCACATAGGTCGAGGCCATCGGCCAATCATAGGTCTGGCCGCCCGACACCTCGATGCCCTGCCAATGCTCGTCGCCGTTAAAGACGTTCGAGTAGCGGCTGGCGAACATTTCCGGCGTCACCGCCTCGCGCATGACCGCCTGGATCTCGGCGTTGGAAGGCCAGATGTCTTTGAGGAACACATCATTGCCGTCCTGGTCTTGGCCAAGCGGGGTGGTGGTCAGGTTGACCTTCAGCGAGCCGGCAATGGCATAGGCGACGACCAGGGGCGGGGAGGCGAGGTAATTGGCCTTGATGTCCGGGCCGATGCGGCCTTCGAAATTCCGGTTGCCCGACAGGACCGAACACGACACCAAGTCGCCCTCGGCAATCGCATCGGCCAGTTCCTTAGGCAGGGGGCCTGAATTGCCGATACACGTCGTGCAGCCATAGCCAACCAGATTGAATCCCATCTCGTTCAGGTCATCCTGCAGACCAGCCTTGGCGATGTAGTCCGTCACCACTTGGGAGCCTGGGGCCAGCGAGGTCTTCACCCAAGGTTTGCGCGTCAGGCCGCGCTCGCGGGCGTTGCGCGCGACCAGGCCGGCGGCGATCAACACCGAGGGATTAGAGGTGTTGGTGCACGAGGTAATGGCTGCGATGAATACATCCCCGTGGGTGACGGTGTAGTCCGCGCCGGCAACGGCGACCTCCGTCGTATCATCGGCCGGGGTCTTGAAGTCCTTCAACATGGCGCTGGCAAAGGCCGTGTCGGCTTCACTCAAAAGTACCCGGTCTTGCGGGCGTTTCGGCCCGGAGATCGATGGCACCACTGCGGCAAGGTCGAGCTCCAGCGTATCGGTGAAGACCGGGTCGGCCATATCCGGCGCCCAATAGCCTTGGGCCTTTGCGTAGGCCTCCACCAGCGCCACCCGGTCTGGGTCGCGGCCTGTGTCGCTGAGATACGTCACGGTCTCATTATCGACGGGGAAGAAGCCGCAGGTTGCGCCATATTCGGGCGCCATGTTCGAGATCGTCGCCTGGTCTTCCAGTGTCAGATTGGCGAGGCCGGGCCCGAAAAACTCAACAAATTTTCCGACGACGCCACGCTCGCGCAGCATTTGGACGACGGTGAGCACCAGGTCGGTGGCCGTTGCCCCTTCCGGCAGCTTGCCGTTGAGTTTGAAGCCGATGACTTCAGGGATCAGCATGGACACCGGCTGGCCCAACATGGCCGCTTCGGCTTCGATGCCGCCGACGCCCCAGCCGAGCACGGCCAAGGCGTTGATCATGGTGGTGTGGCTGTCGGTGCCGACGCAGGTGTCGAAATAGGCGACGGTTTCGCCGCCTTCTTCCTTGGTCCAAACGGACTGGCCGAGATACTCAAGATTGACCTGGTGGCAGATCCCCGTGCCCGGCGGGACAACGCGGAAATTTTTGAACGCCGAAGAGCCCCAGCGCAGGAACTCATACCGCTCACCGTTGCGCTGATATTCCCGCTCAACATTCTGAACGAAAGCATCGGGCGTGGCGAAATGGTCAACCATCACCGAGTGGTCGATGACCAGGTCCACGGGCACTTGGGGGTTGATCGCTTCGGCGTCGGCGCCCAGCATCTTGGCCGCGTCGCGCATGGCAGCCAGGTCGACCACAGCAGGCACGCCGGTGAAATCCTGCATCAGCACGCGGGCAGGGCGGTAGGCAATCTCGTGCTTGGCCGCGCCGCGATCCTTCAACCAATGGGCCATGGCCAGGATGTCATCCTTGGTCACGGTCTTGCCGTCTTCGTACCGCAGCAAGTTTTCCAAGAGGACTTTAAGCGAGGCAGGAAGGCCCGAGACATCGCCTAGGCCGTTCCGGCCGGCCGCTTCAATCGAGTAGTACACATAGGACTTGCCTGCGGCGGTAAGCGTGCGCCTCGATTTGAAGCTGTCGACTGAAGCCATAGATTACGTCCGATATATTCGATACTGGGAGCGCCTACTTAAACCCGTTGTGCACCTGCCGCAATGAGACCAAACGCACATGGGCTGTAACGCGGCTTTGTGGCGGCGCTCGCGTCGTCTAAACTGGGGAAGGCTCAAGGGAGCGCGTCTTGCCGCTGGATTTTCAACCGACCACCGATCCTGAAGGCCGCAACGCCTACAGTCCGATCGGCGAGCCGCTCATGACCGATGTTTGGTATGTCGCCGACCAATCGCGGCGCCTTAAGCGCGGGCGGCCGCGCGAGACTGACATCTGCGGCGGCCTGTTGATGTTGCAGCGCGAAAAGTCGGGCGCAGTGACCGGGCGGTTTGACGGCGCACCGGCGGAAGTCGCCGAGCGCGATGGCCTGGTCTGGTTCTATTATCCCGGCAACCAGTGCCGCGTGAACGCCCCGCCAGCGCCGCCGCCGCTCAAGTGTCCCAAGGGCGGCGTGCGCTATTGCCACACAGTGACCATTCCGGCGAGCCAGGACGATGCCGCGTATGGCTTGCTCGATCCAGCCCATACGCCCTTTGTCCACAAAAGCCCGCTTTGGCGCGGCAACGGCGTGCATAAGCTGAAAACCAAGCCGTTCGAGCCCAATGATTTCGGCTGGACGATGATGCCCCACGCGCCGGTGAATTCCGACATTTACAAGCTGATCGGCGGCCAGATCCGCGTGCGCATCGAGTTTCGGCTGCCGGGACTGCGCGCCGAGTTTATCGAGAACAAGGTCCACACCGTGCTCGGCCTAACCGCGCTGACCCCGATTGACGCGCGCAATACGCGGCTGCGGCAGATCTTTTTTTGGAACAGTCCGATCTTGAACCTGCTTCAGCCGGTCGCGCCGCTCGTGGCCGGCCCGTTCCTTGACCAAGATGTCGATATCATGGAGCTGCGCCGCAAGAACGAAGCGTTCAATCCCGGCAAAGGAACCTTGGTGGGCGACAGTGACCGCCAGTTTCTCTGGTATCTCGCCGTAAAAAAAGCCTGGCAGAAGGCCCGCGCCGAAGGCACAGCGTTCAAAAACCCCCATAAAGCCCAGACGCTGCAGTGGAAGACGTGAGCGCGGGGCGGGCACCCCTGACACTTTGGCACAAAATCGGCTAGCCCGCCTGGAATGGCCGATGCGCTTCTTTCCGCCACCGACCTTGCCGCCGCGCGCGGCGAGCGGCTCTTGTTCAAAGGCGTGTCGCTACAGATCGCTGCCGGCGAAGCGCTGGTCCTGCGCGGCGCCAACGGAACCGGGAAAACCACATTGCTGAGAATACTGGCCGGCCTGACCCGGCCGGAGGCGGGCGGCGTGGTGCGGTCTGCTCACGTGCATTGGATTGCCCACCGCCCGGGGCTGAAACCCCACGAAACCCCGCGCCAGCATCTGTCGCTGTGGGGCCAGGCTTGGGGCGCACGCTCCGGCGTTGAAGCCCTGCTTGAAGCGGCCGGACTAGAAGGGCCAGCAGACGTGCCCGCCCGTCTCCTGTCCGCCGGCCAGCGCCAGCGCACGGCTCTCGCCCGGCTGAAGCTCCAGCACCGGCCCATCTGGCTTATGGATGAGCCGTTTAGCGCGCTGGATGTGGCGGCCCGCTCTGCCCTTGAGCGTGATATCGAAGCGCATCGCGCCGGCGGCGGGGCGGTCATTGCCGCCATCCATGGCGCTGCCGGCCTCAGCCCAACCCGGGAGCTCAATCTGTGATGGCGCGCCGGGCAAGACGCTATGCCGGGCCGCTGGGGATCGCCTTTGTGTGCGCGGTGGCCGGCCGCCGGTTGATCAGCCACGGCCAGGAGGAATTCGGTATCTGGGCGGATATTTTGGGCATCGCCATTGTCGGCGGCGGGATTCTGGTTGCCCTGTGGCTCTGGCGGCGGGGGCGGGCATGATGGCGCCCATTGGCCCGCCTCACCATGGGGCCAGGATATGAGTTCAGCACCGCTCCTGTCTGCCTTCCGGCAGGCGCTGTCGGAGGCGTGGGCCGGCGGCGCGGGGGCCTTGCTGCCTGTAGGTTTCTTTGCCGGGGCGGCGATGCTGGTTCCGTTCGGGATTGGGCATGGCAATGAGATGCTCGCGGCGATTGGGCCTGGCATCTTGTGGGTTGCCCTGGCCTTGTCCTCGCTCGTCACCATGGAGCGTTTATTCCAAGCCGATCTCGAAGACGGGGCGCTGGACCTGTGGATCCAGGCCGACGCGCCGCTCTCCGCCATTGCTGCGGTGAAGGCGTTTGCCCATTGGATCGCGGCGGGACTGCCTCTGGTCCTCATCACGCCCTTGCTCGGCCTGATGCTGCAAATCCCGGCCGGCGACCTTTTACCGGCCAGCGCGGCCTATGGCGTCGGCGGCCTGGCCTTCTTCCTTTGGGGCGGGGTTGGCGCTGCATTAACCGCCACCGTGCGACGTGGCGGCCTGTTGATCGCGCTCATCGCCCTTCCGCTTTACATACCGACCGCCATATTTGGCGCGATGACGCTGCAATCTGACGCCCCTGGGTTGGCGCCAGAGGCACTATATCTGCTCGCAGCAACCGTGTTTGCCTTGGGAACCGCGCCGTTGGCCATGGCGGCGGCCCTGCGGCTGGCGGCTGATTGAAGGAGATGACATGATCAAGGCGTTTGCCAATCCCCATCGCTTCATGGCCTTTTCGCAAAGGGTCCAGCCCTGGCTGTATGGCGGCGCAGCGGCGCTGATTGCCTATAGCGTGTGGCAGGCCTTTTATGTGGTGTCGCCGGAGCGCTTCCAGGGCGACAGCGCGCGTATCATGTTTATCCATGTGCCGGCTGCCTGGCTTGGCATGGCCGGTTATGCAGGCATGGCCGCAGCCAGTTTTGTCTGGTTCATCTGGCGCCATGAACTTGCCGACACCGCCGCCAAGGCCCTGGCGCCCGTCGGCGCGGCGTATTGCGCCATTTGCCTGTACAGCGGCGCTATTTGGGGCAAGCCGACCTGGGGCACATGGTGGCAGTGGGACGATGCCCGCATGGTGTCCATGCTCGTTCTCTTGTTTCTGTATCTCGGATACATGGCCGTGCGCGCGGCGATGGACACGCGTCAGAAAGCGGCCCAGGCCGGCGCAATTCTGGCCATGGTCGGCGTGATCAATGTTCCGATCATCAAGTTTTCGGTCGATATCTGGGCCAGCCTTCACCAGCCTGCCAGCGTCGTGCGCTTTGACGGTCCGACGATGGACGCCTCTTATCTCTACCCGCTTCTGATCGCGGCGCTCGGCCATACGCTTTTATTGACGGGGCTGGTTTTCACGGCCATGCGCACTGACATCATGACGCGTCGGGCACGGGCCTTGCTGTTGCGCCAGGCGGCGGCCTAGGACCCATGGCAGCCCGCACAGGAGGTGACGGCCGGGCCATGCTCCCCGAGTTCGAAAACCACGCAGTGTATATCTACGCCGCCTATGGTCTGGCTGCGGCAACGCTTGGCGCCCTCATCGCTGCGATCGTGTACCGTGCGCGCAGGGCCCGCGCCAAGGTCGAACGCTTGCAGCGCCAGGCCGACGAGTCTGACCCGCCGGCGCAGGGATAGCCATGCGGCTGGTCTTCGCCCTTCCGCTGATCGCCCTGTTCGCGTTTGCTGGCCTTGGGCTGGTCCAATTGTTTGACGGACGGCAACCGGGCTTCGAATTGGAAGACCGGGCGGCGCCGACTATGGCGTTCGATGTGCTGGGCGAGGCCGAGCAGCTCAGCTTTGCAGAGCTGTCGAACGAGGCGCCGATCCTGGTCAATCTATGGGCCAGTTGGTGTGCGCCCTGCGTTGTGGAACACCCTCTTTTGATGGAGTTGGCCGCGCGCCATCCGGGGCAGATTTATGGGCTCGCCTATGAGGACACGCCCGAGAATGCCGCCCGCTTCCTGGAGGCGCGGGGCAATCCCTTCGCTCGCCTGGCGATGGACCCGACGGGCCAGGGCGGTCTCGCCTTTGGCCTCACCGGTGTGCCGGAGACGTTCATCATCGCGCCTGGCGGGGTGATCACCCATCACCATCGCGGCGTTCTATCGCCAGGCGATGTCGAGGAATTGTCTAAGCGCTTGAGCGTTTGGCCCGCTCCGACCGCAGCGGCGGCGTCAGATTAGCCTGTCGGCGGGGCAAACGTGTCGGCGGCGGGGACGATTTCATCGGCCCCGGTCTGGGTGTCGATTTCCATGATTGCGAGGGATCGCTCCGGCGTGCCATCCAGGCGGAGACGAAACAGGCCATTTGCGCCGAGAAACCCGCGCTCGCCAGTGATCCCGCGATAGTCCAGCCCCTCGCGGTCTGCCAAGACAATCGCCATGGCGGCGGCGTCATAGCCCAGGCTTGCAAGTTCGGTGGGCCCGCGCCCATAGACGCGCTGATAATCAGCTGCAAAGGCCGTCGACCTTTCGGTGGCCGGCACCGCAAACCACGCGCCGTTCAGGGTTGGCTCCCGCCAGATTGAAGCGTCGTCCCATTGGCTGGTTCCCAGGATCGCCAGGTCTCGGAAATCCACACCATAATAGGGCAGCAGCGGCGCCACAGAACGCAGCTTCACGCCGGCCTCGGGAATGATCACCGCCACTCGGCCCGGCGCTGCCTCCACCATGGGCGCAAGAATGCCGGCAAGGGCTGCCGCCTCGTCGACTGGCGCCGCATTTGCGGCATCGTAAAACTGGCTCGTGACCACGTATCCGCCTTCGCGCGAGGCGGCCGTGCGCAGGGCGCGGTCAACGCGTTGCCCGTAAAGCGTATCGGGGCCGAGATAGGCAAACGCGTCCACGCCTTGAAGGGCGGCGTGGCGCACCACACGGGAGACTTCTTCTTCGACCGT
Organism: Pseudomonadota bacterium; assembly: GCA_038747245.1. Taxonomy (GTDB): domain Bacteria; phylum Pseudomonadota; class Alphaproteobacteria; order Caulobacterales; family Hyphomonadaceae; genus UBA5336. The sequence continues at coordinate 67,835 of JBCDJY010000003.1, read as the reverse complement.
AAACGAGACCAGGTAGGCGCCGCCCCCCGCCGCTGTGGGATCGTTGGAAAAGGCGATGACCGGGACCCGCTCTTCCCGCGCCAAGGGCGTCACGGTGCGCACGTTTTGGGCAAATAATGGGCCGAGGATCACGTCCGCTCCGGCGCCGAGGGCTGATTTGGTGGCCTCTTGGGCGCCCGCCGCGGTTCCGCCCGTATCCTTTGGGATGACGAGGAACGTATCTCCGGCGAGCTCGAAAAGGGCGAGCTCAATGCCCGCGAGCATGCCCTGGGCCTCTTCGCGCACGCGGCGATTTGGGTGGGAAAACGGCAGCAGAACGGCTGCGCGGGTGATTTCGCGGCCAATCATATGCGGCGGTGTTAGGCCAGCAGCTTGGGCGCGCTCGATTTCCTCTTTTGTCGGCCGGGGCTTGTCCGGTTTCGTCCCGGCTTGGTCGATGCCGCCAGGCAATTGGGGTTTTTGCCCGGCGCCCGCATCCGCGCTGGGCGGCGGCGCCGGCGGACCTGAAGGGCTGCTGGCGCAGGCGGCCAAGACGAGGCCCGCCAGAAGCAGGGTTGGAAGTGTCGCCAACACGCGCAATGGTCCCATGGATGTCCTCCGATCTTCCCTCATTCAGCCCTACCCGCCCGCCGAGCGGTTGGCGTCTCGCCTCCGACCCCGCGCAAAGCGGGCAGAGTGCTCCTCTTGAGCGCGGGCTTTACGTTGTGTCGACGCCCATTGGCAATCTCCGCGATGTCACCCTAAGGGCGCTGGATGTTCTTGCCGGCGTAGAGGAGATCCTCGCAGAGGACACACGAATTTCGCGCAAGCTCCTGGACGCGTATGGCATCCAAACACGCTTGACGTCCTACCATGACCATAATGGGGCAGTGCGCCGGCCAGAGCTGCTCAGCCGCCTTGCTGGCGGCGCGGCCTTGGCGCTGATCAGCGATGCCGGAACGCCGCTGGTCTCCGATCCAGGCTATAAATTGGTGCGCGAGGCGGCGGAGGCCGGGCATGCGGTGCGGCCGATCCCTGGGGCGTCGGCGCTGCTTGCGGGATTGGTGGTGGCCGGGCTGCCCAGTGACCGTTTTTTGTTTTGCGGGTTCCTGCCGCCAAAATCGACCGCCCGGCGAAGCGCGCTTGAAGCGCTCGCTGCGATTGAGGCCACTTTGGTATTCTATGAGGCCGGCCGGCGCCTCGCCCCGGCGCTTGCCGATATGGCTAACGTGCTGGGCGGGAGCCGCGAGGTGTGCCTTGCCCGGGAGCTGACCAAAAGGTTTGAGGAGGTGCGCCGAGGGCGCCTCGCAGACGCGGCGACGTTGCTTGGGGGAGAAGCTCCGCCAAAGGGCGAACTCGTAGTGCTCATCGGGCCGCCCGACGGGCCAGCGGTGTCTTCTGAGGATATCGACGCGGCCCTTGGCCGTTTGCTGCCTGAGGTGGCGACGAAAGACGCAGCCAGGCAAGTGGCCGCCGCACTCGGCCTGCCTAAGCGTGCGGTTTACCAGCGGGCCTTAGCCTTGAAATCCGATGAACCGAGCTAGGCGTGTCAGGGCAGAGCGGCTGGGCCGGCGCGCCGAAGCCCTGGCTGCGCTCTCCCTGCAGGTAAAAGGCTATCGCATCCTGGCGCGGCGCGTGCGCACACCCCAAGGCGAGATTGACTTGATTGCCAAGCGCGGCGCGCTCTACGCTTTTGTTGAAGTCAAGGCGCGGCGCGACGTTGCTGCGGCGCTAGAAGCCGTCAGCGAGTACAGCTGGCAACGCATCTCAGCAGCATCGGAAGTTTGGGCCGCGCGCGCCATGCCCGAGCTGGCCGATGTGGGTTGGCGTTTTGATCTGGTTGCCGTGTGCCCGCGGCGATGGCCGGTGCATGTTCCAGGCGCCTGGCGCCCCGATTTCGCCCCAAGCTGGATTTAACACCGCATGCTGGTGTACTTCGCGCTGTCTGCCCTCGATCAGGAGGCCCCCCAATGACCCCTAGGCTCGCCGCGGCTGCGGCTTTCATCGCGCTTACGACGACCGGATGTGTGGCGGCCGCTGTGGCCGGCGCGGGGACCGTCGGCGTCGCTGCGGCCCAGGAACGCACGGTTGGCCAAGCCGTCGACGATGCAGCCACCTCAAGCCAGATCAAGACCCGGCTGTTGCAAGAGGGCGGGTACGGCGAGGTCGATGTGGAAGTCGTTGACGGGCTGGTTTTGTTGTCCGGGCGTGTATCCTCTCCGGAAATGCGCACCCGGGCCGAGGATGTGGCCTGGAGCTCAAAACGCACTTTCGATGTGGCCAATGAAATCCAAATCGAACGGCCAGGCGGCTTTTTCAACAATGTGGCCGACGAGGTGATCACGGCGCGGGTGCGGGCGCGGCTGATCGGATCATCCAGCGTAAAGAGCTATAATTTCAACATCGAGACCTATGACGGGGTGGTGTACCTTATGGGCATTGCGAGTACGCGCGAGGAGTTGGTGGCCGCCGCTGAGACCGCGTCGGAGGCTGGGGGCGTGCAGCAGGTTGTGTCCTATGTGCGGGTGCGCGAGCCCCGCCCGGAGATGGCCTCAGCCGCCTCCCTGTCGGATGCCGAACGAGACTTGCTTGGGGGCGCAGACCAGTGATCGGGGCGCGGCGCTCCCATCCGATCGCCATTCAGACCCGAGCCGGAGTTTGAGATGGCCCTGCGCGTGGCGCTTCAGATGGATCCGCTGGAAGCCGTCGACATAGAGACCGATACCACATTTGCCTTGGCCGAAGCGGCCCAGGCGCGGGGCGCAAATCTTTGGGTCTATGGCCCGGCCGACCTGACCTATGATGCCGGCCGAGTGATGGCGCTGGCCCGCCCCGCGAGCGTGCAACGGGTGGCGGGCACGCCGGGCCTTTTCGGCGCGGCGGAGACGATTGACCTGGCAGACGCCGTCGACGTTGTGGTCATGCGCCAGGACCCGCCCTTCGACATGTCCTACATCACGGCGTGTCATCTTCTTGAGCTGATCTCGGACCAAACCCTGGTTTTGAACGATCCGGCCTTTGTGCGTGCAAGTCCAGAGAAGCTGTTCCCGCTGCTCTTTCCCCAGCTCATGCCGGCGACGCTGATTTCTCGCGATCCAGGCGCGCTAACGGCGTTTCGCGCGCGCCATAACGACATCATCGTCAAGCCGCTCTACGGCAATGGCGGCGCTGGCGTGTTCCGTCTCAAGCCCGATGACAGCAACTTCCAATCCTTAATCGAAATGTTTTTTGAGCGCAGCCGCGAGCCGATCATGGCGCAGGCGTTTCTCCCCGCCGTAAGCGAGGGCGACAAGCGCGTCATTCTGATCGATGGGGTGGCCGTGGGCGCGATCAATCGGCGCCCGAAGCCGGGCCAGACCCGGTCAAACCTTCACGTGGGGGGCACGCCTGAGCCCGCTGAGCTCACCGGGGCGGACCAGGCCATTTGCGAGGCGATCGGGCCGGAGCTTAAGCGCCGCGGCCAGGTGCTGGTGGGCATAGATGTGATCGGTGGCAAACTGACTGAAGTGAACGTGACCTCACCCACAGGCGTGCAGGAACTGAAACGGTTTTCGGGCGTCGATGCCGCCGAACTTTTTTGGGACGCCGCCGAGCGCCGGCTCAAGGAAGGCGTGGAAAAACTAAAATAGTTCTTTCTTTGTTCCGCGCGCCGTGGTAGCCGAAATTCCGGGAGGCGCTGCCATGGTGAGCCGGATCACGACGTTTGCTTTTGAGGGCATTGAGGCGCGCCCCGTCGACGTGCAGGTCCAGATCACCGGTGCCTCGAAGCCCCATATGGCCATTGTCGGCTTGCCCGATAAGGCGGTCGCGGAAAGCCGTGAGCGGGTGCGCTGCGCGTTTGCGGCGATGGGGCTCGCTGTGCCGCCGAAACGGATCGTCGTAAATCTCGCGCCGGCCGATTTGCCAAAGGAAGGGAGCCATTACGATTTGGCGATTGCCCTGGCGACCCTATCGGCCATGGGCGTGCTCGCGCCAGACGCCTTGGACGGCCATGCCGCGATGGGCGAGTTGTCTCTGGATGGCCAGGTGGTCGACACCATTGGCGTTTTGCCCGCAGCGATGGCCGCTTATGGCATGGATTTGCGCTTTATCTGCCCGGCGCCCTGCGGCCCTGAGGCGGCGTGGGCGGGCGGCGAGGCTTTGGCGGCGCCAAGTCTGATTGCATTGGTCAACCATTTTGCCGGCCGCGCGCCAGTGGCGCCTGCCCGCGCGGGCGGGTTGGCCGATCCGCCGCCAGGGCCAGACCTGAAGGATGTTAAGGGCCAGGAGGGGGCCAAACGGGCCTTGGAAATCGCCGCAGCGGGCGGGCACAATCTGGTTTTTTGCGGCCCGCCGGGTTCGGGCAAGTCCATGCTGGCCCAGCGGTTGCCAGGCCTTTTGCCGCCCCTATCGGCCCGCGAGCTTTTGGAGGTGAGCCAGATCCAATCGGTGGCCGGGCTCTTGGAGCGCGGGCGTCTGTCTCGGGCGCGGCCATTTCGCGCGCCACACCATTCGGCCTCCATGGCAGCCCTGGTTGGCGGCGGTATCCACGCCAAGCCTGGCGAGGTGTCCCTAGCCCATCACGGCGTGCTGTTTTTAGATGAACTGCCGGAATTTACCTCCCAGGTACTCGACAGTCTGCGCCAGCCCCTTGAGGCCGGCGAGGCGGTCGTCGCGCGGGCCAACCGCCATGTGCGATATCCGGCGCGGTTTCAATTGGTCGGTGCGATGAACCCATGCAAATGCGGCGGTGGCCCTGGCGAATCGGCCTGTCGCCGCGGCCCGCGCTGCGCAGCGAGTTACCAGTCGCGCTTGTCTGGACCGTTCATGGATCGGATCGATTTGTTCTTTGACGTGGCCCCCGTCACAGCGGTGGACCTATCGTTGCCCCCGCCCGCCGAGGGCACGGCCGAGGCCGCTGCGCGCGTTGCCCGGGCGCGGGAGGCCCAGGCAGAGCGCTACAGCGCCCTTCCAGCCGAACTGCGCCCCATCAATGCCGATGCGCCAACAGGGGAATTGGAGGCGTTGGTCTCACCCGATGCCGCCGGCGCTGCGCTTTTGGCCGACGCGGCCCAGAAGCTGGCCCTAACCGCTCGGGCCTACCATCGCACCCTTAAGGTTGCGCGCACCATTGCAGACCTTGATGGCAGCGCAGGTGTGCGCCGGGTCCACGTGGCCGAGGCGCTGTCCTACCGCCGGCGCCCGCCGGGGTATCCGCTGGACCCAGAAGCGTCTGCGCGATCCGGCCTGGTGGCGTGACGCTGCGCCCGGGCATGGGCGTTAAGCCCCCTAAAACGGCTCTGTGCTAAGGCGCGCAGATGGATACACAAAGACGCGACCCGGCGGCCGAAAAGACGTTTCTTGCAACGGCCAGCCATGAAATCCGCACCCCGCTGAATGGCATACTCGGCACGGTGTCCCTGCTGCTTGAGACCGACTTGTCGCCGTCCCAGCGCGAATATGCCGAAGCAATCCGCGGATCGGGGGCGCGGCTATTGGACCTTTTGAACAGCGTGCTTGACCATGCCCGGCTCGATGCGGGGAGTGTGGAGCTGGAAGAGGAGGTCTTCTGCCCCGTACGGCTCGGGCGAGAAGTCGTCGAATTGCTGAGCCCGCGCGCCCATGCGGCAGGCCTCGACATCGCATCGCGGGCTGCGCGCCTGCCCATGGCAACCCGGCGCGGAGATGCCGGCCGAATCCGTCAGATCCTGTTCAATCTTATTGGTAACGCCTTGAAATTCACCGAGACCGGAGCGGTCCTTCTCGATGTTTTGCCGCAGGAAGACGGCGTGCTTTACCGGGTATTTGATACGGGCCCAGGCATCGCCGAGGCCGACCGTGAGCGTCTGTTCGATGCGTTTCGTCAAGCCCAGGCGAGCGATGCCCAAAAGGATGGCGGTGTCGGGCTCGGCCTATCGATCGTGCGTCGATTGACCCACCTCCTGGGCGGCTCCATCGATGTCGCCGGCGCGCCGGGCCTGGGGGCCCGCTTTGACGTGTTTCTGCCCTTGCCCGAAGCGGACCAGAAGCCGACCCATGATCTGGCCGAGCTGGGTGGGCGGGTCGGCCTGATCGGCTTGCCGCCGGCCACGGCGCTCACATTGGCGGCGATGATGGACAATGCGGGCGCCGCGCCCTGGGTACTTCCGGAGACCGCGCCGACCGGCGGCCATGGATGCGACGTACTGCTGATCGGCGCAGATCTGCCCGCGCGCCGGATCGCCAGCCACGCTGCCCAGACCACCAGCCTCATCGTCCTGCGGCCTGAAGACCGCGGCGCCATTGGCCGCTTCCGCGAAATGGGCTGCCAGGGCTGGCTTGTGCGCCCCCTCAGGGCCAGTTCTGTGATCGAGAGGGTTTACCTCGCCCGCCAGGGCGCCGCCCACGACGAAACCGAGGAGGTGCACACTGCATCTGGACATGTGCTCATCGCCGACGACAATCCGGTCAATGCGCTGATCGCCAGGCGTGCCTTGGAATCGACGGGATTTACCGTAAGCGTAGCAGCAACAGGCGTTGAGGCCCTGGACCTGCTGGAAAGACACCCGGCAGATCTGGTGCTTATGGATTTGAGGATGCCGATCATGGATGGATTTGAGGCGACACGGCGCCTGCGGGCATCGGGCTCGGATGTTCCGGTCATGGCAATCTCCGCCGAGGTCAATCCAGAAATTGAACGCGCGGCCCGGGCTGCCGGAGCCGACCTGGTTGCCGCCAAACCCATCGATCCAGAGACCCTGCGGGCGCTTGCCGTCAAATGGGCCAAGACCTCGACAGAGCGACAAAGCCCGCCATGACCGAGGCGGCGGCTGACCCGGCAGCGCCTAAGCGGCGCCCGCCGCGGCTCTTCCGCGCCGCCAAGGCCCTCAGCGATCGCCGTATGCTGGCGATGCTCCTTTTGTCCTTCGCCGCCGGCATTCCCTATGGCGTGGTCCTGGGTGCGCTCAACGCCTGGTTTGCAGAGGCCAACGTCAATGTTGCCCAGGCCGGCGTGCTCGCATTCATCATACTGGCCTACAGCTTCAAATTCATCTGGGCGCCGGGGTTTCAGCGGGCGCGCTATCCGGTCAAATCCCCCTTTGGCGCCCGGCGCACCTGGCTTTTGACGTTCCAAGGCGCGATCGCCGCGCTCATCCTGCTTTTGTCGGTGACAGACCCGGCCGTGTCGCTCGGCCTCTTAGCGTCGGTGGCTCTGGCGATCGCGCTGCTGTCGGCCACCCATGACATTGTGCTGGACGCCTGGCGCATAGAAGTGGCGCGCAGCGACGAGGATATGGATCTCATGTCCGCGCTCTATCAATTTGGATATCGCTTCTCTGGCCTATTGACCGGCGCCCTCGCCCTGGTGGCTGCCGAGCGGATAGGCTGGCCTGCCACGATCGGCCTCCTGGGGGGCCTGATGGTCCTGTCCATGGGCGGCGCCCTTATCGCGCCGGACTCTCAAACGTCGCAAACCAAGACGGCCGGGCGCCTGGCGAAGGACTCCGGCGTGGGGCCGCAGGTTCGCCTGCGCGCCTCTGGGGCCGTGATGGCGGCATGGGGCCTGGCGATCGCGATGATCTTGATCTTCATGTGGCAGACCTTGACGTTTAGCGGCGTTGACGGCGCGGCGGCGAGCCAGGCGCGCCCGCCGAGCCCAAGCGCCTTCACACGGCAACAAGCGCCAATCATTGTGTTTCTGACCGTCGTATTCCCGGCCGCCCTGGCTGCCTTTCTCCTGAGATATCGCGGCGCAGGCGAAAGGCGCGGCTTGCCAAGCGGCGCGGTCCTCAGCGGTGTGAGAGAGGCCGTGTTCGGCGCCGTTATGGTCCCGCTCTTGGACCTGGTCAGGCGCCTTGGCCCGGCTGTGATCTTGATTCTCGCCCTGATCCTCACCTACCGGTTTGCCGATTTGGTATGGGGCTCGTTTGCTTATTTCTTCTACCTCGACGACCGGTTTGGCGCGCTGTGGATGAGCAATGACGAGGTGGCACTGGCGTCGAAAACCTTTGGCGTCTTGATGACCATTGCAGGCTCTGGGTTGGGAGCCATGGCGTTGGTGTTCCTCGGGCGGATGCCGTGTCTCTTCCTTGGCGCGCTCCTGGCCGCGGTGACCAACCTGCTATTCGCTGACCTGGCCGCCGGGCGTTTCCTTGTTGAAACGGCGACGTTTGTTCCCAGCGAAGGCGGCGACGGGGTCGATGCGTTCCTGGCATGGACCGGCCTCGGCGCTGTGCTTGAGGTGATCCCGCCGCTATTCGGGCTGGAAAATCGGCCTGAATTGACGCGGCTGATGGGCGCGATTGCAGGCGAAAATCTTGCTGTGGGCTTTGCCAGTGTTGCCTCGGTTGCGTTTCTCACATCCATCGTGAATCCGCGATACGCCGCCGTCCAATACGCGCTTTTGGCATCTCTGGTGATGTTGATCGGCTCGCTGGGCCGGGCGCGGTTCGGCGAAATGATCGAGACCGATGGCTATTATCAGGTGTTTGTAACCACCTTCTGGATTGGCCTTTTGCCGGTGGCGCTGGTTGCCCTGGAATGGGCCCGCCAGGCGCGCTACGGCCCGCCCAATGCGCCAAAGGTTGCCGCAGATTAGAGCCGGCCCTGCATGTCGCGCTGACCAAAATGCAGCCCGACGCCGCTGCTGATCTGTTGGTCAGCCTCAGCCTGCCGTCCGGCCGTCGCTGACCGCATCGACATCATAGGCCGCGATCGTCGCCAGGGTGACAATGTCAGAGACGGTCGCACCCAGGCTGGCGATCTGCACAGATTTCTCCAACCCTAGAAGCATTGGCCCGATCACGGTGGCTCCGCCCATGGTTTTCATCAATTTCGTGGCGATCGAGGCGGAATGGATGGCCGGCATGACCAGCACATTGGCCGGGCCGGTCAGGCGAGAGAAGGGATATGTGAGCCTGTGGAGGGGATTAAGGGCCACATCGGCGGCTATGTCGCCTTCATACTCAAAGTCGATGCCCCGGTCTGCGTCCAGCAGGCCAATGGCCTCGCGCACCTTTTCAATGCGCTCGCCCATCGGATTGCCGAAGGTTGAATAAGACAGCATTGCAACGCGCGGCGTAAAGCCGAGGGCGCGGACGCAGCGGGCCGCTTCCCGCGCGATGGCCGCAAGGTCGGCTCCGGAGGGCAGCTCCACCACACTTGTGTCGGCGATGAAGACAGTCATGCCCTGGGAGATCACCATGGACATGCCGATCACGGGATGGTCCGGCACTGGATCGAGGACGAGCCGGGCATCGTTGAGCGCGACCTGGTAATTGCGCGTCGTGCCCGTCACCATGCCGTCGGCATCGCCCAGGGCGAGCATGCATGCGCCGAAGACGTTGCGATCCTGGTTGACCAAGCGCTGGGCGTCTCGCTTCAGATAGCCCTCGCGCCGCAGCCTTGCGTAGAGATGGTCGGTGTAATCGGGATTGCGGTCAGACAAACGCGCGTTCACGACGTCCAATGCGCCCTCCGGCACGCCCATTTGCTTCATGGTCTGGTGCACAAGTTCTTCCCGTCCGATGAGGATCGGGTGTCCCAGGCCCTGGTTCTTGAAGCTAAAGGCTGCGCGCACCACCGAAGGTTCCTCGCCTTCTGCGAATACAATGCGTTTTTCATGGGCGCGCACGGCGCTTTGCAAGCCCTGCTGGAAGCTTGCCGTCGGGTCTTGGCGCTGGGCGAGCGAGCGCCTGTACTCTTCCATATCGGCGATCGGCTGGCGCGCGACGCCGGTGTCCATGGCCGCCTGGGCGACGAAGGGCGGCACGAACGTGACAAGGCGCGGATCAAACGGCGTGGGGATGATGTAGTTGGGCCCAAAACTGGGGCGCGAGCCATGGTAGGCCGCCGCCACCTCATCGGGTACATCTTCTCGGGCAAGCTCTGCTAGGGCCTTGGCGGCCGCCAGCTTCATTTCCTCATTTATGCCCCGGGCGCGCACGTCGAGGGCGCCGCGAAAGATGTATGGAAAACCCAGAACATTATTGACCTGGTTGGGGTAATCCGAGCGGCCGGTGGCGATGATCGCGTCGTCGCGCACCGCTTTAATGTCTTCAGGCAGGATCTCTGGGTCCGGGTTTGCCATGGCGAAGATGATGGGCTGGTCGGCCATGGAGGCGACCATCTCTTTTGTCACCGCGCCTTTGACCGATAGCCCTAGGAAAACGTCTGCGCCGTCCATGGCCTCTTCCAGGGTGCGTTTGGAGGTCTCCACGGCAAAGGCAGATTTGAATTGGTCCATCTTCTCCTTGCGGCCTTTGTAAATCACCCCGCGGCTGTCGCACATCAGGATGTTCTCCGGCTTGACGCCGAGCCTGGTGATCAATCCAGCGCAGGACAGGCCCGCAGCGCCAGCGCCCGAAAAGGCGACTTTCAGGTCTTCCATGTTCCGGCCAGTCACGGCGCAGGCATTGATTATGCCAGCGGCCGCGATGATGGCTGTGCCATGCTGGTCATCATGGAATACGGGTATATTGAGCTCATCGCGCAGACGTTGTTCGATTATGAAACAGGCCGGAGAGCCGATATCCTCTAGATTGATGCCGCCAAACGTGTGGCCGATATTGCGAACGGTCTCGCAAAAGGCGTCCACGTCTCGGGTCTCCACTTCTATATCGATCGAGTCGACGTCGGCGAACCGTTTGAACAGGACTGACTTGCCTTCCATGACCGGCTTTGACGCCATTGCGCCGAGGTCCCCAAGCCCAAGAATGGCGGTCCCATTAGAGATCACCGCAACCATGTTGCCTTTGGCTGTGTAGTCGTAAGCCTTGTCTTCATCCTCGGCGATCGCCTTGACGGGCACGGCCACGCCCGGGCTGTAGGCCAGGGAAAGGTCGCGCTGGGTGCTCATGGGCTTCGTCGGGGTGACCGAGAGCTTTCCAGGTCGCGGAACCGCATGAAAATCAAGGGCTTCCTGGTCAGTGAAACTGGGTCTTTTTGAAGTCATGGGAAGGCGCCTTCGCGCTAGGTCAGCGGTGGGGAATGGCGCAAGAGCTAGTACGCGCCGCCTGCGCTGCCAAGGCGAAGTTTGCCATCGCGCGGGGCTGCGGCTTCCGCGGGTGGGGCCGAGCGGCTAAGCAGATGCCATGGCAGATTCCGAGCCCGTCCAAGCGCCCGATGGCGCATCCCCGCCGCCCAAGAAACCGCCGACGCCGTTTATCGCCCAATACCTGGCGATCAAAGCCGAGCATCCTGGAGCGCTTTTGTTCTTCCGCATGGGCGATTTTTACGAACTGTTTTTCGATGATGCCGAGCGGGCCGCAGAGCTTCTAGACATCACGCTGACTGCCCGGGGTGAGCATGATGGCGCGCCAATACCCATGGCGGGCGTGCCCTACCATGCCGCCGACGCATACCTGGCGCGCCTCATCCGGGCGGGCGAGCGGGTGGCTGTTTGCGAGCAGACCGAAACGCCGCAAGAAGCCCGCAAGCGCGGCTCGAAGGCCCTGGTGAGCCGCGCAGTCGTGCGTGTTTTGACGCCTGGCACGCTGACCGAGGACACGATGTTGCCTGCGCGTATGGGACAGGCCTTGGCCGCTGTGGCCCCGATGGCAAAGGGGCGGGAGATCGGCGCGGCCATATGCGATGTCTCAACGGGCAGCTTTCATATCTTCCAGTGCGCCGGGCCGCGCATCCTGGACCGTCTGGCGGCGTTCCCGATTGGGGAGGTTATTCTGCCCGACAGCGAGATTGGGGCCGCGATGCTTCCTGAACTCCAGAGCGGCCTTGGCGTTTCGGCGACGCTCAGGCCGGCGCGAGCAGCCAGCGTGCGGGCAGGAACAGCCGCGCTCAAAGCCGCCTATGGTGTCCAGGCGATCGAGTCTCTCGGCGCCTTCAGCCGCGCCCACCTGGCGGCGATTGGCCTTGTCCTTGACTATGTCGCTTTAACCCAGGCCGGAAAGGCCGCGGCGCTTGACCCTCCGCGCCTGGATGAAGACCAGGCCGTGCTGGCCATTGATCCTGCAACGCGCTCCAGTCTTGAGCTGCTGCGCACCCTCGCCGGCGAGCGTAAGGGCAGCCTGCTGTCGAGTGTCGATCGCACGGTAACATCTGCTGGCGCACGGCGTCTTGCCGAGTGCTTATCCCGGCCCTTGACCGACCCAAAGGCGATTGCCGACCGCCATGATGCGGTCGCCTGGTGGCATGGCGCGCCCGATAGGCGAAAATCGGTGCGCGAGACGCTCAAAAGCGCGCCCGACCTTGCCCGGGCCCGCACGCGACTGGCCCTCGGGCGCGGTGGGCCGCGAGATCTCAGCGCCCTGGGCGCTGCGCTTGCTGCAGGCCAGTCCATTGCCGCCGAGTTTGGCGCCACCGGCGCGGTGTTACCGCCAACGCTTGCTGCAGCGTCCCGGGCTCTGAACACGGCGCGCCAGGCAGACCTCTCTCAACTTGACCATGACTTGAAATACGCCCTGGTCCCTTCGCCCCCGGCCCTTGTGCGCGATGGTGGCTTTGTGGCGCCGGGTTGGCTTCCCGCCCTCGATGAAGCCCGCGAGCTGCGCGATGATAGCCGGCGCGTGATCGCTGCCTTGCAGGCCGACTACGCAAAGAAGACGCAGATTGCTGGCCTGAAGATCAAGCACAACAACGTGCTGGGCTATTTCATCGATGTGCCGTCCAAGGTAGCTGGCCCGCTTTTGGAGGCGCCGCTCAACGCCGAGTTTATCCACCGCCAGACCTTGGCCAAAACGGCGCGCTTTTCGACGAACGAGCTTGCCGGCCTCGCCGCGAAAATCTCGCGCGCCGAAGAGGCGGCCCGCGGTTTCGAGCAGGGCGTATTCGATGGGTTCATCGACCGGGTGGTCGCGCTGAGCGCTGAGCTGTCGCAGACCGCCGAAGCCCTTGCCGAGATCGATGTCACCGCAGCGCTTGCCGAATGGGCCGAAGCCGTCGGCGCGGTGCGCCCTCGCCTTGTCGAAGGCGCTGTGTTCGAGGCCGAGGCCCTGCGCCATCCCGTCGTTGAGGCAGCCCTGCGCAGCAATGGCGGCGGCTTCACGCCCAATAGCGTCGCCCTCGATGCCGCCGGCAGCGCTGGGCCCAGGCTCATGGTGGTCACCGGTCCGAATATGGCCGGCAAATCGACCTATCTTCGAAGCGCGGCGATTGCCTTGATCCTGGCCCAAGCCGGCAGCTTTGTGCCGGCAAACGCCCTCAATTGGGGCATTGCCGACCGGCTCTTTTCGCGCGTTGGGGCCGCCGACGATTTGGCCCAGGGGCGCTCCACTTTCATGGTCGAAATGGTGGAGACCGCCACGATCCTGAATCAGGCGACAGGCAGAAGCTTCGTCATCCTAGACGAGGTCGGGCGCGGCACATCCACGTTCGATGGATTGGCGATTGCGTGGGCGGCCATGGAGCATTTGCACGACACCAATCAGTGCCGCTCGCTTTTTGCCACGCACTACCATGAGTTGACTGAGGTGGCGCAGCGGCTCGCCTCGGCGGCAAATGTCAGCCTACGTGCAAAAGAGTACAAGGATGACCTGGTCTTTCTTCACGAGGTTCAGCCGGGTCCTGCGGACCGATCTTATGGCGTGCACGTGGCCCGGCTGGCCGGCCTTCCCAGGCGAGCCGTTGCGCGCGCACGCCAGCTTCTCGATCAACTTGAAGGCGAGGCGGCGGGCGGCGGGAGCCTGCCCTTGTTTGCCGCAGCGCGCCCAGACGGGCCCGACCCATTGCCCGTAGAGCCCAGTGCGGTGGAGGCGGCTCTGTCCGAAGTCGATCCGGATGATTTGACGCCGAAATCAGCGCTAGAGCTTGTCTACCTGCTCAAGAACATCGCCTCCGAAAATCTCCCCTAGCAGGTGAATCCGTTGCAAATGCGGTCATAAAGCCTCGAATTCGAGCAGCCCTGTGAATTATGCAAATTTTTTCATTAGCCGGTTGCCGCAAACGTAAAGCGGGTCCAATGTTTGCATCATCGGCTAACCGAGTCGCAGGGCGGCCGATAGAAAAGCGTTGAGTTGGGCCCGGTTCGGGTCGGTAAAAACTAAGGTTGGGGTCATCACCATGGGACAAGAAATGGGCCTGGGAGATCTGGGTGCAGCACCAAAACGCGTGTTTGCACATTTGAATGAAACACGCCTCTATGAGGCTGCGTTAGAGCGGGGAGAGGCCCGCGTTGCCAAAGGCGGCGCGTTGTTGGTTGAAACCGGTCAACACACCGGGCGGTCTGCTGGCGATAAGTTCACCGTTCGCGACACGCTCACTGAAAATACGGTGTGGTGGGATAACAATGCCGCCATGTCTCCGACCCATTTCGAGGCGCTTTGGGACGACTTCAAAGCCCATTTGGCCACAAAGGACGTCTACCTTCAGCATCTCTTCGGCGGCGCCGACACGCAGCACCGTTTGCCGGTCCGCGTGGTGACCGAGCTTGCATGGCATTCCTTGTTCATCCGCCATCTCCTGCGCGTGCCCACCGAGGCTGAACTGGCAGACTTCGACCCCCAATTCACGATCATCAATTTGCCGAGCTTCAAGGCTGATCCAGCGCGCCATGGAACGGCGAGTGAAACGGTGATCGCGGTGAACATCTCCAAGCGCCTCGTCCTGATTGGCGGCACGTCGTATGCCGGAGAGACAAAGAAGTCGGTCTTCACCTTGCTGAATTATCTGCTTCCCGAGCGCGGCGTGATGCCCATGCATTGCTCGGTCAACACCTCCCCAAATGACGATGCGTGCATCTTTTTCGGCCTTTCGGGCACCGGCAAGACGACGCTTAGCGCCGAGAGCAGCCGCATCCTGGTCGGCGACGACGAACATGGCTGGTCCGCCAATGGCCTCTTTAACTTTGAGGGCGGGTGTTACGCCAAGATGATCCGCCTGCGCGAAGACATGGAGCCCGAAATCTACGCCACCACGCGGCGCTGGGGCACCGTGCTTGAGAATGTGGTGATGGATGAGGAAACACGCGAGCTTGACCTCGATGATCCGTCGCTCGCTGAAAACTCCCGTGGGGCTTACCCTATTTCAGCCATACCCAACGCCTCGCCGACCGGGCGGTGCGGACAACCGAAGAACCTGGTGATGCTGACCTGCGACGCGTTTGGGGTCATGCCACCTATCGCAAAGCTGACCCCAGCCCAGGCCATGTATCACTTCCTGTCTGGCTATACCGCCAAGGTCGCCGGCACTGAGAAGGGCGTCACTGAACCGTCAGCCACGTTCTCCACCTGTTTTGGCGGGCCATTCATGCCGCGCCATCCCAGCGAATACGGGAACCTGTTGCGCGATCTCATCGCAGCCTACGACGTGGATTGCTGGCTGGTATCGACAGGTTGGACTGGCGGCCCCCACGGCGTGGGCGAGCGGATGCCGATCAAGGCGACCCGAACCCTTCTTGCGGCCGCCATGGATGGATCGCTGGCCGATGGCGCGTTCCGCCGAGACGAGACCTTTGGGTTTGATGTGCCCACCGCTGTTGCGGGTGTTGAGACGGCGATCCTCGAGCCAAGGGCAACTTGGTCCGACCCGAAGGCCTACGACGCGCAAGCTGCAAAGCTTGCCGAGATGTTCGCAGAGAACTTCCGCGTCTACGAGGCGGATGTGGACGGCTCGGTGCGAGCAGCTGGGCCTCGCATCGCTGTCGACGCTTAGGGCGCCGCCAAAAGCGCCGGCCTTAATGCAAACGGGCCGGCGCTGCTTCAAACCGGGCTAGACACGCAGCCTGGCGGCGACCAAACGATCGACGCCATGGACAGCGACTTCACTGCCATCGGTCTGGCATTGTTTTCGGCCCTTACGCTTGCTGTGGCCAATGTGGCCGTCAAGCGAGGCCAGGACATATTGCTGGGCCGGTCCGTCATGGGCGTCACGGCAGCGGTGATGCTTGCGCCTTTCGTCTTTGTCGTACCGCTTCCGAGCTCCGGCGTCTGGTGGGCTCTGGCGATGGCGCTTCCGGCCCATTTTTTCTACCAGGCCTGTGTCGTGCGCGCCCTACACCGCGGGGATCTTTCCCAGGTTTTTCCGATCATGCGCGGCGGCGCGCCCCTGCTCGCCGCCCTGGCCGCATGGGCGATCTTGGGCGAGGCCCTGTCACTAACGGCGCTGCTGGGCTTGCTTGTGGCAACGAGCGCAGTGATCTTTTTCAGCCTCCCGTCTGGGCGCGGCGGGGCGCGGGTCCGCCCCCAGCCTGAGGCCCTGTTCTGGGCGTTCGGGACAGCGCTCGGCATAGCGCTGTACTCAGTGGCTGACGCCCACGGCGTGCGCACTGCGGAGAATCCTTTCACGTACATTGTGTGGCTGTTCGTGCTCGACCCAATCGCCATTACGAGTGTCGCGGCCTTCGACCGCGGGTGGGCACTTATTGATGAGATGCGCGCCCAGTGGCGCTTTGGGTTTGTCGCCGGCGGCATGTCGGTGCTCTCGTTCGGCGCGGCATTGCTTGCCATGGATCAAATGGAGGTGGCCCGGGTTTCGGCTCTGCGCGAAAGCGGGGTCGTATTTGCGGCCATTTTGGCCTGGCTGTTCCTAAAGGAAGGATTTGGCCTGCGCCGCACCTTGGCGGCGTGTGTGCTCGCGCTTGGCTTGGTGCTGTTGCAGATTTCGGGTTAACCGGCGTTTCACCGGTCGATTGGCAAGTGGGCGCCATGGGTTTTTTGCGCCACCTATCGGGATACGCGCCGGCGCGGCTTTCCCATGCCATAGCGGCTTTTGGCGGCGTTTACGTCTTCACGCGGCTCCTCGGCCCGGAAGACTATGGCCGCTATGCGTTACTCGTTTCACTTCTCGCCTTGGTCCACACAGCCAGCGCGGCTTGGGCGGAGGCTGGCGCCTATCGCTTTGGCGCGGGCCAAGGCGCGAGGAGCGCCAAAGCAGGACACTTTGCGCTCGCGCTCCGCATGATCGGCGCAGCAGCCCTAATGGGCCTTGCTTGCTTTCTCGCGCTATGGTTCGCCCTGCGCGGCATGCCTGAGTATTCCGGCGCTATGCCGCTTTTGGCGCTGTTGTTCGCGGCGGGCTGCCTCGTCCAACTTGCCCAGGAAACCCACCGCGCGGGGCTCAACGTGGCGCGTTATAGCCTCAATGAGACATTTCACATTCTCGGGGGCTTTCTGATCGGTGCGGCGTTGGCCTGGCAAACCGGCCTTGGCGCCCTGGCCCCGCTTGTCGGATTGCTCGCAAGCCGCCTTGTGATTGCAAGCCGCGAGGGCGCCTGGCTTTTCGGCCAGGCCCGGGGCGGCCGCGTTGCCCAAGGCGCGGGGCGCGCCTGGCGCGCCTATGGTGTCCCCGTTGCGGTCGCCCTCGTCCTTGATCTTGTGCTGTCGGCCTCGGACAGGTTTCTGATTGCCGCAGTCCTAGGCGAAGCCGCCGTTGGCGCCTACGCAGCCGGCTACGGCATCGCTGACAAAACCGTTTTGATGATGTGCGCATGGCCAGCCATCGCCGCCTCGCCGTTGCTGATGGCGCGTTATGAGGCGGCAGGCGCGGCGGCGGCGGGCGCCGAAGCCAGCAAACTGATTACCGCCGTGCTTTTCGTTGCGTTACCGGCGACGACAGGGCTCGCCTTGGTGGCGGAGCCCCTCTCCGAAGCCGTGATCGGCGCGCCGTTACGCGGCCAAGCGGCCGAGATTATCCCTTGGATTGCCATCGCCGGCCTCCTCAATGGGCTCCTCGTCTATGTTGCCAGCGAGCCATACCAGTTAAGCCGGCGTACGGGTTTGCGCGCGGCGCTGATGGCGGTGCCTGCGATCCTAAACATTGTCCTCAATCTAATTCTGCTGCCACGGTTTGGGCTGATGGGGGCGGTGTATGCAACAGTCATCAGCTACGCGATCGGCTTTTTTGTCCTGGCCTCTGCCGGTCGGCGCCTGGTGCCGCTGGCCTGGCCTTGGATGGACGCCGCGAAGCTTATTGCGTGCTGCCTGGCGATGGCGCCGGCCGTTTGGGCTGCGCCGAATGTCGGCGGCTGGGCGCAACTCCTTTTGGAGGCGGGCTGCGGCGCGGCAGTGTATTTCAGCGCAGCCTTTGTCCTTGATGTTGCAGGCGTTCGCGCTTTCGTGATCCGTCGCGCGGCATCCGAAACCGGCCATCAGACGTAAAGACAGCTATGAGCAAAGCAGCGTCAGGCGCAGCAACGGCTGCAGATAAAGCCAACCAGATCTGGGGCGATCTCGTCCCGGTGATGTCCTTCGTTGTGGTCTACAATGGCCTGCGGTTTATCCAGCCCGAGGGCGGCTTCCTATCCTATGACGCCCTGTTTTGGGCCACCGGCGCGTTGATTGGCGCCACGGCCCTTATCGTCGGCCAGAAGGTCTTCAAAGGCCAAAAGGTGCCGCCATTTCTGATCGTGACCTCACTCATTGTCGGTGTCTTTGGCCTCCTCGGCATATTGGGCAAGAACGAGGCGTTCCTGTATGTGAAGGTCACGCTTCAAAACCTGTTTCTTGCCGGCTTGATCTTTGTGCCGATGGCATTCGGCAGGAATGTTTGGAAGGCGATGTTCAAGGACGTCTTCGACCTGCCTGATTTTGCCTGGACCCAATTGTCCATCCGCTGGGGCATGTTCTTCATCGCTATGGCGCTCTGGAATGAGTATCTCTACCGCACATTTGCCCCGATTGCCGAGCAATGCCTGCCGGTGTTCGGCATCCCGATAGCGCCGTGTGAAGCCTATACCTTTGGCGGTCTGACCTTCGGAGCGAAAGACGCCCAGGACGTCTGGGCGAATTGGAAGATCGGCAACATGGTCATCACCTTCCTGTTCGGCGCCGCAAACGTGCCCTACACGCTTAAGCACCTGCGCCAAGGCGATGATCCGGCGCGGACGCCGCAGAGCGCCGTCAACGGATAAGATCGTCCGAGCCGGGCGGGTTGCCATAGGGCGCAAAGGAAGACCAATTCCGGCTCTCGGCAAATTGGGTCAGCGCCCAAACCACCGTGGGAAACGCAAGCTGCGCCCATGGAATGTCGGCCCAATCATACAGGGCGACCGCCTCACTTTCCGGGCCCGCCGCAATCCCGGAGACCAGCCTGCCCCTGAACATCACCTGGACCTGGCCGAGCCGCGCAATCGTATACATTGCCAGCACGCGGTCGATTTCGATTTCGGCGCAGGCCTCCTCCCGCGCCTCACGGGCCGCCGCTTCTTCGATAGTTTCGCCCTTTTCCATGTAACCGGCAGGCAGGGTCCAAAATCCCTTACGTGGCTCAATTGCCCGTTTGCAGAGCAAGATTTGATGATCCTTGGTGACGACGGACCCTGCCACGAGTTTCGGGTTTTCATAGTCTACAAACGAACAATGGCGGCAAACCCGTCGTAACCGGTCGTCGCCGTCGGGAACTTGAGAAAGAAATTCCGGATTCAAATCTTCTGTCATGGCGATTTCATTCTGTCGCGTTATTGGAGAAACCTGTTGATCAGCTTACTGTCGAAACCGATGAGGCAGGACAGGGGCAGGTTTCATGGCCGCTGGTCTTGATGGGGCAGGTAAGACGATGAGCGAAGTGGGCAATCGGAACGACCCCGGGGAGACCTTCGACCTGAGCGCTTCGCTGAGCCATCTTCTCCACCGGGCCCAGCAATTGGCCGCCAACGCGTCGTCGGAAAAGCTCCGTGAAGCCGGCATAACCCTGCGCCAATTCAGCGTTCTGGCCGCCGCGTCGCGGTCAAAAAGCCCAAGCCAGTCGCGCCTTGTGACGATGACCGGGATAGACCGATCGACCCTGGCCGACATGCTCAATCGGATGGAGCGTGGCGGCCTCATCGCCAGGACGCCGTCGCGCAAGGACGCGCGCGCCAAATCAGTCGCGCTCACGGCGCGGGGCCGAGCCGCACTTGAAGTTGCTGCGCCCGCCGTGCGCACTGCCGATGACGCGCTCATTGCGACGCTCGCGAAAAATCGGCGCTCTGGATTTCTTGACCTTCTAGGAGCGCTGATTGACGCGCGATCAGAGCCCTCAGAGACCCCCGCGGCGAAGGCCTCTCCAGAGAAGGAGAAGCCGCGCAAGAAAAAGTCCAAGGCCAAGGGCAAGGACAAGAAAAAGTCGAAAAAGAAGGCAAAATCCTAAGCGGTTTTGCGAGCACATTCGTCTAAACCGCGGGCAGGCCGGCGCCGCCGCGCTCCACGGCCGGCTTTGATCGCCCTACATCGGCGATGATGGACGCTTCCCTACCGATTGACGACGTACTCGATGAGATTACGCGCGCTTACACAGGCGCGGCGCGCGTCACAATTGCTGCCCCGCCCGGCGCTGGCAAAACGACACGCGTGCCCTTGCATCTCTTGCGAGAAGGCCTGCTTGGCGGCGGGCGTCTTATCGTGTTGGAGCCCCGAAGGATCGCAGCGCGCGGAGCGGCAGCGCGGATGGCCAAGATGTGTGGCGAGCCCCTCGGGCGCACAATTGGCCTCTCCACGCGATTGGAGCGCCGCGTGTCAGCCGACACACGTATCGAGGTCGTCACGGACGGGCTCTATGTGCGCCGCCTTTTGGCTGATCCCGGTTTGGACGAGGTCGCCTGCGTGATTTTTGATGAGGTTCACGAACGCTCGCTCAACATCGATCTCGGACTGGCGCTTACCCTGGACGCCCAAACGGCCCTGCGGCCGGATCTGCGGGTCGTGTTGATGTCGGCAACGTTGGAGACGGGCAAGGTGGTCGAGCAGATTGGCGGGGTGTGCGTGACCAGTGAGGGGCGCGCCCACCCTGTCGAGACGCGCTATGTGGGGCGAGGCGCTGAACGATTGCCGCGCCACATGGCTCGGATCATCGGCCGAGCCGTCGCGCGGCATGACGGATCTATTCTGGCCTTTCTTCCCGGCAGCGGAGAGATCCGGCAAACCCAAGATCTGCTTGCCGACGCAGGATTGCCCGAGCTCGTCGACGTCATGCCCTTATTCGGCGCTTTGAGCCCGGCCGAGCAAGACCTTGCCATCCGCCCGGCAGACGCAGGACGCCGCAAGATTGTGCTCGCCACCGACATTGCAGAGAGTGCCCTCACGATTGAAGGCGTGTCTACGGTTATCGATTGCGGGCTTGTGCGCGTGCCCATTGCCGGGCCGGGCATGCGCTCTGGGCGCCTGGCAACTGAACGCGCGTCGCGCGCCTCGGTTGACCAAAGACGCGGGCGGGCAGGCCGCACAGGCCCGGGCGTGTGTTACCGGCTTTGGGATGAGGCGGAGACGCGCGGCCTCCGGCGCGATGTCCAGCCGGAAATCCTGCGCGCAGACCTATCAAGCCTCGTGCTCGACCTTGCCGAGTGGGGCGAGACTGAGCCCGGGCGATTGACTTGGCTTGATCCCCCTCCCCAAGGGCGGCTGGAGGCGGCGCGGGCTGAGCTCCTCGCGCTCGGCGCCTTGGGCGAAGACGGGCGCCAAACCGAGCTTGGCCGAAAACTGGCAAAACTGCCCCTCCCGCCCGTGCTCGGCGTCCTGGTGGCCGGCGCATCGAACGCTGGCGACCGCGCACTGGGCGCTGAGATTGCCGCCCTGCTCAGCGAGCGCGGGCTCGGCGGCAAGAGCGCTGATCTTGCCACCCGCCTGGAACGCTTCCGGCGCGACACCGGCCTCAGGGCGCGGGCGATGCGCCGACAAGCCGACCGCTGGGGTGGAGGCAGTCAGCCACCCGATGATGCGGGCGCGTATCTTGCCCGGGCCTGGCCTGACGCGATCGCGCGCCGCCAGCCAAATGGGGCGTTCCTCACGGTCGCTGGGCAGGCTGTGACGCTCGCCGACGACGCTGTATCGCCCGGAACTGACTGGATTGTTGTGGCTGAAGCCATGGGTTCAGGGCCGGCCTTGCGCGCAGTTCTTATGGCGCCGGTTTTGGAATCAGATGTCTTCGCGGTCCATAGGCCCGAGACTTTGGAGAAGGCCACATTCAATCCGCGAACCGCCACGTTTTCGGCGCGCCGGGTGAAGGCCATTGGCGCGATTATCTTGTCCGAGCAGCCGCTTCCGAAGCCCTCAGGCGCAGCCGCCCGCGCTGCCCTAATATCTGCAATCCAATCGGAAGGATGGGCGACGATCCGCGCCGATCTGGCAATTGCTGCAAGCCTGGCCCGCTTTGAGTTCGCAGCCAAGCAAGGCGCCGCCATGCCCGATTGGACGGCGCAAACGCTCGCAGAAACAGCGGGAGAATGGTTGATCGCGGCCGATACCGACCGCGTTCCGAGCCCGGGTGAAGTAACCCGGGCCCTGCTCGCGCGGCTGGACTGGCCAGCCCGGCAGGCGCTCCAAGAGGCAGCGCCCGAGCACCTCACCTTGCCAAGCGGGCGCAAAGCGCTGGTCGACTATCTCGACGCCAAGGCGCCGCTCGTGACTGGCCGCGTGCAGGAGTTTTTCGGCCCAGGGCCACACCCAGCGCTTGGCCCGCGCGCCGTGCCGGTGACCTTGGCCCTCACCTCGCCGGCAGGCCGCCCGGCCGCGTTGACCTCTGACCTGGAGGGGTTCTGGCGAGGTGGATACGCCGACATGGCCAAGGATATGCGCGCGCGCTATCCCAAGCATGATTGGCCGGATGCGCCCAACGCAGCGCGGCCCCATGCCGGCCACACGAAATCGCGGCTCGCCAAAGGCTCGCCAGCAAAGCGTCCCTAGCGCACTTTTCCAAGCCGCGTCTGGGCGGCGCGCTGGGCCTTAATGCCCGCTGTGGCCGTCTCGACCTGCCGGGCCGTGCGCGCTTCGGCGTCCTCAATTGATTCGGGGTCGTGAACCTTGAGGTCGCGCACGCGCGGCTGCCAAAGCCAGCGATTACCCCCGGTCAGGAACAACTCCTCGCCCCTGGGGCGCGTGGCGGCCCATTGGGCATCCACATCATATTCGTGCCAGGGCTGAAACATGGGCGGGGTGTAACCGCCAACGATAAAGAGGCGGTCTTTCTCGCTCTCGATTCGGCCCGATCCATGGATTGTGGATTCGAAGAAAAGCAGCGTCGATCCGGCTGGCGCCTCGACTTGCACCCGCAGCCGCCGGTCGCGCTCGGCGGCCTCCATCACCGGGGCGACAGCCTCAGGCGCCAAGCGGTGGGAGCCGGGGACGAGCACCGTGCCGCCATCCCTTGGTCCGACATCGGTTAAGAGGGTCAGCGTTTTCACGAAGGGAAAATGGTAAAGCCCGCCTTGGGTCCAGCCCGGCCCGATGAGCGGGCCGCGGTGGAGGCCAAAGCCCTCCTGCTCTCCCGAAGGCCCAGGGCGGAGGATCGCAACATCCGATTGCTCAAGCCGCGCATCGCCGCCCACCGCCTCTTCCGCCGCCCCCCAAAGCAGCGGGTCGGTGAGGTAGGAGAGAAAGGCGGGATGCAGGTGAGGCACATTATCGACCCGGAACCAGAGCTTTGAGGCGGAGTGCACATAGGCCGGCGCCGGAAGCGGATCTCCCGCGCGCACCGTGTTTTCAAGGCCGTAGATGGCGGTCTTGAGATCGGTAACCCGCTCTGCGTCAAGGGCGTTTTCCAAGACCACATAGCCATTCAGGTCGAGGTGCAGCCGGTCTTCCCGGGAGAGGGCTGGAAACAGGCGCGGCGAGGCCACCGGCTCGTAGACTTCCATCGCATTGATCTCCGTTCGGTGATTGCGTTTTGCCTGCAGCCGAATATCCCTGATGCCGCCGCATGACAAACGCCAAGGAGGCTAGGCTGACACAGGTTGAGTGCGTTGCTCCGGTCGGCGATCATTGCGGCGAAGCGGCGACCTGGTCGCCCGCCGAGGGCAAGCTTTACTGGACCGATGTGAACCGCTTTCTCGTGCATCGGCTCACCCCGGAGACTGGCGCTGTTGAGACGTGGTTTTTCGAAGAGCCGTGTGTGGCCCTCGCCCTGACGGATTTGCCAGGTCACATGCTGTTGGCGTTAGGCTCGCGCCTCATCGACTTTCAGCCGGACATAAATCTGCGCACGCCTCTGGATGCCAGGTTGGACGATTGGCCCAGCGCGAGGTTCAATGATGGCCGAGCCGGGCCCGGCGGTGAGTTCTGGATCGGCTCGATGGCAAACAATGTGGGCGAAGATGGCCGCCCCGGAGACGTGGCGCCCGGGCGCGGCGCCCTGTTCCGGTACATGCCGGGCGGCGGAACTGAGCTTTTAAAATCCGGGATCGGAATCTCCAACACCGTGTGCTTTTCGCCTGACCAGAAGCATCTCTACTTCGGCGACACTCCGCGCAACGTCATCTGGCGCTATGATTACGAGGCCGCGACCCGCGCGATTTCCGGCGAGACGGTTTTCTTCGAAGGGTTCGACCGCGGCTTGCCCGACGGATCGGCGATTGATGCCGAGGGATGTCTTTGGAACTGCCGGTTTGGCGGCCGGTGCATCGTCCGCATCCGACCCGACGGTAGCGTCGACCGCGTCTTAGAGATGCCCGTATCCAATGTGACGACGTGTGAATTCGGCGGCGCAGACCTCTCGACCCTGTACATCACCACCGCCAACATATTGCTCAAACACCATGAACGTTTGGCCGGCTCTCTGTTTTCCGCCCGCCTCGGCACGCCTGGTGCACCGCCCTTGCACGTTCGCCTCAAAATGTGATCTTGAATTCTATGCGCGTATCAGACACCCACCTTGAAGAGGTTCGCACCCAGGGCTTCACGGTCGTTGAGGGCTTTCTCGAACCGGACTTGCTGCGCGATGCCCAGTCGGCGCTTTGGAACATCTACCCAACGCCCGAGGCATATTTTACCGACCCGGCCGCCCACGCCAAGTTGACCCAGCACCAGTTCGCCGGGATCAGATACTTTCCCTATGCCGATTGGGGCCTCAATCGTCTGGCCGTTCATCCCGATCTGGTGGATGCCGCCGAACGGTTTTGCGGAACACCGGATCTCGACCTCTACAAAATCGAGCTTTGGGCAAAGTATTCCGGCACGCTCAGCCATGATCAGGCACACCACCGCGATTACGGCAATCACACGATCGTCGTGCCCAAGCGCGATGACAGCTTTGTCCAGATGACAACGTTTTTGCTGCTCTCAGACGTCACCGAAGCCGATGGCCCGACCAAGGTCGTTCCACTTTCGGAGACCAAAGATCTACCGCTTCATCCGCGCCAATTGGCGATGGACGCCTTCCGGGACAAGGAGATATCGATCACCGGTAAGGCGGGCACGCTGTTCATCTACAAGACAGATGTGGTGCACCGTGGGTCGGCCCTGACGGGCGATAAGAGGTCGAGGTTTGTGCTGCTCGTTGATTATCATCCCCGGGGGCGGCCCTGGACGGGTAAGATCGCCTGGCCTGACCGTGCCTTGTCGCCCGAGTGGCATGACGCCATGGCCCGGATGACCCCCCGGGAGCGGTGCTTGTTTGGCTTTCCGGCACCGGGAGATGCCTATTGGGATGATCAGACCGTGCGTGATGTGGGCCTTCGCTACCCGGCCATGGACATGACGCCCTATGCAACGGGGCTGGCCCACGTCGAATGATGCGCCCGTCGATTTGCGGCGATTGGGGCAACACCCACCTCAGGCTGTTCCTGATGGGCGCGGCATCTGAGGCGCCCAGGCGCGGGCGCGGCGTTCTGAGATGCGAGACTGATCAAATAGAGACTGAGCTATGGGCCGCTGCAGGCGACTGGATGCAGCGCTTTCCCGAAGCGCCGATCCTTTTGTGCGGGGCGGCGGGGTCCAATGTGGGCCTATTCGATGCGGGTTATCGCGCGTGTCCCATCGCGCTGAATGACTTGGCGCGCGGGATGGTTGAGCGGCCAATGGGCGGGCGCCGGATCGCCGTCGCGCCGGGCCTCATTTGCGAGAACGCATTCGGCGAGCCCAACACGCTGCGAGGCGAGGAAACCCAGCTTCTTGGCTGGTTTGCCTCAGGGGCGGCGCCGGCTGGCAAGCACCTGATTTGCTTGCCCGGCACCCATACGAAATGGGCATGTTTAAGGGATGGCGAGGTCGTTAATTTCACCACTGCGCTCACCGGCGAGGTCTTTGAATTGATCAGTGAGGGCAGCCTGATCACCCGCGGCTCGGGGCAGGATTTTGACTTGGCTGCCTTCGCTGAGGGCGTCCGCTTGATTGAGGCCCATGGCCCCCAGCGCTTGCTCAACCTGCTGTTTACCATCAGGGCGCGCCAACTCACCGGGCGCTTTGAGCTGTCCAAGGCGCGCTCGCACCTTTCCGGGGTGCTTATTGCCGCCGATGTGGCCAGCGCGCTCTCCGACCGGCCCACCCCTTCATCGGTGACCCTGATCGGCGCGCCTGAGCTGTGCAGGCTTTATGAGACGGTAATGAATCGCAGCGGAATAGATTGCGAGACGTTCGACGGCGAGGCCGCGGTTTGCGCCGGATTGTCCCAACTGGCGGCGGGCGCCGACGCTGCGTAGGTCATAGGGGGCGGGGCGGATAGCCGGCGTTTCTGAGCGCTTCGATCACGTCCTGGGAGTGTTGCCCGTCCCTCGTCTCGATCAGAATATCAAACTCAGCGCCTTTGGCAGGCACATCGAGCGCGAGGCGATTGTGGGCCACATCAATGATGTTCCCGCCGCATTCGCCGATTTGGCGCGAGACTTCTGCCAGGAGCCCAGGCCGGTCGTCGCCGACAATCCTGATGCGCGCCAGGCGCTTTTCGCGAACCAGGGCGCGCGTCAACACCGAGCTTAACAGACGCAAATCAATGTTCCCGCCACACAGGACGAGGCCGACCCGGCGGCCCAGGAATTTCTGCCTGTGGGCGAGCAGCGCAGCGAGCGCGGCGCCGCCGGCCCCTTCGACGACGGTTTTCTCCACGTCCAGAAGCAGGGTGATCGCCTGCTCCAGATTGGTTTCGCTGACCAGGACGATTTCGTCGACCAAGGCATCGACGACCTGCCGCGTCAGGCGCCCCGGCTCTTTCACCGCAATGCCCTCTGCGATGGACGCCCCGCCAGCGGGCACTTCCCCTTTCGAGAGGGCGGAAACCATGCCTGGATACATGGCCGCTTGCACACCGATCAGCTTAGTGTCCGGGGCCTTGTCCTTGACGACTGTGGCAATGCCCGAGATCAGCCCGCCGCCTCCGATCGGCACGACGATCGCATCCAGCCCCGGCGTTTGGTCGAGCATTTCCAGAGCCACGGTCCCTTGGCCGGCCATGATCATGGGGTCGTCAAAGGGGTGAATCCAAGTGAGGCCTTGCTCCGCTGCGACCTGGTCTGCGTAGGCCTTGGCCTCGTCAAAGGTCGCGCCCTCCAGCAGCACCCGCGCGCCGTGGGCCTGGGTGTGCTCGACTTTGTTGAAGGGGGTCGTCTTGGGCATGACGATGGTGGCGGGAATGTTCAAGCGCTTGGCGTGATAGGCCACGCCTTGTGCGTGGTTGCCGGCACTGGCTGCAATAATGCCCCGTTTTTTTTCCTCATCGGAGAGATGGGAGAGCCGATTAACCGCGCCCCGCTCTTTGAATGAGGCGGTGAACTGCATGTTCTCGAACTTGAGATGGACCTCAGCGCCGGTGATGTCGGAAAGGGTCTGGCTGAAGGACATCGGGGTCTTCTTGACCTGGCCTTCAATCACCTTGGCGGCCGCTTCGACGTCTTTAAGAGAAATTGGAAGGGCGGGTGAATGGGTGTCTGGCATGGGAGCCCCGTCTCGTCTTAGCTGCGCGACCGTAGGCGTCGCCACGGTCTTGGACAAGCACCGTCGACGTTCCGGCCGTGGCAGGCGAAATGCAAGCAGGCAATTGCGAGGCCGGGCCGGCCCGACTACATCCGCGCAATGGCCGTTGTTCGCGTCTTGTTTCCCCTGCCGCTTCCCGAGCCGTTCGATTATGACGTGCCCGAGGGCATGGACTTGCCCCTTGGATCCTATGTGACCGCCCCCCTGGGGAAAACAGAGCGAACAGGGGTCGTTTGGGCGCTGGGAGAGGCCAACGACGGCCGCGCTTTGAAGCCAGTGACGGGCGTCTTCCCTGCGCGGCCCATGCCCGCCGAAATGCGGCGATTCATCGAGTTTGCGGCGCGATACACCGTTCATGCGCCAGGGCAGGTCTTGGCCATGGCCCTGCGCGCCCGCGCCGCTCTGCGCGCGCCGCCGACGGAGACCGTCTATCGGATCACGGGCCTTGCCCCTGCGAAGATAACGCCGCCTCGCCGGGCGGCGTTGGACGCGCTTGAGGCGGAGCCTGCCTTGACCGCAGCCGAGATCAAGACGCGAAGCGGTGCCTCGCCCGCAGTCGTCAAGGGACTGGTCGAAGCCGGCACGCTCTCGGCAATGAAGCGCCCTGTGGACCTGCCCTTTCCGAGCCCTGACCCCAACCGGCCAGGCTTTGATCTGAGCGGTGAGCAAGCCGCCGCGTCAGAAGCCCTTTGCAGCGCGGTCGCCGCAGGAGGGTTCCAGCCATTCCTCTTGGACGGCGTTACCGGATCGGGAAAAACGGAGGTGTACTTCGAGGCTCTGGCCGAAGCGCTGCGGCGTGCGCCCGGCGCCGAGGTCCTGGTTTTGCTGCCCGAAATTGCGCTGACACAAGCCATTTTGGAGCGTTTCGAGCGCCGCTTTGGGGCCCCGCCTACGGCCTGGCATTCCGGCCTGAGTGACCGCGCCCGGCGGCGGGCCTGGCGCGAGGTCAATGAGGGGCGCGCGCGCATCGTGGTGGGGGCGCGTTCGGCGCTGTTTCTCCCCTTTCAGAACCTTCGTCTGGTTGTCGTCGATGAGGAACATGACGGCTCCTATAAACAGGAAGACGGCGTGACCTACCATGCGCGGGATTTGGCCGTGGTGCGCGCGAAGCTCTCGGGCGCCGCCATTATTCTCGCCTCTGCCACGCCGGCCCTGGAGACAAAAGTGAACGCCGAAACGGGGCGCTTTCAGGCCCTGAAATTGTCTGCTCGCCCCGGAACGGCTCAGATGCCAGACGTCGAGCTGATCAATATGCGAGAGGCGCCGCCCGAGCAGGGCCAGTCGCTGAGTCCACCTCTGTGCGAAGCCCTGACCCAGACCTTCGCAGCTGGCGACCAGAGCCTTCTTTTCTTGAACCGGCGGGGATATGCGCCGCTGATTTTGTGCAAAGCCTGCGGCGAAAAATTGAAGAGTCCCGGCACCGACAGTTGGCTGACTGAGCATCGCTACACCGGGCGCCTTGTTTGCCACCTTACGGGCTGGTCGATGCCGAAACCGGCCCATTGCCCGAAATGCGGGGCGGCGGGCGCATTGACCGGCATTGGCCCTGGGGTCGAGCGAGTCGCGGAAGAGGCGCGGCGGCTTTTGCCCCAGGCACGGATCGCAATCTTTAGCTCTGACACGGCGCAGACCGGAGCGGACACGCGCGACTTGGTCGAGCGGATGGCAGAGGGCGAGATCGACGTGCTTATTGGCACCCAGATCGTCGCCAAAGGGCACAATTTCCCAGGGCTGACCCTGGTGGGAGTTGTTGACGCCGATTCGGGGATGAAGGGCGGCGACCTGCGGGCAGGCGAGCGGACGTTTCAATTGCTGAGTCAGGTTTCGGGCCGGGCTGGGCGCGCCGAAAAGCCAGGCCGCGCCTTGGTCCAGACCTATGATCCTGACAATCCCGCTATGATCGCGCTCTCGCTCGGCGACCGAGACGGGTTTCTGGCTGTGGAGCGCGATGTGCGCGCCGCGCTTGGGATGCCGCCATTCGGCCGCTTGGCGGCGATCATTGTCTCGGCGCCAGGCGCTGAAGCCGTCGATGCAGCGGGCAGGGCGATCGCGCGGGGCGCGCCGAATGGCGATCAGATTGAAGTGTATGGCCCTGCCGAAGCGCCGATCAGCGTCGTGCGCGGGCGCCATCGCCGCCGGTTCCTGGTCAAAGCGCCGCGCACGGTCGATTTGTCGGCTTACATGGCGGCCTGGTCAGGGCGGCTGAAGTTGCCATCCTCGGTCCGCGTCAGCATCGATATCGACCCATACTCATTCCTTTGACCGGCAGACACACAGGCCTGGGCGATTCCGCCGCGCCCTGACCTGAGCGGCCATGTTGTCAGTCTCCAAGAGGGGTGCTAAGCCCCGCCAAAATCCGGGGTTAGGGTCTGAACTTGCGGCGCCAGACCCCGAATTTCATGGGCACACCGTCCGACAACACATGGACAACACCTTGGCCGACGCGTCTATCACCCGCCCCAGTGAAGCTGCCCAGCGCTATGCGAGCGCATTATTCGAATTGGCACAGGACAGCGGTCAATTGGCCGAGGTCAACCGCGACTTTGCCGCCTTTGCCGCATCCGTTCGCGGGTCAGAAGACCTTCGTCGCTTGCTCAACTCGCCGGCATTCAGCCGCGAAGACAAGGGCCGCGCCCTTGCCGCCTTGGCCAAATCCGCTGGCCTAGTGCCGTTGCTCGGCAAGTTTCTCGGTGTGATGGCTGCCAATGGGCGCGCCCGCGATGCGATGGGCGCCCAGCGCGCCTTTGACCAATTGTACGCCGCCCAGCGCGGTATCAAACGCGCCATTGCCCGCACGGCCAAGGCCATGACGCCGGCGCAGCGTAAGAAGCTGGAAGACATTCTCTCTAAATCCGTCGGCGGCGAAATCGACCTCAGCGAAGAGGTCGACCCAGACCTGATCGGCGGGCTCCAATTGCGCGTCGGATCAACCCTGATCGATGCGTCCATCGCTGCGAAACTTGAACGTATGAACTCCGCCATGAAGGGGGCTTAAGCTCTATGGATATCAGCGCTGCTGAAATCTCCGGCATCCTGAAACGCCAAATTGAGAACTTCGGTGTCGAGGCGGAAGTCTCCGATGTCGGCCAGGTTCTTTCTGTGGGGGATGGCATCGCCCGGATTTATGGGCTCGACAACGTCCAGGCCGGCGAGATGGTCGAGTTTGACGGCGGCGTGAAGGGGATGGCGCTCAACCTTGAGACCGACAATGTCGGCGTTGTGATTTTCGGCGATGACCGGGGGATTAAAGAGGGCGACACGGTCAAACGCCTAGACGAGATTGTTGCCGCGCCGGTGGGCAAGGGTCTTCTCGGCCGCGTCGTCGACGCGTTGGGCAACCCGATTGATGGCGAAGGCGAATTGGAAGGCGTCGCCAGCCGGATGCGGGTCGACGTGAAAGCGCCGGGGATCATCCCCCGTAAATCTGTGGATGAGCCGATGATGACCGGCATCAAGGCGATTGACGGCATGATCCCGGTGGGGCGTGGCCAGCGCGAATTGGTGATCGGCGATCGCCAGACGGGCAAGACGGCCGTTTGTATCGACGCAATCCTAAACCAGAAAGAGACCAACGACGCCATCGATGCGAAGTTGGAAGGACTTGACCCTGAAAGCGATGAGGCAAAGGCGCTTGAGCTCCAGAAGCTCTATTGTGTGTATGTTGCCGTTGGTCAGAAGCGCTCCACGGTCGCCCAGGTCGTCAAGACGCTCCGTGACAAGGACGCGCTGAAATACACCATTGTTGTCGCCGCCACAGCTTCCGAGCCTGCCCCGCTTCAATATTTGGCGCCGTACACCGGTTGCACGATGGGCGAGTATTTCCGCGACAACGGCATGGCCGCGCTGATCATTTATGACGATCTGTCAAAGCAAGCGGTCGCGTACCGCCAGATGTCGCTGCTGCTGCGCCGCCCGCCGGGCCGGGAAGCCTACCCTGGCGATGTGTTCTATTTGCACTCGCGGTTGCTCGAGCGCGCCGCCAAGATGAACAATACGGGCGCGGCGCCAGAGCTGGGCGGGTCTCTGACGGCGCTGCCGGTGATCGAGACCCAGGCCAATGATGTGTCGGCTTACATTCCCACCAATGTGATCTCGATTACCGATGGCCAAATCTTCCTTGAAACAGACCTCTTCTACCAAGGCATCCGCCCCGCCGTGAACGTCGGCCTATCGGTGTCACGGGTCGGCTCTGCCGCCCAGACCAAGGCGATGAAGAAGGTCGCGGGCTCAATGAAGGGCGAGCTGGCCCAATACCGGGAGATGGCCGCGTTTGCCAAGTTTGGCTCGGACCTCGATGCGGCGACGCAGAAGCTGCTTAATCGCGGCGCGCGTCTGACTGAATTGCTCAAGCAGCCCCAATACAGCCCGCTCCTCATGGAAGAGCAGGTCATCGTGATTTACGCGGGCACGCGCGGCTATCTCGACGATGTGCCCCTGGACGACGTGGTGCGCTACGAGGCCGAACTCCTCGCCCATGTCCGCGGCCAGAAGAGCGACCTGCTGGCGAAGATCCGCGATGAGGGCAAGCTGGCCGATGACGTCGAAGAGGGCATCAAGGAGACACTTGATGCTTTCACGAAGAACTTCGCCTAGGAGCGCCTAAATGCGCAGCGCTGCCAAATGTGCGGGGATGATCGATGCCCAGCCTTAAGGAACTCAAAGGCCGGATCACCAGCGTGAAGTCCACGCAGAAGATTACCAAGGCCAAGCAAATGGTGGCCGCCGCCAAACTGCGGCGCGCGCAAGAGGCGGCAGAGGCCTCGCGCCCCTACGCACAGCGCCTTGCCGCCGTGATTGCCAATCTCTCTGCCGCGGCTGGTGAAGAAGGCGGCGGCCCCAAGCTGCTGTCGGGCACAGGACAAGAAGAGGTCTACCTCGTCCTCGTGATGACCGCTGAGCGCGGCCTTTGCGGCGGCTTCAATGCCAACACGGTCAAGCAAGCAAAGACCACAATTGGAGAGCTTCGCGCCGCGGGTAAAACGGTGAAGATCATCACCATCGGAAAAAAAGGCCGCGAACAACTTGGCAAGGAGTATGGCGACCTCTTTATCGACCATGTCGACTTGTCGGAGGTGAAACAGAATGATTTCACAGCGCCGGCCCTGGCGCTCGGCCAGGATATAACGCGCCGGTTCGAGGCGGGTGAGTTTGATGTGGCAACCCTGGTCTATAGCCAATTCAAATCCGTGCTCGCCCAATTGCCAACAGCCCAACAAGTCATTCCTGCCGCGCCGCCCGAGGATGCAGAGCTCGTCGATCTCGGCGGCGCGATTTATACCTATGAGCCAAGTGAGGAAGACATCCTCGAGGCGCTTCTGCCGCGCTACATCACGACCCAGATCCTTTCGGCCATGCTGGAGAGCGCGGCCGGGGAGCAAGCTGCGTCGATGACCGCCATGGATAACGCGACCCGCAATGCCGGCGACCTGATCGATAAATTGTCCCTTCAATACAACCGCGCGCGCCAGGCACAGATCACCAAAGAACTGATTGAAATCATTTCCGGCGCAGAGGCTTTGTGATGAACCTGCCGTCCGCACTCCTGCCTCCGGCCATTCCAAGCGCCCACCCCCATATCCCGCCCATGGCGGAACCAAGATGCCTGCTCCAGAGGAGACGCCCCGTATGAGCACCCCCGCAAATGTTAAAGGCCAGATCAGCCAAGTCATTGGCGCCGTCGTTGACGTTGAGTTCGATGGCCACCTGCCCGCAATCTTGAATGCCTTGGAGACGACCAATAAGGGCGACAGGCTGGTGCTCGAAGTGGCCCAGCACCTGGGGGAAAACACGGTGCGCACCATTGCCATGGACTCCACCGAAGGCCTGGTGCGCGGCCAGGACGTGTCAGATACTGGAACGCCTATTCAAGTGCCCGTCGGGCCGGCGACCCTGGGCCGGATCCTGAATGTCGTCGGTGAGCCTATTGATGAGCGCGGCCCCGTGGATGCAGAAGCAACGCGCGCCATCCACCAACCCGCGCCGGAATTCGTTGACCAATCCACAGAGGCCGAAATTCTGGCGACCGGCATCAAGGTCATCGATCTGCTCTGCCCCTACACCAAGGGCGGCAAGATCGGCCTTTTTGGTGGAGCCGGGGTGGGCAAAACCGTGCTGATCCAGGAATTGATCAACAATATTGCCAAGCTGTTCGGCGGCTATTCGGTGTTCGCGGGCGTCGGTGAGCGGACCCGTGAAGGCAACGATCTCTATTACGAGATGCAGGATGCCAAAGTGATCAATCTGGAGGGCGAAAGCCGCGCCACATTGGTCTATGGCCAAATGAACGAGCCCCCCGGCGCGCGCGCCCGGGTCGCCTTGGCAGGCCTGGCCCAGGCGGAGTATTTCCGCGACGAAGAAGGCAAGGACGTTTTGTTCTTCGTCGATAACATTTTCCGCTTCACCCAAGCCGGCGCCGAAGTGTCGGCCCTGCTTGGCCGCATCCCGTCGGCGGTGGGCTACCAGCCCACCCTGGCCACGGACATGGGCGGCCTTCAAGAGCGGATCACCTCAACCACGAACGGCTCAATCACCTCAGTGCAGGCCGTTTACGTACCGGCAGACGATCTCACTGACCCGGCCCCGGCCACGTCTTTCGCCCACCTCGACGCAACGACGGTGCTGAACCGCGCGATCGCCGAAAAGGGCATCTATCCGGCAGTGGACCCGCTCGACTCCACGTCTCGGATTCTGGATCCCCTGGTGATCGGCGAGGAGCACTATGAGACGGCCCGCGGCGTGCAGCAGATCCTGCAACGCTATAAGGAACTCCAGGACATCATCGCCATTCTCGGCATGGACGAGCTGTCTGAAGAGGACAAGCTGGTCGTGGCTCGCGCGCGCAAGGTCGAGCGGTTCCTCAGCCAACCCTTCGATGTGGCCGAGGTGTTCACGGGATCGCCAGGCGTGCAGGTGCCGTTGGAGGAGACGGTCAAGGGCTTCAAAGGCCTTATCGCCGGCGAATACGACCAACTGCCCGAGCAGGCCTTCTACATGGTCGGCGGCATCGAAGAGGCCCAGAAAAAGGCCGCCAAGATGCTTGAAGACGCCTAGGCCGAGCTGCGCGCAGCAAAGATCTGGCAAGCGCGACGCTGCGCTTGAGTTTTAAAGGCAAACCCAATGGCCGACACACTCAACTTCTCCCTCGTCTCCCCCGCCAAGGAGCTATTCTCTGGCGAGGTCGACCAGGTCATTGCGCCGGGCACGGAAGGCCAATTCGGCGTCCTGCCGCGCCACGCACCCTTCATGGCGACGCTCAAGAATGGCGTCGTGCAAATCTTGCGCGGGGCGAAGGACGATTTGCGCATCTTTGTGCGCGGTGGCTTTGCTGATGTGACGCCTGCCGGTCTGACCATTCTTGCCGAAGAAGCCGTGGACCTCGCGCGCCTCGACGCCTCCGATATCGACGCGCAACTGGACACCACGCGCCGCGAGCTAGAACACAGCGGCGATGACGAGGGCGCCTCGGCGCGGCTCGTCTCGCAGATCGCCTATTTGGAAGACCTGCGCGCGGCCCTGTGAACCGCCCTAGAAATCGCCCGATAGGCCGACGGTCAGAATGTATCCAAATTCCCGGTCAATGAGGCGACGCCCGGAGAAGGCGCCCGTCCGGTCCGGCGCGAATTCAATCGTCTCTTCAACGTCTCGGCTGTCGAAAATGTTGCCAATCCGGATGAAGGCGGTCGTGCCGAACAGGTCCTTGTGCTCAGCTTCCACCCAAGCGAACGGCTCTGATTGGACAAATTTTTCAACCTCGTCCAGGCGGAAGCGTTGGCCGTTGATTTCGTTCTCCCCGGCGATGAGCACGGCGTAGTCTGTGCCAGGAATGTCCCAGCGAAGCTCTGCTTCGAAACCGCTCACATCTCGGCCATTGAGACGCCGGCCACGGCCAGTGAGGGGGTCTTCAATATCGCTGATCCGGTTGAAGCCGCTAAATTCGAATTGAAGCCCTTCCAGGCCGAAAGGGTCAAAGTTGATCGTTGCGGTAAGATCGATTCCCGATTGGGACGCAGTGTCCACATTGCCTGGCCCTTCGCCCCCGCCGCCGAGCGGTATGCGGTCGATCTGGTCCTCGATCTCCTCGTGGAACAGGGTGAGTTCCGCTGCGCCGAAACGACCTAGATCGCGGTCGATTTCCAAGGTGAGTACCCAGGATTGCTCGGGCACCAAATCGCGGTTTCCGCCATCATCATTGCCCCGGTCGATGTCCTGGCTGGCCACAAAATCAAAGAAGGAGAGCTGGCCGACCTCGCGCTCAAGGCGCAAGGCGATATCTGTGCTGCCTGACCAGCTATAGGTGGCAGCAAGATAGCCCTTGGGGCGTATGAAGGACTCGCTGAGCGTATCGCTGCCCACTTCTGAAGAAATCTCGGAGAACTCACCGGCCAATGAGGCTTGGAGCGTCAGCTTTTCGCCGATCCGCCGGGAATGGGTCACGCTCGCTTCGTAGCGATTCTCCTCAACCAGCGTGGGGATCGCACGGTTTGAGAGGGCAAGGTCGCCGCCGGCGCTTTGGTCAAACAGGCTGGAGCCCGCGTCGAGCCGGTTGTAGGCGCTCTCGGCGGCGACCTGCCAATCGCGGCCTTCCGAGACCGTCCAGTCGAATTCGGCGCGGGCGATGGCTTCGTTTTCGATGAAGTCATCGTCGAGTATGATCCCTGACTGGAAGGCGAAATCGCCCGCATCCCGCAGCGTGAGTTGGTCGCGGAACCGGCTGTCTTCGTGGCGGTGAAGCCCGATCAATTTCAGACGTCCGCCGAAAATCGGAAATGCGTAATCGGCGCCCACTTCGCCATTCCACTCGTCTTCCCCGGTGCGCAAAGTGCGGAAAACCGGGTCCGATGGTGTCGTGAAATCTGTTTGGATGCCTTGGAGGCGGCGCTCGAAATTGAAACCGGCGAAAGCCGCATTGAAATTCGCTTCATGACCATTGGGCGGGGTCCAATTCAGGCCAATCGAGCCTTCATAATAATCCTCTGACCCGAGCAGTTCCTCATCTCTGATTTCCCTTATGTCGCCCAGCGCATCTGTGATCGTCTCCGGGCCCTTATTGCCGAACCGGTTGCCATTATTCTCGAGGCCGAGGGTCCATGCGATATCGCCGACTTCACCGCTCAACGACAGGCTGGCCTCGTTGAACGAGGGCTCTATTCGCTCGCGCAGCCGCCCCTGCCAGCTCCATGTGCCGGACACAGCGCCCCCTGTTATGATCACATTGACCACGCGCCCAGACAGGCCTGGAATTCCCAGACCCGCTCCATCGACCAATTCCAATCGCGCAACGCGGCCCACAGGCACACGGTCGAGGGCATCTAGCGTATCGTTTGACTTGCTCGACAGGCGCTGGCCGTTGATGAGGACGTTGCCGCTGGCCTGGCCGAGGCCGCGACCGCCGTCGGAGCCTTCAATGGAAAATCCAGGGATTTCGCGCACCAGATCAAGGGCGGTGCGCGGCGAGAAGCGCTGAAAGTCCTCCGGCGTGAACACATCAACGGGGCTCGGAGCGGTTTGGGCGTGTGCGGCCTGGGCTGCAACAAGGGCAACGGCCAGGGCGCTAACGCACGCCAGTTTCGTGGCCATGTGGCAAACTCCTTGGGCAGCACTCCCCATTTCGCTGGTCTTGGACCGATCCGAATGGTGAGGCAACGGCGCTGACGGGAAAATGAAGTCGGGCGCCGGCCGGCTCGGTGCGCTCGACCCAGCTTGCCCTCCAAGCGCCGCTTTTACCCTTCATGAAGCCGTTGGTGTGAAGACCAGGGCTGGAGCCGAGGAGCGGTGCAATGAAGCGCGTGGCCGTTGTGTATGGAGGCTGGTCGTCGGAGCGCGATATCTCCATCAGTTCCGGTAAGCAGATGGCCCGGGCCGCCCGCGCAGCGGGATATGATGTCGTGGAAATTGATGCGACGCGCTGCTTGGCTCAACAGATCGAAGACGCCCAACCCGACGCCGTGCTTAATGGCTTGCACGGCCCCTGGGGGGAAGATGGCTGCGTCCAAGGCGTCTTTGAGGTCCTAGGTGTACCCTACAGCCATTCTGGTGTGACCAGCTCTGCCGTCGCGATGGATAAGCGCAAATCGAAGGCGGTTTTCGCCCAGGCTGGGCTGGATATCGCCAAGGATGTCGCCTGCACCCGCGAGGAGGCCGCTGCCAAACATCTTCTTGAGCCCCCTTACGTGGTCAAACCCGTCTCCGAGGGCTCAAGCTTTGGCGTGGTGATTGTCAGGGAGGGCGCAAATGGCCCGCCCCAGGCGCTGCTGAGCGAAGACTGGGCCTATGGCGATACGCTGATGGCAGAGGCTTTCATCCCCGGCAGGGAGCTTTCCGTCGGGGTGATGGGCGAGCGCGCCCTAGCGGTTACCGAGATCACGACCTTAAGGGAGTTTTACGACTTTGATGCAAAATACGCCTCTGGTGGATCGCGCCACATAATCCCTGCCGACGTGCCCGATGACGTCGCCAAAGCCGCGTGCGAGGCCAGTCTCCTGGCACACAAGGCCCTGGGATGCCGCGGCGTGACCCGCTCTGATTTTCGCTATGACGAGGCCTCTGGACGGCTTGTGATCTTAGAACTGAACACCCAACCGGGCATGACGCCCACCTCGCTGGTGCCAGAACAGGCGGCCTTTCTGGGCATGGCGTTTGAGGACCTCGTGGCCTGGATGATTGAGGATGCCTCATGCCAAAGGTGAAACGCCACGCTGCGCCCGAGCCGAGTTTCGTTGATGAGGACGTCAGCGTGTCTTCCGTCGTGTTCGGACTGGCCATGATTGTCGCGCTCATCGTTGCGGCAGCCGCGCTTATGGGCGGGTCCCTGTCCAAGGCCGAAAACCGGCTCGCCAATACAAGCGACGGCCTCGCGCGCAGCCTCGGGGTCAGCGTCTCATCGGTTCGCGTCGTTGGCCTGGAGCACGACCCGGTCCTGGAGGCCGACGTGCGTGCGGCGGCCATGGTCGAGCCCGGCGAGACCATGTTTCGCGCAGACCCGCACCGGGTGCGCGCCCGGGTGCTCGGCACCCGGCAAGTTGTGAATGTTCGGGTGCTCAGGCTCTGGCCGGATCAAATCGTGATCATGGCAGACCCTGCCGAGCCGCTTGCCCTCCACCAAAGAGGGCAGGACTGGGCCGTGATTGATACGCTCGGGCAGGCGATGGCGGGCGTCGACGCCGAGGATTACACGCATCTGCCCAGGCTTGCGGGCAATGGGGCGCCCCAAGCGGCTATGGAGTTACTGGTCCACTTCGACCAAGCGCCTGAACTCGCCAGCCAAGTGGTCCTTGCAGAGCGTGTCGACTCGCGGCGCTGGAACCTGCACCTCGACGGCGGCAGCGTCGTCCTGCTGCCGCGCGATGCGGGCATGGGCGGCGCCTTGCACACCCTTGGCCGCCTCATACGCACAGCGCCTGCTGCGGCCGAACATGCCGCGCGCCTCGATATGCGCGACGCCAATCGCGCCTACATTTTGCCTGCCGAACGCCCAAGCTCCCCAACAACACGCTTGAGTGGCAGCGAGGCCTAGCATGGTCCGCGCCGCGACCCGCCGCTCGCCCAAGGCAAAACCCGGTGAGGGGGAGGTCCTCGCCGCTTTGGATATTGGGGGATCAAAGGTCACCTGCCTAATCGGGTTGGCAGACCCGAGCCAGCCCGCTGGCTTCTCACTCAAGGGCGGCGGCAAACAGCAATCGCGCGGCTTTTCGTCCGGGGCTGTAACTGACCTTGGCCGTTTGGAGCGCGCCGTGCGGCTTGCGGTGGAAGAAGCGGAGCGTCAGGCCAGGCGCCGGATTGGCTCTGTGCGCCTGGGCATTACCGGGCCCCATGTCAAAAGCCACCTTGCCATGGCGTCCCTGGCGCCCCTGGGCCGTGAAATCAATGCCAGGGACACGC
Source organism: Pseudomonadota bacterium (assembly GCA_038747245.1). Taxonomy (GTDB): domain Bacteria; phylum Pseudomonadota; class Alphaproteobacteria; order Caulobacterales; family Hyphomonadaceae; genus UBA5336. The sequence goes on along the minus strand of JBCDJY010000003.1, from coordinate 28,479 downwards.
GCCGCGTCCAAGCCAAAGCGATGGCCAGCTTGGACGTTCAAGACGAAGAGGTGCTTTCGGTCTATCCCGTGGCCTACCGGGTCGACGGGCTGGAGGGCGTTCGCGAGCCCGAGGGGATGGTGGCCAAGCGACTTGGCGTATTGCTCCATGTCGTGACCGCGCCGGCAACGCTCGTGGCCAACTTGATTTCCGTCGTTGGCCGCGCCCATTTGAAGGTGGATCGCTTCGTTCCGTCTGCGATCGCCAGTGGATTTGGTGCATTGATTGGCGACGAGGTCGAAAACGGAGCGATCTGCATTGATATGGGCGCCGACGTCACCGCTTTGTGCGTGTTTATCAACCGCGCCCCTGCGCTCCTGTCCCTGGTGCCCGCCGGCGGCGGTCATGTCACCGGCGATCTGGCCCAAGGCCTGGGCACGACGTTCGCCGCCGCCGAGCGTATGAAGACGGTATTTGGACATGCCGACCTCACGGCGCCGGGCTTGGCAGAGCGCATCGAGTGTCCGCGCCTCGGTGATGACGGCCGTTTAAATGCCAAACGCATGGCCCGCGGGAGGTTGGCGGAAATCATCGCGCCGCGGATTGAAGAGGTTTTCGAGCTGATACGGCGTGAGATCGACGCGTCCGCCCTGGCAAATGTCTTGCCGAGACGCGTCGTACTGACGGGAGGCGCAAGTCAATTGGCCGGAGTGCGCGAGGTCGCCCAATGCACTTTAGGCGTTCCTGTCAGGCTCGGACGGCCGGTTCACGCTGAAATACTGGGCGAAACACTGGCAAGCCCGGGTTTTTCCACAGCCGCTGGTCTGCTAACGTCCTCATTATGGTCTAGCTCGAACGCAGCGTGGTTGGGCGCGCGGTCAAGCCGGTCCGATGCAAGTGGTACGGAGGGTACTCTTAACAAAACCTGGGCTTGGCTTAGGGAAAATTTCTGATTGGGCTCATGGGCGCTTAACCCGTTTTTAGGTCAGGCAGGGGCACTTCAGGCTTAGAAATGTGGGTGCTCCACGGCGTAGACTTGGAAAGTGATTGAGACATGACACAGGAACTCAAGCCCCGGATCGTGGTGTTTGGCGTTGGCGGCGCAGGCGGCAACGCCGTTGACAACATGATCGAAGCAGACCTTCAGGGCGTTGAGTTCATCGTGGCCAATACCGACAGCCAGGCCTTGACGCGTTCGAAGACCGAGCACCGCATTCAACTCGGCCCGAAAACCACGGGCGGCCTCGGCGCCGGCGCGCGACCAGACGTGGGCACAGAGGCTGCCGAAGAAAGCGAAGACGAGATTTCGCGGCATTTAGAAGGCGCCCACATGGTGTTCGTTGCCGCGGGCATGGGCGGCGGCACCGGCACGGGAGCTGCTCCGGTGATCGCGCGACTGGCCCATGAGAAAGGCATTCTCACCGTCGCCGTCGTCACCAAACCGTTTGGGTTTGAGGGCGCGCGCCGCATGCGGATGGCCGAAGAGGGGCTGAAGAAGATTCGCGGTAAGGTCGACACAATGATTGTTGTGCCGAACCAAAACCTGTTCCGCATTGCCAATGAGCGCACGACGTTTGCCGACGCATTTCGCATGGCCGATGATGTTCTGTATTCAGGCGTGAGGGGGATCACCGACCTCATGGTGATGCCAGGCCTCATCAACCTGGATTTCGCCGATGTCCGTTCAATCATGTCGGGCATGGGCACCGCCATGATGGGCATGGGAGAGAGCAGCGGTGAAACGCGCGCCTTGGATGCCGCGCGCCAGGCCATCGACAATCCGTTGCTTGACGATGTGACCATGCGCGGCGCCCGAGGCGTACTGATCAACATTACCGGCGGTTACGACATGACCTTGTTCGAATTAGACGAGGCGGCGAACGAGATCCGCGCAGAGGTCGACCCGGACGCCAATATCATTCTTGGCTCCACGTTCGACGCTGACCTAGAAGGAAAAGTGCGCGTGTCGGTGGTGGCCGCGGGGCTGGAAAGCGTTGCCGATCAACAGGTTGAGGCCCCTGCCGCTGAAGTGATCGCGAGCGAGACAGCGCCCCTCGACATCCTTTCCGTGGACCGGCCATTGGTGGTCACGTCGGCGGGAACGGTCGCTGCGGATACACCGTCGCTCGGCGAGGATCTTTTCGACGCTGACACCCCGGCCAAGGAAGATGCCGATCATGCCCCGGCCGCTGTGCCTGTCGCTGCCCAAGGGGGCGAGCACGGACCAGCCGGCGATGGGCCCACAGACGCCGATGGCGCCCATGATCAGGGACCGGCCGCGCCGCCGGCTCCGCTCCAACCTCACGCAGTCGACGCGCCGGGATCTGGGGCTGGATTTGCCAACTTGTTCGGCTGGCGCAAGGGCGACGGCGAAACGGGCGACGGACCTGGCCTCCCCCCGGGAGCGGCCATCGTTTCCACGCCGGAAGACGCCCCCGAGCCTGCGCCATTTGATGATGCAGACCTTGAGATTCCTGCCTTCCTAAGAAGGTCGGCAAACCACTAGGGCGGCGGCGTGCGGATTACCCCGAATTAAAGCGCGTTTCCGAGGCTAAAAAGCCCGCCACTATTGGCCATTTCGCGGGGTGCAATACAACGAAACAATGCGTGTCTTGGCGCTGGCCGCGATTGCGTTTTAACCATCGTCATCGGAGGTCCGCATGGCGATCGTAGATTACGAGACAACACTTTCTGCATCCATCCAGATCGCGGGGGTTGGGGTTCATAGCGGTGTGCGCGCCTGCATGACGATGCACCCAGCCGAGGCGGGCAGCGGGATACGGTTTCGCAGGACCGATCTGAACGCAGAGCTCGGTGTGATCCCGGCACGCGGAGACTTGGTCAGCGATGTCAAACTCGGCACGACGCTGCAGAATTCGAAAGGCGCGAAGATTGCCGTTGTGGAACATCTTCTCGCTGCATGCGCTGGCATGGGCGTCGACAATGTGCGCATCGATATTGATGGGCCGGAAGTTCCGATCATGGACGGCTCTTCAGCCGTGTTCTGCGAGCTGATTGCCCAGGTAGGTCAGCGAGCGCAAAGACGGCTCCGGCGCCGGATCCGCATTCTTCAGGGCATTTCCGTTGAAGATGGGCAGAAGAAAGCAAGCCTTTTGCCCAGCGATGAAAGATGCCTCAGCCTCCACGCCTGCATAGATTTTAAATCGCGAGCTATTGGGCGCCAGGAAATGGCGCTCCGGCTGAGGCCCGGCCTTTTCGCCAAGGACCTCGCATTCGCGCGTACCTTCGGGTTTGCACGCGACGTGGAGACACTCCAGGCCATGGGCCTTGCCCGTGGGGGATCGCTAGAGAATGCCGTCGTGATTGACGGGGATGAGATCTTGAATCCCGAGGGACTTCGTCGTCAGGACGAGTTTATCCGGCACAAAATCCTGGATGCGGTGGGGGATTTGTTCCTCGCTGGAGCGCCCATTGCCGGTCGTTATGTGGCTGACCAGCCGGGCCATGCGCTGAACAATGCGCTGGTGAGAAAGCTGCTCTCGACGCCAACCGCTTGGTGTTGGGAAGATGATCGAAGCGCCGCTGATCGCGCGTCTTCGGGGTTGGAGCCTCTATCCGCAATCGCCTAATCGGCGGCGCAAAAACCGAAAGTCTGGATGCAGCGCACTGTAAATGGTGGAGCGCCGTCCCGAATGATCGATCCGGAAACTGGTTCGCTGGGTTAGATTTTAAACCGCATACCTAGCTTTGAAGCGGATCGCCGGCGGAGCCGTTACTTGCGCTTGCCTGGTGCGATAGTCCGCCATTCGCGCTTTCATCGGAACTTGGCGCGTCTGCCATCGCCCGAACGAGTGACAAAACCGCCATGCGCATTCTGTCCTCTGTGATCCGCGAATAGCCGCGCACCAATTCTATGACGTGCCTTGGCGACGACATCTCGGCGGTGTCTTCTGAGCTTTCAGCGTGCTGTTCGCCCACGCCTTCAAAAAACCAGCCCACATTTGTTTGAAGTCGCTCGGCGATCTGAAAGAGCCGCCCGGCGCTGACGCGGTTTGCGCCGGTCTCGTACTTTTGAATTTGTTGATAGGAAATGCCGAGGGCCTCGCCAAGTTGGTCCTGGGTAAAGCCTAAAAGAATTCGTCTGCGGCGGATACGGTCGCCCACAATGGTATCGATCTCGGCTGCGTCGAGGTCTTTGCGTTGGGTCATTGCGTGCCACTCTGCTCTGCGGCCGGCCCGATAGCCTTCCACAAAATCGACGTAGACCGCAAAAGCGTCAAAGCAAGTCAGCGCAGCACGCGTCCTCCAACCTGCATTGGGGACTTGGAGATGTTGTGAGCCAACTGTACATAAAGGCGACGCCGTTGGTGTGGCGGCTGCTGGATCAAGGAACGCTCATGGTCTCGAAATCGCGTGTTGGGTTGGCGGCAGTCATGGGCGGGCTTTTTTTGGCGGCGTGTCAATCTGCCGAGCGTCGGGAGTCCCTCGTTTACGTGGAGCGACCGGTCGAGGCACTGTTTAGCCAAGCGGCGAGCGAACTCGACGACAGGGATTACGCCGACTCGATCCTCTATTTTAATGAAGTCGAGCGCCAACACCCCTACTCGGAGTGGGCGCGGCGGGCGACGTTGATGACGGCTTTCGCGCACTATCGCGCGCGGGAATATGACGATGCGGTTGCCGTCGCCCAGCGCTACATCTCTTTGCATCCGGGCACCGATGGCGCCGCCTATGCCTATTATCTCGTCGGCGTGTCCTACTTTGAACAGATCGTAGATGTCGGCCGGGACCAGAACACCACCGAGTTGACCCAGGCGGCATTCACCGAAGTGGTCCGCAGGTTTCCAGACAGCGAGTATGCCAAGGATGCTGCCCTGAAACTCGACATGGTCCGCGATCAATTGGCCGGCAAAGACATGGAAATTGGGCGCTGGTACTTGCGTCGCAATGAGCATCTTGCCGCCGTCAACCGATTCAAGAACGTGATTGATCAATATGACGGCACCAGCCACGTGCCCGAAGCGCTGCACCGCCTCGTTGAGGCCTATCTTTCGATCGGCCTGCGCGGTGAAGCCCAGGCCGTCGGGGCAACGCTAGGCTATAATTTCCCCAACAGCGAGTGGTATGAAAAATCCTATGATTTGCTGACCGGCCGAGGGCTTTCAACAGATGTCGATGCCCCCCGCGAAGGCTGGCTGTCTCGGCTGTTCTAAGCCCTGCTCGGCGGGGTTGTTCTATGTTTGTTCTAGTGCTAGGGACGCGTTATGCTCAACGCTTTGTCTCTGCGGAACTTCGTATTGATAGACCGAATGTGCCTGGAAACGGGCGCCGGATTTACCTCACTCACGGGGGAGACCGGGGCAGGGAAGTCCATTATCCTTGACGCGTTGGGCGTGGCCTTGGGCGGGCCGGCAGAGCGGCGGTTTATTCGCGCGGGCGCCGACGAGGCAAGCGTAACCGCCGAGTTTCAGTTGCCGCCGCAACACCCTCTTTGGGGAAAGCTCGCAGACATTGGGGTCGGCCAGGGGTGCGACGAGCCGCTCACCCTGCGCCGGGTGCTTCGCCGCACCGGCCCTGCCCGCGCATTTGTCAATGACGAGCCGGTGGCCACGGCCCTGGTGCGACGCCTTGCGGCCGACCTGGTCGAAATACACGGCCAAAACGCAGCCTCGGCCCTGGCGTCACCCGCCAAACATTTGCATCTGCTCGATCAGTTCGCCGGCCATGAGGGCGCGCTTGCCGAGTGCGCCTCGGCCTGGCGCGAATTCGAGGCGGCCCGGGATGTCGCCAGCCGGCTTAAGGCGCGCCGGGCCGAAGAAGACGCCTTAATCGAAGAGTTGTCGGGCCAGGTTGAGGCGCTTGAAGCGCTTGATCCACAGAGTGGCGAAATCGAGGCCCTGGCTGCGGAGCGGAGCCGCTTGATGCAGGCAGAACGCGTGCGCGAGCATGTCGGCGATGTGGTTGAAAGCCTCGCCGATCTCGATGTCGCTGGACTTTTGGGCCGGGCAACACGCTGCCTTGAGCACGTGGCTGGATTGCCTGGGTATGAGGATGGCGCGGCGGTGCTCGCGCGCGACGGGTTTGAACGCGCATCAATCGAGCTTTACGAGGCCGAACATGCGCTGGCGGGCCTGGCCGACATGGCCTGCGGTGACCCCAAAGCGCTTGATGCTGCCGAGGGGCGCCTGTTTGCGCTGCGGGCGGCGGCCCGTCGTCATGGCGTTGATCCCGACGCCCTGCCGGCTGTGCTGGCTGACGCACGCGCCGAGCTTGAAAGTTTCCAGTCCGCCGCGCGCGAATTGGCTGAGGCCGAAGCATGCGAGCGCGAAGCGCGGGCGCGCTGGCACGGCGCGGCGGAGCGGGTCAGCCAGGGGCGCACAGCCGCTGCCCGGCGTTTGGAGCGGGCTGTGAAGCGCGAGTTGCCGCCGCTGAAACTGGAGCGCGCGCGCGTTCGTGTGCGTGTCGAGGCCGTGCCGGAAGCCCGATTTGGCCCATCTGGGCGTGACCGTGTGGAAATTGAGGTTGAGACCAATCCCGGCGCTGGATTTGGGCCGCTGTCTAAGGTCGCCTCCGGCGGCGAGATGGCCAGGCTCTCGCTGGCCCTGACCTGCGCATTGGCTGGGGCCGGCTCGGTTGGCGTATTGATCTTTGATGAGGTCGATCATGGTGTTGGTGGATCGGTCGCGGCTGCCGTCGGTGAGCGCCTCTCTCGCTTGGGCGGCCGCCGGCAAGTGTTTGCCATTACCCATAGCCCGCAAGTTGCCGCGGCCGCCGATGCGCAGTGGTCTGTTTCTAAGAGTTCGCCGCGCAAAGGCGGCGCGCGCACGCGGGTGTTGGGTCTGGACAGGTGTGGGCGAACTGAAGAAATTGCGCGCATGTTGGCGGGCGTCGAGGTGACGCCCGAGGCGCGCGCGGCGGCAGAGCGGCTGCTGGAGGATACATGCCACAGCCAGACAAGGACACGCTCCCGGTCGCGCAGATGAGCCAGGCCGATGCCGCTGTTGAATTGGCCCGGCTGGCCCGGAAGATCAAAGCCGCTGATGCCGCCTATTATCAAGACGATGCCCCGGTTTTGGACGATGCGGCCTATGACCGGTTGCGTGTCCGCCTCGGCGAGATTGAAGCGCGGTTCCCAAATCTCGTCACGAGTGCCAGCCCCAATCGGCAGGTGGGGGTCGAGCCCAGCGGCGTTTTCGCGAAAGCCGCCCATGCCGAGGCGATGCTGTCCCTCGATAATGCATTCACCGAAGCCGACGTGGCCGATTTCCTCGCCCGTGTGCGCCGGTTTCTCGGCCTTGACCCGGCAGCTGAGGTTGCCGCCACCGCAGAGCCGAAGATAGACGGGCTTTCGCTGAGCTTGAGCTATCAGGATGGCCGTTTGGTGCGCGCTGCGACCCGGGGCAATGGCAAGGTGGGCGAAAACGTCACAGCAAATGCTCAAACAATCGCCACCGTGCCCGCGCGCCTTTCGGGCGCCGGCTGGCCGGAAACCCTGGAGGTGCGCGGCGAGGTCTACATGTCCAAGTCAGATTTTGCTGTTCTGAACAGGCGCGAGGCTGAGGCGGGCGGCAAAGCCTACGCCAATCCACGCAACGCCGCGGCCGGGAGCCTGCGCCAGAAAGATCCCGAAATCACCCGCCAGCGCGCCCTCGAATTTTTCGCCTATGCCTGGGGCGGCCCGGCGCGCGCTTTCGCCGAAACGCAATGGGACGGCGTGTGCGCGCTTGCGGAATGGGGGTTTTCAACCAATCCCCTCTTCAGCCGGCATGTCGATCTGGAAGGTCTCATCAAGGCCTACCGCGATATTGAAGCCCAACGCGCCAGCCTGGATTACGATATCGACGGCGTGGTCTACAAAATCGACCGATTGGATTGGCAAGCGCGCCTTGGCGTGCAGACCCGGGCGCCGCGATGGGCCATTGCCCATAAATTCCCTGCCGATCGGGCGCGCACGCGTCTGTTGGAGATTGAGATTCAGGTCGGGCGCACCGGCAGCTTGACCCCCGTAGCGCGGCTTGAGCCGGTGACGGTGGGCGGCGTGGTGGTGTCAAATGCCACGCTGCACAATGAAGATGAGATCGCGCGCTTGGACGTGCGCAAAGGCGATCTGGTGGAAGTGCAGCGCGCAGGCGATGTGATCCCCCAGATTCTCGGCGTGCTCGACGCCGACCGGAAAGATCGCGCGCCAGCATTCCCTTTCCCGCAAACTTGCCCGGTCTGCGGTTCGGATGCAGTGCGCGATGTCGATGAGAAAGGCGGCGTTGACGTGCGCCGGCGATGCACTGGCGGGCTGATTTGCAGCGCCCAGCGGGTGGAGCGCCTCAAGCACTTTGTGTCCCGAAAAGGCCTCGACATTGAGGGGTTGGGCGCAAAGCAAATCGAGATGTTTCTCGAAGCAGGGGTCGCAACAGCCCCCCAGCACGTGTTCCAATTGGATGATAGGATCGCAGAGGCGGGCCGCCCGCCCTTGGCCGAATGGGACGGTTTTGGCGACACGTCGGCAGCCAAACTCATCGCAGCGATTGATGCCCGCCGGTCGGTGCCTTTCGCCCGGTTTCTGAATGCGCTGGGTATCCGGCATGTCGGCGAGATCACATCCGGTCTCCTGGCGCGAACCTTTGCAACATGGGAGGAATTCTGGTCTGCGGTTCTTGCAGCCAGCGCCGATGGTCCCGGGTGCTCTGGTTGGGAAGACTTGCTTGCCATTGACGGGATTGGCGAAACAGCGGTGCGCGCGCTGACCGAGTTTGCCGGTGAGCCGCAAAACCGCGAGATGCTCGAGGCGCTCCTGTCGGAAATTGATGTTCTTCCGGCAGAGGCGGTCAAATCCGACAGTCCGGTTGCAGGGAAAACTGTCGTGTTTACGGGAACACTGGAGGAAATGACGCGCGATGAGGCCAAGGCGCGCGCCGCCGCGTTGGGCGCGAAGGTGTCGGGATCGGTCTCGCGGAAAACCGACCTTCTCGTGGCGGGCCCTGGCGCGGGATCAAAGCTTAAGAAAGCCGAAGACCTGGGCGTACAGGTGTTGAGCGAAACCGATTGGATCGCTTTGGTGTCGGGCGGTCCCGCCCAGTGACCCGAGGAATTCGGCAGGGCGATTAAAGCGGGGCGCAGGCCTCGATAAGCCATTGCGCGGCGCTGCCTTCAAGGCGCTCACCCATCCTGGTCGCCACCTCGGCATGGTAATGGTCCACCCAAGCCCGCTCGCCAGGCGATAACAGGTCTGCGTCGATCAGGGCGCGCGCCAGCGGCGCCCAGGTGAGATTGGCAAAGCCGAGCATTGGGCGCTCGCCGCCGGCAATCTGTTGCGCTTGTGTCACGTATTGAAGGTTCTCGATCCGGATTCCGTAGGCGCCCTCGCGGTAATAGCCGGGCTCATTCGAAACGATCATTCCTGGTGATAAGGCCACCGAATTCCACGCCTTTGCGATGCGTTGGGGCCCTTCATGGACCCCCAGATACACGCCTACGCCGTGGCCGGTTCCATGGTCGTAGTCCAACCCCGCCTGCCAAAGCGCATGGCGCGCCAGCGTGTCGAGATGCGTGCCCGTTGTGCCTTCCGGAAACCGTGCTTCAGCCAGGGCGATGTGGCCCTTCAGAACGAGCGTGTAGTGGCGCGCCATGTCATCATTTGGTGCGCCGATCGCCACCGTCCGCGTGATATCGGTGGTGCCGTCAAGATACTGGCCGCCGCTGTCGACCAGGTAGAGCGAGCCTTTGTGTAGGCGCCGATCGGTCGCCGTCGACACTCGGTAATGGGGCAAGGCGGCGTTCGGCCCGGCTCCTGAAATGGTCTCGAAACTCAAGTCGCGCAGCTCGCCCAAAGCTTCGCGGAACGCCTCCAACTTACAGGCCGCTTCAATTTCGCTCACCTCGCCCGATTGGGCTTCGGTATCGAGCCAATGCAGGAACCGGCAAATGGCCACACCGTCACGCAGATGAGCGTTTTTGGTCCCGGCCAATTCCGCGTCTGTTTTGCAGGCCCGAGGCAGGACTGACGGGTCGCGTTGGCGCAGAATGTTCGCGCCGGCCGCTTGGAGCGTTTCGAAAAACCATGCCGATGCGGCCTGGGGGTCGAGGCTCACGCGTTGCCCTTCGAGGCCAGAGAGCGCGCCGGGCAGGGCCTCAAGGGGCGCGGTCTCGACACTATTGCCCAGGTGGGCGCGCACATCATCGCCAAGTTTGCTTTGATCGATGAAGAGGCTTGCACTGCCGTCCCGGCGAATAATGGCGCGCGCCAGCGGCAGGGGAGAGCAGGCGACGTCGCCGCCGCGAATGTTCAGCGCCCAGGCTACCGAAGCCGGGCTGGTGAGGATCACGGCGTCGGCGTCATCGGCGGCAAGGGACTCGCCCAGGGCCTGGCGTTTGGTCTCATGGGGAACGCCCGCCAAAGCTGTGGGATAGGCCGCTGCGGGGGCCATAGGCGGCGGCGGTCGATCAGCCCAGGCCGCGTCAATCGGATTGTCGAGCGTGCTGATGAGGCGCGCGCCGGCGGCATCTGCTGCGGCCGCAAGTTCCGCCAGGGCACTTGCCGAGATGAGCCTTGGATCATATCCCAGGGCGAGGCCGGCCAGGTCTTGCCCCGCCAGCCAGCCAAAGGGCCCCGGGTCGGGCAGGGCTTCAATTTGAAAGAGATCCGGGCAGAGCTGTGTCCGGGCCTGCACCGTGTAGCGCCCGTCGATAAAAACAATTGCCCGGTCTGAGAACACCAGGGCAGCCCCGGCCGAGCCTGTGAAACCGGTGGCCCAGGCCAGGCGTTCATTCATGTCCGGCAGATACTCGTTCTGGTACTCATCCTCATGGGGGATGTAGAAGCCGTCCAGGTCTTGCCGGGCCATGGCCGCGCGCAGCATCGGTAGGTGTTGCCGGCCGTCTTCTGGGCCGCCGCGTACATCGAACGACTGTCTCATCATAGTGGTTTAGCCTGCCTTCTCGGAATGGGGAAGTTGCAAGCAAGCCATGCAGGTATGCAGGCAATTGACGGAAATTGTTAAGAGTATTTGCATGGATATTGCCTATCTATCTCGCACATGCAGCAATGTGAGATAGGAATACAATATGAAACGCCTCGATGCGCTCATCCCCGGCCATGCCTTCCCTGTGGTAGATGCGCCACGGCCCGGCGTGAATGCAACCGACCCGGTTGTTGGCGCCTCCCTTGCCCATCTTCGGAGCGACACTGAGCGGCCCCTGCGCCGCGCCCGCCGCGCGACGCGATTTGCCCGCCGGGCCTACCGCTAGGCGAACCGATGCAGGCTGTGCCGGCCTTGTTTGAGATAGACAAGACTTGACCAGCCATCGAGCCTCAGGCGGCGCGCGAGGATGAGTCCCCGGCCGCCATAGGCCCGTCGCACCTGGGGTTCCTGGTACGAAAGCAGGCCCGATAGAACGACCGCGGCGTCCGGTTTCGCTATGCGCTCTATCGCGCCGGCCAAACCGACCAACGGCCGTGCCAGGATATTGGCGAAAATGGTATCGAACCGCCGAGCGGTGTGAAGTTCGGCAAGGCCCACTCCGCGCGCAACACGGGCGTGGAGACGCCGGCTGACCCTGTTGGCCGCAGCGTTCGCGGCCGCAGTGGCGACGCTTTCGGCTTCGATATCTGTGGCAAATGCGGCCTCAGCGCCGCTCTTGAGCGCAGCGATCGCCAAGACGCCCGTGCCCGTTCCCAGGTCCAGCACTCGGCCAGGCCTTCGCACTCGCAGCAAGCTGTCCAGGGCCAGGAGACACCCCCGGGTCGTGCCATGGTGACCTGTGCCAAATGCGGGCCCTGCTTCGATCAAGAGCTTGGTCTTGCCAGGCGCAATGGCCGGCGCCGTGTGGCGCCCGCACACGACAAAGCGACCGGCATGGACGGGCGGTAAACCCTCAAGCGCGTGGGCGACCCAGTCTCGCTCGGGCAGGTCGCTAATGCTCGCAGCCAGTTGAGGCACAGACTGCGCGATGAGGCGCACGCACGCCTCGGCACTTTCGCGGCTGCGCGCAATGGCGTCCAGGCGCCATTGGGTATGCGTGTCTTCCTTTGCGTCGACGGCGTCGGCCGGTGTCGGGTCGCTCCAGGCAAGCACGTCCCAGGCCGCCTCTATGGCCTGTCTCGGCCCCGCGGTGCTGATTTTAAACATCGCTGGGCAGTAGCAGCGCAGGCGGCGGGGCGCTAGGGTCCGCCGGCTTGGTGAAGGAGCCTTCGATGAGTTTTGAGTGCATCGCCCAGGCCCTTAAGTTTCCAGAAGGCCCAGTGATCATGGCCGACGGATCGGTGATCTTAGTGGAGATCGCCGCTGGGCGCGTGACCCGCATCTGGGGCGAGGGCAAGCGGGAGACCGTGGCCGAGCCGGGCGGCGGCCCGAACGGCCTGGCGCTAGGGCCCGACGGCGCGCTTTACTGTTGCAACAATGGCGGGTTCATTTTTCACGAGGCCGGCGGCTTTCTGGTCCCCGGCAATTGCCCCGATGACTATAGTGGCGGGCGGATTGAGCGCATCGACCTGAGTACAGGCAAGGTGGAGCGCGTTTTGGAGACGGTCGGAGAGCGGGATCTGCGCGGCCCAAACGACATCGTCTTCGATGATGCCGGGAATTTCTACTTCACCGACCATGGCAAAACCTATCCCACCCAGCGCGATTTTGGCGGGCTCTATTTTGTCGATACGGCCGGCAACGCCGCTGAAATGGCCTATCACCACACCTCGCCGAACGGGGTTGGGCTCAGCCCAGATCAAAAGACAGTGTACATGGCCGACACGCTCACGGCCCGCATCTGGGCGTTTGACCTCGCCGCGCCCGGCCAGCTGGTCAGCACAAACCCGCTCGGCCCGGATGGACGGGTCGTGGTCACGCTGCCCGGCCTGCAATATCTCGACAGTCTTGCGGTAACGGCGGCCGGAAATGTGACCGTGGCGACCATTTTGAATGGAGGCATCACCACGGTCACGCCCGAGGGAGACCACGCCCATACTGCCCTGCCAGACCCCCTGGTGACCAATATTGCGTTTGGCGGCGAAGATCGACGGACCGCCTGGATTTGCATGTCCGGCACGGGCCAATTGGTGAAAATGGCTTGGCCAGAGCCTGGATTGGCCCTGGCCTTTGAGGACCGGGCGCCTTAGTAGCGGCCGCCCTGCACTTGGATGATCTCGCCCTACCGCGCGCTGCCTGCGAGCTTGGGCACGTAATCAAAGGCCTCGCCGGTTTTGCGCTCCCGCTTCCGCGCCGGTTGGAACGCGATCTTGGCGTGCTCGGCGCAGTAGGGGCCGTCGGTGGCTCTGCGCCCGCAAAATGCGAAATTGGGGTCGGCAGGATCGCCGATGGGCCATTTGCACATGCACTTTGACAGGTTGAGGACCGTGGCTTTCGAGCCATCCTCAAGTTCCAGGGGCGGCAGTTTCTCGATCAGGGCGCGCTCTTCGCGCGCAGCTTTATGGGCCGTGGGATTGGCCACCTTCGGCTGCGGCGTCTTCACGGTGCCATCGGGCAAGACTTGCGGCTTGGGACGCGCCAGACGCGGTGGGCGCTTGACCGGACGGGACGGCGTGGCCCGGCCCGAGAGCCCCAGCCTGTGGACCTTTCCGATCACGGCGTTTCGTGTCACGCCGCCGAGTTCCTTGGCGATCTGGGACGCGGAGTGTCCCTCTGCCCAGAGTTTCTTCAGAACGTCTACGCGGTCTTCGGTCCAGGCCATGGTGCACCTCATCTGTTTCCCGCCATAGGCGAGCCCTATATATGGTAACGGCAGGCCCCCCGCCGTCGCTCAGTATCTATATATTGTGCCTAGCTGATATCAGATACGCAAGATGAAGTGGGCTCTTTCCTGTGGAAACTAGATGTTGATTGGCTTCGTTCGTGGCGGGTTTCCCCTCGCCATCTCGCCGCGGCGCGGCTACACCCCTGATATGGCAGACACCCTTGATACCGCCGTGGATACGGCCAGGCCTGATCCGGATAGAGCGGCTTTTGTGCGCCCGCCCAGGCGCTACGGCGCCTTCAACACCTTGGGCACCTGGACGCTTTTCGCCCGTGAAGTCCGCAGGTTCCTGAAGGTCTGGATGCAGACCTTGTTTGCGCCGATCATAACGACGCTCTTGTTCATGACAGTGTTCAAGCTGGCATTCGGGGGCCGCGGGCAGCTTACAGGTGACTTTGAAGGCCTGATCTACAACGATTTTCTCGCGCCGGGCCTGGTTGTCATGGCGATCCTGCAGAACGCGTTTCAGAACACGTCCTCATCGCTGACGATCGCCAAGATCCAGGGCAGCCAGGTGGACTTTCTTATGCCGCCGCTTTCGCCGCTTGAGCTGACGGTTGGTTTCATTGCCGGCGCGGCAATGCGGGGGATTCTGGTGGGGGCGGTCTCTGCGGTTGCAATCCACTTTTCGGGACCGCTGATTTGGGCGGTGACCTTTGGCCAAGTCCAGGTCGACAGCTTGGCGAGCCTCGCGATTACCCATCTTTGGGCCGTGATTTATTTTGGCGCCGCCGCCTCAGTCATGCTGAGCGCCCTGGGGGCCATGGCAGGGATATGGGCCGACAAATTCGATCACCTGGCCGCTGTGACAAACTTCGTGATCGTGCCGCTTACGTTCCTGTCAGGCACATTCTACGACATAAAGGTCATGGTTGATCCGTTTTACACACTCGCCCTGTTCGACCCGTTTTTCTATCTGATTGACGGGTTTCGATACGGCTTTTTGGGGGTCGCAAACAGCGATCTGGGCGTCGGCGTCATTGTGTCCGGGGTGTTGTGCGCTCTGACAAGTGCAGGGGTGTGGTGGCTGTTTCGGTCTGGATACAAGCTCAAGGCGTGACCCGCTCGCCGCCGGCCTCGCTGCCTGTCAGCGCGGCCTCCATCACCGAGAACACATCCGTATTGTCTACAAACAGGCCGCTCCAACCATAGGGCGCGCCCCACAGTTCGGCGGCCTTGGCATCGCGGCGCGCCGACCCTGCAAACGCCGCCGCGCCGCGCCCGAGCGCCCAGAGCGGAACGAGCTCGTTGGTGTGGTTGCCCGAGGCGAACTGGTATCCCGGCAGCGCGCCGGCGCCGCGATCCTGAACGGCAAGGAAGTCGTTAAACGCATCTTCTGCGGGATCAAAACGCGCGGCCAACAGGCTCTCGACCTCGCGGTCGGTCGCCACCGGTCCGCCCTCGCTATTGGTCCATGTGCCCAGGCCCCAGATGCCGCCGCACTCATGGTCGGAGGTGACAATCAGGAGCGTTTCTTCCCAACTTGAATTGTCTTCGACCCAGGCGATCACAGCGTCCACCGCCGCATTGAAATCGATCTGCTCTTCAATGAAGCGCGGCATACTGTTGGCGTGGCCCATCCAGTCCACAGCGCCGCCTTCGATCATCAGGAAGAAGCCCTCACGGTTCTGGCTCAATACATTCAGCGCGCCGAGCCCCATGGTCGCCAAATCCGGAACGGCGGGATTCAGCGCCATACCAGAGGGCGTGTCAGCGCTGGCAAGACCCTGACGCGCGGCCTGGAGCGTTGAGCTTGACCGTGCAATGCCGACCACGCGCCGGGGCGGCGCTTCGCTCAGGGCCAGGGCCTCAAACTGCGCCTTCGCGTCGATGAAGGTGACGCCGTCAATGCCGCCCGGGCGGGTCAAGGCGTCCATCGTCTCCTCGCCGCCTACATATTGGAAGTCCGGCGTATCGCCGGGACCGAGCGGCGCGCCATTCGCATTATAGAAGGGGTGGCCGGCGCCCATGATCACGGCGAGGTCGCTGGCCAGCATTTCAGCGAAGATCTCTTCGTAATTATTACGCGAGCGATTGTGCGAGATCACCGATGCCGGCGTCGCGTGGGAGGCCATAACCGATGCCACAACGCCGACAGCCCGCCCCTGGTCGAGCGCGATCTGGCCGATCGCGGGGAAGGCCACCTGCCCGCTCCAATCCATATTGATCCGGCCATTTACAGTCTTCTGGCCTGTCATGAGCGCCGTGCCCGATGCCGCGCTATCAGTGTAACTCGTATAGGCCTGCGCGACGGGGGCAAAATCGTTGAGGAATGTGGCCTCAAACCGCTGCCACCGCGTCGCCGGATCATAGCCTTGGCGGACGGCATCGGCGGCCGAGCCGCCCTCGGCCACCAATGCGCCGGCTGCATCGACTGGGTTCAGCGCGTCATGGGTCATGCCGAACACCAACGGCTGGGCGCCGCCCGGCCGGGTGATTTGGTAGGACTGGCGGCCGGCCAGGCCCTGGTAATAATCGGCAGCAAGCCAGCCGTTAAACCCGATGCCGTCGGAGACCATTAGGATCACGTTTTTAGCTTCGCCTGCACCGGGTGCAGCTTGCGGCGTTGGGCCAGCGCCCTGATCTGAGGTGACGCAGCCTGCAGCGGCGGCGAGCGCAAACAGGGCAGGACACGTGCAGGCGAAAAAGCGGCCTAAGCTCATTGGGCGTTCCTCGTTTTGACGCGCTTATGATCCCGCTTCTTGCCCCTTTCAAGCGTTTGCCGCCCCCTTACACTGGCCAGCTGCCTCAGCGCGCCAGGACAGCGTCAACAAATCCGAGGGCGACCCCTGCGCTCCAGTCGGCCTCGCCGGCGAGGCGGGCGACCTCTTGCCCTGTCTCATCGTAAATGATGCTCGTGGGAAAGCCCGCCGCGCCGGCGCCGTAAACGATCTCCCAAGCCTCCGGCGGCGCGTGGTAGAAGTCCAGCACGCCTTGTCCGGCCAGTTCGTCCAAGCGGATGCGGGCGGCTTCTTTGGACGGCGCATCGTCCACGCTGATGGCGATGACGGCAAAGTCTTCGCCGCCACGCCCAGTCTGCAACGCGCCCAGATGGGGCATTTCGCGCTCGCAAGGGCCGCACCACGTGGCCCAGAAATTGACCAGGATGGTGCGCCCTTGCAGGTCAGCCAGGGTCATCTCTTCGCCGCTCGGCCCGGTGAATGTGCCCAGCGGTGCATCTTGCCCAGCGCGGCTGAAATCCAGTCCAGAGAGATCGCCTTCCGCAAATCGCTCCAGGGGATTGCCAAAGCGCGGGCCGCCCGCCCCGGACCCTAAGATGTAGACAATCGTGATCGCCCCGATCAGGAAGAGGGCGTAATAGGCATAGCGCGTCACGGGGCGGGACATCACAGCTCCAATTGGGCGGGGCGAGCGAGAGGACCACGATATGGCGACCAAGACCGGGCAAGGCCAGGCCATTTGGGGCGGGCGGTTCGCCGCGTCCCCGGCCGATCTGATGCAATCGATCAATGCCTCGATTGATGTCGACAAGCGCCTGGCCCGAGAGGATGTGGCTGGATCGCGCGCCCACGTCGATATGCTGTTGGAGATGGGCCTCATGTCAGAGGAGGACCATGGCGCGATCCAGGGCGGGCTGGACCAGATTGTCGAAGAACTCGCCGCCGGTACGTTTCCGTTCGATGCGGCGCTGGAAGACATCCATATGAATATTGAGGCCCGGTTGCAGACCCTGATCGGGGAGGCTGCCGGCCGGATCCACATGGCCCGCTCGCGCAATGACCAAGTGGTCACCGACTTTCGCCTGTGGACCCGGGGGGCACTCGGCGAGGCGCGCGCGCGCCTGAAGGCCCTCCAGCGTGTTTTGGTGGTGTGCGCCGAGGAGACCGCCGACGCTTTGATGCCGGGTTTTACCCATCTCCAAACCGCCCAGCCAGTCACCCTTGGCCACCATCTCTTGGCTTATGTGGAAATGTTTGAACGCGACGGCGGGCGTCTTGGCGACTGCGCGGCGCGGCTGAATGAGTGTCCCCTCGGCGCGGCGGCCCTGGCAGGCACCGGATTTCCGATCGACCGAGACGCGACCAGCGAAGCGCTCGGGTTCGACCGGCCCATGGCCAATTCAATGGACGCGGTGTCGTCGCGCGACTTCGCCCTTGAAGCGCTCGCCGCGCTGTCGATCTCGGCGACCCATTTTTCCCGGCTTGCGGAGGAAATTGTGCTGTGGACGAGCCCGCATTTTGGCTTTGCGACGCTTTCGGACGCCTGGTCGACGGGCTCGTCCATCATGCCGCAGAAGCGCAACCCCGACGCCGCCGAGCTGATCCGCGCCAAGGCGAGCCTCATCACCGGCCAGTTCGCCAGCTTGCAAGGCGCGACCAAAGCCCTGCCGCTCGCCTACGCCAAAGACCTCCAGGACGACAAACAGCTCACCTTTTCAGCTTTTGATACGTTTGATCTGTGCACGCGGGCCATGGCCGGGATGGTCGAGACGATGACATTCCATACCGGCCCCATGGCCCAGGCCGCTGGCCGCGGCTATTCCACCGCCACTGACCTTGCCGATTGGCTGGTGCGCGAGCGTGCTATGCCGTTTCGCGAGGCCCACCGGGTAACCGGCGAGCTCGTGGCCGCTGCAGAAGCCAAGGGCATCGGGCTGTCTGAAATGTCATTGGAAGCGATGCAGGAAAAGGCCGAGAACATCGACGGCGGCGTGTTCGATGTGTTGTCGCCCGAGCGCTCGGTGGCCAGCCGAACGTCCTATGGCGGCACGGCGCCTGTTCGCGTCGGCGAACAAGTGGCACAATGGAAACAACGCTTGGCCTTGGAGACCTGATATGCAGCGACTGGCGAAGACCCTCATTTGTCTGGCAAGTCTGGCGGCCCTGTCGGCCTGCGGACTGCAAGGCGATCTGACCCGTCCAGACCCCCTGTTTGGCACGCCAAACGAGCTGGAGCCCGCCGAGCCGCTGGACCGGCGCGTAACCGATGGCCTTGATGATTTTCGCGACGAGCGCACTTCGCAAGGGGAGGGCGGCGACGATGCGCCCGACCCGGAAGATGAATTGCTCGGCGGGCCATCAGCACCGGCAAGATAAGGCAATCGATATGGCCCTGCCGCACTCTGCCTCCGTCCTTCTTCTTCTCGCTTCGGCCGGGCTCGCGGCCTGCGCCGGGATACAGACCGGAGCCGACACCGTGCAGGTGACGGCCCTGCCGGCAAGCGCAGCCGCGCCCGTGGACGCCCCGGTCGCCTATGACGAGACCCGCCTCAGGCGCACCGGCGGCGCGGTTTACAATCGTTTCGGCGGCGAAATCCCCCTCGGCGTGCCGGTCCAGCCGATTGAGGAGCGCGACCTTGAAGATGTGACCGCGGAACGCGCAGGCTGAGCGGCGGGCATGCACCATTTCAGCCATAGAGGCGGCGAGCTTGCCTGTGAGGAAGTGTCCCTCGCCCAAGTGGCCGAGGCGGTGGGCACGCCGGTCTATGTCTACTCCACAGCGACCTTGGAGCGCCATGTCCGCGTCATCGCCGAGGCGATGCACGATATCGAATGCCTGATCGCGTTTTCCGTGAAAGCCAACGGCAACTTGGCCGTGCTCGCCACCCTGGCGGCCCAGGGCGTGGGCGCCGATGTGGTCAGCGGGGGCGAATTGCAGCGCGCCCGCCGGGCCGGCATTCCAGCCCGCAAGATCGTTTTTTCCGGCGTCGGCAAGACCCGCGAAGAAATGCGCCTGGGCCTGGCTGAAGGCATTTATCAGTTCAATGTGGAGAGCGTTGCAGAGCTGCGCACCCTGTCGGAGGTGGCCTGCGACATGGGCCGCACCGCGTCGGTCGCAATTCGCGTCAACCCCGACGTGGAGGCCGGCGGCCACCCGAATATCTCCACGGGCAAGGCCGGCGATAAATTCGGCGTGCCTTGGGACGCCGCCCCCGCCGTGTTCGACGAAGCCGCCCGCCTGCCGGGGCTATCGGTGGTGGGCGTCGATGTTCACATCGGCAGCCAGATCGATCGGCTGGCGCCCATGCGCGCCGCGTTCGCCAAAACGGTGGCCCTTGCCAAGTCGCTCCAAGAGGCGGGCCATGCAATCTCGCGCCTAGACTTGGGCGGCGGCCTGGGCGTGCCCTATGCCCGCGGCGATGCACCCGCCAGCCCAGCGGCCTACGCCGAGATGATCGCCGACGTGATTGGCGATTTCGACGGGGCTTTGGTGCTGGAGCCGGGCCGGGTCATCGCGGCCAATGCCGGCGTGCTGCTGACCCGGGCCCTCTACCTGAAGAACGCGCCCGACCGGACCTTTCTCGTTGTCGATGCCGGCATGAACGATTTCTTGCGTCCTGCGCTGTATGATGCCCACCATGAGATTGTACCGGTCAAAGCCCCCCGCGACGGGGATGAGACGCGCCAGTTCGATGTTGTGGGCCCGGTCTGCGAGTCGACGGATCGATTTGCCGTGCAACGCGCGCTTACGGGCGTTGCCGGGGGCGATCTCTTGGCCATAATGTCTACCGGCGCGTATGGCGCGGCGTTGTCGTCGCAATATAATGCGCGTCCGTTGGTCCCGGAAGTGCTTGTCCGCGGCCAGCAATGGCACACCGTTCGAAGGCGCCCGAGTTTTGAAGAGATGATCCAATTGGAAACGTATCCAGAGTGGAAATCCTAACCGACATTCCTGGCCTGAGGGCGCAGCTTGCCCGCACACGCGGCCGCCTCGGTCGCCTGGCCCTACTGCGCGCGTTTGCGCCCGCGCTCGTCTTTGCGTTTGCCTATCTTAGTGCCGCGCTTCTGGGCGCGCTCGAGCAGGTCTCACCGGTGATTGCCGCAGGGCTGTGCCTGTCCGCGCTGTTGGTGTTCGCCCTGTTGGTGGTGCGCGGGCTTAGGCGCTACCAGCCCGTGCCGGCGATGAGCGCCGAGCGCGCGCTTGATCGGCAATCCAAGCTGCGCCCGTTGAGCGGCTTGGCAGATCGCCCGGCCCGGCCAACGCCTGAGGCCCAGCGCCTGTGGCAGGCCCACACCAAAACCCTTCGCGCAGAAGCCGCCAGCCTCAAGGCGCCGACTTACAGCGCCGCGTGGAGGCAAATTGACCCGGCCTTTCTGCGCTTTGCCTTGCCGGCAATACTGATTGGCGCGCTGGTCTTTGCAGGCGCCGATCGAGCCGGCCGTCTGCAGCAAGCTCTTCTGCCCAATTTGGGCGCCTTGGCCGGCGCCGACGCGCTTCGCGTGGAGGCTTGGGTGACGCCCCCGGCCCACACCCGCCGCCCGCCCATATTCCTTGAGGCGGGCATGGATGATGTCCGCATACCTGCCGGCTCGAAAGTCACCCTGCGGGCGTTTCACCGCGCCGCGCCCTCCCTGGTGCTGTCCGGCGACAGCGGGCGCAGCCGCCAGCGTTTCCTCGCCACGCCGGATGGGGCATTTGAGGCCGAGGCGACCCTGGGTGAAACGACGCGCCTGTCCGTCCATTGGTGGGGCGAGCGGGCGGCTTGGACGTTTCTTGCGTCCCCCGATAGCGCCCCCTCGGTGCGCTTCGTGACCCTGCCGGCGATCACCACAACGGACGAAATGGAGTTTGAGTGGGCGGCCGAAGACGATTTCGGAATTGAGCGGCTGCAACTCGCCATCCGCTTAAGGACGCCCCACCCCGCCGCGCCGGACGCTGAAGACAGGCTCGCCATTCCCATGGGCCCGGTCTCGCCGCGCGAAGCAGAAGAGACCGTCAAGCTGGAGACCATGCGCCACCGCTGGGCCGGATTGGAGGTCGACGTCCAACTCGTGGCCACGGACGGCGCCGGCCAGGAGGGCCGCAGCCGCGTCCTGCCGTTTGTTTTACCGGAGAAGCTTTTGCTCCAGCCCCTCGCCCGGGCGGCCCAGGAAATCCGCGTAACGGTGCTGCGCGAGCCGCGGGGCTATGACGACCTGGGCGACCTGGGACCGGGCACCGACGCGCTGGACGATGGCCGCGTGAATGCCGCGGCGACCCATCGCCTGGATGCGGCGCCGGAAGATGTGCGCCTGGCTGCTGGCCTGCTTGACGCGCTCACGCTCGAGCCGGAGCGCTACTTCGAGGACCGATCGGTCTATTTCGGCCTGCGCATGGCCCATGGCATCCTGGCCTCGGCGCCTTCCAAGAGCGATGCGGACAGCGTCGACACCCTGCTTTGGCAGGTTGCCCTCAAGGCGGAATATGGCAGCTCGGCCGATGCCTTGCGCGCCCTGCTGGCTGCCCGCCGCGCGCTTGAGCAGGCGTTGCGCGACGGCGCATCGGAAGATGAAATTCGCCGCTTGATGGAGGCGTTTCGCGAAGCGGCCAACAATTACATCGCCGCGAAAATGGCCGAGGCGTTCATCAATGGCACTGAGGCGCCGAACATGACCGATATGGGCCCCCAGGGCGGTGGCGGCGGTCTTGGAGCAAACCAGTTTGAAGACATGCTCAACACGCTTGAGGATTTGGCCGAGACCGGCGCCTCTGACCAAGCGCGCCAGCTGCTCTCCGACATCACAAACATGCTGGAAAATTTGGAGTTCCAGCAGGGCGGCTCCGGCGGCGGCGACGGGTTTGCAATGCCCGGAGAGGCCGGCGAGGGAGACAGCGAAGAGGGCGACCTGCCCGAGGAAGAGCAGGAGCTGACGGACGCGCTTGAGGCCCTGTCTGATTTACTCCGTGAGCAGCGAGAGCTCAACGATGACACCCTCGCAGAAAACCGCGGCGAAGGCTCCGGTGCGGCCGGCCCCGAAGGCCCCCCTGGCCAGCAGGGCGCCGAAGGTGGACAAGAGGGTGAGACCGGCGCCGGCGACGGACTTGGAACGCGCCAAAGAAATCTCGCCCAACGCACCGGCCGGCTCGGGCGCGGCGAGGCACCCGGCGATGAGGAAGGCAGCGGCGCAGCTGACGGCGCGGAGGACGAGGACGGCGCTGGCAACGGCGCAGGCGGCCCCTTGGATGAGGCCGCCCGTGACCGCCTCGGCAATGTGGCCCGGCTCCAGGACCGGGCCGCCGGCGCGCTGGAGCGCGGCGATCAGCGCCTGGCCAATCGCCTTCAGGAGCGCGCCACGGGAGAACTACGCGACCTGTCCGAAGAGCTCGCAGCGGCTTTAGACGCGCTTCAAGAGATGCGCCGAGGGGACCTTGCCAGCGAAGAGAGTGACCAGCGCGGCCTAGACCCGTTTGGCCGGCCGATTGGGGGCACGGGCGACGGCGGCGATGTGACAGTTCCCGAAAACGCCGAGCGGCAACGGGCGAAAGACATCCTCGACGAGCTACGTCGCCGCTTCGACGATAGCGAAACCGAAGAAGAGCGGGAATATCTGGAGCGACTGCTCGACCGGTTCTGACCTGGCCCGGCATTTGCCTGACATTTGCGAGAGGTCGTTGCCGCGCGTCGCCTTGGGCGCTAGGCCTCGAAAGGTCGGTCGGGGAGGCACCGCTGCTAGGTCGTATCGTCAAATATGTTGTGCTGACGCTCGCCGCCTTGGCCACGCTTGCGGTGATGTCGAGCTGCACCATGTTGGGCCTGAACTATGCCAGCCTGGAGACCGGCAACAAGCCTGCCCCCGAGCCGCGCCTGAGCGCCGCCACACTCGCCGAATGGGAGGCTGAGCGCGCCGGCCTTCTCAGTGCATTCCAGGAGGTTGTCTACGGGCCCTGGCCGGAGCAGTTGGAAGTCACTCTGGTCTCGCGGCGCACCGCCGATCCCGATTTCGCCGGCGGGCTTGCCCGATTGGAAGAGCTGCGCATCCGCCTTGGCGCGGGCGAGGCGGCCGAAGAGTTTTTCCTCGGCCTGGCCGTGCCCAAGGCTGCCGAGCCGGCGAGCCTCGGGATCGTCATTGGTCAAACCTTCTCAGACAATTGCGGCGTCTTCCAATCCCGCGCGCTAAGCCAAGCGTCGGGGGCGCCGTGCGCATCGACCGATGTGCCGTGGCTGATTGAGTACATTTTCGGTGAATACATCGCCAAAGTTCCCTTCGAGCGGTATTTCGAAGCCGGCTTTGCCTATGCCAATTACTATGGCAGCGATGTGGTGCCCGACCGCGTTCAACTCGGCCAGGAAACCCTGGCGCGCTTGGCCGGCACTGAGCCCGGAAAAGCCGGCGGCGCGCTGATCGCTTGGGCCTATGCCTACAAGGCGGCGATCGACGTTTTGGAAACTGAGCCCTGGCTCAACCCAGACAAGATCGCCGTCTATGGCCATTCGCGCCACGGCAAATCGGCTTTGCTTGGGGGCATCTTCGACCGCAGGATTGATTTCGTCTTGTCCCACCAGTCCGGCTTTGGCGGCGCGGCCTTGTCGCGATCGCGCGTGGGCGAGGGCATCGCACGGGTCGCCGAGACCTATCCCCATTGGTTTGCGCCGGGCTTTGACACTGCTGCCCGCACGCCAAGCGCCTTGTCGGTGGACCAGCACCAGCTTCTGGCGCTGCTCGCGCCGACGCCGGTGTTCCTCGGCAATGGCCGGCGCGATGTCTGGTCAGATCCAAACTCAACCTATCGCGCGGCCGCAGCGGCCAGCGCCGTGTACGAACTGTACGGCCGCCAGGGTCTGCTCGGCGATGGCCTCCTCAGTTTCGCGCCGAGTGCAGGCCTTGCGTATTTTCTGCGCGCCGGTGGCCATGGCACGGACCGGCGCGATGTTGACGCGATGCTTGGCTTCCTAGCTGCCCAAACCGCCGCCTGTCGCGGGCCCTAACCCTGGGTCAGACTTGAACCCGGCGGCCAATTCCTGGAGCCAAGGCCCAGCATTGGAGGCGCCTGTGGACCCTGATCTTGCTCAACTGACCTTTCTCTTGCCGGTTCTTGCCCTGGTGTTGTGGACCTCTGTGATGTGGTTTTGGCTCTACATCACGCGCGTGCCGGCGATGCAGAAGGCGCGTATCCACCCCCAAACCGCGCGCCACCCTGACTCTGGATGGAAAGACAAATTGCCCGCCACAGCGCGCGGCGTTGCCGACAATTACAACCACCTCCACGAGCAGCCTGTATTGTTCTACGCGGTTATGGCCTTTGCGGCGCTAACGGGCGGGGGCGATACGATCGCCCTTGGTCTTGCATGGGCCTATGTGGCGCTGCGGGTGGTTCATTCGTTTATCCAAGCCGTTGTCGGAACCGTGATGCTCCGCTTCAACGTGTTTGCTCTGGCGAGCCTTGTACTGACCGCCCTGGTCTTGAAGGAAGTGGTGCGGGCCTTCCTCTCCCTATCGGGCTAGCCTAAATGGTGGGGATGGCGCGCCTTCCCCAATCCAGGATCGAACAGGTCGTTGACCGCTTTGACGAGGTCGAAGCGCGTATGGGCGCGGCAACCGAGGCTGACGAGATCGTCGCCTTGTCGAAAGAGCATGCCGACTTGAAATCAGTCGCCGACAAGGCGCGCGAAGTGATCGCCGCGCGCGCCGGCCTGACCGAGGCCGAGGCGCTGATCTCCGGCGATGACAAGGACCTCGCCGAGCTTGCCAGGGAAGAAGCGCTCGCGCTGAAAGACGCCCTGCCGGCCCTTGAAAAAGACCTCCAGCTTTTGCTCCTGCCAAAAGACGAGGACGACAAGGCGAATATCGTTCTGGAGGTGCGCGCCGGCACGGGCGGCGACGAGGCGGCGCTCTTCGCCGGCGACCTCTTTCGCATGTACCAGCGCTTTGCCCAGCTCCAGGGATGGAAGGTGGGCCTGGTCTCGGTGTCGGACGGCGACGCGGGTGGGTACAAGGAGATCACTGCCAATATTTCAGGAGACCAGGTGTTTGGCCGCATGAAATGGGAGTCGGGCGTGCACCGGGTGCAGCGCGTGCCGCAGACCGAGACCCAGGGCCGCATCCACACCTCGGCTGCCACCGTGGCCGTTTTGCCGGCGCCGGAGAATGTGGAAATCGACATCAAGCCCGACGAAATCCGGATCGACACGATGCGCGCCTCCGGGTCCGGCGGGCAGCATGTCAACACGACAGACTCGGCCGTTCGGATCACCCATTTGCCCACTGGGATCATGGCGACCAGCTCTGAGAAGTCCCAGCACGTGAACCGGGAGAAAGCCATGGAGATGCTGAAAATCAGGCTCTATGAGCGAGAGCGGGAAGAGAAGAACAAGGCCCGCGCCGATGCCCGCAAAAGCCAGGTTGGCTCCGGCGACCGGTCCGAAAAGATCCGCACCTATAATTACCCCCAGGGCCGGGTCAGCGATCATCGGATCAACCTCACCTTGCATAATCTCGACAAGATCATCTCCGGCGATGCCCTGGGCGATGTCATCGATGCCCTGCGCGCGGAAGACCAGGCGCTGAAGCTGGCCGCCATGGATGCAGGCGACGACCGGTGAGCGCGGCCACGCTTGGGCGGGTGCTGTGTTGGGCCCAGCGAAGGTTGGCGGGCGCAGGGATCGAGGCGGCCAAGCGCGAGGCGCGCCTGTTGGTGGGCCATGCCATGGGCATCGATGCCGCCGGCCTGATTGCCGCCAGCCACGACGCGCCGCCGCCGGGCCTCGCCGCCCGGCTCGACCCGCTGCTGAGGCGTCGGGCCGGCCGGGAGCCCTTGGCGCATGTACTGGGCCGGGCTGAGTTTTATGGCCTGGACCTTCTGTGCGATGCCCGCGCGCTGGTGCCGCGCAGCGACAGCGAGGCGGTGGTCGATTGGGCCCTGGAGCTGGCGGGCGAGGGGCCCGCGGCCCTGGCCGATCTGGGCACCGGGTCGGGCTGTCTTTTGCTCGCCGCCCTCTCCCAGCGCCCAGGGCTGACCGGCGCCGGGATTGATGTGAGCGCCGACGCGATAGCCTTGGCCGAGGCCAATGCGGAGGCGACGGGCCTTGCCGGCGCGGCCAGGTTCGAGGCCGTGTCCTGGGCGGCGTGGCAGGGCTGGGGCGCGGCTGACCTCATCATGTCCAACCCGCCTTATATTGCCGCCGGCGTGATCGAGACGCTGGAGCCGGAGGTGCGCGACCATGACCCGCGCGGGGCCCTGGATGGCGGGCCCGATGGCCTGTCGGCCTACCGCGAGCTGATCGCGCTTGGCCGGGCGCGGATGAAGCCCGGGGCCTGGCTCGTCCTGGAGATCGGCCATGACCAGCGCAAAGCGGTGCTCGATCTGCTCGCCGCGGCGGGATTTGTCCAGGCCGATTGCCGCCAGGATCTGTCCGGCCATGACCGGGTGGTTGCCGCCCGCGCGCCTTTTCACAGGTGAAGCGAGCATTGGGACTTGGCGAGCGGGCCGCGTCGCGCTAGGCAGTGATTGCGGCCAGCGGCGCCCCCATCCGGGCCCATGGCCTGCAGCCCGCGTACAGTGCGATGAATTCGGGCCCAAGGGGGGCCTGGCGCGGAACCCGAATGCGGCTTGCGAGCAAGCCCGGACGAGACCAGGGAAGCAAATATGAAACGCCAACGCGGGCGCAACCGCCGGTCTGGCGGTGGGGGAAACAACCCCAACCGACATTTTGAAAGCAACGGACCGGATGTGAAAATCCGCGGCTCGGCCCAGCAGGTGCTGGACAAGTATCTGCAATACGCCCGCGACGCCCAGACCTCGGGTGACCGGGTCATGTCCGAGGCCTATTTCCAGCACGCTGAACATTACCAGCGCTTGCTGGCCGCCATGCAGCCTAAGGACAAACCGCGCCGCGACACCCATGGCGAGGCCGGTGAAGAGGGCGAAGCCAAATCCGCCGACGCCGTTGAGGCGCGCAGCGAGGATGGCGGCAAACCCCAGGACGGCCATGACGAGCAGGCCGTTGAGGACGGCGCCAAGCCCCGCCGCCAAGGACGCAGCGCCCGCGCCAAGGAGGCTGAGCCCGCCGAGGGCGATGAGGCGCCCGCCGCTGACCCGCTCAAGGTCATTGACGGCGACGAGGGCGCAAAACCCCGCCGGCGCCGGACCTATAGGAAGCGCGGCGCCGAGGCCGAAGACGCGCCAAGTGCTGATGCCGACAGCGACGGGGTGATGAAAACCCTCTCCCGCGGGCGGCCGCAACCGGACCCGGGCGCGGAAGCTGACGCGCCGAGCGACGCGCGCCCAGCAGCCCCCGCGGCCGAGTAGATCTAGCCTTTTACGGCGCCATCAGACCTCCTTTTCCGGCTGCGCCACCGGCGTGGCCTCGCATCGTATAATGGCCGCGCGCATTAGCCCCACGCCCATGCTCCACGCCCATCCTCCACGCACTGCGCCCCCGCGCGGCGTCTGCCGGCGGGGCGTGGCGGACGTCACGGTGCGCCCGGCGGCGGGCCGCGGTTGAGCGTCAGCAGCGCCAGGCGCTCGGCCTCGTAATACGAGCTTCGCGGCAAATCGAGCACGTTGGCGCGGCGCCCCACCAGGGCCGGCGGATAGCCGAGCCTGATCACACGGCGCGCAGCGCTGCGGACAAGACCCAGCCGGCGGCGCTCCAGGCGCCGGGCAATGCGGGCAGCATAGTGCTCGGGCGCCTCCAGGGCCGCGGCGAGGGCGGCAAACCGGGCCGCCAGGCGCTGGGCCGACACGACCGGGTCGGGGCTTGGGCCAGCCAGCATGAAGGCCGCGCCGGGCCGGGGCGTGCCTGGCAGGGGCAGGGCCGGCAGCGGCGTGGCCGAGACCAGATTGAGGCAATTGACTGGTGCGTAGGGCGGATCGGTGATTGAGAAGCTCGGCAGGCTGGGCGCCGCATTGGCGGGCTTGGCGCCTGCTTTGGGATCCGGCTTGGCGGGCGCGGGCGTCTTCGCCAGCGGCGCCAGCACCACATCGCCGGCCATGGCCACCAGCAACCGGCGCACGAACATCTCCAGATACAACACCTCGCGGCAGGCTGCCCGCCAGGCCGCGCGCAGCATGTAGCCGCAGGCCAGGCCCTGGGGGCCGGCCAGCTCACGCGCACCTTCCAGCCTGCGGGCAGCAAAC
>JBCDJY010000002.1:0-332669 GCA_038747245.1 Pseudomonadota bacterium | reverse complement strand
TGGCGGCGCATCTGTCATCACCCTCGACGAGGGCGGTGATCTGCTTTCGTCAAAGGATTTGGCCCGCCTCCTGGCGCAGCGCCGCGATGGTGGGGCGGGGGATTTGTGCTTTCTGATCGGCGGCGCCGAGGGACATGGGCCCGCCGTGACGGGCCTTGGGGCTTCGAAACTGGCGTTCGGGCCCCAAACCTGGCCGCACAAATTGGTGCGGGTCATGCTGTGTGAGCAGCTTTACCGCGCCGGCACCCTGCTTCTTGGCACGCCCTACCACAAGGCGTGATCGGCCGGACGCATTACGCCCTGGCAAATTCGGCGATGACATCCCGCGCCGCCCAGTTCAGGCGGCCGAAGCCGTTCTTCTTGAACGCGCCGACCCTGCGGCCTGTAACCGGGGCTGCGGCCACGGGGGCCAGGCCGGTATCGCGCGCGAGCATCAACATGTCGGAAACCGTGCAAGGGTGGATCACCTGCTCGCGGTACCAGGCGCCTTGGCTTGGGATGTGTCCGCGCACGAGCAGGTGAAGCCGCCGCGGCATATATCCATAATTCTGGAACGACACGATCACGCGCGGCGCCAGGCGCGTCAGCTCGGCAAGGACGTGGCCTGGCCGGAGCATATGCTGGAGCGCCTTGGACAGGATCGTCACGTCGAAGCCATTATCGGGGAAGATCTCCAAGTCGGTATCGGCGTCGCCTTGGATGACCGACAGGCCCCTGGCGATCGCCAGGCCGGCGCCTCGGCTGTCGATTTCCATACCCCGCGCATCGGCCTGCCTCTCGGCGCGGAGCAAAGCAAGCAGCTCGCCATCTCCGCACCCCACGTCGAGCACCCGCGCCCCATCAGGCACGCGGCTCGCGATTGCAGCGTGGTCAGCGCGCGCGCTCAAAGGTCTGCGCGCCGCGCGGTGGAGTCCAGGAAGCCCGCCAGGGCGTCTTCGAAGGCCGGCTCTTCGAGCAGAAAAGCATCGTGGCCTTTGTCCGTCTCGATTTCCATATGGCTGACATCGGCCCCCGCCGCGATGAGCGCGCGCGTGATCGTCATGCTTTCTGGGGGCGGATAGTGCCAATCGGAGCTGAACGAAAACAGGCAAAACCGCACCGGTGAGCCGGCAAACGCGTCCACCAAGCCGGCGCCGGTGCGCCCGGTCAGATCAAAATAGTCCATGGCGCGGGTGACATAGAGATAGGAGTTGGCGTCGAACCGGTCTGTGAAGCTGCGCCCCTGGTGGCGCAAATAGCTTTCCACCTGGAAATCAGCATCGAAGCTGAAACTGGCGCTGTCGCGGTCTTGCAAGTCGCGGTCGAATTTCCGCTTCAAGGCGGTTTCTGAAACATAGGTGACGTGGGCGGCCATGCGGGCAATGGCGAGGCCGCGGTCCGGCCGGGTGGCTTCGGACAGGTAGGCCCCGCTACGCCAGTCTGGGTCGGACATGATCGCCTGGCGCCCGATTTCGTAGAATGCGATGTTCTGGGCCGAATGGCGCGCCGATGTGGCGATCGGCACGGCGCTCATCACCGCGCCAGGCGCCTGGATGGCCCATTCCAAGACCTGCATCCCGCCCATGCTGCCGCCGAGAACGCTGAACAGGCGGTCGATCCCCAGGTCCTGAAGCAATACCCGTTGCGCGCGGACCATATCGGCAATGGTGATGACCGGAAACCGGGTGCCCCAGGGCGCGCCGTCCGGGGCAAGACTTGCCGGGCCAGTGGTGCCCATACATCCGCCCAGGACGTTTGTGGCGATGACGAAATAGCGATCGGTGTCGATGGGTTTGCCAGGCCCGACCATGCGCGGCCACCAGGCCGGACGCCCTGTGACCGGGTTCTCGCCGGCGCAGAACTGGTCGCCTGTCAGGGCATGGCAGATCAAGACGGAGTTTGAACGCGCCTCGTTCAGCGTGCCCCAGGTTTCATAGGCGATCTCGACATGCTCCAGCACCTGCCCGCAATCCAGGGTGAGCGGGCTGGGGAGCGCGCGCTTTTGCAAGCTATCGATCGTGGCAGGGGGCGCATCGGGCATCAGGCCCCGGTTTGTAAGGCGCGCTGGCCGGCTGTCCACAGGGGTGGGCCGGTTAAAGCAGGCAGATGGGCTGCGCGGCGCTGTCCCAGGCGGGGGACTTTTTCCGCGGAAGGCTTGACCGGGCTGCGGCCGGGCGCCAGCAAGTGCCCTGGCCAATACGGAACTGCCAGATGCTCGGCCCCCGCCCCCTTGCCGCCCTCTCGGAGATTTCGCCCTACACGCCTGGCGCCCCGGCCCGGCCCGGCGGGCACAAATTGTCGAGTAATGAGAACCCGTTGGGGTGTAGCCCCCGTGCGCGCGAAGCCGTCATCGCCGCGACGCAGAGTCTGGAGGAATATCCCGATGGCGCGGCGCTTAATTTGCGCGAAAGCCTGGGGCGTCTCCACGGGCTGGATCCGGACCAGATTTTCATTGGGGCAGGCAGCGATGAGATCCTGCAACTGATCTGCCGCGCCTTCCTGGCGCCAGGCGATGCAGCCCTGAAAACTGAGCACGGCTTCATTATCTACGATTTGGCAGCCCGCCAGGTGGGCGCTGAGGTCATCTGCGCTCCAGAAACCGGCTTCACCGCCGATGTCGGCGCCCTTTTGGCGCGCGTGACACCGGCCACGCGCATCGTGTTCCTGGCCAACCCCAATAATCCGACCGGCACGTGTCTGCCGCGCCAAGACATTGCCGCCCTCCATCAGGGCCTGCCGGGCGATGTGCTTTTGGTCCTGGACGCAGCCTATGAAGAATACGTCAGCGATCCGGCCTACAGCCCGGGCCGCGAGCTGGCCAAGGCCCATGGCAATGTCCTCGTCACCCACACGTTCTCGAAGATCCACGGCCTTGCTGCGCTGCGCGTGGGCTGGTGCTATGGGCCTGCGCCGGTGATTGCTGCGCTGCACAAGGTGCGCGGACCGTTTAATGTGAATGCGGCGGGGCTGGCTGCTGCGCGCGCCGCCGCCGAGGACACAGCGTTCCAACGCGCCTCGGCAGACCACAATCAACGCGAGCGCGCGCGGGTGTTCGACGCCTTAACCGACCTGGGACTACAGGCCGTGCCCAGCGAAACCAATTTCTTGCTCTTGCGGTTTGCCGATGTGGCGAGCGCCCGGTCGGCAGACCAGCATTTTCAGGGCCGCGGCCTGGTGCTGCGGCGGCTTGATCCCTACGGCCTTGGCGCGTGTTTGCGTCTCTCCATTGGCTCGCAAAAGGCCAATGATGCGGTCATCGAGGCGGCCAGGGCGCTGGAGCCACGATGACCGAAGGGGCCGCTCCGTTCGAGGCGATCGCGATCATCGGCGCGGGCCTGATCGGCAGCTCCATTGCCCGCGCGGCGGCCAAGACCTCCGCCGCCGGCCGCATTGCCGTGTTCGACACCGACCCCGATGTCCGCGCCGAAGCAGCGCGCCTCGGCCTCGGCGAGGTGGCCGATACGCTTGGCGGAGCTGTGCGCGGCGCCGATTGCGTTTTTCTTTGCGTGCCCGTGGGGCGCCTGGGCGAGGTGACCGCTTCGCTGAAGAGCGCGCTTGCGCCCGGCGCGGTGCTCACAGATGTGGGCTCGGTCAAGGTTGAGGCAGCCCGCGCCATGACAGACAATGCGCCGGCAGGTGTCCACGTCATTCCCGCCCACCCGATTGCTGGCACCGAACAGTCCGGCCCCCAAGCGGGATTTGCATCCTTGTTCGAAGATGCCTGGCAAATCCTTTGCCCTCTCGCCTCGCAAGACGGCGCGTACCTTAAGGCGACCGAGCAACTGACCGTGTTTTGGCAGCAGCTCGGCGCGCGGGTGGAAACAATGACGCCAGAGCGCCACGACCGGGTGTTGGCCATCACCTCGCATCTGCCCCACCTCATCGCCTACAATATCGTGTCGACCGCCTATGACATGGAGAGCATTGATGAAGGTGAGGTGGTGAAGTTCTCGGCGGGGGGGTTTCGAGATTTCACCCGCATCGCCGCCTCAGACCCGGTGATGTGGCGGGATGTTTTCCTGAACAATCGAGAGGCGGTTCTGGAGTCCCTCGGCCGGTTTAGCGAGGATCTGGCCGCGCTGCAAAGGGCGATCCGCTACGGCGATGGCGCGCTCTTGATGCGCGAGTTCCAGAGGGCAAGGGGCATCCGCAAGGCCATCCTGGATGCCGGCCAGGACAGCGCAAAAGTCAATTTCGGGCGCGATCGGCGCCCACCAGACGACTGAGCTTGAGAGACCGTCAGGCCGCGTTCGGCGCCGCGCGTTTATCTGCCCATCCCTTTAGCCAGCGGGCATAGAGGTAGAGGCCAATTGCGATCACCACGATCAATGCCGTGAACGCCAGATATCCCGCCCCGCCGGCGATTTCAGCGCCATTCGCCAAGGCAATATTGTGGAAGAAGGAGATGGCCATCGCCGCTAGTGAGGCCAGAAAGCAAGGCGCTGCGTAGCGGCTGCGCGCAAGGATCAGCACGCTGCCAGCGACCGATGCCCAGATCGCGACCGTCCAGGCCGCCTCTGCCCAAAGCGGCATCTCGTCATAGAATGTGCGCACAGGCTCGGACATTGCGAGCGCCCTTGTCTGCACCGCAATGTAGTTCCAGGCGCCGCCTGCGTTCCACAGGGTCGCCAGGGCGCCGACCCACCAGACATGCCAAGGCGTTCCGGGTTTCATACCGGTATCTTCATCAATCAGCATCATGCCAGCAACCCTTTGCCCGATAGACCGCCCGCCAAAGACCGCCAGCGCTTGAAGTGTTCAAGCGGTCTCAACCGACAGGGGCGGCCCTTCGCCTGGCAGGGGGTGTAAAGCCCTCCAGCCTCAGGCCGGCGGCGGCGAGACCTGGACGACCAGCTTGCCGAGATTCTTGCCGGAGAAGAGCCGCTCAAGGGCGCCCGGGGCATGTTCAAGGCCGTCCACAACATCGGTCTCGAAATGCAGTTTTCCTGCCATCAGCCAGCCCGCCATGGCCTGAATGCCTTCCGGAAAACGATCGAGGTAATCGATGACGATGAAGCCTTTCACGAGCGTGCGCCGCATAAGGAGATTTGAAAAGTTGAAGGGCCCAGGCACGCCATCGGTGGCGTTATAGGTCGAAATCAAACCGCACAGGGGCATGCGCGAGAAATCATTCAACCGGGCGATGACCTCGTCCATGATCTCGCCGCCGACATTTTCGAAATTGATGTCGATCCCGTCGGGGCAAAGCCGTTCAAGGTCGGCGCCGACCGTGCCGTTGCGGTAGTTGATGGCCCCGTCGAAACCGGCGGTTTCCGTCAGCCAACGGCATTTTTCGTCCGATCCTGCGATACCAACAACGCGGCAGCCGTGGATCTTGGCAATTTGGCCCACCATGGAGCCGACCGCGCCGGCGGCGGCAGACACCACCACCGTCTCCCCGGCCTGGGGTTTTCCGATATCCAAAAGCCCAAAATAGGCGGTCATCCCGGTCGCCCCAAGTGGGCCCATAAACGCCTTCAGATCAACGCCTGGCAGGCTCGGAAGGACGGTGACAGCTGCGCCGGGCAGGGTGTTGTAAGTGGCCCATTCCGCCAACCCTGTATTGACCACCGCGCCGGTCTCGACGCCGGCGAAGCGGCTTTCGGTCACGACACCGATGGAGCCGCCGCGCATGCCCTCGCCCAGGCCGACGGGCGGCATGTAGGCGTCCATGTCGCTCATCCAGATCCTGTTTGTTGGATCGAGGGACAAATAGACCGTCTTGATGCGCACTTGCCCGTCCTGAAGCGGGTTCATCATGCGCTCAATCAGCTCCAGATCCCCTTCGGCCACGTCGCCCACGGGCCTGCGCCGCAGCACCCATACTTTGTTGAATTCGGTCATGCCGGTCTCCCTTTTGCGCGCGGGGTCGTTTCTACCGGCAAGTCAGCCGGCTTGGGAAGCGATCACGGGGTGCGCGGCGCGAACAAGCCATTGGCGCGGGCAGCCAGCGTGCTACAACTTCTCCTTAGAAATCGATCACAGGCTGACCCATGACCGTCCAAACCCTAGACCCCCTGGAGACCCTTGCGCTGGACCACACCATCCATGTCCGCGAGGCATTTGGTATCGACACCGACATATCAGCCGAAGGGTTTTCGAAACCGACCGAGTATGTGCCTGAGATCGACCCAAACTATCGCTTCGATCCCCAGACCACTTTGGCCATCCTAGCAGGGTTCCAGCACAATCGACGCGTTATGGTCCAAGGCTATCACGGCACCGGCAAGTCGACCCATATCGAGCAGGTCGCCGCGCGCCTGAACTGGCCCCTGGTGCGTATTAATCTCGACAGCCATGTGTCGCGGATCGACCTGGTGGGCAAAGATGCAATTGTCCTTAAGGACGGCAAGCAGATCACTGAATTCCAGGAAGGACTTTTGCCATGGGCGCTGCAACGCCCGGTCGCCCTGGTGTTCGACGAGTATGACGCCGGGCGCCCCGATGTGATGTTTGTCATCCAGCGCGTGCTCGAAGCGTCGGGAAATTTGACGCTGCTGGACCAAAACCGCGTCATCCAACCCCACGCCCAATTCCGCCTATTTGCCACAACCAATACGGTCGGGCTCGGCGACACGACTGGGCTCTACCACGGCACCCAGCAGCTCAACCAAGGCCAGATGGACCGCTGGTCGATCGTTACGACGCTGAACTACCTGGAACATGACGCCGAGGTGGACATCATCGCGGCAAAGGCCACCGGCGTTGACGGCGACACCCTCGCCAAGATGGTCACGCTTGCCGATCTGACGCGCAATGCCTTCATGGCCGGCGACCTGTCGACCGTAATGAGCCCGCGCACCGTCATCACCTGGGCGGAAAACTTCGCCATTTTCAGCGATCTCGGCCACAGTTTCAGGATGACGTTCCTGAACAAGTGTGACGAGCTGGAGCGCCCCCTTGTGGCAGAAATGTACCAGCGCTGCTTTGGCGCGGAGCTGCCCGAGAGTCCTCTCATGGTGAAAGTCGCCTAGCACCCACGACGCACGCTGCCTGGCCTGGAGAACGCCGATGCCAACAACGCTCATCACTGGCGCCAATCGCGGGATTGGCCTCGCGCTCGCAGCGGAATTCATGGGCCGTGGTCACACGGTAATCGCCACGGCGCGCGATCCCCAAGCGGCCGCCGAGCTCAGGGAAACCGGCGCTACAGTCTATCGACTCGATGTGACCGACCACGATGCCATCGCCGTGCTGGCGAAAGAACTTGAAGGCACGCCGATCGACGTTTTGATCAACAATGCCGGTCTTGGCGGGCCGGAGGCGCGCACGGCCATTGGCGGCCTCGATTATGCGGGCTTCCGCCGTGTATTGGAGGTCAACACCCTCTCGCCGCTCGCGATGGTGGAGGCGTTTACGCCCCATGTGGCCGCCAGCGATCTGAAGCTCATCACCGTGATTTCCAGCCAGCTTGGATCCATTGAGGGGGCCGACGGCGCCTGGGGCCTGATCTATCGCACCTCCAAAGCCGCCGTGAACATGGCGTTCAGGTCTGTGGCCGTGAAACTGGCCGATGACGGCATCACCTGTCTGACGCTACACCCTGGCCATGTCGAAACGGATATGGGCGGCGAGGGCGCGCCGGTGAAACCGGGAGCGAGCGCTGCGGGCCTGGCCGACACAATACTCGGCGCCGGGCCGGCAAACGCCCTTCGTTTCCTCGATTTTCAGGGCAACACCCTGCCCTGGTGACCGCGCCGCGCCCGTCTCCCACTGGGGTTTTGGATATGTCTGTTCGCCAGCTCGTCGGCTTGGGTCTCCTGGCGCTGGGGGCATACCTCGGTTGGGGAACGCTTGAGGCGTTTCTCGCCTATACATCGCGCGGGGCAAGCCTTTCCGAAGCCGGGCGCGATCCGGTGTTTCTGGTTCCGGGCATCCGGTCACTTCTTGCCATCGGCGGCGGTTTGCTGGCCGTTTTTCGCGCGCCGGGCGCTGCGATTTGCACCGGCCTCGCCGGTGTGATGACGGCGCTTCTCACCGCGCTGTTGGCTGTCAGCGGCGCCAGCCCAGCGCTGTGGGCCGATGATGCGATCGCGGCGGCATTGCTTCTGGCTGGCACCTGCGCACTGGTGCTGCGGCAACGCACCGCTTGAGCGCGCCTCCAAAGGCGGATTGATCCAAAACACGCCGAGGCCTAGCGTGCCGGCAACCCTGCGAGAGATCGCCAACCCTGACGCCAGAAGGTATTCCCATGTCAGAACAGTATGACGTCGTCATCATTGGCGCCGGACCCGGCGGTTACAATTGCGCCATCCGCGCCGGCCAATTGGGGCTGAAAACCGCGTGCATCGAGATGCGCGACACCCTCGGGGGCACTTGCCTGAACGTGGGCTGCATCCCCTCCAAGGCGCTGCTCCACGCCTCGGACATGTATGCGGCCGCCAAGAACGACTTTGCCCAAATGGGGATCAAAATCGGCAAGCTCGACTTGGACCTGCCCCAAATGATGGCCCAAAAAACCGATGCGATTGACGGGCTGACAAAAGGCGTCGGCTTCCTGTTCAAGAAGAACAAGGTCGAGCGGGTCAACGGCAAGGGCGAAATCGCTGGCCCTGGCTTGGTCAAGGTGACGGCTAGTGATGGCAGCGTGAGCGAACTTAAAACGCGCCATATCGTGATCGCCACTGGCAGCGAGCCAACGGCCCTGCCCGGCATTGAAATCGACGAGGAAAGGATCGTGACCAATGTGGGCGCATTAAAGCTTGGAGCTGTGCCCAAGAGACTGGTGCTGATCGGCGCCGGGGTGATCGGTCTGGAAATGGGCTGCGTTTGGGCCCGGCTCGGCGCCGAGGTCCATGTGGTTGAGTATATGGACCGGTGCCTGCCCGGCGCTGACGGCGAAATCTCGAAAAAGGCCCAGAAAGTCTTCGAAAAGCAGGGTTTGACCTTCCACTTTGGCCAGAAGGTCACCGGCGTGGAGAAGCTGAAGACGAAATTGAAGCTCGGCTTGGAGCCCGCCTCGGGCGGCGACGCGACCACCATGGACGCTGACGTGGTCATCGTCGCCGTCGGCCGCCGGCCCTACACAGAGGGCCTTGGGCTGGAGACCATCGGCGCGGCGACGGATCGGCGCGGGGTCATCGAGACCCGCGATGGGCACTTCCAGGTCGCCGACGGGGTTTGGGCCATCGGCGATGCGATTGATGGCCCCATGCTTGCCCATAAGGCCGAGGATGACGGCGTCGCCGTCGCAGAGTTGATCGCCGGCAAACCAGGCCATGTGAATTACAATTTGGTCCCCAGCGTCGTCTACACGAACCCTGAAATCGCCTGGGTCGGGAAGACCGAAGAAGCGCTGAAGGCCGAGGGCGTGGCTTATGTGACCGGCAGCTTCCCATTCATGGCCAATTCCCGCGCGCGGACCAATCATGAAACCGATGGGTTTGTAAAAATCCTTGCCGACAAACAGACCGACAAGATTCTTGGCGCCCACATGATGGGCGTGGGCGTGGGCGAAATGATCGGTGAAGTTGTGCTCGCCATGGAGTTTGGCGGCGCGAGTGAAGACATCGCCCGCACCAGCCATGCCCACCCCACGATGAGCGAGGCCATCCGCCAAGCCGCCATGGGCGTCGAGGGCTGGACCATGCAGATGTAGTCATTTTTGGGTTTACGCCGGGCGGTTTGAGGCGCTAGCTTCTGAAAATGTTGTCACATCCCGCCGCTGGATGGCGCGTGCGCCCCTATACCGAGGCCGACAAAGCCCGGTGTCAGGCGATTTTCGACGACTGCGTGAGCGAGTTCACCTGGCTCAACACACCCAAACCCGCGCCGCGTATCTGGGCCGATGACCGCCAGAAGGTCACCACTTGGGTGGCCGATGTCGAAGCCGGCGACAGTGACCGGGTCATCGGTTTCCTGATGATGTCGGGGCGAAATGCCTATGTGAACTATCTGCTTGTGGAGCGAGATTGGCGCCTGTGCGGCGTAGGCCAGGGCCTGGTTGATGTCGCGCGGGACGCGGCCGGTGTGCCGCTCAGCCTCGACGTGGACGAAGAAAACACACGCGCCCTTTCGGCCTACCGCGCCATGGGCTTTGCGCCGCTGCGCACCGAGCGGGCAGAAGGGCGCCGTCTCGTGCGCCTGGAGTCGATCTGACGCAAGCAGGTCTATTCGGCCGCGTCGATCAGGCCGCGCATACGGTCAATCCAGGTTTTCCATGCCAGCCGCCCGGCATCTGTAATGAAAACCCGGGTTTGGGGCCTTTTGCCGACAAAGCGTTTTTCCTGGCGGACATAACCTGCCTCTTCGAGTTTGCGCAGATGGGTGGACAGATTGCCATCTGTGGCGCCAACTTTTTGCTTGAGCTCGCCGAAGATTGCCGGGCTGGAGGCCGATAGATAGGCCATGACGCCCAACCTCAATCGGCCATGGATCACATCGTCTATACGCGCGTGGTCAAAGGGGTTTTCGCCGTCCATAGCGCAATGTCCCTCAAACAACCGACTTGGGTTCAGCCGACAGTAAGATGATGCCCGGCACGAACGCGCATAGGAACACACCCGCCATGGCGATGAGATAAACCTCAAGGGTGGAGACGAAGAATATCGTCAGGGCGACGAAGACGATCGCAAGCCACCCTGCGATGAGGCTGGTGCGGTCGCGCGCAAGGCCGCCCGTCACCATCAGCGCGCACGCATAAACAGCAAACACGAGTGGCAGGGAATAGGTCAGCGCGTCGGGCGAAATGCGGCCCAGATAGGCGGCCGGCACCGCGCCGCTGAAAAAGGCGAAGATGGAAAAGCCGGCCCCCATCCAAACGATCTTGGCGCGGTTTCCTGGGGCTGCGGCGCCCGGCTTGTCACTGGGGAACACCGCTCCCAGGACGAAATATCCGATCAGGGCCAGCGCGATTAATCCCATCCACATGGGCCCGACCCATGCCGGTGATGGGCCGATCACACCCGTCATCAAGC
The DNA here is from genome assembly GCA_038747245.1 of Pseudomonadota bacterium. Taxonomy (GTDB): domain Bacteria; phylum Pseudomonadota; class Alphaproteobacteria; order Caulobacterales; family Hyphomonadaceae; genus UBA5336. Next base: position 321,774 of record JBCDJY010000002.1, on the reverse strand, counting down.
CGTAGTGGAGGCCATAGGCGATGGTGATGGCCCCGCCCCACCAAACCAAGAAGCGCCCGCCCAAAAGCGGTGCGTGGGCGCCAGCATCGGCGATATCCCTCAGGAACTCTAGATCGTCATCGGTAACGTCTGTGCGCATGGCCACTCCTCACTTTGCAACACAAGTATACTTTGATTTACAAAGTGTCAAGGCGAGGGCCAAGTGCGGCGATGGGTGAGCGCTATTCAGACGCTCACAAAACGGCCATGGGGGTCGGCCGTTGCCACACACCGGCGCGCGCCACCCGGCCAGGTGATCAGATCAACTGTGTGGGCATGGGCCGAGCGCTCGGCCCCAAAAACGCTGTCATGCTCAAAGCGAAGCCAGGCGAGACGCCGCTCATCGGTGGCCTGGGTGCCTGCCGAGTAGATCGCTGCTGCGGCGCGCGCGGCGGTTGCTGCGTCAAAATACTGCCAGGCGATGGAGTGGAAGATCACGCTTGTTCCAAGCGGCAGCGCCCCGGATAGATGCTCCTCCAGCCAGTCAGCGGCGCTGGCCTTGTCAATGTCCACGCCGCGGCTCTGCGCCAGGGCGATGGCGGTCCGCGCGCGCTCCAGGCGCTCTATCTGGTCCGGCCAAATGTAGGCGAGCAGCGCCAGACGGTCGCTCGGCTGGGTCACATCCAGGGGTGAGAGGTCACAGCCGCAGCGGGAGGCGACATCAAAAGTCTCGGGCAGGATGGGCGCCGGCCCTGTCCACGCCGCTTCGATGACCGGCGCGCCAGGTGCGCCCTGGCGCGCCCACTGGCCGGCGCGATAACCGAATGCGTCCCAATGCTGGTTCAGGCCGGCGCTGGCGCCAAGCTCCAAGAGATGCAGCGGGCCTTCCAAGGCGGCAAAGCCCGGCAAAAGGGCCACGGCGCGGCGGGTCTCATTGGTCTGGGGCGGGCGCGCCATAAACCGCGCCACCCAGGACCCGTGAGCCTCAAGCGCTGCCAGCGCCCTGGGCCGCACGGCGTTCATATCCCAGCCTGGTGCCTGGGCCGGATAGGCCGCGGCCAGGGCGGGCGCGCGCCCAGACAACACCAGACCATGCAGCGCGCCAGCGACGCGAAGTGCCATGGCGTCGGAAGCGACAGGCGCCTTATTCGACGCCCCGCCAGCCAAAAAGGCGTCGAGCGGCCCGCTGCGCCCAATCTCGCCCGCCAGGGCGCGCAAAAGGCTGGCGTTGAATGGCGAGCCGAGCCGATCGCACCAATCGGCTTGTTTTCTGAACTGGCTGCGGTGGAGTTCGAAGGCGCCGGACACCGCCTCGGCGTATCAAAAAACGCGGGGCCGGTCTTCCTTATCGACGTGCAGGCCGCATTCGCTCTTGCCGAACCCCGCCCAGCGCCCGGATCGGACATCGCCCGGCGTCTCTGAAGGCTGGGTGCATGGCCAGCAGCCAATGGAGGGATAGCCCTGGCGCACAAGAGGATGCCGCGGCAGGCTGCGTTGGTGCAAAAACCGCTCGACATCGCCCTGGTCCCATCCAGCCAGGGGATTGATTTTGAAGCGCTCGCCGGCGTGTTCGAAAACAGGCAGGGCGATGCGTTCCCCGCCATGGAAACGCTTTCGCCCCGTAATCCACGCGCGAAACGGGCCAAGGGCCGGCTCTAGGGGCTGGACCTTACGCAGCTCGCAGCACGCGTCGGGATCGGACCGGTGGAGGGTGCCGTCCGGGTCCATGCGGGACGCGGCTGCCGCGTTCGGCGAAACGCTGCGCACCGCCGTCAAGCCGAGCTCCTCGATTAGCCGGTCGCGGTAGTCCAGCGTCTGGGGAAAGTGCATGCCGGTTTCCAGGAACACGATCGGCAAAGAGCGGTCCACATCCGCGATCAGGGCCAACATGACCGCGCTTTCGGCCCCAAAACTCGACACATAGGTCAGCTCACCGGGCCATTCGCGCAGCAGGGCAACACGCAAGATCGTTTGGGCGGAGGCATGGCGCAGCTCGCGGTTCAGCCGCCCTGTCCGCTCCGAAACGGGCTCTAAATCCCTGCTGATCCCATCGGAATAGGGCAACGCCGCCTCCCTCACCGGGCGCTGCGCGCGGAGAACACGGTCGGTGCCCCGTCTGCGGCGGGTTGGTAGAAGGCGGAAAACTCGCCAGTGGCGGCGAGATATTCAGCTATATCAGCGCGCTGGGTCTCGAAGGCGTCAAAGCCAGAGCGCAGCATGTATAAGAGCTGATCGCGCAGCACTTCGCCGACGGCGCGCAGTTCCCCCGAATAGCCCATGCGCCGGCGCAGGAGCTGGGCCTGGCTGAAGCCGCGGCCGTCGACGTATTTGGGGAATGAGATTTCAACCAGGCGCAGGGCCCCCAGGCCCTCGGCCAGGTTTGCGGGATCGTCGCCGGGCATAAGGCGCACGCCGGCAATGGCCGCCGCCTGCAACTCGCCAGGCGCGAGCGCCTGGAAACGCTCAAGAGAGATGATCGCCGGCACGCCGGGGCTCAGCGCCTCTTCGTCGGGCACGAACCGGGCCGGATCGTCGATCTCTTTGCCGTCCTTAATCAACGCCATACAGCGCCTCCTTGAACGGGTCAGCGCCGACGCGGGCATACACATCAATGAACCGTTCGCTGCGATCGGTTCTGATTTCGCGGTAGCGGTCGACGACGCGCCGGATTGCCGGCGGCACGTCTTCCGCGCGCAGGCCTTTGCCCGCGATCTCGCCAATGGCGGCGGCCTCATCTGCGCGCCCGCCAAAGGTGATCTGGTAAAACTCCTCGCCTTTCTTATCGACGCCGAGCACGCCGATATGGCCCACATGGTGGTGGCCGCAGGCATTGATGCAGCCGGAGATATTCAGGTGCAGCTGGCCGATGTCGGCCTGGTCGTCATAGTCGGAAAAGGCCCTGGCGATCTCCTGACTGACCGGGATCGACCGGGCATTGGCGAGGTTGCAATAATCAAGTCCTGGGCAGACGATCATATCGCTGATCAAGCCTTCATTCGGCGCAGCGAGGCCAGCGGCCTCGAGTTTGGCGAACACCTCGGGCAGATCATCAAGGGCCACGTGGGGCAGCACCACATTTTGGGCATGGGTCACGCGCAGGTCGCCCTGCCCGAAGGCCTCTGCAAGATCGGCCAACGCCTCCATTTGGGCATCGGTTACGTCCCCGGCGATGGCGCCGACGGGTTTATGGCTGGCTGTGACAGAGATGTAGCCGGGCACTTTGTGAGCATGGAGATTGGCCTCGGCCCACAGGGCAAAGCGGGGGCGTTCGGCCTTGGCGGCTTCGAATACCTTGCTACTGGCCGGGCGCTCGGGCAGGTCCGGCGGAGCGAAATAGGCCTCGATCCGATCGATCTCGGCGCGGGGAAGGGCGATCTTTTCCGCGCCGGTCTGGGCCGCGAACTCATCCTCAACAAGCTTTCTAAACTCGGCTTCGCCGGTTTCAGATACCAGGATCTTGATGCGCGCCTTGTATTTGTTGTCGCGTCGGCCGAGCCGGTTGTACACGCGCAGGATCGCTTCGAGATAATCGAGAATGTCTTCCTCGGGCACAAAATCACTGATCTTGGCGGCCACATGGGGCGTGCGGCCCTGGCCGCCGCCAACATGCACCTCGAAACCGCAGGCGCCGCCGCGCTCGCGAATGTGCAGGCCGATATCGTGGACCCGGATTGCCGCGCGGTCTTCCTCAGCGCCGGTCACTGCGATTTTGAATTTTCGCGGTAGAAACGCGAACTCGGGATGCAGCGTGCTCCATTGGCGAATGATCTCGCACCAAGGACGCGGGTCTTTGACCTCATCGCCAGCCGCGCCGGCGAAATGGTCACTCGTGACATTCCGGATACAGTTGCCCGAGGTTTGGATGGCATGCATGCCGACATCAGCCAGCGCATCGAGCACGTCGGGAATGTCCTTCAGCGCGACCCAGTTGAACTGAATGTTCTGCCGCGTGGTCCAGTGGCCGTAGCCGCGGTCATAGGTGCGCGCGATATGGGCGAGCTGGCGCATCTGCACGGGCGAAAGCTGGCCATAGGGGATGGCCACCCTGAGCATGTAGGCGTGGAGTTGTAGGTAAACCCCGTTTTGAAGCCGCAGGGGTTTGAACTCGTCTTCCAGCAGCGCGCCCGATAGGCGCCGCTCCACCTGGCCGCGAAACTGGCGGACCCTGTCGCGCACGATTTGCGCGTCGAACTCATCGTAGCGATACATGGCTCACACCGGCCCTGGCGCGGCGTCGAGCGGCGCAATTCCAAGCGCCCGCTCCGTGCGCGGGATCCATCGGCGGATGGCGGGAAACGCGTCGAGGTCAAAGCCGCCCAGATGGGCGCGGCGGGTGTACGCCACCAACGCCAGGTCCGCGAGGCTGGGCGCCTCGCCCACCAGCCAATCCCGGGCGGTGAGCTGCATTTCCATCACGCCCAGGGCGCGCCGTCCCTTCGTAAGCAGGTCCGGATCGAGATCTTCCTCCGCCAGTCCGCAATAGTGCAGCCTGGCAATACGCACCGCGATATAGGGCTCATGGCTGTATTGCTCCCAAAACAGCCAACTCATCATCTGGGCCCGCTCAAAGGGATCGGCGGGGATCAAATGACTTCCGGCTTCTTCGGCCAGGAACAGCATGATGGCGTTGGATTCCGGCAGGCGCCGCCCGTCGGGCCAAACCGCCAGGGGCACCAGCCCGACCGGGTTCAGGGCGAGAAAGTCTTCGGCGTGGGTCTCGCCCTTGAAGATATCGACCTCGACCCAATCGTAGGGAACGCCGAGCAGGTCTGCCGTCCAGCGCGGCTTCATGCAGTTGCCGCTTTCGCAGCTGCCATAGAGGGTCAGTCTGGCGACGGGCTCGGCCATTATTCCGCCGCCAGCCGAAGCGTTGGCAGGTCGACCGTCGGGCCGCAGGCACGGATAGTCTCGCGCAAGGTCTCGCGCCCCGCAATCTCGCCCGCCTCGCTCACTTCCATGAAGTAGGGGTCGGTCACCGCGCCCTCATCGGCCTGGGCCGCGGCCAGGGCGCGCGCGCCCGCCTCGCCGTCGAACACGCCGAGGCGTGCGGGGTCTTCGCTCCAATCGCCATTGGCTGTCATATAGACAACCTGGCCGGTGGCGGTGTCCCATGCGGTTACGGTGCGCGGCGTGTCCGGTTTCAGCTTAGGGCGAACCGAGGTCATGCCACGGCCTCCAGGGCCGCGCCTGCAACCGCTTCTTCGGGCAAGCCGGCCACATCCCCAATGACGACGAGACCAGGGCTTTCGATTTGGTTTTGGGCAATCAATTGGGGAAGCTCGGCAAGCCGGCCATAAACTCGGGACTCATCGGGCCGTGTGCCCTTTTCAATGATTGCCACTGGCGTAGACGGCGCGCGCCCAGCGCGAATGAGATGCTCGGAAATGGCCGCCGCGGTATCCAGCCCCATGAACACCACAAGTGTCTGGGCAGGATGGGCAAGGGCCGCCCAATCCAGGTCGGGCACGCCGCCCTTCCTGGCGTGGCCAGTGACGAAGGTGACGGCCTGGGCGTGGTCACGGTGGGTCAGGGGCAGGCCCGCAGAGGCCGCACATCCCAGCGCCGAGGAAATGCCCGGCACGACATGGACATCAATGCCCGCGGCCTGGACGGCCTCAAGCTCCTCCCCGCCGCGGCCAAAAATGAACGGGTCGCCGCCCTTCAACCGGACGACACGTTTGCCCTCGCGGGCAGCCTCGATCATGCGAATGTGAATCTCGCCTTGCGGCACCGAGTGGTCGCCCTTCGACTTGCCCACGCTGACCCGGTCAGCGTCTCGGCGCACCAGGTCGAGGACGGCGTCGCTGACCAATCGGTCGTAGAACACGATCTCGGCGTTTTGGATCAAGCGAAACGCCTTGAGTGTCAGAAGCTCAGGGTCTCCGGGGCCCGCGCCAACGATGTGGACCACGCCTGGCGCCGCGTTTGGCTCGGCAAGCTGGCGGCGCATTTCCGCCTCGGCGCCAACAAGGTCGCCGGCATAGGCTCTCTCAGCGGCAGCGCCGGTAAGCGCGCGCTCCCAAAAGCGGCGGCGGTCTGCGCCGTCATGGAAGCGATCTGCCACAGCGGGGCGCAGGGATTTCGACAGCGTTGCCAGCGCCCCAATGCCCTGGGGCATGAGGGCCTCTAGCCGCGTGCGCACCGTTTTCGCGAGCACCGGCGCTGCGCCGCCCGTCGCAATTGCTGCCACCAAATCGCCCCGATCGAGGATTGAGGGCACGGTGAAATCGCAAAGCTCGGGGCGGTCGACGACGTTGACCGGCACCCCGGCGGCGCGGGCAAGGGCTGCGGCCTGGGCCGCGTCTGCTGCGTCCTCAAGCGCGACAATGGCAAAGGCCGCGCCTTCAAGCGCCTTTTGGGCTGCCCCTGGCGCCACGTGGACGATCCGGCCGCCGAATTCCGACCGCAGCTCGACGGACACCGCGTCTGCAATGACGCGAATCTCTGCCGGGGTTTTTGCCAGCAGGCGCACTTTTCTCAAGGCCTCGTCGCCGGCGCCAAACACCGCCACATGGGCGCCCTGCATGGCGAAGAAGGCCGGGAAAATCTTCATGGGGCGCGCGCTCCTAGGCCGGCAACTCCTCCAACTTGTCGCTTGACGCGGCGCCAGCAACCGGCGACCCCTACAGCGAGTGATCAGAAATTCTATTGGCTATGACCGAGTCCCGAGATCGAATACCCCCCCTAAATGCCCTGCGCGCCTTCGAGGCCGCCGCCCGCAGGCTGTCCTTTACCAAGGCGGCCGAAGAGCTAGGCGTCACACCAGGAGCGATCTCCCAGCAGATCCGCCAATTGGAGGATTATTCAGGAACGCCGCTGTTCAAACGCACTGGCCGCTCGGTTTTGCTGACCGATGCCGCCCAGGCTTGCCTGCCCCTCGTGCGCGATGCGTTTGAGCAGATTGGCGAGGCTGGACGACTGATGCGCGCGCCCGCTCGGCGCGGCCGCGTTATGGTGTCGTGCGCGCCCTCTTTCGCCGCGAAATGGCTGGCGCCCAGGCTCGAGCGCTTTCATTTGGCCCATCCCGGCATCGAAGCCTGGGTATCGGCCGACATGCAGCTCACCGACTTCAACACAGCCGACGCTGACGTCGCCATCCGTTACGGCATTGGCAATTATGACGGCCTGAAAGTGGAAAAACTGCTCGATGAAAGCGTGCTTCCTGTATGCTCGCCCAAGCTTCTGGAAGGAGCCGATGCCCTGCGGCGCCCCGTCGATCTGGCGGCCCACACCCTCATCCACGACGAGAGCCCGGAGCATGACCCATCCTGTCCAAATTGGGCCAATTGGCTTGCTGCCCGGCGTGTTTCGGGCGTGGATGCCAGCCGCGGGCCCCGGTTCAACCAAGCCATACTGGTGATTGAGGCGGCGATGAATGGGCGCGGGGTCGCCCTCGCCAAGCGAGCAATCGCCCAGGCGGAACTGGAATCTGGGCGCCTTGTTGCCCCCTTTGCCGACGGCTCAACGGAGATCGACTTCAGCTATTGGATCGTCTGGCCGAAAGGGCGCCACCTTTCAGCCGACGTGCGCGCCTTCATCTCTTGGGTCAAGCAAGAAGCCCTGCGGGGCGAGATTGTTGGCGTTTAACCGCGGCTTTCATTCGGGCCGGCGCCAGGCGACTTTGGGAGGCTGGAACGCTCAGAATGGCTGATCCCAGACCGAAAGCTCACTTTCAAATCGAACACCCCCTTCATTACTCTTGAGGAAATCTCAACGCCCCATTAACCCCCTTGTCGGCTGGCCGGTTTCGGCGCAGGTCAGCGGCGGTCCTGAGAAGAGTGAGCGCCATGTCTGAAACCATCCAGGAAGGTGTGCCCCCAAAGCCCCGCCCGAATCCCAATGCGCCGACGCCGCAAGAGGTGCTTTCAGTCGCGCACTACACAGACCGCTTGTTCAAATTCCGCATCGCTCGGCCGCCGGCATTCCGTTTCCGGTCCGGGGAATTCGTCATGATTGGCCTGCCGAAGGAGAACGGAAAGCCGCTGCTTCGCGCCTATTCGGTGGCGTCGCCGGCCTGGGACGAGGCGCTGGAATTCTACTCGATCAAAGTGCCCGATGGCCCCCTCACATCACGCTTGCAAAAGATCCAGCCCGGCGACGCGGTCTGGCTGGGCAAAAAGCCCACGGGCACCCTCGTTACCGATGCGCTGACGCCTGGCAAACGCCTCTGGATGTTCTCGACCGGAACCGGATTTGCACCCTTTTCCAGCCTGATCCGCGACCCCGACACATATGAGCGGTTCGACCAGGTGATCGTGACCCACACCTGCCGGCTTGAAGAAGAACTTGCATACGGCACTGAAACGGTCGCCGCGGCGAAATCAGACCCGCTGGTGGGCGAGCAGGCGCGCGCTCAATTGGTCCACTTCACCAGCTGCACACGGGCGCCGGACTATCCGGTGCAGGGGCGCATTACCGATCTGATGGATCGCGGCACGCTTTTTTCTGCCCTGGACTTGCCCCCGCTTGATCCCGCCGTCGACCGGGCGATGATTTGCGGCTCTATGGAGATGATCCAGGACACGAAAAGGCGCTTAGAAGAGCGCGGTTTCGCCGAGGGCTCGAACGCAGCGCCGGCGGATTTTGTGATCGAAAAGGCCTTTAGCGGATAATCTGCCGCCGGATTTGTGCGCTGCGTGGGCGCACCATGTAGGCAAGGGCGGGCACTGTCGTTATATCGAGGACATGACCGCTTACGCCTCAGACCCGCGTCGGCATACCGCCGATACCGCACAGACCATGGCCGACGTGCGCTATGAGATCGACCGGCTAGACCGGCTGCTCGTGGTGCTTCTGAAAGAGCGCCAATCCTTCATGGACGCAGCGGCCCGCATTAAAGGCGCGCGCACGACAGTCCATGACCGGGACAGGATCGAAGACGTGGTATCCAAGGTGCTTGAATCAGCCCAGCGCGAGGGCCTCTCCGGGGCTATTGCCGAGCCGGTCTGGCGCACCTTGATTGATCGCTGCATCGCCTATGAGTTCGAGGCGTTTGACGCCTTGAAAACGGCGGAGCCGGCCAATTCATGAGCCACTGCTGCGGCCGCTTCTAGGGTTTCGGCGAGCTCGCTCCTCACATCATCCAGCGCAACGGCGGCGGCAGCGGGGCTAACCGAGCCAGACCGGCCGAGGGTTTCGGCTTGGCCGCAGACCTTTGCGAGCCGAACCGCGCCAATGCCCAGGGCGGCGCCTTTAAGGCTGTGGGCGGCATCGGCCCATGTCTCGGCAGGCTCGCGCGCCTTGAGGAGCCGGCCCCAGACATCGGCCTGGTGGCGAAAAATTCCGATGACTTCGGCGGCTAGATCCGCGTCGCCCCCCGTCATCTGGGCCAGGTGGCGCCGGTCCAGCCTGGCGAGCTCGTCGATCTGTGACATGGCGTTGTAGCGCTCCATGGGCGTTTGTTACGGGGCCGCGCGGCTATGTTACGTCCGCGGGTCGTAAGCCAACCGTTAAGCGCGAGCCGATCTGGCCACAAATGGTCGGAAATTCGCCCCTTTGCGCCCTATATCTGAGGGCACTTAAGCGAAGCTGAGGAGGCGCAATATGTCAGGTAGAGCCAAGCGCTCGGCAGAGAAAAACCGGTATCTCGCAGCACCGCGTAACGAAGACTGGACGATTGACCAGGACTGGGCCAGCTACACGCCCGAAGAGCACGCACGGTGGGACCGGCTGTTTGCCCGCCAGAGCACGCTGCTCCCGGGCAAAGCCTGCCAAGTGTTCCTTGACCAGCTCGGGGCGCTCAGCCTGTCGGACGCGGGCATCCCCCATATGGGTCGCCTTTCCGACCGCCTGGAAAAGCGCACGGGCTGGCGCGTGGTTCCAGTGGCCGAACTCGTTCCCGATGACGTCTTTTTCGAGCATTTGGCCAACAAACGCTTTCCGGCCGGCGCCTTTATCCGCCCTGAATCAGAGTTCGATTATCTCGAAGAGCCCGATGTCTTTCACGATATTTTCGGCCACGTGCCGCTTCTGGCCGACCCTGTGTTCAGCGACTATATGCAGGCCTTCGGAGCCGGCGGCGCCCGGGCCTTGGAGCGCGGACAGCTGCACCATCTGGCGCGCCTTTATTGGTACACAGTCGAGTTTGGGCTGGTCCGAGAGGCTGGCGGCTTGAAGCTGTTTGGAGCCGGGATCCTGTCCAGCCCCCACGAAACCCATTTCGCCCTCGAAGACCCCTCGCCAAATCGCATCGCTTTTGACCTTCAGCGGGTTATGCGCACGCGCTATCGAATTGATGATTTCCAGCAAACCTACTTCATCATCGACAGCTTCGACGCGCTTTTGGAGACGTGCTACCGCGATTTTGGCACGGTCTATTGCGCTCTGCGCAATGCATCGGACATTTCGCCGAGTGAGGTCCTCACGTCGGATACGGTGATCACGCGCGGCAGCCAGGCGTACTTCACCGAGCAGGAGGCCCGCTAAGGCGCATCGACGATCGCCCGCTCGACAATGTCTGAGATCTCGGGCGTGAAATCACCCCAGTCATAGCGGCTGAGCCGAAACGCCCAGCCAGCGGCGCGGGCATTGATCGCTTCGGCGCGCCGGGCGCCTTCTGCGGCCTCTACTGCGCGCAAGGTGAGATAGACCCCGCCTGGCTCTTCATAGGCCTGGGCGATGACTTCGAGGCCGTCTTGAGTGAGCGTTGTGTGGCGCGCCACGGGGGCGGACTGGAGCTCAGTTTCCGGGATCACGCCGAGCGGGGAAAACCGCGACAAGGCTAAGGCGGGCGTTGCCGCCGCCAGCCGGCTGACCAGCCGCTCGCCGGAATGGGCCGGGCCGGGCACAAAGTCACGGGGCCCGCCTCCAGCCTGGCGCACCAGGTGGAGCCGCTCGCCATTGCCAGCCTCCAGCACCACGCCTTCAATCGCGCCGGGCACCATAGCAATCACCTGAAAATCGAGCCATGAGCGCGCGCTGTTCAGGGGCGGCAGGGCGCCGTCCACGGCAAAGGACACCGCCTCGCCTCGCCGGCGCAAATAAAGCGTTTCACCGCGTCGACCGGCAATAAGGCCGGCAAGGATCTCCCCGTCATCGCCGCGGAGAATAAGCTCGGCGCCATTGCCGCCGTCATCCGGGTCGGCAAGCCCCAATTGGCTAAACTTGCGCGGATCGCGGGTTTTTTCTTCGGCCCATGTCAATCCCGCCAATCCGGTGAGCAGCGCGCCAATGCGGTCGGGCCGAACCGGATAGCCCGCCGCTCCGCCCTGGCGCCAAACCTCACCATTGCGCACCAGCCGGTAGGTCTCATCAGCAAGGCGCACCTCGATCGCAGCGACGTCGGCGACGAGGTCGACGCCGGGAAGAACCGGCGCGCCAAAACGAGCGCTGCGTTCAACGCCGCCTGCTCCGATCGCTGCGTCCACGGCGACGAAGGCCAGCAGCGCTGCGATCGCGGCCAAGACAATGGAAAGAGCGCGGGCGCGGTTTCGTCTGATCGGGGCCGGCAGGCTCATGGGCGCTTCTGCCTCCACCAAATGAAGAGGCCGGTGAAGATGGCGAGCAGCGCGCCACCCCAAATGTTCACCGCCTTAAGGGTCGTCTCCAAGGCGTCGATTTCACTTCGAAACCCACGCTCAATCTCCCTCAGACGGGCCCTGGTGTCCAAGACATCGGCGCGCAGGGCCTGAAGCTCAGCGCGTTCATCGGGGGTCAGGCCAGCCTCAAAATCACTACCGACCGCGGCCAGGGACACGCTTTGGGCCTGGAAGTCGTCAAGTCGCCTCTGGCGGTCGAGCAGCAGCTCTTCAAGGCGCGCTTGCTCTTCGAAATACTCGGCTTCGGCGCGCCCGCGCATGCGGTCGACAAGCGCCATGGGACGCGCGCTTTCGGCCCGTGATCGCAGCTCCAAGAGGCCGTCAATGCCCGACACAGCATCAATGGCATTGAGCAGAAGCGTGCCATTGTCTGCGATCACCGCGCCGCCGGTCGGATTGATGTAAAATCCGTCATCAAGGAAATCGGCATCGGCGACGAGAACAATGGTGGCCGGCCCCGACGGCTCTGCCCTGTGGGCCGGCGCGCCGGCGGCTTCGGCGCGCAGGAGTTCGTCTTCCACAGGGTCACCCGACAGGGGCAAGGGTGGTCGGCCATCGGCAAAAGCGCTGGTGACCGGCCCGGTCAGCCGGGCGGCCAGCGTCAGCGGAGCATCCAGCGTGTCATACGCAAGAATGACCTCGGAGGGCGCCATCTCCATCGCCGCTTGCGCTGCGGGAATGAAAGATGGGGCAGGGCCAGTGGCAATGAGCGGCTCGGTCTTAAAAGGCGATGTCGCCGCGATGAAGAGCGCGCCTGGAGCGCCGAGATTGACCGAGCGCTGCAACTCCGAGGTCACCGGATCGGTGCGCGACATTTGGGCTGGCGTTGCGGCAATGAATAAAGGCTGGCCGGCAATCTCACGCCTCCCATCGGGGCTCAAAGTCTGTACGGGCAGGGCATTGCCTGCATCGGCAACCGCCCCCTCAGCAAGCACCACTTGCCAGTGGCGCCCCAGCTGCCCGAGGTCGCTGGAGGTGGGCGCCGGGTCGATATCGAAGAGGTCCCCAGCACCGGCAATTTTGGCTGCAGGGTCAACGAGCCAGACCAACCGCCCTCCGGCGACAACAAACTGGTCGATTAACCAGGTCTGGTAGGCGTTAAGCGGCCGGGCGTGGGCGATGACGAGCACATCCAGGCCCTCTGGCAGACTGGCGAAGGTGTCAGGGATGGGCTGCAAGGCATAAGCGCGCCGCATCTCCGCTAAGACGCGGTAGCCGGTGTCAACGCCGTCACCGCGCAGGCCCGCAAGGCTTGTCAACAGGCCCACGCGCGGGGGCGCAGGATCGTCGAGACGGGCAATCATTCTGGTGAGGTCATACTCCAGCGAGCCAGCGCGTTCCGGCGCGAGGAAGGGAATCACACGCTCATCATCAACGCTGTTACGACCGATAAGCCCAAAATAAAGCGGGTCTGTGCCCTGGGTTGGAACGGCGGTCAGCCCGGCGGCGAGGGCCGCGTCTTCGGCGGTAGAAAATGGCGCGGCATCAAGCTCGCGCACGCGCAGGCGGCGCCCGCTCAAACTGGCATAGCCGTCGAGGACCTCGCGCACCCGGGCCGCGTGGGCACGAATGCGCGGGTAGTCCTGTCCCACGCGCCGGCTGTAGACCAAGGTCAGATCAATCGGCTCCGTCACTGCGCGGACCGTGGCGCGGGTGGCGTCCGACACGGTGTAGAGTTGGCGCTCTGTAAAATCGATACGGGCTGAGGCCAGCACGGGTTGCAGAGCAACGTTGACGAGCACGAAAAGCGCTGTGATGGCGGCGGCCATCAACCAAGGCCAAGCACGTCCTGTGACCCAATTCATGGCGCGCGCCTCCGGGCAGCCCAAACGATGTTGAGGCCGGCAAAGAAGACGATGACCGATGCAAAGAAGAGCAGAGCGCGGGCCTCGAGTACGCCGTTCTGCGCCGCTTCGAAATGGGTCAGAAAGGAGAACTTAGCCACGATTTCAGCCGCGCCTGGCCCGACAAGTCCCGTCAAACCGGAAAGGACGAGCGGCCAACCTGCGGCGGTGAACAGGAACGCCACCACGACAGAGACGACAAAGGCGGTGACTTGGCGGGGCGTGAGGGCCGATGCGGCCGCGCCAATGGACAGGTAGGCGCCGGCCATGGAAAAGCTGATCAGATAGGTAAGCGCGATGGCGACATTATCGGGCGCGCCCAGCACATTCGCCGTCAGCCACATCGGCAATGTGAAGACCAGCGCGGCGCCTGCCACGCACCAGGCTGCCATCAATTTCCCGGCAACGAGGCCCGGCAGCGACACCGGTAGAGATAAAAGCAATTCCTCCGTCCCGGCCGCGCGCTCATCTGCCCAAAGGCGCATGGCGAGCGCGGGCAAGAAAATCATGTAAAGCCAGGGATGCCACATGAAAAAGGGCCGCAAATCGACACTCCCGGTATCGAAGAACCGCGCGCCCTCCCATGTGAACAGGCCGAGGGCGATCAAGAAGACGGTGATGAAAACATAGGCGATCGGCGCGCCGAAATAGGCGCGAATCTCGCGCTGGAACGCGGCGGTAAACCCGCGAAAGCCGTCGAGCAGAATGGTCCTCATTCGGCCAGGGCCTCGCTTTGGTCGGTCGCCGAGACAAAGGCGGCCTCTAGGCTGCCGGCCCCAGCCAGGTCTGCGGGCGCGCCATCGGCGACAATTCGGCCGCGGTCGACAATGGCAACACGGCTGCACAGGGCCGGGACATCTTCAAGCGTGTGGGTCGAAATCATGATTGCCTTTTGCGGCGCCATGCGCGCGATGAGCGCCCGGACCGCGCGCTTCTGGTTTGGGTCCAGTCCGTCCATTGGCTCATCCAGGACCAGGACGGGTGGGTCGTGCAGGATGGCGCCGGCCAGCCCGACACGGCGGCGAAACCCCTTCGACAGTGAGGCAATCGGCTTGTCGACCACGCCGCTCAGCCGGGCATCGGCGATCGCCTTATCAACCCGCTCACTGCGCGCCGGTTTGGGCAGGTCGCGCGCCGTGGCCAGGAAGCGCAGAAATTGCGGCGGCGTCATATCGCCGTAGAGCGGCGCGCCCTCTGGCAGGTAGCCAAGGGCGGCCTGGGCCGCGCGCCTGTCATCGGTGATCGAGCATCCATTGATCGAGACATCGCCCTCATCGGGGATCAAAACGCCGGCAACCATGCGCATCGTCGTCGATTTACCGGCGCCGTTTGGGCCCAAAAACCCGAGCACCTCACCTTTGCCCACGGTCAGGGAAAGACCATCAACCGCGCGGGCGCGTCCGAAGCGCTTTACCAGGGATTGCAAAACCAGCATGCCAATTCTCGTTTACAGCGCCCCAAGCGGTGGTAGCGGCGTTGGCCCGTCGATTCCAGTGGCGCCGCCCTCACTTCTTGGGCATGAAATCGTGAAGCCTCTGACAAGTGGAGACCGGAAATCATGGGCATTACCACAACGACCTTCGACTACGCCGTGGGCGGAGCGCCCTATGAGGGCTATTTGGCGCGCCCAGATGGGCCGCCGGCCAAACTCGTCCTTGTCGCCCATGCCTGGGGCGGGGCCTCCGATTATGAGCGCGGCAAAGCCGACCGGATTGCCGCCGAATTGGGGTATGCCGCCTTCGCTATTGACGTGTACGGAAAAGGGCGGCGCGGCTCCGATCCCCAAGAAAACGAAGCTTTAATGTCGCCTCTCGTGAATGATCGCGGCGAGCTACAAGCGCGCCTCGCCGGGGCTGTGGAGCATGCCAAAACGCTTGAGGGCATCGACACCTCGGCCCGCGCGGCGGCCGGGTTTTGCTTTGGCGGCTTATGCGTGCTGGATATGGCCAGGGCCGGCCTGGATGTGGCGGGTGTTGCAAGCTTTCACGGCCTTTTCAGCGCGCCAGCAAACCTCTCCGACTATAAAATCGATGCAAGAGTTATCGCTTATCATGGCTGGAAAGACCCCATGGCGCCCCCTGAGGATGTTATGTCGCTGTCTCAGGAGATGGCCGGCGCCGAAGCTGACTGGCAACTCTATGCCTTCGGCAATGCCGTCCATTCCTTCACCACGCCCGGCGCCAACATGCCCGATATGGGCGTGATGTATGACAGCGATGCCGACAAGCGCAGTTGGGCGAGCTTTGGCCAATTCCTTGGCGAAGTGCTTGGCTAGCGGGCGCTAGGCCCGGCGGCGAAGGAACACGTAAAAAGCGCCGCCGCCGCCATGGCGGGCATGGGCCGGCGCATAGGCTGAGACGTGCGCCCGGGCCGAGGGTTGGCTGAGCCAGGCCAGGAAATTGCGCCGCAGAACGCCTTGGCCCCCGCGGCCTTTGCCCGTGATGATCAGGATACAACGCGCGCCCTGGCCGCGCTGGGCCGCGACGAATTGGGGCAACCTGCGATCGGCTTCCGCCTGGGTCATCCCATGCAGGTCAATTCGCGCCGAGATGTCGACCTGGCCGCGCTGGACACGGCGCGCCCGATTAATTTCAGCCGGCTGGTCCGATCCTTTGACCGCCATCGCCTTTTGCGCCAGCGGATGGACCTTGCTTGAGGGCGGCCTGCGCAGTTCGGGCGCCTTTTCATGGCCTCTGGGCTTTGCAGAACCCGGCAGATCAGATGCATGCGGCGCCGTAGCGCCTGCGAGCGGGCGCACCGATCTAACGACCCGGGCCCAGCCGCGTTTCTCCTCGGGTGTCAGGATGCGCTGCGTCATGGCCCTGATTTAGGGCAGCTGGGCGAGTTGAACATGCCCCGGGGCGCTGGCGCCCTCGGCCGCCGCACGGTAGAGCCGTTTCGCCGCCGCCCGCGGAAGCAATGCCCAAAAGCGACCGGGCGCGTTCATGGTCCCGGCGCGGTCCCCGGCCTGGTTGCCGCTGCCAAAGTAAATGTCACCGCGCACCGGGCCTTGGATGGCGCCGCCGGTGTCCTGGGACACGAGAATGCCCCGCCACTCACCGCCGAGGCCTGGCGCATTGGTCTCCACCAGATAGGGTACGCCCAGCGGATGAAAGGCGGGGTCGACGGCCATCGACCCAAGCGCGGTCAGCGGGATGTTTGCCGCCCCAACCGGGCCAAGGCTCGCGTCGCCTTCGGGCCGGACGCGGAAAAAAACGTAGCGCGGATTGGCCTCCATAGCTTCGCGGGCTTCGGCGGCCGACACCCTGTCCATCCAAGCGCGAATGCCTTGCATGGATGCCTCGCCGCGCTGGATTTTGCCCCTCTCGATCAGCCAGTTCGCCGTGGATTTAAATGGGTGTCCATTGTGGGCCGCGTAGCTGGCGCGAACCGTTGCCCCGTCGGGAAACCTCAGGCGTCCTGATCCCTGGATCTGGAGAAAGAACACGTCCGCCGGGTGCGCATAGCCCAGGGCAAGGGCTAAGTCGGGCTCTATCTCGGCGCGGGGCGGATAGGCTGAAAGTCGGCCGCCCGGGCCGCGCTTCATGGGGCCTGACCCGGTTTGCACCAGATCGGGCGGCAGGCCCGGTACGGGTGCGGTAAACCCGGGTTCGGGGCTGCGGCGCGCCTCAATCATGGGTTCAAAATAGCCCGTTAGCCGCGAGGCGCCCCAGGTATCGGTGATTTCCACGGGCACGGTCAGGCTTTCAAAGGCCCGGCGCGTGCTCTCATTGCCGCCGTCAAACGCCTCCAGGCTTGCACAAAGGGCGCGCCAGTCGCCAACCCGGCCAGCCCAAGGCGCATTGTCTGAGAGGGGCTCCGCCGCGGGCCGGTTGCCAAGGGCGTTGCAGCTGCGCCCCAGTGCTTCGCGGCCCGGGGCCAGCTGGGCACTCTTCCAGGCGGCGAGGCCGTCATAGGCGCCGGCCACCGCTCCGGGCGCGCTTTGGGGGGGCAGTTTCAGCTCAAGGGCGGAAGGTTGTTTCGGCTCAACAGCCGGCACCTCGGCGGCGGCCCTCGGCGGCGCCTGAATGGGCGGGGGCGACACGCAGCCCGCCAAGACGGCCAAGGCGAGGGCTAGGGCGCCGAGATGTGCGGTTCGAAACATGGACTACCTGGATCACTCTATCGCCCCGCGCGCCCGCATTTAGGCGCCTTTTCAGGACGAGACTTCCACGTCGTCAAGCAACCAATTGGGATCGCTGGATGCCGTCTCGCGCTTGAAAGTCCAGATTTCCTTGGCCAGCCGGGTCTTTTCGCCATCACCCAGCTCGGCCTCATAGCGCACCATGACACGGGCCATTCCTTCCTCGACTTCGGCGGCCTCGATTTCAGTTATTTTGATCCGCAAGAGTCGCCACGGATCAGCGCCGGTGGTTTCGCGCTCGGTGATTGCCGCATCCCAGGCCTCGTAGACATCATCGTCGAGGAGGGGGCGCAGGGCCTGCCGGTCGCCATCGGCAAATGCGCCGACGATCATTTCATAGGCGCTTCTGGCGCCCTGCAAAAACGCCCTTGGATTAAAGCTGCGGTCGGCGCGGTAGACTTCCTCCAGGCCGCCGGCGGCCGGGCCGGTGAAGCTCGGCTCAATGTCGGGCTCTATGGCGCTAGCCCTGGGCAGCTGGCCAGCGTCGGCTTGGGCCGACGCGGGTTGCGGCGTGCCGGCTTCGCCCCGCGTGGTGCCATTTGGCGGGCCATCGTCGCGCCCCAGAGCCACGTAAAGCCGAGACAAAACGAAGAGCGCGAAGGCGGCAAGGATAAGTACTTCGGTCATTCCACTGTCCAGCTCGAACCTGTCACTTTCCTATCAGATAGGGCATTGATGCCGGCGATACCAGCAGGCGTTGCCCGCCAAGAACGGCTGTGTTAGCCGCCAATGACTTATGGTGAGTAAAGCACGATGACCGATACGAGCGCCGCGGCCGGCTCTGACCCGTCGATCCCAACCGGACAACCGGCCACGGACGGACCCCGTTTGCGCGCGCTCAGCCAGTACGTCAAAGACCTGTCTTTCGAAAACCCGGGCACACGCAACACCGATGAGCGGCCCAACATCGATTTGGAAATCGACGTCACCGCTGTCGCCCATGAGCAAGGCAACGGGCTCTACGAAGTGAATTTGAAGCTGAAGGCAAAAGCTCACACCGAAAGCACCACTTTATTCCTTGCTGAGCTCGACTATGGCGGCATTTTTCAAGTGATCGGCATGCCTGAAGCAGACGCTGAAGCTGCGCTTTTGATCGAGTGTCCGCGCATGCTGTTTCCCTTTGCGCGCCGGCTCATCGCCGACATTACGCGCGAAGGCGGCTTTCCGCCGCTTTTGATCGACCCCGTGGATTTCGTTCAGCTCTACCGGTCTCAAAAAGCGCGCGATACCGCCGGCGCAGGACCGAGCCAGCCCGCCGGACCCGCCCTTTCATAATCGGCGGCGGGAACGGGCGCGCGGCAAGCGGGGACATGCGGCTTAGCCAGTAAGCGCCAGCCCGGACGACTGGCCTAATCGTAGCTGCGCCAGACTGACTTTTCCCCCAATGAAGCAATGAAAGCAGCATGGAGCGCAGCTTCGTCCTCGCTGACTTGGGGCGGCAGCGGGCTTGGCCTCTGGCGCGCCGGGCGCCGGTCGGCCTGTGCTGCGCTGGTCTTGGCGGGCTCGAAATCGAACGCGCGGGCGCGCCCGCCGCGCAGCTCCAGATAGACATCTGCAAGCAATTGGGCATCGAGCAGGGCGCCGTGGAGCGTGCGGCTCTCCAGCGAGATGTCAAAGCGGCGGCACAGGGCGTCTAGGCTTGCTGGCGCCCCGGGAAAGCGCTGCTTGGCGATCTGGAGCGTGTCGATCCAGCGGTCTTCCGGGTAGGGCGCCCTGCCGCACCGCTCTAATTCCATGTTCAGAAAGCCGCGATCAAATTGGGCGTTGTGGGCCACGATCTTGGCGTCGGCGATGAATGAGATGAGCGCATC
Source organism: Pseudomonadota bacterium (assembly GCA_038747245.1). Taxonomy (GTDB): domain Bacteria; phylum Pseudomonadota; class Alphaproteobacteria; order Caulobacterales; family Hyphomonadaceae; genus UBA5336. The sequence continues at coordinate 302,459 of JBCDJY010000002.1, read as the reverse complement.
GACCACGCCTGGATCGGCAAATTTGGGCTTGTCCGCCAGAAGCTCATCGGTGAGCCCCGTGATCTGTACGGTGGCCTCGGAAACGCTCCGTTCAGGATTAATCAGCATACGGAATGTGCGGTCTGTGGCCACGTGATTGACCATCTCGACCGCCCCCAGCTCCACCACCCTGTCGCCATTGCGCGGGTCCAGGCCGGTGGTTTCGGTATCAAACGCGATTTCCCGAAGGACCTCAGTCATCTCCGCCTCCTTTGGCGATACGGCGCATCAACACATCGATGGCATGCACGTGTGCGCGGGCAAACTCAAACCCAAACGCGGTCGAAACCACAAAATCAGCCCGGGCGCGTTTCTCCGCGTCAGGCACCTGTTTGTCGACAATCGCTTGGAAAGCAGCTTCATCCATGGCGCCGCGGGCAAGAACGCGTTCCCGCTGAACCGATGCAGGGGCCGTCACGACGGCGACATGGGTGCAGCGCTGGTCGCCTCCGGTCTCAAAAAGCAGCGGAATGTCCAACACGACGTAGGGCTGGCCTGCCTCCTGCTCGGCCTCCAGGAAGGCGATCTGGGCCGCGCCCACCAAGGGGTGGACGATCGACTCAAGCGTGGCCATCTGCGCGCGGTCGCCGACGACGCGGGCGCGTAGCTTCGTCCGATCAATGCCCCCATCGGCGCCTAGGACATCGGCGAACGCGGCAGTCACCGGCTTCACCGCGGCGCCGCCGGGGCCGTATATTCCGTGTACCGCGGCATCGGCATCATATACCGGCGCGCCCTGGGCGCGGAACATCTCGGCCGTGGTCGACTTGCCCATTCCGATCGATCCGGTAAGGCCCAATCTCAGGGTCATGCGCCCTCCAAGGCCCGTCGGCACCGCCCCATGGCAATTTCCTTATTGGGGCTGACGCCGTGCCAAATCTCAAAAGACAGCGCAGCCTGGTTGACCAGCATGCCCAGGCCGTCAGAGGGGATCCAGCCAGCCGCCTCCGCCGCGGCCAGGACTGCCGTGGTTCCTGGTCCATAGGACAAATCATAGAACGGGCGGCGCTGACCGTCGGGGAAATAGGCCGGCCCGCCCTGGCCCACGGCTAGGCAGTTTACGACGCCGTCGGCAAACCCCAGAGCGTCTTCGACCTGGTCGAGCCCGATCGCGCGTTTCTCCGGGAGGGCAAAATGCTGGCACAAATCTGCAGCGCGGCTCGGGGTCCGATTGGCTATTACAAGGTCTGCGCCTCCCTCGTGGAGGCTGTGGACCACGGCGCGGGCGGCCCCGCCGGCGCCGAGGACGAGGATGCGCGCGCCCTGGAAGTCACCGCCGACAAAATTCTGGAAATCCAAGAGGAAGCCGTCCCGGTCGGTGTTGTCGGCGCGCCAGGTGCCGTCGGGTTTTCGTGTCAGCGTGTTTGCAGCGCCGAGCATCGCGACCAGCTTGCTCATTTCCGTACACGCCGGCAGCACAGCCTGTTTGTGGGGCAGGGTGACGTTCAGCCCCTTGATGCCCTCCTGCTCAAGCGCATCCAGCGCCGGGAGCGCCTGGCCTGGATCGACTTGGTAGCCCTGGTAGTCGGCCTCCAAGGCGAGATCGCGCATCCATCCTTGATGGATCATGGGCGAGAGGGAATGGGCGATGGGATGGCCGATGACGCCAAAACGTCTGGTCATGACGGCAAAACGCCTCGAACGCGCAAATAGTCCAGCAAGGGGAGCAGCGGCAGCCCCAGTATCGAAAAATAGTCTCCGTCGATCTTTGTGAATAGCTGGCTTCCCATGCGCTCCAATTGGTAGGCCCCCACTGAGGTTAAAAGCGCCTCGCCGCACGCCTCGACATATTGATCAATGAAGGCCGGCGATAAGGCGCGCATGGTCAACTTCGGACGGGATAAATGGCGCCACACCGGCGCGCCGCCCTCGCAGATCACCAGGGCGGTTTCTAGGGTATGGGTCCGGCCTGACAGGGCTTTCAGGTGGGCCCGCGCGCCGTCCAAATCCGCCGGCTTGTCGAAGGCGTCCTCGCCGAGGGCGAGCATTTGATCGCCCCCGATGACGAGGCCTGGCCGCGATTGGGAGACCCGTTTGGCCTTCATCTCGGCCAGGGCCATGGCCTGGTCGCGCACAGACTGGCCATCCGCGCGAAGGCTGCGTTTCAGCGCGTCCTCATCCACGCCGGGCTTGACCGCATCAACGACCACGCCGGCCCCGGCGAGGAGGGCGCGCCGCGATGCGCTACCGGATGCCAGGATCACATCCATCAATGGCCACGCCTCTGGCTCAACTTGTTCAAGATCGCCGCCGCGGTTTCCTCAACGGACTTGCGCGAGACATCGACGACGACCCATTTCTTGCGCTGGTAAAGCCGATTGGCTTCGGTAACTTCTTCCTGAACGGCGGCCTCGTTGGCGTAAGAGGTCTCCGGCGACTCATTCAGCGAGAGAAGCCTTTGCCGCCGGATTTGAATGAGGCGCTCGGCGTTGATCTTCAGCCCGACGACCATGGGGCGTTTCAATTCGGTCAGCAGCGGCGGCGGCGGCACGCCGGGCACGAGCGGCACATTGCCGGCTCTCACGCCCCGATTGGCGAGGTAGACGCAGGTGGGCGTCTTGGAGGTGCGGCTGACCCCCACCAGGACAATGTCAGCGGTGGTGAGGCCCGCAACATTCTGCCCGTCATCATGGCGCAGGGCGAAATCGATGGCTTCGATGCGGTCGAAATACTCCTGGGTGAGCGAGTGCTGTCCGGCAACGCGTTCATTCGCCGACACACCGAGGTGGCGCGACAACATGTGCACAGCCGGGTCCATCACGGCAAGGGTCGGAATTCCGGCCGTGCGGCACTCATGCTCCAGTGTCGCGCGCAACTCCTCGTCGGCGATCGTATACCAAACGACGCCGGGGGCGGCTTTGATCTCAGTGACAACGCGGGCGAGTTGCTTGGCCGACCGGACGAGGTAGTAATTGTGCTCAAGGGGTTGCACGCGTTCAAATTGGGCCGCCGCCGCGCGCATAACGGCGTTGAGGGTCTCCCCTGTGCTGTCGGAAACCAGGTGCACATTGAAATACATGCTGAGGTTCGACTTGGCGGCGACGCGCGATCCCATGGCCGCTGTCTTGCCGCCCCGAAAAGGTTCCGGCAAGTCCCTGTGGGGAAGCTGTGGACACAGGGCTTTTCCGCCAAACGCCACAGCTTGCTCACAATTTCGCAAGGTCAAAGGCGCGATGCCCATGCTTTGTTCCAGCCTGTGGGAGGCAATCACCGCGGCTATGAACTCCGGCGGAGATTCAGGGCTGTAACCACATTGAAAGCAATCGGGCGCCTTGTGGAATCGAGGTGGACAAGCTGTGATACGACGTTCACAACGCGGTTTATCGGGCTAATCCCCGCTATAATCATCATCAGTCTCAAGATTTCGACTCGGATTTAGAACGTGCCCGGAGCCAGCGCCTCAGAAAAACCTCTTCTGGACGTTCTCCGCGGCAAACGCCCAGCCCAGACACCTGTGTGGATGATGCGCCAAGCTGGGCGGCATTTACCCGAATATCTTGAAACGCGCGCTAAGGCCGAAGACTTTCTCGACTTCTGTTATTCCCCCGACCTGGCTGCCGAAGCGACGCTCCAGCCTATTCGCCGATACGGGATGGATGGGGCAATTCTGTTTGCCGACATCCTTCTCGTGCTGGACGCATTGGATCTCGGCGTGAGGTTTGAAAAGGGCGTCGGCCCTATCGTGCAACAGATCGAAGGGGTGGGCGATCTTCAAAAAATGAACCGGGCGCGCGCGGTGGAGCGGCTTGCCCCGGTTTACGAGACGGTTCGGCGCGTGCGTGCTGCCCTACCGGATGAGACGACGCTCATCGGATTTGCTGGCGCGCCGTTTACGGTGCTTCTCTATGCCATCGAGGGGCGGGGCAAAACGGACAAGTCTGCGGCGCGAAGCTGGCTCTACGATCGCCCGGAAGAAACCCGCGCTTGTCTCAACGCACTTGTCGAGGTGACGGCGGATTATCTGCACGAACAGGTCAAGGCCGGCGCCGAAGCGCTCATGCTATTTGAGTCCTGGGCGGAGGGCTTTCCGAACGATGTCTTTCGCGAGCTGGTCACCGCCCCGAATACGGCCTTGGTTTCCCGCCTGCGCGCCCTAGGCATTGATGTCCCGATCATAGGATTTCCGCGCGGCGCCGGGCCAATGCTGGGCGAGTATGTCGAAACGACCGGGGTCAATGCCGTGGGACTGGATACCAGCGCTGTTCCCACCTTTGTGAACCAAGCGTTGCCGGCGCATGTTCCGGTTCAAGGCCACCTGGACCCCCTTCTTCTGCGAGCGGGAGGGGCGCGTCTCGTCGCACGTACCCGAGAATTGCTCGCCGCCTATGGTGATCGCCCCCATATCTTCAATCTTGGACATGGGGTGTTGCCCGACACGCCGATCGCCCATGTCCATAAAGTGTTGGATACGATACGGGGTCAGTGATGTCGCGTAAGTTGGCTGTGGTGCTCTTAAATCTCGGCGGGCCCGACACCCGAGAGAACATCCGCCCATTTCTTCAAAACCTGTTCGCAGATCCTGCAATCATCCGCGCGCCCACGCCGCTGCGGTGGCTTTTATCGCGGATCATATCTCGCACCCGCGCGCCGGCCGTGGCAAAAAACTATGCGCTGATGAACCAGCCTGAAGGCGGCTCTCCTTTACTTCCAGAGACGCGGAAACAAGCCGACGCGCTGGCGGCTGAATTGTCAGGCCGGCTCCAAGGGGTCGACGTTAAGTGTTTCATAGCCATGCGCTATTGGCATCCGTTTACCCATGAGGCCGCCGCTGCAGTGACGGCATGGGCGCCCGATGAAGTTGTGGTGCTCCCGCTTTATCCGCAGTTTTCGTCGACCACGACGGCGTCCTCGCTCGGCGAGTGGCAGGCCAGCTATGATGGCCCCTACAAGACGGTGTGCTGCTATCCGTTTAATCCGGACTTCATCGCCGCCCACCGCGACAAGATCATGGATGCTTGGCGCGCAGATGGCTCTCCGGGGAATGTCAAACTGCTCATGTCTGCCCACGGCGTTCCCGAACAAGTGATCCGGGACGGCGACCCCTACCAGTGGCAAGTGGAAAAAATGGCGGGCCAGCTGTCAGACATGCTGCCTGACGACTGGGACAAACAAGTCTGCTATCAGTCACGCGTCGGACCGCTGAAATGGATCGGCCCGGCAACCGAGGAAGAGATTGAGACGGCGGCTTTGGCAGGCCAGCACATCGTTATCGCGCCGATCGCCTTTGTGTCGGACCATATTGAGACCCTGGTCGAGCTTGGCGAGGAGTACCGGGAAATCGCGGAGGAAAATAACGCGGTAGGGTATACGAATGTGCCTGCACTCGGGGTGTTGCCGATCTTCATTCGCACCCTGGCAAACGAGGTGATGTCGACCCTGGACGGCGCGCAAGAGCTGCGCTCATGTGCCGGTGGACGGATTTGCCCGTCCGGATTTAACAATTGCCCGTTTGAAGGACGGCAATTGGTTGAGGTGGCTCCAGAAGAGGAGACCATCGGTTCTGAGGCAGCATGAGAGTTTGGCTCTTGGCGAATGCCTATCTCTGGATTCAGGCATTCCACATTATCTTCGTTGTCGCCTGGATGGCCGGCATGCTGATCTATCCACGGTACAAAATCCACCAGATGCAGGCCGCCACGGGTGGCGAGCTGGCTGTGACGATGGCGGATGCTTCAAATCGTTTGCGGCGGATCATTCTCACGCCGGCCATGCTTCTCGTCTGGACCTTAGGCTTGATGATGTTGTGGCTGAACCCGCCCCTGCTCTCCCAGGGCTGGGTCCATGCTAAACTGGCGCTGGTCACGGCATTGAGCGGGCTGCATGGCTATTTGATCACCATAGGAAAGCGCGTCGATGCCGGCCGCGCGCCGCTGACGGCCACGCAGATGCGGCTGCTGAATGAAGTGCCTTTTTTGCTTATGATCGCGATCGTCCTGCTGGCCGTCGCCAAGCCATTTTGATCGCCTGTTCGATTTGGCCCGTGGCCGCGGCCCGGAAAACGTCCCTTGACTGGGACGACGGGACTTGCTCAATGCGAAATGCCGGGCCTCATTCCAGACCTGCGCCCGCCCGATTTTCTGAAATGTCGGCCCCTTTTACCTACCAGGACCCATGCCTGATACGAGCTTTGACAACGTAACGCGTGTCGCGCTGCGCGATCTTAAGGGTAAAAACCCAAAAGAGCTTCTCGATTATGCCGAGCAACTCGAAGTGGAGAACGCATCCTCGCTTCGAACGCAGGACATGCTCTTTGCGATCCTCAAAGAGCTTGCCGACCGCGAAGTGGAGATCATCGGCGAGGGCGTTCTGGAGGTCCTGTCGGACGGGTTCGGATTTTTAAGGTCGCCTGAGTCGAATTATTTGCCAGGACCCGGCGATATCTATGTCAGCCCCCAAGTTCTGAAGAAGGCCGGTTTGCGGACCGGCGACACGGTGGAAGGCCCCATCAAAGAGCCGCGCGAAAACGAGCGGTACTTTGCGCTAGACGCTGTGGGGGGGATCAATTTCGAGGATCCTGAACGCGCCCGGCAGAAAGTTCATTTCGACAATCTGACGCCGCTTTATCCTGAAGAGCGGCTGGTGATGGAGAGCCAAGATCCGACCAAGAAGGATCGATCAGGCCGCGTCATCGACATTGTTGCGCCCATCGGCAAAGGCCAGCGCGCGCTCATCGTTGCGCCGCCGCGGACCGGCAAGACGGTTCTATTGCAGAACATCGCCCAATCCATCGAAGAGAACCATCCCGGTTGCTACCTCATCGTGCTGCTCATTGATGAGCGCCCCGAAGAAGTCACCGATATGAAGCGCACGGTGAAAGGCGAGGTCATTTCGTCGACGTTTGATGAGCCAGCCACGCGCCATGTTCAGGTCGCCGAAATGGTGATCGAGAAATCAAAACGCCTGGCCGAACACGGCCGCGACGTTGTGATCCTGCTCGATTCGATTACCCGCCTCGGCCGGGCCTACAACACCACCGTGCCGAGCTCAGGAAAAGTGCTCACCGGCGGCGTCGATGCGAATGCTCTGCAGAGGCCCAAACGGTTTTTTGGCGCCGCAAGAAACATTGAAAATGGCGGATCTCTAACGATTATCGCTACGGCGCTCATCGAAACCGGCTCTAAGATGGACGAAGTGATCTTCGAAGAGTTCAAAGGCACCGGTAATAGCGAAGTAGTCCTTGACCGGAAAATAGCCGATAAACGAACATTCCCAGCCATCGACATTATGAAGTCTGGAACCCGGAAAGAAGAACTCATCACCGCGAAAGAGCAGCTTCCGAAAGTCTATATTCTCAGACGGATTTTGAATCCAATGGGGACGGCAGACGCAATTGACTTCTTGCTGGATAAGCTTCGTCAGACAAAAACAAATGATGAATTCTTTGAAGCGATGAAAAACTGATCTAGAAGACTTGGTCGATCATCGAACAATTGTTGCTTTAGCTTCTGGCGCGCTACCGTCCGCTATAGCGCTCATCCGTATATCTGGTCCCGATGTGCCCAGCGTCGCCGCTGCAACCCTAGGCAAGGAGCCGCTCCCTGTCAGAAAAGCGGCCTTGCGGACGTTTCGTGATGCCAATGGCGCCGCCGTGGATCAGGTGGTCGCCACCTATTACCAGGCGCCGGCGAGCTATACCGGAGAAGACATGTTGGAGTTTGGCTTCCATGGCGGCGTTGCCGTCGTGGAGCGCGCGCTCGGCGCGCTCATTGATTTGCCCGGCCTTGGCCTCGCCGAGCCGGGCGCGTTTACACGCCGCGCGGTCTTGGCGGGAAAGCTCGATCTTTTAGAAGCTGAAGCGGTTGCCGACCTGGTTGAAGCAGAGACCGAGGCCCAGCGGGCCCAGGCGCTGTCCCAACTAGGGGGTGGCGTATCGCAGATTTATGACATGTGGCGCGCTGCGCTGGTCGAAGCTCTATCGGCGATCGAAGTTTCAGTTGATTTTCCCGATGAGGGCGACGTTGGCAGTGCACCGGAACGTGCAGCAGCCGCGCCGATAGAGCGTCTCTCGCGCGATCTCGGTACAGCTCTGGCCAGCGCCCGCGCCGGACTGCAGGTCCGATCGGGCACCCAGATTGCCATAATCGGCCCGCCGAACGCTGGCAAATCGAGTTTTCTCAACGCTCTTGCCGGGCGAGATGTGGCCATAGTGACCGATCGGCCAGGCACGACCCGGGATGTGCTCGAGACCCGGCTTAATCTGAATGGGCACTTGGTGCGGGTTTGCGATACGGCGGGCCTGCGCGAGACCGGCGATGAGGTCGAGGCCGAAGGTGTGCGCAGGGCCCAGGCCTTAGCCGCAGAATGTGATGTTCTGGTCGGCATATATGATGTCGGAGACGGTCCTGGCCGAGGGCCTGACTTTTTCGGTTTGGAGCCTGACTTGGTCCTGGCCAATAAAATCGATCTTTTGCCGGGCACCGCAAATGTTTCATGTGAAACATTTGCCGTGTCGGCCCAGACGGGCGAGGGCTTGGATGCGGTGTTGGCGGAGCTTTCGAAGCGGATCGAGCACACGGCGCCCAGCCAGGGCGCGGCGGTCATCACACGCCAGCGTCATTTGGAGGCGGTTAGTGCCGCGAAATCGGCCCTAGAGCGCGCCGGTTCCGGGTTGTCTCGCGGCGCTCCGCCCGAACTTGTGGCAGAAGACGTGCGCCAAGCCATTCGCGCCCTCGGCTCCGCCGTGGGCCGGGTGGATGTGGAAGATGTGCTTGGGTCGATTTTTTCGAGCTTCTGCATCGGAAAGTGACGAAATCGATGTGGCACAATATATGTGTCTGAAAGCTGCGAGGACAGAGGTTTGGCACGCCGATTTGATGTGATCATTATTGGGGGCGGCCATGCGGGCTGTGAGGCGGCGGCCGCTTCGGCGCGCCTCGGCGCGGCCACATTGCTGCTGACCCACCGGGCGGGCACGATTGGCGAGCTGTCCTGCAACCCGGCCATTGGCGGCTTGGGTAAGGGGCATTTGGTGCGCGAGATCGATGCCCTCGACGGGCTGATGGGCCGCGTGGCCGATGCGGCGGGCATCCAGTTTCGATTGCTCAATCGCTCGAAAGGGCCGGCGGTTTGGGGCCCCCGCGCGCAGATGGACCGGGCGCTTTACAAGAAAGCCATGGGCCGCGAGATTTCTGACTATCCCAATCTCACTGTGGTTGAGGACGCGGTTGATGACATCGCGGGAGGCGACGGCGGCGTGTCGGGCGTTGTCTGCGCGTCGGGCGAGACTTACCTCGCCGGCGCTGTCGTGGTGACCACGGGCACGTTTCTTCGCGGCATGATCCACCTGGGCGCGACAAAGATCCCGGCGGGCCGCCAAGGCGAGTCGCCCGCGCTGGCCTTGGCCGATCGCCTCTATGGTATGGGCTTGCCCATGGGGCGGTTGAAAACAGGCACACCGGCCCGGCTCGACGGGCGCACGATTGATTGGGAGCGTTGCGACAGCCAGCCGGCAGATGAAGTGCCGACGCCGTTTTCCTATCTCACCGACGAGATCACGGTGCCCCAGGTGTCTTGCGGGGTCACCTACACGACGCCCGAAACCCACCGCGTCATTGCCGAAAACCTGGAGCAGTCAGCGGTCTATTCAGGCGCGCTCAGCGGCGCCGGCCCCAGATACTGCCCGTCGATCGAAGATAAGGTGCATCGCTTCGCAGACCGGGATCGCCACCAGATCTTCCTTGAGCCAGAGGGTCTGAGTGACCACACCGTTTATCCAAATGGGCTGTCGACGTCCCTGCCCGAGGCGGTGCAGCGCGCTTTTCTCCGAACCGTTCCGGGCCTGGAGCGCGCCGAGATCCTTCAGTATGGCTACGCCATTGAGTATGACTATGTTGATCCGCGCGCCCTTCGACCAACCCTTGAACTGCGCGCGATGGCGGGGCTTTTTCTGGCTGGGCAAATCAACGGGACGACGGGCTATGAAGAGGCGGCTGCCCAGGGCCTGATCGCCGGGCTAAACGCCGGGCGGCGGGCCGCTGGCCAGGACGGCGTCGTGTTCGACCGGGGCGATGGCTATCTTGGGGTACTCGTGGATGATCTGGTGACGAGGGGCGTCACCGAGCCGTATCGTATGTTTACCTCACGGGCTGAATACAGGCTTATGTTGCGCTCCGATAATGCCGACCAACGGCTGACCCCGCGCGGCGCGGCGTTGGGACTGGTCGGCCCCCAGAGGACTGAGATGTTTCACGTGAAACAAAAAGCGCTCCAAGCGGCGCGTGCGGCGTTCGATGAAGCGAAAATGTCGCCAAAGGCGGCGGCCGTCAGGGGCTGGTCCGTCAACCAGGACGGCCGTGTGCGCAGCGCCACGGACTATCTTGCCTATCCAAATATCGGGCTCGAAGACGTGCAGGACGCGTTCCCCAGTCTGCGCGGAATTCCTGCCGAAATTGCCCAACAGGTCGAAATCGAAGCCCAGTATGCGGGATACATTGAGCGACAAAAGCTGGACGTGGCCGCAATGCGCGCCGACGAGGGCCTAAAGATCCCACCGGATTTGGACTACAGCCGGATTGGGGGCCTTTCGAACGAAGTGCGCGCGCGTCTAGAGGTGGCCCGGCCCGAGAGCATTGGGCAGGCCAGTCGCCTTGAAGGCGTAACGCCTGGGGCTTTGACGGCGCTCCTTGGCCATGTGAGGCGCGGTCGCCAGGCCGGCGCGGCTTGAGCGGCGGGCCGCCACTATGGACGCTGAGCGCGCACGCGTAATCGCCGATTTCGATGTTTCACGTGAAACACTCACGCGTCTGGACCGGGTGGTCGCGACGCTGGATGCGTGGCGCGGCCGGTTCAATCTGATCGGCCCGCGGGAGTGGCCTCGGCTTTGGGGGCGCCACATTGCCGACAGTCTTCAATTGGCGCCCTTGGTGACGGGATGCCGGCGGATTGTTGACCTGGGAAGCGGCGCTGGATTTCCGGGGCTTATTCTGGCCTGCGCCCTTGGCGATGAGGCCGAGGTCACCTTAATCGAAGCGACGCAGAAAAAGTGCGCTTTTCTGCGTGCAGCGGGCGATGCGGCCGGACTTCGCATCGATGTTCGTCAGAGCCGCATCGAGGCGGTCAGCGGGTTCCCGGCCGACGTGATTACGGCGCGCGCCCTTGCGCCTTTGCCCAAATTGCTCGAATTAAGCGCCCCATGGACGCAGCAAGGAGCGTTCTGCGTGTTTCCAAAGGGCAGTTCCGTCGACGAGGATGTGCGGACTGCTCAACGCGCTTGGGACTTTCAATTGAGTGTTCGGAAAAGCCGAACATCGTCCACGGGGCGCATTTTGAAGTTATGGGAGGTCCGCCGCCGTGGCTGATGAAACACGCATTCTCGCCGTAACCAATCAAAAGGGCGGCGTTGGGAAAACCACCACGTCGATCAATCTCGGTACTGCGCTCGCTGCCGTCGGCCGGCGCGTCCTGATCATCGATTTCGACGCCCAGGGCAATGCTTCCACGGGGCTGGGTGTCGCGCGGCCAGAACGCCGGCTGACGAGTTTTGATCTGGTTGTGGACGGTATTCCCGTTGAAGATGCGATCATGCCCACCTTGGTGCCCCGCCTCGACATTGTGACGGGGGACGAAAACCTGTCGGGGGTAGAGACCGCTTTGGCTGCCGATGGGCGGCGGTCATACAGGTTGCGTGAAGCCATTCGAGGGTTCACTGCACGCCAGGCTGCGGAAAACGAAGCGCCCTATGATTTCATGTTAATCGACTGCCCGCCGTCGCTTTCGGCCTTGACCATCAATGCGATGACCGCGGCGGATGCACTCTTGGTCCCGCTGCAGTGCGAGTTTCTCGCCCTGGAGGGGCTTACCCAGCTTCTAAGGACTGTGGAGGTGGTGCGAAGTGGGCTCAATCCTGATTTGGAGATCCAGGGCGTGGTTCTGACCATGTTCGATCGGCGGAACAAATTGTCCGATCAGGTCGCCGACGAAGTCCGCTCATTTTTCGGAGAGAAAGTCTATCAGACGGTGATCCCGCGGAATGTGCGGCTGTCCGAGGCCCCCTCGTTCGGAAAGCCCGCATTGCTGTATGATTATAAATGCCCAGGAAGCGAGGCTTATATAAGACTGGCGTCGGAGGTCTTGCAGCGCGAAAAGGCCCTAAAGGCGGCGTGACCCATGGCTGATACACCCAAAGCGAAACCCAGCCGCCTCGGGCGCGGTCTGTCGTCACTCATAGGCGAGGTGGAAGCGGTTGACACGCCCGCAGCGCCCCGGCCCGATGGCGCCGAAACGGGTGGCCAGGCCGGCCCGCGGGAAATTGCCTTATCGGACATCAGTCCGAATCCAGCCCAGCCTCGACAGGTATTTGATTCAGGCGCGTTGGACGAGCTGTCTCAATCGATCCAACGAAAGGGTGTCCTCCAAGCGATTTTGGTGCGTCCAGACCCCAAGGCTGAGGGCGCTTTCCAGATCGTGGCGGGCGAGCGGCGTTGGCGCGCGGCCAAGCTCGCTGGCCTCTCGTCCATCCCCGCGGTTGTGAAGGCCATGGATGAGCTCGAGCTCCTGGAGGTCGGCATCATCGAAAATGTTCAGCGCGCAGACCTCAACCCCATGGATGAGGCAGAAGCCTATGGCGCGCTCATGAAACGGTTTGGGCGCACCCAGGAAGGTTTGGCGGAAAGCGTTGGAAAAAGCCGCGCCCATATTGCCAATACGTTGAGGCTTTTGAAGCTGCCGGCGCCCGTGCGCGCCCTGGTTCGCGAAGACCAATTGTCGGCGGGCCATGCGCGCGCAATTCTCATGGCGCCGGACCCCGAAGGCATCGCCGCGGAGGTCACGCGCCGCGCCTTGAGCGTTCGAGAGACCGAAGGGTTGGTCAAGCGCGCGCGAGACGGCGATGTGGGCGCCACCAAAGCCGCCATTGCCCGCCTCGCTCAAGAAAAAGACGTCGATACTGCCGCGCTTGAGGCAGATCTCGCCCGCACGCTTGGCTTGGTCGTCGATATTCGCCACCGGGCAAATGGGGGTGAATTGCGGATTAAATACCGCGATCTTGAGCAATTGGACGATGTTTGCCGGAAGTTGACGGCGCAGCGCAGCGGTTGATCAAGACCGGTGCTCCGCGGCCTTGGTCGCCCGACAGGCCGCCTGAGTGCTGCCCCGGGGGTTTCCTTCTCCAAGGTGGGACCACATATTATCGAAGACCAATAAGACTTATGCGTGATCAGCACGCGATCAACGCTGGTGTCGACACCGCGCGAGGCGATAAACCAAAAGCCCTGAGCGATGGCGTACAGGGCCAGCGTATGATTTGAAGGAGCCTAATATGGCCGACGGCAACATTAAAGCAGGGCGCGCGCTCGCCTTGTCGCCCGAGCAAGGGCTTAGCCGCTATCTGAGCGAAATCCGCAAGTTTCCCATGCTCGAAAAGGGCGAGGAATTCATGCTCGCCAAGCGCTGGCAAGAGCATGAGGATGCGCCTGCGGCCGAGAAAATGGTCACCTCGCATTTGCGTCTCGTGGCCAAAATCGCAATGGGGTATCGCGGCTACGGCTTGCCGATGGCTGAGGTGATCTCGGAAGGCAATGTCGGGTTGATGCAGGCGGTCAAGAAGTTCGACCCAGATAAAGGGTTTCGCCTGGCGACCTACGCCATGTGGTGGATCCGCGCCGCCATCCAGGAATACATCCTGCGGTCTTGGTCGCTGGTGAAACTCGGCACCACGGCGGCCCAGAAAAAGCTGTTCTTCAATCTGCGGCGTATCAAGGGCGAAATCGCAGCGCTCGAAGAAGGCGACCTCAAACCCGACCAGGTGACCGAAATCGCCACCCGCCTCAACGTCTCGGAAAAAGACGTGATCTCAATGAATGGACGTATGAGCGCGTCGGATGCGAGCTTGAACGTGCCCATGGGCCAAGACGGCGACATGGAATGGCAAGACTGGCTCGCCGATGAAGACCAGGGCCAAGCCGCCCAATTCGCCGACCGGCAGGAATTCGACGCGCGCATGGACCTGCTCACTTCGGCGATGGAGGACTTGAATGAGCGCGAACGCCACATTCTCACCGAGCGCCGCCTCAGTGATGAGCCAAAGACGCTGGAAGACCTAAGCCAGGTCTACAATGTCTCGCGCGAGCGCATCCGCCAGATCGAAGTGCGCGCGTTTGAGAAACTGCAAAAGGCGATGCAGCGCATGGCCAAGGATCAAGGCTTGCCGATCGCGCCCTCCTGAGGGGCTGGGCGGGGCTTTGGCCTATTCGGCGGCGAGATCGTTTGCACCTGAATCCAACGCGTCGGCAATCGCGCGGGTCAGTCGCTCGGCGATGCCTGATTTGCCCATCCGGGGCCAAACCTCCACGCCGGCGGGCGTGATGAGTGCGGCCTCGTTGAAATCTCCGCCCATCACATCGCGCGAGACATCATTGGCCACGATCCAATCACACCCCTTGCGCACCCGTTTTTCGGCGCCGAGGGCCTCAACATCATGGGTTTCGGCGGCGAAACCGATCACCAGATGTGGCCTGTGCTTTTTCGATGTTGCCACCGTCTGAAGAATATCAGGGTTTTCAACTAGCCTGAGGGCAGGCGCCTCTCGCGCCCCTTTCAGCTTCAATTTACGGGTCCCCGTTTTCGACGGGCGCCAATCCGCCACCGCAGCCACTGATACGAACACATCTGCTGGTAAGGCAGCCTTCACCGCGTCCAGCATCTCCCGGGCCGTTTCCACATCAACACGCTCTACCGATTGCGGCGTGGGCAAGCCCACCGGTCCCGAAACCAGGGTCACGCGCGCGCCGGCGGCGGCCAGGCTTGCAGCGATAGCGTAGCCTTGTTTGCCAGACGAGTGATTGGACAGGTACCTGACCGGATCGATTGGCTCGCGGGTCGGCCCGGCTGTAACAATCGCGTGCCGGCCGGCAAGCGGGCCCCGCCCTGGATGCAGGGCGTCTTCGATGGCGTCGGCGATGACGGCGGGCTCTGGCAAACGCCCCGGCCCGAACTCGCCGCATGCCATCGCCCCCTCGCCGGGCTCCATCACGTGGACGCCGCTGGCCCGCAGCGTGGCGACATTGCGCTGAACAGCGGAGTGTTGCCACATCCTGACGTTCATGGCCGGCGCAATGAGGACGGGCTTATCGGTGGCAAGCAGCGCTGTCGTGGCCAGATCGCCCGCCAGCCCGGCCGCGGCTTTGGCGATAAGATCTGCCGTACCCGGACAAACGACAACGAGGTCAGCGGAACGTGAAAGCTCGATATGGCCCATTTCTGCTTCGTCGGTCAGGTCAAAAAGATCTGTATAGACACGGTCCCCCGACAAGGCGCTGACCGAGAGCGGGGTCACAAATTCCTGGCCACCGGCCGTTAGGATGCACCTTGTACGCACACCCCGTTTCGCCAGGAGGCGGATGAGCTCAAGCGATTTGTAAGCGGCGATGCCGCCGCCGATAATCATTAGTACGCGCTTTTCAGTCATGGGCGCTCCGGGCCGTCACAGCGCCCTTAATGGCTCAAATTCGTTGAGAAATCGACGCTAAACCCGCCGTGATCCGGTCTAAGGGCGCGGCGAGCCCAGAACATATCCGGTTTTACCTTCCCGGGCCCGCTGGAAACCGGGCGACCCCAGCACGAATGGGTCGGTTCCAAACCGCCTTGGCCCCGCGAAGATTTCAGCTTTCACATTCACGTCGACCGATTGGCCGGCCTGCGCGGGAGTTGGCGTTGCCGCCCGTGCCGGCGCACATCCCACGGGAGCCGAGCGGTGCACGCGCACGCCATTTTCTACCTGTGTGGTCACGTCCATGCGGCAATCCCCGGCGGCGCTGCGCGACACTTCGGGAATCGGGGCGCCGGCCAGATGTCCGTCGGCAACGGCTGCAACGGGAAGGGCGGCGGCGAGGGCGAGGCTTGCGGCGACGCGGAGCATGGGCGGTATCCTTTTCTCGATGGCCCCAATAAAGACCAGCTTCACGGCTGGCGCGCCAAGGGTTTCCCCAATGGCGCAGTGCCCGCTGCCCGCGATTCAACGCTGGCACCCTCCACAATAAAAGCTTGAGCGCCCCGACTGCACAATCCGCGCGATGCGCCCCGGGCAGGCAGGGCATGGCTGACCTTCCTGGTCGTAGACGCGGAATGTGTGTTGGAAATATCCGAGCTCGCCATCTGCCGAGGCGAAGTCGCGCAGGGACGACCCGCCTGCATCGATGGCCTCCCCGATCACCGCGTTGATGGCCGCTGCAAGGCGCTCGGCCCGGCCAAGGCCGATGGAAGCGGCGCGGCGCCGCGGGGATATCTTTGATCTGAAGAGCGCTTCGCAGACGTAAATGTTGCCGAGGCCGGCGACGACCCTTTGGTCGAGTAACGCTGCCTTGATGGGCGTCTTTTTACCGGCAAGGGCGCTGGCCAGGTAAGGCCCATTGAAGGCGTTGGTCAGCGGCTCGGGCCCAAGGCCCAACAAACGGGGATAGGCGTGGAAATCCGCGGTCGGCCAAAGCTCCATGAAGCCGAACCGGCGCGGATCGTTATAGGTGACGCGCGCGCCGCCTTCGAGGTGAAACTCGACATGGTCATGGGCTTCGTTGCCGCCGGCCGCGTGGTGGAATCGCCCCAGCTCGCCGCCGGATTGGGTGAACCGGCCAGACATGCCCAAATGCATCACCAATGTCTCGCCTGACGATAAGATGAGCGTCAGGAACTTGGCCCGCCGGCCGAGGGCAAGCGCCCGCGCGCCCGTCACACGCTTTGAAAACGCGCCTGGGAAAGGGAACCGCAAGTCTTTCCGCCGCAAAATCAGCTTTGTGATCCGGCGGCCTTCAAAGGTCGGGGCCAAACCGCGGCGAACCGTCTCGACTTCGGGCAATTCAGGCATGGATGGCGCATATACCCCTTTGTGAACGCAGCTGCTATGGCCCGCCCATGACAACGACCGACCCCGGCGCAGAAACGACATCTTTCGGTTTCGAAGAGATCGCGTTAGACGAGAAAGAGGCTCGCGTTGGCGGCGTTTTTTCGTCCGTCGCCAACAAATATGACCTTATGAATGATGTGATGTCTGCCGGCATTCACAGGATTTGGAAACATGATACGATTTCGCAGCTGAACCCCCAGCCCGGCGAAAGCCTTCTCGATGTGGCAGGCGGGACCGGAGATCTGGCTAAGGCCTTCATTCAGCGGGCCGACCGCGCCGAGAAACGCCACAAGGCGGCTCACCCGGCAAAGGCGGTTGTGTGCGATATCAATGAGGAGATGCTGGCGGCGGGCCAGGCGCGCAAAGACATGCAGGCCTTTGGCGGGCGCATAGACTGGGTGTGCGGCAACGCCGAGGCGCTGCCTTTTGCGAGCGACACGTTCGACGCACTGACCATTGTGTTCGGCATTCGCAATGTCACCCACCGGGACCGGGCGTTGGCCGAGTTTCGCCGGGTGCTCAAGCCCGCCGGGCGCCTGGCGATCCTTGAGTTCTCCCATATGACGGTGCCGGCGCTACAGCGGCTTTACGATGCCTACAGTTTCCGAATGATCCCAGCCTTTGGCCGCATGATTGCCGGCGACAGCGAAAGCTACCGCTACCTCGTTGAATCTATTCGAAAGTTCCCGCGCCAAGACGCCTTTCGACAAGAGGTCGAAGAGGCGGGGTTTAGCCGGGTCTCGGTGACGAATTTTTCCGGCGGGATCGCAGCGTTGCACTTTGGATGGGCGGTCTAGTCCATGGCGGGGGTGCTCGGTGATACATGGCGGCTCATGCGCGCCGGGGTGTCCCTCGCGCGCCACGATGTCGTGCTTCCCGGCGAATATCACACCAGGCTCCCGCTGCCGGCAAAGCTCGCCGGAAAAGCGCTGCGCCTGTTCAGCGGCGGGGCTGACGGCCGGCCGGGCAAACGCCTTGCCACGGCCTTGGAAAAGCTTGGGCCCGCCTACATCAAGCTTGGCCAGTTCCTGGCGACGCGGCCAGACGTCTTCGGCGTGGAGACAACCCAGGATCTCAGCCGGCTGAAGGACAAGCTGCCGCCATTTTCGGAGCAGGCCGCGCGCAAGGCGATTGATGAGGAGTTTGGGGCAGAGGCCGGCCAGGTCCTCTTTCCGAACCTTGGCCCGCCGGTGGCGGCCGCATCACTCGCCCAGGTGCATAAAATGGACCTGGTAGATGGCACACGGGCAGTAAAAATTCTCCGGCCTGGTATTGAACGGCGCATTGAGGACGCGCTGTCGGCGATGGGCCGGGCCGCGCGCACCATCGAGACGGCAAGTAGCGAAAGCCGGCGCCTTGAGCCGGTGGCGTTCACCGGTGCGATTTCTGAGGCCATGTTGCGCGAGCTAGATTTGAGGATGGAGGCGGGCGGCCTGGATGAAATGCGCGTCCTCAGCCAGGAATCGGGACACTTCGTTGTGCCCAACGTGGACTGGGAGCGCACGGGAAAGCGCGTCCTCACCATGGATTGGCTGAACGGTACCCCGCTTACAGACCCCAAAGCCCTGGAGGGCGCGCATATTGATCGCGCCGCCTTGGGAAACGCCGTCACCCGCGGCTTCCTTACCCATGCCATTTACCACGGCGCGTTTCATGCGGATATGCATGAAGGCAATATGATGGTGTTGCCCGATGGGCGCCTTGGCCTGCTTGATTTCGGCATCATCGGGCGCATCGGCGAAGACGAACGGCGTTTTCTCGCCGAGATCCTCTATGGCTTCATCCGGCGCGACTATACGCGGATTGCAGAAGTGCACTTCGAGGCCGGGTATGTGCCCGCAGATCGGTCGGTCGGCGATTTCGCCCAGGCCCTGCGCAGTGTGGGCGAGCCGATCTTTGGCAAAAGCGCTGAAGAGGTCTCCATGGGCCGGCTGCTGTTGCAATTGCTTGATTACACGCACCAATTCGGCATGCATTTGCGCCCGGAACTCGTGCTTTTGCAGAAAACCATGGTCCAGGTGGAAGGGGTCGCCCGGGCGATTGATCCGGGCCACGACATTTGGAAGGCCGCCGAGCCGATCGTGGAGGGCTGGGTCAAATCCCAGCTCGGCCCGGCCGGCGTGGCCCGGCTCGCGGCTCGAAATGCCAGGGAGGTCTCAGACCGCCTCAAGCGCGTGCCTGAGATGATGGACAAGCTTGAGACCTTTCTCGACGCGCAGACATCCGCGCCCGCGCCCCACGCCAGGAGCTTGGCGGCGCCCTGGTGGGCCTGGTTTGGACTGGTGCTTGCCCTTGCAGCCCTGGCCGTCGTCGCGCTTCGCTAAGTCTCCGGGCGCCAGTCCGGGGCGGCGAGCTTAAAGCCTGAGAACTCAAAACCCGGCCCAACGGCGCAAGAGACAAGGCTCCACGCGCCCAGCGTTTCGGCGGTTTGCCAATGGTTTTTCGGCACGACCGCGTGCAGCACCTGGCCGATGCGCATGTCGGGCCCGAGCTGTTTAGGCCGCGCGCCGCGCCCCTCCGGCGGCGAAATCGTCAGCGCCAGAGGGCCGCCGGCATGCCAAAACCAGGCCTCGTCGGCATCAACACGGTGCCAGGCGGACACCTCGTCTGCTTGGAGCAGGAAGTAGATCACCGTTAGCGCTGCGCGCGCGCCTTCCCCGGCAGCGCTGCGATAGGTCTCGACAAAATGCCCACCCTCGGGGTGGGGCGCCATGTTTAGGAGGCGGATCACCTCCCGGGCGCCGAGGTCGCCGGACAGCGCTGGCATCAGAAGCGGTCCTTCCGGCCGCGCAGTTCGCCAAAGGTCGCCGCAGCGTCGCCTGGGTGGCCGAGGGTTTCCTGAAGATAAGGTTCGTCGGCGCGCAGAAAGGGATTGGTCGCCAGCTCGCGGGATAAAAGCGCCGGAACCGTGGCCTCATTGCGCGCTCGTTTCTCGTCGATCTCGGCAATGTAGGCGTGCAAAGCGGCGTTGTCGGGATCGATGGTCTCGGCGAACCGCGCATTCCCTTGGGTGTATTCATGGGCGCAATAAAGGATCGTTTCAGGCGGCAGTGCTTTTACGGCCACCATCGTCTCCCACATCATCTCCATCGTGCCCTCAAAGACGCGCCCGCACCCTAAGGCGAAGACCGCATCGCCCACAAAGGCCGTTTCCTGGCCGGCGAGATGAAAGGCGATGTGGCCAAGGGTATGGCCCGGAACATCGATGACCGCCGCAGATAGGGCGCCCAGGTGCACACGGTCGCCGCCTCCGACGGTTTGGTCGATCCCGGGGATCTTGTCCGCCTCGCCCGCGGGCCCGATCACCGTGCAGCCTGTCTCGGATTTCACCGCCAGATTGCCTCCGGTATGATCGGGATGCCAATGGGTGTTCCAAATCTGGGAAATCGGCCAGTCAAGCTTGCCCGCTTCGGCCAGGTAAGCCTCGGCGTCGGGCACATCGATCGCGACCGTCGCCCCTGATGTGGTGTCATGGGCAAGAAACCCGTAATTGTCGCTGAGGCATGGAAACTGGTGGACTTTCAACATGGCGACACCTCCGAAAACAGCCCCGGCGTCGTCCAAAATAGAGCGAATATTTGAGACAAGATAGCGTCAGCATCGAGCGCTTTTATGCCAGCCCCTTGGGGGAGGCTGCCGCATGGGCGCTGTCAAGCAGAGTTCGTGATCTGTGGCACACGGCCGATGGCATGGGCGTCCTGGGGTTTGGCTATCCCATGCCCCTGCTTGCGCCCTTCGCCGGCGGCGCGGCTTTTGCGCCGGCCGTTT
The DNA here is from genome assembly GCA_038747245.1 of Pseudomonadota bacterium. GTDB lineage: Bacteria > Pseudomonadota > Alphaproteobacteria > Caulobacterales > Hyphomonadaceae > UBA5336. The sequence goes on along the minus strand of JBCDJY010000002.1, from coordinate 281,818 downwards.
TGCCCGTTGAAGCCGGGCACGTTCGCTGGGATCCGGCCGCGCGTGGGAATGCAACCCTGGTCGCGCCGGAAGACAGGCTGCCGTTTCCCGACAATGTGTTCGAGCGGGCGCTGTTGCTGCATGGATTGGAAGAGGCCCAAAACCCACGGTCGGTTTGCCGAGAGATTTGGCGGGTCATGGCGCCGGAGGGGCGCCTTATTGTGGCCTGCGCGAACCGGGCCGGCATCTGGGCGCGGGCAGAACGCACCCCATTTGGCAGTGGCCGGCCCTGGACCCTTCGCCAGCTCTCGTCGCTTTTAGGCGATTGCGCTTTTCAGGTGACGGCTTCAACCCATGCTTTGTTTATGCCGCCGATCGCTGTGTCGCTGGTCTCGGCCGGTGTCCAGGGTTGGGAGCGGACCGGACGGTGGGTGGCGCCGGCGTTCGGCGGCGTGGTCTTGGTCGAAGCTGTCAAGCGCCTCTATATCGATCCAGGCGGGGGCGCCGTTGCACCGGCTGTGACAAAGGCCGCGCCAGCCACACCGGCGCCGTCGCCTGCGCCCTCGCGCACGAGCGGTTTCAGCGCGATGCGGCAAAGGGCAGGCATTGACGTTGTGCAATGGCAGCTACACGATAACCAAAACAGCAAAGGGAGCGCGGTGTGAAACTCGTCACAGCGATTTTTAAGCCCAGCCGTCTGGATGCCGTGATCGATGCGGTCTCCGAGGTTGGGGCGGCCGGCCTGACCGTATCGGAGGTCCGCGGTTATGGGCGCCAGCAAGGCAAAACAGAGGTGTATCGCGGGGCCGAATATGAAGTACGGCTCCTGCCAAAGGTGAAGATTGAGCTTGCGTGCGCTGAGGCTGAAGCAGATCGACTGGTTGAGGCGATTACCAAAGCCGCCAATACGGGCACGATCGGCGATGGCAAAATTTTCGTCCAAGGTTTGGACCAGGTTGTGCGCATCCGCACCGGTGAGCGCGATGAAAAGGCCGTCGCGGGTTAGGCGCGCACGGGCCTATTCAGCCGAGGTCACCGCCCGGGCCTTGCCGCGTCCATGGGCCAGCGCCTTGATCGCCCCACGAAACGTGCGCACCTCTTGCGGGGTCCAGCGCGCTCGAACGAGCGCGGCGCGCAGATTATCCTTCATGAGCGCGGTCTTTTCGGGAGGGTAGAAGTATCCCGCCCGTTCAAGCTCGGTCTCGAAATGATCGAACATGCGCAAAAGGTCGTCTTTGCCGGCCGGGGCACCGACGCCGTCGTCTGGTGTGAAGCGCCCTGTTTGCTCGCCCGCTGCCCCCCAGGCTTGGGCGACCACCAGCACAGCCTGGCCGAGGTTGAGTGACGCGAAGGCTGGATTGACCGGGAACGTCACGATCGCGTCGCAAACCGCCACTGCCTCATTGGGCAGCCCGGATTGCTCGCCGCCGAACAGGATTGCTGCGCGGCCTCCATCGCTGGCTACATCGCGGGCCATTCGCCCTGGGGATAAGACGGGCTTTTCCATCCCACGTGGCCGCGCGGTTGTGGCATACAGCCGGGAAACGCCGGCAAGTGCGGTCTGTAGAGCCGGGTAGACCGAGACCTGGACGCCTGCCTCAAATGCACCGGCCGCCATGGGCTGAGCTGATGGATTCGGCCACGGGTCACGCGGGGCAACGAGGCGCAGGTCCGTTAGTCCGAAGTTGAGCATGGCCCTGGCCGCTGCGCCGATATTCTCGCCCATTTGCGGGCTGTGAAGGATGATGGCGGGGGCATTGGCGCGCGTCGTCATGGGCCCGGGGTTTCGCGTGTTCGCGGAAGTGTCAATACTAATCGCATCCCGCGGCCGGCCAGCTTGGTGCACATACGGCCGGGCCCGCAGCGCTGCGACCTTACCTGCTTTTGACGCCCCTCAGGCCTCTGATATAGCCGCTGCAGCAAGATATGGCGGAAGGATCAGCGAACATGGCCAAAATCAAGGTCGAGAACCCTATTGTCGAAATGGACGGCGATGAGATGACACGGATCATCTGGCAGATGATCAAGGATAAGTTGATCCATCCTTATCTGGACGTCGATCTCAAATACTATGACCTGTCGGTCCAAAAGCGCGACGAGACCAACGACCAAATCACCCATGATGCCGCCCATGCCACCAAAGAGCATGGGGTCGCTGTGAAATGCGCCACCATCACCCCGGACGAGCAGCGCGTCGAAGAGTTTGACCTGAAAAAGATGTGGCGGAGCCCGAACGGCACGATCCGCAATATCCTCGGCGGTGTGGTGTTCCGCGAGCCCATTGTGATTTCCAACGTGCCGCGCCTGGTGCCAGGCTGGACGCGCCCGGTTGTCGTCGGCCGCCATGCCTTTGGCGACCAATACAAAGCAACCGATTTCCTCGTCCCGGGCAAGGGCAAGTTGACGATCAAATGGGAAGGCGAGAACGGGGACACGATCGAGGAAGAGATCTTCGATTTCCCCGATAGCGGCATCGCCATGGGCATGTACAATCTTGACCAGTCGATCCGCGATTTCGCCAGAGCGAGCTTCAATTATGGCCTACAGCGCAAATGGCCGGTGTATATGTCGACCAAGAACACGATCCTGAAAAAGTATGACGGTCGGTTCAAAGACATCTTCCAGGAAGTGTTCGACACTGAGTTCGCGGAGAAATTCGCTGAATTCGACGGCACTTACGAGCACCGTCTCATCGACGACATGGTCGCAGCTGCCATGAAATGGTCAGGCGGGTATGTCTGGGCCTGCAAGAACTATGATGGCGACGTCCAGTCTGACACGGTTGCCCAGGGCTATGGCTCTCTCGGATTGATGACTTCGGTGCTGATGACCCCCGACGGCAAGACGGTTGAAGCCGAGGCCGCCCATGGCACAGTGACCCGCCATTACCGCAACCATCAGAAAGGCGAGGCGACATCGACCAATTCGATCGCATCTATATTCGCCTGGACGCGCGGCCTTGGCCATCGCGGCCGCATGGATGGCACGCCTGCCGTGTCCGATTTCGCCCAACTGCTTGAGGACACCGTGATTGCCACCGTTGAAAAAGGACAGATGACGAAAGACCTCGCGCTGCTCATCGGGCCGGACCAGGATTGGCTGACCACCGAAGGCTTTCTGGAGGCTGTGGCCGACAATTTCGAGAACGCCATGGCGGCAGCCTGATGTGACGATGGGTGGGCGTCAGGTGCCCGTTTCCAGCAGTTTGCGCTCCCTTCCCCACAAATCATCGTCGCCCGTGTCGTTGCGGGCGCGGCTAAGGCTGGCAGGGCCGTGAGGTTTGACGTTCGGCGGGCGGGCGCAGCAGACGCCGCGCTGCTGTCTCTGATTGGGCAAGCCACATTCCTCGAAACCTATTTCCCGTTGATCCCTGGGCCCGCCCTGTCGGCACATTGCCAGATCGCCCATAGCGTTGCGGCCTATGACCGCCAGCTTGCAAGCGCCGATCGGCGGGCGGCAGCCTGGCTCTTAGAGCATGGCGATACCCGCGCACCGGTGGGTTACGCCCTGGTGTGCCCTCCGGACTTGCCGGCCTGTGCCGGGAAATGGGATGTCGAGCTGCAGCGCATTTACTGCTTCTCCAGCCTCCATCGGCAGGGCCTGGGGGAGGCCTTGCTCGCAGCCGCGCTCCAACACGCCAGGAATGTCGGGGCGCCGCGCCTCTGGCTCGGTGTTTACCAGGGAAATCACCGCGCGCTCGCCTTTTACAAGAAGCATGGCTTTGAAAGCGCAGGCGTGCGCACTTTCGATGTCGGCGGTGTCTCCTATGATGATTTTGTGCTCTGCAAGGCACTTTGACCCGCACGGGCGGGCTTGTTACGCCGAAAGCATGACTGAGGATTACGCCGTTGCAGCGTTTTATAGGTTCACGCGCTTGGACGCGCCTGCCGCAATGCGCGCGCAGCTTGCCGGACTGCTCGGGGAAATTAGCGCGCGCGGCACAGTCTTGCTGGCCGGCGAAGGGCTCAACGGCACCCTTTGCGTCCCCACACGTCGCTACACGGCTTTGGTCGACATTTTGCGCGCCGTGCCAGGATGTGAAGACTTGGCACCGCGCCGGTCTTCCAGCCTCGGCCCCGCCTTCCGCCGCCTTAAAGTGCGCGTAAAGCCGGAGATCGTCACCATGGGGGTGGCTGCAGCAGACCCTGCTGCGACGGTTGGCACCTATGTGGACCCGGAGGATTGGAACGCTTTTATCCGTGATCCGGGCACGCTGGTGGTCGATACGCGCAACGCCTATGAGGTCAGCCTCGGCACATTCCAGGGCGCAGAAGACCCGGGCACGGATACCTTCAGGGACTTCCCGGCGTGGCTCAGCAACAGGGTCGCCGAGGCAAAGCCGGACAAGATTGCAATGTTCTGCACCGGCGGCATCCGATGCGAGAAGGCCACCAGCTTCGCGCGGCGCGCCGGCCTGGGCGATGTGTATCACCTTCGCGGCGGCATCCTCGCCTACCTGCAAGCCACGCCGCCCGCAGGCAGCCTTTGGCAGGGGGAGTGTTTTGTCTTCGACGAACGGGTCTCCCTGGTCCACGGCTTGCGGCGCGGCGCGGCCAAAGTGTGCCACGCCTGCAAGTATCCAGTTGCGGGCGAGGACCAGTCTGACCCGCACTACGAGGAAGGCGTCAGCTGCCCCAAATGCTATCACGTGACGACGCCGGCGCAGAAAGCGCGTTTCGCCGAGCGACAGCGACAGGTCCGCCTGGCCATGGCGGCAGGGCGCGCACATCTCGCGGGCACATGAGCGCGCGCGCCCCGATCCTCTATTCCTTCCGCCGGTGCCCCTATGCCATGCGCGCGCGCATGGCCTTGCAGGCGGCACGAATAACCTGCGAGCTGCGCGAAGTGGCGCTTGCCAGAAAGCCCGACCAAATGTTGGAGGCCTCTCCCAAGGGTTCGGTGCCGGTGCTTGTTCTGCCGTCCGGCCGGGTCATCGACGAGAGCCTCGAGATCATGGAATGGGCCCTGTCCGGCAACGATCCCCATCGCTGGCGCGAGGTCCAGCCCGCCCAGGCCGCGCTCTGGCTTTGGTTGATCGACGGCCAATTCAAGCACCATCTCGACCGCTACAAATATGCCGACCGCTATGAAGGCGCGGATGCGGAAACCCACAGAGAAGGCGGATTAAAGCTCCTCGAGCGCATGGAGGCCGCCATAGCCGAGCGCGGCTTCCTCGCGGCTGCGCGGGAGACCTATGTGGACATCGCCGCGTTTCCCTTTGTGAGACAATTTGCAAACACCGACCGCGCCTGGTTTGACGCGCAGCCGTTGCCGCGCCTCCAGGGTTGGTTGGCCGCGTTCCTCGGCGATCCGCGGTTTGCCTCTGTGATGGTAAAATACAAGCCGTGGGAGGCGGGCGAGACTGGGCCACTTGTCTTTTCCCGGGGGAGCGACCATACCTCCGCCCTCGCGGCCGGCAGCGGGCCTTCTGGCCGCATCGGAGTGTAGCTCAGCCTGGTAGAGCACTGTCTTCGGGAGGCAGGGGCCGGAGGTTCGAATCCTCTCACTCCGACCACGGGCCCGGCGGGGACCTCAACGACCCCGAATGGCGGAAACTGGTCTCAGTCCTGCGACAAGCGAGGTCGGGACTACGCCTCGCCCGCTCTCAAGATGGCCTCTCCTATGGCGTCCAGGGCCGCGTCCGCCTGGTCGCCCCGCGGTCCGCCGGCTTGGGCCATGTCTGGCCGCCCGCCGCCGCCCTTGCCGCCGAGCGCCTGGCTGGCCGCCCTGACGAGGTCAACCGCTGAGATCCGCTCCGTCAAATCTGCTGTTACGCCCACTGATACGGCAGCCTTGCCATCAGTAACGCCGACAAACGCGCAAACCCCCGACCCGATGCCGGCTTTAGCCTCATCGACCAGGGCGCGCAGGTCCTTTGCGCCGACGTCTTCGACCACCCTGCCGATGAAGGCGACGCCCGCGAGGTCTTTCTGGGCGGGCCCTGGGCTGCCAGTACCGGGTGATAGGGCCACTTTTCTCTTAAGTTCTGCGATCTCGCGCTCGAATTTACGGCGCTCTTCGACAAGGCCGGAAAGGCGTGTGACAACGTCCTTCAAGGGGACCTTGAGCATCGCGCTGACATCGGCTGCGACCTGTCCATCGTCTTTCAGCTTTGCCAGTGCCCGGGCGCCCGTGGCCGCCTCAATGCGCCTGATCCCTGCAGAGACGCCCTGTTCGCTGAGCACGGTGAACGCGCCGATGTCGCCTGTCCGCGCAACGTGGGTGCCCCCGCAGAGCTCGATGGAATAGGCTGTTTCTGGGTCGCTCGGTTTTGTGCCCATGGTCAGCACGCGGACCTCTTGGCCATACTTCTCACCGAACAAGGCCAGCGCGCCTGCCGCAATCGCGGCCTCCGGCGAGGACAAAGCGATCTCTACGGGTCCGTTTTGCCTGATGATTTCGTTCACATCTTTTTCAATGAGATCGATTTGCTCAGACGTGACCGGGGCGCCGTGGGAGAAGTCAAACCGCAGCCGGTCTGCCTCCACCAGGGAGCCTTTCTGGGTGACATGCAGGCCGAGGCGCTCGCGCAGGGCGGCGTGGAGCAAATGGGTCGCCGAGTGATTGGACATGATATGGGCGCGGCGGCCTGGATCAACGGTGAGATGGGCACTGCTCCCGGTGCTGATTGTGCCCTCCACCAGCTCGCCGGAATGGACGAAGACATCGCCGGCGCGTTTCTGCACGTCGCGCACAATGAATTTGGCGCCGCCTGGCCAGGTGATCTCGCCGCGGTCGGCGGCCTGGCCACCGCTTTCGGCGTAGAAGGGCGTGCGTTGAAACACCAAGTCTGCTGGCCCGGTGCCTGCGGTTTCGCAAACTGCGCCGTCTTGGACGATCGCCGCAAGAACCCCTTCGTCAGACACTTTCGTGTAGCCGCTGAACTCAGACGCCCCGGCGCTGGCCCGGATGTCGAACCAGAGCGCGCCATCGGCGCTCGCGCCAGAGCCGGCCCACGCGTTTCGCGAGCCATCCTTCTGGCGCGCCATGGCCGCGTTAAAGCCCTCCCGGTCCACATCCATTTTTCGGGCGCGTAAAATATCCTCGGTCAGGTCCAGGGGGAATCCATAGGTGTCGTAGAGCTTAAAGGCTGCCGTCCCGTCGAGGCGGCCGCCGTCGGGCAGGTCGGCCATTTCGCTTTCTAAAACGCCTAGGCCGCGCCCCAGCGTGTTTTGAAAACGCGCTTCTTCCTGCTCTAGGTCGGCTTCAATTGCGGCCTGAGCTCGCCCCAATTCGGGAAAGGCCGCCCCCATCTCGTCCACCAGCGCCTGCGTTAGCTTGAACATGGAGGGCGCGCGTGCACCGAGGCCGTGACCGTGGCGCATCGCCCGGCGCATGATACGGCGCAGGACATATCCGCGCCCCTCATTGGACGGGGATACACCGTCGGCGATGAGAAACGCCGAAGCTCTCAAATGGTCGGCGATGACCCGGAAAGAAGCCAGATCATCTCCCTTCGCGGGTCTTTTGTAGACGTCTTCGGCTGATGCGATGAGGGTTTGGAACACGTCTGTGTCGTAATTATTGTGCACGCCCTGCAGGACGGCCGCGATCCGCTCCAGTCCCATCCCGGTGTCGATGGACGGTTTTGGCAGGGCAACGCGCGCGCCAGATGCGTCCTGGTCAAACTGCATGAAGACCAGGTTCCAGATCTCGACATACCGGTCGCCGTCTTCGTCAGGCGAGCCGGGCGGACCGCCCTGAACATGTTCGCCGTGGTCAAAGAAGATCTCCGAACACGGGCCGCAGGGCCCGGTGTCGCCCATGGACCAGAAATTGTCGGACGTGGGAATTGGGATCAGCTGGCCGGGGCTCAAACCCGCCACGTTCTTCCAAAGCGCTGCGGCCTCGTGGTCTTCGGCGTAATATGTCACCAGGAGCCGGTCCTTGTTGAGCCCGAGCTCGCGCGTCACCAGGTCCCATGCGAAGACGATGGCCTCTTCCTTGAAATAATCGCCAAACGAGAAATTCCCGAGCATTTCGAAGAATGTGTGGTGACGGGCCGTGTAGCCGACATTGTCGAGGTCGTTGTGTTTTCCGCCCGCTCGGACACATTTTTGCGAGCTTGTGACCCTGGCCGCATCTGCAGCCTTTGCGCCTGTGAACACAGTTTTGAAAGGCACCATGCCGGCATTGACGAACAACAGGGTGGGATCGTCTTGGGGCACCAACGGCGCTGAGGCCCGGCGTGCATGCCCAGAACGTTCAAAGAACGACAGAAACGACTCACGAATTTCGTTTACGCTGGCCATTTTTGACGTCCTCATCGGGCATTCTGGTCGGGCGCCGATGGGTATGACGCCGGGCGGCAGACAGGGCAAGCCGAGTTGTCGGTAAACAACCGGGCCTGGCCCGAGCCGCGGGGGCGGGCGTGTTTAGCCTGTCTGGCTGTCTGGGACCTCTCCGTCCAACGCCATCCCGGCCGTGAGCATTTCCTCGGTCAAAAGACCTGCCTTTCGACGCACGGCTTCCTCAATCTGGGTCGCGATCTCGGGGTTTTCCTTGAGAAACTGGCGGGTTTTCTCCCGGCCCTGGCCAATTCGCTGTCCATCAAAAGAATACCAAGACCCAGATTTCTCCACCACCTCGCCTTTGACCCCAAGGTCAATCAGCTCTCCGGTCTTAGAGATGCCCTGGCCATATATGATGTCGAACTCCACTTGCCGGAAGGGCGGGGCCACTTTGTTTTTGACCACCTTGACCCGCGTTTGATTGCCGATCACCTCGTCGCGGTCCTTGATTGCGCCAATCCGGCGAATGTCCAGCCTCACCGAAGAGTAGAATTTTAAAGCATTGCCCCCGGTCGTCGTCTCGGGGCTGCCAAACATCACGCCAATCTTCATCCGGATCTGGTTGATAAAAATCACCATGCAATTGGTCTTGGAGATCGAGCCGGTGAGCTTTCTAAGCGCTTGGCTCATCAGCCGGGCCTGCAAGCCGGGAAGGCTATCGCCCATCTCACCTTCCAATTCAGCGCGCGGCGTAAGGGCGGCGACGGAATCGATGACCACAATATCTACGGCGCCCGAGCGGACCAATGTGTCTGCAATTTCCAGGGCCTGTTCGCCCGTATCGGGTTGCGACACCAAAAGATCGTCCAGGTCGACGCCCAGCTTGGCGGCATAGATCGGGTCGAGGGCGTGTTCTGCGTCAACAAAGGCGCACACCCCGCCGCTGGCTTGGGCCTCGGCGACCACGTGCAAGGCGAGTGTGGTCTTGCCCGAACTCTCAGGCCCAAAGATCTCAACCACCCGGCCTTTTGGCAGGCCGCCAATGCCCAAGGCGATGTCCAAACCCAAAGAGCCCGTTGAGACCTCTTCAATATCAAGGGCTTTGTTGTCGCCCAACCGCATGACCGAGCCCTTCCCGAATGAGCGCTCGATATTTCCCAGGGCGGTCTCAAGGGCTTTTTGCTTGTCCACAGCTCTGTCCTCGTCAACCAGTTTTAAGGCGGGTTTGCCCATGCGTTCTCTCCATCTGTCAATGGCAACGGCGAAATATCAAGCGTTGCGGCTCCGATCCCCGCTTCCGTACCATAAATGTTCTCCAGAACAAAATAGAAACTTATTGCGCCCTAGCCCTTAACAGCATCGCCGTTTTCGGGCATACCGTCGCCATGTTGACGAAGCGGCCCCTGCCGCCCGGCCATGCCCGGGTGAGATATCTCGATGGCGACATTCAGGTCATTGAACCCGGCGATTATGTGGTCTGCGCCGTCAGCGGAACGAAAGTGCCGCTCCAGGCCTTGCGTTATTGGAGCGTCGAATTTCAGGAGGCGTACCGAGATGCAGAGGCGGCTTCACAGCGGCTTATGCGCGCCAAGGATTCGCCAGAGTGATCCAGGATACCCTCTTCGGTCTCTTCATGGTCTGGGCAAGCCTTTGGCCGGGCGCTGGGGCTGAGGCCGAGGGCGCCGGCCTCAAATGCGGCGGCGCACTTTCCCAAGGCGGATTGATCGTCTGCACGGCCCAGCCCGGGACCGTGGCGATGCACGGATCGGTGGACGTTGAGGTGGGTGAGGACGGGCTGGCTGTGTTCGGCATCGCCCGGGACGCGCCGCCCATTGCTGAGATTAGCGCGCGAAGGGGTGAGGCGCAGTTCGCATCACGTTTAGACATCGCCCCGAGGCAAGATGCGTTTCGCGTGATCGAAGGGCTCGATTGCGACCGGGTCGATGCCAGAACGGACGCACAAAAAGCCCGTGCGGGGGAAAGTTGGGTGCTGAAACAGGCCGCTTTCGCCACATTCCACCGTGGAGACGATTGGACCTTGGGTTTTTCGCGGCCGGCCGCCGGGCCTTCGAGTTCGCCCTTCGGTCCCGCGCGGCGCTACATTGGAGTGAGCGCCGTCACCGGGGAGCCATGTGACCGCGTCTCGGTCCATCGCGGCTATGATATTGCAACGCCGGTGGGGACCGAGCTGATCGCACCCGCAGGTGGTACCGTCACACTTGCAGACCTCGACCTTTATTATGAAGGCGGTACGATCTTTTTAGACCACGGCCACGGGCTGGTTTCCGTTTTCCTGCATTTATCGGCAATTGATGTTGCTGTCGGCCAGCGCGTTGAGCGGGGCCAAAGACTAGGCGAAACCGGCAATACGGGTCGAACGACCGGGCCTCACCTGCACTGGGCTGTAAAATGGCGCGATATCAGCCGGCAAGATCGGGCGGGCGACTTTTATATCGACCCGGCCTTGCTTTTGGAGATGGACCTTACCGCGCTTCTCGCCGCCCAGTCGGAAAACCGGTTTCGCCGCTAAGTCCCTAGCTTGGCGCGGCCTTAGGCGCCGGCTGGCAGAAGCACAAATGCGCCGCGGCTGGTTCTGTTTTCCAATCCCGATTGGAACGCGCCGGCGTCTTCAAGGGGCCCTGTGCCTGCGATGTGGACGTGTAGGGTTCCTGCCGCGCAGGCCCCAAAGACGGCGTTGGCGCCGCGGATAAGATCGGGCCTGGCGGCAATAAAATGAAACAGGCTCGGACGCGTCATGACGAGTGAGCCGCGCTGGCTCAGCTCGGCCGGCGCGACAGGCTTGGCGGGGCCAGAGGCATTGCCATAGGTGATCCACCAACCCCGCGGCGACAGCGCTGCAAGGCTGGCAGATTGGCTCGCGGCGCCCACGCTATCGAAGACAACGCTGGCGCCCTTGCCATCGGTGTAGGTCGCCACCTCTTCGGCCACGTCTGCACTGTGCAAGACCACGTGATTTGCGCCGAGCTCCAGCGCAAGATCGGCTTTCTCTTGGGTAGAGGTCACGGCGATAACATCCATGCCGAGGCTTCGCGCCCAGGGCACGAGCAGCGAGCCAACGCCGCCCACGGGCGCCCAGATTAGGGCGCGGTCTCCGGGCTCAGACCGGCGCACTTCAAAGAGCAGCATCCAAGCCGTCAGCCCCTTCAAGAGGAGCGCTGCGGCATCCTCAAAGCTGAGCCCGTCTGGCAATGGGATGAGACGATCGGCTGGCGCGTTCACATGCGTTGCGTAGGTTCCCGGTCCCAAATAGCCGACCCGGCTGCCTATCTCGACGCCGCTCACCCCTTCTCCAATATCCTCAACGACCCCCGCCGCTTCGACCCCGGGCACGAAAGGCATCGCCGCAGGATAAAGACCAGTGCGATGATACACATCGATGAAATTCACGCCTGAAGCCACAATCCGAAGCCTCACTTGGCCCGGCCCCGGCGCGCCAAGGTCAAGCGGCGCGGGTTGCAAGACGTCCGGGCCGCCGGTTTGTTCCATCAAGATACATTTGCCCATGGCGCACCCCGGCGAATCCGCGAAGTTAAGCCCATGAACATCGCATCGAACGCTTGCGGTGTCGACGAAGCTGGCCGGGGGCCATGGGCCGGCCCGGTCTGCGCGGCCGCCGTAATCCTCCACCCCGACCGGCCAATAGATGGACTGGCGGATTCCAAGACCATTAGCGCCGGGCGGCGCGAGGCCCTGGCCGCCATCATAACCGAGCGCGCCAAAGCCCATGCCTGGGGATGGGCAAGCGTGTCAGAGATTGATCGGCTCAACATTCGCCAGGCGACGCACCTTGCCATGAGACGTGCGATTTCAGCCCTCGACACGCGCCCCGACAGCGCGCTGATCGACGGGCACGAGGTGCCCAACGCGTTGGATTGCCCAGCCGAGGCGGTGGTCAAGGGCGATCAATTGATCGCGTGCATTTCCGCAGCATCGATTCTCGCCAAAACGGCCCGCGACGCCTGGATGCGAGCGGCCGAGGCAGATCACCCAGGCTATGGCTTCGCCCGGCATAAGGGCTATGGCACCGCCGCCCACGCGGCGGCCCTTGCCGCGCTCGGCCCATCCCCAATCCACCGGCGGACTTTTGCCCCCGTCGCCCGTTTGCTCGAGGCGGCGCGGCCATGCCCTTCGGGCAGCCTTGCTCCAGGCGCGCCCGTGACCTACCCAGAAGGCCATGAGTGATCATCCGCCCGCGGCCTATGAGACCCTCTCCTCGCCGACAGCCATAGGCGAAGGACTGGCAGGTGTCGGCTATATCTCCACGCCAGACATCTCGATGGCGCTCTTTCTCGCCGCCAAGCTGCGCAAGCCTGTCCTGATTGAAGGGCCCGCCGGCGTGGGGAAAACCGACCTTGCGCGGTCCCTTGCGTCTTTCCTGGGCCTGCCTCTGTGCCGGCTGCAATGTTATGAGGGCCTGGACGAAGCCAAGGCCCTTTATGAGTGGAAGTATGGCAAGCAGTTGCTTTACACCCAGCTTCTTAAAGAGCGGCTCGACGAGGTGCTCGGAGATGGCGATTTTGATGCCCTGACGGGCCAGTTAAGCCGCTTTGAAGACGTATTTTTCTCCGAGAATTTTCTCGCGCCGCGCCCACTCTTAACCGCGCTGCAACAGAGCGATGGGGCCGTGCTGCTGATCGATGAAATCGACAAGTCCGACGAGGCCTTCGAGGCATTTCTTCTCGAGATCCTTTCTGAGTTCCAGGTCACGATCCCCGAACTCGGCACGCTGTCAGCCCAGGTGCCCCCGCTCGTCATACTCACGTCAAACGCCGCCCGAGATCTTGGCGACGCGCTCAAGCGCAGATGCCTTCACCTGTTCATTGGTTTTCCGGACCTTGAGCGGGAGCAAAAGATCGTCCGCGCACGCGTGCCGGGCATCGAAGACGCGCTTTTGAAGAGATTGGTCGCTTTCGTCCAGGCGGTGCGGGGCGAAGATCTTCGCAAGTACCCATCCATTTCGGAGAGCGTGGATTGGGCCCAGGCGCTTGTCTTGCTCCATGCCGAGGCGCTTGGGGAAGATTTGGTTCGGAGCACTCTGAATGTGCTTTTGAAACACCAAAGCGATATTGATGCGCTCGATCCGAAGATCCCTGCGCTCGTGCGCGCGGCTGCAAACGGGTCAAATTCGTGACCGGAACCGCCGCTTTGGCCGGATTTGTCAGCGCTTTGAGGTCGGCCGATGTGTCCGTTTCACCGGCAGAGGCCATAGACGCCGCCGGCGCCCTCGCAGTGGTGGGGTATACGGACAAGGGTTTGGTGAAATCGGCGCTGCGGCCAGCACTTTGTAAGTCTACGGAAGATGGCGCCGTATTTGACCGCTTGTTTGAGCTCTATTTCTCCCGCGCAGCCTTCTCAAGCACCGGCGATGCCGCGCCTGGCGAAGCCGATGGCGCCCCGGCCGAAGGCGACCTGCTGGCGCTTGTTAATTCGGGCGATGAAGCCGCGCTTGCCACTGCTTTGGAGCGCGCCGGTGAGGCAGCCAGGGTCAAAGACATCAGATTCTCGACCCAAACTGCCTTTTACGCCCAAAAGATGCTGAAAGCGCTCGGCGTTGAAGCCATGGAGGCCGACCTCCTCGAGGCGTTGCAGGCGCGCACTCCAGAAGGCGAGGCGCGCGCCAAAGAGATAATCGATGCAAGACGGGCCGTGCTGAAGCGCGCCCGCGAATACACTGAGCGTCAATACGAGGTGTTTGGTTCAGGGCGTACACAGACATTCCGTGAAGAGATTCTTGCCGGCAAGTCGATTGGCGCTCTCGACCGGGCGGACTATGCCAGGATGCGTCCGCTGGTCGAAAAGATGGCGAAGCGTCTATCGGCAAAATACGGTCGTCGCCGCAAGATGAAGACGGGGGCGTTGGATGTGCGCCGAACGGTCCGCGCCAATGCAGGCCTCGGCGGTGTGCCGTTCAACGTCCATTGGAAAAAGCGCGCCCGCGACAGGGCCAAATTGGTGGTGCTGTGTGACGTGTCGGGGTCCGTGGCCCAGTATGTCCGCTTTCTTTTGCTGTTGCTCCATTGCCTTGGAGAAACCGTCGAGGACCTAAGGGCCTTTGCGTTTTCAGGCCATCTTGGCGAAATCACAGATGATCTTAATACGGATGGATTCGAGGGCGCTGTCGAGCAGATTCTTCGCCGCTACGGCATGGGATCGACCGATTACGGGCAAGCGCTGCAGGGTTTGGAGGCCAATCATTCCAGCGCGATTGACCGGCAGACGTCATTCATCGTGCTGGGCGATGGCCGGTCGAATTATGGTGATCCGTGTACCGATATTTTTAGTCGCCTCGCAGCCCGAGCCAAACAGACGATTTGGCTCTGTCCGGAGCCGCCTGCGCTTTGGGGCTCGGGCGATAGTGAAATGCCGTCCTACCGCCCGTACTGCGACGTGGTGGCCAATGTGTCCAGCCTCACTGATTTGGAACGCGCCTTGGACCGTATCTTAGCACGCTACGGGGTCGCTTGAGACCATTTGAGCGTCAGCGCTCCGCGCGCGCCATTTCGAAAATGTGGCCGCCGATCGGCACCCCAGGTTTGGCGCCTGAATGATAATCTTTAGACCGACTAAATGGCCTCACGCGATTCTAGCGAGATTGACGGACGGGTCGACGGGCTCGCGAGGCCCGCTTGTCAGGCCGGCGGTGTGTTTTGGACTGAGCGGGCAAACTTGTCTGCCCTTGGGAATACGGAGCGAAAGCTCGACTAGGAAGTCAGCCAGAGCATACGCTCCAGCGCCCAAACCGTCGCGAAGATAAAGCCCATGGCCCTTAAGCACGATGAGGCCAGGAAGAGCGCCGGCCGCTTCCCCAAAAGCTGCAATCACTCTTGGTACAGAATAAAGTGTTGGAGCAAAGGCCGCGCCGCCGGCCAGATGGTCGAATTGGTCGGGGACGAGCGGGCCGCTCGACAGCGCGGCAACGGCCGTCTCGTCGCATGCCGCAGCCGCGGCGAGCGGGTGGTGCAGGGCAGTGTAGCCGGCCACTGAAGGCGGTGCTCCGTGTGGGCTCGGCGGCGCCTGCAGGGGCAAATAAAGCGTTTTGCAAAGCCATTTCAGGCGCTGGGCGGCATGGTCCGGGTGGCGCCCACCGACTAGGAGCGCATGATTGGCCACAACAATGGCTTTGTGCCGGCCCTGGGCGAGAAGCGCGGTCACGGCGCTGACCATGGCTTGACCTGGGTGGAGGTAGGGCAGCACGGCAAGATCACCGCACGGCGCGCCGATCAGTGTACGTGCAATAATGCTCACTGGGCGGACCTCAATGACGCAGCGGTCGGGCATGAGCGCGTGAATGGCCGTTCCGGGAGGCACGCGATGGGCGCCCGCGCCGGTCACTGCGCTGCCGAGATAGTCCGCCCCGGCCATGGCGAGCCGCCGGGCTTCGAAAAGGTCCAGGGTCATAAAGATGTCCGTGTCCTGCGCATCGCGAAGCCAACGGCCCGAGCTTTTGGCCAACAGGCGCCCAAGCGCTTTGACAGATGTGTTTCCGCCGCTGCCCTGGACCAGCAAAGGGTCTCTTCCGAGTGCGGCGCTAACGCGCTGGAGATCTTGATAAAGCGAGGATTTCGGCATGTCGCGCAGCATCTATGATAGCGATACGCGAAGGTTGCAGAGGCGTCTTTACAAAGCGTTCACCCCATGGGGGCCTGCGACAGCCAACGGGTCTCGGCCAAGTCGACAACGTCGGTCATGATCTCGGTGATCTTGAAGTCCTTTGGCGTGTAAACGCGCGCGACCCCCATTTGCCTGAGGGCGAGTTCATCTTCCGGTGGAATAATGCCTCCGACCACCAGCGGCACATGGTCGAGGTTTGCCGCGCGCATTTCCGCTATGGTTTCCCGAACGAGATCCAGGTGGCTGCCTGAGAGGATCGACAGCCCAAGCACGTGGGCGTCGGCCGATTTCGCCTGGGCGACAATCTCCGCAGGGGTGAAGCGAATGCCATCATAAACGACATCCATACCCACTGCGCGGGCGCGCGCAGCGATTTGCTCGGCGCCGTTGGAATGGCCGTCTAATCCGGGCTTTCCAAGGACATAGGTGAGCTTGCGGCCAAGGCGTTCAGACAGGCCGTCGACGCGCGTCTTCAGCGCCTCAATGTCATCCTCTCCGCCCGTATCAACCACCAAGGCGACGCCGGTGGGCCCGCGATACTCGCCGAAGACCTCGCGCAGGGCGCTGCCCCATTCGCCCGTGGTCACCCCGGCCTTCGCGCAGGCGATAGAGGCCTCCATGATGTTCGTCGCCCCGCTGGCGGCCTCGCGCAAAGCTGTCAGCGCCGCGCCCGCCGCCTCCTGGTCGCGGCGCGCGCGCCAGGCCTTGAGCGCCGTGATCTGTGCATTCTCAACCGCCGGGTCCACGGTTTGGATTGCATCTTCGCCCGAGTTGAGCGGGCTATCCTCCGTAGACGTATATTTGTTCACGCCGACCACGACCTGTGTTTCGGTCTCGATGCCGCGTACGCGTTTCATGTGCGAGGAGACCAACTGGGTTTTCATGTAGTCAATCGCTGCCGTCGCCCCGCCGCGTGCATCAATCTCGGCAAGTTCGTCGCGGGCAAAGCCCCGCAATTCCTCGGTTTTGGCCTCAACCACATGGGACCCGTCAAAGAGGTCTTCGAATTCCAAAAGGTCTGTCTCGAAGGCGAGAATCTGCTGAAGGCGCAGGGACCATTGCTGGTCCCAGGGGCGCGGCAGTCCCATGGCTTCATTCCATGCCGGCAGTTGCAAAGCGCGGCACCGGGCGCGCTTGGAAAGGGTCACAGCGAGCGCTTCGATCAGTATACGGTAGACATTGTTCTCGGGCTGGGGCTCGGTCAGGCCGAGGGAGTTGACTTGAACGCCATAGCGAAATCTCAGCGCCTTGGCATCGCTCACCCCATAACGAGTCTGGCCGATCTCCTCCCAAAGATCGACGAATGCGCGCATCTTGCACAATTCAGTGACGAATCTGACGCCGGCGTTCACAAAGAAACTGATCCGTCCAAAGACGACGGGAAAATCCCCCTCAGGGACCTGGCCGCCCGCTTTGACCGTATCGAGAACGGCGATAGCCGTGGCCAGGGCGTAGGCAAGCTCTTGCTCGGGTGACGCGCCAGCCTCCTGCAGGTGATAGCTGCAGACATTCATCGGGTTCCACTTGGGAACCTCCGTGTAACACCAGGCAATCATATCCCCGATCAAACGCATCGAAGGCCCAGGCGGGAACACGTAGGTGCCGCGGGAAAGATACTCCTTGATGATGTCGTTTTGGGTCGTGCCACGCAGCTTCTTGCGGTCATCGCCGCGCTCGTCGGCCAGCGCCACATACATCGCCAGAAGCCATGCCGCCGGCGCGTTGATCGTCATCGACGTATTCATCTCTTCCAGGGGAAGGGAGTCGAACAAGGTGCGCATATCGCCCAAATGCGAGACCGGAACGCCGACCTTTCCGACCTCGCCGCGCGAGAGAATGTGGTCGCTGTCAAACGCGGTCTGGGTCGGCAGGTCAAACGCGATGGATAGGCCGGTTTGCCCTTTGGAGAGGTTGGTTCGGTAGAGCGCGTTGGACTTTTCAGCCGTGGAATGACCGGCATAGGTGCGGAAGATCCACGGCCGGTCGGGGGAATGCTGAAAGGAGGTTTCGCTGTCGGCCATGTAAGCTCTCAAATACGCATGCGTTGTAGCGATATGTGCGAAGGCCCTCCGGCAAGCAAGTCGGATGCCGGGCAAGGCGGCCAAGTGCGGGCGCAAACACCAGCGAGATCGGAGCCAGCGCGCAGCGTTGCTGCTGACTGAGGGCGCGCCGCAAATTTTGCTTTTATTAAACTCCGGCGAGTGCCATTGACCAGGTGGCACAACTAATGGGAGCTTGCTGCAGCGCAACAAATTGCTTGCTTTTGCACAGGACGTGCATCAGCGTCGGGGCCTGGGACGTTCCGGAACAGGCGAATTGCAGGATGGAACGCGCATTCGGAGGGATCACTTATGGCCGACACGGAAACGAGCCGGACACAGAAAGACATCTATGAAATCGGGGAGATACCGCCGGAATTCCACGTCCCGAAGCGCATGCACGCATGGGCGATCCGGCGCGAGCGCCATGGGCGGCCTGCAACAGCGATGCAGGTCGAGCAGGTGCCTGTCCCGGAAATAGACAGTGACGAAGTGCTTGTCTTGGTCATGGCCGCCGGCGTGAATTACAACGGCATCTGGGCGGCCCTTGGCGAGCCGATCTCTCCATTCGATGGCCATAAAGAAGACTTCCACATTGCCGGCTCCGATGCCTCGGGCATCGTTTGGGCTGTTGGCCGGAAGGTTACGCGCGTTAAGCCCGGCGATGAAGTTGTTATCCATTGCAACCAAGACGACGGCGATGATGAGGAATGCAATGGCGGCGACCCGATGTACTCCAAGTCGCAACGCATCTGGGGCTATGAAACCCCGGATGGGGCCTTCGCCCAATTCTGCCGCGTCCAGGCGCGCCAGTGTATGCCGCGACCCAAGCATTTATCGTGGGAAGAGGCGGCCTGTTACACGCTGACCTTGGCGACGGCCTACCGCATGCTGTTTGGCCACCGCCCCCACATTGTGAAACCGGGGCAGAATGTGCTCGTCTGGGGCGCGTCGGGCGGACTGGGCAGTTTTGGCGTGCAATTATGCGCGGTGACCGGGGCCCATGCCATCGGGGTGGTGTCCAATGATGATAAATTCGATTTCGTCTACTCGATGGGCGCAAAAGGGGTCCTCAACCGCAAGAATTTTGACTGTTGGGGCCAGCTTCCCAAGGTCAACGGACCTGAGTTTGGCGCCTATATGAAGGCCTGCCGAAAGTTTGGGAAAGCGGTTTGGGAATTTACCGACAAGAAAGACGTCGACATTGTTTTCGAGCACCCGGGAGAGAGCACATTTCCGGTCTCCGTCTTTGTGACGAAACGCGGCGGCATGGTCGTCATCTGCGCGGGAACCACGGGCTTTAACCTCACCATGGACGCCCGCTTCCTTTGGATGCGTCAAAAGCGGGTTCAGGGCTCCCACTTTGCCAACCTCGCCCAGGCTTCTGCGGCCAATCAGCTGGTCATAGACCGGCGAATTGATCCGTGCATGTCGGAAGTGTTTCCGTGGTCGGACATTCCCGCCGCCCATGAGAAAATGCTCGACAACAAGCATCTGCCTGGAAACATGGCCGTCTTGGTCACCAGCCCACGGCCGGGCCTGCGCACCGTAGAAGACGTGCTTGAGGTGGGGCCAACGCCCTAAGGGCGCCGCTTCCCACTAACGGTGCGATTCAGGGCCCGGTCTCGGCGGGCGCCCTCACGGTTTTTCATCATTTCGGCGGGCCACGCCAGCCGCGGTCCTGGTCGGGAAGGGGATCGCACCTCGCGCATTCGGGGAAGTTGATCGGCATGGCGCTTCGGCACGTCGTGCCATCCTGGCGCACCCCGGCCGGGCGAGCGCGTGCCCACCGAGCCCTGAAATCGCAAGCTCTAGCCTCAGGTTACGCCCGCACCGGGGCCCGTCTTACAGATTAACCAAAGGCGGCGGGTGCGCGATGCATTTTCATGCCAAGTCGAGAGCTGCACTTTTTGTTCTCCCAGAGGGGGAATGGGCTTTAGGGGCCTGATTTCGCTAGGTATATCGTAGGGGATGTCGCCACGGTTTGCCGGAGGCACATGCGGCGCGATCCTGGGAGGGATCGGGGCACATGTAAATAATCAAGGGGTTTGGTATGAATTTGGTAGGAAAAGGCCTCATCGCCGGCGCAGTGTTCGCCCTGGCGCTGCCGCTGGTTGCGACTGCCCAGGCACCCGAGCGCACGCTGAGCGAAGCGGAGATACAAGACCTGCTTGAGCGGTCCCGCGCCGCCGGGGTCATGGTGTCGCGTGATACAGCTGAGTTCAATTATATCGGCGGCAGCCAGGAGGCGATTGAAACGCAGGTGTGCTGCGAGCCCGTGCAAGAAGAGGTGACGAGCGAGGGGCGGGAAGAAGTGACGGAGGAATTCTTCGACGCCATCACATCGCGCACGATTGTCCAGCCCCTCGAGCGGACCCTTGTTCAGCCAATTGAGCGACAGATACTCCAGGGCCGGGTTGAGGACACGGTGGAGCCGACGCGTTTCGAGGAGGACGTCCTCCCCGTAATCATCCAGGAAGACCCCGTCCCGGCGGTTGTCGAGAACCTGATAGAGCAAGAAACTGTCGAGACCCGTGAAGAGGTTAGCGAGGAATTCTATGATGCAATCGTGCAGCGTGATGTGATCCAGCCGATCGAGCGCGTGACGGTTGTGCCGGTGCAAAGACGCATCATCCGCCCGCGGAACGAAACCGTGACCGCGCCGACACGGTTTGAGGAGAACACTCTCCCCACGATCGTAGAAGAAGATCCGGTGCCGATGGTTCAGGAGGTGTTTGAGCCCCAGGTCACGGAGACCCGCACCGAAGAGATCACAGAGCGGGTGATTGAATATGTCGCCACGCGGAATGTGACACAGCCCCTCGAGCGCACAATTGTTCAGCCTATCGAGCGGCGGATCCTGAGGCCGACCACGGATATGATCACCCGCGACACGATTTTCGAAGAGGAGATCTTGCCAACACGGGTCGAAACCGAGCCAGCGCCCCAGATTGTTGAGAACATCATAGAAGAGGTGACCGAGCGCACCGTCTACGAAGTTGAAGACGTCTACATCGACCAGATCACACGTACGGTCATCCAACCGGTGGTCGTGACCAATGTGCAGCCGATCACGCGGCGAATCCTTCGCCCTCAATCCGAGACGATTACGCAGGCCACGCAGTTCGAGACCGAAACCCTGCCGGTGATCATCGAAGAGGTGGTCGTGCCCGAGACAGTGACGAATTTCATCCCGCAGGTCAGCGAAGTGCGCCGCGAAGACGTGACCGAAACCACCTTTGAGGCGGTGACCCAGCGCGACATCTTTCAACCCATCGTGCGTACCATGGTGCAGCCCGTGACGATCCGCCGGGTCCGCCCCCAGGTCGAGACCGTGACCAACCCTGTCCGCGTGGAAACCAACCGGGCACAACAGATCATCATCAACATCGGAACAGGCTGTAATTGCGGCAACTTTTAAGCCGGCTTGATCCGGCCCAACAAGGTCGCTGGCGGATGGTCCGCTGGCCCCTCGGCCCCCACTCGAAACGGGTGGGGGTCTTTTTTTACGCATGTTGACCCCGCTGCCACGAAGGCTCGTCCGGCGCCCTAATGTTGGCTTTCTGGGGTGGTGACGGTCAGCCCATCTAACTCATCGCTGACATGGATCTGGCAGGAAAGCCGCGATGTTTCCGTCACATTCTCTGCGAAATCCAACATGGACTGCTCCATGTCTTCGGCCTCTCCGACTTTATCGATAAAGCCAGGGTCGACGTAGATATGGCAGGTGGCGCACGCGCACGCGCCGCCGCAATCGGCGTCTATGCCGGGCACGGAATTCTTGATCGCCGCTTCCATGACGGTTTCGCCGACACTGGCGTCAATCTCCCTGGCGGTTCCCGCATGGTCCTTGAAGATGACTTTTACCATGGCGCGTATTCCTTCGTTTAAATCGCTGTCGCCGCGATTTCCTTCATCGACACGGAAGTATCCGTCAGGGTCTCTGCGGCAAGCTTTGCGCCAGCGGCGATCAGGCGTTTGCTGGCGAGGAATTCCGGCGCGCTGTTGACCGCATCCACTGCAAGGAGCTGCCCCTGACGGAGGTAGAAGGCCGCAAAGCGCCGCGCGCCGGGGTCGCCGCGCACGGCAATTTCGTCATATCCCTCGCTCAGCCCCGCGATCTGAAGCTTCAGATCATATTGGTCGGACCAGAACCAAGGCGTGTCCTCAGGCGGGCGCGGGCGGCCCAGCAGGGAGGCGGCAATCAACTTGCCTTGTTCGATCGCATTGTGGACGCTCTCTAGCCGGCCCGAGCGGCCGAAATGCACCAGGGGCCTGTGGGCGCAGTCTCCCGCGGCATAGACCCTCGGATCATTTGTCTTCCCGTCTCGGTCGACAAGGATCCCGTCCTTGCAAGCGATCCCAGCCTCCTCTGCAAGCTCTGTGTTCGGCAGGATGCCAATCCCCACCAGGACAATATCGGCGGCAATTTCGGTGCCGTCACCTAACCGCGCACAGTTCACGGCGCCGGCCTCGCCCGACAGTGAGGCCAAGCCCGCGCCGAGACGAATATCGACCCCTTTTGCCGTGTGTTCGCGCTCGTAAAACTCCGACATGAGCGGGCTGGTCACCCGCGCCAGTACGCGCGGCGCCATCTCCAGCACCGTCACTTCAAGGCCCATCTGGCGGGCCACCGCGGCGGCTTCCAAACCAATGTACCCAGCGCCGATAATCACCATATGGCGCCCCGGCTCCATAACAGGCGCCAGGGATTTCACGTCGGCAAGGCCCCGCAGCTCGAAGACGTTGGATAGGTCAGCGCCAGGCAGCGGTAGCGGGCGCGGCCTTGACCCGGTTGCGATGACCAGCCTGTCATAGTCCACGCTGGCGCCACCTGTGAGGCGAACGCGCCGCGCCGCGCGGTCAATCGCCTCTGCCCGGGTCGACCTCACCACCTCGACCCGATTGTCCGAATACCACTGTTCGGGTTTCAAATAGAGGCGCTCCTCAGGCAATTCGCCTTTCAAAAACGCTTTCGAGAGCGGCGGGCGCTGGTAGGGCGGCGCATCCTCTTCACAAAGCAGTGTGATCGGACCGTCAAAGCCCCACCCGCGCAGAGAAAACGCCACTTGGGCGCCGGCCTGGCCGCCGCCAATCAAAGTTACGTGCTCATTTGAGTCTAGCGCCATTGCGCGGCCTCCAATCTAGAGCGCCCATTAGGTGACGCCCGCGTCAACTTTTCAAGTGCTCCAGTATGCTGGTTTTTGTCGCGCGCCAACCTAACGTGGTGTCTCGCAGAAAAGCCCAGGGTCGACCATGCAAGCTGCTTTAACCGCCGCGTTCTACATCGCCCTGGCTGGGGTGTTTTTGATACTCGCTCTGGGGCTCATCAATTTGGTGCGGCGCGATGCCGGCCAGGCATCCAGGTCCAATCAATTGATGCGCCTGCGAATCGCGGTTCAGTTTATTGCCGTCATGCTGCTCGTGCTCCTCGGGCTTGTGGTGGGCAAGTTTTCACTTCCAGGTTAGGCCGATCCAATGGTGAAACTCGACAAAATCTACACCCGCTCTGGCGACCGCGGCAAAACGCGGCTGTCGACCGGAGCGCCTGTGGAAAAATGGCACCCGCGGGTGAGCGCCTATGGCAGTGTAGATGAGGCCAACGCGGCCCTTGGCGTGTGCGTCCTGCATGCCGAAGGCGAGATCGCAAATGCGCTCACGCGCATCCAAAATGACTTGTTTGACCTGGGTGCAGACCTGGCAACGCCCGATACGGGCAAAAAGCTCGAATGGGAGCCGCTCAGGATCACGCCTGCGCAAGTGAGCCGGCTAGAGGGCGAAATTGACGCCATGAATGCAGATATTCCGCCCCTGGACAGCTTTGTCCTGCCCGGCGGCTCGGTATTGTCGGCCCATCTCCACGTGGCGCGCACCGTCACGCGGCGGGCAGAGCGCCAGATCGCCGAACTTGCGAGCCTTGAAGGCGAACGCATCGGGGAGGCGGCGGTGTCCTACGCCAACCGGCTATCGGATTGGCTTTTCGTGGCGAGCCGTGCAGCAAATGAAAATGGCGCCCGCGACGTGAAATGGGTGCCCGGCGCAAACCGCTAGGCCTGGGCTCGCTGACGGCGCGAGCCGAACGTTAGCCACTGTGACCGCGCAGCGACAGGGCCTTGCAAACGCACTTAAGCTGAAATGGGTGCTTGATCTTTGGTCGCGCGCACCGTCAACCTTACCTTTATCCTAAGGCGATCGCACGGAGCGGCGTGTCATGTCTGCGATTAAGACGGTTGGTGTGGTCGGCGCCGGCCAAATGGGCAACGGCATAGCCCATGTTTCGGCCCTGGCAGGCTACGATGTGGTGCTGAACGATGTCTCGCCCGATGCCCTGTCTGCGGCGCGCGAGACCATAACCCACAACATGGCCCGCCAGGTTGCCCGGCAGTCCATCACCCATGACGCTATGGAGGTCGGGCTCGGGCGCATAACGTTTACGCCAGAGATGGGCGCTTTCGAAGCCGTGGACCTGGCGGTCGAAGCGGCGACCGAAGACCGCGAGTTGAAAGAGAAAATCTTCTCGAATCTCTGCGAAGTCATTCCGGAGCGGGCCTACCTGGCCACCAACACGTCCTCGATATCAGTCACACGACTTGCCTCAACGACGGACCGCCCCGAGCGCTTTATCGGGCTGCATTTCATGAATCCCGTGCCGCTCATGAAACTGGTGGAGATCATTCGCGGCTTGGCCACGGACCAAGACACCTATGACATGGCGAAGGGCTTTGCCCAATCGCTGGAGAAAACGACCACGAATGCGGAGGATTACCCCGCCTTCATCGTTAATCGCATCCTGGTGCCCATGATCAATGAGGCCGTGTATGCCCTCTATGAGGGGGTCGGCACGGTGGAGAGCATTGATACGGCGATGCGCCTCGGCGCGAACCATCCCATGGGGCCGCTCACCCTGGCTGATTTCATTGGTCTGGATACCTGTCTGTCGATTATGCAGGTGCTCCATGATGGCTTGGCCGACACCAAATATCGCCCGTGCCCGCTGCTTGTGAAATATGTCGAGGCCGGGTGGGTAGGGCGAAAGGCAGGCCGGGGCTTTTATGATTACACCGGCGAGGCGCCGGTTCCCACGCGGTGATCCACGCCGCCGCGCGGGCGCATCCTAAAGGAGGCCTGCTTCGCGCACGGCACTCTGATAGGTCCGCGACACCGGAGCCTCGGCGCCTGATTTCAAGATGAGGATCGGTTTGCCGCGGTCGCGCCGGGCGTCGGCAACGCCGCTGCGCGCCACCCACCACGAGCGATGAACCTGGACCCCCTCGGCCCCGGACAAGAGGTCAATCGCGTCAGCCAGGCGCATGAGGATTAAATCTTCGCCTGCGCTGGTGTGGGCGCGGATGTAATGGTCTTCCGATGAGACCGCATAGAGCTGAGCGCTGCGATACCTCGGCGCCAAGCGGGACATAAAGGTATACGCAGGGTCGCGGGCCGTAGTCTGCGCCTGGCCACCGGCCGGGTCGTCAGCGCAATCCTTGGTCTGTTGTTCGAGCAGATAAGAGCCGATCGTGACCAGCTGCGAGATGACGTATACGTAGGCAAACTGTATCGGCCACATCCGCAACGGCATGGCATAGCCGTCGCTGGCGTCCATCAAGATTAGCGCTACCGTAACAGGCAGCGCGATGATCAAGGCCGCGACGACGACTTGCACCGCCAAAGGCCAATCCATGCCAGGGCTGCGCTTGAACACCCAAGGCGAAATCACCGTGGACGACAGCGCGCCGACCCCGAGGGTGAGCACCCACATGGAGAAAGCCTGGAGAAAAGGCAGGTTGTCGGTCCCGTAAACGCCGAGAAACGTGAACACCAAGGCCAGGGCGACCACCAAGGCCGCGCCGCGCACGTGCCGCACAGCGAAGTGTTGCATGCATCTCCCCTGCATTTGGCGCTTCGTGAAGTGAAATAGCCCGCATTTCGCGCACCTGACCAGTCACTTCGTGGAAATCCGGTTTCGTCGTGGGTCTGCCAAGGCCAGCTTTTGTTTGCCGGCCAACGCGCTGGACACGTTCAACACACAGGAGACCGACATGATCCGCAACGCTTTTCACCTCTCTGCCCTGGTTGCCAGCGCATTGATCGCCAATTGCTCAATGGACGCCAACGCGGAGCAGCCGGCAGCTGAAACCGCAACTTTGTCACTCACGCTAGAGGGCATCGCCACCCATTCCGGTACAATCCGCGTCGCCGTTTTTGCTGGCCAGGAGGACTATGATGCCAATGGCGGCGTCGTTGGCGCCAATGTGCCTGTTGCCAGTGACAGCCACACCGTAACCCTGGAAGGGCTCGCGCCCGGGTTTTACGGCATCAAACTGTACCACGACATCGATGATGACGGGGATATGGACACCAACCCGTTCGGCATTCCCACCGAGCCCTATGGCTTTTCCAACAATGCCCGAGGCCGCTTTGGCCCCGCCAAATGGGAAGCCGCTGCATTCGAAGTGCGCGCAGGTGAAAACAGCCACGCGATCACTGTCGGCGGCTGAGCTCAACACACCGAACGGAGACAAACCCATGGACATCACCCGTCGCTCTTTCCTTGCCGGTCTCGGCGTCTCGGCCGGCGCCGCCACCCTGGCGGGCCATGGGTTTGGCCTGCGCGCCGAGGGGCCGGGTTGGCAAGTTGGCTATTCCAACGCGCCGGCCGCAGGGTTTGCGCCGTCGGAGATGAAGCTCATATCAGGCGCGGCGCCCGAGGGTCTGTCCGGCAGCCTTTACCGAAATGGTCCGGCTTGGTTTCGCTACCGGGACGAGGTGCTCGGCCATTGGTTCGACGGAGATGGAATGGTCCAGCGGATTGCCTTCCAAGGCGGCAAGGCGATCCATTCCGGCCGCTTTGTGCAGACCCACAAGCATAAAAGCGAACAGGCGGCCGAGGCCTTCCTGGCGCCGGGGTTTGGATCGGCGGGGGATCCGTCTTTTGCAGTCACCAGCTCTGATGATGTGAACGCGGCGAACACGTCGGTTCTCATGATCGACGGCGAGTTGCATGCCCTTTGGGAGGCTGGCTCGGCAATAGCCATGGACAGCCAAACGCTGGAAACGCGCGGGCCGCTCTCGGTGGGTAGTGACCTGAAAGGCATGCCGTTCTTGGCCCATCCCAAGGTTGAGCCCGGCGGGCGCATCTGGAACTTGGCTGTGGCAGGCAACCGCGTTGGCATTTACAAGCTCGCGCCCAGCGGCGCACTGGAAGCGTTCCAATTGGTGCAAACCGACAAAGCCGCCTACATCCATGATTGGGCCATGACAGAGCGCCATCTTGTCTTGATGCTGCAGCCTTGGGTGCAAACGCGCAGCCTGCCTCCTTTTGTTGGAACGCTCGAATGGCGCCCAGACGAAGGGCTCGACCTGATCATCCTCGATAAGGACGACCTGACGCGGCAGCGCCGCGTGACCGTGGACGGCCACGCCTTCTACCATACGGGCGCAGCTTGGGAGGATGCCGGCGGCGCCATACACATTGATGTGTGCCTTTATGAGCAGCCATTCCTCGGCACGGGCGGCGCCACGAATTTGATGCGGGGCGAGTATGACGCTGCGGAAGACGCCGGACACAACGAGTTGTCGCGCATCGTTGTCGAAGCCTCCGGCGCGGGCCGGATCGAGAAGACGGGCATTGATGGTGAATTCCCCGCGGTCCACCCTGGCTTTCACGGCTTGCAGCGCCGCATGACCGTGCTGGTCGGGGGCAACGTCGCCGGGCGGCCAGGTGCGTCCCGGCTCACCACCTTTGATTGGCGCTTGGGCGCGGCCACGCATTTCGATTACGGCGCCAACCGGATTGCCGAGGAGCACCTAGTGGTGCCCAAGCCCGGCGGGCGCAGCGAGTATGATGCTTGGATTGTCGGAACGGCGTTGAATACGGCGCGCCAAAGATCCGAGGTGCACGTTTTCGAGGCAGTGGACGTCTCGGCCGGGCCGATCGCCTCCTTTGCTGCCGATTATGCTTGGCCCCTCGGGTTCCACGGGACATTTGCGGCCGGCTAACGGCTGCAGGCCCGACCGGAAACTGCAATGCCTGCAGCAGTGTGCCCAATGCCATCACCTTATCCGCCCGGTCGACCGGGCGCGATGTTGCCGGGGCCAGGCGGGCTGTTATAAAAAGACCGCTGCCAGCAGACGCGGAAGGGCTGAGCTGGCTGCCGGCCATGAAGGGGCAGCGCGATGAACATTCACGAATACCAGGCCAAGGCGCTTTTGAAATCCTTCGGCGCGCCGGTGGCAAATGGGGTTCCTGTACTCTCGGTGGGCGAAATTGAGGCAGCGGTGGACCGTCTCCCCGGGCCGCTTTGGGTGGTGAAGAGCCAGATCCATGCCGGGGGCCGCGGAAAAGGCCGCTTTGTCGAGGCCGAAGCGGGCGAGAAAGGCGGCGTGCGCCTGGCGTTCTCCCGAGAGGAAGCCATCGCCCATGCAAGCCAGATGTTCGGCAAAACTCTGGTCACGGTCCAGACGGGCGAGGCCGGAAAACAGGTCAACCGCCTCTACATCGAAAACGGGGCCGACATTGAGCGCGAGCTGTATCTGTCCATGTTGGTCAACCGGGCAACGGGCTCAGTGGCGTTCGTGGCTTCAACCGAGGGCGGCATGGACATCGAACAGGTGGCCCATGATACGCCGGATAAAATCGTGACGGTGGATGTCGACACGGCAGGGGGCCTGACAGATGCCCAGGCCAGCAAAATCTGCAGGGCGCTGGGTCTCACCGGGGCTGCCGGCGAGGAGGGCGCGGCGCTGCTCCACACGCTGTATAAGGCCTTCACCGAGAAGGATATGAGCTTGCTGGAGATTAATCCTCTGATTGTCATGGATGACGGTCATTTGCGCGTCCTGGATGCGAAGGTCAGTTTCGATGGCAACGCGCTCTTTCGCCATCCCGATGTCCAGGCCCTCAGGGACACCACCGAAGAAGATGAGAAGGAAATCGAGGCCAGCGAATGGGACCTTGCCTACATCGCTTTGGACGGCACCATTGGCTGCATGGTGAACGGCGCAGGCCTCGCCATGGCCACCATGGACATCATAAAGCTCTACGGGGAGGAGCCGGCCAATTTCTGTGATGTCGGCGGCGGCGCAAGCGCGGAAAAAGTTGCAGCCGCCTTTAAGATCATCATGAAAGACCCAAAGGTCGAGGGCATCCTGGTGAATATTTTCGGCGGCATCATGAAGTGTGACGTCATCGCAGAAGGCGTCCTCCAGGCGGTGAAGGAGACCAATTTGGCGGTGCCTCTCGTTGTTCGGCTTGAAGGCACGAATGTCGACGCCGGCAAGGCAATCATCGCCAATTCTGGCCTCAATGTGATCCCAGCCGATGATTTGGACGACGCCGCGCAGAAAATCGTTGCGGCGGTGAGGGGCTGACCTGCCCTAAGAGCCACCGGCACTTATTGTTCCCGCCAGATAAGCTGTATAGACCCAAGGCCATGGCCGCGAGACGCATCACCTTGTCGACAGACGGCGGCTTTTCGGCAGCGATTGAAGGATTTCGGGGATTGGGGTGTCCGCTTTGAATGCCGTGGAGCGCACGTTTTTTTCCGTAATGCGAGGCGCTGGGGGAAAGCTGCCGAAATCCGGCGGCGCTTTCTCCTTAGGTGTCGGTCACTGCCTCAAACCCGTCCATTTCACCTGCCCTTTCGCCCCAGTCTCTGATCTCTGAACCCCACACCAGGAAGCCCCTATGTCCATTCTCGTCGATCAAAGCACCAAGGTTATTGTCCAGGGGCTGACCGGAAAGACCGGTTCGTTCCACACCAACCAGGCGCTTGAATATTTCGGCACCCAGATGGTTGCCGGAACCCATCCGAAGAAGGCGGGTACACAGTGGGAGGCTGATAATGGGGCTAAGCTGCCGATTTATGCCACGGCCGGCGATGCCAAGGAGGCAACTGGCGCCACGGCGAGCGTTGTCTACGTGCCGCCGGTCGGCGCTGCCGCTGCGATCGAAGAGGCGATTGATGCGGGAATTGAACTCATCATATGCATCACCGAAGGCGTCCCCGTCCAAGACATGGTGCGTGTGAAGGCCAAGCTCGACGCCTCGCCCTCAAGGCTCATCGGGCCCAACTGCCCCGGCGTTTTGACGCCGGAAGCGTGCAAAATCGGCATCATGCCTGGCAAGATCTTCAGTCCAGGCAATGTGGGCATCGTCTCGCGCTCGGGAACGCTCACCTATGAGGCAGTGTTCCAAACCACCCAGGAGGGGCTCGGCCAATCCACCGCGGTGGGCATTGGCGGAGACCCTGTGAAGGGCACCGAATTCATCGACATGTTAGAGATGTTCCTGGCCGACGAGGCCACCGGATCGATCATCATGATTGGGGAAATCGGCGGGTCGGCCGAGGAAGAGGCGGCCCAATTCATCAAGGACGAAGCCGCAAAGGGGCGGAAAAAGCCCATGGCAGGTTTTATCGCAGGGCGTACGGCCCCGCCGGGGCGTACCATGGGCCATGCCGGCGCAATTGTTTCAGGCGGTGAGGGCGGCGCAGAGTCCAAAATTGAGGCTATGGAGGGTGCGGGCATCAAAGTGTCGCCCAGCCCTGCGCGCTTAGGCGCAACAATGGTGGATGTTCTTAAAGGCTAGCTTGGTCCATAAGTGGAGACTGCGGGTCGGGTTGCGCAGGGCGCGGCCACCCCGCACTGGCAATCCAGGGCGCGAGGCCGGCCTTACGCCCCTGAAAGGGAAACACGCCCCATGGCAGATGATGCCCGTCCGGTAGATGGCGCCTCGCGCAGCGAGACCAATTCGGCCCTGCTCGACACCTTGTTTCTTTACGGCGGCAACGCGGCCTACGTCGAACAAATGCAGGCGGCCTATGCCGAGGACCCGTCTTCTGTGCCGCCGAGTTGGCAAGCCTTTTTTGGCACCCTTGGCGACGGGGCAAGCGATGCCGCCGCCAATGCCAGCGGCGCCAGTTGGGCCCGCGAGCGGTGGCCAGAAGCCGATGAAGAGGCCGTGGCCGTCTTCGATGGAAACTGGGCCTCGCTTGAGCCGCAGCTCGAATTGAAGATCAAATCGCGCGCTCAAGGCGCTGACCCAGAGACGATTTCCCTGGCGGTGAAAGACTCCATTCGCGCGCTTATGATGATCCGCGCCTATCGGATCCGTGGACACCTGGCCGCTAAACTCGACCCGCTCGGCCTCGAACAGCGCGACTACCAGCCGGAACTTGACCCTAAGAGTTACGGCTTTGAAGAGGGTGACCTAGACCGGCCGATCTTTATCGACCGCGTTTTGGGCTTGGACTATGCAAGCGTTCGGGAAATGCTGGAGATCCTGAAGCGGACCTATTGTTCGACGCTCGGCATCCAGTTCATGCACATCTCCGATCCTGACGAGAAGGGATGGCTGCAGGAGCGCATCGAAGGCAAGGATAAGGGCGTCCAATTTACGCCCGAGGGCAAGCGCGCCATTTTTGCCAAGCTCGTCGAAGCGGAAGGCTTCGAGAAATTCCTGCAAAAACGGTATCCGGGAACGAAGCGATTTGGCCTGGATGGCGGCGAGGCCGCAGTGCCGGCGCTGGAGCAGATCATTAAGCGCGGCGGCGCCATGGGCGTTGAAGAAATTCTCATCGGCATGCCCCATCGCGGGCGGCTCAACATGCTCGCCGCGGTGATGGGCAAATCCTACGTCAAGATTTTCCACGAGTTCCAGGGCGGCTCGACCCAGGGCGCTGAGGAGTTTGGCTCAGGTGATGTGAAGTACCATCTCGGCGCGTCCTCCGATCGCGAGTTCGACGGCAACAAGGTCCACCTGTCGATGAGTGCAAACCCCTCGCATTTGGAGGCGGTTGATCCGGTCGTGCTGGGCCGCGCCCGCTCTAAACAAGCGATGGAACACCGCCATGAGGGCCGCCTGGACCGCGGCAAGGTCATGCCCCTCTTGCTGCACGGCGATGCAGCCTTTGCCGGCCAGGGCGTTGTGGCGGAGTGTTTTGCCCTTTCGGGCCTCCAAGGCTATCGCACTGGCGGCACAATCCACTTTGTGATCAACAACCAAATCGGCTTCACCACCAGTCCGATGTACTCGCGTTCATCGCCTTACCCCTCGGACGTGGCCTTGATGGTCGAAGCGCCGATTTTCCACGTGAACGGCGATGATCCCGAGGCCGTGACCTATGCGGCGAAAATTGCCACCGAGTTCCGCCAAAAATTCGGCAAGGATGTCGTGATCGACATGTTTTGCTATCGCCGGTTTGGGCACAATGAGGGCGATGAGCCGATGTTCACCCAGCCCATCATGTACAAGCGGATCAAGGACCACCCCCCGACGCGGAAGATCTATGCCCGGCGCTTGATTGAAGAGGGGCACGTCAGCCGCGAGGAAATCAATGCAGAGGTCGAGGCCTTCGAAGCGTTTCTCGACCGCGAATTCGATGCAGCCAAGTCTCTCGAGCCACAAAAGCCCGATTGGCTCGATGGGGAGTGGTCCGGATTTGGTTTGCCAGATAATGATGACCGCCGCGGGGTCACGGGTGTCTCGCGCGACCGGTTGCAGCGTCTGGGGCAAGCCATCACCGCGGTTCCGCAAGGCGCAGCGCCCCACAAGACATTGCAAAGGGTGTTAGATGCCCGGGCCAAGGTGATCGCCGACGGTCGTAGTCTTGACTGGGCGACGGGCGAGCACCTGGCTTTCGCCGCCCTCCTCGATGAAGGCTATCCGGTAAGACTTTCGGGCCAAGACAGTGCCCGCGGGACGTTTTCCCAGCGTCACAGCCATATTGTCGACCAAAAATCTGGCGAGCGGTTCACGCCGCTCAATCGTCTCGGCGACGACCAAGCGCCCTATGAAGTGATCGACTCGCTTCTCTCGGAGGAGGCGGTACTTGGCTACGAGTACGGCTACTCCCTGGCCGACCCCCATACGCTGACCCTGTGGGAGGCCCAGTTTGGTGACTTCGCCAATGGCGCCCAGGTCTTCTTTGACCAGTTCATCTCTTCGGCCGAGCGCAAATGGTTGCGCATGTCAGGCCTCGTTTGCCTGCTGCCCCATGGCTATGAGGGCCAGGGCCCGGAGCATTCGTCTGCCCGTTTGGAGCGCTTCCTGCAGATGTGCGCCGAAGACAATATGCAGGTCTGCAACCTGACCACACCGGCCAATTACTTCCACGCTCTGCGCCGGCAAATTCACCGTGAGTTTCGCAAGCCCCTCATCATCATGACGCCGAAATCGCTGCTGCGCCACAAGCGTGCCGTATCGACCCTGGAGGATATGGGCCCGGAAAGCTCGTTCCACAGGATCCTTTGGGACGATGCCGAAACGCCGGGGCGCGCTAGCGACGTTCAACTGGCGTCAGACGATAAGATCCGCCGGGTCGTGCTGTGCTCCGGGAAGGTCTATTATGATCTCTTCGAAGCGCGGGAGACCCTGGGCACCGAAGATGTCTATCTTCTGAGGATTGAGCAGTTTTATCCGGTGCCGCGCAAATCGTTGATCTTTGAATTGAAGCGCTTCACCCAGGCAGAACTGGTATGGTGTCAGGAAGAGCCTCGAAACATGGGCGGATGGGCGTTCATACGCGATGAAATCGAATGGTGCGCCGGACAAGCGGGCGCGGTGGCCCCGCGGCCGAAGTATGCGGGCCGCCCGCCCTCTGCAGCGACCGCAACGGGGCTGATGAGCAAGCATATTGAAGAGCGCGACGCCCTCATTTCCGCCGCTTTGGGGCCCGACCCGGTCGACGACAAGATCGTTCCAGCCTGAGCCGTAACCGCCGTGATACAAGAAGAGATGTGGACATGACCGAAATCACCGTGCCGACGCTCGGCGAGAGTGTGACTGAGGCGACCGTTGGCCAGTGGCTGAAATCACCAGGGGATATGGTCTCAAAGGACGATGTCTTGGTCGAGCTTGAGACGGACAAGGTCTCGGTGGAAGTGCCGGCGCCGGAAGACGGCACGCTTTCCGAGATCATTGCGCAAGAGGGCGATACAGTGGAAATCGGCGCCCTTTTGGCCAAGCTCGGTAGCGGTGCGCCGGCCTCCAATGGGCACAGTGCGCCGGCAGAGGCCCCCGAGGCGGCGGCAAATGGAACAGGGTCGCCGGCTGCGGCTGCCGCTGCTGGCACAGGCGGCCACGTTGATGTTGTGGTTCCCGACATGGGCGAGAGCGTCTCGGAAGGCAGCCTCGGCAGTTTCACGAAAGCGCCTGGAGACGCCGTGGAAAAAGACGAGATCATCGCCGAAATCGAGACCGATAAGGTGGCGCTGGAAGTCTCAGCAAACGCATCGGGCACCTTGTCGGAACTCCTGGTTTCAGAAGGCGACAGTGTCACGCCGGGAGCGGTCATTGCCCGGATCGCCGTCGGCGCTGGCGCGCCCGAGGCGGCTGAAGCGCCTTCGCCGGCCACACCAGAGCCCGCAAAAAGCGCCGAGCGGCCGGTGTCGCCGGCGGTCAGGCGGGTTACAGCAGAGGCGGGGGTGGACCCGGCCTCGATTTCCGGAACCGGTAAAGACGGGCGGGTCACCAAGGGCGATGCCCTGTCCTACATCACATCGCGGGAGACGGCTGAGGTAACACCGCCGCCTCCCGCCCAGACAGCCCGGCCGGCCTCGCCGCCGCGCGCTTTAGGGCCCCGGGAAGAACGGGTGAAGATGACGCGTTTGCGCCAGACCATCGCCCGACGGTTGAAAGAAGCGCAAGACACAGCCGCGATGCTCACCACATTTAATGATGTGGACATGTCGGCGGTGATGGAGCTGCGAAAACGCTATAAAGACGATTTTGAGAAGCGACACGGGGTGCGCCTCGGCTTTATGGGCTTTTTCGTGAAAGCCTGTGTGAGTGCGTTGAAGGAAATCCCGGCGGTGAACGCCGAGATCGACGGCACTGACATCATTTACAAGAATTTCTACGATCTCGGCGTGGCTGTGGGCACGCCCAAAGGGTTGGTTGTGCCTGTGGTGCGCGATTGCGACAGCCTGCCGCTGGCGGGTGTCGAGGCCGAAATTGGCAATCTGGGACGCAAGGCGCGTGACGGTGAGCTTGCAATCGAAGATATGCAGGGCGGCACGTTTACCCTGTCGAATGGCGGGGTGTATGGCTCGCTCATGTCAACGCCGATCCTCAATCCGCCCCAATCGGGCGTGCTGGGGATGCATAGGATTGAGCAGCGCCCCGTAGCCATCGCCGGGGAGGTCAAAATCCGGCCGATGATGTATCTCGCGCTGAGCTACGATCATCGGATCGTGGACGGCAAGGAAGCGGTGACCTTCCTGGTGCGGGTCAAAGAAAACCTTGAAGACCCTGAGCGGCTCTTACTCGACGTCTAGTTTTGTCGATCCGGGGGTAGAATTGCGGGCGCGCAGGCTGCGTTTGGCCAGGGCATAGGCCAAGGCCCGTGTGCGTGAGGCGAGGCCGGGTTCGCAGACGGCGATATGATCTAGCCGGCGCAGCAGCCGGGCCGGCGCTCCGCTCAGCCCTTTCCCCTGGCGGCGACCAAGGCCGCTGCCGATAGGCAGGCCCGTTTTCGAGAAACGACCAGAGAGGTAGATGTTAAGCTGCGCAACCGGCGCCGACGGCTCGCCAAAGTATTTCTTATAGTGCTCGTGCCCATCGCCGAGCTCGTAAGCGTCGAGGGCCATATCGTTCATCGCGCTGAGCACGCGTTTGAGCAGCACCATTCCGGGTGCAAAGGCGCTGAAATGCGGATCAAAGGCGGAAATCCACGGGTGAAACCGCCCGGCCTCGCGCACGCCGAAATGCCCCGCGACCATGCGGCCCTGACAGGAGAGTTTCACCAGATATCCGCCAAAAGCGGCGGGGTCATCAGGCGCCGCGCTGGCCGCTGCCTCCAGGACAATGCGACTATGGCGCGCTGAGGTGAGATCAACCAAACCATCTCTGCGAAATTGCCGCCGCTTCCAGGCCAATAGCTGATCAACGTCGCGCCGTTCCGGTCGCCCCCATTCCAATGTCGCTGGCCCAAAGTGCCTTTCCATTTTCCGTTCTAAGCGGCGGAAATTCTTGAACCGCTTCGGGTAAGCCCGGGCGCGGTCCTCCAAATCGGCGGGGAGCCCCGGTCGGATGATGTAGGGATAGGCGGCGCCATCGATACCGTTCTGCTCCAGGCAGACTGAAGCGCGCGCGGTATAGGCTCTAAGGCCCGCGCTTTCGATCAGCTTCTGGGGCGAGAGATGTTCGCCTGGCGCGATGAGCGGTCCAGCGAAGTCGTCAAATGGCGCTCCAACGGGACGGGCATGGCGCGATGGACGCACATGTACGGCAAGGGCCGCCACCAGGAGATGGCCCCGGCGCGCAAGGACTGCGCGCACATCATCGCGAACGCCGGCGACAAGGCGAGCAAATTGCGGCGACAATAGCGGCGACCGGCCGTGGGGATGATGGCGGCGAAGCGCGTGCCAAGCGTCCGAGTCGGCGGCGCTCACATCCGCCATGTCCACAAGCGCCACCGTTAGCCCACCGCGTGCAGCGGTTGTCTCCCGGCTATCTGCGGCAAGCATATCTTATCGCCTTGGGGCTTCTCAAAGGGATCGCGGTGGTGGTGGGCATGCGCGTTTCCGACCTTGCTGCGCCCGATACAGGCCGCGGCCTTTTCGCAACATGGCCTCGCCTGAAGGCGGCTTTCACCGGGGCTTTCGGCCGGCAAACCGCCGACCAAGCGGGTGATGCCACTCAGAGGATAAATTTTGATAAATCAGAATTTCCGGCGAGGCCGTCTAGCGCCTTGGCGACGTAGTCCTCGTCGATCTCGATGACTTCGCCCGAGCGATCTGGCGCCTCGAAACTGATGTCGTCAACCAGGCGCTCCAACACGGTTTGGAGGCGGCGGGCCCCGATGTTCTCGACCGTGTCGTTCACCTTCACGGCCAGATCTGCGAGGGCGTCGATCGCCCCCTCGGTGAACTTAAGTGTGACACCTTCGGCGTCCATCAAAGCGATGTGCTGCCTGACCAGGCTCGCCTCGGGTTCAACGAGAATGCGCCTCAGATCATCGCGGCTCAAACCTTCCAATTCAACGCGGATCGGCAGCCGGCCCTGGAGCTCTGGCAAAAGGTCGCTTGGTTTTGCCAGATGGAAGGCGCCCGAGGCGATGAAGAGGATGTGGTCGGTGCGCACGACGCCGCGCTTTGTGGTGACGCTGGTGCCTTCAATGAGGGGCAGGAGATCGCGCTGTACTCCCTCGCGGGAGACATCCGCGCCCCCGCGCTCGCGCCTGGCGGCCACTTTGTCGATTTCATCGAGGAAAACGATGCCGTCCTCTTCCACGGCCGACACGGCCTCGCGAATGATCTGGTCCTCATCGATCAGCCGATCTGCCTCTTCTTCAAGCAGGGGCTTGTAGGCCTGGCTAATGGTGGTGCGCACCTGCCGGGTGCGCCTGCCCATGGCTTTTCCAAACAAGTCGCCGAGATCGACCATCCCCATCGAACCGCCAGCGCCTGGAAGGTCCATCATCTGCATTGGGTTGGACGTGTCAGCCAGCTCCAAATCCACGGGTTTATCGTCGAGTTCGCCCTCGCGCAGCTTCTTTCGAAACGCCTGGCGCGTGGCCGGCTTGCTGTCTTCGCCCACGAGTGCATCCAAGAGCCGCTCTTCCGCTGCGTCCTCGGCGCGCTGTTTGACCTGGGCGCGTTTCTGGTCGCGCACCATGGAGATCGCGCTTTCCACCAAGTCCCGGATAATTTGCTCAACATCGCGGCCAACATAGCCCACTTCGGTGAATTTGGTGGCTTCGACCTTCAGGAATGGCGCATTTGCAAGCTTGGCGAGGCGGCGAGAGACTTCGGTCTTGCCGACGCCGGTCGGCCCAATCATCAGGATGTTCTTGGGCGTAATCTCGCCGCGCAGGGCGCCGCTGACCTGTTTGCGGCGCCACCGATTGCGCAGGGCGATGGCGACGGCGCGCTTGGCTGCGGCTTGGCCGACAATATGGCGGTCCAATTCCGAGACAATTTCTCTAGGGGTGAGGTCTGTCATCTCCGGCAGATGGCAGGCGGGTCACGCTGGCGCAAGGGGGCCCGGCTCGTCAGGGAAGATACGGCGAAGCAATGGCCCGCGCGGCAACGTGGCCAGCACAAGGCGGCGCGCCGCCGACCATCCGCCACCAATGAGCACCACGGCTCCCCCGAGCAAGATCAGTGTAAAGATCGTCGTATTCACCATGGACAGGCCGAGTTCACCGATCAGCGCGGTCAGGGCGATGCCATAGGTCAACAGGCTTGAAACAATGAGAGCGCGCCGGTTGAGCGCCAATGACAGATAGGCAAAGCCGAGGAGCGACACCAAGAGCAAAGCCGCGCTCGCTAGGCTTTCGCCTTGTCCGAAAAACCCTACGGTGACGCCCCGAAGGCCAAGGATGATCTGGGGCGCGGCCGCCAAGTGGAGCCAAAACCCAAAATCCGACCGCCGCGAGAGGCGTTGGGGATCGCCTGTATCCAGCCAGATCGCCGCGCCGAGGGTCACCAGCCCAATCAAAAGGCTGAGCATGCCGCCGACCAAAAGCCCCGCATCGCCGAAGAAGGCGACCCCGGCATAGGTCATCCCAGCCATTCCCAGAGCGAGGACAAACAGCGAGAAGGGCAGCCGAAATCGTGCAAAGTAAGCCAGGGCTGCGGCCGCCACCGAGCCTGCTCCGACGAGCCCGAGATTACCGAGGGCCCTGAAGGACGAACTGATCGCAACGTCATCCATCTCGCGGATTGCTTGCTCGCCAAACAACGCAGACCCCAGGACACCGACCAAGACACACACCGCCGTGCACAGGACAATCGAGGGCAGAAGCAGCCTGCGCCTGGCGCAGAAATACTCAGAAAGCAGCCAAGCTGCGGCGATCGCGGGTAGAAAAGCGCCCAAAAACGCGCCTGCCGAAGGCATTGCATCGCCGGAGGTGAGGAACCGGCCGCACAGAGCGAGGAGGCCAGAAAGCAACAAGACGATGCCAATCGAGATGAAGATGTCATTGAAATTGGCAAGGAAGCGCAGGCTCTCGCCATCCCTTGCAGCGTCGGCGCCGCGGCGCTCAGCGATATGGGCCTCAAGCCGGGCCGCAGCGGCCTCGTCAATCACGCCTTCGCGGACCGCTGATTGCAGGTCTGCCCGGTCAAACATTCAGCAGCTCCACGGTCAAAACGTCATTGGTGTAGACGCAGATCTCAGCCGCGATGGCCATCGCTTTGCGCGCGACCGTCTCGGCGTCGTTTTCGTAGTCATAGATCCCCCGCGCGGCGGCTTGGGCAAAGTGTCCGCCTGATCCGATCGCAACCACATCGTGTTGCGGCGAGAGAACATCGCCCGCCCCGGTGATCACCAAGGTGACCTCGGCGTCGGCTACAATGAGCAGGGCCTCAAGCTTCTGAAGGTATTTTTCCGTTCGCCAATCCTTGGCCAGTTCCACTGCGGCGCGCTGGAGCTGTCCTGGAAAGCGCTCCAGCTTGTCTTCGAGACGCTCGAAAAGGGTGAAGGCGTCGGCTGTGGCCCCGGCGAAGCCAGCAAGGATTTGGCCTCCGGCAAGCCGGCGCACCTTTCGTGCATTCCCTTTCATCACCGTCTGGCCAAGCGAAACCTGGCCATCCCCGACAAGGGCGATCTGGCTTGGCTTGCGTACGGCAAGAATGGTGGTCCCGTGCCACGTGATTGAGGCGCCATCTATTATCGACATACGATAAGGATTGCGCGTTTTACCGACAAGATCAAGCGCAGAGTCGGGCCGAGGGTCAGACCGCGCGGGCAAGCCGCCTCTGGCGGCGCCTGTCCTCCCAATTGCGGGCGAAGGTCAGAAACTCGGCGGCCGGGCGCGGGCGGCTATAGAGAAATCCCTGGCCGGCCGTGCACCCGCGTTGGCGCAGGAAGCGGGCCTGGGAGCGGGTTTCGACACCCTCGGCCACAGTTTCCAGGCCAAGCGACTCGGCCATGGCGAGGATC
This sequence comes from Pseudomonadota bacterium, assembly GCA_038747245.1. Classification (GTDB taxonomy): domain Bacteria; phylum Pseudomonadota; class Alphaproteobacteria; order Caulobacterales; family Hyphomonadaceae; genus UBA5336. The sequence goes on along the minus strand of JBCDJY010000002.1, from coordinate 242,048 downwards.
ATCTCCACGATAGGCCGCGCCGTTGCATCGCGCTCCAGATTTTGGGTGAATTGCTGGTCAATTTTGAAGACGTCAAAGTTCAGGCGCGACAGGATGGCGAGGTTCGAATGGCCGGTCCCAAAGTCATCAAGCGCCAAGCGAACGCCCATCGCCCGGAGAGGGTTGATGATTTCTTGGAACGCCTCGGGGTCTTCCACGGCCACCGACTCAGTGATCTCAAGTTCTAAGGATTTTGGCGGCAGGCCAGTTTCGGAGATGACCTCCAAGACCCGGTCGCGGAAATTGGGGTTGCGCAATTGGACGGGCGATACGTTCACCGCGACATCAAGGCAGAGACCTTCTTTCAGCCACGTGACGGCAGAGGCGCAAGCACCTTTGAGGATCTGGTGGCCGATCTCGTCTATGAGGCCTGTCTGTTCGGCGATCGGAATGAAGAGGCCGGGAGAGGTGTACGAGCCCCCCGGCCTATGCCAACGCGCCAGAGCCTCGCACCCCCGAATACGGCCGGTCCGCAAGTCGAGCTTGGGCTGAAAAAACGGAACAAATTCGCCGCATTCAATGGCCTCTCGGATTTCCGCTTCCAGCTGCAAGCGATCACTGGCCTCACGGTCCAGGCTCGGGACGTAGAATTCAAACGGCTGTTTTGCGCCTCGGCGCACGTTTTTGAGCGCCGACTCCCCGCGTCTGATCAGGTCTTGCGTGCTGGTTCCATCCTCAGGGATCATAACGATGCCGCCAGACACACCCAGGCTGACTTCATATCCGCAGGCATCCAGGGGTGGAACGAATGCGCTCCTGAGGGCGCGCGCGACCTGGGACGCGGCGCCGCGCCCGGCCAGGCGCGACACCAGAAGATAAAGCGAGTCGCCGGACGGGTGGGCCAGCGTGATTTCGCTGATTTCCAACACGCCAGATGCGCTGAGTTGTTCAAGCTCGTCTTCGATTCGGGCGATGGCATGCGCCATGAGCACCTCGCCGACGCCGCCGCCGAAACTCTCGCAGGCGCGGTCGAAGCCGTCCAAATCAAGGCAGAAGAGCGCAGCCGGCTCGCTGACCTGGGCCTGGGCGATCGCGCCAGAGAGCGCGCGTATAAGCGCACTGAAATTTGGCAGGCCTGTTGCGGGATCTGTAAACGCTTCTTGGCGGAGTGCATCAGCTTCGCGCTGGACGCTCGCCACGGCCCGGCGCATCGCCACATTCACCTCGCGCAGTTCCACGAAATCCGTCGGCGCATTGAGCGCATCGGTGTCCTTGCGCCGGGTGCGAAGTGCATTGGCTGCCGTGACCACACGGTCGAGGCCGCCCAGTACGCGCTGGGCGAAGATGTGACCGCTGGTGAAGGCCAAGCCGCAGGCCAACAGGACAAGAAAAAAGATGGCCGTGACCGGCATTGAAAGGCCGCCATCGCGCAGGCGGCTGGCCGCCACAGCGCCGATCTCATTGCCGTCATAGATGACGGGTGCGACGTGGAAAACCGCCTGCGGGGCCTGGCCGCGTGTTGAGGCGACTACGGCGCCGGTTTCACTGAGCACCGTGATTTCGGCGGGAGCGTAGGCTTGGATGCTCGCGCTGATATAGTCCATTTCGGAGCGGCTCAGCGCCTTGGCCACCATGGACGCAAGGCGTTCTGTCTCCGCGCGCGAATCGGCGCGTGCACGCAGCTCCACGGAGATGTGGGAGACAAGCAGAAAAGCCCCTGCCAGCCCTACCGCAAGGCCGAGCGACACCAAAGGTAGGGAGTGCGCAAGGCTTAGACGCCGATAAACGCCGCGTTTTTCGCGAGTTTTCGCCACGTCCAGATCGCCTCTCGCAATTCACTCCCAGCGCCCGGTAGATACCGGAGAAGATTGTGAAATCCGTTAAGCGACCTGCGCCTATTCGGCTTTAGCCAGAGGACGCCGCCATGGCTGCTTGCATGGCTTCGGCTTGTTCCGGGGTGAGGCCGAGTGCTTCCAGGATTGGCCCGCTAAAGCCATCTTGCCAGCTATGGGGCGGCCCAACCGTAATGCCCCCATCGACTATAAACTCGCCGCCGGTGATGAAGGCGGCCGCATCACTTGCCAGGAAGGCGGCCATTTCGCCAATGTCGCTCGCGCGTCCGGTGCGGCCAATTGGCTGCAGACCGCCGCCTTGTTGGGCGACCATTTCGGCCATTTGGTCGGCCTGCTCACGGGCCATGCCCAGGGAGGCGCCAAAAATCGAGGTGGCGATGAATCCCGGCAAGATCGCGTTGACGCGCACCTTATGCTTTGCCAGCTCGGCGGCTGCGAGCTTGGAAAAGTGCGCCACGCCCTTCTTGCAGACCGAATAGACAATCGGCGCGTAGCCGGCAGAGACCGCACTGATTGAGGACGTATTTATGATGCTTCCGCCGCCTCGGGCCTTCAGGTAGGGGAGCGCCAGATGACTGCCCATAAACACCGATTTCAAAAGAAGGTTCACCGTGGACTCAAATCCTGCCGGGTCAAAATCCTCCACGCCTCCCGGCGTGCCGCCATGGCCGGCATTGTTGAACAAGACATCGAGCCCGCCAAACGCGCTTTCGGCGAGGGCAAGGGCGCCGGAAAGATCCGCGCTTTTGGTCACGTCGCAGTGTACATAGCGCACGGTGTCTGCGCCGAACCTGGCCTCTAGGGCCGCGCCTTTCTCATCTTGAAGGTCTGCGGCGATGACCCGTGCCCCGGCCGCAACAAATACCTCCACACTTGAGAGCCCAATACCACTAGCCGCGCCCGTAATAAGTGCGACTTTGCCTGTCAGATCAGCCATGCTCGTTTCCTCCTCGTCTGTTTAATCCAGGAGGGCGCCCGCTTCCGCCTGCGTCAAGTGTGAAAACCCTTGACCGAGATGGGGCGTATGCGCGACCCAGCCCGTCGACAACAAGACCCCGGGAGGGTCGGCCGCACATGCGTTCTGTGTATCTAGGTTTGGCAGCGTTGGCGGCTCCGGTCTTCGCCAATGCCCAATTGGAAGAGGTGCGCGTCGGCGTCCTGCAGCACAATATCTGCGTCACAGATTGCAAAAACGCCAACAAGGAAGATGGGCCCAACCTCGAGGCCGAGGCGGTCTTTGCGGGTCCGGATGCGTTTCGCTATCTCATGTCGCCGCGACCCTACGCCATCGCGTCAGTCAATACAGCGGGCAACACCAGTTATGGCGGGGTGGGGCTGGTGTGGACCTTTGATATTGCGCGCGCTTGGTCTTTCGAGCCGAGCCTCGGCTACGTGATTCACGACGGTCGCCTTGAAAGCCCCTTCGCCCAAGGCAGCCCCGAGTCAGAGGCGTTTGCCGAAGAAAATGTCTTTCTCGGCTCGAGAGATCTTTTTCGCACCGGTTTCGCCCTTACTCGACAAATCGGCGATGGGGTGGGCGTCCAGTTCTTGTTTGAGCATCTGAGCCACGGTCAAATCCTAGGCAATGGACGAAACCAGGGCCTCGACAATGTGGGCGTGCGTCTCGTTTATACCTTGGGGGAATAGGCCTGGCCGCCCCTTGCCTTAACGCGGCGCGCAAGGGACCATCCAGAGAAATAGAACGGAACGCGGGAGGATTTGGAATGGCTTCGAAACATGTGGTGATCATGGGTGCAGGCCTTGGTGGCCTGACCGCAGCGATCAAGCTTAAAGAGGCGGGTCACACGTTTGAAATCCTCGAAAAGCATCCCCGAGTTGGGGGCACCTGGCACCAGAACACCTATCCTGGCTGCGCATGCGATGTGCCCGTCGCGCTCTACCAACTCTCTTTTGCCCAATCGCTCAACTGGACGCGGCTTTTCCCGCAAGCGCCGGAAATACAGGCCTATGCCGAGGAAATTGCAGACCGCTACCAGCTTGGCCCCCATCTGCACCTAGGCGAAGCGGCTGAGGCGGCCGTTTGGGACGACACCGCCCAACACTGGTCGGTTAAAACTGCGAACGGCCGAACGATCACTGCTGACGCGATTGTGGGCGCGCTGGGCCAGCTAAACCGGCCCCAATGGCCGAGTATCGAGGGTTTGGACCAGTTTTCCGGCGACAAGATGCATTCGGCCCAATGGGACCATGGCGTTGATCTTAAACACAAGCGGGTTGCGGTTGTTGGCTCGGCGGCAAGCGCCGTCCAAATTATCCCTGAACTTCAGTCGCAGGTCGCCCGCCTCACGGTCTTTCAACGCACGCCCAATTGGGTCGTGCCGCGAAATGACCGCGCCGTGCCCCCCGAAGAGCTCGCCCTGATGCTGTCTGATCCAGAGCTTGCCGTCGATCTGGGCGCGCGCAACCGCCAGGTCATTTTCGATACCGCCGACGCGTATTTTTGGCAGGCCTTTCAATGGACCGAGGCCGGCCGAGCGGCCTATACCCGCCAAGCCCTTGACCATTTAGCGGCCCAAGTGAGCGATCCAGACCTGCGCGCAAAGCTCACGCCGGGTTACCCAATCGGCTGTAAGCGCATCCTGATCACAGACGACTATTATCCAGCCATGTGCGCCGAGAATGTCGATCTTGTCACCGATCCGATTTCAAAGGCCACCGCCGACGGGCTCGTCACCGAGGCGGGGCATTCGTATGACTTTGACGTCCTGGTATTTGCCACGGGATTTGAGACGACGGGTTGGAAATGGAGTGTTGAGGTGGAGGGGCGCGGTGGGGCGCGTCTCAATGATGTTTGGGCCGAGTATCCGCAGGCCTATCGCGGCATGACGGTGTCTGGATTTCCCAATCTGTTCATTCTCTATGGGCCGAACACAAACCTCGGGCATAACTCGATCACCTACATGCTCGAGCGCCAGGTGGAGTATGCGGTGAAAGCGCTGGCGGCCCTGGACGCGGCCGGCGCGCGCGCCATGGCGCCGAGGCCTGCTGCCCAAGCGGCATGGAACGCAGAGTTGCAGGAGGAGCTGAGCAAAACAGTATGGGCCGATCCCACATGCGCGAGCTGGTATAAGAATGAGGCCGGCCGCATCACCCAGAATTGGAGCTCGAATTGCCGCGCCTTCGCTAAGGCCGTCGCGGAGGTTCAGCTGGAGGATTACGAGCTGGCTTGAGCGCCCTATGGGATAAAGACGGTGTAGACGATTTCCGCTTCGGCATCGAAAACGCCATCGGCGAGGTCCACATTCCCGGAATTGTATCGATAGCGCATGTCGAAGCGCACCGATTGCTCGGCCAAAGTCCCGCGGCTGGCGGCCGTGCGCTGGTTGCCGCGAAAGACCGGGCGGGGGGTGGTGAACTGGGACAGCCTGCGCCCATTCATGCGGCGCCCGCCGGTTTCCCCGCCCGTGTGGGGAAATTGAGCCTGTCCGCCAAAAGCCAGGCCGTCATCGCCGGTCCGCGTCACCCGGTCGAGGTAGGCGCGCATGCGGTTCATCTGGTCAGGTGTCGTGTTGCCAAGGGGGGCGGCGACGCCGTCAATCGCGAAAGCCACGTTTGAGGCGACGTAGAAACTTGAGAAAATCTCCATCCGCCGGGTGTTGATGTCGCTGTTTCCCCTCAGTTGAAACGGCGAAAACGTATCGGCTGCATCCATCACGCCATTGCCGTCGAAATCGGTGGTGAAGCCGCCGCCGACCACGCGTTGGACCCGCAGCGGCGCGCCTTGGCCGTCGGAAATGGTGCGGTCAAACCGGGTGAGCTCGCCCGTGACAACCGGGGCGACGTTTCCAAGAATCAGGTCCGTGTCCCCAGAAGAAAGCGCGGAATTTCCAGCGCCCGTATCGATAATGAAGTCTGAAACGATGGGGGCTGCGCCCGAACTGTCTGCCGCCCAAACCACAACAACGCCCTCGATCCGGAACCCAGGCCGATCGGTCACATCCGCGCGTGCGGCTGCCGCGTGGCCCAACAAAAGGCCAGCCGCAATGCTGCGCATGATCCATTGTTTTGGGGTCATCTGGTGATTATCGCCGCCACTATTGAACTGTCATAGCTTCAGTGCGCTGACATTTTATGGCCGGGTAGACAGCAATTCGCAGCGGCGCCTTAACCGGCGGCAGGGCCACGCGCTTGCCAAACGAGACCAAGCGGTGTCTGTGCCGCGTGGATGCAGCGCATATGCGGGAGCAACCGATGTCAGGAGTTGTGGTGGTTGGCGCCCAATGGGGCGACGAGGGCAAGGGCAAAATCGTCGATTGGCTGAGCCACCGGGCCGATGTGATCGTACGTTTCCAGGGCGGGCACAATGCCGGTCATACGCTGGTGATCGGCAATAAGACGTTCAAGCTCCACCTTCTGCCCTCGGGCGTCGTGCGCGGGGGGAAACTGTCAGTGATCGGCAACGGTGTCGTGGTCGACCCGTGGCAGCTGCTGACGGAAATCGAAGGCATGGCGCGCGAGGGCGTCGACCTTGGCCCCGACGATTTGATCCTCGCCGATAATGCCAGCCTGATCCTGCCTTGGCACCGCGATATCGACGCGGCGCGGGAGGGCGCCTTGGGGGCCGCTAAAATCGGCACCACCAAGCGTGGGATCGGCCCTGCCTATGAAGACCGCGTCGGCCGGCGCGCCATCCGCGTCGCCGATCTCGCCGACCCGGCCGCTTTGGACCTGAAGATAGAGCGTCTCCTTGCCCATCATCGCCCCCTGCGCGCGGGGCTCGGCTTGGAGGAGCCATCGCCCGCGCGGCTAAAAGGCGATCTGCTTGAGCTCGCCCCGCGCATCTTGCCCTACGCCCAACCGGTGTGGCGCAAACTCTTCGACAGTGTCCATCTTGGGCGGCGCATCCTGTTTGAAGGCGCCCAGGGCGTCATGTTGGACGTGGACCATGGCACTTACCCGTTCGTCACCAGTTCAAATGTGGTGGCGGGTGCCGCAGCGGCCGGCTCCGGCGTCGGCCCCAACGCAATCAATTATGTGCTTGGCCTAGCCAAGGCCTATACGACCCGCGTCGGCGCCGGGCCGTTCCCCACCGAGCTTGAGGACGAGGTTGGCCAGCGGCTTGGCGAGCGCGGTAATGAGTTCGGCACGACGACGGGCAGGGCACGCCGATGCGGCTGGTTTGATGCCGTGATGGTGCGCCAGGCTTGCGCCACGTCGGGGATCACTGGCTTGGCGCTGACCAAGCTCGACGTGCTTGATGGGTTCGATGAGATCCGCGTGTGTACCGGCTACCGCCTGGGGGGTCAGCTGCTCGATCATTTCCCCGCCGGCCTCACCGCCCAGGCCCAAGTCGTGCCGGTGTATGAGCGGCTGCCAGGCTGGAGCGCCAGCACCCGCGGTGCGCGCACGTGGGGACAGTTGCCAGCCGAGGCGATCAAGTATGTTCGGCGCCTCGAAGAATTGGTGAAGTGCCCGATTGCGCTGGTCTCGACCTCGCCCGAGCGGGAGGATGTGATCCTGGTGCGCGATCCTTTTGCAATGGCATAGACCCGCACTCGGCCGTAGCCATGACCCCGAATCGGCGGCGGCGATGATTCGCACTGGACCGCCTTGCAGCGGCCGGATCGCGCCATTGGACTGGGGCAGGAGTGCCTAAAAAACGGTCTGAACTGCGCCTAGGACGGCATGCCGCACCGCGGTTTTCGGGGATTGGGGGATTTGGTCCTGCAACTGAGTTGCAATATAGGTCGACCGTGGCATGTTCATTCAACGTCTGGTGAGCGGAGAGTGGACGTTATGTGTGTGCCCCTAGATCGGATGAGCCTCCTTGGATGGCTCAAGACGCAAGTGAGAATTGTGGAAGCCTGGCGCGAAGACCTTGCCCGCCAGCCCGACATGGACCTCGACCAGGTCCAGCGCTTGGAGCGCCATTATCAATGGCTGACCGGCGAGGTTTCCAAATTGGAAGACCCGGGCCAGCAAGCCGCATAGCTTGAAAAGGCCGTTGACCCAAGGTGCGGGAAGATGGGCTAGGAGAGTGCGCGGAAAATCCTGTGGAGCCGGCCAGAGTGGCGAGCCGAGGCTCATGGGATGTCAGGTGATTTCCGCGCGCCGACACATTCACAATGCAACCCTGAAGAGATGAGCTTTTTAAAACGCGGGCGGCCGCTCATCATGCCTCGGTCAAAGTTTGAGACCCTAAGGCGAAAAGTTACGCACCGTTGTTGATCTACGTAACTACATAACATAAGCCGCCCACTCGGTGGTTTCGCCGACAGAGTATTGGAGCGGGAAGAATGGGTAGACGGGTAAGCGGCGCTGCGATTTTGGCGGCAGCGTCAGTTGGAGTGGCGGCCTTCGGGGGACTGCCGGCGCTCGGCCAGGAAGACGACATCGAACGGGTTGAAGATGTCATCTTTGTCGTTGGCGAGCGGCAGGCCTATCGGGGCAATTTCGACATTCTGGAAACGCCCGCAGCTGACCAGATCATCGATGAAGCGCTGCTTGTCGATATCGGTGCTCTCAACCTCAACGATGCGCTCGACTTGTCGGCATCGGTGGCGCGGCAGAACAATTTCGGCGGGCTTTGGAACAGCTTTTCGATCCGCGGCTTTTCCGGTGACATCAATTTGCCGAGTGGCTTTCTGGTCAATGGCTTTAACGCAGGCCGCGGCTTCGGCGGCCCGCGGGACCTGGTCGGCATCGAATCTGTGGAAGTCCTTAAGGGGCCTCGCTCGGCCCTGTTTGGCCGAGGCGAGCCGGGCGGCACGGTAAATCTCACCACCAAACGGCCCAATTTTGAAACGGGCGGTTATGTCCGCGCCACCATAGGCAGCTGGAACCAGGTGCGGGTTGAGGGCGATTACCAATCCGTTCTGGGTGCAAACGACGAGGCTGGGTTCCGCCTCGTTGGTTTCTATGAAGACGCTGAGAGTTTCCGCGAGCCGGTTGAGACCGAGAAATATGGATTTTATCCGTCCGTTTCGTGGGATGTAACGGACGCCACGAATGTGACGTATGAGCTGGAGTTCACGCGCCAGGAGCTGCCTTTTGATCGCGGCGTGGTCTTTTCCGAGGAGTTTGGTTTCTCCCCGCGCGATTTGTTTGTTGGTGAAAACGTTCCGATCGAAACCGAGGTGATCGGCCACCAGCTGGAAGCCCAGCATAATTTCAACGACAGCTGGAGTTTCCTTGGCGGCCTTGGGTACCGGGAGACGAGCCTGGAAGGCGACGCCTTCGAGACGGCGTTTGGTCAAACCTATTTCGATGATGGCCAGACCATTTCGCGCTTTTTCCGGTCGCGGGATTTTGAGTCCGATTATCTCGTCGTGCGCGGCGAATTTGCCGGGGAATTCAACACCGGCCCCTTCCGGCACCGCCTGATTGTCGGCGCCGATTATGACGAGTTCGACAATACGCTCGTGATTGACAGGTACCGCACCACTTTCACCGGCGATCTGAACAATCTCACGCCCGAAGACATTTTCATCAATCTGTTGCTGGACATCGATAACCCGGTCTACGGCGTGAACCTCAACCCGCCTGCTTCGCCCAACACAAATCGCAACGAGGTGCTCAAAGGCTACGGCGTCTACATTCAAGACCAGATCGACATCACAGATCGGTTGCAGATCCGCATCGGGGCGCGCTTCGACGATTTCGAACAGGATCTGACCAACCGGCTTGCGACACCGGTCACCACGATCACGTCGTCGGATGACCGCGTGTCGCCCCAATTCGGCGCGGTTTACTTGGTCAATGAAGGCGTCAGCGTCTACGCGTCCTATGGCGAGGGATATCGCCAGCAGACCGGTCAAGACTTCCAGGGCAATCAGTTCGATCCCAATATCACTGAGTCCGCGGAGATCGGATTGAAGGTCGAGCTGGGCGAGTTCTATGACAGCGTTGAAGGCTCGCTCGGCGTCACGCTCTTCCAAGTCGAACAGAGCAACTTCCTGGTCAATGATGACCGACCGGAAGCGACCGCCGTTGGCTTTTTCTCGATCCCTGCCGGCGAGGCGGAGAGCACAGGCCTTGAGCTCGACGCGGCGTTGGAATTTCCAAATGATCTCAGCGTGTGGTTCTCCTACGCCTACACGGACGCGGAGTTCAGCAATGAGTTTGCCGATGCGGACGGGTTTGGCTTTACCATCGATCCCGGCGACCCCGTGATCAATTCACCGGAGAACCAGTTAAGCGTCCAAGTCGCAAAGGATTTCACCTTTGGCTCGGTTTCGGGCCGACTTGGCGGCGGCGCCCTTTATGTCGATGAGCGAAATGGGTTTGTCGGGTCAGACTTCACCCTGCCCGACTACACCACCGTTAGGATTTTTGGCGAAGTGGAGCCAATTCCCAATGTCTCGGTTCGTCTCGATGTGGACAATCTGTTCGATGAGACGTTCTACACAAACTCGTTTGCAGACGTTTGGGTCGAGCCGGGCGCGCCGCGCCGCTTCAGGCTCACGGCGGCGTATTCATTCTAGAGGCGCTTCGGCGCGGGGCATGGCCGTTTGGATGTGCCCCGCGCTAACGCACCGGGCCATAGTGGCATGAACGCCCCAACTGCCCCAGTCTCGCGCATCGCTTCGATCGACATTATGCGCGGGGTCGTGATCCTGCTGATGATGATGGATCATGTGCGCGAGCGCTTTTACATGCATGTGCGCGTTGGCGACCCGATCTTTGATACGATCGAACCGGACTTGTTTTTCACCCGCCTGGCGACGCATCTGTGCGCGCCGATTTTCATCTTCCTCGCCGGCATTGGTGCATGGCTTTATGCCCATCCTCGCGACGGCGTCTACCGGTCGCCTGCCGGTTTCCTTTTAAAACGAGGGGTCGTCATCATCGCGATCGAAGTGGTGCTCTATTCCCTGGTCTGGGTCAGCATGTTTCCAGGTTATCTCTTCCTGCAAGTCTTATGGGCGATCGGCCTTTGCATGGTGGCCCTCTCGGCGGCCTGCCGACTTCCCATGTGGGCGATCGGCGCGCTCGGATTCCTAATTGTCTTTGGCCATAATCTTCTTGAACCGATCAGTTTTGAGCCCGGTGAGCTTGGCTATATCCCGTGGACGATTTTGCACGATCCAGGGGATTTGGGCCAATTGGGGCCGCTGACCGTAAGCCTGTCTTATCCTGCCTTGCCTTGGTTCGGCGTTATTCTGCTGGGCTATTTTTGCGGGCCGATCTTTGCCAGAACCTTTGATCCTGCAGCCCGGTTCCAGGCGTTGATCAGCCTCGGCGCGGCGTGTTTCGCCCTCCTGTTCGCCCTTCGAGGCTTCAACATTTACGGCGAGGCAGCGCCTTGGTCCGTTCGGGAGACAGCGGTTGAGACCGCAATGTCGTTCCTGAACTTCACCAAATATCCCCCATCCCTGGATTTCCTGCTGCTCACCCTCGGCGTTGGCCTGGTGTTGCTGGCATTGCTTAGCCGGGTCACCCGGCCGAGCCGGCTGCTTGGCGCCATAGAGACGTTCGGCTCAGTCCCGATGTTCATATATGTCGTACATTTGTACGTTTTATTGGCAGCCTATTACGCTCTTTTGGCGGTGTTCGGGCCGAACCAGGGCGCGCGGTTTGGGTTCGAGGCGGTGTGGTGGATCTGGGCCGGCGCATTTGTGTTGATCGGCGCGCACTATCCCTTGGCCGCGTATTTTTCGGGCTTCAAGCACCGCGAAAAACGCAGCAAACCTTGGCTCAGCTATTTTTGAGCCCCGGCGCTTAAGGGCGCGCGCTGGCGTGAACTTCGCCCTCGCAAAGCCGACCTGTCTCAGACGTGCATTTGCCGCATCACAGCAAAGGCGTCGCGCAATTGCTGGGACCATTGCTCTGAAAATTCGCGATAGGCTGCGTCGTCGCCATCGATGCGGCGTTGCTGGTCGAACGCCAAGGCGTCATTGCGCACCACCGCAAGGTCAAGGGGCATGCCGACAGACAGGTTTGAGCGGATCGTGGAGTCCATCGACAGTAGGGCGCAAATCACTGCGTCTTCGATCTCGGTTTCCACGGTCACGACCCGGTCGATAATGGGCTTGCCGTATTTATGCTCGCCAATCTGGAAATAAGGAGTGTCTTCGGTGGCTTCGATGAAGTTGCCCGCCGCATAGACAAGGAACAAGCGCGGCGGGCCGCCGGCTCGTTGGCCGCCCACAATAATGCTTGCGCCAGAATCTACGCCCCGTGCAGACAGGCCGTTGCCAAAACGCTGCTGAACCATGCGCATCTTGTCGCCGACAATTTGGGCCACATCGAACATGCTTTCGGCCGTCAATATGTTCGGCGCGTCCAAGGGCGGGCGGTCAATGTCCTCATTCAGCTCTGAGATCACCGCCTGGGTGATGCCAAGATTGCCCGCGGTCATCATTGCGATCACCCGGTCGCCGGGCTGCTGCCAAGTGAATAGTTTTTTCACCTTCGAGACGTTGTCCACGCCGGCATTGGTGCGGGTATCTGACAGAAAAACAAGGCCTTGGTTAAGTTTGATGGCGACGCAATAGGTCATGGGTATTGTGTCCAGTGAAGGGGTGATGTTGGGCGTAAAAAGCCCGTGCTGTGCATCACTGTCCGGGGTCTGATCCAAGGCTCGGTTCCTCTCCTATGATCGGGGCGAACCCATAGGCCTCTGCCAGTTGCAGAGCGTTGTGTGCATTCTGTTCGATCACATCGGTAAGGAATTCATGGAGACCTGAGTCGAGCACTTCGTCGATAGTTAGATTGGAAACGCGAAGAACAAGACTTGAAAGCGGCGCGCGACACGGGGCCTCGTGATTATAAAAGGCCTCCAAGTCAGCCACGGTGGCATCGGCCAATTTCAAATTATACAGGATCGACCGCGGAAAGCGCGGGTTCAGGATGAGGAATTTGGCCACGCCCTTCGGGCTCACATCCTCCTGGGTGGCAAAGAAATAGGCTCTTTGGGCCGATGCGGCTTGGAGGAGGGAGAGCCACTGATAATGGTCTTCCACCGAGCCCACCTCTTTCAGGGATGGAAGAAGCACGTGGTACTTCACGTCCAAAAGACGCGCCGTGGTGTCTATGCGCTCAATCGCCGAGCCCATGGTGAGGAAATCGAACCCATCCCCGCGCATCATGGTCGCGTTAATGCTGCCGCGGAAGATTGCGGATTTTGCCTTGATCCAATCCAGAACGTCGAGCAGCCCCGCGCCTTTGGTGTCTTGCGGGGAAAAGCCCCGCATCTCTCGCCACGCGGCGTTCAGCGCTTCCCAGCTTTCCTGCGTGAGCGTGGCGCGCACCGCCCGGGCGTTTTCTCGCGCGCGCAGGAAGCAATTGTGTACGCTTGACGGATTGGTTTGATCAAAGATGAGGTGATCGACCGCAAGGCGCTCATCAGCGGTTTCTATGCTGGCGCCGAGTTGGTCCCTCGCGCCGGCGGCGATCAACACCGATGACCATTCATTCGTCGTCGAGCGCCCGAATTGGGCAGGCAGGGTCACCATGCGGCGCACCGCATCGATCAGGCGCGCAATATTCTCCGCCCGCTCGGCATAGCGACCGATCCAGAAGAGATTCTCCGCAACCCGGCTTAACATGACAGACGGCCCGCGCTCATGGCGCCAGCACCCAGGTGTCTTTCACCCCGCCGCCCTGGCTTGAATTGACCACCAGGGAGCCTTCTCGCATGGCGACCCGGGTGAGGCCGCCGGGCGTAAGGCGCACCTCTCGCCCCACCAAGGCATAGGGGCGAAAATCAACATGGCGCGGCGCGATTCCGCTGTCGACAAGCGTCGGGCAAGTGGACAAGGCCAAGGTTGGCTGGGCTATAAAAGCCTTGGGATCGGCGATGAGCCGCGTCTTGTAGGCCTCGATTTCTGCCTTTGTGGCGGCGGGGCCGACCAACATGCCGTAGCCGCCTGACCCGTGGACCTCTTTGACAACCAAGTCGGTAATATGGTCGAGCACATGGGCCAGGGCGTCGGGCTCGGCGCAGCGCCACGTCGGCACATTGGGCAAGATCATGTCTTCGCCCAGGTAAAAGCGGGTAATCTCGGGCAGGTAGCAATAGATCGCCTTGTCATCGCAAACGCCGGTGCCGGGGGCATTCACGATCGTCACTTGGCCTTTGAAATAGGCGTCCATCAACCCCGGCACGCCCAGGGCGGAGTCGGGCCTGAATGCGCGGGGATCGAGAAAGGAATCGTCGATCCGGCGATAGATCACGTCGACCTTTTCCAGGCCCCTGGTGGTGCGCAGGAAGACAGCGCCGTCCTCGACCACAAGGTCCGAGCCTTCGACAAGTTGAACGCCCATTTCGTCGGCCAAAAAGCTGTGTTCGTAATAGGCGCTGTTAAAGTGGCCGGGGGTGAGGACGACGATACAGGGCGGGTCGGGCGCCCCGGCAGGCGCCACTTCGGTGAGTGTGCGGCGCAGCAGGTCGGGGTAGCCATCCACAGGGCGCACCGTGCCGCTGCCAAAAAGATCGGGGAAGAGCCGGCGCATCGTTTCCCGGTTCTCGAGCATGTAAGACACGCCCGACGGTGTGCGCGCATTGTCCTCAAGCACGTAGAATTCCTCAGGGCCCGTTCGCACCAGGTCGATGCCGACAATGTGGGTGTAGACCCCTTGCGGCGGAGTGAACCCCTGCATTTGCTGCAAATAGGCGTCATTGCCTTCAAGGATCGCGCCCGGGACGACGCCCGCCTTGAAGATCGCCTTTTCTCCGTAGACGTCGCCGACGAAGGCGTTAAGCGCCGCGGCGCGCTGTTTCACCCCCCGGTCAATGAGATCCCATTCCGCCACGCTGAACACCCGCGGAATGAGGTCAAACGGGATTAGCCGGTCGGGGTCGCCGCCCTCGCCATAAACGGCGAAGGTGATGCCGATGCGTTTGAACAAGGCCTCGGCTTCGAGGCGTTTTTGGCGAAGCGCGTCCAGCGGCGTCTCGCTGAGCCATTGCTGGATCGCCGCATAGGCCTCGCGCAGCGCCCCGTCATTTTCCATTTCATTGAAGGACACGCGACCCCCTTTCATTCGGTCAGCATGCGGGATTTTCCCGCACAATCCACCCTTGCGGCGAAAAAGGCGCCTCGTGGGGTTTTCTGCCTGCCAATCATGCGCTCATGGTGTTCAATGAGCATTCGCGTTGGCCTGACCCACCGAACCACATATCGCTACGACCGGAAGATCTCCCTCGGGCCACAGGTCATCCGGCTGCGCCCGGCGCCCCACACCCGCACGCCGATTGTCTCCTACAGCCAGAAGATCTCACCGGGTGAGCACTTTCTCAATTGGCAACAAGACCCGTTTGGCAACTACCAGGCCCGCGCGGTTTTCGAGCGACCCACCGACCATTTCGAGGTGATCATAGACGTCGTCGCAGATATGGTCGCGATCAATCCCTTTGATTTCTTTCTAGATGAAGGCGCGTTCCACGTGCCCTTGGCCTATGGGCCAGAGCTTGCCCGCGACTTGGCGCCATATCTAGACGTTGAGGGATCGGGGCCCTTGTTCGAGGCCCTGGCCGCGCAGATCGAGACCCTTTGGCGCGCGGGCGAGACCCGCGATCTCAGGACGATTGATTTCCTGGTCGAGCTCAATCAGATCGTGAAAGCGCGTGTTGAATATCTGCTCCGCATGGAGCCAGGCGTTCAAACGCCAAACGAAACCCTCGATAAAGCATCGGGGTCGTGCCGCGACAGTGCGTGGCTGCTGGTGAATCTGCTGCGCCATGTTGGTCTGGCAGCGCGGTTTGTGTCCGGCTACCTGATCCAGCTTGCCGCCGATGAGCGCGCGAGCGCCACCGATGGGCCGGAGGCCGATTTTACAGACCTGCACGCTTGGGCCGAGGTGTTTGTGCCCGGGGCGGGCTGGATCGGCCTTGATGCCACCTCGGGGCTGTTTGCGGGGGAGGGGCATATCCCCCTGGCAGCGACGCCTGCGCCGGGATCGGCGGCGCCAATCTCCGGAGGTCTGGAGCCCTGCGAAGTTGCCTTTGACTTCGACATGCAGGTCGCGCGGCTTAGCGAACCAGCCCGCATCACCCGTCCTTACACGAAGGCCCAGTGGGCGGAAATCGATGCCGCCGGAGCGGCGATCGATCGAAAGCTTGATGCGCTCGATGTGCGCCTCACCCAGGGCGGCGAGCCCACCTTTATCGCTTCTGATGACCGTGACGCGGAAGAATGGACCATTGCAGCGGTGGGGCCGACCAAACGCGCCTATGCCGATCGCCTGTCGCGCAGGCTCCTTGCCCGATTCGCGCCAGGGGGGCTGCTCACCCATGGCCAGGGCAAATGGTATCCCGGCGAGCCCCTTCCGCGCTGGGCGTATTCGGTCGTTTGGCGCCGAGACGGCGTGTCGCTCTGGTCCAATCCGGACCTGATTGCGCCCGAAAGCGGCGAAGGCGCGCCCGGCATAGATACAGCCGGCGAACTTGCCATATCCATCGCAGGCGCCCTGGGCGTTGATCCTGCCTGCGCCCAGCCGCTTTACGAAGACCCCTCAGAGCATCTGGCGGCTGAAGCGGCTTTGCCAACCAATCTCTCCCCCGGCGATAACAAGCTTGATGACCCGGTGGAGCGGGCCCGTTTGGCCGAGGTTTTCGACCGCGGGCTCGGCGCGCCTGCCGCCTTTGTCCTTCCGCTCCAGCCGCTGCAGGCTGACGCCTCGGACGGATGGAGCGTGGCTTGGATGTCGGAGATTTGGCGCACACGCCGCAAGCAACTGTGCCTGGTTCCGGGCGACAGTCCAGCCGGATTTCGCCTCCCTATGAAATCGCTGCCTTGGGTGGATGAAGCAGCGTATCCCCAAATGCACACCGTCGATCCATTTGCAGACCGCCTAGACTTGCCGGCGACGCGGATTGCTAAGCAAGAGCGAGCCGAGACTGCGCCGGGGCCCAAACGAGGCGGTGAGGGCCAAGAGGCTGCTCCCGGAGATAGACGTGCCTTTTCGCAAGGCCCACCCCCGGTTCGCACCGCCCTGGTGATTGAGCCTCGGGACAATTATTTATGCATCTTCCTGCCTCCGACGGGCACAGCAGAAGCTTTTTGTGACTTGGTGGCGCGGATTGAGGCGGTGGCCGAGCAGGCCGGCCAACCCATCCGCCTTGAAGGATACCCGCCGCCCGACGACCCACGCCTTGAAACCATAAAGGTGACCCCCGATCCGGGTGTGATCGAGGTGAATGTGCATCCCTCGCCAAACTGGCGCTACCTCACCGAAAAGACGCAGGCCCTTTACGCCGAGGCGCGCGCGTGCGGTCTGGATGCCTCTGGCTTCATGACTGATGGCCGGCCGACCGGGTCAGGCGGGGGCGCCCACCTGACCCTTGGCGGGGCTTCGGCGCCGGACAGTCCGTTCCTGCGCCGGCCCGACGTCTTGGGCTCGATCATCCGGTTTTGGCAGAACCATCCTTCCCTGAGCTATCTATTTTCGGGGCTGTTTATCGGCCCAACGAGCCAGGCCCCGCGCATGGACGAGGCGCGCAGCGATATCCTCTATGAGCTTGATCTCGCCCTGGCGCAGCTGCCAGCGCCAGGAGAGACGGGCTTCCCGCCGTGGTTGGTCGACCGGATCCTCAGGCATCTCCTGGTCGACGTGTCGGGCAACACCCACCGGGCCGAGATCTGTATCGACAAGCTGTATTCCCCCGACGGGCCGGCCGGCCGTCTCGGCTTGGTTGAATTTCGCGCCTTCGAGATGCCGCCCCATTGGCAAATGAATGTGGCCCAGCAATTGGTGTTGCGCGCGCTCATCGCGTGGGTCTGGGAGCAGCCCTACTCAGCGCCCCTAATCGACCACGGGCCTGGCCTGCATGACCGGTTCATGTTGCCTGACGTCTTGATGGCGGATTTTGCCGCGGCCTTGGACAAGATCAGCACGGGTCTGGGCCTCGCCCTCGATCCGTCATGGTTCGCCGCGCAGTATGATTTTCGCTTCCCGCTTCTTGGCCAAATCGAACATGATGGCCACGTTCTAGAGCTGCGCAGCGCCCTTGAGCCTTGGCACGTGCTTGGCGAGGAGGGGGCCGCAGCTGGCACCACCCGGTTTGTGGATTCTTCCCTTGAGCGTTTGCAGGTCAAGCTCACCACGCCCCTTGGCCAGCCAGCGCCCAGGATCGCCTGCAATGGGCGCCTTCTTCCTTTGCAGCCGGGCCTGCGGCAAGGCGAGCATATCTGCGGCGTGCGGTTCCGGTCTTGGCTGCCGGCCTCGTGTCTGCATCCAACCATAGAGCCCCATGGCCGGCTCGTGTTCGATCTGTTGGATCGCGGCGCCAGCCGGTCGATTGCTGGCTGCACCTATTACGCAACCCATCCAGGCGGGCTCAATTTCGAAAACCGGCCCGTTAACGCGCTCGAGGCAGAAGGGCGCCGCCTGGCCCGGTTCGAAGCGATTGGTCACACACCGGGCCCGTTCACCCCGGCCGCCAACACCGTCGATCCCCGCACCCCCTACACCCTCGATTTGCGCCGCGGCTAAATCGAGATCCATGCCTTCCAGAAAAGTGAGCCGCCCAAGAAAACGATGCAGCCGCGCGCCAGACGTCTCCTTGAGCGCCCCCGAGCGGCCGACGGGTCGCCGGCCGGCCAGGCCGCCCCCGCGGAGGCGCCGCGCGCCGTGAGCGAAAACATGGTGCGTCTGAGTGAACTTTCCCTGCACCGCGCCGCAGGCCTAGGCGCAATCCATCGAGGAGCCGCAGGGAGAGCGGTCGAATAAACATGAATGGTGCCGCAAGAGGGACTTGAACCCCCGACCCCCGCATTACGAATGCGATGCTCTACCAGCTGAGCTATTGCGGCTGAGATGTGGGGCGGGGCATACACCGCGCCTTAGGCTGCCGCAAGCGCAGGGCTATTCGGCCGCTTTCGGCGTGGTTGGTTCTGAGGGCGCGGGGGTCTCTGCGCTGCCCATACGCTCGTTGAGGTCACGCGTGGGCGAGGGGGCCGTTGCTGGCGTTGGTTTGGGCAGCGCGATGGGCTTGCCTGCTTCGAGCTCGCGGGAGAAGTCCTCGTATCGCGGGTGCACAAGCGCGCCGGTATCACCGAACGCGTAGACGAGGCGCGACCAGGCCTGGGCGCTGAAATCAAACGCCCCGCCCTGGGGGTCGATATCGGACCAGTCGGCCTCGCGGGCGGCAGTGGCCGCCATAATAGACCAACGCTCAGCCTCGCCGGCGTCGCCATATCCCGTAAGCGCCCGTTGCATGAGCAAGCTCAGCCGGGCAGTGGGTTTCTCTTCGATAAGTAGGGCGAGCTCACGCACGGCATCGGTCCACGCCCCGGCCTCCATCGCAAGTTCTGCCTTGAGGATGCGGCTTTCGCGGTGGCCGGGATTGGCCTTGATCAGACCCTCGAGGCGAACACGGTCCGCGCGGGAGTTTTCTTCCGGGTCAAGCCTGCGGGACAGCTGGGCAAGCGCAGGGTGCGGGCGCGCTTTCCAGGCCAGTTCGAGCACATTTTGGGCCGATTTCAGCTTGCCGTCGACCATAAGATGGCGCGCGCCATACCACGCTGCGGGCGGAAAATCGGGCGCCGATTTGATGGCCTCGGCCAGAGCGCGCTGGGCGGGGTGGCGCTCGTCCGGGCCCATATTTGCCGCCTTGGCGGTGAGCAAAACAGCGCGCCGGCGTGCCAGTGGGCGCCCAGACAATCCCCCGCCGCGGCCGGCAAGGGCCAGTGTGTCCAGGGCTGCCGCCCAGCGGCCTTGGCTCACCTGAAGATCGAAGAGAGAGTTGAAAGGCCAATCGGCGCCGGATTTAAGCTCCAACGCGGCGCGGGCCCGCGCCTCGGCAACGGCAGTGTCGCCGCGCTCAATCGCCGAGGCCGCTGCGCCCCGCAAACCCGCCAGTTGGCCGCCAGGAAGGCGCATGAGCTGGCCCCAGGCCCGTTCTGCCTCGCTCCAGTCTTCCCCGGCTTCGGCGGCCCGCGCCTCAAGCAGAAGCTTGAGCCGATCATCATCGGCGTGTTTGCCCGCCTTCTTGGCGAGTTTCAGTGCGGTTTTTGCGTCGCCGGCTTCGGCCGCCAGAAGTCCTTCGGCAAGGGCCCGATTGGCTTTCTTCACCTGCCCAGCGCGCCGCGCTTTTCCAAGGGTCCAAGGCATGGTGACCAGGCCTGCAAAGATCCACCACCCCACGGCAACCAGGCCCGCCAAAAGCGTGCCGCCAAGAATGGCAAAGCCCAGGGGAAGGCCAGATGTCGTGCCATTGGGCAGGGTGAGTTCCACCGCGCCGTCAATTCCAGCCAGCCAAAAGCCCATGGCGCCGAGGGCGACCACAATCAAAACCACAAAGAGGAGTGTCGTGCCCCGGATCATCGCTGGCCTGTTATTGTTGGGGTCTCGACCATGAGGTCCAATCTCAACGTGTCCAGGGCCCGCTCTAACGTCAATCGGTCTTGGGCCTCAGACGTCCAGGCCTGGGCGAGGGCGCCTGCGCTGCCTTCAATGCGCGATAGGGCGGCCACCGCCGCGCTTAAATCCTGGCGTTCAACCGCGGTGCGGGCTTCATCGAGCGCGGCGAAATCGGCAGCGGCCTCGGGCCGGCGCACCGTGACGAGGTCGCCGAAGAGGCGCCCAGCCGCGCCGGCGGGGCCAGACGCTTCCCCCGGGCCGCGTTCCAACGCCTCCACAATCCGGTCAGCGAGGGGGTCGAACCGGGCTTGCAGCACGTCCAGGGTCGGCGCCCCGCGGGCAGCCACCGGCGCCAATTGGGCCACGGCGGCCGCATCTGGCCGCACGCGTTGGAGCACGGCAAAGGCGGCGGAGAAATCCTGGCCGCGGCGGGCGGCGGCCTCAATGGTTGACAGGGCGAGCGCCGCCTCGGCCACGGCGGCTTCTTGGCTGCGTTGGCCGCTGCCGGCCATGTCCAGGCGCGCGCTAAGGGCGCCTAGGTCGCTGCGCAGCGCGTCCAGCTCGGTATCGGTGGTCTCGCCAGAGGTCTGCAGGCGCGCCTCAAGCCGATCTATGCGGGCCGCTGCGCTGGCCAGGGCGCGGCGGAGCGCATCGTTTGAGGCGCTGCCTTCGCCGGCAGGAAGGGTCTCTATCCGGTCCAACCGCGCTGTCAGGGCGGCAATGCGCTCGCCGAGGGCTGGGTCGGCGGCCGCTTCGAGCGCGTCCACACCGCCTTCGGTTCGCGCCACCCGTTCGGCCAGGTCGGACAGCGCATCAGCTGAGGCCGCGTCTGAGGCTTCATCGGCCGCGCGCCGCGCGCCGCGCTCTGCCTCAAGCTGCGCTGCTGTGACCAGGCCGGCGGGCAGATTAGCGGACGTTTCGCCGCCCAACAGGCCGGGCATGCGCTCGGATGCGCCGTATCCCAGCGCGCCGCCGCCAAGCCCGGCGAGGGTCATCAAGACGAACGACGACAGCCAGCCGGGGCCACCTCTCGGCGGCGGGGCAGCCTCGCGAAACTCCACATTGATCGGCGCCTCGCGGTCATCCGCGTCGGTTTCGACGCCTTGGCGTGCTGTTTTCGACGGATCGGTCATGGGCGGAAGGCTTGTAGGGCTTAGCGTTAATTCCGCGTGTAGCACATTCGCAGGGCGTTGATCAGCGCGTCTTCATTGGGGGCTGCAGCAATATGCTGACGCGCCCACGCGCGGCCTGCCAAAGGGGCGGCCGCAGGCGCCGAAATCGCAGCCAAGGCAAGCTGGGGCGCCGCGCCCGGGGCTATGAGCCGCGCCAGGGCCCCTGCGGCTTTGGCAGAGTGTATCAACACTGCTCCAAGCGTGCCCGCGGCGAGCGCGCGGTCGGCAGAGGCGGTCAAGACGCGTGCCTCGCGCGTCTCGTACAGCGCGGCAAAGCCGGCGTTGAGCCCAAGCGATTGTAGCTTCCGCACCACCTCGCCTGCCGCCGCCGCATTCGCGACGTGGATGAGCCGGCCTTGGCCCGGGCCGCGCTCCGAGCCTGCCTCCCTGGCGATGAGATTGATAAGCGCCTCGGCGTCTCCGTTCGCGTTGCGCACGTCGGCGAAGCCCGCGCGAGCGGCGCAGTCGGACGAGGCAGGCCCGACGCACCAGGCGGAAAGATCGCGCCTCGTATAGGCGGCTGTATAGGCACGTACGCCATTGGCGCTCGTGAAGATAAGGCCCGCGGCGCCGGTGAAATCGATCTGGGCGTGATCGAGCGGCTCAATGCGGAGCACGGGGCTGACGACCGGGGTGAACCGTTCGGCCGTCAGCCGAGCAGCCGTCTGCTGGGCGCCCGGCTCCGTCCGCGTGACGAGCACGCCCCTCGGCCTAGGCGCCATCATCGAACACGGGCAAATCGCCCCCGGCGGCCGCGCGGATGTCCCGGCCGAGGGCGCGGCCGAGGGCTTCTAAGTCGGCGCCGGTGAAGCCGGGCGCCAAGCGCCCCTCGGCGGACCAGGTTTGGGTGCCATCTGGGCGGAGCACTTCGCCGCGAAGGCGCACGCCGGCGTCACCGTCGTCGAACAGGTGCGCGGCGATCGGGGTCCGGCAACTGCCGTCTAGCTCGCGCAGGAAGGCGCGCTCGGCCAGGGCGGCCTGCCGGCTGGCATTGGACGAAAAGGCCGCCAAAGCCGATGCGGCCTCCTGGCTCAAATGGCCGGGCCGGGCGGTGCACGCAACAATGCCCTGGCACGGCGCCGTCAGCATCTCTTCGAGTGGGATGGGGCGGGCCAAATGGCCAAGGCCAAGGCGCGACAAGCCTGCCATAGCCAGGTATGTGGCGCTGGCCTCGCCGGCTTCGAGTTTGCCCATCCGGGTTTGGACGTTGCCGCGGAAGGGGACGACTTTGAGGTCTGGCCGCGCGCGCAATGTCTGGGCTTCGCGCCGCAGGCTTGCCGTGCCGACCACCGCCCCCTCGGGCAATTCGCCCAGAGTCTTCGCATGGGGGCTGAGAAAGCCTTCTCGCGCATCTGCGCGTTCGGAGAAGGCAACAAATTCGTGGCCGTCGGGCAGGACGCTCGGCACGTCCTTGAGGGAGTGGACGCCCAAATCAATGGCGCCCACATCCAGCGCTCGGTCCAACTCGCGGGTGAACAGTCCTTTGCCGCCGGCATTGATCAGGCGCTCGGTGGTAAGCTTGTCACCGGAGGTCGTGAACGTGACCAGCTCGGCGACCACCCGGCCCGCGCTGAGCGCCTCCAGCCGAGCGGCCACGTGCTCGGCCTGCCACAGCGCCAGCGGCGATCCGCGGGTGCCGATTTTGAGCCGTGTGCTGGGCGCCTGGGTCATGACGTGGGTGGTAGACCGCGCGCCAATGGAAAGGAAGCGTTGACATGGCGCCCGCTGCGCCGGAACCAGGGACATGGCGGGCACGCAGGACCAAGACTGGGGCAATTACTGGCAGGGCCGCGCCGCCTCCGAGGCCGGCACGGCTTTGCTTGGCGCCGCAATAGAGACCGATGCTGCCATTGCGCGCCTCTGGGCCGGCGTATTTGATCCGCGCCCAGCCACCACCCGATTGGTCGACCTGGCCTGCGGCGCGGGCACGGCGCTCAAGGCGGCCCACCGGGCTGGGCTGACCGATTTGACCGGCATCGATATTGCCGCCGAGGCTATTTCGGTCCTCGGCCGAGATCTTCCAAGCGCCAAAGGCCTGGTGGCATCCGCCCACAGCACCGGCCTAGCGTCTGGTGGCTTCGACTTGGTCGTCAGCCAATTCGGCTTGGAGTATGCGGGCTTGCAGCGCGCTGCGGTCGAGGTTGCGCGGTTGCTTGCGCCCGGCGGCGCGTTTGCCGCGTTGATCCATCTGAAAGACGGGGCAATTGCCGCGGAGTGCGCGGCCAAGCTCGACGAGTTGAATGCCCTGCGCGACGCGCGGTTCATCGCCAAGGCCAAGAAGCTCTTCCGCGCGCTGTACGCCAGCGATGGAAACACGGCCCAGGCCGCGATTGACCGGGCGAACCGGGCGGTGACCGACTTCAAGCCGGCAATGGACCGTGTCCAGGCCATGGCCGCCGCGCAAGGCTCAAACAGTTTGGCGGCGCACCTTTATAATGGAACCGCGCGGCTTTATGAGCGCCGCCTGGCCTACTCCCTCAGCGATGTTGAGGGGTGGCTTACCGCGATGACGGGCGAAATCGCCGCCTATCGCGGGCGGATGGACAGCATGCTGGACAGCGCCCAACACGAGGCCGGCATCCGCAGCGCGCTGGAGGTTTTGCGCGCGGCCGGTTTTGCGCCGGTGGAGCCCCAGAGGATCACGCTACGAGACGGCGCAGCGCCGGCGGCCTGGTGGGTGCGCGCGGGGGCGACGACCTAGGAAAGGCGACCGGCCTTGGCGCACTAGGCGCCTATGTTAGTCTCACGCATACAAAAATTCCCAGGGAGACCCAACACAATGGCCGACGGACAGCCGCTTCCGCCCTTTCGCCCCCTGCCTATGAAGGCGCCCGATATCGAGGTGAAACAAAAGCCCGACGGCACGGTGCACCTCACCCCGCGCCAGGCGCCCGGTGCGCGCCCGCGCTCCATTCCCCACGCCCTTGAGGAGCGGGCTGCTCGCCATCCCGGCCGACCTTTCCTGAAACAGCGCGAAAGCGGCGATTGGGTCAGCCTCAGCTACGGCGATGCCAAGCGGCGCTCCGATGGCCTTGCTCAGGCGTTCCTCAACCTTGGCGCTGGCCCCGGCGCACCCGTGATGGTGCTATCCGGCAATTCGATTGCTTCAGCCCTCGTCATCCTAGCGGCCCAGACAATCGGCGCACCGGCTGCGCCCATCTCGGTCGCCTACTCGCTGATGAGCAGCGATTTCGCCAAACTGAAGCACTGCTTCGAGGCGGTGCGGCCGAAGGTAATCTATGTCGAGACCCTCGCCCCCTTCGAGAGCGCCCTGGCTGCGCTTGACCTGTCTGGGGTGACCGTGGTGGCCAAGGAAGGCGCCGGCGGCGATGTGGTGAGCCTTGGGGCCTTGGAAGCCACACCGGAGACGGCAGCCTTGGCCGCCGCTATGGACCGGCTCGACGATGACACCGTGGCCAAATACCTCTTCACATCGGGATCGACTGGCATGCCCAAGCCGGTGCCAACGACGCAAGGGGCCATGTGCTCAATGATTGCCGGGCAGGAGGCCCTGCGCGACGACCAGCGGGACCCCGATTTTGACCCGGGCGCCGTGCCGCAATTTCTAGATTGGCTGCCGTGGAACCACATCTCCGGCTCCAATGTGAACTTCAACGGCGCGCTCTGGACCGGGGCCACCTTCTGGATTGATGGCGGAAAGCCCACCCCGGCCCTATTTGGCCAAACCATTGAAAACATCCGCGACTGTTTTCCGTCCACCTTCGGCACGGCGCCGATCGCCCTGGCGATGCTGGCCGAGGCGATGGAAGACGATGACACCCTTTTAGAGGCCTTTTTCAGGAATATGCGTTACATTGGGTATGGCGGCGCCACCCTTTCCGATGACCTCTATGACCGGCTGCAAAGCCTCGCGATCAGGGCGACTGGCCGGCGCATCCCGATCACGACAATGTATGGCGCGACCGAGACCCAGGGGATCACCATGGTCCATTGGGAGGTCGAACGGGTCGGCCTAATCGGCCTGCCCTTGCCGGGCATGACCCTGAAATTGGTGCCCAATGGCGCCAAATTGGAGGTGCGGGTCAAAGGGCCGAGTGTCATGCCCGGCTATCTCGACATGCCGGAGAAGAACGCTGAAGTGTTCGACGAGGAGGGCTATTACTGCCTTGGCGACGCCGCGAAATTCGTTGATCCAGAAGATCCGGCCCAAGGGGTTATCTTCGATGGACGCGTGGGCGAGGACTTCAAGCTGTCGACGGGCACGTGGGTCAGCGTGGGCACTTTGCGCCCGGACTTCGTCGCGGCCTGCTCGCCCCTTGTCTTCGATGCAGTGATTGCCGGCCAGGACAAAGACTATGCATCAGCGCTGGTGTGGCCCGCGCCGGCCGCCGTCGAGCAGCTGATGGCCGAGGCGGGCGGAGACCAGGGCCGCGCGATGGCGCTGCTCGCGGCCGCTCTGGGCGAAAAGATCACTGCGTTCAATGCGCGCGAACCGGGTTCATCGCGGCGCATTAGACGCGCTCTTATCCTCATCAATCCGCCCAGCATTGATGGCGGCGAAATCACCGATAAGGGCTATGTGAACCAGCGCGCGGTGGTGGACAGGCGATCAGACCTCGTCGCGCGTCTATACACCGATCCTGCGCCGGAGGGGGTCCTCGTTTTCTAGGGGTGCTGCGTCGCCCGCGCCAAACGTCTGCGCGATGAAGCCGCCGCCAAGCAGGCGGGTCTCCGCGTCGCCATCATAAAGGACGCAGGCCTGGCCGCGGGCGACCCCGTGTTCTGGGCTATCAAAGGCAACGCCGGCCGCGCCGTTAATTTCAGTCAGTCGCGCAGGCAGGGGCGGGCGGGTCGACCGCACGCGCGCCAGCACGCGGGCTTCCCGTTCGACGGCGGCCTCTAGCGTGCCTTGGCCAAGCCAATTCAGCTCCTCAAGCGCCAAGGCGCGCGTTGCCAAGGCGTCCCGCGGGCCGACCACCACTTTCCGGTTCGCCGCATCGATTTTGACCACATAGAGCGGCGTTCCCGCGGCGATGCCCAGGCCGCGCCGCTGGCCCACCGTAAAGTGGATCACACCGTCATGACTGCCCAGGACGCGCCCATCCAGATCGACAATGTCCCCGCCGCGGCCCGCGCCTGGGCGCAGGCGCTTGACCACGTCGGCATAGTTTCCGTCAGGCACGAAACAGATGTCCTGGCTGTCGGGCTTGCTGGCCACGGGCAACTCAAAGCGGTCTGCCAGGTCGCGGACCTCCGATTTTGGCAGATCGCCAAGCGGAAAGCGCAGAAAGTCCAGCTGGTCGCGTGTGGTCGCGAACAGGAAGTAGGACTGGTCGCGGCTCTGGTCATGGGCCCGGTGCAGCTCGGGTCCGCTGGCGGCCTCTGCCCGGCGAATATAGTGGCCCGTGGCGAGGCAATCAGCGCCCAGATCCTTCGCCGTGCGCAGTAGATCAGCAAATTTGACCGTTTGGTTGCAACGGATGCACGGGACCGGGGTCGAGCCTGCAAGGTAGGTGTCAGCGAAATCGTCAATCACGTGTTCGCGAAACCGGGACTCATAGTCGAGCACATAGTGGGGGATGCCGATTTGCTCGGCCACTTGGCGCGCGTCGTAAATGTCCTGGCCAGCGCAACAAGCGCCTTTACGGCGAACCAATTCGCCATGGTCGTAGAGCTGCAGCGTGATGCCGACCACATCATAGCCCTGGTCAGCCAGCATGGCCGCCACGACCGAGCTATCCACGCCCCCGGACATGGCCGCGACCACCCGGGTTTCAGCCGGAGGTTTTGCAAATCCGAGAGAGTTTACAGCGCTGCCCCTCGGGAGCGCGCCGGACTGCACAGCCATACTTGTATCCTCGCCAAGGCCCGCCGCCCCGCTCGCTGGCATATAGTCAGGTCAGTGCGGGAAAGAAAGCGGGACCGCCCGTCACCCTGAGACCACTGCGAACTTTCGCCGCTCAAACACCCGCAGCACGCTGGCCAAAGTCTTCCCTCTCTTGAGCACTTGGCCGGCGGCGCCGTAGACGACAAAGGCGCCTTGGCGGGCGGCCAGGGCGGGCACTTTTTCAATCCGATAGGTCGGTGCGTCGGCAGCGCGTCGGAAGATGGCAAAGATTGCCCTGTCGGGGTGCATGCCAATCGCATAGTCACGCGCTTGTCCAGACTGGACAAGCCGGCCGTACACCGTCAGAATCTGAGAGAGTTCAGCACGTTGGAACGCCACTTTTACACGGCTCTTAGTGGAGTGCGCCGGCGGCCTATTTGTTGGGTTTATACTCAATGCGCTCCCCTACAATTTTGGTTGACTGTTGCAAAAACGTGTCGGCTTTTTAACGGCGATACCGCGTTTTCAACACAGTTCGGTCTTGCAAACGCCTTGGACGCGAGCCAAGTTAACTGTGTCGGGCGGCGGTATTTAACAAGCACCTCGGACCCATCAGCCCCCCCAGCCCCTCGGGGCGCTTGTATCACTGCCGCTCGACATCTCATCAAATCAAGTAATCAGCGTTACGCCGCGCCCTCAAAAGCGTCGATCGCCGCTTGTATAGCCACAAGGCGGCGCGCTTCCTCTAGGTGAAGGAGTTCGGTCATCTTTCCGTTGACTTTGATCACGCCTTTTCCAGCGTTTGCGGGCTCTTTGAAAGCTGCGATGACCGCCTCAGCCTGGCTCACATCTTCAGGGTCGGGGGCAAAGATACGATTGCATGCTTCGATCTGGCTGGGGTGGATCAGGGTTTTTCCGTCAAAGCCCAGGTCGCGGCCATTGGCGCACTCTGCTGCAAGGCCGTCGCCATTGCCGATTTCGTTGAACACGCCGTCCAGGGCGATGAGGTCATAGGCGCGCGCGGCGGCCACGGCCGCGCCGAGACTGTATTGGAACGCGGCCCGATCGGGCGTCGAGCGGGCGCGCAGTTCCTTGGTCAGGTCATTCGTGCCGAGGACAAATCCCTGAAGCCGCGTGCGCCCTACCGCCTCGGCGATATGCTGGATATTCAATAGAGCCTTGGGCATCTCGATCATGACCCAGAGCGCCATGGTCTTTGGTGCGCCGGCCCGGGTCATGGCATCGTCAAGCCGGTCGATGTCGCCGCCGTCGATCACTTTCGGTGCCAGGACACCGTCCGGGCCTGCGGCCACTGCCGCTTCCAGGTCATCTCTGCCCCATTCGGTGTCGAGGCCATTGATCCTGATGACCACCTCCCGCGGCCCATAGCCGCCGGCCGAAACGGCCGCGCAGACGGCGGCGCGCGCCTCAGCCTTGGCGTCCGGCGCCACCGCATCCTCCAGGTCCAGGAGCAACATATCGGCGGCAAGTGTCTTCGCCTTTCCCAAGGCGCGGGTGTTGGCACCGGGCATGTATAGCGCCGAGCGGCGCGGGCGATGGGCAAGGTCAGTCATGGGCAGGTCCGCGTGGTGATTGCGCCCTTCATTGGGCGCGGGGCTGGAAGCCAGTCAAGTCCAGGGACCGCAGCGCCCGGCGCTTGACGAGGCATGGGATCGCGACGCTAGGTGCGGGGTGAGCGAAAGGCCCCGTCCATGACATCTGCGCCCATTTCCGGCTACGCACACCCTGACTTTGAACCGGTGCGCGCGCGGCTCCAGGCCCAGTTCGATGCCGGCGAAGAACTCGGCGCTGGTTTTGCGGTTTGGCGCAGCGGCGATCTGGTCGTGGACCTAGTCGGCGGCTGGGCCGACCGCGGCCGGACGCAGCCTTGGCGTAGCGACACACTGGTGCCGGTGTTTTCCACGACCAAGCCGATCAGCGCGCTCATGGTCGCCCTGGCGCTGGAGCGGGCTGGGCCAGACGTCACCTATGAAACGCCCGTCTCGGAAATCTGGCCGGAGTTTGCCGCCCGCGGCAAGCACAAGGTGACTGTGGCCGAAATCCTGTCTCACCAGGGCGGACTGCCTGGCTTTGCCGAGCCAATTGACCCCGACGGCTGGCTCGATCCACCCGCCATTGTGGCCTTGCTGGAAGACGCCGAGCCCCTTTGGCCGCCGGGGCAAGGCTCGGGCTATCATCCGCTCACCTGGGGGTATCTTGCAGGCGAGCTCGTGCGCAGGCTCGACGGGCGGTCTCTGGGCACGCTTTTGCGCGACGAGGTCACCGGCCCCCACGGGATCGATTTCTGGATCGGCCTGCCCGACGCCGAGCATGGCCGGGTGGCCGAGGTAAAACGGCCGAGCGCCCTGGCCGAACTCGGCCCGCCCAACCCGTTTAATCGCGCCGCTTTCCTGACGCCGTGGGCTGCGCCAAAGCGCGGGGGCGCAGAGTGGAAACGCATCGAAATCCCATCCGCAAATGGACATGGGACGGCCGCTGCCACGGCGCGCCTCTATGGCGCGTATGCTGGCACGCTTGATGTGGGCTTGTCGCAAGACACGTTTGCGGCCCTGACGGCCAGCCGATGCATAGGCCGCGACCGTGTGTTGCCCTATGAGATAGACTTTGCCGCGGGGGTCATGCGCAACACCCAAAAGGTGTATGGGCCCAATCCACGCAGCTTCGGCCATTCCGGATGGGGCGGATCGCTCGCCTTTGCCGACCCCGACGGGCACCTGTCTGCTGCCTATGTGATGAACCGCCAATCCAATATTCTCCAGGGCGATCCAAGGCCGCGGGCGCTGATCGCGGCTCTGTATGAGTGTCTCTAGGGCCTGGGTGTCGCGCATCGACCAGAATGCAATTTCGCCCCGTGCGTGTACTTGGCACGCTGTGTGCATTCTGGAGCGGGAGTTTTCCGAAACTCCTACATCTACGCCTCTCTTTGTCCCCGGTACGGTCCCCTCCCGTCCGGGGCTTTTTTTGCTTTGCGACGTCTCAGGCTCAGGTCAGCCGTGCTGCACGGGCCAGGCGCCGGGCCTTCGCGTTCCCGAGGACGCTATCAGAGGTGAAAATCGCAAGCGCAATCCAGATCAGCGAAAAGGCCGCCGCGTGGAGCCGCGAGAACGGCTCGTCAAAAAGCAACACGGCTGTCGCAAATTGCAAAGTCGGAGCGAGATATTGCATCATGCCAATTGCAGAAAGCGACAAGCGCTGGGCAGCGATTGTGAAGAGAATGAGGGGCACTGCCGTGATCGGGCCGGATGCCAGGATCCACGGAATGTCTATGGCCGAGCGGCCCATGGGCCCGATTTCGCCCGCGCCCACCATGTAGCCGAGCCAAACCGCAGCGAAGGGTGAAAGCAGGGCTGCCTCGACCACAAAGCCCGCCCGGCCATCCACTTCTATGTGTTTGCGCACCACGGTGTAGAGAGCGAACGTGAAGCAAAGAACGAGCGCAATCCATGGCGGGCGTCCAAACGCTGCCGCAAGCAGGATCACGCCGCACGTGGCCAGGGCCACCGACCCCCATTGGGCCCAGCGCAGCCTTTCGCCGAAGAAAACCATGCCGAACAGGACGTTGACCAAGGGATTGATGTAATAGCCAAGCGCGGCCTCCATTACCCGCTCGGCTGAAACCGACCAGATATACAGCATCCAGTTCACGCCGATGAGCACAGCCGACAGGCACAGCCATCCGAGCGTCTTCCAAGTGAGCAGGCGGGCGAGCGTCGGCCAACTGGCGGCAATGGCGACGAAGGCGAGCCCTGTGGGCACCGACCAGAGGACCCGGTGCGCCAGTAACTCATCGGGCCGGATATGGTCCAAGGCCCGAAAATAAAGCGGCAAGCTGCCCCAAATCACATAGGCAGCCAAGGCGGCGAAGAAACCTGTGCGTGCCTCAAACCCCATGGGCGTGGATTACGCCGCATAGCCGCCCCTGGCCAGCGGTATCCGTTCACTGCGGCGTCAGGGCTGGCCTATCGCTCGGCCAATTCCTTGAGGCTGTAGGCCGGCTCAACCCGATCGTGGCGCTGCTCGCTGTAGCGCGGATCGGTGATCATACACCGCGCGCTGCAGATGAGACGCACTTCCCTGGCAAGCTTATCGGAAAACCAAAGCCGGCCGCCGGGCGTGGAGATAAACCCATTAAGGCCGGCATCGATGTCGCTGCGCAGATCTTGGTATGACGGGGTTTCATTGTCGTAGCCGAGATCGAAGGCGCCATGGGTGTGGTAGGTGGCAATCGGCCGGATCCCGCGGGGCACGCGCGGCATCATGCACGAGGCCTGGGTGCCGCCCCGCGCCCGGGTGGCGACAAGCTCTTTGTCAGGGGTCACGCCAATATAGCCGCAATACTCCCGTTGCGCCTTGATCGAGGCTTTTTGCAGGTCGTTGAGGGTGTCGAAGGCCAGCTCCGTCAGTTCGTCCTGAAGGGCGGCCTGGCGCGCGTCGGTTTCGGCGGTCGCGGGTGGGCCTGCGAATGCCAGGGCCGCGCAAAGCGCAGCGAGCTTGATCAAATGGGTCATGACTTCGTCTCCTTGGAAGAGTTGACCTGAAAACAAGTTCGGTTCCAAGGGCAAAAGTAACAGCGGCCCTCGCCGGGCCTCAGGCCGGCGGCCGGTCCGACTTCAGAACCCCGCGATTGAGCAATTCTTCGGCGATCTGCACGGCGTTGAGCGCTGCGCCCTTGCGCAGATTGTCAGCGACGCACCAGAAGGCCAGGCCATGCTCCACCGTCTCGTCCCGGCGCAGGCGAGAGACAAATGTGGCCCACTCGCCGGCCGCCTCCACCGGGGTCATGTAAAGCTCCTCCTTAGGGTCATCGACGAGCATCAAGCCCGGCGCCTCACGCAAGATCTTGCGCGCAGAACCTGGGGTGATCGGCGTCTCGAACTCCAAATGGACGGCCTCGCTATGGCTCACGAACACAGGTACGCGAACGCATGTGGCGGTGACCTTGATCGCCGGATCGAGGATTTTTTTCACCTCATCGGTGATTTTCTGCTCCTCAGTGGTGTATCCGCCGGGCAAAAAATCGCCTCCATGGGGAATTACGTTAAAGGCGATTTGTTTTGGATACTCGATCGGCTCGACGGGATCGTTGACATAAATGCCCTTGGTCTGGGTCCACAACTCGTCCATCGCAGCTTTGCCGGTGCCTGAGACCGACTGGTAGGTCGCCACCACAACACGTTTGATCCGGGCGGCCTGGTGGAGCGGCGCAAGCGCGACGACCAGTTGGGCCGTCGAACAGTTCGGATTGGCGATGATGCCCTTCGCCGAATATCCCATCACCGCATCGGCGTTCACCTCAGGCACGACCAGCGGCACATCCGGGTCGCTGCGCCAGGCCGAGGAATTGTCGATAACAATTGCGCCGGCGGCCGCGATTTTCCCAGACCATTGGCGCGATACCGCCCCGCCCGCTGACATGAGACACAGGTCAATGGTGGAAAAATCCATGTCCTCCAGCGCCTCACATTTCAGCTCCGCGTCGCCATAGCTGACCTCGCGCCCCTTCGAGCGACGGGAGGCGACCGCGCGCACCACATCGGCGGGAAACAGACGCTCGTCCAAGATGGCCAGCATCTCCTGGCCGACATTCCCTGTGGCCCCGATCACGGCGACGCGAAGTGGCATGGCGCTCTCCTCTTCGGCCCGATGGCCGACCGGGCAAGGGCTTATTGCGGAATTCCCCTTGGTGTAAACTCGCGCTGCCATAAATCATGGGAGGCTGAAGGTGCGCATCATGATTGAAGAGCTGATCACCCAATACATCACTTGCTATAATAACCGCGACATAGACGGGATGATCGCCTGCGTGTCCGATGACGTCGTGTTTGAGAACATCTCCAATTCCGGCCAGTCCATGCGCCTTGAAGGCAAGCAGGCCATGCGCCAGGTGGCAGAGCTGTCGGGCAATGCGTTCTCCTACAGGCGCCAGCGCCTTGTGAACATGGTTTCCGCCGATGCGAAAGCTGCGGCAGAGATCGAGTTTGAGGGCAAGGCAGCGGTGGACTTGCCGACTGGTGTCATGGCGGGCGAGTCGGTCAAGATCCGCGGTGCCAGCTTTTTCGAATTGCGCGCAGGGCTTTTAAGCCGCGTTGCCGACTATAGCTAACGCGTCTCGCCAGCGCCGGGGGTGATGCCGTAGGGCGCCAGCAGGCGCCAAATGTGGGCCGGCACCATATGCTTCATCCGCGCCGGCATGGCGCGGCGCAGGTGTAGAACCGTTTCGGCCGCCTTCATATCAAGGCGTGCACGGGCAAACTCCATCCCGCGTGGCCCGATCTTGGGCATCAGCCAGCCGGCCAGGGGCCGCGCCCAATCTGGCATGCTGCGCGCGGGAAGGCCGCCCGCCGCGCGCTCGGTGTTGGCGATGAACCCCTTTACCGGGCCAGCGCGCTTGCCGTGGCTGCCCGGAGAGGACAGCACAAGCTCATCGCCCAGCCGCTCCACAAGTGCCGCACCGCGCGCATTCCTGACCAGCAGCCATTGCTGGCCCTCTCCGCCCATATAGCCGACCGTCACATCGGCCAGGGCATTGGTGTAGTCGACACAGGTGCGGCACGTGAGGGGGAAGAAATCGCTCGGAAGGTCTGAGATCGGCAATTGCAGGAACGAGATTGTCTGCGCTCGGCCGTCTTCGAAACGCAGCTCGACGTGATAATCGGCGCGGAACTCGAGGTAAGTAATCGTCTCCGGCGCATCCGACAAAAGGCCGAGGAAACGGTGAAAATTTTCCGTGGACGTATTGTCCGAACACGGCGTGCCGATGACGTGGAGCGCCTCGAAGCCAAGCTCGGCTTCAAGCGCGCGCAGGGCATAGACCTGGCAGGGGATTGCGATGACCGCCAGGCGCTTCAGCCCTTTCTCCAGCGCCGGCTTAAGCAGCGCCAGGAGCGGGGCATAGCCCATGCGCATGCCGCGGACCTCGGCCATCGCCTTGGGATCGGTCACCAGGACCGGGCGGGGCTTCCATCGGTCATTGGGGTCGGGCGCCATAGTGGCCACGGCATCAACCACGCCATCTTCAAGCAGCTTCTGGGCGAGCCGGGTCGTGATACCGGTCCATTGGGCGCCCTCGGCAGGCTCGGCCAGGCGCGCACGGAACATCGCCTGGAGCACCCCGAAATGGGCCTCGTCTGACCGCTCAGGGTCGCGCGCGCGGCCGTGGACCTGGGTTTCCATGCCCGGATAGTCCGGCGAGATGAACTGGCAGGCCCGCCCGCAGGCCTTGGGCGTGTCTGTGCGCGAGACGCCGCAATCTGTGCACAGGCTGCGCGGCGCCGGTTGCGCCAAGGGCGGCGTGTAAAGCCCGGGGTCAGCCATGGGGTGTCATCTCTGATTGACACCTAGCCCAGCTCCCCCAGGGCTGTCGACTCCATGATGGTTTGGGCGCGGCGCCTGGTTTTACGGGCGCTCTACGCACATGGCGATGCCTTCGCCGCCGCCGATGCAGAGGCTTGCAACCCCCTTTTTGACGCCGCGGTCTTCCATGGCCGCAAGCAGCGTGATCAGCACCCGGGCGCCCGAAGCGCCAATTGGGTGGCCCATGGCGCAGGCGCCGCCATTCACGTTCACAATATCATGGGAAATGCCCATTTCCTTCATCGCGATCATCGGCACCACGGCGAAGGCTTCGTTCACCTCCCAAAGGTCTACGTCGCCGGTCGCCCAGCCGGCCTTGTCCAAGGCCTTGCGCATGGCCGGCACGGGCGCGGTGGTGAATTTTTCAGGCTCGTGGGCGTGGGCGCTGGAGGACACGATTTTCGCGATCGGGGTCAGGCCGCGCTTGTCCGCCTCAGACTGTTTCATGAGGATCACAGCCGCCGCGCCATCGGAGATGGCCGAGGCATTGGCGGCCGTCACCGTGCCGTCCTTGGAGAAGGCCGGACGTAGCGTCGGGATTTTATCGGGCCGGGCGGTGCGCGGCAGCTCATCGCTGTCGACCACGGTTTCGGCCTTGCGGGTCTTGATCGTCACCGGCGCGATTTCGCGCTTGAATTTGCCGGTTTCGGCCGCCTTTTGCGCCCGCGATAAGGTCTCTAGGGCGTAGGCGTCCTGTTGCTCGCGGGTGAACTGATATTCTTGGGCAATCTGGTCGGCGAAAAGGCCCATGGGCGTGCCGGCATAGGCATCGGTCA
Organism: Pseudomonadota bacterium; assembly: GCA_038747245.1. Lineage (GTDB taxonomy): Bacteria > Pseudomonadota > Alphaproteobacteria > Caulobacterales > Hyphomonadaceae > UBA5336. Next base: position 206,839 of record JBCDJY010000002.1, on the reverse strand, counting down.
GGCCATCGAGCGCCATATGGTCCTTGGAGGTCATGTCGCCGTATTTGTGGCCCTTGCGCACATCCATCAGGTGAGGCGCATTGGTCATCGATTCCATGCCGCCGGCAATCACCACGTCTGCCTCACCTGCTAGGATGGCGTTGCGGCCCATCACCGTGGCTTGCAGCCCCGAGCCGCACATCTTGTTGATGGTGGTCGACTCCAGGCCCTTGTCCATGTCGGCCTTGAAACCGGCCTGGCGGGCGGGCGCCTGGCCCTGTCCAGCGGGCAGGCAATTGCCCATGATGATCTCGTCGGCATCCTCGGCGCCGATCTTGGCTTCCTCGGCCGCGGCCTTGACGGCGACAGCGCCCAATTCGTTGGCGCTGAGGGCGGATAAATCGCCGAGCAGTCCGCCCATGGGCGTCCTTGCCATTCCAACGATAACAACGGGATCTTGATCGGCCATGGTGTCCTCCTCACGCGCAATCTTCGGCTTGCCCGACACATGAGGGGGTCTGCAGGCGGGCCGTCAAGGCCTGACACCGCGGCCGCGTAATTTTAGCCGCCATTGACAAATGCAGTCGCCAATAATTAGTTAGTTATAAAACTAAATGAATGGTGATGGATGTGCTTTCGCGTCGGAGACTTTTGGTGGCGGGCGGCGCAAGTGCGCTGGTGGCCGGGATCGGCGCGCCGCTCGCCTATCACAGCGCGCCGCTGACCCTGGCGCGGGCGCCGTGGGACGACGCCCAGAGCGCCTTCGAAGATCCACGGCTGGGCGCGCTCGCCTATGCGATCCTGGCGCCAAACCCGCATAATTTGCAGCCATGGAGCTTCCAACTCGTCGGGGGCGACACGGTCGATGTGCTGTGCGCGCGGGCCGATAGGCTCCCCGAGACGGACCCGTTCGACCGGCAGATCACCATCGGCTTCGGCTGCCTGATTGAGCTGTTTCGACTGGCCGCCGAAGCGCTCGGATATCGCACTGAGATCACCCCTTTCCCCGATGGCCCTGGCGGCGACCGGCTGTCTCTGGGCCGCGTGGCCCGGCTGCGGCTCATCGCTGATAACAGCCTTACGCCCGATCCGCTGTTTGCCCATGCCCTAACGCGCCGGTCGAACAAGGCGCCCTTTGAAGACCGAGCCGTTTCAACAGATCTCGTGCTCGCCCTGACATCCACGCCCGGCTGCGCCTTCCCCGCCAGCGGCGCCGTCGACGCTGAAACGGTCGCTGGCCTTCGAGACCTGACCTGGCAAGCCTGGATGGCAGAGTATGCGCACGAGGCAACGCGCAAGGAGAGCATCGACCTCATGCGCATCGGCAACCGCGCCATCAATCGCACGCCCGATGGCATCGACCTTGGCGGCGCAGCCATGGGCGCGATGAACATGGTCGGCCTCGTCACCCACCGCGCGCTCAATTCTCCGGGATCGACAGCCTACGCGTCCGGGATCGATATGTACGACCGTATCATCAATACGGCGGCCGGCTATGTTTGGCTGACCACACCCGGCAACTCCCGGCGCCAGCAACTGCAGGCCGGCGCCGACTGGCTTCGCCTCAATCTTGCCGCCACGTCCTTGGGCCTTGCCTTCCATCCGCTGAGCCAAATTCTCCAGGAGGCAGACATCTTCTCGGCGCTGAAGAAACAGGTCTACGCCCGCCTTGGCGCAAAAGACGGAGAAACAGTGCAAATGCTTGTCCGCCTTGGTTTTGCCGCGCGCGAGGCGCCCGCGCCGCGTTGGCCGTTGCGCGCTAAACTCATAGACGCCCCTGCATGACGCCGACCGGGACGCGACTGGCCTATGCCGTTATGACCGAGGTCGGGATTGTCTCCCAACTCGCCACGAAAGAGTTGTCTCGGGTGCTCGGGACTGAGCTCAACCCATCGGCGTTTGGCGTGGTGAACCATCTCATCGCGCGGCCAGAGCCGGCCTCGCCCACCCATTTGGCCGCGGCCTTCCAGATGACGAAGCCGTCGATGACCGCGATCCTGGCAGAGCTTGAGCGCAGCGGGCTGGTGGTGATCACACCATCGAAGCAAGACCGTCGAAAGAAACACGTCTCCCTCAGCGAGGCTGGCCGCAGCGCCCACGCCGCGGCGCTTGAACGCCTTGAACCCGCCTTGCAATCGCTGCTGGACGCCATCGGAGAAGACCGCCTCCGGGCAGCCTATCCGATGCTCGTCGAAATCAGGACCATTCTCGATGAGGGACGCAACCGCCGCGACTTTGGCACGCCCGACCCGAAGCCTGGCGACCCCTAGCCAGCCAGCGCGTCGTCGATCGCCGATACCAGCGCATCGTCGCGCGGCGCGACATTGGAGGGAAACGCCGCCACGGGCGTGCCGGCCGTGTCGAGCAAGATTTTGTGGAAGTTCCATTTCGGCCGCGCGGCCTCGCCAAGGGTGTCTTCGGCGTAGGCGTAGAAGGGATGGCGGCCTGTGCCGACCACGGCCTCCTTCGAGGTCAGCGGAAAATCAACGCCGTAATTGATTTCGCAGAAGGATTTGACCTCAGCCTCCGTGCCGGGCTCCTGGCCGCCGAAATCGTTCGACGGCACGCCGACCACGACCAGGCCGCGGTCTCGGTAATCGCTCCACAGGGCCTGAAGCCCCTCATATTGCGGCGTGTATCCGCAGCGCGAGGCCGTGTTGACCACCAGGACGGCCTTGCCCTGAAATTGCGACAGGGGCATCGGCTCGCCGGTGATGGTGGTGAAGTCTATGGGCTGGGCCATCGGCGCCTCCGCGGACGTTTCTGCATAGATTTGGGGCGCGTTGGCCTCGGCCGCCTGGGGCGTGCGCGCTTGGCTGTCCATGTTGGCGCCGCACGCGGCAATGATCAGCGCGCCGCACAGGGCGGCAAAGAGATATCGGTCGGTCGCGCGCGCTGGTTTCATAAAATTGACATAGTCCGAGGACGCGAGAAACAAGCCTGGACCCGCGCTGCGAGGCTTGCGCCTAGGCTGGGATGCCAGCAAGGCTCGGCACATGATCAGGCACGCCCTTCCTGCGTTTGCGGCGGCTTTGGCGGCCGCGAGCCTTGGGGGCTGCCAGGGCGAGGCGCGCCTGCCTGATGAAGCCGAGCGCCCAGCACTTTCAGCGGTGCCGCAGAGCCCCATCACGCGCTGCATGAACCTTTCGAATGCATTGGAAGCGCCGGTCGAGGGCGCCTGGGGCTACCGCGTGCGGGCCCAAGACCTTGTTGCCCTGTCCGAGGCCGGCTTCGACACCGTGCGCCTGCCCGTAAAGGTCTCAGCCCATACCGGCCCGGCGCCGGAATTCCTGATCGCCCCCCAGCTGCTGGATCGCTTGGACACGGTCATCGGCCAGGCCTTGGCAGCCGGCCTTAACATCATTCTCGACGTCCACCATTTCGACGAAATCTATGATGACCCCGATGCTGAGACGCCGCATCTCGAAGCGATTTGGCGCCAGCTCGGCGCGCGCTATGCCGGCGCGCCGGAAGGGCTCATCTTCGAAGTGCTCAACGAGCCCCGCGGCGCCCTGACGCCCGCGCGCACCGCGGCGCTCAACCGCGCGCTGCTTGCGCAAATCAGGCAAACCAATCCCGGCCGCTGGGTGATCCTCTCGCCCAGCGATTGGTCGAGCTTGCCGGCCTGGCTTGGGGCAGAGTTCCCCCGGGAGGCGGGCGTGATCACAAGCTTTCATTATTACGCGCCCTATGAATTTACCCACCAGGGCGCCAGTTGGCTGGAGACACCGCCAATCTATTCGGGCGCCTGGGGCGATGATCCGGGCGAGATCGCTGAGGTCCGCGGCGACTTTGCCAGGGCGCGCCAGAAGGCGCTGGCCGATGGCCTGCCCGTGCTGGTGGGCGAGTTTGGCGCCCACGTCTCCAACGCGCCCGGTGAGCGCGCAGCCTGGTTGCAGGCGGTGCGCACCGCCAGCGAGGCGGCCGGCTTTGGTTGGTGTCATTGGGGCTTTGCCGCCGAGTTTGGCGCCTACGACCCAGCCTTGGAGGCCTGGCGGCCGGGCGTGCTTGACGCCCTCGCCCTGACGCCAAGGGCAGACCCGCCTTGAGAAAGCGCAGCGGCGTACCACCTAAACCGATTGACAATAAGTGCGCGCCAGTTTGGCCCTGCGACAGGGCGGCCCGCGGCGCTTAAGTCGGCTTGCGTTTTGCCCAGCCGCGCCGCTTAAATCGGGGAGAAGAGGACACCTGCGCCATGCCCGGCAAGACGCTCTATGATAAGATCTGGGAGGCTCACCAGGTCGATGCCGACCCGGCGACGGGCGAGCATCTTCTCTATATCGATCTCCACCTCATCCATGAGGTGACGACGCCCCAGGCCTTTGCCGGGCTCAAGGCGGCGGGGCGGCGCGTGCGGCGCCCGGATCTGACGCTGGCCGTTGCCGACCATAACACCCCCACCGAAAATCAGGCCGCCGGCCTCGACGGCGTGATGGACCCCGACGCGCGCCACCAGCTCGACACCCTGGCGCGCAATGTCGCCGAGCAAGGCATCGATTTCTTCCCCATGGGCCACCGCAGCAACGGCATTGTCCATGTCGTGGGGCCAGAGCAAGGGCGTACCCAGCCGGGCATGACCATTGTCTGCGGGGACAGCCATACCTCGACCCATGGCGCCTTCGGGGCCCTCGCCCATGGCATCGGCACCAGCGAGGTGGAGCATGTTCTGGCCACCCAGACCCTGCGGGCGCGCAAGTCGAAAAACATGGCCGTGGAGGTCTCCGGCGCCCTCGGCGATGGGGTCAGCGCGAAGGATTTGGCGCTGCACATCATTGCGCGGATCGGAACCGCCGGCGGCACGGGAAGCGTGATCGAGTATCGCGGCGAGGCTGTGCGCAGCCTGTCCATGGAGGGGCGCATGACCTTGTGCAACCTCTCCATCGAAGGCGGCGCGCGGGCGGGCTTGATTGCCCCCGACGCGGTGACCTTCGCCTACATGCAAGGCCGGCCCGCTGCGCCCAAGGGCGCCGATTGGGACCTGGCCCAGCGCCATTGGGAGACTCTGGTCTCGGACGCCGATGCCGCCTGGGACAGCGTGATCGAGATCAACGCGGCCGACGTTCAGCCCACGGTCACCTGGGGCACCAGTCCAGAGCAGGCCGTGGCCATTGATGGCTGCGTGCCGAGCCCGGACGCGGTGGACGACCCGGTCCAGCGCGCAGCCATCGCCCGGGCCCTCGACTATATGGGCCTGGAGGCCGGCCAACCGATTGCGGGCGTGGCGATCCAGCGTGTGTTTGTCGGCTCGTGCACCAATTCGCGCATCGAGGATTTGCGCGCGGCGGCGCAGATTGCCGAGGGGCGCAAGGTCGCCCAGGGTGTGCGCGCCATGGTGGTGCCCGGCTCGGGCCTGGTGCGCGCCCAGGCCGAGGGTGAGGGCCTGGACAAGATCTTCCGCCAGGCCGGCTTTGAATGGCGCGAGCCTGGATGCTCCATGTGCCTGGGCATGAACCCGGACACTCTTGAGCCCGGCGAGCGCTGCGCCTCGACCTCGAACCGCAATTTCGAAGGCCGCCAGGGCCGCGGCGGGCGCACCCATTTGATGTCGCCGCAACTCGCCGCCCGGGCCGCCATCACCGGGATGATCTGCCGATGATCCCCCTCTGGCAGGGCAGCGCCAACACCTGGGACTGCGACGAGATGGGCCACATGAATGTACGCGTCTACGTCGAAAAGGCGATGGAGGGCCTGGGCGCCCTGGCCGCCGCCATCGGCTTGCCCGGCGCCTTCTCGGCCCGCTCGCCGGCCACGCTTGTCCCCGCCGAACACCACATCCGCTTCATTCGCGAAGTGCACCCTGGCCGCCCGCTCGCCATGGGCGGCTGCGTGACCGGCTTTGGCGACACCCATGTCGACGTCTACCAGGAGCTGCGCCACGGCGATGGCACGCCGGCGGCAAGCTTTCGCACCCGGCTGATCCATGCCCTGGCCGACAGCGCCAGGGCGTTTGCCTGGTCGCGGCGCACCCGGGCTGCTTTGGAGCGCTGCCTGGCCGAGCCGCCGGCGGACGCCCTGCCGCGCAGCCTGACCCCGTTCGGGCCATGCCGTGAGGCCAGTGAAGCGCGCCTGGACGTGGCCAAGGCGGCCGGCGCGCCGGTCATCGGCCGGGGCATGGTGAAACCCGAAGAGTGCGACGCCTTCGGGACGCTGTGGGCGCCTTGGTTCATGGGCCGGGTGTCGGACGCGGTGCCCAACCTCCTGTTTTCGTGGCGCAAACGCGTGGCCGAAGCGGCCGGCGATGTGCCAATGGGGGCCGCGGTCCTGGAATACCGCCTGGTCTACCGGCGCTGGCCCAGGATGGGCGACCTGTTCGAAATCCGCTCCAGCCTGGCCCGGGCCGAGACCAAGACCCATTCGCTGGTCCACTGGATGCTCGATCCGATCAGCGGCGAGGCCTGGATGACCAGCGAGGCGGTAGCGGTGACCTTCGATCTTGATGCCCGCAAAGTGCTGCCCACGCCGCCGGCGCTGATGGCGGAACTGGAAACGCTCGCCCCCGGGGGCCTGACCCTTTAGCGCCTGCACCGGCGGCTCCGCCTGCAGCGGAGCATTCTTTTTTGATCCGGTTTTTGCTTTGACCCCCGCTACGCGATGGGTCGGGCTCAAGGCTGCTTCGCGTTGAGTGAGAGGATTAGGACGTATCCAGGTGCGCTGGGCCGGGGAAGGCGCCGAGGGCGAGCTCTGCGCGGCGGCTTTTTGTGACGCGGAGGTTGGGGAGAACGCCAGCCAGTGCCGCTTTCGCTTGGGCGACCAGCGCCTGAGTTCCAAACCACTGTTCTAGGGCCTCACGGCCCAGCACCCGGCCCATGCGTCTGGCGCAGACAGCCAAAGCATCATCCCAGCACGGGGCCGCCGGCGGCTGCATCCAGTGGATTTTGATCACGCCGTACCAGGTGACCTCGTAGATAAAGACGCCTTTGGGGCCGACGGCCGCCTTCTGCTCTTGGATCAGGCGCAGGAAGATGCGCAGGTTCCAAAAGAAGACCGGCCAAAACAGGGGCCAAACGACCGCGCGCCAGTTCTCCAGCGTCGGGGCCACTTGGCGGCCGAGGGGTGGGGCGGGTGCGGTCATGTCCAGCATTATGGCCCCTGGGATAAGGGGGCGGAGAAGTTTTCTCTGCGCGCCCACCTGGCGGGGCATCGGCGTGCCCAAACGGCTGGACAGCGGCGGGGATAGGGCGCCCGGCGCAGCCCGGCTTGGTTTCAATTTCCTAATGCTGGGCAAGCCGCCATTAACCTCTTGGCAGGGTCTGGCCGTCACTGTCGGGCGATCGCGGCCAGCACCAAAGGCCGCTGGAACAAGCCGAAGGGTCCATGCCCCATGCGTATGAAGATGTTCGCCGCAAAGACTTTGCAGGATGCAAAGGACTTGATTTTTGCCGAGATGGGCAAGGATGCGGTGATCCTGTCTGAGCGCGAGGTGGATGGCGGCGTGGAAGTGCGCGCCGCCACCGACCGGATGGGCGGCGGGATGGTGCCCTCAGAGCCGATGTTCATGGGCCGCTTCGATGAGCCGGGCCGCCCCCACCTCATTGACACATCCCTGCGCTCGCGGGTGCGCGACGCCCTGATGTGGCACGGCGCGCCGAGCGGATTTGCCCGCCGCGTGTCTGAAGAAGGCGTCATGGACCCAGCCGTCACCGACCCGCTGGCCGCCCTTGAAGACGGCCTGGCCAGCCTGTTGACCTACAGCCCGCTGCCGGTGCGCCCCGGCCGCGACGTGGTGCTTGTCGGCGCGCCTGGCGCCGGCCGCACGGCAGTGGCGGCGAAGCTGACGCGGCGCGCGGCCGTGGCCAAGCAGGAAATCCTGCCCGTGGCAGCCGACCTGGATGGATCAGCGGCCGGCGACCAACTCGCCGCCTACCTGGAGCTGGAAGCCGCCCAGATCCGCATCGCGCCCAGCGCGGAAGACCTGTTCGCGCTGTTGAAAAAGACCAAGCGCGCCGGCCAGCGCTGCGTGATTGATCTACCGGCCATCGTGCCGTTTGACACCGAAGACGTCACCCGCCTCAGCGATTTGCTGGCGGCCATCGACGCCGAACCCGTGCTCGTCATGTCGGCCGAGGGCCACCCCGACGATTTATCCGAGGCCGCGCGCACCTTTGCCAAGATCGGCGTTGAGCGGGCCATCCTGACCAAGCTCGACGTGGTGCGCCGCCGCGGCGGGGCGATTGCGGCCTTGTGTTCCGGCAAGATTGCCGTGTCCCATTTGGCTGCCACGCCGTTTATTGGCGGCGGACTCGTACCGGCCGCGGCCTCGCGCCTGGCCCCCCTGCTTCTGGAAGATGCTCCAGGACAAGTTGCCCTGAAGGGAGCTGCGTAATGTCATTCATGCTTCGCAAATCCGCCGACCGGCGCGCTGCGCCCGCGCGCCGGGTCGCTCCGGCCTCCATCCTGGCGATTGCCTCGGGCAAGGGCGGGGTGGGCAAGACCTTCATGTCGGTCACGATGGCCAGCGCATTCGCCCAGTCAGGCAAACGCACGCTGCTCGTCGATGGCGACCTGGGCCTGGCCAATGTTGATGTTCAATTGGGCATCGCGCCCGAGACAGACCTGGCCGCCGTGGTGGCAGGCTGGGTCGAGCTTGACGATGCCGTCACCCATGTCGATGGCGGCGCGGGATCGGGCGGCTTTGACGTGTTGCCGGGCCGCTCCGGCTCTGGCGCGCTTGCCGAATTGCCGCCTGAGGAAGTCGCGCGGCTCGCCGCCGGTCTGTCGGCCTTGGCGCTGCAATACGACCAGGTGATTGTCGATTTGGGCGCCGGGATCGAGGCCAATTGCATGCGCCTGGCCCGGGCCTGTGACAAGTGCCTCATGGTGATCACCGATGAGCCCACATCGATGACGGACGCCTATGCCTTCATCAAGGTGCTGCGCGGCTATGCGCCCAATGTCGAGGCGGTGGTGGCCATCAACCAGGCCGATACGCGGGCTGCCGGCCAGCGCACGTATGAAGCGATCGCCCGGGCTTGCCAGACCTTCCTCGGCTTCCGCCCGACCCTGGCCGGCACGGTGATGCGCGACCCGCGGGTGCGCGAGGCGATCCGCAGCCAGAAGACCCTCATTTCCACCGACCCCGAAGCCCAAGCCGTGCAGGACGCGATCGGCATCGCCCACGCCCTGATCGCCGAGGCGCCGTCCCAGGCTGTGGGCTATTAGCTGGCGGAAAACCTTAAATAAGTGGCGTAAAATCTTGGGCACTTAAAAATTTGGCAAGAATTGCCGCAGTACGGTTAACTTAACAACGAATGCGACTACCCTGGTCGCACCAGTGATGCGGAGATAAGAACAATGCGGGTTCTTCTAATCGAAGATGATAGCGCGGTTGCACGCAGCATCGAGCTTATGTTGAAGGCCGCAGGGTTCAACATTTACACCACAGATCTTGGTGAGGAGGGCGTCGATCTCGGCAAGATCTACGAGTATGACATGATCATTCTCGACCTCTCCCTGCCCGATATTTCCGGTTATGAAGTGCTGAAACAGCTGCGCATGGCCCGCATTAATACGCCGGTCATGATCTTGTCGGGCAATCCCGACATTGAGGCCAAGGTGAAGACGTTGGGCTACGGCGCCGATGATTACCTCACCAAGCCGTTCAACAAGGACGAGCTTGTGGCCCGCATCACGGCCATTGTGCGCCGCTCGAAGGGCCATGCCGAGAGCGTGATCCGCACCGGCGAGATCCTGGTCAACCTCGACGCCAAGACGGTGGAGGTCGACGGCGACCGGGTCCACCTGACCGGCAAGGAATACCAGATGTTCGAGCTGCTCAGCCTGCGCAAAGGTACAACGCTCACCAAGGAGATGTTCCTCAACCATCTCTATGGCGGCATGGACGAGCCGGAGCTTAAAATCATCGACGTGTTCATCTGTAAGCTGCGCAAGAAGCTGCAAAAGGCCGCCGGCGACCACCACATCGAAACGGTTTGGGGCCGCGGCTATGTGCTGCGCGATCCCAAGCCGGCCAAGGGCGAAGCGGTGGCCAGTGAGGCCGAGGCCGCCTAGGGCGCTCTGCCCATTTGATACCCGTGGGGCGGCCGGATTTCCGGCCGTTTCGCTTTTGCCCGCGTCAAAAGTGGGCCCTCAGCCTTCACCGGTTGGCAATCCTGTTGAGCTACCCGGTAGAGGTTGCCCTCTGCCAGGACCTTATCTGTGACCCCAATTCTCACCGTCTCCGGAATCCTCGGCGAGAAAGACATCAAGCGGCTGACCGCGCTCACGCGCACCTCCACGGTCGGCCCGACGGCGACCTATTATGCCGGGGTCACCGCGCCGATCATCTCCGCCGCCATGGCGATTTTCTCCAAGACCGCGTTCCAAGGCGCCGGCGTTTCGGCGTATTGGACCTTCATGCTGTCGGCCATGCTGGCGGCCGTCGCCGGGATCGTCTGGTACCTGATCTTCATGCGCTGGTCCTATCGCCACTCGGCGGGGCGCGGGCTGGAGCTCACCGCGCCGACCCAGGTGTCTGCCGGCCGCGAGGCGCTGGCGGTGCGGCGCGGGCCTGTGGAGACCCGCATCGATTGGGAGGCGGTCACGGCGGTGCACGTCAAGCCCGGCTATGTGGCGGTGCTTGCCAATGGCGCCGATGCCCTGGTGATCCCCGACCGGTGGTTTGGCAAGGACGCCGGCGCGCGCAAGGCCTTTCTGGCCTGCCTTAGCGCTCGCGGCGCGCCCTGATCGCGCCTATAGTGGCGCCATGGCCAAACATACAAAGCTCAACCCGGCCGGGGCCCCGCCCAGCCAAAGACAGCTTCGCGCCGGCGAGGTGGTGCGCCGCGCCCTGGTGGATATTCTCGGCCGGGAGGCCTTTCGCGACCCCGTGCTCCAGGACTGCTCGATCACCCTGGGGGAGGTGCGCTGCTCGCCGGACCTGCGCCATGCAGCCGTGTTTTGCGCGCCCCTGGGGGTGGAGGCGCCCGAGACCCGCGCGGCGGTGACCGAGGCGCTGAACCGCGCCGCCAAATTCCTGCGCGGGCGGCTGGGCCGCGAAATCGACATGAAATTCACCCCGGAACTGCATTTCATCACCGATGACAGCTATGACGACGCGGCCGCCATGGACCGGCTGCTGGACAGCGCAAAGGTCAGGCGCGATGTGACTGGGCCGGGCGGCGCCGATCCTAATGGGCGCAACTGATTGCAGCCCGCCTGGGCCGGCGCTAAGGAAGCGGTGAGGAGGCGCGCGAGACGGCCATGGACCGACTGACCCTGGACCAGACAGGTGCCCGCCGCGGCCAGGTGTTCCGCCATTCTATCCAGATGGGCGATGATACGGTCACCCTTGAGAACATCGCGACGTTGACCATCGAAAATGAGCGCTTCCAGCCCCATCGCACGCCGCGCAACCGGCAAGTGCTGGCGCTCTGGACCGGGCTTGGCTTGATTTCGGGCCTGACCTTCATCATCACCCTGGCGATTTGGTCGGGCGGGGATGGCGGCTGGTTTGGCGCCGCGGCGCTGACCGTTTATCTCAGCTTTATCCTCTGCGCCGCTTCGATCTGGTTTGGCGCGCGCCTGGTGCTCGCCATGGCCCGGTGGGAGCCCTATTACCGGCTGCGCATCGGCGCCTCGGACGGGCGGCAAATCGATCTGGTGGACGATAATCGCAGCGTGCTGGAGCAAATCCGCGACGCCATCCGCATCAAGATCGACGAGGAAGACAGCGATATGCAGGGCAGTTTCGATCTCGACACCGATACGGTGACCCTGACGCGGGCGGGCCAGCCCATCGCCTGAGGCGCGCCTCCCGGCCGCGCACTAAAGCTCGATGCCGAAATGGCGCAGCACCAAAATTAGGGCGAGATAAGCCGCCACCGTGGCCGCCGTCGCCCCGGCAAAGGCGGCCAGGAATGGCGCGCCCGCCCGCTGGATCAAAGGCAGGAGGATAAAGAAGACGAGGCCCGGTCCCACCAGGTAAAACGTGGTGGTGGCAAAGCGCGTCGACAGGGCTGCATCGCGCGTATCCAGATAGGTCAGAAGCACGGTCATCATGGTGGCAAGCGGCAGCGCCACAAGCAGCGCGGCGAGCAAGGTGGAGCGCTTGGCGATCTCCGAGACCAGGACGATGAAGCCCGCCGTCGCGACCACTTTGAACGCCGTCATCAACATGTGCGCCTCCCGGCTCGCCGGGGCCCGCCCTGCGGCGCCGCCCTGGGACCTACCTTAACGCCGTCCGGCCTCGGCGCCATAGAAATGGGCGCGGCGCTTCCAATCCTCCAAGGTCTTGGGGCTGGCGGTCTTGGTCGGGGCAAACTGGGTGTAGCTGGTCACGCGCACGCCGCAAAAGCCGAGCACTTGTTTCACCACGGTGTTTTTGCCGGCATTGTTGTAGGCCCATTTGCTATACCAGCCGGGCGTATCGGCGGTGGTGACGATGTCGGCGGTCTTGCCGTCGAGCAGCTTGTCCCATCCATGGCCCTTGTCATGGTAATCAAACGCCCAGCCGGGCAGGAAGCACCGGTCAATGAGGCCCTTCATCTTGCCGGGCATGCCGCCCCACCAGGTCGGGAACACCCAGGTCAAATGGTCGGCCCACTCCACGTTTTGGCGGAAGTCGAACAGGTCGGGCTCCAGCATTTTGCGCCGCTCATAGCCGTCGGTGAGGTCTGGGTCGAACTCCATGGCGCTCATATCCTGGCGGCGCACTTCTGCGCCCTGGGCCTCGGCCCCGCGCTGGTAGCTGTCGGCCAGGGCGTGGGAGAGCGAGCCCGCGCGCGGGTGGCCCACAAACAGATGCATCTTGGCGCTCATCGGGCCGGCCGCGCAGGCATCGAGCGGGCGAGGTGTCTTGCCATGGCGGTCCGCTTCCCCCTGAATCGCTGGCGCAGGCCGACTATAATGCCCGGCGCTGGCCAAGCTGCAAGTGCGGTGCAGTCGCATCTATCTGCGCCCTGGCGGCGCCCAATTGGCCCGGTTTGCCTTGTTTTGCCGCTGGGGAAGGCCGTTAGGCGGTGACGTCATAACAATGAGGCGGAGGTGCAGGTGAAGGATTTCAGCGGAAAGATCGCGGTGGTCACGGGCGGCGGGGACGGCATGGGCCGGGAGCTGACCCAGCAGCTGGCCGAGGCGGGCTGCTCGGTGGCGATCTGCGATGTGGATGAGGCCTCCATGGCCGGCACAGTGGAGTATGCCATGGCCAGCGCGCCCCAGGGCGTCCAGGTCACCGCCTTCCACGCCGATGTCGCCGACGAGGCGCGCGTGGAGGCGTTTGCCGCCCATGTGCGCGAGGCCCATGAGATCGATCACATCCACCTGCTGATCAACAATGCCGGCATTGGCGGCGGCGGCAGCTTTGTCTCCGGGCCGCGCGGCAATTGGGAGCGCACGTTCAATGTCTGCTGGTACGGCGTTTACAACAATGCCCGCGCCTTCATGCCCATGCTGGTGGCTGCCGATGAGGGCCACATTGTGAATGTCAGCTCGGTGAACGGCTTTTGGGCAAGCCTCGGGCCGGAGACGCCGCACACGGCCTACAGCGCGGCGAAGTTTGCCGTGAAGGGCTTCACCGAGGCGCTGGTGACGGACCTGCGGATCCATGCGCCCCATGTCACGGCCTCGGTTGTCATGCCCGGCCATATCGGCACAGGCATCGCCCTGAATACCCTGCGCGAGTTTGGCGACCAGACCGATCTGCCGGGCTGGAACGGCGCCAGCGAGGAAGAATCGCGCCGCCGCGGCCAGGAGTTTCGCGACAACGCCCTCACCAGCGCGGCCGAGGCCGCCCGGGTCATCCTGGCGGGCGTGCAGGAGAAACGCTGGCGCGTCCTGGTTGGCCCCGACGCCGAGGCCATCGACGCGGCCGTGCGCGAGACGCCGGAGGCGGCCTATGAAGGCGATTTCGGCCTGCGCATCTTCGCCGGCCTGCGCAGCGCCATCGGCGCCGGGGAGGGCTGAGCCGGGCGCTGCCCTCAGCGGAAGCCGAAGCGTTAGGGCTTGCGCGCTTTCCAATCCTCCGGCCGGCCGACTACGTCCTCCACATGGGCCACAGGCGACCAATCGGTGACTTGGGTGCTACTCAGGTATAGCTCCTGTAGCGCGGAGAGCCCGGCGAGGGGTGCGAGGTCGGCGACTTGGGTGCCGCGCAGGTCCAGCGCCTGTAGCGCGGAGAGCCCGGCGAGGGGGGCGAGGTCGGCGACTTGGGTGTCGTTCAGGCCCAGCACCTTTAGCGCGGAGAGCCCGGCGAGGGGTGCGAGGTCGGCGACTTGGGTGCTACTCAGGTATAGCTCCTGTAGCGCGGAGAGCCCGGCCAGGGGGGCGATGTCGTCGAGCTTGAGCCTACGCTTATAGGCTTCCCCGTTCGGATTTTCGTACAGATTGCCCAAGGGAAGCTGGGCGGCCTTCAGGGTCTCGAAAAATTTCCGGTCCCAGGCCGACAAGGCCAGGCTTTGAATGTGCGGGCGCCGGGCCGGCGGGATCGGCTGACCGGTCAGCACGGCGACGGCCGCCTCACGCTCCCACCGGGCGCGCGTTTCGTCGTCGGGCGGTCCAGTTTCCGCGACTATTGCACTGCCAACGGCACCTTTCAGGTTGGCGGAGCGATTGAACGTTGCGCCATCGATCAGCGCGCCGTCAAAATTTGTTCCGCGGAAATTGATGTGAGAGAGGTCGCAGTTTTTCAGATCGACCGAAGACAGATCAAGATGCTGAAAATCGGTCTCGGGATCCAGGCCCGAAGCGTCTGCCAGGGTTCGGAAGTCCGCCGTGTCCGGCAACACCGACATCTCAATGATTCTTGCCGCCCAATCAATCTTAGCATTCATCGACAGTGTCTTCGGAGAAGCTGGGCGGAAAGGCAAATTCTGGGCCGGCCGGCGTGTTTTCTTGCAATTGTTCAACAAGCTTTGCCAGCGCCTTTTCGTAAAGCGCTCTTCTGCCCTTTGACCCGGGCTTCATGAACCTGAATGCGCCGCTCGCGCTGACGATTTCGACGCCGCTTTCGGCATCGCCCACCATCCTCCATTCCGCTTTCACCCGCATTTCGGCGCCCGGAGAGGTTGGCGTAAGACCCAACACCGTTGCCTCTGATCTGAAGATAGACCCTCTGAGGCCGACGGTCGGGGCGGGCTCGGCGATATCGATGTTTAGGCGATCCTGTTGGTGGGTGATGGAGATGCGGTGCCCGCCATACTGGCTGTAGGAGTCGCCGCCGGCTGAAAAGTTTGTGCTGTAGTGGGCGGCCGCGCCATCGTTATTGGTCGTCTCCACAGTGTCGTCGCTCTGTCTCTTGACGACTCCGCCGCCTCCTATCTGTGCTTTGGCTCCAGAGATCGGCTCGCTAACGCCAGCTTTAGCGCCGCCGCCTAACGCCACCCCTCGGCTACTCACATCTAATGTGTTGCCGGTTTCGGTTTGCATCTCTGCTCGCCAGAGGGCGCCCTGGGAGCTTGCCTGAACCAAGTGGCTCGGGTCGAGAACTTTTCTCGTAAAATGCGTATGCTCTGGCGTGACACGCACGGCGACATGGCGAAGCCGCAGCTCGAGATGTCCTCGGGTCTCGTCACCTCTGTTTTCCCGGGCGTCCTCGTCGGTTTGGCTGACGTGCGCGCTCGGAAATCCAACGTTCAACAAGAGCAATGCTTGCTTCGTGTCCTGGTCCTGCCCCGCGTCCATGGACACATCGACAAAGCCAGGCAGACTCGCGCGCACCGCGTTTGTGAGGTGGTCGATGCGTTTTTGATAGCCTCGTTTCATGCGGAAGCCCCCTACCCCTCGCCCAAATCGGGTACGCCGACGGCGTGGAAGCCGGCGTCCACGTGCATGATCTCGCCGGCGATGGAGTGGCCGAGGTCTGACAGCAGGTAAAGCGCGGCGCCGGCGACGCCTTCCATGCGCGTGTCTTCCTTCAGGAGAGACCAGTCGCGCCCGGTGCCCATGAGGGATTTGCCGCCGCGAATGCCCGCCAGCGAGAGGGTGCGCATGGCCCCGGCGCTGATCGCGTTCACGCGGATGCCCTGGGGGCCGAGATCGCGGGCGGCGTAGCGCGTGGAGGCCTCCAGCGCCGCCTTGGCGACGCCCATGACATTGTAGCTCGGCACGGTGCGCTCGGCGCCGAGATAGGTCATGCACAGCATTGCGCCGCCATTTGGCATCAGCGCCGCGCCCCGGCGCGCGCAGTCGATAAAGCTGTAGACGGAGATGTCCATGGCGCGGGCAAAGCCTTCGCGCGTGGTGTTGGCCACCATGGAGCCTTGCAGCTCGTCCTTGCCGGCAAAGGCGATGGAGTGGACCAGGAAATCGATGGCGCCCCACTTGTCTTTGACGGCGGCGAAGGCGGCGTCCATCGAGGCATCGTCGGTGACATCGGCGGGGATCATCGTGTCCATTCCGATGGACTCCACCAGCGGGCGCACGCGCCGCTCAAGGCTGTCGCCCTGGTAGGTGAAGGCAATCTCGGCGCCCTGGGCGGCGAGCTGTTTAGAGATGCCCCAGGCGATGGAGTTCTGGTTGGCCACGCCCATGACGAGGCCGCGCTTGCCGGCCATCAAGGTGCCCTCCGGCATGTTCCAATCATCGGCCATGGCGCGTCTCCCTGCGGGGTTGATCTGCCCGTTGGCTAGGCGCGGGGCACCGCAAGGTCAAGAAACGCCTCGCCAGGTCGATTCGGCGCGGCGGGAACCTTCTGCCGGCGGGCGCGTAGGTGGCGTGTTGGGACGCGCGCCGAGGCGGCATGGTTTCTGCTGTGTAAACCGGCGCAGAGTAGATTTAGACGAGGCAGTTCGGGTGGGGATTTATCGCAAATTGGCCGTCATGGCAGCGCTTGCCGCCGCATGGCCGGTCGCTGGCCCAGGGGCGAGCGCCCAGCTTGCAGACCGGGTCGCCTTCTTTGCCGGGCCGCAAATCGTGGTGTGGCAGGCCGGCGCGCCGCCGGCCCGCGGTGCGGTGGTGGACGTGGCGCCCCGCCCAGGGCCCAGGGGTGCACCTTTGGCGGGCCGGCTGGTGCCCGCCGCGCTCGGGGCGGCTGAGGGCGAAACGCTCACCTTGAAGATTGCCAGCAATTCCGGGTTCACGGTGTCGGCCGAGGGCGCAGCGCGCGGCGCCTGGGACGTGACCGCAGACCTGGTCGCGGTGGGCCCGCGGGCCAGCGGCGCCGGGGCGGGCGGCTATGGGCGACAGCGCGTGGCGCCCGGCGATGAAGTCGACGTGTTCAGCGCGGCAGCGAAAACCGCCCAGCATCCCGGCACCGCCGCAGACCAGGCTTTGACGGTGGAAATCACCCTGGAGCCGGTCTCCAGCGCCGCGCCGGGCCCCTTGCCGCACCTGTCTATCGTCGCCGGGCGGTAAATTTTTGCCTCCAGGTAGGGAATGGATAAAGGCGGGCGTGCTTAAAGCGCGCCATGAACTGCGCGCGTCTCCCTTCAGGCCTTGTGGCCAGCGTCATATTGACGGCGGGTCTGGCCGCCCCGGCCGGGGCCACCGTGTCCGACCGGGCAGGCTTTGGCGTCAGCGGCGCTGTTATTGTTTGGAGCGCCGATGAGGGCGGCGCGGCGCCCACCGTGGTCGACTTTGTGATCGACACCGGCAATGGCGCCACGGGCGCTGCTTCCGGCGACACAGACCTCATCGCCGAAGACACCAATACGGTGGTCACCGGCACGCTCCTGTCGACGTTTGACTCGCCCGCCTCTGCCGGCACAATGCCATTCCGCATCGAAGACGCGGCTGGCGGCGACTTCATCACCGACAGCAATGGCGACGGCATCGCCAACGCCTCCGATAGTTTCTCAGCGTTCAATCTGACGCCGCAAACCGGCGCGCGGGTCGATGCCACTACCTCGCGCTCGAGCTTCTATGTCGCCTCCAATGTGCCCTTTGCGATCGATGCCCAGAGCCAGTTTGGCGGGCCAAACACAGATCTGATTTTCCTGTTCATCACCAGTCTCGACATGGAAGTGACCCGCACGGGCGATGATGGCGTGCCCTTTGGCAGCAAGGCGCAATTCCCGCATTCGGCTGGCCCCCAGGGCGGCGTCACGGCATTTCCCAACCTGCTCAGCCTCCTGCCTGGCCGCAATGTGTTCACCGGCAATCAAAGGACGGCGTTTGAGCCGGGCAGCATCGCTGACCAGTCGGTGCGATTTGACCTGGCCTATTCGGTCGGCGCCCAGAGCCTCCAGGGCTATGACATGTCCCTGGGCACCTTCGATTTCGAGGTGGAGATCACCTATACAGTCTATATCCCATGAGGCTGGCGCGGGCTTAGTAGCCCGGCCGCGCCCAGGACACGCCGGCCCGGGCCGTCATGAAGCCGGTAAAGGCGTCGGCTAGCGCTAAGACATCGCTTTTGACCTGGCCGCGGTAGCGCCCGCCAAAGCCATGGGTGCTGTCGAGCTCGCGCCGCTCCAGGTCCCGCGACAGGGACAGGCGTTGTCGGACCGGGTCAGAAAACGCGCGGCCATGCCAATCATCGCGCAGCGTGTCCAAAGTGCGTTTATGGCTGCGCGAGCGGGCCGAAAACCGCGTGCAGACGACAAATTGCCGGGTCGGAATCGACGAGGGCGTCACGCCGAGCCAGCCGCTCATCGACGGGTGGGCGAGCCAGCGCAGAAACTGGTGCACGCCCCACACCGACAGGGCCTCTGCCAGGGTTGGCGTGACGTAGTAGTGGGCAAGCTTCAAGGCGGCCCGGCACAGGGCCGAGACATGGGGCGGGCAATCGATGATGACGAGATCGGCGCGGCTGCGCGCCAGGGCGGTGGCGTCCAGGAATCGTTCGGCGAGGTCGTCGCCGATCTCGAACCAGCCCTCGCCGGGGCTGCGCTCGAGGTGCGGCTCCAAAAAGCGCATGCCGGGATGGGCCGGCAAGAGCGAGATCCAACCGCCGGGCTTGTCGCGCTCATGCTTGGAGACGAGCTCTTCCACAACGGTGGAGTTGCGCGTCTCTACCACATCCTTGAGCGATAGGTTTTTTTGCTCCGACAGGGGCAGGAAATGGTCGAGCACGGCCGCCACGCCGCGCCCCTGGTTGAGCTCGCGCTGCACGCCGTCGCTGGTCAGCAGAGTCTCCGACAGGTTGGCCTGGGCATCGAAATCAGCCAGCAGGATGTTGAGCCCGTAGCGATAGGCCAGGCCCTCGGCGAGCATGAGGGCCGTGGTCGATTTGCCGACACCGCCCTTGAGATTGGCCACCGCCACAATTGGGGGCCCGTCGCCCATCATACCGCCTCTCGAATCTCCCTTGCCGACCTTATTAACCAAGCTCGGCGCGCGATGCCAATAAGGCGCGCTGCCGGCCAGGGCCCGAATGGAAAAAGCCCGCAGCGGCCGTGCGCTGCGGGCTCGTCATGGGTTGGCTGTTGAAGCCGCTTGCAGCCTACTCGGGGCTATAGGGCAGGGACGAGTGGTGGAGGTTGATCACAAGATCGCCGTCCTCATCGGTGATGTAACCGAAGGAGAATTCCACTTTGGTTTCCGATCCGTCCGGGCCGGTGAAGAAGTAGTTGCCCATGGACATGGCCGAGTCCGTATCGGTGAAGATCTGCACCTCGTCCCAGCGCACATTGGTCCAGCCGCTGATGGCAAAGCCTTTGTCTTCTGAGCCTTCGGTGCCGATGAAGTAAGACAGGGCCTCGTCATAGGTCTCGCGGAACTGGTCTTCGGCAGCCAGGGTTGGCTTGAACATCACCGGGCTCACGCCATAGGCATAAAGCGTGTCGATGTGCTCGCGCGCGCGGGTCTCAAAGTCGCCGCCTTCGGTGTGCACGGTGGAGATGGCTACAATTCCGTCGCCCCAGGCTTCCTGGGCGGCCAGCACTTCGGCCTCGGTGACGCCAACATCGGCAGTCAGGTCAGCGCGGTCAGCATTTGCGCATGCGGCAAGGGCCAAAAGACTGGCGCCAATCGCGATGTGTTTCATGGAAATCTCCTTTGTGTTGCACCCCAACGAGCTAAGCGCCGATGCCGGTGAAACAAGCAAATCCGAGCATTGTTTCTGGCGATCAAATCGATAAGCAAAACCTATGGAACCCGGGGCTGCACGTTGCGTTTCCGCCGCTACGCCCGAAGCTGGGCTGCCTGCCGGGACGCCCTAACGTCTTGGCGGAAACTCTTCCCAGAACGCGTCAGGGGGCCTTCGATGTCGATGTTATATTTCATAAAATCCAGTCTGGTCGTCGCAGTGCTTGTTGTCTGGGGCGCCGCCACTGCCGCTGGCCAATCCTTGACAGGCAATGTCGGCTCGGCGGGCATCACACAGGGCGATCAGTCCGCCGAGCTCCGCCTCGGCATCGACAGTGACGGCAATGCCGGCGGGCGCGTGCATTACGATTATGCCTTTGCCGAGTGGTATAAACTTCGCCTGATCGGCGCCTTCAGCCAGCCCGATGGCGAGGATTGGTCCTTCAGCGCCCTGACGGTGGAGAACTGGTTGCAATGGAGCGAAGAGGCCGGCGATGGCACCGGGTTTCATGGCGGGCTGCGGCTTGCCTACGGATTTGCCGATGATGGCGGCCCCGATGAGGCCCAAGCGCGGCTCACCCTCACCGATAAATTCGGTGAGGGCTGGGAATGGCGTAGTAATTTGATCGGCGAGTTAGAGGCCGGATCGGGCAGCCGCGGCGGGCTGGCGCTGCAAGCGCGGGCGCAAATCTCGCGCGCCGGCCAGGGCGCTGTTCTGGGCACGGGCAGTTGGCGCGTGGGCGTTGAGTATTTCGGCGAGCTTGGCAATACGCGCGACATTCCAGGTTTCGACGACCAGGCCCACCAAATCGGGCCGGTGGCGAAACTGTCCTGGCCAGGCGGGGTGTATGTGCAAACGGCGGTGCGCTTTGGCGTCACCGACGGCGCCGACGACACGATGGCGAAACTCTTCATTGGGCGGGACTTCTAGCCGCGCCGCGCGGCTGCGCGCAGTTTCCCTGGCCGGGCAAACCTTCTATGGCTGGTGGTGTGTTGAAGGAGTGCCCGATGGAGCGCGAAGAAACCCTGCGCCTTGAAGCGTATTTGAAGCAGAAACTGCATCCGGGCCTGCGCCTTGTGCCCCGCGACAAGACCGATGACAGCGTGGAGGTGTACCTCGGCGCCGAATTCCTGGCCGTCGTCTACAAGGACGTCGACGAGGGCGAGACGTCATACCAGTTCCAAATGACGGTTCTTTCGGAAGACCTCGAAGGGTAGCGCCCATCCTGCTGTCGGCCCAATCCCTGTCGAAACGGTTTGGCGCCGTCCAGGCCGTCAGGGGCGTGTCGTTCGATTTGGAGGCCGGCGAGACGTTGGCGCTGATCGGCCCGTCGGGCTGCGGCAAAACCACGGTGTTGAAACTGCTCAACCGGCTGGTCGAGCCCGACGCGGGCGAGGTGTTGCTGTCGGGCGCGCCCAGCCGCGGCGTGTCAGCGCCCGCCTGGCGCCGGCGCATGGGCTATGTCATCCAATCGGCGGGGCTGTTTCCGCACCTGACGCTTGCTGAAAACATCGCCGTCACGCCGGGCCTTTTGGGCTGGTCGCCTGCCGAAATCGCCGGCCAGATCGCGCGCTTGTTCGAGCTGATCGGCCTGCCGGAAGCTGACTTTGCCGGCCGCTATCCCGCCGCGCTTTCAGGCGGCCAGGCGCAACGGATCGGCCTAGCTCGGGCGCTTGCCGGCAACCCGGAGATTGTCCTCATGGATGAACCATTTTCGGCCCTAGACGCGATGACAAAGGACGCCCTGATCGACGATGTCGCGCGCCTGCGCAGCGAGATCGGGTTCGCCGCCGTGATCGTGACCCATGACTTTGCCGAGGCCCTGCGTTTTGCCAACCGGGTCGCTGTCATGCAGGCCGGCGAAATCGTCCAGATCGGTCCGGCAGGAGACCTAATGGCGGCCCCGGCCAATAAGACCGTTGCGCAGATGCTTGAGGCGCCAAAGCGCACGGCCGCCGCAGTGTCTGAGGCGTTTGAGCAGGCGCGCTGATGTTTGCCGAGGAGCTTGCCGTCTTTCCCAGCCGATATGGCGGCCACCTGACCCTGTCGATCGCCGCCATCGCCACCGGGCTCGCCGTGTCGATCCCGCTCGGCATACGCGCGGCAGCCCAGCCGCGGCTTGCCGGCCCGGCCCTGGGCGCGGCCAGCCTGGTGCAGACCATTCCCGGCATCGCGCTCCTGGCGCTCATGGTGCCGTTGCTGGGCGGGCGGATTGGCTTCTGGCCGGCCTATTGCGCCCTTACGCTTTATTCAGTGCTGCCGATCCTGCGCAATACGATTGTCGGCCTCCAGGGCGTGGACGCCGGCATCCGCGAGGCGGCCCTGGGCGTTGGCATGACGCCGGGCCAGAGCCTGGTGCGCGTCCAGCTGCCGATCGCTGCGCCGGTGATCGTTGCCGGCCTGCGCACTTCCAGTGTTTGGGTGGTGGGGGCGGCAACCCTGTCGACCCCGGTCGGGGCTGAAAGCCTCGGCAATTACATCTTTCAGGGATTGCAGACCCGCAATTGGGGCGCGGTCGTGTTCGGCTGTCTTGCCTCGGCTGGCCTGGCCCTGGTGCTCGACCAGACGATCCGCCTGTTCGAGCGCGCCGCCGAGCAGCGCTCCAAGCGCCTTGCCGGGTTTGGCGCAGCCGGCCTTGCCCTGGTGGCCGCGCCGCTGCTGTTGGCCCTGCCCAGCGCGGGCCCAGCGCCGGCCCCGGCAGCCGATTTTTCCATTGCCGCGCCCAGTCTTGAGGGCCGCCAGGTGACGATTGCCGCCAAATCCTTCACCGAGCAGTACATTTTGGCCGACCTGATTGCCGGCCGGCTCGAGGCGGCGGGGGCGCGGGTGGACCTGCGCCAAGGCCTCGGCTCCACCCTGGCCTTCGACGCGCTCGCCAGCGGCGAAATTGACCTTTACGTGGATTATACCGGCACGGTTTGGGCAACGCTGATAGAGCGCGAGGACGTGCCGCCGCGCGCGGTCATGTACGCTGAAACCTCCGCCTGGCTTTGGGACAGCCACGGCGTGCTCGCCTTTGCGCCCCTCGGCTTTGAAAACGCCTATGCCTACGCCGTCACCCAGCAAACCGCGCAGGCCAAAGGGCTCAGCGCGGTCGGCGACCTGGCCGGCAGCGGTTTGACCCTGGCCAGCGATCCGGAGTTTTTCGGCCGGCCGGAATGGGTGCGCACCCGCGATCTCTACGGCCTGGCCGACCTGTCGGTGCGCGGCATGGAATCGACGTTCATGTATGAGGCGGTGGCGTCTGGCGAAGTCGACGTCATCACTGCCTACACCACCGATGGACGCATCGATGCCTACGGCTTGGTGCTTCTGGATGAGCCGGCAGGCGCCCTGCCGCCCTACGACGCCTTTATTCTGATGAGCCCGCGTGCCGCCCAAGACCGGGCGCTGCACACCGCCCTGGCGCCCCTCGCCCAGGCCATTGACAGCCAGGCGATGCGGTCAGCCAATGGCCGGGTGGATATCGACCGTGTCTCGGTCAGCCAGGCGGCCGGCGAGCTTGCCCGTCGCATCGATGCAGATGCCGGCGACAGTGGGGCGGGTCGCGGCCCCTGAATGAGCGGCGCCGTAAGCGCCCCGCGCGCCTTAGCCCGCCAAAAGGCCCGCCTGGTCGTCGAACGGATCGTGCTCGGCCACCAGGTGGCCTTGGGCGACTTCGATCAGTTGGGCGCGGTACTGCTCCGCATCGGGATCATCGACCAGCTTGGATTTCAGGAAACGCAGGGGCGCGCGGGTGTCCAAGGGGCTGGGCAGATCGCCGACAAGCTTAACGCGGCTGCGGCTGCGCTCAATCCGGGGGTCGGGCGTCGGCACGGCGCTGATCAGGGCGCGCGTATAGGGGTGGCGCGCCTCTTCATAAATCGCGTCCCGGTCGGCCAATTCCACCACTCGGCCGAGATACAGCACCATGACGCGGTGGCTGATTTCACGCACCACAGACAGATCATGGCTGATGAAAATCATCGACAGGCCAAACTGTTTCTGGAGCTCGATCAGAAGATCGACGACTTGGGCCTGGACGGACACATCAAGCGCCGACACGGCCTCGTCGCAGACCACCAGTTTCGGGTCGAGGATCATGGCCCGGGCAATGCCCACACGCTGGTTCTGCCCGCCCGACAATTCGTGGGGATAGCGATTGATCAGCGCGGCATCCAGGCCAACCTTGGGCAGGATTTCGCGCACCTTTGCCTCCCGGTCCCGGCGAGACAGGTGGAGGGCGTGCACGGTGAGCGGCTCGGCGATGGAGCGCCCGATGGTCATTCTCGGGTCAAGGCTGGCCAGGGGATCCTGGAACACGATTTGAAGCTCGTCGCGCAGGGCGCGCATCTCAGTTTTTGAGGCGGCGGAAATGTCCCGCCCCAGCCAAGCCACCGCGCCAGAGGTGGGCGGCACCAACTTCAACACCGCCCGCGCCAGGGTGGACTTGCCGCACCCGGACTCGCCGACCACGCCGAGGGTTTCTCCCGGCCGCAGGTCAAAGCTCACCCCGTTGACCGCCCGCAGGGGTTTGGTGCGCGGGAACACGCCGCCGCCGACCTTGACCGGAAAATTCACCTCAAGGTCGCGCACCTTGAGCAGCGGGTCCACAGCTTCGCCGGGCGGCGCGCCCAGGCTGGGCCGGCCCTCTCGGTTGGGCTGATCGACCCGGGGAACCGCCTCGAGCAACATGCGGGTATAGTCATGGCTGGGGTCGTAGAAGATGTCGTCAACCCCGCCGCGCTCGACAATCTGGCCGCGGCGCATCACCGCCACCCGGTCGCACATGCGCGCCACCACGCCCATGTCATGGGTAATCAAGATGATCGACGTGCCGGTCTCACGCTTAAGCTCGTCCATCAGATCGAGGACCTGGGCCTGGACGGTCACATCGAGCGCTGTCGTTGGCTCGTCGGCAATCAGCAATTCCGGCCCGCAGACCATGGCAATTGCGATCATCACGCGCTGGCGCATCCCGCCGGACAGCTCGTGGGGATATTGGTCCATACGGCGCGCAGCGGCCGGTATTCGGACATTCTCAAGCCAATCAATGCACAAGGCGTTGGCCTGCGCGCCCTTGAGGCCGCGGTGCAGCGCCAGGGTCTCACGCATCTGAGCCCCGACGGTCATATGCGGCGTCAGCGACGTGAGGGGGTCCTGGAAAATCATCGACATGCGCGCGCCGCAAATGTCGCGCATTTGCGCCCGGCTGGCGGTGAGCAGATTAGTGCCGTCGAAGCTAATCTGCCCAGTGGCCGCGCCATTGTCGGCCAGAAGTCCCATGGCGGCGAGGGCGGATTGGGATTTGCCCGAGCCGCTTTCACCGACAATGCCGAGGCATTCGCCTGCGGCGACGTCGATATCGATGCCGCGCACGGCACGAACAGGGCCGTCGGGCGTGTCGAATGTGATGGTGAGATCGCGGATGGATAAGAGGGCGGTGGACATGGGGCCTATGGGGTCGAGGTCGGCTGGCAATGTCAATGAAGCGCGGGGTAAATCGCTGCCTCGGCGCCCGGCGCCTTGAACCGGCCAGGCCGCCATGGTCAATCACCCATGCGGTAAGCGCGCAACCCGGAGGAGCCTGCCATGCCCGTGATGACCTTCTTAACGCCTTGTATCTTCGACCATGGCGCGGTGATGAAGCTTGCAAAAACCCTCAAGGGCCTGGGCATCGCGCGCCCCTTCATCGTCACCGATGAGGGGGTCAAGTCTGCCGGCTTGCTGGAGCAGGTCACCGGCGTGCTGGACACCGAGCCTGCTGGCATTTTTGCCGAGACCGACCCCAACCCCACCGAGCGCCAGGCCAAAGAGGTGCTGGCGGCGTATCTGGCCTGCGACGCCGACGGGTTCATTGCCCTGGGCGGCGGCTCGCCAATGGATATGGCGAAGTTTGTCGGCCTGATGGCGACCCATGACGGGCCCTATGAAAAGTACGCTGCCAAATCCGGCGGCGCCCGGTTCATCGGCAAGATACCGCCCCTGGTGGCGATCCCGACAACGGCCGGGACCGGGTCTGAAGTGTCCGTCGGCGCGGTGGTCGTGCTCGAAAGCGGGGCCAAAGAGACGTTTGTGTCGCCAAACCTCATTCCCGTCACCGCCATCTGCGACCCAGATCTAACGCTGACCTTGCCGGCCCACCTGACCGCAGCCACGGGAATCGATGCGGTGACCCATTGCATCGAGGCGGTGCTGACGCCGATGGTGAACCCGCCAAGCGAAGGGGTCGGCTATGACGGGCTCCACCGCGCGGTTGGTGATGGCTGGCTCAAGCGCGCCGTGGAAGACGGCGCCGACCCGGAAGCGCGCTTCCACATGATGATGGCGAGCTATGAAGGCGCGCTCGCCTTCGTTAAGGGCCTGGGCGGGGTGCATGCCCTGTCCCATGCGGCCGGGCGCCTGCACGAAAAGCGCCTGCACCATGGCCGGCTCAACGCGGTGTTCCTACCGGCGATCCTGCGCGCCCATGGCGGTAGCGCCGAGGCCAAATATGAGCGCCTTGGCGCTGCCATGGGCCTTGGCGCGGGCGGCGACCTGCCGGGCGCGGTCGAGGCCCTATGCGAGACGCTCGCCCTGCCCAAGACGCTATCGGAAATGGGCGTGGAGGCCAGCGATGGTCCAGGCATTGTCGACTATGCCCTGACCGACCTGGCCCATGCCGGCAATCCAAGCGAGATCGACCGGGCCGGCTATGAGCGCATTTTCGAAGAAGTGCTTTAGGCGCCCCCAGTCCGAGGCCTGCCCGCGCTCGCATGCGCGCCAGTGATCCAGCGGGCCTAGCGCGTGATCCTCAGTTTGCTGAGGTCGCTGCCGACCTGCTCAAACGCCGTGGTGAGGGCTGTTTGGGTTGGCGCGTACCAATACTTGCCGGGGTCGGACGCGCACCGGCGATACATCTCGCGCGTATCGTCGCCGACCTTTGAGGTAAACACCACGGTGTAGACGACAATGCCCTGGGCCTTGGCCGCCGCGCACAGGTCAAAGATGCGCCGGTTCAGCCTGCCGCGGGTTGAGGTGTCGGTGCTGCCATCGGCGCGGACATAGCCCGGCGCGTTCTCAAACAGCGCCTTGGCATTGGAGCCAGGCTCGTTCCAGCGTCCATAGGCGGTGTAATCAGAGCCGCTGGGGTGGCTGGCATTGGGGCTGGTGCCCTCCTGATTGGCGCTGCCGCCGCCGGGAAAATTGTAAAAGCCGCTCTCGCCATCGGTCATCAGCACAAGCGCGCGGCGCCAGCGCGGGCTGTCCCATATGGGCTGGCCGTTCTTGTCGTCGGTCTGCACGGCGCTTTCCGCAAACGGATGACCCGGAGACAGGGTTCTGATGCCCCAGGCCAGGCCGATATCTGTGAGCGTGCCGCCCCGGTTCCACGCGGTCATCGAAGACAGGGCGCTGTCCACCGCAGCCTTGGTCGATGTCAGGGGAAGGATCGGTGTGGGGCAGCCAATGTTGGGCCCGGTGATTTGGTTGGTGTTTCTGGCTCCGCCCGGCACGATCGTGGCCGGGTCGCCATCGGTGTAGGCGTTATCGACGCCAGCGGGATAGTAATAGGGCGCCCAGGTCGCCGTGCTGGGCGGCGTGTCGGCCAGGCTGTCTGCGCCGGCCCGCTCAAGCACGCAGCCCTTCCAGGCCGTTTCATCACCCGCATTGGAAAAGCCATGGGGCCGGGGCAGGGCGATGAGATCATCGGCCACCGCCCCTGGATTGACGGCCGCCGCGTAGGGCACGACGGCAAAGCGCAAATCCGGTTCTTCAGTCTTGCCGTCGAAGACATCGTCGACAAGGGCCTGGGCAGCGCCGCGCAGGGCGCCGATATTGCCGCTGCTCCACATTGAGCCGGTATTGTCGAGCACGAGGGACACCATGAGCCCGCCGCCGGCGCGCTTCACATCGGTCTGCGCGCCCAGGGTCAGGGTCTCGCGCGCAAGCACCTGAACGAAATAAGTGTCGAGCTCAAACTGGCCGGTCACGAAGACATCTTCAGCCGTGGCGGTCACATCAATGTGGGTCACATTTGTGCCCGGCATATCGAAATTGCGGGCCACAAATTGGCTCGCCAGCGCGTCCAGGGCCGCGTCGGTGTCATAGGTCGTGCCCACGGCAAGCGCTGCGGAATCCAATGCCGCCTGGAATTTGTCGCGCGCGAGAAAGGCGCGAGAGCCGTCCACTGCCAGGCCGACCATCACCAGCACAGCGGCTGTGATCAGCGCCATCGGCACGGCAATCCCGGCCCGGGTGTCGCGCAACAGGCCCGCCGGCGCACCGCGCCTCATGGCTCGACCTCGCCAACCGCCGCCGCGCCATTGTTCTGGCCCGCCAGGGAGGCGCCGTCGCCAGCCCAATCCACGCCGTCATCATGGATCAGCCCATCCATGGCAATCAGCCGGGTGACCCGGGGGCGGTAGAACACCGCCTCGTCAAGCTGCATCTGACCAGCGCCGATGATCTGGCTGACCGGGGTCTGGTAGGTCAGGCGGGTGGAGACCCGCAAGACGCTTTCTCCAGGGTCGCCCAGGCCAGCCGCATCGGAGACTTGGAAGGCCGGCGGCGTCTGCCCGCGGTGGCGGCGCCACAGCACTTCCGGGCTGCCATCGGATTTGAAGCCAATGCTCGCGACGTCCAAGTGGAGCGTTCCGGTGGTGGTGGCCGAGCGGATCATCTGGCTCGAAGCGGCAAAGATCGCGTCCAGGTCGCTGGAAAACAGCTCTTCTTCACGCGAGAGATAGTCGCCGGCCTGTTGCAGATAGCGCTGAAACTCGTCGGCGGCGCGCAGCCGCAGGGTCATTTCGATGAGGCCAAAGACGAGCACAGCCAGAAACGGCGAGATCAGCGCAAATTCCAGGGCCGCTACGCCGCGGTTGGAGCGCCAGAAGGAAGTGAGGCGCGCCATTAAAACGGCTCGTTGCGGGCGACCGAGTAGCCGACAATGATCGCGGGCGCGCCGCTGGGCTGGAAAATCTGCTGCATGAACGGGGTGACGAATATGTAAGGGGTCGCCACGCGCATGGTGGTGATGTCGCTGGGCCCGCCCGGCTCGAACACGAAATTCGTCGGCGCCCCCTGAGCATCGAAGGTCGCCTCGGGAAACGTCACCAGGGCCAGGTCGCTCGCCGAGCGCACATCGAAAAACACGTTCTCGCACCGGATAAGGAAGAGCGCATCGCTGCAATACTCGCCTCGGAAAAATCCCTGGGGATCACCGGCATCCTGGACCTCTCCGGTCTGGACGTTGCGGCTCGCCTCGTACAGCACGTGTTTTAGAAAGCTCGTTTTGAAATAGAACAGGCTGTATTCCACCACGGCGAAGATCAGGAACAAGGCCACAGGCGCAACCAGGGCGAATTCCACGGCCGTGGCGCCGCGCTTATCGCGCCTTAGGCTGGCTTTCGGCCCCTGAACTCCCATGGATTTCGCCCTGCCCATCCGCACCGCATAGGGTTTAGCGGGCCTGTATTTGAGACCGGTTGCAGGCGGCATGGCGGTTTGCCGCCGCGGCTTAACCCGCCATTGACCATGGGCCGCGGCGCCAGCGCCTTGCGCCTTGAAAAGGCGGCGGGCGCGCCGTAGGTCGAAGACGCCATGGCTGCGACCCCGACAACACGGTCCCTCATGCAAGCGTTGGACGCGCGCTCGCGCGACATCTTCCGCGCGCTCGTTGAAAACTATCTCGATACTGGCGAGCCCGTGGGCTCGCGCACCCTTTCGCGCTCTGGCATTTCCCTCTCGCCCGCCTCGATCCGAAACGTCATGTCCGACCTCACCGAGCTTGGCCTGATCGACGCGCCCCACGTGTCGGCGGGCCGGCTGCCCACCCATGCGGGCCTGCGCCTGTTTGTGGATGGTTTCCTGGAAACCGGGGAGCCGAGCGAGGGGGACCGGGAGGAGATTGAAGCGCGCCTCGGGCAGGCCGGGCGGGACCTGAAATCGGTGCTTGGCGAGGCCTCCCAGCTCCTGTCGGGGGTGGCGCGCGGGGCAGGGCTGGTCTCTGCGCCGACCCGCGATGCGCCGGTGCGCCATGTGGAGTTTGTGCCGCTGTCGGGCGGAGATGCGCTGTGCGTCCTCGTCACCGAGGATGGCGACGTGGAAAACCGCATTGTGCGTTTGCCCGCTGACTTGCCGATCACCGCCCTGACCGAGGCGCGCAACTACCTCAACACACGTATGAAAGGGCGCACCCTCAGTGAGGCCCAGGGCGAAATCCAGGCTGAACTGACGGAGCGGCGTGCGGCCCTGGGCGAGGCGACCTCCGCCCTGGTGAGCCAAGGCCTTGCGGAGTGGGGCGGGGCAGGCGAGGCCCAGCCCGAGGCACGGTTGATCGTTAAAGGCCAGGCCAATCTGCTGGAGGATGCCGAGGCGGCCGAAGACCTCGACCGGGTGCGGCAGTTGTTTGACGTGCTGGAGCGCCAGCAATCCATGTTGGAGATTCTTGATCAGACCCGGGAGGCGGAAGGCGTGCGGCTCTTTATTGGCTCTGAAAATCGCCTGTTTCCCCTTTCGGGTTCAAGCGTGATCGTGGCCCCCTATATGGACGCCCAGAAACACGTTATTGGCGCGCTTGGTGTAATCGGGCCGACGCGTCTGAACTATGCGCGGGTCATTCCGATGGTGGACTACACAGCCAAAGTGGTGGGCCGCCTGTTGGGGGATGGCCGCGGAAAGGATGAACGCGGATGACCGTAGACGGCAAACCGAGCCCAGATGAAGACACACCGGAAGCCGAGCCGGCAGCGCCGCAAGCTGATGTTGAGGCCGCCGAGGGCGCCGAGCCCGCTGAGGCCAGCGATGTGGACGAGGCCGACACTGCGCCTGAGCCCACGCCCGAGGCTCAGATTGACGTCCTGAAGGCTGAAAAGGCCGAGCTCCAGGACAAGCTGCTGCGCTCCATCGCGGAAGTGGACAATATCAAAAAACGCTCGGCGCGGGAGCTGGTCGATGCCCGGGTGTTCGCCATTGAGCGTTTCGCCGGCGATCTCCTATCGGTGTCTGACAATCTCACCCGCGCCATGGACGCCTTGGACGCCGACACCCGCGCAGCCTTGAGCGAAGGCGGTCAGAGCCTGATGGGCGGCATAGAAATGACCCAGAAAGAGCTGCACACCGTGATGGCGCGCCACGGCGTGACCGCCATTGACGCTGCCCCCGGAGCGGCCTTCGACCCCAATCTACACCAGGCGGTCAGCCAGATCCGGTCCGAGGAGGCCAAGGACACGGTCGCCCAGTGTTTCCAGTCGGGCTGGAAGATCGGCGACCGGGTCCTGCGCGCGGCCATGGTTGCGGTCTCCACCGGCCCCGCGGCAGCGGCCGGCGAGGCCTGATGGGCTCAGTCTAAGGAAAGCAGCCGAAGGGCGGCCGCCATGGCCGGGTCGGTGCCCTCCAGCGTCGAGGCCAAGGTGGCCGGCGCCAGCACGTCGGGCGTGATGCCCCCGCGCGGATCAAGGGCGCTCGCATTGGCAATGACGGTGCGTTGCAGGGGCACACGCACCTTGATGCCGCTGGCCGGTAGGGTCAGCATGGCGAGCACGCCGGCCGTTGCCCCGGTGGCCGCGCCGCCCGTCGGCGCGCCGACAAAGGTCGCCCGGTCATTGGCCTCCAGCACGGCGAGCAAATGGGTGACGCCCGAAGCATTATCGGGGCCGGTGAGCACGACGAGCTCGCCGGTGAAGGCGGCTGGCTTGGCCGCAATGCTCGCCGGAGGCTTGCCGGCAAAAGGCGCGATGATTTCGAAGAAGCCGTCCTCGCGCTCGGAAAACCAGGACGGATCGGGATTGAGCGCGGCTTCATTCCAACTGGACAGGTGGGGCCTGACGTCGTCGGCGACTGTGAGCGTGCGGACCAGCACCGCGTCGGCCTGGCGGAACGGGCCTGGCATCAGCCACTGCAACAGCGCGACCTGGGCATCTGTGGAGCCGCCGCCATTGCGGCGAAGGTCCAGGATCAGCCTGTCGCGGCCCTCGGCGGCGAGCCGTTCGAAAACGGGCCCATAGACGCTGTCGGGCTCAACTGGCCGGCGATAATTGATGAACGTGTCCACGGCGAGGTAGGCGGCGGTCTCTCCAATGGGCTCAAAGCGGATGGCGTCGACGAAATTCGCGCTGAAACGCGCCTCCCCGGTCATCGCGCGGTAAGCCTCGAAGGACAGCCTGTCGGCCGTGACGGCGAACACCTTACCGCCCGCGCCATCGACCTGGAGCTCGGCCGTCGGCGAGATGTCGAACAGGAAGGGGTAGAAATGTTCAAACGCTGGCCCGATGAATTCGCCAAAATCAGACACTGAGGCGGGCTTGATATGGTCTGTGTCGCCGTCAACGGGGAAAAGCGCATAGACCGCGGCCAGGGCCGCCTCGGCGGGCGTCCCGTCAATCGATATGATCCGGTCGCCGCGGGTGAGGCCCGGGGTGGTGCCGGGGTCGACCACGTAGATAGCCTCATCAAACACCTTGAACCGGAACGGCAGATAGATCGGAGATTTGTCCCGGGCGGCTTCGAAGGCTTCTGGGAGCTCTGCCTTAGTGTGGTCGCACCGGATCTGGGCGCTGACCCGGGAGATCTCACGGTAGAGCGTGGCAAATGTCGGCTCCGCGGCCACGGCCAGCTCGGCCTCGCGCCACGCGTCATCAAGGGCCGGCTTGGCGGTGTAGCGCGAATATCCCGGGTGCAGGCTTTCAAGCGTTTGCCTGGCCAGGGCGAGGTCTGCCAGGGCGGCCTCTTGGCCGAGGGGCGCATTGCGCAGGCCGTCGGCTGGGGAATTGGGCGCCTGCTGGGCGGCTTGGTCAATGGTCATCGAGGCGGTCGCGCCGCACGCGCTCGCCAAGCCGGCCAGCGCGGCGGAAAGGATAAGGGAGCGAAGGGTCATAGGGCTTTGTCTCCAAACGAGGGGGTCTGTGGATGCGCCGGCGCGGGCGGCGAGTGCGCGCTCCCCGCCCCAAGGGCCGCAGCTGCCGGGTGGGTCACGTCTGCCGGCGTGCAAACCGTGAGTGCGGCGAGCACAGCCAGGGCGACCTGGATGGCAGAGGCGATCGATCGGCAAATCATCTGAGTGCTCCGGGCGGGTATGCCCGGCACCAGCGCCAAATCGCCGGCCACTACGCCTCAAATCTCGCCTTTTCGCATATTCTGCGCAATTTGAGACGAAACGGGACGCCCGGCCATCACCTCAGGGCCCGTCATTGCCCTTAAGTGAATGGAGACCTGCTCGTGGACCTGGATTGGCGATCTACGTTTCTTTTGCTGACCGGCGTGCCCGCCCTGCTGGCCGCGGGCATGGCCATGTTGCGCTCGCCCGAGCGATTGGCCGCCCGGCTGTTTTTCGCCCTGATCGCGGCCTGGGTTCTGATGACGATGCCCTACATTATCGGTTTCTCAGGCGCCTATGACGCCTATCCGGGCCTGACCTTCGCGCCGTTTAATACCGAGCTCTGGATTGGGCCCCTTTGGTGGCTGCACATCCGCGCGCTCACCGGTCCCGGCTTGCCGCGCCGCTGGTGGCTCTGGCTCGCGCCGGGCCTGGTCCAGACGACCTATTATACGGTCTGTTTCTTTGCGCTTGGCCCGTGGCAGGCCAAGTTTGCCTTCAATGACGCGGTCCACGAGCCCTACATCATGGTGGTCGAGACGTTTGTCGGGCTCGCGCTGATCACGTACGCTGCCATCGCCGGCGCCCAGGCAAGCCGCCGCTACCATGGCTGGATCGACCGGGAACACGCCAACCGGGAGCGGATCGACCTGGTTTGGTTGCAGCGCGGCGGGGTGATCATTGCCGGCATTGCGGCCGTCTGGGTCATCAATGACCTTGTGCAATTGGCCACGGGCCGGTTCCCCTACAGCATCGATTTCTACGTCTATGCCGGGGTTGGTGTGGTGGCGCTCTACATGGCGCTGGATGCCCTCTCACGGGCCGATCGGCGTTTGCCCAAAATGCCGGCTGCGGGGCAGGCTGGGCTTGAAGCGGCGCAGCCCGAGGCAGTCGAGCCGTCGGTGGACCTCGAGGCCCTGAAACACAGGGTGCACCAGGGCGGGTGGTACGCCGATCCCGACCTCACACTCGAGCAATTGTCGCGCCATCTGGCCGTCAACAAACGCACCCTGTCGCGGTGGCTGAACTCCAGCGACGGCGGCGGGTTCAGCCACTTTATCAATGGTCTGCGCGTGGAGGCGGTGTGCGCGGCGCTGCACGAAAACGGCCTGTCCTCGAACCTCTTGATGTTGGCGCTTGATTGCGGCTTCGGCTCCAAGGCCACATTCAACCGCGCGTTCAAGGCCCATACAGGCATGACGCCGCGCGCATGGATCGCCTCCCATCGCGGGCCAAGCGGGGTTCAGGAGGCGGTGTGAACCCGCCGCCTGCCTGCCGGTATTGGCGGGCGCGCGGGAGGGCCTAGGTCTCTAGTGGTGCCTGCAGCGCGGATATGACCCGGAGACCTTCATGGCGGAGACGACCCCCCAGGCCGAGCCGGTCAGAAAGAACGCGTTTTCGCGGTTTCTGGACGGGGTGGAATGGCTCGGCAATCTGCTCCCCCATCCGGTGACCTTGTTTGCCTACCTTGCCTTGGGCATCGTGCTTTTGTCGGGCCTGTTTGGGTGGATGGGGCTTGCGGTGGAGGACCCGCGCCCAGCCGGGGCGCCCGGCGTTGCCGATGATGGAATGATCCGCGCCGTTAGTCTCATGAACGGGGATGGCCTGCGCCGGATTTTCACCGGGCTGGTGGGCAATTTCACGAGTTTTGCCCCCCTTGGCGTCGTTCTGGTCGCAATGATCGGGGTCGGCGTTGCCGAAAAGTCAGGACTGCTTTCCGCAGCCGTGCGCGGCATGGTGCTCGGCGCGCCGAAACACATGGTCACCATCGCCATTGTGTTTGCCGGCATTGTCTCCAACACGGCCTCGGAGGTTGGCTATGTGGTGCTTATCCCCTTGGCAGCGGCGATTTACTACGCCCTCGGCCGCCACCCCCTCGCGGGCATGGCGGCTGCCTTTGCCGGTGTTTCGGGCGGCTACAGCGCCAATCTCCTGATCGGCACCATTGATCCACTCCTGGCAGGCATCACCCAGGAAGCAGCGCGCCTCATCGACCCTGGCTATGAAGTCGCGCCCACCGCCAATTGGTACTTCATGGTGGCGTCCACCTTTCTGATCACCGCCATCGGGTCGGCGGTGTCCATCTTCATCGTTGAGCCCCAATTGGGGACTTACAATTCCTCCCGGGCGGACTCGACCATACTCGATGACCGGATGATGGAGCCCCTGAAAAAGGCCGAGAAAACGGGCCTCATTTGGGCGGGGATCGCCCTTTTTGGCGTGCTCGCTTTGATGGCGCTCACCCTCTTGCCGGAATGGGGCGTTCTGCGCGACCCGGAGACCGGCGACCGAATGAAGTCGCCATTCTTTCGCGGCTTTGTCGTTTGGATCCTGATCTTCTTCATCGCCACCGGCTATGCCTATGGCCGCGCCGCCGGCACGATGAAGGGCGACCGGGATGTGATCGATGCCATGGCAGACGCCCTATCCTCCTTGGGCCTTTACATCGTTCTTGTGTTCTTTGCGGCGCAGTTTGTTGCGTTTTTCGGCTGGACGAACCTTGGCGCGATCACCGCCGTGACGGGCGCGAACTTCCTGCAAGACAGCGGCATGACCGGGCCGGCGCTCTTCTTCGGCTTTATTCTGGTCTGCGCGATTATCAACCTGTCCCTCGGCTCGGCATCGGCCCAGTGGGCGGTGACGGCGCCAATCTTTGTGCCGATGCTGATGTTGATCGGCTACAGCCCCGAAGTCATTCAGGCGGCCTATCGGATCGGCGACAGCACGACCAATATCATCACGCCGATGATGAGCTATTTCGGGCTGATCCTGGCCTGGGCGGCGCGGTATGACCGCGACATCGGGGTCGGCACGATGATCGCGATGATGTTGCCCTATTCAATTTTCTTCCTGCTGCTGTGGTCGAGCTTTTTCTTTGTCTGGACCTTTGGGCTGGAGCTGCCCGTGGGGCCCGGCTCGCCGACGCTGTTCGATGTGGAGACGGTGGGCCAGGCCGCCGGCGGCCCGTGACGGCGGTCAAAATATGCGGCCTTAAGGATGGCGACATGGTGCGCCGGGCAAGCCAGGGCGGCGCCGACTGGATCGGTTTCAACTTTGTGCCCGCCAGCCCGCGCTACGTGACACCCGAGGCGGCGGTCTCGCTGATGCTCCACCTGCGCGGCGCTGTGCCCGTGGCCGTGCTGGCCGATGCCAGCGACGCGGAGATTGAGCGCGCGGCGGCGCTAGAGTTTCCTGTGCTGCAATTGCATGGCAGCGAAACCCCGGCCCGGGCGGCTGAAATCAAGGCGCAAACCGGCTGTGAAATCTGGCGCGCGGCCGGGGTGGCGCGGCGCAGCGATCTAGACGCCTTGGACGCATACACCGCCGCCGACCGGTTCGTGATCGACGCCCGCGCGCCAGAGGGGGCGGCGTATGGCGGCGGCCATGGCGCGGCCTTCGATTGGGCGATCCTGGCCGGGTGGCGCGCGCCCAGGCCCTGGCTGCTGGCCGGCGGCTTGACGCCTAGCAATGTGGCCGAGGCCATCAGCGAGACCGGGGCAGACGCCGTGGACGTGTCTTCGGGCGTTGAAAAGGTGCGCGGATGGAAATCTGCCGAGCTGATCGCTGCGTTTCTCGCTGCGGCGAAGGCGGCCTAGACGCCGCAAAGGCACAGTGCCTATAGGAGATCAGCGGCCTGCAGCGCCGTGAATGGCGGGGCCGGGCCAGCGGAGACGAGCGTGGACCAACGAAACACATGGGACCAATGGCCGGACGAAAACGGCCGGTTTGGCGCGTTTGGCGGGCGATATGTGGCCGAAACGCTCATGCCTCTCATCCTCGACCTGGAGGCCGAGTATCGCGCGGCCAAGACCGACCCGGCGTTCCGGGCCCAGATGGACGATCTGTGGGCGCACTATGTCGGCCGGCCCTCGCCGCTCTACTTCGCCGAGCGGCTGACAGAGCATTTCGGCGGCGCAAAGCTCTATCTCAAACGCGATGAGCTCAACCATACCGGCGCCCACAAGATCAATAATTGCCTGGGTCAGGTGCTGCTCGCCCGGCGGATGGGCAAGACGCGCATCATCGCAGAAACCGGCGCTGGCCAGCACGGGGTGGCGACGGCGACCGTATGCGCCCGCTTTGGCCTTCCGTGTACGGTGTTCATGGGCGAGACCGATGTGGAGCGCCAGAAGCCGAACGTCTTTCGCATGAAGCTGCTTGGCGCGGAGATTGTCCCAGTAAGCTCGGGCACGGGCACGCTCAAAGACGCGATGAACGAAGCCCTTCGCGATTGGGTGACGAATGTGGACTCAACCTTCTATGTGATCGGCACGGCGGCCGGGCCCCATCCGTATCCGGAGCTTGTGCGTGACTTCCAATCGATCATCGGCCGGGAAGCCCGCGCCCAGATCCTTGAACGCGAGGGCCGCCTGCCGGATGCGGTCATGGCGTGCATCGGTGGGGGCTCGAACGCGATCGGTCTGTTCCATCCATTCCTCGAGGATGAGGGTGTACGGATGATCGGGGTCGAGGCGGCAGGTCACGGCGTCGACAGCGGCGCCCATGCCGCGAGCTTGAACGGCGGCGTGCCCGGCATTCTCCATGGCAACCGGACCTATCTCCTCCAGGACCGGGATGGCCAAATCCGCGATGCCCACTCCATCAGCGCCGGTCTTGATTATCCCGGCATCGGCCCCGAGCACGCCTTCCTGCGCGACACGGGGCGCGCCGAATATCTGTCGTGTACGGATGATGAGGCGCTGGAGGCGTTCCAGCTTTGCACCCGGCTTGAGGGCATCATCCCAGCGCTGGAGCCGGCCCATGCCCTCGCCCGCGCCGGCGAGGTGCTGAAAGATCTTGGCCCCGACGGCCTGATGATCCTGAATATGTGCGGGCGCGGCGACAAGGATGTATTCAGCGTCGCCGAAGCGCTAGGGCAGGGGATTTGAGGGGTCTGGCGGCCGTCGCACTTGCTCTGCTGAGCGGCGCTGGCGCAGCCCAATCTCAAACCCTCGCAATGCCCAACGGCGCCGAGATTGACCTGCTGCCCGGAACCACGGCCCAAACACCCTGCTTTTTCATGGGGCAGCCGCACCCGGTGACGGACGCCGTTGTCTGCGTTGAAATCCCTCGAGCACGCGCCGAGGCCAACCCCGATGCTTGGAATCAATACGCGGCCCGTCTCATCAATGCAGGGTTCGCCTTCGCTGGCGGAGCAGCAAATCAATACTGGTTTGATTGGCCGGTAAGCGCGGATTGCAGCCAGCGCTTGAACATGACGGCCTTGCCCAAGCGCCAGGTCGACGGCGACGATTGGTCGGGGCTAGGGGCCTATGTGGCCGTTTTTGAAGCGATGCCGACGGACTGCGCCCCGCTTGGTTGATCTCGTCATGATCCGCGTGAATTGCCCGGGCCGAGAGACCGCCGATGCCATCTCGCGGGCCGTGATTTCAGCCAAGCTCGCACCATGCACAAACCTACACGGGCCAGTCACATCGACATATGTCTGGGATGGAGACATCGCGCGTGATGAAGAGTGGGTCCTTTGGATTAAAACGCGTCTCAGTGCATTTGATGCTGTTGCCGCCCTGGTGCGCACGCTCCACCCCCACGACGTTCCCGCCCTGCTGGCCCTGCCCGTGGTGCGGGCAAACGCCGACTACACAGATTGGGTGGTGGACAACACATCGAATTGAGCCATAAGCCGGGCCAATGCCTACAGCCCGCATCACTGCGCGTTTTGACAGAACCAGATCTGAGGGCCGCGCGGCCCTGGTGGCCTATCTCATGGCCGGCGACCCCGATCTGGAGACGAGCTTTGCGGCCATGCTGGCCCTGCGCGACAACGGCGCAGACATCATCGAGCTCGGCGCGCCGTTTACCGACCCGATGGCCGACGGGCCCTCGATCCAACGGGCTGGCCAACGCAGTTTGAAGGCGGGTACGACCCTGGCCGATGTGCTCGGCTTGGCGGCGCGGCTGCGGCAGACCGATACCGAAACACCGCTGATCCTTATGGGCTATGCCAATCCGGTCCACGCCATGGGCTACAGCGCGTTTGCCCGTGCGGCAGGCGCCGCCGGCATTGACGGTGTGATCATGGTCGATCTTCCGCCCGAAGAGGACGGCCCCCTGCGCGGGGCTTTAGGCGATGAAGGCGTGTCGGTCATCCGGCTGGCCACGCCAACCTCCACGCCGGCCCGGCTCCAGGCTGTCTCCCAGGGCGCGTCGGGCTTTGTATATTTCGTGTCGGTGACGGGCGTGACCGGGGCGGGCGCCGCCGATCCCGCAGCGATCGCGCCCCAGGTGGCGGCGGTGCGCAAGGCCAGTGGCCTGCCGGTATGTGTGGGATTCGGCGTGCGCACTGGCGCCCAAGCTGCGGAAATGGCACAAGTGGCAGATGGGGTGGTTGTGGGCTCGGCCTTTGTCGACCACGCTGCCAAGGCCTTGGAGACAGGGCAGTATTCAGATGCGCCCAAGGGGATGGGGGCGCTGGCGAAACAATTGAGCGAGGCGCTCGCGGGGGCCGCCTCGAATACGGGCGCCTAGGGCAGGATTGCGGATATGAACTGGCTTACAAACTTTCGCCCCCCCGGCCTGAAGACCTTTTTGAGCAAGCGGGACACGCCGGAAAATCTTTGGGTGAAATGCCCCAAGAGCGGCGAGCTGATCTATCGCAGCGACCTGGAAGAAAGCTGGTATGTCACGCCGGCCGGCGCCCATTTGCGGATCTCGCCGCGCAGGCGTTTCCGCTTATTGATGGACGAGGAGGTGTGGGAGCCGATCGCGCTTCCAGACGTGACGGCCGATCCCCTCCGGTTCCGCGATGACAAGCCCTATCCCGCGCGGATCAAGGCGGCCAAAGCCAAGATCGCAGCGCGAGAAAAGGACGAAACGGCCGGCGGCGGCCCACCAGTGGCCCAAGACGACTGCATGGCCGCAGCCTTCGGCAAGATCGAAGGCATACCCGCCGTGGTCTTGATCCAGGATTTTGCCTTTATGGGCGGCTCGCTCGGCATGGCAGCTGGAGAGGCTTTCATCACGGCAGCCCAGCTCGCCGTCGCGCGCAAGGCCGCCTTTGTCGTGTGCACGGCCTCGGGCGGCGCACGCATGCAAGAAGGCACCCTCAGCCTGATGCAAATGCCGCGCACGACCCTGGCCATTGACGAGGTGCGCGAGGCGGGCCTGCCTTACATTGTGGTGTTGACCGACCCCACATCGGGCGGCGTGTCAGCGTCATATGCCATGCTCGGCGATGTGCATTTGGCAGAGCCCGGCGCGATGATCGCGTTTTCCGGCCCGCGGGTGATTGAGCAGACGATCCGTGAGAAGCTGCCCGAGGGCTTTCAGCGCTCGGAATTTTTGCTCGAAAAAGGCCAGGTCGACGTGG
This sequence comes from Pseudomonadota bacterium, assembly GCA_038747245.1. GTDB lineage: Bacteria > Pseudomonadota > Alphaproteobacteria > Caulobacterales > Hyphomonadaceae > UBA5336. Next base: position 166,579 of record JBCDJY010000002.1, on the reverse strand, counting down.
TTGTGGACCGGCGCGAGCTGAAGGCGACGCTTGCCCGTATCCTGGGCCACCTGATGCCGAAATTGCGCCGGGCCAGCGACCGGGAAGCCTTGAATGTGGCGGCCCCATCAGCCGATGCCCAAACGCCGCCGGCTGACGCGAAAGACGCAGGCGATTGAGCGCGCCATCGGGCCGATTGGAGCGCGCCCTTGCCAGCCTAGCAGGCCATTATCCCCAGGAGATTGAGCTGTCTCTCGGGCGGATCGAGCGGCTGTTGGAGCGGCTTGGGCGCCCCCACCACGCGCTTCCGCCCACGGTGCACGTGGCCGGCACAAACGGCAAAGGCTCCACATGCGCGTTCTTGCGCGCCATGGCAGAGGCGGCTGGCCTGCGCGTGCACGTCTTCACATCGCCCCATTTGGTGCGGTTCAATGAACGCATCCGACTGGCGGGCGAATTGATTACCGACGCGGCCCTGGCCGGCGTGCTCGAGCGGGTCAAGGATGCCCTCGGCAGCGATGAGATCACCCATTTCGAGGCGACGACGGCGGCCGCCTTGCTCGCTTTCGCCGAGGTGCCCGCCGACCTCCTCATCCTGGAGGTTGGGCTTGGCGGGCGATACGACGCCACCAACATCATCCCCGGCGCGGCCGTTTCGGTGATTTCGCCGATCGACATCGACCACAAGCAATTCCTCGGCGACACCATCGCTGAGATTGCGCGCGAAAAAGCCGGCATCATCCGCCCGGGCACGCCCGTCGTCTCTGCGCGCCAGCACAGGGATGCAGCGCATATCGTTTCCGCCGAAGCGGCCGGGGCCGGCGCGCCGCTCCATGTTCTTTCCGCGCGCGATGTTGATGCCATGCCCCGCGATCTTGCCCTGAAAGGCGCCCACCAGCGGGCCAATGCCGCCTTAGCCGCAAAGGCGCTGCGGCTGCTGGGCGATGAGCGGCTGACCGAAACGGCCCTGTCGGAAGGGGCATCGCGCGCCCACTGGCCCGCCCGTTTGCAACGTCTGGCAGAGGGACCCGTTGTTGATCTCGCTGGCGGCATCCAAGTCTGGCTGGACGGAGGCCACAACCCCCATGCCGCCCAGGCCGTTGCCGATGTGCTTGCTGGCGAGGAGACCGGCCTTGCCTTGGTGGCGGCCATGATGGCGAGCAAGGACGCCCAGGGGTTTTTTGCGCCATTCAGCCGTTTGGCGCCGCGCGTATTCACCTGCCCCATCCAGCAAAGCCACCAGGGTTATCGGCCCGAAGACCTCGCCGCTGCGGCCGGGCAAGTCGGCCTGACGGCGAGCGCCTGCGAGACGCTTGAGGCAGCGCTCGACCAGGCTGGACGCTCCGGCGCCCGCCGCATTCTTATCTGCGGCTCGCTGTATCTGGCCGGAGAGGTGCTCACGCTGCATGGCGCAGTTCCCGATTGATGGGGGGCAGCGCATGTTTCGGGTGGCGCTTGGCCGGCCGCGCCTGCACATTCGCGGCATGACCCAGCTGAAAACAACACGCCTCGATGAACGCGCCGCTGCCTATCCGCGCATGGCCCGCGCGCTCGCCTATCTGGGCGACACCTGGGCGCGCGCGCCCGACCTGTCTGCGTGCGCAAGGGCCGTGGGTCTGTCGCCGGCTTACTTCCAGCGCGAGTTTACCCGCTGGGCCGGGGTCAGCCCGAAGCAATACCAAGCCGCCCTTGCCCACCAGGCCGCAGGGCACGCGCTGCGAGAGGGCTCAAGCGTGCTTGAGGCGGCCTTGGCCGCAGGCCTGTCGGGACCCTCGCGCCTGCACGATCTTTTCATCGCCCATGAGGGCTTATCGCCCGGCGAGGCGAAGACCGGCGGGGACGGCGTCACGCTCAAGCTTGGTCGCGCCCCGACACCATTCGGCCTTGGGCTTTGGGTGATCAGCCCGCGGGGTCTGGTGGCGCTCGGCTTCATCGACGAGGATGCCCCGGCGCGCCAAGGATTTGAGCACCAGGGCCGGCGGGAGGCCGCCGCAGTGGCCGACCTGCGCGCACGCTATCCCGCTGCCCGGTTTGAAGCAGACGATGCAGCGGCGCGCGATATGGCGGCAGCTGCCTTTGAGGGCGGCCGCCCGCTGCCCGTCGCGCTGTATGGAACGCCCTTTCGCCGGCAGATTTGGCGCGCGCTCATCGAGATTCCGCCTGGCCAGGTTCTGAGTTACGGAGGCCTTGCTAAGGCGGCGGGGTGCCCGCGGGCGGCCCGCGCGGTGGGCGCTGCTGTGGGGGCCAACCCGCTGTCCTGGTTCATTCCATGTCACCGGGCCTTGGCGGCAGACCGGCGACTACATAACTACCATTGGGGTGTGGCCCGTAAGCGCGCCATGCTCGCCTATGAGGCGATCGCTTCGGCGCACGCGCCCGGCGGGGCCGAGGAAGCAAGAGAGGCCCCATGCGGTTCGATAATGTCCTGAGCGTTGAATGGATGCTCGCCCTGATGGTGGCCGGGGTGCTGGCCTGGGGCGCGGTGCTCGCCTTTCGCTGGCGGCAGACCTTCTCTGAAGCCGAGCCCATGTATGCGCGTTGGCGCGAGCTGGGCGAATTGGAGGCCCATGTCACGCTTGAGGCGTTCAAGCCGGCCTATGTGGCCGCCGAAGCGCCCGTCAAAGGCACGCATATTTTTGCCGCAGCAGCCACCTGCATGGTGCTGTTGCCCCTGGGCATCTGGTTTTTCAGCGCGCTTTGGTACGAGGTGTGGACCTTGACGGGGCGGCTCGAAGTTGCCGCCAACGGCACCATGATCCACACATTCGCGACCTTCATATTCATCATGGGCGTGATGATCGGCGTGCTCTATTCAGTGCTGAAGCGCCATTATGAGCACTTGCCCGAGCCCATGGGCGCAGCCATCAGGCGGCTCAATGCCGAGGGGCGGGCCGGCGACAGCGCCTAAGCCAGTGTTGTCTCGAAGAAACTAAGGGTCCGGCCCCACGCCAATGCGGCCATCTCGGCATCGAAACGCCCTGTCGTGTCATTGTGAAAGCCATGCTGGGCGCCCTCATACATGAACGCCTCATAGGTTGCCCCAGCGGCCTTTAATGCCGCTTCATAGGGCGGCCAGCCGGCGTTCACCCGGGCATCTTCGCTGGCCAAATGGATTTGCAGGGGGACTTTGACCTGTGCGGCCTCTTGCGAGGTTGGCCAGCCGCCATAGTAAGGCACCGCTGCCGAAAGCCAGGGCTGGCGCACTGCCATAAGGTTGGCGACGGCGCCGCCGAAGCAAAATCCCACGCAGCCGATCTTGCCTGTGGTGGCGCTGTGGGCGCGAAGGAACTCAGCCGCCGCCATGAAGTCGGCCACCATCTCGCTGCGGTCGCGTTCACGTTGGAGCGCGCGCCCCTCATCATCGGTGCCGGGATAGCCGCCTAGGGGATACAGGGCATCTGGGGCGAATGCCACGTATCCCGCCTGGGCGACCCGGCGCGCCACATCCTTGATATGGGGGTTCAAGCCGCGGTTCTCGTGGATCACCACAACGCCGCCGACCGGTGTGTCCGCTGCGGGCCGCACCAGGTAGCCGGCCATTTCACCGGCGCCATTGGGCGAGGCATAGGCCGCGGTCTCAGCGTCCAGCCCGCCTTCGCCTTCGGTGGTCTGCTGAACGTCATATTGCGGCATCAGGCAGCCGGCGAGGGCGGCTATGGTCACGCCGCCGACGGCAAACTTGCCCAGGCCAGCGAAGAAAGCGCGCCGGTCGATGCGCCCGTGGGCGTAGGCGTCGTAAAGATCATAGGCCCCCTGGGGCACAGTGATGTGTTTGAGGTCTTCGGCCATGTCGCGCGCTCCCATCATGCGTGGCCCGGGTGTAGCGCAAACCCGCAAAGCGGCCTAGCGCCTCGGGCGGCCCGCGCTGGCGGCGATGTGGATCGGGTGGCCAAGGGCGGCGAGGGCGCTTTCCATGACGGTTTCGCCCAAGGTCGGGTGCACATGGATCGTGCCGGCCAGGTCTTCCAATACCGCGCCCATCTCCATGGCCAGCGCAAACTCGCCCGAAAGCTCCGCCACATGGGCGCCGACGGCGTGGATGCCGAGGATCAAATGGTCTGATTTGCGCGCCGTCACGCGCACCAGCCCCTTGCTGGCGCCGGCGGCCATCGACAGCGCGCGGCCAGACGCGGCCATTGGGAACTTGCCGACGATCACCTCCTGGCCACTTGCGCGGGCCTCATCTGGCGTGAGCCCTACGCCGACAAGCTCGGGCTCGGTGAAACAAACAGCCGCCACAGCGCGCGGATCGAAGCGGCTTTTGCGCCCGGCAATGGCTTCGGCGGCGGCCTCGCCCATGGCCGTGGCGCGGTGGGCCAGCATGGGCTCTCCAGTGACATCACCAATGGCGTAAACACCGCGCATGGCCGTCTCGCAGCGCGCGTCTACCTTGATAAAGGCCCTGTCCATATCAACGCCCATCGCCTCAAGGCCCCAGCCCTCCGTGCGCGGACGACGGCCAACAGCAACAAGGATTTTATCGGCCCTAAGCGTGCGTGCCTTGCCATCGGCATCCTCGAATTTGAGGACTTGCTTGCCCTTTGAGGTGCCTTTGCCTGTCGCCCGGGCGCCCAGATGGACGCCAACATTATGGCCCGCCAACCAGGCCGCGACGGGGCGCGAGAGTTCCGCATCATAGGAGGGCAGGATCGTATCTCCCGCCTCCACAAAGCTCACCTTCGCGCCGAGCTTGGCAAAGGCAATGCCCAGTTCCATGCCGATATACCCCGCGCCGATCACCGCCAGGGTTTCGGGGACCTCGGTCAGGTCCAGGGCGCCGGTCGAGCTGATCACATGTTCGCCAAATGGCAGGAATGGCAGCTCGGTTTCTTGGCTCCCGGTGGCAAGAATGACGTTTTCGGCGGTGATCTCGACGTCTTCGCCTTCGGTGCGCACGATGCAGGTCTTGGCCGTATTGAAGGTCGCCCAGCCACGGATGTGGTGCACTTTGGCGGCGCGTAGCAGCCCTGAAACGCCGCCCGAGAGCGTGTCGACGAGGCCATCCTTCCAATCGCGCAGTCCGGCCATATCGAGCTTTGGCGGGCTCGGGAGGGTGATGCCCATGGACCCGGCGCCGCCATTGGCGTGGCCGCGCATATCCTCGACTTTCGAGGCGGCGTGGATGATCGCCTTGGACGGGATGCAGCCGCGGATGAGGCAGGTGCCGCCAAGCCGGCCGGCTTCAACCAAGACCGTGTCGAGGCCAAGCTGGCCGGCGCGGATGGCGGCTGGATAGCCCCCCGGGCCGCCGCCAATGACGAGGGTATGGCAGGTCTTCGTGGCGGTCATATCAGTTGCATCCAGACCAAAAGCAAAGCGCCCACGGCGCCCAAGACGGCGGCGCCTTTCAACACGGCCGGGCGCTGGAGCGCGCTCATCCAGCCGACCACGGCGCCGACCGCGCCAAGCAGGAGACCGCCGAGGGCGAAATCACCCAGCGTCCAGCGCACCTCATCGGTCAACGGCGCCGTCACCAGCGGGATGAGCAAGACCATGCAGCCGAGCAAGGCGCCGACGAGGGCGCGCTGTTTTCGAATGGCCGAGTTGGTCATGCCTTCGCTCCGTTGGGGTGTTGCGGGGCGTGTGCGCGATCAGATAAACAGCCTTGCTGGAGTTTCCATCAGAGTACGGACCTTCTGTATAAGGACAGCGCAGTCATACCCATCGACGATGCGGTGGTCGAAGCTTGACGACAGGTTTATGAAAAGGCGCGGCACCACGCGGCCAGCACCGTCAAACACGGGCCGCTCCACCATCTTGTTGACACCAATGATTGCGGTCTCGGGCAGGTTCAGGATGGGCGTGGTGGTGATTCCGCCCATAGCGCCGAGCGACGTGATGGTGATGGATGACCCAGACAGCTCCTCTCGCTTGGCGCTGCCATCGCGTGCGGCCGCCGAAAGGCGCGCGATTTCAGCCGCCATATCCCAAAGGTCCATGGCTTCGGCATGGCGCAGCACCGGCACCATCAGGCCATGTTCTGTCGCCGCAGCGATGCCGAGGTGTACGCCTTCAAACGTGGTGAGCGTGCCGGCCTCAGCATCGTAATGGGCGTTGGCCTGGGGCACGTCTGCAAGCGCCCGGATGAGCGCCGCCGCCAGGAACGGCAATAGGGTCAGCTTGGGCTGGCTTGGCGACCTATCGGCGTTGAGGGCCGTGCGCAGGGCTTCGACTTCGGTGACGTCGATTTCCTCCACATAGGTGATCATGGGGACCGACCAGGCCGCCTCCATGTTCGCTGCGATCTTGCGGCGCAGGCCGATGACTTTGCTGTCGCGGACGCCGGTTCGGGGCGTGCGGGCGCCTTGCGCCGTGCCGCCGGCTTTCGTCAAAAGCCGCCCGCCGGCCGCGGCAAAATCGTCAAGGTCGGCACGCAGCACCCTGCCGGCCGGCCCGGTGCCGGGCACAGCGGCGAGGTCTATGTCGAGCTCCAATGCGCGGGCGCGGACAGACGGACTCGCCAGGGGCCTGCCGCCAAGATGGCTCGTCCCAGCGCGTTCTTCCGCCGGCGAAGCGGAGGCCATAGCAGCGTCAACACCAGCGGCTGGCCGCGGCGGAGCCGCCTCAGCTGCGGGGGGCTCCGCCGCGGTGTTCTCACCTGCTATCTCTGGTTTGGCTTCGCCGCTCGGCGCTGCGTCAATGGCGGCCTCACCGCTGGGCGCGATGGTGAGTATCTCCGTGCCGACGGCGATGACATCGCCCGGCTCGCCCGTCAAAGCCGTGATCGTGCCCGAGACCGGCGCGGGGATCTCCACCGTGGCCTTGTCGGTCATGACATCGACGAGGTCCTGGTCCTCCTCGACCACATCGCCCACCTTCACGTGCCAAGCCACGATCTCGGCTTCGACCACGCCTTCGCCGACGTCGGGCATTTTCAGCCTGTAGGGCGCCATCAGGCAAACTCCACCGTCTTCTTCAGGGCCCGCGCGACCCGGGCCTGTCCGGGGAAATAGCTCCATTCATGGGCGTGGGGATAGGGCGTGTCCCAGCCCGTGACCCGCTGGATGGGCGCTTCCAGATGGTAAAAGCACTCCTCTTGCACCTGGGCCGCAAGCTCTGCGCCGAAGCCGCTGGTGCGCGGCGCTTCATGGAGGATGACGCAGCGCCCGGTTTTCTGCACCGACTGCGCCACGGTCTCAATGTCGTAGGGGATGAGCGTTCGCAGGTCGATGATTTCGGCATCAACGCCTTGGGCCTGGGCCGCTGCCAGCGCCACATGGACCATCGTGCCATAGGCGACCACCGTGACCTCATTGCCGGGGCGCACAATGTCGGCCACGCCGATTGGCACGGTGAAATGTCCTTCGGGGACGGCGCCCTTTGGGTGGTCTTTCCAAGAGGCCTGGGGCTTGTCCGGGTCCCCATCGAAGGGCCCGTTGTAAAGCCGCTTGGGCTCGAAGAAGAGGGCGGGGTCATCGCTTTCCGCGCACGAGATGAGCAGGCCCTTGGCATCATAGGGATTGGAGGGCATGGCCACGACCAATCCAGGGATGTGGGTGAAAAACGCCTCCGGGCTCATTGAGTGGGTTTGGCCGCCATAAATGCCGCCGCCGCAGGGCGTTCTGATGGTGACCGGGGCGGTGTATTGGCCGGCTGAGCGATACCGCAACCGCGTCAGTTCCGACAGGATCTGGTCGAAGCCTGGAAAGATGTAGTCGGCAAACTGGATTTCCGCGATTGGGCGCAATCCATTCGTGGCCATGCCCATGGCCATGGCGATGATTGCGCCTTCATTGATCGGCGCATCGAAGACGCGGGTTGCGCCATACTTGTCTTGCAGCCCGCGGGTTACGCCAAAAACGCCTCCGAAATGGCCCACATCCTCGCCGAACGTCACGACGGCCTCATCGCGCGATAAGAGCGTATCGATCGCATCGCTCAGCGCTTGCATCATGTTCAACTGAGCCATTGAACCTCCGAAGGGGCGGCGCGCGCCGGGCGGGCAGGCGGCTAAATGCCCAATTCCTGGCGCTGGCGTCGCAGGTGCCAGGGCTGGTCGGCAAAGACATCTTCGAACATGGTCGGCACCGGGGCGTGGGGGCCCTCTTCCAGCGTGCCGAAGGTGAGCGCTTCCCTCCACGCTTCAGAGACCTGGTCTTTACAATCTTGCACCAGAGTATCGTGGTCGCGGCCCGACCATTCGCCCAGGCCAATCAAATGGGCGCGCAGCCGCTCCACCGGATCACCGAGCGGCCAGGCCTCATAGTCATCTTTCGGGCGATAGCGGGATGGGTCGTCGGAGGTCGAATGGGCCTCGCCGCGATAGGTGTAGGTTTCGATCAGCGTCGGGCCGCCGCCATTGCGCGCCCGCTCAGCGGCCCATTGCGTCACAGCGTGCACGGCGAGGAAATCGTTCCCGTCCACCCAAATGCCGGGGATGCCGTAGCCGATCGCTTTGGCGGCAAAGCTCGGTGCTTTGCCGCCGGAAATCGACGTGTGCATGGAAATGGCCCACTGATTGTTGACCACATTCAAGATCACCGGCGCGTTATAGGTGCTGGCGAGGGTCATGGCGGAATGGAAATCGCCTTCGGCCGTCGTCCCGTCGCCGATCCAGGAGGCCGCAATCGCAGTCTCACCTTTCAGCGCGCTGGCCATCGACCAGCCCACGGCCTGGGGAAATTGCGTGCCCAGATTGCCCGAAATGGAAAACCAATTCAGCGCGCGATCGGTATAGTGGACGGGAAGTTGGCGGCCTTTGAGCGCATCGCGCGAATTGGAAATACAGTGGCACATCATGTCCACGATATCCGCGCCGCGATGGATCAGGGCGCCCTGCTGGCGATAGCTGGGAAACACCATGTCGCCGGCATCCAAAGCGTCGACCCCCGCCACCGCCACGGCCTCTTCGCCGAGACACTTCATGTAGAAGCTGAGCCGCTTGGTGCGCTGCATTTTAAGCATGCGGTCATCGTAGGCGCGGGTGAGCACCATGGTTTTAAGGCCGCGGCGCAGGGCGCTCGGCGCCAGGCTTGGCGCCCAGGGGCCTTCAGCTTCACCCGCCTCGTTGAGCACGCCGACCAGGCCAAAGGCCAGGTCTTGAATCTCAGAGGCTGGGGCAAGGGGATCAGGGCGGGGCAGGTCGCCCGGCCGGGGCAGGCCAAGCTTGGCGAAGTCCGGTGCGGCGCCAGGGCGCGATGCTGGGGCGGGCGCCGGCATTCCTGCGTCGGACTTACCCATAAAAATAACCCCTCACAATTCGTGCCTATCCTTGCGCTAATATGGCATTTATGAGCTCATTCCTGCAAGGAAAATAGGAAAATAGAAAAATTATTTCTGCATAATCGCCGTTGGAAGGAATTGCTTGTCAAACGGGAAATTGAAGCGGCGCCGAGGGGTGAGATTCGCCTCAATCGGAAAATAAATGCTGCATTGCGTCAGAATCAGAGCTCGGTTGGCGCCGGCCAACCCCGGCGCTGGGCGGCGGCCAAGACTGTGTTGCGCAGGAGGCAGGCAATCGTCATGGGCCCCACACCCCCGGGCACCGGCGTGATGGCGCCCGCCACCTCAGCGCAGGCGTCAAAGTCGGCATCGCCAACCAATCGGCTTGCGCCGCCTTGATTGCCTGGCGCAGCCACCCGGTTGATGCCCACGTCTATGATCGCGGCGCCAGGTTTCACAAAATTTGCGGTGACCATGCCGGCGCGCCCCACGGCGGGGACCAGAATATCAGCCTCTCGGCAAATGCTGGCCACATCCCGGGTGCGCGAATGGGCAAGGGTGACCGTGCAATTCTCGGCCAGGAACAAAAGCGCTGCAGGCTTGCCAACCAGGATAGACCTGCCGAGCACCACACAGTGTGCCCCAGACAGGTCCTCGCCCAGTGCCCGCTTGGCCAGGATCACACAGCCTGTCGGCGTGCACGGCCTCAGGCCTGGCTTGCCCAAGGAAAGCCGCCCGGCGCTCGCCTCGGTCAGGCCGTCGACATCTTTTGCGGGGTCAATTTTCTCGATGGCTTGGCCAGCATCCAGGCCGCTGGGCAGGGGCAATTGCAAGAGAATGCCATCGACGTCCGGGTCGCGGTTCAGCGCCGAGATCGTGTCTTCGACCTCGGCCTGGGTCGCGGTGCTCGCCAGGCGATGGTGAAGCGAGCGCATTCCTGCCGCTTCGGTCTGTTTGATCTTGTTGCGCACATAGACCTGGCTGGCGGGATTGTCGCCCACCAGAACCACAGCCAGCGTCGGCTGGCCCGGCATGCCGGCAACAGCTGCACCCACAGCGGCGCGCAGCTCTGCGGCAATCGCCTTTCCATCGATAATCGTTGCCGCCATGGCCGGCGCGCTCCTTGTTTGGATCAGCCGAACAACAGCCAGGGGAGAAGAATGTCCCGCAGGCCAATCAGGATCAGCACAAGGACGAAAAAGCTCATATCAAACATGCCGAGCGGCGGCACGTAGCGCCGGATCGGTGCGGCAAGGGGTTCGATGACGCCGGCAAGAAACTGATAGATCTGCCGCGCCGTCGGGTTTTGCATCGACACCACGCCGCCAACGACGGCCCAGCTGAAAATCGCATAGGCGATCATCATGTAGAACAAGATGGTGAGCGGCCAGTAGAAGAGGGGATAGAGCGGCGACAGGAAGGAGAGCATCCTTAAAACCTCCGGGGCGCAGGGACAGCCCCGCTTAGATAAGGGCGCGCTTCGATTGGCAAGAGTCTGCGCGCGACGTACATGTGAGGTGTGAGCACAACTGAACCTGTCCTGCCTGGCGCCGAATTGGGCCAGCCGCCTGGCCCGCATGGGCCGCCTCCGGCCACCACGCCCCCGCCGGAGACGCCCCGCAGGCCTCTGACGCGACTTCAGCAGGCCGCGATTGCCCTAGGCACTGTGTCGATGGGCGCGGGCCTGTCGATCAACGTGGTGGTCGTTGCCCCGCTCGCCCGCGACGCGGGGCTGACGGAGCTGCAAGTCGCTGGGATCATGACCCTGTCGACGCTTCTGTTTACAGTGACCATCCCCTGGTGGGGCCGCGTTGCTGACCGGTTCGGCCGCAAGCGGGTGATGGTGTTCTCCCTCTTGATGATGGCGATTTGCAATGCCGCCTTCATCTTCGCCCTCGATGCGGCCCTTGCCGGCGCGTTGGCCGGCACCAGCGCGTTTCTCATGTTGTGTTTCGTGCGCTTCTGGTTCGGGCTGCTGTCTCCGGGGCTCCAGCCCGCATCCATGGCCGCCATGGCAGATGCCACGACGGCGGAGACCCGGGCGGCAGGTATGGGATTGCTCGGCGCCGGCATGAGCATCGGGGCCATCGTCGGGCCAGCCAGTGCGGCTGTGTTGGCGCGCATTGATGCCCTGCTTCCGATCTGGGCAGCGGTGGTGTTTTCGCTCCTCGTGGCGGGCACGATCGCCTTTGTCCTTCCCCCGACGCGCGCGCAAAGATCACAGGCAACCCCGCCGCCGCCGCTTTCGATGCGCGACCCGCGGATTGTGCCCCCGTTCGTGTTTCTTCTCGTATACTTTACCATTGTGGGCGGCGTGCAGCAGACGATTGCTTGGCTGATCAAGGACCGCTTCCTGCTGGACCGGGCCGATGCGGTGGAGGCCGCCGGCGTGGTTATGGCGGCGCTCGGCGCAGCGCTGATCATCGTTCAGTTCGGCTATGTCGGGCGCACCAAACCAAATCCGCGCCGCATGCTGCCCCAGGGGCTTGCCCTGATCGCGGCTGGCTACGCCATCACGCTGCTTGCGGGCGATTTCACGCTGTTCTGCCTGGGCTTTGCCCTTGTCGGTACGGGCGCTGGCCTGTGCGTGCCGGCGATGAATGCCCTCGGCACCCTGGCTGTGGAGCCCCACGAACAGGGCGCGGCCGCCTCGCTGATGTCGGCGGCGCCGCCGGGGGGATACATCCTCGGGCCCCTGGTGGGCGCGGCGCTCTACATGGTGAGCCCAATTCTGCCCCTGGCGATGTCTACCGTGGCGATCAGCGCGCTGCTGGTCTACGCCTTGCGGGGCCGCTTGGGCCGGGCAAGGCAGCTGCCGGCCGAGTGATTACATGGCGCTGATGCCGCCATCGACCTTCAGCTCCGCGCCGGTGATCAGCTTGCTCTCATCGGAGGCGAGATACAGAACGGCATAGGCGATATCGTCCGGCTCGCCGACTTTGCCGAGGGGGATTTGGCGGGCCAGTTTCGCAAGGCCCTCCTCCTCACCGAACATGGCTTTGACACCATCAAGGATCGGCGTGTTGATGAAAACCGGGTGGACCGAATTGCAGCGAATCTCGCCGCCGGTCTTCGCGCAATGGAGCGCGATTGATTTAGACAAGTGGCGCACCGCGGCCTTGGCCGTATTGTAGGAGACATAATTGCCGCTGGCGACGATGCCGGCGATGGAGGAGATATTGATGATCGAGCCCAGCCCATGGCTGCGCATGAGCGGCAGGGCGTATTTGCAGCCGAGAAAGATCGAGTCCACGTCAACGGCCTGCACCTTGCGAAATGCCTCATAGGTCTCGTCTTCGACCGAGCCTAGCGAGCCGATGCCGGCATTGTTTACAAGCACATTGAGCCCGCCCATGGCGCCGTGGGCCGCCTCAAGCACCTGTTTCCACTGGGCTTCGTCGGTGACGTTATGGGCGTAAGCAAATGCAGTGCCTGCGCCCAGCTCCGCATTCAGCGCGTCGGCCACCGCCTCGGCGCCTGGACCATTGATGTCCGTGACCGCCACTTTTGCGCCCTCGCGGGCCAGCATCCGCGCGCTTGCCTCGCCGAGACCCTGCGCGGCGCCTGTCACAAGCGCATATTTTCCATCGACTCGGCCCATCAGGCATCCTCCTCTTATGGTCTTTGACCACGAGGTGCCCGGAGCAGGGCCGGTGCGTCAATGGCCTTGGCTCTGGCAGCCGGCGCCGGGGTCAGGCGCCGAGCTGGCTTGCCAGCTCATCCATAAAGGCGGCCAGGTCGCCGTCCTTGTCGGTGACGCCGCCGGCATCATGGGTCGTCAGCACGACCGAGACAGCGGCGTAGACATTGGACCATTCCGGGTGGTGATCCATCTGCTCGGCTTTCAGCGCGGCGCCGGACATGAACGCCCACGCGGTTTTGAAATCTGCAAATTTAAATGTGCGGGCCACGGCGTCCCTCGGGTCATCGGCCTTTTGCCAAGCCGGATGGTCTTTGAGAAAGGCGTCTGCGCCGAGAAGATCAGCCATTTACATGCTCCTATGGGTCAGGCGGTTCGTGGAGGAAATAGCGCCAGGCACCGGTTTCGGAAATGGCCGTTCGAACGCCCGGATAGGGCGCGCCGGCCTCCATGGCCGCGACCCCGTCAGCGCCGATCAACGCTAAAAGGCGCGCGCGCTCCACCGACGATAGCGCCCCGGCCTCGATGGCCCTGGGGGCCGAGACCGCCAGATCAGGCCAAACAAACCAGGTCTGGGCCCCCACTTGCTGGCTGGCATGGGGCTCGCTTAGGACGGCGGCAAGGTTGACGGAGGGATCGAACCCGATCCGCCGCATCAAATCCCAATGGCGCAGGTGATCCGCGCCGCCGAAATTCGACAAAAATACTGGCTCGGCCTCGGCCCGGCGGGCCAATCGGCGGATCGACCCGGTTGCAGCTAGGGCCATCAGCTCGTCGCGGGTTTCCGCGGCGGGCGCCGGCAATTTGGGCGGGGCTGCTGCGCTTTCGGATTGGAACAGCGCTTCATCCGGGGCCGTGGTCCTTGGCGCGCCGTCGCAGGCCGCGAGCCCAATACCCAATGCCAGGACCGCCAGCCGCCACCCTCGCGCGCAGCTAAAGCGCAAAGCCCGTAACCGCAGCCAAATCCGCGAGGATTTGGGCTTCGCCGACCGCCTTGATTGTGGTCATGCCCATGGCGCGCGCCGGCTTTAGATTGATGCCAAGATCATCAATGTAAACGCAGCGCCTCGGCGCCACGTCCAGGGCCTCGCACATCAGCGCGTAAATCCTCGGATCCGGCTTTCGAATGCCGAGCTTTGAGCTCTCCAGCACGTGGTCGAACAGGGAGAGAATTTCGGCGACTTCACGGGCCTTGCCTGCGTCTGTGCTCATTCCCGCGCCCTGGCCGACGGGCGCGTTGTTTGTAATGCAGCCGATCTTGACCCGCGCCTTGCAGGCCTTCAGGGCCGCGACGACCCCGGGGCGCACGTTGCCCGATAGCAACGCCAGCACGGCTTTCCCGCGCACTTCGTGGCCGCGGGCACGGGATTCCTCGGCAAACAGGGCGTCGAACTCATCGGCAGAGATTTCAGATCGTTCCAAGCGCGCCCAGGCATTGGTGTCGGCGCGCTGGGCATTGACCGAGCGGATGAAATCCTTGGGAAGGCCTTCGGCGGCTTCGAAGGCGTTAAAGGCCTCAAAGGGCGAAGACGTGATGACGCCTCCAAAGTCCCAAATCACTGCGTCGATGGGGTCTGACATGAACGCCAGGGGACCCTGGGCAGGCCCGGCGGTCAAGTCTGGCTGGCCTCGGCGCACGCTCCAGGGCGTTTTTTCGCCCAGCAGGGGCATCGGTCTGGGACCGCTCGCCTCATAGGGGAGAATGCAGGCGCAAGCATTGACTTCGCGTGCTGCGTATTAACGCTTCCTGGAAGGTAGACCGGGAGCCCAGCCTTGCATCTCTATACAGTGAGCGCAGTGTTTGGGGCGGTCCTCCTGGCGTTGCCGGCCTCGGCGGACGAGGGGCATGGGTCCAGAGGCCACGCGGTTGCACCTCCTCAAAGCGGCTGCTGCTTCACGGTTGAGGGCCAGACCGCGCAGGTGCTGATCGCCCCTTCGGCGGCGGCCGTGCGCCGGATCCAGGCCGAACTCGCCGTGGGCGGCTATAATCCGGGGCCGATAGACGGCGCGCTTGGGCCGCGCACAGAGCGCGCTTTGCGGGGTTTCCAGCGCGACCGCGGTTTCATTGAGGGCTTGGTGACGGTTGAAACCCTCTCGGCCCTCGGCATCGCCGTGGCCCATTCGTCAAGCGGACAGGCCGCTGGCCCCCAATTGGCCGGCGCGCGCGCCGCGCCAACGCGCAGGGTGGTTCGCCGGGTTGCCGCCCAAGAGGCAGTTCAGCCGGCAGAGCCCCCAGACCTGCCGGCCCGCCTGCCCAATTACATCAGCGCATCAACACGCCACGGCGTCGACGCCCTGGAGTGGGCCGGAAAAACACCGCGTTAGGCCCCTAGCGCGGCGCCATGCGGATCGATCCGTCCAAGCGCACATCCTCGCCATTGAAGTATCCATTGCGGCACATCTCCACCGCCAAGGAGGCGTATTCAGACGGATTGCCGAGCCGGGCAGGGTGGGGCACTTGGGCGCCAAGGGCTTGTTTCACATTGTCCGGCGCACCTTGCAGCAAGGGCGTGTCAAAAATGCCAGGCAGGATCGTATTCACACGGATCAACTCCCGCGAAAGGTCCCGCGCAATGGGAAGCGTCATGCCCACGACCCCGCCCTTGGAGGCGGAGTAGGAGGCTTGGCCGATCTGTCCGTCCTCGGCCGCCACCGAGGCCGTGTTCACAATCGCGCCGCGCTCACCGTCCACCGGGTCCAGGCTCATCATCCCGGCGGCCGATTTGGCGATGCAGCGAAACGTGCCCACCAAATTGATCTGGATGATGAGATCGAACTTATCGATGGGGAAGTGCTTGATCTTGCCGGTTTGTTTATCCCGCGAGGCGGTCTTGATCGCATTGCCGGTTCCGGCGCAATTGATCAGGATGCGCTCTTGGCCGATGGCGGCCCGGGACTTTTCAAATCCCGCATCGACGCTGTCGTCTTTCGTGACGTTGACTTCGCAGAAAACGCCGCCGAGCTCGCTGGCGAGGGCTTCGCCTTTCTCTGCGTTTAAATCAAACAGGGCGACCTTCACGCCGTGGCCCGCAAGGGCGCGCGCCGTTGCCGCGCCAAGGCCAGATGCGCCGCCGGTGATTACGGCTGAAACGTTTGAGTCGAGTTGCATGGGCAGTGCCCTCCCTTGAACTGTTGTGTTTGGCCGCGATCTTAGGGTCAAAGTCGGAGAGGCCAATGACTAACGCAAGGGAAGTCGCCGAGGAAGCAGGCGCGCCGGAGCGCGCCGCATTGCCCATCGCCATTGAGCGCAACACCCGCACCGCCAAGCGCCGCGTTCTGCCAAAATTGTTTAAAGTCGCAGGCCGCATTCCATTCGCCGATGACCTGGCGGCGGCCTACTACGCCGCTATTGATCCGGCCACGCCGCGCAAGGCCAAGGGCGTCCTGCTGGCCGCGCTGGCCTATTTCGTTTTGCCCACCGATGTGGTGCCAGACTTTATTGCCGCCCTGGGGTTTACCGATGACGCCACGGTGCTGGCCACGGCTCTCGGGATTGTCGGCACCCATGTACAAGAGCGCCACCGGCGCGCGGCCCGGCGGCTGCTTAAACTCCCAGAGCCGCCTTGAGGTGGGGCTTATTTGAGCTGGGCGCGGAATGAGACCGAAAAGCTCGGATCCGGCGTGTTGCCAGGCATGGTGCCCTGGGGCGCAGCGCAGATGAAGGTGACCGAGGGATCATAAACGCCGGGGATCGGCGTATAGGTGCACTCGGCGATGGTCGATGGCCGGATCGGCGAATTGGACATCGCTAACTCCGCCGGCTCGGAGGCGATCAGCGCCGTGCCGCTTTCTTCAAAGTAGAGCGGGCCGGTGGCGGGGCCGCCATCATCCATATCGCCGGTGAAGACAGAGACTTCATCGGGCACAGCGTCGACCAGGAACAGGGTGCCATCATCGGGAGATGCGGAGCCGCGATTGGTCACCGTGAGGGTGTAAATCACGTCCTCGCCTGGCAGGGCATATCCGCCGGGCATGTGGGGGCGCACGGTTTTCTCAACGACCAGGTCCGATGGGCCCGCGCCCAGGGTAAGCGTCCAGGTGTCTGATGCGCTCGGCGCGCCTGCGCCGTAGAAACTGTCGCCGGTAAGGGTGGCTATATTGGTGACTGATCCGTCGGCCACATCGCCCAGCGTGGTGGTGTAGCTGGCCGAGCAGGTCATTGTTTCGCCGGCCGCCAACGCCGTTTCAGGGCAGGTGACCGGCCCGATTTGATCATCGCTGAGCGCAAGTGCCGTCACCGCAGTATTGCCTGTATTTTCAATGTCGAAGCTGAACACCACGTCTTCGCCTGCCGCAGCGAACGTCGAGGTGGGCGCTGTCTTGTCCAGGCTAAGGTCAGGAGTGTTGTTGTCATCGAAAAGCCAATAGTCGACCTGTTCATTGATGTGCCCGCGGCTGGTATCCCCGGCGGTGACCTCTTCCTCAATTGCCCCGCGGATTTGCCCGGGCGGCAGGGGGTCGGCGCCATAGAACACCCACCAGCCGCCATTGCCGCCATTTTCCCCGGCCATGGACGCCATGCCGACGTCATAATCGGACGAGACCGTATTCGAGTAGGGCGGGGCGTTGCCGACGCCGGCCACATTGTTTCCCGTGCGCCCGGCCTGGATGGTGAAATTGTTAGCGGTGACCGTGCCGGTCTCGATGACGATCACACCCAATGTCTCGCTGGCCCGCGTCGTGTTGATCATGCCCACATGTTTTCCGACGCATGCGCCATCGGCAAACCCGGTCTCGAACGGCGGGTTTTGCCGGCGCTCGCAATCGGTGGCGTGGAACACGCTGGCCCTTGGGTCGTTGTAGCTCATCACCTGGCCAATCAGGACGGGATCGGAAAAGCTTGCAGACAAGCTCAAGGGTTCCAGGCGAGATTGTTGCCAGCCTACCGCGCTGCCGCTCGTCTCGTCTGACAACACCGTCAAGGCCTCGTAGGTCATGCCGCCAGGCAGGGTGAAGACACCGGTTTCGGAAACCAGGCAGTAAACCGTCGAGGGCGCCACATTAGGGTCGTCTTCGAATTGCTGGACCCTGATACGGAACTGCGACGCGCTTACAGGATCAACGCGGATCGTTGCCGGCGGGTTCGCATTGGTGGCAAGCACATAGCTGCACACGATGACCGGCGCTGTGTAGGTGTTGCGATAGGTGACCGGTGTCCATGCGTAGCCTGCATTCGCCAGAATGTGGTATTCCAGGTTTGGTGAGACCCTCTGGGCCTCGGCGTGAAGGCTGGGGGCGAGCATCGCCAGGAAGACGGCCGCGCTAGACTGCAATATTCCGCTACGCTCTGGCACTTTGCGAAGTCCCCGCCGAACCCCCGAACACGGTGCGACCCTGCTGGACCAGGCTTAAGGATTACTTTCAGAGACTGTGAAGACCGGCCCGCGGGCGGGCCAAGCCAGCCGGCTTAGCGCTTCATCAAGCCGGCGGCCTTCAGCGTTTTTCCCGCGCGGAGTACGCGGGCCAATTTGTGCTCGGACGACCGGTCGCCTTTGTTGCTGTCGGGGTGAAAGCGGCGGACGTAATCACTGTAGCGTTCACGGATTTCCTGGGCCGTGGCGTTGGCTTCCAGATCGAGCTCATTGAGGGCGCGCACCTGCAGGCGGGTGCGCCCGCGCCCTGCTTTGCGCTCGGGCGCTGCCGCGCTCGCCCCGTCCTCGAACAGGTCGGCTCCGCGCCAGCGACGCCGGTCATGGAGGTGGGCGGCGCGCATGCCCCCGGCAGGGCCAGTGCCAAACTTCCAAGTCTTCTTGTGTCCGTAGCGGGCCGCCTCTTCGAAGGCTTTGATTTCCGCCTCGGTCATATTGTCGAAGAAATTGAAGCTGCGATTGTATTCTGCGGCGTGGCGCTGACAGAACCAGTGCACGCCCCGGGCATTGCGCTTGGGCGCCTTATGCTCGCCGGCCAAATCGCAGCCTTTTTGCTCGCAGACGCGCGTTTTCGCGGCTTTTTCGCGCGAAACATCGTCTGCCGGGGGTTTTACCCGGATGTCGCGGAATTTTACGCGGTAGGGGAACCCGTCATCCATCGACTACATATTAGCGGTGAACTTGTTGGAGGCTAGAATTGACAAACCGAACTGATCGGATCGAGGCCAAATTGTTGGCGGCGTTTTCACCGCTGTCCCTCGACGTCGTCGACGATTCGGCGCGCCACGCAGGACATGCGGGGGCTGCGCCGGGGGGCGAGACGCATTACAATGTGGCCATCGTGTCGCAGGCGTTTGCCGGCCTGTCACGGGTTCAGATCCAGCGCACGATACATTTGGCCTTGGCCGATGAGTTCGATACCGGGCTGCACGCCCTGAGCATAAAGGCCAGCGCACCGCCGGTGGGGGGCTAGGGGCAGGCTCGGGCGAGGCCGCTTCACCGGATGCGGGCCCTGAACGAGACAGAGAAAGTTGGGTCAGGATCGCCAGACGCCATCGCGCCCTTGGGATTAAGGCACAGATAGCGCACCGCCGGATCATAGCCGGCCAATGGCGTGTAGCTGCAGGCCGCAAAGTTTGACGGGCGTGCTGCCGCATTGGAAAAGCCGACATCCAGGGCCGGATCGAAGGTGAGCCCCGTGCCCGCCTCAGACCAGCCGACGACCTCGTCGCCGAACTCCGGGGTGGGCCCAAAAAACAGCGCGACCTCCGAGGGCACCCGATCGATCAGCTCAATTGTGTTGGCGTCAACACTGCCCCCGCCCGTGTTTGACACCGAGATCGTGTAGATCACGTCGGTGCCAGGCAGGCTGAACAGGCCCTCGCTGTCGGGGTCGTAGACTGCGACGGTTTTGTCGCCGGCGAGCGCTCCGCCTAGGCCGCAAATCTGATCATAGGCCAGTCCTGCCACCCAAAGGGACCCTGAATTGCGGGAGAATTCGATAAATCGCGTCCCGCCGACCGGCGCGGTGAGCGCAAGGGTTTGCGCGATGTCATTCGGCCCGGCGTTGAACGTGGTCGACAGCCCATAGGCGCTGCCGTCCGGTGACAGCGAGACGTCGTAATTGGCCTGGTTGTTGTTGCGGGCAAGGGTGACCGTGATCGCGGCGCCCTCGGGCACGGTGTCGGTGAGGTCGAGACGCAGAATGCGCTGGCTGGTGTTGAGGCGCGCAGAATTGCCGTCGTTCAAATTTGTGCCAACCGCCTCCGGCGCGCCAAGGGCCTCAGTGCTGTTGAAGGCCGTTTGCACAACCGCGTCGGCATTGCCTGGCTGGGTCACCACCACTTGGCCAGGCGGGCAAACGCCAGGCCCGCCCGTGCCGGTAACCGTCACAGCATAATCTTCCACTTCGCCGTCGACTGCCTTACCGCTGCCTGGCGCCAGCCCGGTTTCCGTCGACAGGCGGAAGCGGGCAAAGGACGTGCCCGGCGCGGCGGTGGCGGGCACTGAGACGCTGAAGCTGATCGTTCCATTGACCACGCCGTCCAGGTCGAGGGCGCCGCCATCTTCAAGGTCTGCCGCGATTTGGTCACCGGCGGTCGCAAATGTGCCGTCACGGTCCCAATCGATCCAGGCCTGGAGCCGGCCGCCTGATCCGCTGACATCGGCGCTGATGACGGCCGAGCCGCCGGCGGTGAAGCCCGGCAGGGTGACGCCGTCATCGACATCGCCAGCCGCGGCCGGGTCGTTGTATCCGCCCGCCTCGGCCGTAACCCCAGCCCCTAGTGCCAGGGCAGACCGGATATCGTGGACAGGCGCGCCGTAGCTTGCCGGGGCATCGGCATGGTCCTGGTCATAGATGCCCGAAATCAGCTCGATAAAGACGCCGCTATCGAATTGCTCGTCGGCCACGTCTGCCAGGGCAAATTTGACGCGGTATGTGCCGCCAGGGGTCAGGCCGCGGCTCTCAGCCGTCAACTTCCGGGTGATGCCATTGTATTCCGTGACGACGGGAAAAGGGCCCGCCGGCGGGTTGGGCTGACACGTGCCGGGAAGGGCGGTGGTGTGGCCGTTATTGATGTAGAAGGCGCTCTGGCTGAGGTCCTCGACCGTTCCATCATCCTGGCATCCAACGACGCCGAAATTGATGTTGTTGATACGCACGTTTCCGCCAAGGGGCGCTTGGGCAATGTTGATGGTCGATGGCAGGCTCGGCCCGGACACGAAGAAGGCGAACACGTCGTTGAAGCGCGAGCCGACATAGTCGGGATACTCCTCCGAGCCGAATTGGTAATTGATCGACAGGCCTGTGACGAACGGGTCGAGCACGGCGTCAAACTCGAAGATGGCCACATTCTGATTGGCCGCCGGATCGATCGCGACCACGTCAGGGTCGCTATAGGTGGTTGTGTTGCCCTGGGTCGTGTTGGCGGCTGAATTGGTGCTGAGCGCTTCAGCGACAGTGCCAGTGGTCAGCACGATACCGGTGTCGATCTCCAGGCCTGCGCCGGCAATGCCGTTGGAGAACAGACCATAGCTTTCTGGACTGTCGGACCCATTGGCCACCGGGATTGACGGATTGGAGACGGTGATCCCCGGCCCGGTGAGGCGCGCGGCCAGTTGGCTTGCATCGGCCGAAGAGTCGTCAATTGTGGCTTGGCCATCGGCCGTTCCGGCCATCAGCCATGCCATGGTCCCGGCGATAAAGGGTAGCGCGCGCACAGCTGTGGAACCTGGCATGGGCGTGGCCTTCCAAAGGCAGGCGGCGACCGCACCTTGCTTTTGCCAGGCCGCGCTGCGCTTTTCTTAAGCTCCGCAGATGCAGCGCTGGCCGTGCACATCCCGTTAATTTTCAGTCTGGTTTTCGTCTGGTCTAGGGCGTGGTCAAAGCGCCGAGCGCCCGGCCTGTCACCTGGCCGCATTGGTGAATTGCGTCGCGGACCGAGGACGAGACCGCGGTCAGGTTCATGAAACCGTGGACCATGCCCGGGTGCTCGCGCAGCGTGACCGGCACACCAAACCGCGCCAGTTTATCGGCATAGGCGCGCCCTTCATGCTGGAGCGGATCCCAGCCGCACAAAACAAAATGCGCCGGGGGGAGCCCGCGGAAATCGTCTTCTTCGGCGAACAGAGGCGAGACCAGTGGGTTCATCCGGTCGCTTTCATTTTCGATGTAGGCATCGCGGAAATAGTCAAACAGGTTCGGTGAAATGAAGAAGCCGCCCTGCTGGAAACTCAGTTTGGCAGCGCGAATGTCGACGAATTGGACCAAGGGATAAAGGAGCAATTGGAATGCTGGCATTGGCCCGCCGCTTCGGTTCATCTGCTGGCACAGGGATGCCGCCAGGTTGCCGCCCGCGCTGTCGCCTGCAACCGCCAGGCGCTCTGGATCGAACGTCAAATGATCGGCATGGCCAATGACCCAGGCCCAGGCCGCCTCTGCGTCTCTGTGGGCGGCGGGAAACCGGTGTTCCGGCGCCAGGCGATAATCGATCGACAACACCCGGCAGCGCGAGCCATCGGCAAGGCGCCGGCAGATCATATCGTGACTGTCCAGGTCGCCGAGCACGAAGCCGCCGCCATGGAAGTAGACAATGGCCGGGCCAGGCCCGATGCCTGCGGCCAGCGGCACATAAAGACGCGCCTTAAGCGTGCCTTCGGCGCCTTCAACGGGCAGGTGCGAGACCTCGGCCAATTGCGGGGCGTCGCTTTCGATTGCGCGGCTGGCCCGGTAGAAGCTCTTCCTTAGCCGGTCAGTGGATTGCACCCAGTCGAGGCCGGAAAAATCGGGCACGGTCACTTCCGGCAGCTTAATCTGGTCGAGAAAGGCGCGGATGGTCTGCTCTATCATGGCATCGACCATGACCGGGATGGGCCGCAACGCCAAGTGAAAAGCCCGCACGCCCGCCGGCATTGGACGGCGCTGGACTGCCCCAAGGCCCGCAGGCGCAGCGACGCCTAAGGACGCCGCGCAACGCCGCCGCGCGTGCCCGCCGGTGCCGGCGAAACTAACGGCCGCTACCCCACCTCACATTTTTTTGTATTGTATTACACATAGAATATTTTACTTCGGAACTCGGCTGGCGTGGAACCCTCTCTGCGGCCAGTCGTTGAGAGTTTCGCTTAGAGTAGGAAGGACACTCCATGGCTATCAAAAAGATCATCGCTGCCACCGCAGCAGCGCTTGTTTGTGCGGGAACAGCGAGCGCCCAAGACTGGTATGTGAGCGGGTCTATCGGCATCAATGCGCAATCTGACAGTGACAATAGCGGGGCGACGGACGCCTTCACCACAGGCAATCTTGGCGATGGATCGACCCTCGATGTGGCTGCCGGCACCGATTATGGCTGGAAAACAGAGTTTGACAGTGGCCTGTCGCTGGCCGGCGAAGTGGGCCTTAAAACCGCCGGTGGCCTGCGCGGCGGCCTTGAGCTTGTCTACACTAATGCCGACGTCGACACCCACACGGGCGTCACTTTGGGAGGCGGCAGTATTGACGCTGTAGATGCGGCCGCCCTGACGGGCGACGCTGAGGCCATCGGCGCCTCAGTGGCCGCTGTCGTGGCCGACGGCCAGGGCGACATCACCACAACGGGCATTTTCGCCAACGTCTATTACGATTTCGACACAGGCAACCAATTCGTGCCCTATGTCGGCGCCGGCATCGGCTTTGTCGACGTGGACGTGGAGTATTCTCCGTCCGGCGTGGGCATCATTGATGATGGCGAGACGAAATTTGCCTATCAGTTGCGGGCCGGCGCCGGGTTCGAAGTCTCCGAGAACGTCGAAGTCTTCGGTGAATACACCTATCGCGCCAGCGACGACATTGAAGTGAACAATGATCTGTTCCCAGGCACGTTGGACATCGAGAACCAGCAGAATCTCTTTTCCGTAGGTGTGCGATACACGTTTGGCCGGTAACGTCTCTCCCCAGGGCACTGGCCGGGCCCGCTGCGCCGATCTCCCCCTACGCGGCGCAGTGGGCCACTTTTCAAAGGGCGATACCCTCCTACAAAGTCTCCCGTCGATAAGATTTGATCGTGTACGGACGGCCCGTCATTTTATCGATCGCCAGACTCGAATTACCTTCCTCAATCGGATTATCAGTACAAAGACTTTATGGTGATCCCGTGATGGTATCGCCGCGCGATTCAGCATTGATTGGCGCTATTGCCCAATCGGTGTGCAGGCCGCTCGATCAACGTACCAACGGCCGCTCCGACCTTGAAGCCGCCTGCGGCGCCACCCACCTCTTAGCCAGACACGGGGCCGAAATCGGCGCTGATCATCAGGCCGAGGGCCCGGGTCGCCAACCTGTCTTTGTGGAAGGATCTGTGATGACCCATCATTCAACTGCCTCAGAAAGCACCGACGACACCAGCCTGGTCTATGTGCGGCCAGTGACTTTGGAAGAGCTGGAAAGCGTCCTGCCGGCCAATGCGTTGGAAGAGTTGAACGCGGCAAGTGATCTCTTCGCTGTCCATGGCGCCAACGGCCAACGCCTCGCGATTGTGGAGGGCCGCGACGCCGCATTTGCCGCCGCACGGGCGAACCAGCTCACCCCAACCAGTCTTCACTAGTCTGCGACCCCGGTAGGAGCCGCTGGCCAGTCTGCCGACCCGGCGTTTCGCGCTGTGAGGGTGTCAGGCGTCAGGCAGCAGACGCCGTGTTGGCGTTCGCGGCATGGCGGCAGAGGATTTTGTAAATTGTCTCGCCCGTATCGGCGGCGCGCAACTGATCGCGAATCTCCGGGCGGCGAAAGGCGCGGGACACTTGGGCGAGTGCGCGCAGATGGTCCGCGCCTGCTGTGACCGGCGCAAGCAGCATGAAAATCAAGTCACAGGGCTGCCCGTCCAAGGCTTCAAAATCCACCCCCGTGCCGAGCCGGAGAAAACCGCCCACCGGCGCGTCGAGTTTGGCAAGGCGCGCATGGGGGATCGCCACGCCCTCGCCCACGCCCGTCGATCCCAGCTGTTCTCGCTCCATCACGGCGTCGAAAATCAATCGGTCATCGATATCGATTTTTTCACCCAAAGCACTGGTCAGTTTGATGATGGCTTGCTTTCGGCTGCCCGCGCTGGCTTCGGTGACGATAACGCCGCGGCTCAGAAGTGCAGAAAGATCGATCGCCATGACAGGGTCCGACTTTAATTGGAGGTTTGCTCGGAATTGGCAGGGTCAACCCAACCAATATGACCATCCGAGCGGCGGTAGACCATATTTAGGCCATCATGCCTAGCATTGCGGAACATGAGAGCAGGAGTGTCCCCTAATTCGAGCTGCATGACCGCTTCTGAGACGGTCATGGTGCGAATTTGGGCATTTCCTTCCGCGACCGTGAGCGGCGCTTGGTCGGCGCCATTGGGCACATCTTGCCCGGCATCGTCCTCGTCGGGGATCGGCGCGAGAATGAAACTGGACGCGGTCTCAACGGGCAGGGGGTCCCGGTCAGGCCGGTGGTGATCGCGCAGCCGGCGTTTGTAACGGCGCACCCGTTTTTCGATTTTTGCGAGGCCGGCATCCAACGCGGCATAGACATCGTCAGCCTCGCCGACCGATTGCAGGATGATGCCGGAATCCAGGTGCACATTCATGTCCACTTCAAACAAGTGGCCTGATTTGGAGACGGTGACGTGGGCATCACCGGGCCGGTCGAAATACTTCCGCACTGCCCCTTCCAGGCTCGATTCGATCCGCTCCTGGAGCGCCTCGCCGAGGTCCACGTGTCTACCAGCAATCTTAATGTGCAACGTCGGCCTCCATTTTCTTCTTTGGACCATATGTTGCCGTCAAATCACACCCTATGCAAAATGTGCATCAGAGTGGAGAGCAAAAGGCATGCCGGTCAGGCTGACTGGCGCATCCGGCGGCGGCGCTGGACCGAGGAGGGAATGCCGAGGCCTTCACGGTATTTCGCCACCGTGCGCCGGGCGATTTCGATGCCGTACTCGGTGAGGATTTCTACGATCTGGTCATCGGAAAGCACGTCGGCGGCCGTCTCGCGCTCGATGAGCGCCTTGATGCGATGGCGCACCGCTTCTGCAGAATGGGCCTCGCCGCCACCGGTGGACGGGATCGCGGCCGAGAAGAAATATTTCAGCTCAAACAGGCCCCGCGGCGTGGCCATATACTTGTTCGAGGTCACGCGGCTGACTGTGGATTCGTGCATGCCAATGGAATCGGCGACCTGCTTCAAGTTCAGCGGGCGCAAATGTGCCACGCCATGGGCGAAAAACGCATCCTGCTGGCGCACAATCTCGCTGGCCACCTTCAAGATCGTGCGGGCGCGCTGGTCCAGGGATTTAATCAGCCAGGTCGCATTGGCCGCGCAGTCGGTGATGAATTCCTTTTCCTGCTCGCGCATCGGCAAGGCAGACACTTCGGCATAGTATGCCTTGTCCATGAGCACGCGGGGCAAGGTCTCACTGTTCAGCTCGACCGAAAACATGCCGCTCGGCAATTCGCGCACAAAGACGTCTGGCGCCACAGCCACGGCCGTGTCGCTGGCAAAGCTGCCGCCCGGGCGCGGGGTGAGGGCGCGCAGTTCGCCCAGCATGTCCAGGAGGTCGGCCTGGTCGACGCCGCACAGCTCCTTAAGCGCTTTCAAATCGTGTTTGGCGACCAGGTCCAGATGCGCAACCAGGGCGGCCATGGCCGGGTCGAAGCGGTCGCGTTCCTTCAATTGAAGCGCCAGGCATTCGGGTATGGAGCGGGCCATGACCCCTGTGGGATCGAAGGTCTGACAAATGCCGAGGACCCGTTCTACCTCGGCCACTTCGGTGCCAAGGGCCTCAGCGGTTTCTTCAAGCTCGGCGCGGCAGTAGCCGCTTTCATCGGTATCATCGATAAGGCGCGCGGCGATCAATCGATCGGCGGTGTCCAGGCTTGAGAGCGTCAGTTGCGCGTGCAGATGCTGGTGCAGCGACAAGTCGCCGGACACCGAGCCTTCGAAATCGAAATCCTCGCCGGCGGCTTTGCCGCTGCCGGCCTTGGACCAGTCGGTGGAGGCGCTTGGCCCTGCCGCCGCTGGGGTTGGTGTGTCCGATCCGGTGCCTGCCTCGAACACATCTTCGCTCGGCGCATCGAGGGCTTCGCGCGCTTCGTTCAAACCGCTATTGTCATCCAGGGTCAGGCTATCGTTAGCGCTCGGCGCCTCGCTGCCATCGCTGGGCGCCTCTCCGCCGTCGCCCTCGCTGCGTTGCAGAAGCGGATTTTTCTCGATCTCGCTGTCGACAAACTCGGCCAACTCGATGTTCGACAGCTGAAGCAGTTTGATCGCCTGCTGTAGCTGGGGCGTCATCACCAGGGACTGGCTTTGGCGCAGGTCGAGGCGTTGCCGAATGGACATGGGAGAGAGCCTTCCTAGGCGGCGAAGCGGTCCCCCAGATAGACGCGGCGCACCTCTTCATTGCGCAGCACCATGTCTGGTGGGCCGTCAAAAAGAACCGCGCCGTCATACATGACATAGGCGCGGTCGACGATTTCAAGGGTTTCGCGCACTTGGTGGTCCGTCACCAGGACACCAAGGCCGCGCTTCTTCAAGTAACGTATGAGGTCTGAAATATCTGAGATGGCCAGGGGGTCGATCCCGGTAAACGGCTCGTCCAGGAGCATGAAACTTGGGCGCGAGGCCAGGGCGCGGGCGATCTCGACCCGGCGACGTTCCCCTCCGGAAAGCGAGGTGGACGACTGGCTGGCCAGATGGTCGATATGCAGCTCTGCCAGCAACGCATCGACCTGGCGCTTGCGCTCGACCCGGCTGGTTTCGAACAGCTCCACCACAGACATGACGTTCTCGAACACGCTCATCCCGCGGAAGATTGAAACCTCTTGGGGCAAATAGCCCATACCGAGACGCGCGCGCTGGTACATGGGCAGCGTGGTCACATCGGCCCCGTCGACCTTGATCACGCCGCCTTCGGCCGCGATCAAGCCCATGATCATGTAAAAACACGTGGTTTTGCCCGCGCCGTTGGGCCCGAGGAGGCCAACAATCTCGCCGCGCTGGAGCGACAGGGACACGTCATGGACGACGTGTCGTTTGCCGAAGGACTTCGCCAGCCCCTCCACAAAT
Source organism: Pseudomonadota bacterium (assembly GCA_038747245.1). GTDB lineage: Bacteria > Pseudomonadota > Alphaproteobacteria > Caulobacterales > Hyphomonadaceae > UBA5336. The sequence continues at coordinate 138,855 of JBCDJY010000002.1, read as the reverse complement.
AAGCCCTCTGCCGATTGCGACATGCTCCAGCTCCTCCAACAGCGCCATGGCGCCGCATCCCGAAGACCCTGGAGTAGCGGCCCATGATTAAAATCAATTTATCAGGCGGGGGAGAAATTCCGCCGCCAGGGGTTAATTTGCTCCGCCCTCTTCGGGAAAAATCACGATTGAAACGCGGTCATCTTCGGCCTCGCCGCCGCGCAGGATCGAAGTGCCTTGTGCCACGTTCAAGACCAGCTGCTTGCCGGTCGCCACGTCTTCGCCGCGGATCAATACGACCTCATCGCCTTCTAGGGTGATCGTGTCAGTCTGCGCTGTATAGGTGCCAACGTCGCCGCGCGCTTTGAGATCTGGGGTGATGTAGAAGACCTCGCCTTCGGCCCGCATGCGTTCAATCTCGCCGAAACTGCCGCCAATGCCGGCGCCCGCCGCGCCGCTAGCGCCATAGAACAGGGTGACGCGGTCTGCGCGAAGGCGCGCATCGCCCTGGATAATGTCCACATTGCCGATGACCAGGACCCGCCTATCCCGCTCCAGGATCTGGGAGGTGTCGGCATTGACCCGGATTGGCCCGCCTTCCGAGGACAGTTGGGCTGCGGCCACCGGTGCAGTGAGGCAGGCCACAAGTATGGCGGCTGCGCCGGCGCGCGTGGTCGCCCTAACCATTTTCACCATCACGCTCCACTGCCTCCAAAAGTAGTTCCGCCTCGGGCACCGGGGCATCTGCCCCCGGTGCGTTGACCTCCGCCGGCGCCTTGCCGTCAAAAACCATTTCCACATTGCCCGAGAAGGTAATGACGTCGCCATCCTCGGTGATCTCATAGCCATCTGACCGGATATCCCCAAGGGGCCCTGTGCCATAGAGCGGTTCGCGGCCTTCAATACGCCCGTCCATCACGAAAAAGCGCGCGCTGGTCGATTTGAACCGGTAGCCTGCCTCGTCGGAGACCTGCACATCGCGGAACAGATCCAGGGTCTGGCTTGCGCGGTTGTAGGTGCCCTCCGGCGCGGTGACCTGGCTGCCGGTTTCATCCACCAGTTTGGGGTTTGTCAGATCGATCACATCCTCATCGGCGCGGCGGCGCTGGGCGGTGTCGGCGGTGATCACATAGGCCGCCCCGCTTTGATCGCGTCCGGAAAATCGCGGATTGATCATGGTCACAATCTCGTCGCCTGCGAAGGAGCGTCGCTCGTCGCCAAGGCCGGACAAGGCATTGGCCAGGACCGGCCCGACCAGGAGCCCCACGGCGATGGCCGCGCCGGCGATGAAAGCCATCCGCATGAGGCGCACCAGCATCGTGCGGCGCCGCGTCTGGGCCAGGGTGACCTGCCGGCGCGGTGTCCAAACGAAGGCGGTGTCCTTGGCCGGTGTGGTGGTCATCCAGTCCCTCAGGGTGCGCCGCGGCAGATTACAGGCGGTATAGGCCGCTGAATGTGTCTATCCCAGGGCGCCCCGGCAAGGAAGCCGGCCCGCGCATTGGGCCCGCCCAGACCAGTCAACTTAACTTGAATGGGAAAAGATGTCGGTCTCAGGCCAGCCGGCCAGGTCCAGGGCCGCGCGCACGGGTAGAAAGTCAAAACACGCATGGGCCAGGGCGAGGCGGCCTTCGCGCTCAAGCATTTTGACCAGACCCTCGCGGATGGCATGCAGGTGAAGCACGTCGGAGGCGGCATACTCCATCTGGGCGTGGCTGAGCTCCGCGCGGCCCCAATCACTGCTTTGCTGCGCCTTGGACAGATCGACCCCGGCGATCTCCTTGGCGACATGCTTCAAGCCGTGCTGGTCTGTGTAGGTGCGCGCCAGTTTCGAGGCGATTTTGGTGCACCATATCGGGGCGCAGTCGACGCCGAGCCAATGCTTCATCATGGCCACATCGAAACGGGCGTAATGGAAGATCTTCAATACATCGGGGTCGGCGAGCAGGGTCTTCAGGTTGGGGCAGTCAAAATCGCGGCCGAGTTGAACCACGTGCGCGGCGCCATCGCCCGCCGACAATTGCACCACGCACAGCGCGTCGCGCGCAGGCTTCAGGCCCATGGCCTCGGTGTCCACGGCAATGATGCTTCCTAGGGAGAGATCGCCGGGAAGATCGCCCGTATGAAGTGTGATTTTGGTCAATGCGTGATGGTCCTCGAGCTGCAGGCAAGCTGCCCCCGCAGCCCCTGGCATACAGCGCGCCAGGCGCCAATGCCAGTTCGCAGGTCCGCGGCCGCATGCGCTGGCAAGATTACAAACTATTACCGTGGCCGGGGTGGTGCTCGCCCAGTAAGTGATCTACCCCTGCGGGCATGGAGGGGACGATGACGCACCTCAATTCGAGCCGATCGGGAGCTGCGAGCGCCGTCATCGAGGCCTTCCAGGGCGTGCGCGGCCGCAGCCTTGAGCTCGCCGAAGGGCTGAGCGACGCCGACGCCACTGTGCAGTCGATGGAAGATGCGAGCCCGGCCAAATGGCATCTCGCCCACACCACGTGGTTTTTCGAGACCTTTGTTCTCGCCCCCCACAGCCCGGGCTACCGCGCCTTCGATGACCGTTTCGCCTACCTCTTCAATTCCTATTATAACGGCGCCGGGCCGCGCCATGCCCGCCCGCGCCGAGGCCTCATCACACGGCCGAGCCTTGCCGAGGTGGTTGCATATCGCCGCCATGTGGACGCGGCGATGGAAGAATTCTTGCCGGGGGCTGGGCGCGAAGCCCTCGACAGCGTGGTGGTCGGCCTGAACCATGAGCAGCAGCATCAAGAGCTCTTGCTCACCGACCTGCTGCACCTGTTTGCCCAGAACCCGTTTGCCCCGGCCTATCGCAAGGGCGAGCCCCTGGCGGTCGACAGCCAGCCCGTGCCCGCCATGGGATGGGTCCGAATCGAAGGCGGCTTAAAGGAGATCGGCGCACCGGCCGATGGGTTTGCGTTTGATTGCGAGCGGCCCCGCCACACCGCCCTGGTGCGCGACGTCGACATTGCGAGCCGCGCGGTCACCGCCGGCGAGTGGATCGAGTTTATGGCCGATGGCGGCTACACCGCCCCTGGCTTGTGGCTGTCTGATGGGTTTGCCCGGGCCGAGGCCGAAGGCTGGACAGCGCCCCTCTACTGGAGCGAACGCGGCGGAGAGTGGTGGACGGTGACCTTGCGCGGGCCCCAGCCGGTCGACCGCGATGCCCCGGTCTGCCACATCAGCTATTTCGAAGCCGATGCCTTTGCGACATGGGCCGGTGCGCGCCTGCCCACTGAGGCCGAATGGGAGCTGGCGGCCGCCGATTATAGCGAGACCGGCAATCTCGCCGGCTCTGGCCGCCTGCGCCCAAGGCCCCAGCGCGCAGCGACAGGTTTGGCCGGGCTGTTCGGCGACGTTTGGGAATGGACCTCCAGCGCGTTCCTGCCCTATCCGGGCTTCAGGCCCCTTCCGGGCACCATGGGTGAGTACAATGGCAAGTTCATGAGCGGGCAGATGGTGCTCAAAGGCGGCTCATGCGCCACGCCCGAGGGGCATGTCCGCGCCAGCTACCGCAATTTTTTCCCGCCGGAGAAGCGGTGGCAATTTTCTGGCCTGCGCCTGGCCCGCGAGGTTTGAAGACTTGAACACGCCGGAAAATCCCTGCGACACCCCTTTTGCGCGTGATGTGCTGGAGGGCCTGGCCAAGCCGCAGAAGACGATCCCGTCCCGCTGGCTTTACGATGAGCTCGGCTCAAAACTCTTCGAAGACATAACGGGACTTGAGGAATACTACCCCACCCGCACCGAGACGGGCATCTTCCATGCCGAGGCCGGCGCCATCGCGGCCGCCATTGGCCCCAGGGCGGTCCTCGTCGAGTATGGCGCCGGCGCTCTGGTCAAGACCCGGATCCTGCTGGATGCCCTGGAGGCGCCTGCCGGCTATGTCCCGATCGACATCTCCGGCCCGTTCCTGGAGGCAGCTTCTGCCGCCCTTTCAAAAGACTATCCCGGCTTGCCGATCGCGCCGGTCGTGGCCGACTTTACCAAGGCCATGGACCTGTCTGGTGTGCCGGGCCAAGCCGGGCTTCGGGTCGGCTTCTTCCCGGGCTCGACGCTGGGCAATCTGGACAATTGGGAGATCGTGGCGTTCTTCAAAGCCGCCCGCGCAAGCCTCGGCCCCGAGGCCAGATTTGTGCTCGGCGTCGACTTGAAGAAAGACCCTGAAATCCTCATCCCGGCCTATGATGACGGCGCCGGTGTGACCGCTGAATTCAACCTCAATCTCCTAACGCGGCTTGCGCGCGAGCTTGGCGCTGAGGTGGATGCGGGCCGGTTTGCCCACGAGGCCCGCTGGAACCCGCGCGAAAGCCGCATTGAGATGCATTTGGTGGCCGGCGGTGAGACCAGTATTCAGGTCTGCGGCGCGCGCTTTTCCCTTGCCGCTGGCGACAGCATCCGCACGGAAATCAGCCGGAAATTCTCCCTTGAGGATCTCGACGCGGTGTTGGCCGAGGCCGGTTGGCGTCGCGAGCAGACCTGGCTCGACGCCAAATCCTATTTCGCCGTGCTGCTGCTCGGGCCGCCGATCGCCTGACAGGATCAATTGACTCCCACTGCGCCTTGGCGCCTTTTACCCTTTGGTAACGGGGGCGCGGCCGCAGGGGAGTAGCATGGCGCGAGCCGACAAACGATGCGCGAGGTTTTGCCGGGGCGGGGCCCGCTAATGGCCCGGTCCGGCGCGCGCAAGCGTCCAACCTTCGACATCCCCCTCGGCTGGATATTGGCCCTGGGGGCGGCGGCCTTTGCCCTATCGGTGTATGGCTGGTCCCAAGCGCTTGTCGACATGGAGGCCGCCGAGCGCTGGCAGATCGCGGTGTTCCGTGCCTTTGAAGTCAACACGCTTGGCGGAGCGTTTGGTGAGCCTTTCATGGGCAAAGGCTATGGCCCATGGCCGGTCATGGCCCTTACAGCGGCGCGGTGGCTGGGCGTGCTCACGTTTCTCCTTTTGCTTCTAAAGGCCTATCAAGGGCTCTTCTCGGAGGGGTTTGCCCACAGCGCGGTCGCCGGCGTGTTTGGCCTTGGCGGATACCGCGACCACATCGTAATTATCGGTGATGGGCCCCTGGCCCGCGCGGCCGTCGACCTGGCGACTGAAGAAGGCCTGCGGGTCGTGTGGTGCTCTAAAACTGAGGAGACCGGCCAAGGGCGGGGCTTGGTGATTTTGAGCCAGCCGGCCGACACCGGTTCAATTGCTGCAGTGACCCGGGCGGGCAAAGCGCGATCGGTTGTCATCGCCGTGGAAGACGATGCCGGCGCGCTTGATGTCGCCCGGCACATCCGCGCGGACCTCGGCGCAGCTAAAACTGGCCGGGATAAGGAAGAACGCCCCCACCTGTTTACCTTTGTCGACGATGCCTGGAATGGGTTCCCCGACGATGCAATCAGCGCGCTCAGCCGCGCGATCGTCACAACTGGGCCTAAGAGCAAAGCCGGCGCCACCGTGGATGGCGCAGGCGAACTCATCACCGAGAGCCGGGCGGCGGCGCGGGCTGTGCTGTGCAAGGCGCCGCTGTTCTTGCTGGCCGCAGACCGGCCCCAGCATGCCGTCATCATAGGCTTCGATGCCCTCGGCCAGAGCCTGCTTACCGAGATTTGCCAGACCCAGAAAACCGATGATCTCACCTTGCAAAAGATCACCGTGATCGACGCCGACCCGGCGCGTTGGGACGCGTTTACCCGCCGCGTGCCGGAGTGGGACCAGGTGTTTGACGGCGCGTTCTTCGCCCTTGATTTCGCCTCGGGCGCCCATGACCATGACGTTGCCGCAGCGCTCCTTAAGCGATTGTCCACCGCCCCCGCCACAGCCGCTTATATCACCCATGGCCGCGCGGAAGCTGGCCTGACCCGCGCGCTTAACTTTCGCGATTTGGTGCTGTCGGGCCAGGCGGGCGTAGCCGATCCCCCGCGCCCCGCGCCGCTTGCCCAGTCGCTCGCTGGCGCCGCCCTGCCCCGCGGCTTTCCCCTTTTTGTGAACATGCGCCAGCAACGCGTCCTGGACACGGCCGGCGAAACCGCCAGCGCCGAGGCGTCCCCTGGGGCGCCCACGCTTCCGATCATTCCCTTCGGCGCCTGGCCGGATCTTGCTCGCTCTGCCCGTCTCTTCGAGACATCTCCCGACCGGTATGCGGCCATCATCCACGGCATTTATTGCGATCTCGCCACTGAGACGCCGCCGCCATGGTCGGCCCTTGGCGAAGACGGCCGCGCGCCAAACCGGGCCCTGGCGGCCAATCTGCCAGCCCTGATGCATGCGGCGGGCTTTGACATGGCGCCCTGGTTTGAGGCCGCGCGGCCCTATCCGGTGGCCTTGAACGCGTTGCCGCGTTTGGCTGCGCCGATCGATTTCGAGGCCGATGCGGCGCGGCTGGTCGCCCTGACCCGATTGGAGCATGCCCGCTGGTGCGGCGAGCGCCGGCTCAGCGGCTATCGCTATGGCCCAAAGCGCGACAAAGAGCGGCTGCACCATGAAAAGCTGTTGGCGTTCGACGACCTCGCGCCTAAAGCCCAGGCCAGCAATTTGGACTTTATGGCGGCAATCTTCAGGGCCTTGGCCGGCCCTGACCCCGGTGCCAAAGCCGCCCGTGCCAGCCCCCAGGCCGCGCCCCGGCCCGGCGCGCTTCAGCCGCTGATCCGGCCCACCGACCTGGCCATTCTCGACACAACGCGCCCATTGCGACGCAAGCCGGCATGATGGCGTGCGCGCAGGCCCAGACACCCTCCATGAAGGCGCAGGCGAATGGTCACCGGCTTGGGAGCGGCGCCCATGGCTGATGATCAAGGCCTGTTCGGCGGGCCGAAAACCGCGTTTGCCGAGGCAGAAGCGCAGATTTTCGACCTGGTGGCGGACCCGAAACGCCGCGACCTCGTCGATGTGCTGACCCGCTGCGTTGCCGAGGCCCAAAGCCTGGGTGAGGCGGGAAAAGACGCGCTGCTCGCCACGGCCGGGTCCCTGAAAGATCGCCGCCGGTTTGACCTGGTGTTGCTTCTCGGCGCCATGGCCCAGCGCAAGGGCCTGTCGGGCCTGGCCCTGCGCCAAGTGGAGATCCAGGCGCTGATCGAGCTCGGCCATTTGGGCGAAGCGGTTGAGGAGGCCCGCCAACTCGCCGGCGCCTGCACCCTAACCGATGGCCCGCAGATGGCGGTTTGGAAATCGGCCAAGGGCAATGAAGGCCGCGCGTTCAAACAAAGGTATGTCAACGCCGTCTCCCACGGCGCCGGCGCGCCCGACCTTGCCGACCTGCGCGCAGCAGCCGATGCCTATTTGGAGGTCTGGGCCCGGGTCAAGGATAAGACCACCACCTATCAGGCCATCAACGCGGCGGCATTAATCATGCGCGCGGAGGCCGAGGGCGCAGGCTGGGGGCGCGGCGACGAGGCCCGCGGCCTCGCCCGGGCCATACTCGACATCCACCGCAGCGATCTGGCAAGCGCCCTCCAGGGCGGGCTTGCCGACGCCGATCCTTGGATGCTGGCGACCTGCGGGGAGGCCTATCTCGTGCTCGGGCTCGAGGGCGACGCCGCAGAATGCTACGGCGCCTATGCCGGGCATTCGAGGGCGACCGCGTTCATGCTGCACTCCGCGCTGCGCCAATTGGAAGAGGTTTGGGCCTATTCCGGCGAGATGGAAGACGCCCGCGGCGCCCTCGTGCGCCTGCTCAAGGCTGCCGCGCTCAATTTCGACCAAAGCCCCGCCACGGGCGCGGCGCCGCCCAATCCTTCAGATAGCGTCCAGATCAGCGTCAAGGAAGCCCGGCTTATTGAAGCTGAAATGATCGGTGGGGCGGGCGAAGGCCAGCCGGCCCCGCCATTCAAATCCTACCTCGGCGCAGGCGCGCCGGGCCAGGGCGGGATGATGGACGTCGGCCGGATCGGCGGCGCCCTGCGCCGGGCGCGGTGCGTGTGCGCCATTGAAACCATTCGCGGCGGGACCTGGCAGCGGATCGGCTCCGGCTTTGCGATTGACGGGGCCGTGTTGCACCCGTCCTGGGCCGGCATGCCCCTAATCGTGACAAATCACCATGTCGTGTCAGGCGCCGACGGCTTGCTGTCGGCCTCGTTCAAGCGCAGCCGGGCGGTGTTTGTGGACCTTGATCCTTTAGATGGCCTGGAGACAAACGCCCTGGTCGAGTTCGAGGCTGTGCAATGGGAGAGCCCCCACGGCGCCCACGACACCGCCGTTCTGGTGCCGGCCTCGCCGTTGCCCGCCACGGCATCGCTCCTGACCGAGAACGATATCACCGACGACTTGCCCAAGCGCCGCGCGCTGCGCCGGGATGGCACCGATATGCATGTGGTCATCCTGGGCTTTCCCCAGGGCGGCGCCTTGAAATTTTCCTTCGGCGACGACCAGTTGCTCGACCATGGCGCCTGCCCGCCTGGCCAGGTGCCGCCCTCCAAGCCCGAGCTCGACGGGCGGGCAATCGGCCTGCATTACCGCACGCCCAGCATGCCCGGCAGCTCTGGAAGCCCGCTTTTCCAGGCCGGCAGCTGGAAGCTGATGGGCATCCACCACCGGGGCCGGCCGGATACGCCGCGCCTGCCGCCCAAGGACGGCGCCTATGAAGCCAATGAAGGCATCTGGCTGCCGTCTATCCGCCAGGCCATTGCCCTAAGCCTGGCGCCCGACGCGGAAATGTTTGACCGTGTGGTCCCAGCGCTACGAGCCGGCCGCCAGGCGCTGGCCGGGATGACATCAGCGGCCCAAAACGCCGCCCAGATCACCGGCAGGGCGATTGGCCAAGCGGCCGCCAATGCCGCCGGCCCTGCTGGCTCACCGCTGCCCGATGTTCCGGCAGCCAGCCGGCTGGCTGGCCATTATGTGCCGGCTGACCAGGACAAGGCCGGCGCCGATCGGCTCTATCTGCGCCACGGCTATTTCGACGGCGACCTCGACACGTTCCGTGTCGCAGACCATGGCTATGAGACCGTGATTGGCGACGATAACCGCACCCAGGTCCAGCACACCGGCGCTTATCCCTTCCGCATGATCTGCTCTTTGGTGATCCATTATGCCGGCGGCGCGCGCAATTTTGGCACGGGCTTTATGGTCGGGCGGCGCACTTTGGTGACGGCCGGCCATTGCCTTCAGCCCTATCCGGGCGCGGCGCCCGTCGAGGCCATCGAGGTCCGCCCGGGCCGGTCTGGCGCCCATGAGCCATTTCTGGAGGCATTAGGACCGGTGCCGGGCCGCCGCATCTCGGTGCATCCGCGTTGGAGCGGCGATCTCGACCCGCTGTTCGACCTCGGCGCGGTGCATCTTGAGCAAGACATTGGCGACCGTTTGGGATGGTTTGAACTCCTGGCCGCAGACCGCCGCAGCCTGGAGCGCAGGTGGATTCACGTCACGGGATATCCCGGCGACAAGCTGAGTGTAAATGGCCTGCGCGCGCCCTTGCGAGCCGCTGAAATGTGGCACCATGCAACGCCCATCGCCGCTGCCACAGACCAGCAAATTTTCTACCCCGCTGACACCTATGCCGGCCAATCGGGCGCCCCGGTCTTCATGCTCAGCGCGCGTGGCCGAGCCCAAGTGGTCGGTGTCCACGCCTATGGCATTGGCGGGGCCGGGATCGCGGCTGAGAACAATTCCGGCGTGTTGTTGACGCCCGGCCTTTTGCAGACCATCGCAGACTGGAGAACGCTGAATGATGCCCCCTGATCCCGCCACCCAGGAGGCCGTTGCCCAGACGGTTCATGCCGCCCTGCGCGCCTGGTCCCGCGCCCATGGGCAGACGGACCTGCCGCCGTGGAGCCGGGCGCCGAAGTGGATGCGCGAATCAACCCGTGAAAGCGTGGCCTATGTGCTCGCCAATCCCGGCGCAGGGCCTGGCGGCCAACATGCCCAATGGATGGACCAGAAGGTGCGCGATGGCTGGCGCCGCGGCCCGGTTAAGGATGCTGAGCGGAAAACCCACCCCATGTTGGTCCCCTTCGCGGAGTTGCCTGCCTTTGAGCGGGCCAAGGACCGGCTGCTCATCGCCATCGTCACCTCGCTCACGGCCTGAGCGCCAAACAAGATCGGATATTCCATGCACAAGGGGCTTTTGCTCATCCACGGGGTCGGCTGCGGCGGCGAGGTGTGGGACCGTATGCGCCCGGCGTTCGAGGCCGAGGGCTATACGGTCGACGCACCGACCCTGTTTCCAGACCGGCGCACGATCTCCGACCCGCCAGAAACGCTGTGCGATCTGCGGCTGGCCGATTACATCGAAGCGATGTCCGAGGCTGCCGCTCGTTTGGCCGATAAAACCGGCCAGCGGCCCGCCGTCATGGGCCACTCCATGGGCGGCCTCATCGCCCAGCATTTGGCCGCCAGGGGCGATGTCTCGGCCGCTGTGTTTCTCACGCCGGCCCAGCCCAAGGGCTGCACCGTGTTCAACTTCAAGGTCTTACGCACCTTCGCAGCGCTTTTTGCCATTGGCCGCAAGAAGCTGCCCAACACGCCCGTGAAAGTCGGCCCCAAGGGATTTTCCTGGGGCGTGGTCAATCTGGTCGACCCGGCGCGCCACGCGGAAATCTACGCCCAGGCACGCTATGACAGCGGCAAGGTCTACATGGACTTGTCAGAGCCCGAGCCCATCGACGCCGCCGACGTCAAAGTCCCCACGCTGACCATCGCCGCCACCAAGGACCGCGCAACCATTGCCAAGGCGGTGCGCAAAGTGGCGGCCAAATATGCCGGCGCAGCCGTGCCCGGGGCGTTTCTCGAATATCCCGAGAACGCCCATTGGATCGTCGATGAGCCCGGAACAGATGCCGTCACGTCGGACATTTTGAGTTGGCTGAACAGCTTGGCGCCCGCCGCGAAAGCCTAACGCGGGTTAGAACTGGTCGGATACGGTGAGCTTGATGAACGCGCCGCGCCGGCGATCCTGGAGCTCTGAGCCGGTGAACACGCCGCCGCGGTCGGGCGAAAAGAATTGGCGCTCGCGGGGCAGGTCCCACCCGCCAATGTTGCGCACTTCGAGCTGGGTTTTGACGCCAAAGAACCGCGTTGTCTCGACAAAGCCGGTCCAGGTGGCCCCTGGCGACCCGGCGTCGATTTCGTCAGCGAAGAAGAAGGCGACGTCGTAGGGCGCAGCATATGTGACGCCCCAGGCCACCTGGAGCGACGACAGATCCTGGCGGAAATCGATCTCGATTTCTGGCGTGCGCAGCTCGTCAACGTCCCGCACCTCGCCCGACACCGGATCGTCAAACTCGGACTCGCGGATCGCAATGTCGGCCTCCAAAAGACCGCCCGGGATGACCGCGTTCAGGGGCAGGCTGCCATTGGCCTCTATCCCCCAGACCCTGGCGCTGCCGGCATTGGCAACCCCGAACGCGCCGGATGGCAAGGTGACTTGCTCCAACACATCCTCGCGCCATTCATGGAACAGCTCGACATTCACCGCTGCGCCCGAGGGCGCGCGCAGGTCGGCGGTGAGGCTCGCCCGGGTTGTCTGGTCTGGCCCGAGATCGGGATTTCCGCCGAGAAACCGGTCATCCTCGGCATTGGCGGAGGCGGCGAAATCGTTGAAGTTCAGCTGACCCACCGTGCGCCGCACGGCCGCGCGCAGTTGGATGCGCTCGGAAATTTGGCGGGTGATCGCCAGGGAGGGCTTGGCGAAGAAAAAGGTGCTTTCGCCCATCGCATTGCCGCCGACGGTGATTTCCGAGGCTTCTGCGGCAAGCCCCGCCTCCACCGTCCATTTCGGGCTTGCGATCCAAGTGAGCGTGCCGAAGGCTTCGGCGCGAATTTCCTCAATCTCCACATCGGAGGCCGGCAGGTCCACCGGGCTTGTCCCGCCCGCATCCTCGACCTCAAAGCCAATCTGGGATTCCAGCCGATTATAGGCCACTTCGGCGCCGAACTCCGGGCGCAGACGGCCATCGACGCGGCCGAGCGTTGCCCGTGACAGGAACTCTGTGGTGAACCGGTCTGCTGCAAATCGGTTGATCGCGGCCGTCTCGCCAACGGGCTCTTGCACGACATTTTTCGAGCTTTGCTCGGTGTCGCGCGCCGAGGCCAGGGCAAGGCCCTTGAGGGACCAGTTTGCAGCCACGGTGCGTGTCCAGTCCGCGCTCAGCTCGCCTTCAAAGTACTCAGAGTCAAAGCGAATATCGGTGCGCCGGTCGGGATTGCCGTCGGGCAGCCGGGCGAAAAAGCCGTCGCGCCCGGTCTCCTGGTAGAAACGGCTGTTGCCGATCCGCAGGTTCACCGTGAGCGCGCCGCCGAGCCATGGCCGCTTGGCTTCGGTCGATGCGAAGGCCTCAAGCAGCGTTGACGGCAGGGTCTCCTCTTCGAAGAGCAGAAGCGCGCCATCGGCATCCAGACGCTGCCGGGTGTAGACCTTGAAGGGAAACTGCTCCCAAAATCCGTTCAGCCTGGTCGTGGTACGCCAGGCGCCAACCGGCGCGGTGACCGACACCTCGGCGCGCGGATAAACCAGGTTTTCAATGTTGCGTTCGAGCTCGGCTGACCAGGTGCCCGCGACGCTTTCTGACTTGCGGACCACGTTGGCAACCAGCCCCTGGCCGGCGGTCTCGCCTGCGCGCTGGGCGCCCCGGCTTAGCTCGATCCGGTCGACGGTATCGGCCGGGATGCGCCGGAGCACCTCCTCCAATCCGCCGGCTTTGATGGTTGGGCGCTGGCCGTCGATGAGGACATTGCCGGCGCCGCCGCCAAATCCGCGCAAATCCGCCCCCGCGCCCAGGGTAAAGCCCGGCAGGCGGGCCAAAAGGTCGAGGGCGGTTTGGGGCGCAAACCGGTCAAAAAAGGCGCGCGGGTAGACGTCCTCGGCGGCCTGGGCGGCGGCTGGTGGGTCAGGCGATTGGGCCGCGCTCGGGCCGGCGCCCAAGGCGATGGCGCCGGCCCAAGCAGCGCCCAACCCAAGGTGGCGCAATGCCTGGCGTGCCTGCTGCGCTGCAATAGGCGCTTCGATGCCCAAACGTCTGCTTCCCCGGGCCGAAGCCGGCCGCGTTATTCTATAACGCTTCTGGTCTAACGGCGGAGCTTGGCGGCGGCAAGCGCATCTGAACAGCTGGACTAGTCAAGCCGGATTGTCGGGCGCACGATCCGGTCGAGGCCATCGCGGGCCATCACCACAGTTCCCGAAAGGGGGCCGTACAGGCCAAACTGGTGCATGCGGTAGAACAGTTTGTGGGCGAGCTTTGCCGGCCATCCCTTGAGCGCCAGGGTCGGCAAGACGCCGCGCTTGGCCAATGCGCCATAGGCGCCAAATTGGCTGAGCGAGACCAGAGATCCCATGTCCGTATACTGGAATTCGGGCAGAGCCTTGCCCTTCAGATGGGCCTGCAGGGCGCGGAACAGAAAGTCCGCCTGCTGACGAGCCACCTGGCCCGTGGGCGGCAGGGCCCGCTCGGCGCCGGCCGGCGTATGGCGCGCGCAATCGCCCATGGCGAAGATGTCTGGGGTGCCGGCGGCGCGAAGATGTTGATCGACGAGGATGTGGCCACTGGGCGCCAAGTCCAGGCCGCCGAGGCTTGCCAGCACGGCCGGCGCGCGCACGCCCGCAGCCCAAACCCGCAAAGGCGCCGCGCACAGGCCCCCCTCCTTGAGTTCGAATCCCGCATCGGTGGCGCGCACAACCCGCGCGCCATTACGCACCTCCACGCCGAGGGCTTCAAGCTGGCTTTGGACATCGCTGGAGGTCGCCTCGGGAAAAGCATCCAAGATCCGCGCGCCCGAATTGAGCAGTGTGATCTTGAGCTGCGCGGGCAGGCCCGCAGCGCCGAAATGGGCGCCGATGCTGGCCAGGCTTGCAAGGTCGGCGGCAAATTCCACTCCGGTTGCGCCGCCGCCGACAATGGCCGCCTCAACCCGGTCGCCCGTCGCTAGCTTTTCGACCAACTCGGCCCGCACCGCGCGGTTGAGCGCCTCTGCGCTCGCCAAATCATCGATGAAATGACAGTGCTCGCGCACGCCCGGCACGGAAAAGTCATTTGCCGTGCTGCCAATCGCAATCACCAAAATGTCGTAGTCCAGGGTGTGGCTGAGCCGGTCTTTCCCCGGCAGATCGTCGATCTCGATTTCGAGGGTCTTTGCCTGGGCGTCCAAGCCGCAGATCGCGCCGGGAAAATAGGTGAAGCCGGCGCGTTTGGCCTGGGCGACCAGGGGCATGCCCTCGGAATGGGCATGGGCCGTGCCGGCAGCGAAGGAATGGAGCATCGGCTTCCAGACATGGATCGGCGCCTTATCGACAAGACGTACATCCACCGAAGTGTCGCCGCGAAACCTGCGCCCCAACCGGGTCGCCAGCATCAGTCCTGCAATACCGGCTCCAACAATGACAATTTTCACCTGTGCCACGCGCCCCGTCCGTAAGCTGTCTTCCTTGAACCGTGAGCCCAAGGCAAAATCGACCAAAGCGCAAGGGCGACAAAGGAGAAAAAGGCCGCGAAGGCCCCTGCCAGCGGGACGCCGTCGCGCCCGCACCCTTCGCCGGGTCGGCCATCACGGCCCAAATCAAACCAAGGAAGGCGAGGCGGCGCGGCGCCGAAACCCGCCCGGCGGCCTGCGCCAGGCGACACCGGAGATGGCTTGACGGAGGTTATGGCATAACATAGCCAAATTGAGTGAGCGCGGGCGGCCAGGCCCGGGCGCTTTTGCCCCGCGCTAAAGACGCATGTCGCAACGCGTCAGCCAGTTTCCTCGCGCTCAGGAGCCATTTGACCATGAAGAAGTACCCCGTGATCATCATTGGCGCCGGGCCGGCGGGCATTGGCGTGGCGGCGCTACTGGCGCGGTGCGCGATCCCTGCCTTGATCCTGGAGCGCGGACGGATTGGCGAGAGCTTCCTGCAATGGCCCAAGGAAACGAAATTCATCTCGCCGTCATTCACTGGAAATTTCTTCGGCGCGGTGGATTTGAATGCCATTACGCCGGACAGCTCGCCGGCCTTCGGGCTCCAGGCCGAGCACCCCACGGGCGAAGAGTATGCCCGCTACCTGAATGATGTGGCCCAGGTGCACGAGTTGAGGATCGATGAAGGCGTCGATGTGCTCGCTGTTGAGCGCAGCCCCGAAGGCGGATTTCACATCGACACCAGTGAAGGCGAGCTACTCTGCCGGGTGCTGATCTGGGCGGGCGGCGAGTTCCAGTACAAGAAGGCGATCCCCAATACGGTGCGCGTTGGGCGCGCCTATGGCGATATGCCCAAAGGTCACCATGTCATCCTTGGCGGCGCGGAAAGCGGCATGGAGGCGGCCTTCAATCTGGTCGACCAGGGCTCCAGCGTCACGGTTCTCGACCCAGCCCAGCCCTGGGCCGAACGGGTCAGCGACTCCAGCTACGGCCTCAGCCCCTTTACCTTTGGCCGGGTGCGCGCGCTCCAGGCCAGCGGCCGTGCCCAGTTCATTGCCGAGGCCGCCCAGGAGATTGGCCCGCGCCATGTCCGCACCCAAAACCAGGTGTTCGAGCTGGATCATCCGGCCGTGGATGCCACCGGTTTTGACATCGCCCAGGGATTGGCCGGCGACCTGTTTGATTGCACGCGCGGCTATCCCCACCTGACCGACCGCGACGAAAGCACCCTGCACAAAAACGTCTATCTGGTCGGCCCCAATGTGCAGCACGAGCAGGCCATTTTCTGCTTTATCTACAAATATCGCCAACGGTTTGCCGTCGTCGTCAGCGAGGTTTTGAGCCGCTGGGGCCAGCAAAGCCCGGTCATCGCCGAATATGCCGAGCGCGGCTTCCTGCTTGATGACCTCAGCTGCTGCGATGGGGAATGCGTGTGCTGACCCGCGCGCTGGACGCAGCCGCCGCCGCCCTGGCCGGGCGCGGCGCCATCATCCTATTGATCGGCGCGATTGCCTGCGGCGCTCTATTCGGTATGGCCTTCCCCGAGCGGGGGGCGGCCCTGGCGGGCGGCACCGATGCCCTGCTCGTCGTGTGCGTCTTCCTGCTTCTGTTCGAGGTGCGCTTCCAAACCCTCCTCGCCAGCTTGAGGCGGGTGTCTTTCATCGCCGCGGCTCTGTCCGCCAATTTCGTGATCATTCCTGCCCTCGGATTCGTGATCGCGTCGGTCTTCCTGTCGGGCCATCCGCTGTTCTTCATCGGCCTGCTGATCTATTTTTCAGCGCCGTGTACCGATTGGTTCCTGGGCTTCACCCGGCTTGCAAAAGGCAATACCGCCCTTGGCGCCGCGCTTCTGCCGATCAACCTGATTGTCCAATTGCTGCTCTACCCGGTGTATCTCCACCTGTTCGGCATTGACCAGATCGCCGCCGCGCCGACCGATCTGGCCATGACCTTGGTCCAATGGTTCCTGGCCCCGCTGGTGGCCGCAATTGCCCTTCGCACCCTCGCCGAGCGTATTCTCAGCGCCCAGCATATGGCGCGGCTGCTGATGGCCGTGTCGGCGCTTGTGCCTGTGTTGCTTGCCTTGCTCGTGGGCCAGATCTGCGCGGCCAATGTGTCTGTGCTTGCCGACCATGCCAGCGTCTTGCCCCTGATCTTGTGCGCGATTTTCGTTTTCTTCTCCGCGACGTTCCTGCTCAGCGAAGTCTTGTCGAACCTGATGGGCCTGGACCATGGCGACCGCGCCCTCCTGACCATGACCACAGCCGCGCGCAATGCCCCGCTCATGCTTGCCTTGACCGTCGCGGTTCTGCCGGGCCAGCCGATGATTTATGCCGGGCTGATCATCGGCATGGTGGTGGAGCTGCCGCATCTGATCGGTTTGAAAACCCTGCTCGACCGGCGTTGGCGCCGGGCGGCCCTGCCGGCGGCCTGAGGCTGCGGCGCCATTTACCCACGGTTCAATCGCCGGTGGCAGGCTCGCGCCATGAAAGTCCCTTTTCTGCTGTTCGCCGCCAGCCTTCTCGGCGTGGCCGTCAGCGCCGCTTTTGTTTTTATCGGCGTGTTCGGCGATGTGTTTGATGTGCCCCCGCCCCTGTTCCTGCGCGCCATTTTAGTTGCCGGCGGCGCCTTTTTTGCCCTGGTGAGCCTGTCGGCGCTTTGGCATGCGGCGCGCCAAACCACTGTGCGGCGCAGCCAATCTCCAGTGCGCGTTATGGTCGAGGTGGAGACCTTCGCCGACAGCGAGACGACCACTTATGACCTGCACATAAGCTGCGATGATGCGCTCTGGATCGCCCCGGTCTATGGCGGCAAGGCTGTGCGCCGCTTGCAACACTCAGGGCCGCAACCGGCTGACGCTTGGCTCGACCCGCGCTCAGGCGCGCCGCTGGCCCTGGAATTGGACGGCCTGCCCCTGGTGACTTACCCCGTGATCCGACGCGCGGGCCCCGGCGGCTAAAGCAGCGCTTGGCGCCAAGTCCTCAAACGGCGCGGGGCCCAGGCCTTTGCAACCAAAACGATCAGTGTGTAACTTCCGGGTTCAAGCGCCGGTAAGGGCATTTATCGGGGCGCAGGCGGGGCATCGCTCCAAGCGGGTTTTGGAAGGGTCGATTTGGACCAAGGATCATCTATCGACGACGCCTTTGCCAATGAGACCTCCGACGGACCCCTCCTCTTCGGCTACAGATTGAATGGCCAGGGCGGCGGCGAAAGACTGTCTTGGCGCGAGGCGGCGTCGCTGGTCAAATCGCCAACCGGCGAAGGCGTGGTCTGGCTTCACCTGGACCGCCGCCACCCAGACGTTGCCGGTTGGCTTTCGCAGCAGACCGACATTCCCGAACAAACCGCAGCGCTGATGCTTTCGGATGAGACGCGCCCGCGCGCTTTTGTCGAGGGCGAGAGCCTTGTTGCCATCTTGCGCGGCTTAAATTTCAACCCGGGGGCCAGCCTGGACGATATGATCGCGCTGCAGATTTGGGGCAGCGAGTCGATTGTACTGACGTTTCGCCGGCGCCGGCTGCAGACCCCCCGAGATGTGCTTGAAGAATTGGAGCAGGGCCGTGGGCCGCGGTCCTCGGGCAGCCTGATCGTGCGGCTCGCCGACACGCTTGTCGGAAAAATGCAGCTTGCCGTGATCAATACCAATGAGCGCATTGATCACATCGAAGCCCTGCCCAAGGAGAAGCAGGGCGAAGACGCTCTGGAACAGATTACGGCCATCCGCCGGCACTGCTTGTCCCTAAGACGCTTCATGTCCCCCCAGCATGAGGCGCTCGGTGATTTGCTGCGCACTCCGCCGCCATGGTTTTCCGAGGACAATACACGGGATGTCCGCGAGATTGTCGAAAAGCTGCGCCGTTATCTCGACGATCTGACGGTGTCCAAGGAAAGCGCCATTGTGCTCCAGGACGAGTTTGACAGCCTCGCGGCGGCAAATTCCAACCAGACCATGTACATCCTGTCCATCGTGGCGGCGATCTTTCTGCCCCTTGGCTTCCTGACCGGGCTCTTGGGCATCAATGTTGGCGGTATGCCGGGCGTGGATTCGCCCCTTGCATTCTGGTTGACGGTGGGCCTTTTGGCGTGCCTCTCGGGGCTTCAGATTTATGTTTTCAGGCGGCTGAAATGGCTTTGATGCGCATCCAGGAGGCGGCCCCGGAGGCCAATATCTCCGCCAGTGGCTTTACCCTAGATATGAACCAGCTTGCGGCGGCATCTCTGAGCTGGCTCCAGGGCTTTGTCGACCAGCTCTGGTCGCTGAGCAGCCTTTGGCAGGTGGCTGCCATCGTCGCCAGCGCGCTATTGGGCTTTTTCTTCAGCCGCCCTGTCGTCAAATGGCTCAACAAGACGGCGCAGGGCCGCCCCCAGAAGGACATTTTCTACCGGCTTTCCGCGTCCCTCGCCAAGGTCGCCTGGCCGGTGGCGACCGTGGTGTTGCTATGGACGTCCATGGCCGCGTTTTCGGCCTATGGCCTCGACAATACGATGCTCAGGATTGCCGCCAGCCTGCTCAACGCCTGGATCGTCGTTCGGCTCGTGACCTCGAACATGAAGCAGGGCCTGTTTGCCACATCCATCGCCTTCGTCGCCTGGACCCTGGCGGCGCTGCACATCCTCCAACTGCTCGAGCCGATCACCCAGTCGCTCGATGCCGCCGCGATCACCATTGGCAGCAACACATTCTCCATCTTGCGCCTGTTGACGAGCCTCATCGTGGCGGGCGCCGCGCTGTGGATTGGGCGCTTCATGGGCGACGCGGTCCAGACGCAGCTGCGCGGCAACCCAAAGATCAATCCATCCATGGCCGGCATACTGGGTCAGGTGGCGAAAATCACCTTCATGGTCATTGCGGTGATGATTGCCCTGTCGGTGGTCGGCGTGAATTTGACCGCGCTCACCGTATTTTCCGGCGCGCTGGGCGTGGGCATCGGCTTCGGCCTCCAAACGATCTTCTCCAATTTTATCTCCGGGATTATCATCCTGTTCGAGCGCTCGGTGAAGGTCGGCGATTTCATTGAGCTCCAGTCCGGGGTGACCGGACAGGTCCGGGAAATCAGCATTCGCTCAACCCTCATCACAACCAACGACAATGTCGATATCCTCGTTCCCAATGAGGAGTTCATCAAAGCCCAGGTCGTCAATTGGACCTTGAAGGACTCGCAAAGGCGCCTGCGCGTGCCGTTTGGTGTCGCCTATGGCAGCGACAAAGACCTGGTGCGCAAGGCGGGGCTTGAGGCGGCCGAGGCCGTGCAGTGGACCGATCGCGGCCGGGATGCCCGCGCGCCCCAGGTCTGGTTGGTCGGCTTTGGCGACTCCAGCCTGGATTTCGAATTGGTGGTCTGGTTGATTGACGAGGCCGTCCTGCGCCCCGCCAAGGTCCAGGCCGACTATAATTGGGCCCTGCACACCGCGCTTGAAAAGTACGATCTGGAAATCCCGTTCCCGCAAAGGGATGTGAATTTCCGCAACTCAAGCCCTGTGCGCGTGCACGTGCTCAGCGAGAAAGTGGACGAGCCGGGCGGCTAAGCGCCGGTATCGAGCACGGCGCCTGGAAAGCAACTTGCGGATACCGCGCGGGCGCCCGCGGCCGAAGCAACGCGCCAACGGCCGTCGCTGATTTCAACTCTGTCGGTGCCTCCCGTGGAGCGAGTATAGGACCATCGATCACCTGGCGGTTTCGAAGACGGCAAGTGTCCTTAGTTCCTACACAGACAAAAAAAGCCTTTTGATCTGATCCTTGGTTGGCGCCGGCCCCTGCCCCGTCGCAGCGATCAGTGCCAATCCATCAAGAATACCCATGCACGCTTCGACCTGTTCGGTGGAGAGCTCGCTCGATAGCAGCTTTAAGAAGAAGGCGATGGGCTCTTGAGCGGCGGCGGAGAGTTGATCAGCAATTGGCCGCAGCTCCGTTGTCCTTACGCCAGCCAGGGTCAACTCAAATCTGGCAAGTAACCAGTCACTTTTGGTTTTCCCGTACTCCAGCAAGTCGTCTGCGACATAATCGATCGCATCATCGCGTCGGCCTTCCGCGATGAGTTCAGCAAATCGTTCCTTTACCAGCCGGCAGTCGTCTTCCATAAGCCAGACGAGGTGATCGGCCGCTCCGGCAATCAGGTCTGCCTTTTTCGAGAAATAGTAAGATGTCGAACCGGCGGGAAGCCCAGCATGGGCGTCGATGGCGCGATGCGTGAGATGCGCCAGACCGTTCTGCGCCAGCACCTCAAGGGTTGCGTCTAAGATTTTTTGTCTGCGCTCTTGCATCTTGCTCCATGGCCACTCTACAAATGTAGAGATATTCAATTCAATTGGAGATATCGATGTCAGTTCGCATAGACAAAGTAAACCCACCGAGTCTCCCGGACGCGCCCGCCATGGGGTACTCCCAGATCACGGTTGCTGATCCGGGCCGGCTTATCTTCATGTCGGGGCAAGTGGCCTGGACACCAGATGGCGCTCCACCTCCTGATGCACTGTATGATCAGGCGAAGATCGCAATGGAGAACGTGATCAAGGGTTTGGAGGCGGTAGAGGCTGGGCCGCAGAACATCACCTCGATCCGTATGTATGTCGTCAATCCGAGCACGGAAGATTTTCACAGCGTCGCGCCTGTTCTGTCTGAATTCATGGAAGGCGCGCTGCCGACGTTCACGGCGCTTGGCGTAAATGCCCTCGCCGGCGAAGGGCTAAAGATCGAGCTTGAAGTGACAGCTGTCGCTTAGGCTCTTGCGACATCTGCTAAACAGAGAAGACCGTAGATAAAAGGCTCACGTTGGGCGTTTTAAGTCGTTCCATGGGTACACTGCCCACGTCGCAAAAAGGGCCAATCCCTGCCGGTCTGGGACGCGCAGTTTATTCTGATCAGGCAATAAACCAGGCGGGATAGGCATGGATCTATCCGACGGGGTTTGCGAGTCGGATAAAGTGGTGGCCATGGACCAAAACGACCGCGACAGTCTGGCTTGGAGCCTGGAGTATGCCGCCCAGCGCTTGGCGGGCGCCCTGGCGCTTGCCGCGCCGTCGGGGGCGTTTGGCGCCTACGTGCTGCGCGGCACCTGGGCGGCGGCCTGCCGGGAGTTGCACTATCTTGAGCTGTTCGTGCGCCGGCTGCTGGTCTGCCTTGCCGGTGAGGTGCGCCTGGGCGAGGCCGCTTCGGGCGGTTGCCCATCCACGGCGCCGCCCACCGCCAAATCCGCCGAAAAGGCGGATAAAACCCCCATTTTCCCCGTTTTTGACGCCCAGCCGAGCCTTGCGGCCCTGCGGCGCTTACTGGCAACAACGCCCGAATTGGGCCGTGCGCCGCCCGCGCCCGGCGCGCCCAGCCTTGGCGCTTTGCCCGGGCCCGCGCCCAGCCCTGTGGTGCCGGCGCGGCGCCTGGCGGCCCGGTTTGCCGCCCTCGCCCGCGTCCTTGATGATCCGCGCCGGTATGCACGGCGCCTGGCGCGGTGGTCGGCCCGGCGCCGGGCGGCGCCCGCCCTGCACCTTGGCGCGGTGCCTGGCCTTGCCCGGGGCCGCGGCCTGGACCTTGCCCGATCGGCTTTTCTTGAGGCCAAACGCCTTGCCCTCCTCACGCTCAACCGCGGCTGGGCCCCGCCTGGCCCGGCGCCGCCTGGGCCCAGCGCGCTATGAGCCAGGCAGGGGCTGCGCGCCCAAAAATCGCTCGGAATCTTCGCATTGTTAAGGTTGCCCCGCCGAAATTCCGGCGACTGGGCCCGCAGGCATTGGCGCCGCGGGCCGGCCGCGCGCGATCAGCTCTCCGGCGATGGCTCGTCCAGGGCGCCGATGAACGGCAAGCCGCGATAGCGCCCGGCCACATCCATGCCATAGCCCACCAGAAACCGGCCGGGCGCGTCCCAGGCATGGAAGTCACACCCGGTCTCGGGCGCCCAGGGCTTTCGCGCCAGGGCGCATGTGAGCACGTGCGCGGCCCCCTTGGCCTCCATTTGGGCGCGGGCAAAGGCCAGGGTGCGCCCGGTGTCAAACACATCATCCACGATCAACACGCCGCGGCCGGCCACGGGCCGCGCCAGGTCTGCGCGCACCACGACCCGGCCAGAGCTTTCCTGGGCATCGCGGTAGCTTTCCAGCCACAGGGCGTCGAGCACGGGGTGAACGCCCCGGCGCGCCAGGGCTTTCATCAGATCGGTGGTAAAGGGCACGGCGCCGACGAGGATCGACACCATGGTCCACTTCCCGGTCAGGCGGGGCGCCAGGCGGCTCGCCAGCCGGTCGACCGTCTTGGCCAGGGCGGTTTCATCAACCAGGGTGACCAGGCGCGACAGGTCAGCGCCCATATCCTGGCCGCCGCCTGGCCCCGGGAGCTGGCTCATGGGGCGGGCGCGGCGAGGGCAGCCAGGTCGCCGCCTCGGCCGGCCTCGCGCGGCACGAAGCGCAAATCGAGGCTGTAGGAGTCGGGCGGTGGGTTTT
This sequence comes from Pseudomonadota bacterium, assembly GCA_038747245.1. Classification (GTDB taxonomy): domain Bacteria; phylum Pseudomonadota; class Alphaproteobacteria; order Caulobacterales; family Hyphomonadaceae; genus UBA5336. The sequence goes on along the minus strand of JBCDJY010000002.1, from coordinate 116,132 downwards.
CCAGAACGGCGCTGAACCGGCCGGCGGTGCCCGGCGCAATCATGGCCGGCGAGACATCGGCGTAGAGATGGGCAATTTCCCGGCCGAAATCATCCATCAGCCCGACGCGCACCCGCGGCGCAGGCTGGGCGACATCGGTGACATTGCGCACGTCGGCGGCCACGGACAGAACCGGCAGCGTTCCGCGCAGCTCCCGGGCGCGCTCAATGTTCTCGAAATCGACGCCGAACCGGTTCACGTCGAGGCCGACCCAATCGAAGGCCGTCGCCGAGTTTGGCCAGGCGCGCACCACATCGTCGCGCCAGATTGCCGCCGCGCCGAGGGCGCCGATGAAGGCCGCGGTCACGGCGAACCAGACCGATACGGCCGCCGCGCGCGACCGGCGCAGACCGCGCAGCCGCACCGCCTCCAGGTATCGCTGGTGGGCGCCGCGCGCCAAGGCCTCATCGCTTGCTGGCAGCGGGGCAACCGTTTCCTTCCAGACATGGCCGCAGGAAATACACGTCAGCCGCGCGCCGCCCTGGCCCAGGGAGGACTCGTCTGCAAAATATGAGGTGTCGCAGGCGGGGCAGGTGACAATCATGGCTGGTTATTTCACCGATTGGGTTCAATGTTCTGTTAACGCGCATTTAGCGGAATTCGGGGTGTATCTCGCCTAGCATGGTCCAGCGCAAGCCCGATATGATCCAGGAAGAAGCCGTTCGGCTCCATAACGTCGCCCTGCGCTATGACCGGCGCGAGGAAATTCTGTCGGGCATTGATATCAGTCTCGCCCAGGGCTCGTTCACCTGCCTGACCGGCCCGTCGGGCGCGGGCAAGACCAGCTTGCTCAAGCTGCTTTATCTTGCATTGAGCCCGACGCGCGGCGAGGTCTCTCTTTTTGGCCGGCGAACCCACCAGCTTGGGCGCGCCGCCCTGTCGGCCATGCGCCGCCGGATCGGCGTGGTTTTCCAGGAGTTTCGCCTGCTTGACCATCTCAGCGCCTATGAGAATGCCGCGTTGCCGCTGCGCGTTGCCGGCGGCAAGGACGCCGACTACCGCGCCGATGTGGAAGATCTTTTGCGCTGGGTCGGGCTCGGCCCGCGCCTCGATGCCCGCCCGCCCCAGCTGTCTGGCGGCGAGCAACAGCGCGTGGCCATTGCCCGGGCCCTGGTCAACAAGCCCGATTTACTGATCGCCGACGAGCCGACCGGCAATGTCGATCCAGAAATGGGCGAGCGGCTCATGCGCCTTTTCCTTGAGCTGAACCGGCGCCTGGACACCACGGTGATCATCGCGACCCACGATCTTGAGCTGATCCGGAAAATCAACGCGCCGGTCCTGCGCCTCCAACATGGCTTGGTTGTGCGCGATGTGGAATTCGGAGTGGCCCTGCCATGAGCGAGCGCGCCGCGCCCCTGTTGCCACGCGAGGATGCCCGCGAAGCGGCGCTGTTCTTTGTGGTGGGCGCCCTGTGCTTTTTGGCGGCCCTTGCCGCCCTTTCAGCCCGGTCGAGCTATGACGCAGCCCGCGGGTGGAGCGCCCAAGTGCAAGGCGAGATGACCGTGCGGCTCGTTGGCGTGGATCGGCGCGGCGCCGATGAAGCCCTCCAAACTGTGCGCAGGTCGCCTGGCGTGAATGCCGCGCGGCTCCTGCCCCAGTCGGAAATCGAGGCCTTGCTGGCGCCGAGCTTCGGAAATGGCGGATTGCCCGCCGGCCTGCCGCTGCCGCGTATATTGAGTGTCGAGGCCGACCCGGGCCAGCCTGACATGGCTGAGACCCTGGAGGCGGCCCTTTCCGATGCGGGCATTGGCGCCGTGGTCGAAGCCCATGAGACCTGGGCCAGCGACGTCCAGCGCACCTTGGGCGTCGTGCGGCTTGTCGCGTTATCAACTGTGGCGCTTTTGGCCGCCGCTGCGGTGGCCGTTATTGCCTTCGCCACACACGCCGCCCTTTTGGCGCGCCGGGACATTGTCGAAGTGTTGCACCTTTCCGGCGCGACTGACCATTTTATCGCGCGCGTGTTCGAGCGCCGGTTTTGGGTGCTTGGACTGCGCGCCGGCGCTGTCGGCGCTTTGTTCGCCCTGGCGGCAGCTGCGCTGGTCTTGTCTTGGGCCTCCGCGCGCGGCGGCCGCTCTGGGCTCCTGCCGCAACTCTCGCTCGATGCGGTCGATCTTGTCATCCTTTTGGCGACACCCATTCTGGCTGCAATTGCCGCGCGTGGGGCCGCGCGGCTTACCGTATTGCGCGCCCTGAAAGATGGGCCGTGACGGGTCGAGGCCGGTTTTTGAAATGGCGATGGGTGGCGGGCGCTGTTCTTGTGGCCCTCGTCCTCGACCTGAATGGATTTCGCCACCGCGCCAGCACCATCTCGCCAGGCCCGGCGGCGGAGATCGCAGGGATCGCGGCATTGACCGGCGGATCGGGCCTGCGCATCCGCGCTGCGGCTGACCTATTGGCCACGGGCGCGGGCGAGCGGCTCCTGATCTCCGGGGTCAATCCAGACATCAGCCAAGGCGAGCTCGCACGCCGGGCCGGCGGCCAAGCGCGCCTCTTCGCATGCTGCGTCGATATTGGTTATGAGGCCTCCACAACCGAGGAGAACGCCGACGAGGTCACCGCCTGGGCCAGCGCCCACGGCTATGAAGTCATCGCGCTCGTCACATCCGACTATCACATGGCCCGCGCGCGATTGCTGCTTTCGCGCCGCGCGCCGTCCCTTGGCGTGATTGAAATCCCCGTCAGGACCCGCGTCGATCCGACCCGTACCTTTTCCGACTGGACATCCTTTCGTGGTATCGTCAGCGAATGGATGAAATGGCGCGTGACGCAGGCGCTGGCGGTGATTAACTGGGGCTCATGAACACCTTTCGGTCGGTTGTCTTTCTGATTTACATGTATGGCCTGATCCTGGTCATGGGCACGATCTGGCTGCCCAGCCTGGTGCTGCCGCGCCGCGCGATCATGGCGGGGCTGCGCTGGTATTCCCACCTTGTGCGGTGGGGCTTGCGGGTGATTTGCGGCGTGCGCACCGAGTTTCGGGGCCTCGAGCATTTGCCCAAGGGCGCGTTCATCTATGCGGCCAAGCACCAGTGCATGTGGGACGTGTTCATCCCTTTCCTCATTCTGCGCGATCCCGTCATCACCATGAAGCGGGAGCTTCTCTGGTATCCCTTCTTTGGCTGGTACGCTCTGAAATCCCAGATGATCGCGATTGACCGCGGCGGGGCGGCGCGCACCATCAGAAAAATGTTGAGCGCGGCCGACAAACGCGCGGCCGACCAGCGCCAATTCGTGATCTTTCCCGAAGGTACCCGTCATCCGCCCGGTGTTACGGCAGGCTATTTCGCCGCCGGCACCAGCGCATTCTACAAACGCCTTGGCCTGCCGTGCGTGCCCGTGGCGACCAATTCGGGCCTGTGTTGGCCGGCCCGGGGCATCACCCGCACGCCGGGCACAATCGTCTTCGAAATCCTCCCAGCAATAGGGACGGGTCTGGATCGCAAGGAGCTGATGAAACGCCTGGAAGGCGCGATCGAGCCGGCTTCGGCGCGGCTGCTCGACGAGGGGCTCGGCCTCCAGGGCCGCACGCGAGAGGATTTGGAGGCGGCCTGATATGGCAGACACCAAGCGTGCCTCGCGTTTCTGGATCGCTGCGCCGTTTGCCCTGGCTGCGCTGTTGGTTGCAGGCTGGACCGGGTATTGGTTCTTCGCCAAGGGCCAATTGGAGCGCGGGATTGACGCCTGGATTGCCCAGGAGCGCGCCCGGGGGGCGGTGGTCGAGTTCTCCGAAAAACGGCTCAGCGGATATCCCTTCCGCTTCGTTCTGGATGTCACGGCGCCCGTTTACGGCCAGGCCGCGCCGGGGCCGCGCTGGCAGGGCGATGCGCTGCAATTGATCATGCAGCCCTGGAATTATAGCCACGTGATGGCGCGCGCGCCGGGGCGCAACACGCTGTTCCTGAGCCCTGAGACGACAGACACCGTGCAGCTTGTGCTGGGCCGCAAATCGGCCGCCAGCCTGTCCTGGCGCGGCGCCCAATTTACCCGGTTTTCCCTGGTTCTTGACGAGGCGAGCCTTTTGGCGGCTGGCGCGCCTGTGGGCGAAACCGAGTCGCTTGAGCTGCACCTGCGCCAAGTGCCGAGCGATCTTGATATGTTGCAATTGGAGACCCACTGGCAGGCCGTGCGCCTGGCCGAGCCGCTGCCGGGAGACGGTGCCTTGCTGGGACAGTCCATCGGACCGTCGATCCTGCGCGCCGAGCTCGACGAAGGCATGACAGCGCTGGCAACGCTGTCCGACCCATCCGATCTCATCGCCGAGGCGCTGCGGCTCGGCGGCGCGCTCAACGTGCCTCAAATCCTGGTGGAATGGGGGCCGGCCTCCCTCGGCGCGCGGGCGAGCTTATCTGCCCCGGGCGGGGAGGTGCGCGGCACGGCGGGCATCCGTATCGACCGCGCCGAGGCGCTGCGGGGGGCCATCGCCGGCACCAATCTGGATACTGAGGAAGCCCAGCAGGCCCTGACCGCCCTGGAGGCGGCCTCCCAAGATGGCGGCTTTTTCTCCGTGTCCCTGCGCGGCGATGGCATCTACTTCCTGGGTCGCAAGCAGGTCGACCTTCCGATCGGGGCTTACCTATGAACGGCCCGGCGCGCGCAGTAATCCGCCAGGGCTGCGAAGCGCTGGCCGAGGCAGATCCCGCGCTTGCGCGCGCCTATGAGTGCTGCGGCGTTCCGGTGTGGCGCACGCGGCAGGCAAGTTTTGAGACCCTGGCGCGCATGATCGCCTACCAGCAAATCTCCACCAAAGCCGGCGCGACGATCTGGGGCCGCGTTGAGGCGCTTGTCGGCGAGATGGCGCCGGCGCCTATGCTGTCGCAAAGCGATGAGGCCTTGCGCGCCACCGGGCTTTCGCGCGCCAAGGTGAGCTATGTGAAGGCCGTCGCCGCGGCGGTGGACAGCCGGGCCTTGTGTTTTGACCGCCTAGGGCGCGCGCCCCGGCGCGAGGCCCTGTCGGAGCTCACCGCGATCAAAGGCATCGGCCCGTGGTCGGCGGAGATTTTCCTCATGTCGACCCTGGGCGACCTGGACGCTTTTCCGCCCGGCGATGTCGGCCTCATGGAAAGCTACCGCTTGCTGGCCGGCGCGCCCGAACGCCCAAGCGCAAAGGCATTTGGCGCGTTGGCTGCCGGCTGGTCGCCCTGGCGCGGCGTGGCCACCCACCTGCTCTGGGCCTGGGTCAATGCCCACCGCGCCGCGCCGGCTGCGCCCGTAGACGATACGTGAGGGGCGCGACCCACTGTCCATCTTTTTTGCTCGCATCGCCGGCGATCTGTCATATTCTTGGCATCGAAGGCGCACATACCGGCGCAATCAAGGAGGCGGCCGCCACCTATCACGCATGTTTCCCCCGGCCTTGCGCCCAACCGATGGAGGGGTTCGATGGCTGAAGTCTTGGCAGCGCCGCCCAGCGGGCGTCCAGCGCTTGTGCTGAACGCCGATTTCCGCCCGCTCTCCTACTACCCACTGTCGCTTTGGTCGTGGCAGGACGCGGTTAAAGCCGTGTTTCTGAACCGGGTCGAAGTGATTGCAGAATACGATCAAGTGGTGCGCAGCCCGAGCTTTGAAATGGCGCTGCCGAGCGTGATCGCCCTGCGCGAATTCGTGCGCCAGGATCGACCGCCCGCGTTTACGCGGTTCAACCTGTTCCTGCGCGATGGGTTCCAATGCGTATATTGCGGGTCTGAGACGGATTTGACCTTTGATCATGTGGTGCCGCGCTCACGCGGGGGGCGCACGAGTTGGACCAATATCGTGACGGCGTGTTCACCGTGCAATTTGCGCAAGGGCGGGCGGCTGCCAAGCGATGCCGGCATGTTCCCAAGTCGCAAACCGATCCGGCCAACCAATTACCAGCTCCAGGACATTGGCCGGCGCTTTCCGCCCAACCACCTCCACGAGACTTGGATGGACTATCTGTATTGGGATGTCGAACTGGACGCCTGAGCCGCCCCGTTGGTCTGCGGCTGGGATGCCAACTATAGGAAGTCGGCGATCGCGCTCAGCGGCTTTTTCTCCAAGGCATGGCGAGGCACCATGGCGCCTTCGCCCGGATGGCCCACAATCAAGATCAGAAACGGCTTTTCACCCGCCGGCCGCCCGCACACATCGGCAAGGAAAGACATCGGGTTGGGCGTGTGGACCAGGGTTGCGAGGCCCGCATTGTGGCAGGCAGCCATGGCCATGCCGGTGGCGATCCCGACGCTCTCATGGATGTAGTAGTTCTTCTTGTCCTCTCCGGCCCTTGCGCCGCCGCGGCGCTGGGCAAATATGCAGATTAGCCAAGGCGCCACTTCAAGGTAGGGCTTGCGCCAATCGGTGCCGATCGGCGCCAGGGCGTCCAGCCATTCCTCGCCTGCCTTGCCGTCGTAGAAGGCGCGCTCTTCGGCCTCGGCGGCAATCCGGATCGCGCGCTTTTTCTCAGGCGATGAGACGCATGAAAAAAACCAGGGCTGGTGGTTGGCCCCCGACGGCGCCGTGCCGGCAGCGCCGATGACCGCCTCGATCACCGCGCGGTCAACAGGGCGATCTGAAAACGCCCTGACTGAACGCCGGCTGGTCATTTGCCGATGGAATGCCTCGGCGCGCGCGCGCATTTCCGCTTCGGGAAAGGCGGGAAAACCGGCCAGCGGCACATGGGTTTCCGGCGACGACTTCACGGCGCGTCTGCCGGGCCCGGCACCGCCATCGCGGCCCGCCCTGTGTCGACACTCGGCCCAGCGAGCATGATCACCTGGTAGCCACCGCCGGGCATCGGCCGCCGCCCTTCTATGCGGAGCGCGGCCCTCATTGCTGCCGGACACGCAGGATCACCGCGCACACCGGCGCGCGGCTCGTCTGGAACCTCGTCGATTTTTGCGGGGCTCCAGTTTGCCAGCCTCGCATCTATGGTTTGGGCGTCGGCTTTGGTGCGACAGGCCGGCACGGGCGCAGTCATCTCGCCTTCTTGGCGCACAAAAAGCTGGGTGACCGCCCACCCGTCATAGACGCGCGCCACGCCAATCGCCATGTGACTGGCCTGGTCAGCGAGGATGTTTTTGCGGTGCCCCGGGCTTTCCATCAGGCCGTTATGCAGGAGATCGGGCACGATGGCAGGATCGAGATCGCCGCTCACCCAGGCGACATTCTCCGCCGCGAAACTGCGCACAAGCGTCCTGTCTAGGGCGCTGATCCGGTCGCCTTGGGTGCGCCCATCGGCGCCGGAGTGGCCAAAGGTGCCGTTCCAGATCTGGTCGAGACTATGGAACCGCGCTGCGGGCAAGAGGGCCGGGCGTACCTGCAATGGCGGCAAGCCTTCTTCGGCGCGGGCGCGATTTATCTTTGCCGCAAACGCCGCCTCTGCCGGCGCATCGAAGCCCGCCGGGTCGGGCGGCGCGCCCAGGCACGCATTGGCGAGAGCCACATACCCTGTCACGGTAGACGGGCGCGAGTTAGGCGCCATGTCACAGGCCAAAGCTAGGCCCGGCCCGCTGGCGTAGGCTAGCGCGAGAAAGGCGCTTTTCCACATGCTTCAAGTCTGGTCCAGGACGCCTTCGGACTCAAGGCGCTCCAGCACGGGCGCCATCATCCGCTCAATCGCGGCCTCGGTCGGCTTTAGATGCCCATAGGCGGGCAGGCCTTCATCGGCGATGACAAGATCAGCCTGGAACTTTGCCGGGAAGGTGTAGCGATAATGGGCCGCGCGCACAGTGGCGAGATATTGGCCAAGGACGTCTTCCACGCTCCGCCCGCGCTCGGCCACATCGCGTCGAAGGCGCCGGGCAAGCCTGAGATCATCGGGAGTGTCAACGTATACAGACAGATCAATCAGTTTACGGATTACTGGAATAGACAGAGCATGAATGCCTTCGAGCACAAGGATCGCCCGCGGCGCAATGGCCCGCGTTTCGCGGCTTCGATCGTGGCGATCATAATCGTAGACCGGCGCGCTAATCGTCTCGCCGCGCTTAAGTGCAGCAAGATCTATCCGTAGACGGTCGATATCTTTCGATGCGGGCGCGTCATAATCGATCGCGGCCGCGATCGCCCGGCGCGCTTCGGGCGTATCAATAGGCCCGTAATCCGACATTGGGCGGTAATAGGCATCCTCATTTATGCGTGCGGCCATATCTGGGCCCAGGCGGTCCATGAGGGCCTCTGCCAACGTCGATTTGCCCGATCCGGACCCCCCGGACAGGGCGATCAAAAAGGGCTCGCGCGAGGTCACATGCGCTTTGTGGCAAACTTGTCGTTGAGCGGCAAGTTGGCTCGCCGCGCGCGGCCTAGCCGATGGTCACCACCGGACCATAAAGGGAAAAAAGCGCCGTTCCGAGTTGCGCTTCAAGCTCCAGGCCGGCTTCGCCGCGGGCATGGCGGCTTGGCACAATCTGACGCGAAATCGGGGCGGCCACCCGCGCACCGACCGGCCTTAGGGCAAGTTGGTGGCTGTGGAAACCGGGCTCCAGTTCAGAGATTGAAGCCGATGCCGTCTCGACGATGCGCAAGGGCAGCGGCGCCTCTAACTCCCCGTCCATTCGGGCAAAAACCTGGACCACGATGACGCGGCCATCGCTTGCCTTGGCAACGCCCACGCCGCTGTCGGTGAAGGCGTCGCGCCGCAAGTTCTCCGCATTGACCGGGTCTGAAATGAGCGCCGCGAAAGCGTCGACCGCAGACGTGCCAGGCGCAAGGATGACGATGTTCCCGCCTGTAGCGCTGAACAATGCAGACCGGTCAAGCCGGCGCAATCGATCAAGATGCGTCAAGCCCTCCGGGCTGGCATGGCCGGCATAGCCCCGCGCGGCAAGGTCCAGGGCGTGGGCTTCGGCCGCCACGGTCAAGCTGGTGCGTGCACCCAAGGCCGGCAAGTTGAACTTGGCGCGGTGTCGCTCAGACAGCGCAGCCACTTCGGCGGCGTAAGATACGGTTTCGGACGATTGGCCGGCCGCGGCGCACGCAGCCACTTCATCGGCGAATGCACCGGGCGCCGACGCAAACCCGTCTTCGAGCATGCAGGCATCGCCAGCGGCGGGCTGCGATGAGGCGGCGGCGCCGTGGGCCGGTGTGGCCACAACGGCGAAAGCGAGGGCAATAGCAGAGCCCATGACGACGCTTTTTATGTCATAAAACTGTAACATTCGGCCACGCTTGCGCTTAAGCTGGCCGAAGTCAACGTCTATTTGTCCGTGTGAATAATTTTATACTGAATTACAGTATACGGAGTGTCCAGAAAGAGTGTCAGGAATTCAAAGCTGTGATCGCCGCTGCCTGCATGCCCGAAAGGTGCACCTAAAAAAGGGGTCATGACAACGAAAAGGGGCCAGCCTTTCGGCTAGCCCCTCATTACAGAGACATCTGTGTACGTCTTATTCGTCGTCTGCGGGGGCAAACTCTTTGCCGGTGTCCTGGTCCACCATTTTCATCGAGAGGCGGACTTTGCCGCGGTCATCAAATCCCACCAGTTTGACGTAGACGGTGTCGCCTTCCTTCACCACATCCTTGGGATGGCCGACCCGTTCCTGGGCCATTTGGCTGACATGGACCAGCCCGTCCTTGGGCCCGAAGAAGTTCACGAAGGCGCCGAAGTCTTTGATCGAGACCACCTTGCCTTCGTAGATCTCGCCAACTTCAGGCTCGGCCGTCAGTTCACGGATCCTTTTGCGGGCTGCGTCGATCGATGCTTTATCCAGCGCGGCCAGCTGCACGGTGCCGTCATCGTCAATGTTGACCTTACAGCCGGTGGTGTCGACGATGTCGCGAATGGTCTTGCCGCCTGATCCGATCACGTCGCGGATCTTATCGACGGGCACCTGCATGACCTCCATTTGCGGCGCATTGTCGGACAACTCGTCCCGCGCAGTGTCCAAGGCCTTGGCCATTTCGCCGAGAATGTGCTCGCGCCCACCTTTGGCTTGGGCGAGTGCCGTCTCCATGATCTCCCGCGTGATGCCGGCGATTTTGATGTCCATCTGCAGTGAGGTGATGCCCTCGCTGGTACCGGCGACCTTGAAGTCCATGTCGCCCAGGTGGTCCTCGTCGCCGAGAATATCTGAGAGCACAGCGACGCCATCATCCTCCTTGATCAGCCCCATGGCGATGCCGCTGACGGGCCGGGAAATCGGCACGCCGGCATCCATCATGGCAAGCGCGCAGCCGCACACCGTGGCCATGGAGGACGACCCATTCGACTCGGTGATCTCGGAGACGAGCCGAATTGTGTAGGGGAATGTGTCGGCCTCAGGCAGCACCGCCTGGAGCGCGCGCCAGGCGAGCTTGCCATGGCCAATCTCGCGGCGACCTGCCCCGCCCATGCGCCCTGTTTCGCCGACCGAATAGGGCGGGAAATTATAGTGCAGCATGAATTTCGACTTCGACGTTCCGTCGAGCCCGTCGATGAATTGCTCGTCATCGCTGGTCCCGAGGGTGGCCACGCAGAGGGCCTGGGTCTCTCCACGGGTGAATAGCGATGAGCCATGGGTGCGCGGCAGCATGCCCGCTTCGGCCACGATGGGGCGAACATCGGCGAGGCCGCGCCCATCGATCCGCGTCTTGGTCTTCAGGATTGACCCGCGCACGACCGCGGCTTCGGCCTTTTTGAACGCGGATTTGAAGACCAGCGGGTCCATATCGCCGCTGCCGTCTTCGCTGGCGACGAGTTGGCCTGCTGCCCTCTCGCGGGCTGCGGCCACCGCGTCCTGGCGGGCGAGCTTTTCGGTGATGGTGTAGGCCTTTTCTATATCCTTGCCCACCAGGTCCTGGATCGCTGATAGCTCCGCGGAAAGGTCCTCGCCTTCAAAATCGAAGGGCTCTTTGGCGGCGCGTTCTGCAAGGTCGATGATCGCATCGATCACGGGCTGCATCGCTTCATGGCCGGCCATAACCGCGCCGAGCATGACGTCTTCGGACAGCTCCATGGCTTCCGATTCCACCATCATGACCGCATCGGACGTGCCCGCCACCACGAGATCAAGGTCTGACTCTTCCAAGTCCGGCACCGACGGGTTGATCATGTAGGCGCCGTCCTTGTAGCCTACGCGCGCTGCGCCAATTGGGCCGAGGAAAGGCGCGCCGGACAAGACCAGGGCCGCCGAGGCGCCAATCATGCCCAGGATATCTGGATCGTTTTCCAGGTCATAGGATATGGCGGTGAGGACGACTTGGACCTCGTGTTTGAACCCGTCGACGAAGAGCGGCCGGATGGGGCGGTCAATCAGCCTTGAGGTGAGGGTTTCTTTCTCGGTCGGGCGTCCTTCGCGCTTGAAGAAGCCACCCGGAATGCGCCCAGCGGCGTAGTATTTTTCCTGGTAGTTGACCGTCAGGGGGAAGAAGTCCTGGCCGGGCTTGGCATGCTTTTGGAAGACCGCCGTGGCGAGGACGGTTGTGTCCCCATAGCTGACCAGCACGGAGCCGTCCGCCTGGCGGGCCATGCGGCCGGTTTCTAATGTCAGTGTACGGCCGGCCCATTCCAGCGATACGGTGTGTTTGTCGAACATACGAGATTTCTTTCGTGACATACAAAGAACCCGCCGGGCCCCATGCCGCAGCGGGTTTGTTCAGGAAGGCCTTTAGCGGCGAATTCCCAGTTCCTTGATGAGCGCCTGGTATCGGCTGTCATCCTTGCGCTTGACGTAATCAAGCAGTTTGCGGCGTGTCGCCACCATGGTGAGAAGGCCCCGGCGCGAATGATTGTCCTTGGCGTTCTCTTTGAAGTGCTCAGTCAGATTGGTGATGCGCTCTGTTAGGATCGCGACTTGCACTTCAGGGCTGCCCGTATCGCCGTCGGCGCGGGCAAATTTCTTGATCAGTTCAGCTTTACGCTCTGCAGTGATCGACATCGGAGTTCCATCTTGGTGAAGCCCAAAACGGGCTGTGAATGCGGTGGCTTAGAGCCAATCGAGATGGGATCGGGCGCGTTCGGCACTGTCCGGGATGTCGTCCAGTCCAGGCTAGCGCGGCCGTGTCCCACGCGCGCTCTTCGCAGATTTGATCGGCCTTGGAAAGGGTGATTTTCACACGGGGCGGCGGCCTTAGACGCGGCCGCCGCGAGGCGCGCGCATGCAGGCGCGCGCTCAGCCGGTCTCGCGCTCGCGCACCGGCAGATCGTACTCACGCACCTTCCGATAAAGCGTAGAGCGCCCGATCCCGAGCCGGCGGCTGATTTCGCTCATGTGGCCTTCATAATGCTCGATCGCATAGGCGAGCAGATCGCGCTCCACGTCTTCCAGCCGGCGCATCTCCCCGCTTTCATCAAAGATCGAAACGGGCCCCTCGGCGCTTGCCAGGTCGTCATTCGCCGCCACGGGAAGTTCGGGAAGGCCTGGAAGCGCTTCCAAGTCGGGCACCAGACCGGAGATTTGCGGGAAGTCGCCAGGGCGCAGCCAATCTTCGTCGCACAGGACCACAGCGCGGAAGACCGAGTTTTCGAGCTGGCGGACATTGCCTGGCCAGTCGAAGGCGCACAGCACGCGCAGGGTCTCTTCCTGGGCGCCCATGATTTTGGTGCCCTCGGCCGCATTAAAGCGTTTGATGAAGTGTTCGACCAAGGCCGGGATGTCCTCACGCCGCTCAGACAGGCGCGGCACGTCAACGGGAAAGACGTTGAGGCGATAGAACAGGTCTTCGCGGAATGTGCCGTCGGCCACTTGCTGGCTGAGGTCGCGATTGGTTGCTGAGATGATACGCACGTCGACCTTGGTCGGCCGGCGCGCGCCGACGGCGTCAACTTCGCCTTCTTGCAGGGCGCGCAAAAGCTTGACCTGCATATCCAGGGGCAACTCGCCGATTTCATCAAGGAAGAGGGTGCCGCCATCGGCCTCTACAAACTTGCCGAGGGATTTGGAGACCGCGCCGGTGAACGCGCCTTTTTCATGGCCGAACAGGATGCTCTCCACCAGGTTTTCGGGGATCGCGCCGCAATTCACCGTGACGAAAGGTTTGCCGGCCCGTGTGCTTGCCCCCTGGATACACCGCGCGACCACTTCCTTGCCGACCCCGCTTTCGCCGAGGATCAGCACTGGGATGTCGGAGGCCGCCGCCCGCTCGCCGAGCTTCACGACGCTGCGCATGGTCGGCGCCGAGGCAATCATATCGCCAAACGCCATGCCGCCTTCGGCTTTGCGAGACAGACGTTTCACCTCGCCCGATAGGGTCGACATTTTGAGGGCGTTTCTGATGGAGACGATGACCCGCTCTGGGCTGACCGGTTTCACGAAAAAGTCGATCGCGCCGGCGCGCATGGACTGGACGACCGTGTCGATGCCGCCCGTGGCGGTGAGCACGATGACGGGAAGGTCCGGGCGGCGCTCTGACAGGCGCTCCAGCGTCTCCAAGCCGGACAGGCCAGGCATGTGCAGGTCGAGCAGCACCACATCCACGCCGTCCTTGGCCTCATGGCCCATAGCGTAGCCGCTTTCGCCATCGGGGGCTGTGCGGCAGGCAAAGCCTGCTTTCTCGACGGCCGCCTGCAAGAGCCGGCGCTGGGTGGGATCATCATCAACGACCAGAACTGTCTTCGCCATGCCCGCATCGCCCTTCGCTAAGAGGTGGCCGGGCCAACCAGTGTCCCGATCCGCTACGCCCCGGTTTGGCACATGGATATGGAAGTAGGGTTTACCGGCGGGGCTGAATTTCAGTGAAATTCCACCTCGGCGCCCTCGGCGAGCGCATTGAGGAACCGGCGGGCACCCGTGCGCATGTCCCACGCGCCAAGGGCAAAGACGCTGCGCCCGAGCCACCAAATGAGGAGGTGCGCCTTGCCGGCATCGCTTCCGATGAGGATGCTCAGCACGCCCCTATCTGTGTGCAGGCTTTCGATGGTGAGGTGATCGCCCAGGCGCTGGATCTCCAAGTGGCCGGGTGCCCGGCAAAGGCGCCTTGCCGCCAGAGACTCTGGACGCGCGCTCATCCCATCAGGGCTGAGCGACCACCCAAGCGCTGAAATCGCCGAGCCGGCGCCGCGCGCGTCTCCGCTGTCCGCGCCCAGGGTCACCTCGGCCCAAACAAGAGGCGGCCCTGAAGCACCTGAAATTTGCAAGGGTGCAGCCGCTGGCGCTTGGGAGGGCCAAAGGAAAATCACGCCCGCGGTCTCGAAGACCGGGAAGGATTGGGCCCGGAACGCAGACAGACGATAGCTGTCTCTTTCGGTCAGCGACGGGATCAGGCGGCACACGCCGTCGGTTCCAAATCGCCATCCATGGTAGGGGCACTCAACGGTGGCCTCACCATGGGTGTCCACTTGGCGTCCAGCACTCAGCGGCACCAGGCGGTGGGGACACACATCGCGGAAGGCAAAAAGACCGCGCTCCAGCGTGCGCCCGACGAGTACGGGCTGGCCGCCGAGGATACACCTGGCTTGGCCTCCGGGCCGCACCGCGCCGGAGGGCAAGGCGATTTGCCAGCCCGCCTCGAGGGGGGCTGGCGCGCCTTCGCCAGATGGGCGGTCAGGCGCGTCTCCAGGCCCTGCATCTGTTGCCGGCTTGTCCATGGCCGCGCCCTAACATGGGCCTGGCCGGCGGGCGAGGGCGCCGCCGCCTCCAATGGCCCGCAGGGCCCCGGCGGTTTGACGCCAGATCGCGCGCGCCATACCTGTCGAGTCTTGCTCAAGGGGTCCTGAAATGTCGACACGCACGCCGCGCCAATTCTTCCAGCCGCTGGCCGCCGGTGCCCCAGCGCCCTACCGCGAATTGCCGGTCAAATTGGAGCGCATGATCCATTTCGTGCCGCCGCACCTTGAGAAAGTGCGCGCAAAGGTGCCGCAAATGGCAGATACGGTTGATGTGATTCTAGGCAATCTGGAGGATGCGATACCAGCCGATGCCAAGGATGCCGCCCGGGCCGGCGTGATTGAAATGGCCCAGATGGTGGACTGGCAGGCGAAAGGAACGGGCTTTTGGAGCCGCGTGAATCCGCTAAATTCACCCTGGTTCCTCGACGACGTGATGGAGTTGGTGGCGCAGGCGGGTCACCAATTAGACGTCTTGATGATTCCCAAAGTCGAGGGCCCATTCGACATCCACTATGTCGATCAGCTTCTGGCCCAGCTTGAGGCGAAGGCCGGGCTGACCCGCCCGATCCTGCTGCACGCGATTTTGGAAACGGCCGAGGGTGTGGCCCGGGTCGAGGAGATCGCGCTGGCAAGTCCGCGCATGCAGGGCATCTCGCTGGGGCCAGCAGACCTCGCCGCCAGCCGAAAAATGAAGACCACCCGGGTCGGCGGCGGCCATCCTTTCTACCGCGTGATTGATGACCCCACTGAGACGGGACAAGTGCGCGCCACCGCCCAGCAAGACCCCTGGCATTACACGGTTGCGCGCATGGTCGATGCCTGCGGCATGGCGGGCATTAAGCCGTTCTACGGCCCTTTCGGCGACATCGCCGATCTTGAGGCCTGTGAGCAGCAGTTCCGCAACACGTTCCTTCTGGGCTGCGTGGGCACTTGGACTCTGCATCCCAGTCAGATCGCGGTGGCCAAGCGCGTCTACAGCCCCGATCCGGAGGAGGTGGTGTTCGCGCGCCGCATTCTTCAGGCGCTGCCCGGCGGGCGCGGCGTCGCCATGCTCGACGGCAAGATGCAGGATGATGCCACCTGGAAGCAGGCCAAGGTGATTTGTGATCTGGCAGATCTGGTCGCGGCCAAGGATCCAGACCTTGCCGAAGCCTATGGCGCATAGGGGCGCAAGTGCGGCGTTAGGCGGAGAAGTTCACCGCAAAGCGCCGGCGCGTCTCCACTAGGGATTGGGCACGGGCCAAGGCGTCGCTGGCGCGCTGGGCTTTGCGGATAACAGCGTGTTTGCGCAGGGCGTCTATGGCCGCGTTCAGGTGTACAGAGGCCTCGCGCACGGCCACCGGATCGAAATTGGTTTCCGCGCGCTTGATCAAGGCGCGTCCCAAATCCAGCCTGGCATCAATCTGCGCTTCGGTATCGGGATGTTGTTTCAACGCCTCTAGCGTGGCTCGGCGGCGCTCGATCAGGCGGTCGAGCCATTCGGCCCGGTCACTGGTCTCGCTGAGATGTAGGGTGATGGCTGCAAAATCGGTTTCCAACTCCCGATAGGTCTCGCGGCAGAGCGGCCCTGCGCTCGGCGGCAACGCTGTGAGCAACTGATCAAGCGTGTCGCCTAATCCGGCCACTTTCTCATCGCGGAAGGACTCCGGATGCCCCAGGGCGGGCTGCAGGCGTTTTGCCAACAGATACGCCGCCACCCGCCGACCGGCCTCATCAAAACTGCGCAGGCGGCCGGGCAGAAGCAGCGTGAACGGCCGCGCCTGGTGGGGCGTCAGGGCGCCGCCCCGCGAGACGCCAAATATGCGCAGGCCATCGCTGTCATCAGATAAACGCGCGCCCCACACCAGCATATCAGCGCCCGATCGCTCTAGGCGCCGGCGCGCGCGGGCCAGCACAACTCCCTCGGGCCGCCCGCCGGGTCCGCGCACCCTGAACATCTTGAAAATCGCGCCAAAGCTAAATTCGGGCCCATAGTCGCCAAGCGCATCTTCAATGAGGGCGCGCGCCGCGCTAGAGCTGTAGCCGCCAAACTCACCGATCAGAAGCGTATAGCCCGGCTCCTGGGCTGAGCGTCGGACCTTGCGATTAGAGGCAGCCCCGGCGCTTCCGACCAGCGCGTTGGCCGCGCGCAGAAGCACGATCAGCAGCGCCACGGCCAGAGAGAACACCGCAGCGGCCCCAGCCACAATAAGGGCCGTGGAGACGAGGATATTCTGGTCCAACCAGCTTGCAGCTAGGGAAAACAGGGAGGTTTCTGACATGGGAGCCTGGCGCCTTGTTGTCTGCCGGCGATACACGAGGGCGCCTTGCGCGCGCAACTGCGAAACCCCGATGGGGCTGCAAATGGCGCGCCGCCTCGCCCGATGGCCGAGTTGACGGCCGACCCCGCCTGGGTCCACTGGCAGCCATGGCCAACTTCCGCACCCGCTTTGCCCCGTCGCCAACGGGGGCGCTGCACCTTGGCCATGCCTTCGCCGCAGCCGAGGTGCGCGCGGCGGCCGATGCGGCGGGCGGGGAGGCCTATCTCAGGATCGAAAATATCGATTTGACCCGGTGCACCCCGGCCTTTGAGGCGGGGCTCGTCGCTGACCTGGATTGGCTGGGCCTGGCTTGGGATGGGCCCGTCAGGCGGCAATCGGAGCATTTCAACGCCTATCTCGCGGTCGTTTCAGACTTGCGCGAGCGGGGCCTGGTCTACCGGTGTTTCCGCACCCGGCCTGAAATCGTATCCACCTTCCCGAGCGGGTGCGTTCTGAGCGGCGATTTACCGGCGCAGGAGGAACGCCGGCGATTGGCCGCCGGCGACCCGTTTGTTTGGAGGCTGTCGCTGGAGGCGGCCAGGCGCGAGATCGGCGATCTCATGTTCAGCGCGATGAGCTTTGAGGTGGAACAGGATGGGCGCAGCCAGACCATTCGGGCCGAGCCCGACCTTCATGGCGACATCGCCTTGACCCGGAAGGACAGCCCCGTGGCCTACCATCTGGCCGCCACCCATGACGACGCCGTGCAAGGCATGACCCATGTCATCCGTGGCCAGGACTTGGCCGAAGCGCCGCACATACAAGTGGTGTTGCAGACCCTGATGGGCTGGCCGCAACCGGTCTACCGCCACCACCGGCTGGTGCTAGGGCCCGATGGCCGCCGGTTGTCGAAGACGCATAAATCCCAGGCGATTGCTGCCCTGCGCGCGGCTGGACGCACGCCAAGCGATGTCTTCGCCATGGCCGCTGCCTAGAGGTGGATTTGGACCGCGCTCCTGCCCGTGCGCGGCTCCAGGCCGCCCTGGGACCTGTCGCGGTTGCGTGCGGCGGAATTTGTATCGGGTTTGCGCCGATTGGCCTGAGACTTGGCCTGGACACGCTGGGGCCGCAAGCGATTGCGTTTTGGCGATTTGCCTTTGCTACGCCGCTCTTGTTTCTCCTGGCCGTGGCCATGCAGCGGCGCCTTCCTGCGCGCCCAGTCCCGGCGATTTTGCCCGCCGGTATCTGCTTTGCGTTGAACATTGCGCTCTGGCACTGGGGGTTGGAGCGTACAACGGTTGCGAACGCGACCTTTATCGTCAGCCTCGGCAATGTCAGCGTCGGCCTTCTTGCTTGGGCAGTCCTAAAAGAACGACCCAGCTGGCTTTGGGGCGTTGCGGTGTTGATCGCGGCCTGCGGGGCGGGACTTTTGTCCCAAGGCGGGCCGGCCGATGGTAAAGCGAGCCTGGCCGGTGATAGCCTGGCCCTCGGGGCGGCGGCGCTGGTGTCGGGATATGTTCTGTTTTCCAAGTTTGCGCGCGCCCGCCTGTCGGCGCTTGATGCCATCTTCTGGCTTACGGTGACCGAGCTTTGCGTTGCCGGCCTGCTCATTGCCGTGTCGGGCGAGCGGGCCTTGCCCACGCAGGCCCAGGGGTTCCTCGTGCCGATGTTTCTTGCCTTGATTGTGCAAGTGGGCGGCCAGGGGCTGATCATTTTCGGACTGGGGCGCACGCCGGCAGCGATCGCCGGCGTTTTGCTCCTGATGCAACCCGTAACGGCCGCCGCGATCTCTTGGGGGCTTTTCGACGAGCCCCTAAACGGCGTTCAGATCCTGGGCGGTCTGCTCATCCTTGCAGGGGTGTATCTCGCCCAGCGCGGCCCTGCGCCCGCTGCAAAAGCGCCGCTCTAGCCCGCCGCGCCGATCCCGACCGGACAGGACACGCCGGTGCCGCCAATCCCGCAATAGCCAGCTGGATTCTTCGCCAGATATTGCTGGTGATAGGCCTCCGCATAATAGAAGGCATCAAGCGGCTTGATCTCCGTGGTCACAGCGCCAAGGCCGCGTTCAGCCAGGGCCAAGCCGTAGGACTGGGCCATGGCCTGGGCCGTCTCGAGCTGGTCATCTGAGGTCGTATAGATCGCCGATCGATATTGGGTGCCCACATCATTGCCCTGGCGCATGCCCTGGGTCGGGTCGTGATTTTCCCAAAACACGCCCAGAAGCGCCTCGTAGGAAATGACTGCGGGGTCGAAAACGACTTGCACCACTTCGGTGTGCCCGGTCTGGCCCGAGCAGGTCTCCTCATAGGTTGGATTGGGCGTTTGGCCGCCGGCATATCCCACCGCCGTCATCCAGACGCCCTCCAGTTTCCAGAACACGCGCTCGGCGCCCCAGAAACAGCCCATGGCGACCACGGCGGTCTCCAGCCCCTCCGGCGCCGGCGCTTTCAGGGGGCGGGCAAACACAAAATGTGTGTGCGCGGTTTCGATTTCTGCGCTGCGGCCAGGCAGGGCATCACCTGGCCCGGGCAGGGCGGGCGGTCTTCTGGAGAAAAACATGGCTGGGATCCTGTCGATGTCGCTCAGCTGAATATGGGCTTGTTCCCGGACACAACAATCGTTGCTTGCGACGCACCGACCTGCCCGTATAAACGGCGCTTGCCAAAGAGTGGTGAGGTGGCCGAGTGGTCGAAGGCGCACGCCTGGAACGCGTGTAGGCTGGCAACAGTCTCCAGGGTTCGAATCCCTGTCTCACCGCCACCTTGGCCTCAGTCTTCGCGGCCGGGGCCGGGCTAAGACTTTAAGCGGCGATTAACACAACGCCGCCATAGCCTCGCAGCTATATCAAGAGACGAGGCCACCTCCATGATCAGAACTTGCCTAATTGCCCTGTGCCTGCCCGCCTTGGCCGGAGCGGCCTTCGCCGCGGAATTGACCGCAGAGCAGACCGTCCAGAAAGTCGTCCAGAGCGTCGATGAAAACGGCGCCGTCACCGAGACGTTCCTGGCCGCAGACGCTGTCGCGCCTGGCGATACCGTTCTTTACACCTTGAATTATGCCAATAGCGGGCCGGACGCCGCCGAAGACGTCACGCTGACCATGCCCGTGCCGCCCCAAGTCGTGCTGCTGGAAGGATCGGAATTTGCCCGCAACACCGCCGTGGCCTATTCCATCGATGGCGGCCTGAACTTTGCCGAGCGGGAGAATCTGTTTGTCGGCGAGGGCGCAGATGTGCGCCCAGCCACAGCCGAAGACATCACCCACATGCAGTGGGCCTTCACCGCCGATATCTCCGCCGGCCAGTCCGGCGCGATCGGTTTCCGGGGCGTTTTGCGCTAGCCGAGAGGCCCTCTGCAAACCGCGATATACAAAAGCCCGCCACGGCGGGCTTTTTCTATTTGCAGCAAACTGCAAAAACTCTGGCCAGAGCGAGGAATTGAGGTGCCGGGTTTAGCCCAGTGTTAATTTAATCAAGCCATTAGCTGCGCGACAAAACAGAAAAGAGGCAGCGTAGCGATGTCATTCAGAACCACCCTTCTTCGGACGGCGATGGCCGCGGGCGTCTCGCTCGTGCTGGCCGGCGTCGCCCAGGCCCAATCCTTGACCGATGCCGGCACAAGCGTATCCAACACATTCACCCTGGACTACCAGGTGGGCGCGACCCAGCAAGCCCGGATCACAAACGATCCCGACGAGGTGACCAACCCTTCAGGGGGCTACTCCGGCCCGACACCGGTTCAGGATGGCTCTCCCACGCTCTTCACGGTTGACCGACTGGTCGACTTGACCCTGACCGCGGTCAACAGCCCGACCGCTGATGTTGTCCAAGTCGCCCCGGGCGCAGAGGACCAAGCGCTGGTGTTTACGCTCACCAATACGGGCAATGACAACCAGGCCTATTCGTTTAACCTCGCGGACTTGGCCGTCGGCTCGACAGCCGAATTCGAAGCGTCCGACCTGGTCAATCTCGACATCCGCTTCGTCCGCGCCGCAGTTGACCTGAACGGTGACAATGACACCGACGATACCTGTGAAGGCGCCCAAGACGAGACCGTCAGCTCTGTTGCCCTCGGCACGGTGGAGTCGCCCGGCGCAGACTTAGTCTGCGACCTGCCGCCTGGCGGGACAGCAACCGTCACCGTCATCGGCGATATTCCCCAGGTGCGCACCAACAACTCCGAATTGGAAGAAGGTGATACCGACAGCATTATTCTCGTTGCTGAAACCCGCAATCCCACTGTGTGGACCGAGGAGGGCGTCGTTCCTACAGCCAACCAGGGTGATCTGACCGTGGCCGACGCCGATGGCAACGACCAAGTCAACGATGCCGAAAACGTCTTTGCCGATGGCTCGAGCTCGCTGACGGGCGACGCGGCCAATGATGGCCGGTTTGGCGACAGTGCCAGCTGGGTCATCATTGACCCGGAATTGACGGCGGCGAAAACGGTCGGCGTGCTTGCCGAATCCTCCACGGTCGCCGCCTGTCAAGGCCTCGCGGGCACGGTAACGCCAGACCCCAACGCCTATTCGGTGCCGGGAGCATGTGTCGAATATACCATTACGGTGACCAATAATGCAGAAAGCACAGACTCCGACGCGACCGGCATCACGATTGTCGACGCCTTGGACTCCAATGTGATCTGGGTCTCGACGGCGACGGACGGCTTTGATGCATCGCCTGCTCCGACCGTGACCAATTTCATCGGCGCGACCAGCAATTCGTGTACCCAGTCCGCCTCTGAAGACTGTGTGGTGACCGTATCGGGCGCAGCCCTTGAGGCCACGGCCGGCGCCACGACGAACGTGGCAACCGTCAAAATCCGCGCCTTGATCGAATAAGCGCGCAAGGCGGGCCTTAGACAAGAACCCCCGGGCCAGTGGCTCGGGGGTTTTTTGCATATGAGCTGCAAACCACAGTTTCTAAAAGGAAATATTAACCGAGCCCTGGGATAAGCGGGGCCATGAGAGCCTGCGAAAAGTGGGCCGAAGGCGCGACCTCCGTGCAAAATGTGAGGCCGCCGCAGGTGATGGTGTAGTGTTGTGGCGTTCCGTTGGAGTGTAGTTCGCGCGTGTGCGCTGTTCATGACCCTCGTTGTCATGGCCGACCATTCTGCGCGCGCCGTTACGCCGCTTGGCCAAGACGTCGTTAATGTAGCCAGCCTGACCTATGAGCAGGACGGGCGCGGTGTCTCCCTTCAAACCAACGCCGCCACCTTTACCGTCGTTGCCCGTCCCACCCCGTCCACGATCGAGTTTTTGCGCGTCGTGCCCGGCGCCAGCGAAGGCGAACTGGCAAACCTGAATGGCTCTGATTTCAGCCCATCTGGCAGCGCGGACCCCAGCCAGTTTCTGCCCGAGGCTCCACCATTTCGCATGGACGGCACGCCCCTGGACACGAGCGGCCCAGTGTCACTGGTGGCAGCCGAGAGATTCTTCCCAGGCGAGCTCGTCATCGTTTGCGTGGAGGATCTGGGGCAAAACGGCGACCCCAGCGCCATTGAAACCCTGATCATAACGGTTCGCTCGTCGGCCGGCGATGAGGTGATCCTCCGCCTGTATGAAAGCGGTCCTGACACGGGCCGGTTCTATGCCTGGCTGCCGAGCGCCGACGGCCCAGCCGAGCCCAATGACGGCGTCTTGTCGGCGCCCCAGAACGCGCAGCTAACCGCGACCTATGTCGACCCGTTCGACGCCACCGAGATTTCCGTGGACACCGCCCTGGTCGACCCGTTCGGCCGGCTGTTTGATTCCCTGACCGGTGAACTTTTGGATGGGGCGAGCGTCACCCTGGTTGAGGCCGACACCGGCGCGCCTGCCGAGGTGTTCGGCATTGACGGGGTCTCTGCCTTTCCCTCCACCGTCACCACAGGCGGCACCGTCACCGATGAGAGCGGCCGGCTTTACGAACTCGCCCCTGGGGCATTCCTCTTCCCGCTGACGGCGCCGGGTGACTACCGGCTTCTGGTCACACCGCCTGAAGAGTATGCCTTCCCGTCGGGCATTCCCGCCGAAGGCTTGAGTGATCTGCCCAATGGCCCGTTCGTGGTGATCGAAGGCTCCTACGGCGCTGCTTTCACCGTCTCGGCCACCGGGCCGCTGAACTTTGACGTGCCCCTGGACACCTCGCGCGGCTTGGCGGTCATTAAACGCGCCGGCGCTGCCTCGGCCGCCATAGGCGATTTCATCTCCTACACGGTCGAAGTCGAAAACCGCGAAACCGGCAGCCTGCCGCTCCTGATTAAGGACCTCTTGCCCCGGGGCATGCGCTATGTCGATGGCTCGGCGCGGTTCGGAGACGACGACGTGCCCGGCGCTGAGATCGGCCCTGCGGGCCAGACGGTGACGTTTGACATGGGGCGGATCGAGCCTGGCGAGACGGTCCAGCTTTCCTATGTGCTGGCAGTTGGGCCCGGAACGACCCTGGGCACCGCCGAAAATGCCGCTCTTGCCGTGACGCCCTTCGGCATGGCCCTGTCCAACACGGCAAAGGCCTTCGTGCGCATCGAGGAAGATCTTCTGCGCAGCGAAGGGTTCATCATCGGCCGCGTGGCATCGGGAGCCTGCGACGGCGAGGCGGACTGGGCCCGTGAGGTGAGGGACGGGATCGGCGTGGCCGGCGTGCGCCTTTATATGGAGACAGGCGATTATGTCGTCTCCGACGAGGATGGATTGTTCCACTTTGAGGGTGTTTCGCCGGGCACCCATGTGGTCCAGGTCGATACGGCCACGCTGCCGAGCGGCTTTACGCCCATGGTTTGCGAGGAAACCAGCCGGTATGCCGGCTCGGCCGTCTCGAAATTCGTCGATGTGCGCGGCGGCGCGGTCTGGCGCGCCAACTTCTATTTGAGTGAAGACCCTGGCGCTGCGGCCGCGCAAGCCGGTCTCGAACCTGGTGAAGACGGTGAAGACGCGGCGGCGGTCTTTGACATCGCCTGGCTCGACCAACAGCCGCCGGGCCTGGCATGGGCCTATCCCGCGCCCGACGTATCGCCGGCCCAACGCTCAGTTTCCATCGGTATCCACGGGCCCGACAGGGCCTCAATGGAGCTCTATCTCAACGGCCGGCCCGTCCCCGCGCTCAACACCCAGCGGCGGCTCACCTCCAGCGATGGCGCCCAGTCCCTGTTCCGCTGGCGGGGCGTCGACATCGAACCCGGCGAAAACCTCTTCGAAGCCCGCGTCACCCACAGTGACGGCCGCATCGAGACGTTGACCCGGTCAATCTGGTTTGTCGACAGCGCCCAGCGGGTACGCCTCGTCGATGACCAATCGGTGCTGGTGGCTGACGGACGAACGCCGCCCGTCCTGGCGCTGCGCCTGGAGGATGCTGGCGGGCGCCGCGTCCATGCCGGCCTGGTGGTCGATGTTGAGGTGAACGCGCCGTATCGCAAGTTGAGCGAGGCCGAACTGGAGGCCAGCAACGCGGTGGCCCGCCCAGAAATCGATGGCACTGGCGCGGCGGTGGACGCCGACGGTATTGTGCGCATCGAGCTGGAGCCCACACTGCAAACGGGGCTCGTGCGTCTCAGCGTTCCGCTGCAGAACGGGCGTGTTGAGGAAATTTCGGCGTATCTGCGCCCTGAAAAACGTGACTGGATCCTGGTTGGGCTCGCCGAGGCAGAGGGCGGCTACCTCAACACCGACGCGGCCAGCCCAGTCAGCGAAGACGATCTCTACACAGACGGGCGGGTGGCTTTGTTCGCCAAGGGCATGGTGCGCGGTGAATGGCTGATGACGCTGGCCATCGACACGGCCAAACGCCGCGGCGGGCGCGACGAAAGCCTCTTCGATGAGATCGACCCCAACGCGTATTATACGCTCTATGGCGACCGTTCGGCACAATACCAAGAAGCGCCGAGCCAATATCCGGTCTATGTCAAAATGGAGCGCGAGACCGCACAAATTGTCTTTGGCGACTTCAATACCGACCTGCGCGACAGCCAATTGGCCACCTATTCGCGGCGGCTGTCGGGCCTGCGCGCCCAACATGAAGGCGATCGGCTGTCGGCAACCGGCTTCGCCGCTGAGACCAATCAAGGCTTCGTTAAGGACGAGATCCCAGCCGATGGCACGTCGGGGCCCTATCGCCTGTCCCAGGCTCCGATTGTGCGCGGGAGCGAGGAGATCACCGTCGAGGCCAGGGACCGCACGCGCCCCGACACGATCGTCGCGCGGCGGCGGCTGGTGCGCTTTGTCGATTACGACATCGATTACGACACGGGCCGGCTGTTGATGCGCGCGCCCGTCGACGCCGTCGATTCAGCCTTCAACGAGCAGGTGATCGTCGTCGATTACGAGGCTGTGGCAGATGTGGAGCGAAATCTCACCTATGGGGGACGCGCCGCGCTAAAGCTCGCCGAGGGTGGCCCCGAGCTTGGGCTCACCCACATTCATGAGGATGGATCGGCCGTTTCAGGCGATGCGGAAAACAGCCTGTCTGGCATCGACCTGTCGGGGACCCTGGGTGAGCAAACCCAATACCGAGCCGAGTATGCAACCTCGACGCGCCGGCCCGGCGAAGACGGCCAGAGCGAAGTGAGCGGCGATGCTTGGCTTTTGGAGGTTGCCCACCAGCGCCAGGGGCTGGCTGTGCGTGCCTATGCGCGCGAGGAGGAAGCCGGGTTCGGCCTCGGCCAGACCGGAACCAACACGCTGGGTGTGCGGCGGTTGGGCGCTGAGCTGTCGGCCGTGGTCGGCGAGCGCATCGACGCCGATACAGGCCTGCGCCGCACGCGCAGCATCAACGCTTCCGGCTATATGGAAGACAGCCTGGCCAGCGATGCCTCGCGCCAGGTCGCTGACCTGTCTTTCCAACAGGCCTCGGCCCTGTCGAGCCTGTCTGTGGGTCTGCGACACGTCAATGAAACAGTTGACGAGGCGCCGCGCGAATCCGTGCTCGCCACAGCAAATGCGAGCCGCACATTTCCGGCATGGGGCCTCACGGTTCTGGCCGCCCACGACCAGCCCCTCGGCGCGCTCAACAGTGATGAGGTGAGCCTTTTTCCAGGTCGCACAGTGTTTGGCGTTGATAAGCAGATCACCCGCCTGGCGACGTTGAATGTGCGCCACGAGACCCTGGACGGTATCAATGCGTCGGGCACCAATACTGGGGTCGGCGTGACGCTGCTGCCCTGGGCCGGGGCGCGGGTCACCTCTGGCCTTAATGAGGTCAGCCAGGACAGCGCCCGGCGTCTATCGGCAACCATAGGGGTCGACCAGACCGTGCGCTTGAATGATGCCTGGAGCTTTAGTCTCGGCGCGGCCGACCGCTCTCGCGTCGACGGTGATGGCGCGCCGCGCGACCCGTTTGCCGACGCCGCTGTGTCCCCGCTCGCCGAGGGCGTGCGCAGCGAGCTGACCGCCGATGAGAGTTTCACGTCTGCCTATCTCGGCGCAGCTTACCGCACGCCGGCCGAGATTGTCAGCCTGCGCGGGGAAATGCGCGAAAGCCTGGGAAGCACGCGCTACGCGGCGATCTTCGGCGCTGCCCGGGAGCTCTCCGGCGACCTGTCCTACGCCACCAGCGTCAGATACCAAACCGAGACGGGCGGGGCGCTGGGCACGCGTAAGACCCTCGACGCCAGGCTTGGCCTTGCCCTGCGGCCGCGGGACGCCGGGACGACGGCCGTCAACCGTCTGGACGTGAGCGCGGCAGAGCAGGGCGCAGGCATCCGCGATTGGCGTGTTGTGAACAATTTCGCGGCCAACACGATGCTCACCGAACGCACCCAATTGGCGGGCTTTCTCGGCACCAAATATGCCGAGACGCGTCTCGGCGGCGTGCGCGTTTCCGGGTGGACCCACCTGATCGGCGGCGAGCTGCGCCACGATGTGACCGAGCGGGTGGATATTGGGCTGCACGGCCTGGTCATGGATGGTGAAGCCAGTGAAACGCGCGAGTACGCCTTTGGCCCGAGCGTGGGACTGTCGCCGAAGGACGACCTATGGATCAGCGTTGGGTACAATGTCGTGGGCTTTTCCGACCGCGATTTCGAGGCCGCAGAATATGCCGACCAAGGCATTTATGTGAAACTGCGCCTCAAATTCGGCCAGCAGGATGTGGGCGGCATGCTGGGCCGGATCGGATTATCCTAGGCCGCCTGCCTGACCCAGGATCCATTTGAACGGGCGAATGTCTACGCGTTCGAACAGGCCCGCGCGGGCATAGGGATCGCCGGTGGACCAAGCGCGGACCGCCGCAAGGCTTTCGCCTTCGATCACGATCACCGAGCCCGCAAAGGTCTCGCCATCATCGGCGAAAAGCGGTCCGGCCATGGCGATGCGGTCTTCGAATTGACGCACCCAGTCCAGGTGCGCCGGGCGGTGCTCCAGCCGCAGGGCGCCGGCCCCCGGCTTGTCCAGACAGTAAAGCATGAAGGTTGCCACTAGTGTTCCTCCTTAAACGGGCGCGACAGAAGCAGATCCATGGCTTCTGCGACCGTGATCTGGCCGTCTAGGATGGCGTTCACAGCCGCGCAAATGGGCATGTCTACCCCGTGACGCGCCGCCAGGGCAGCCAGTGCCGGCGCGGTGGCGGCGCCCTCGGTTACGGCCCGGCGCTCGGCCAGGACATCCTGGGCGCTGCGCCCCTCCCCCAGAGCCTTGCCGAAGCTCATATTGCGCGACTTCGCCGAGGAGCATGTGAGCACCAAATCGCCCAGCCCGCAGAGCCCAGCCAGGGTTTCAGGGCGCCCGCCCAGGGCCGTTGCCAAGCGCTTCATTTCTGCAAAGCCCCGCGTCATCAGTGCGGCATGGGCCGAGCGGCCGAGGGCGAGACCTTCGACCATTCCGCAGGCTATGGCGAGGACGTTTTTGACCGCCCCGCCCACCTCTGCGCCGACCATGTCGCCGCTCCAATAAGGCCGAAACGTCTCACGGCCGAGGGCCTGCATCAGCGCGCGGCCCCGGTCTGGATCGGCGCAGGCGAGCGTGACGGCGGTAGGCAGGTGGCGCGCCACGTCCGCGGCGAAGGAAGGCCCGGAGAGGACGGCCGGTACAGCGTGTGGCAGGGCCTCGCCCAGGACTTGCTGCATCAGTTTGAGCGTGCCGCGCTCAATGCCCTTGGCACACAGGATGACGGGCGTGCCGGCTTTCAGGTGGGGCGCCAATGCGGCCAGGATCGGGCGTGCATGCTGCGCGGGCACTGCTGCGAGCACGGCCTCTGCGCCGTCAAGATGGTCGAGCGAGGCCGATGCGTTCAGGGCAGGCAGGTCGAGACCGGGCAGGTAGGCCGGATTTCCCAAGCCATTTTTGAGCGAGGCGGCAAGGTCGGCGCTGCGGGCCCACACCTTAACGTCGCGCCCCGCCGACTGAACAGAGACGGCAAGCGCGGTGCCCCAGGAGCCGGCGCCGAGGACGGCAATGGACTGGATGGCACTCACAGCGCCGCCCCGCCGGCTGAACGCATCATGAAGAAAACATTGATCATTCAGAAAATAGCCCTAAAGTGGTGTGATGGCTACGAAATTAGACACGAGAGAGCGCATCCTTGAAGCGGCGGTGGAGCGTATTCTGCATTATGGCTACGCCAAAACCACCATGTCCGAAATCGCCCGAGACTGCGATATGTCGGCGGGCAATATCTATCGTTTCTTTGCCAGTAAACTCGATATCGCCGAGGCCATGGCGCGGAAGTTCAACCTGGAAATTTACCAGGAATATGCGCGCATCGCCCGCAGCAAAGGCTCGGCCCGCGACCGGCTCATCTGCTTTTTTACGTATGGCATGGAGACGACGTTCAACAAGCTCGACTCCGACGCGAAGATTTTAGAGGTGGCAGAGGTTCTTGCCGAGAACCGGCCCCTGTTCGCGAATGAGGAATTGGCCCAGGAACGGATTAATCTGGTTGAAATTCTCGAGGACGGGGTTCTGCGCGGCGAATTTGCGCCCATGGCCCAGCCCATCTTCCTGGCAGAGACGCTCCAGGTCGCCACGATGAAGTTTCGATACCCGCAACTGTTTTCGCGCCTCACCTTGCCGAAACTGCGCCGCGAACTCCACGGGGTGCTCGCTGTTCTTCTGAGCGCCCTGGAGGCCGGCATAGAACCTCTCCATGTGATAAATGAATAATAAGAATTTTATTCATTGATTTTTGATCAGCATTTGCTATCTAGAGCTCATGACAGGGGTTTGCCCTGCCAGACACTGTTTTGGAGCTTTTCCCATGCGCTTGTCCGACACGACTGAAACGTCTCGCACTCTCATTGGCCTGGCAGCCTCATTGCCGCTAACGGCTGTCTTTGTGGTCTTCGCCTATGGCGCGGTGGCCCTGGTCTAGTTCGGCCAACTGAACCTCTCCGGCCAGCGTTTCCTCTTGCTCTCGTTTTGCCGGATCGTCTGTCCCGGGCGCGGTGTGCCGTGTCCGGGACTTTTTTGACTGCGCGCCCAGGCGTTCTATCGTTGAAGCGATGGCGCCAGCGCCCCGCCCCATCCCGCCAAAGCCTGGCCAGGAGAGCGTTTGGGACTATCCGCGTCCCGCAATTTGCGCGCCCACGCCCCTGCGTCTCAAGGTCGAGTTCGCCGGCCGGGTCATCGCCGATACAGCCCGCGGCCAGCGCACGCTGGAGACCAGCCATCCGCCGACCTATTACATCCCGCCCGAGGACATCGCCGCCGGCGTCCTCCAGCCCAACGCCGAGCGCAGCCTGTGCGAATGGAAGGGCCAGGCGCGCTACTTCGACGTGGTGGTCGACGGCAAAATCGCTGCCAAGGCGGCCTGGAGCTACCCTGATCCGACGCCGGGGTTTGTCGCCCTTCGCGACCATGTCGCCTTCTATCCAGGGGCCATGGATGCCTGTTTTGTCGGCGGCGAGCAGGTAGAGCCCCAGCCCGGCGGATTTTACGGCGGCTGGGTCACCTCCCATGTCGCGGGCCCGTTCAAGGGCGGGCCTGGCAGCTGGGGCTGGTGAGTCAGCTGTTATAGAGGGCAAGGCCCAAGCTGGCTGAAATCAGCAGCAAAACCGTCATCCCATACACCGCTTGCAGGATCGCACCCTTCACGACCACCGAGACCCAATTGGAGCGGTAGGCCTGGCGCAGCACCGCGAAGGGTTGCCACGCCGCCCAGGCCAAAAGGCCGGTATTCGCGATCCAGCCTATACTGGGGACCAAACTCAGGGCGAGAACTGCGGTCAGATAGGCGTAAAGCGCCGCATGCATGTAAAGGCTCACCACGAGATGGTCGTAGATCAGGATGCGGCGCCGGTAGACGTACAAGATCGTCAGAAATCCACCATAGGCGAGCGGCGCCAACAGCAGCGTGCTCGGCAGGCGGTCGCGCACCTGGGCAAAGAACAGCCGTGGATCCTCTTGCAGCCTCTGACTGGCAAGGTTCATCCGCGCCAATCCGGCGTAAAACCAATCGGGCACGTCGCCTTCGGCGGCCTCAAGGCCTTGGAAGAAGCCCGGTGGTGACGCGCGGGCCTCGCCCTGCGCTGCGTCCTCGCCTGCGGCGGGCGCGGCGGGAGCATCGGGCGCTTCAGCCAGGTTCAACGTGTTTGAAACCAGGAAGAAAAAGGCAAAGAAGAACAGCACGCTGGAGAAGAGATAGAGTCGAAACGGCGGGGTGTAGCGCACGCGTTTACCGGAAAGATAAGCTTCTGCCAGCCGCCCAGGGGCGCGAAGCAACAGGGTGAGCGTGCGCGCCAGTTTGCCGTCGACGGAGAGGGTTTCCACGACCACGTCTTGGACCAGGCCAATCACCAGGCGCCGCGGCTCTCTCAAGCGCTGGCCGCACACCCCGCAATAGGCCTTCTGAACGCCAGCATCGCAATTCGTGCACTGTGGCAGCGCTTGGGTCGATGGCGCAGGCTCCATGGCAGCAAATCTCCCAAGACACGGCGCCTGGCGCTTAGGCCTTAGGCCCTCGTTTGCCATATCCATAGGCCGGCGAAGCCTCGGCGCGCTCTGCGTCGAGCGGCCAGCGCGGCCGCGCCTTGAAGGCCAGGTCGCTTCCTTCGGTGAGGCCGGCGGAGAGGCGCTCGCACCCGGCCAGGGCGATCATTGCGCCATTATCCGTGCAGTGGGCCAGGGGCGGGGCGATGAATTCAGCGCCCACCTCGCTCGCCAAGGCGCCTAAGGCGCTGCGCACGGCTTTGTTTGCGGCCACGCCGCCGGAGACGACAAGCGTGCTGCGCCCCGTGGCGCGCAGGGCGCGGCGGGCTTTCTCGACCAGCACATCGCACATCGCGCGTTGGAAACTTGCGCACAGGTCGCCAGGGTCAGCGCCGGCGGCCGCCGCCCGGGCCACCGCCGTCTTCAGGCCGGCAAAACTCATGTCGAGCCCCGGCTTCGCCAGAAGCGGCCGCGGCAAATCTACGGCGCCGGGATCGCCGCACAGCGCCATCCGCTCCACCTCGGGGCCGCCGGGAAAACCGAGGCCGAGAACTTTGGCCGTTTTGTCGAAGGCCTCGCCCGCGGCATCGTCCAGCGTGGTGCCGAGGCGTTCATAGGCGCCGACCCCGCGCACATCCAGGAATTGGCAATGGCCGCCGCTCACCAGCAGCAACAGGTATGGAAACGCCACTGTCCCCGCCAAGCGCGGCGAAAGGGCGTGGCCCTCCAAATGATTGATCGGCAAGAACTGCACACCGCTCGCCTGGGCGAGGGCTTTTCCTGTCATCATGCCTACGAGCACGCCGCCGATCAGGCCTGGGCCTGAGGTGGCAGCCACGGCGTCCAACTGGGCATAATCGAGATTGGCCTGCGCCATGACCCGGGCAATGCATGTGTCGGCGACGGCAACATGGGCGCGCGCCGCGATTTCGGGAACGACGCCGCCAAACGGCGCATGGTCGCTGGCTTGGCTCTCCACCCGCTCGGCGAGGATCTGCGCTGCGCCGCCCTCCAGGCGCACCACCGCGGCGGCGGTTTCATCGCAGCTTGTCTCGATCCCCAGGACGGTGAAACTAGCCATCGGTCACCAGTACAATCTTCCCCGAATGGCCCCCTGCTGCCATGGCCTGTTGGGCCGCGTCGGCCTCCGCCAGCGGATATTGGCGGTGGATGATCGGGCGAATGTCTCCGGAAATCACGGCGTCCCAAAACCGCGCCTCGACCCCGTCGCGGATGACCCGCTTTTCCGCGCTGGTGCGCGCGCGCAGCGTCGTTCCAGTCAGCACCGCCCGTTTCAGCATCAGACGCATGAGATCAAGCTCAACCCGGGCGCCGTCCTGGTAGGCAATATTGCAGATCCGGCCATTGAGCTTGATGATCTCCAGGTGTTTGGCGACATAGGCGCCGCCCACCATGTCGAGGATCACGTCTGCGCCGCCGAGGGCGCTGACACGGGCTGCGAAATCCTCCTCGCGATAATTGATCGCCGCGTGCGCCCCGAGCGCGCTGATCAACGCGCATTTCTCGGCCGAGCCCGCCGTGGCAACGACCTGGCCGGCGCCGGCCTGGCGCGCCATTTGGATGGCCATGACGCCGATGCCGCTGGTGCCGCCCTGGCACAAAAAGGTCTCGCCGGCCTGGAGGTCGCAGCGCATAAACACATTCGCATAGACGGTCATCATCGCCTCGGCGAAACACGCGCCCTCGGCAAATGACAGGGTGCCAGGCAGGGGAAGCACGCTGCCGGCATTCACCGCCACCGCCTCTGCGTAGCCCCCGCCGGCGAGCAGCGCGCACACCCGGTCGCCCACTTGCCAGCGCGCTGTCCCCTCGCCCACTTCGTAAACAACCCCGGCGCATTCCAGGCCCATCGTTTCGGGCGCCCCCTTGGGCGGGGGATAAAGGCCTTTTCTCTGCAACAGATCGGCCCGGTTGAGACCGGCAGCCTTAATCTCGATCACGACTTCGCCGGGGCGGCATTCCGGCCGCGCAACATCTGCAAGGGCCAGCGGCGCCTCCGCCGACGTCGCAATCGCTTTCATGGTCTGGGGCATCGCCAATCCTTGCCGTTATGAGGCGAGCTCGGTGCATTGCGCCCGCTGCGATTAGCTCTAATGTGAAAACCGGAAAAGCTTAAGGGGGGCGCATCATGGATGAAGGCGAGTCTGTTCTTTCCAATACGCCGCGACCGCTTGAGGACATGTCGGTCGAAGAGCTGAAGGCCAAGGTGTTGGCGCTTGGCGCGGAAATTGAAGCCTGCGAGGCAGAGATCGCCCGTAAGCTCGCCCATCGCAGCGCCGCTGATGCGATGTTCGGCGGATCGGATTAACGGGCTTGTAATAGGCGCGCCCCTACCGCTGGTCCGGGGCGCCGTTTGGAAGGAATGAGCATGGGCGAAAGCGTCATTCGCGGAGAGGGGATTGGCCCGCGCTCGGATTTCACGGGCGGGAAGGTGTTCGACCGCGTGTTTGCCGAAGGCATGGCCCTGGTTGAAGAGGCCGCCGCCTACCTGGACGGCCCTGGCCGCACCGCCGCCAAGGACCTCGCCCGCGAAGCCAGCCTCACCTACGCCTCGTGGAGCATGGATGTAACCACGCGCTTGATGCAGGCGGCCAGTTGGCTGGTGATGCAAAAGGCAGTGCGCGACGGGGACATGCAGCCTGAAGAGGCGATGGCAAAAAAGTACCGAATGGTGCGCGAAGGCCCGGCGCTGGATGCGGGCGCCCAGGCCAATTCTGGTCTTCCGGACACATTTTTGCGGCTGGTCACCGAAACCGAGGCGCTGTTTGACCGGATTTGCCGGATTGATGCCGACATTTACGGCGGTGGTCAGACTCAAAGCCCGGTCAATGCCCAGATTGAACGGCTGAAAGCGGCGGCCGAAACTGGCGCCTTCGATCCTCTAAAGGTCTGGCGCAAGGCGCGCTAGGGGCTCGCGCGCCAAACCATCGGCCAGCTGATCTGGGTCTTGCCGTAGGGCAGCCCAGGCCTGGCCCTACCCAGCCAGGCGGCGCCGCGCTATGTCCAAACCGATGACGAATTCCCCGGAAGAAACCGCCTACGAACTTTTCAAACAAGCCCTGGCCACCGTTGCCAAGGCCATGGGCGGCGAGCGCGACGCCGACGTGGTGTTCTCCGCCGACGGCGCCCCGGCAACGCGCGAGCGCATCACGCTTCCGCCGCCGCCGCGGGAATTGTCACCGAAGCTGGCGGCCCGCGCCCGTGGCCATGCCGACGCCACTGCCCTGCGCCTTGCCCACCACGATGCGTCCGCCCATGCGGCCCACAGGCCCAAGGGCGATGTGCCCCGCGCGGTCTATGACGCCGCCGAGACAGCGCGGGTGGAAAGCCTCGGCGCGCGCGCCATGGCCGGCACGGGCGATAATCTCGATGCCGTGCTCGTCGAAAACATCGAGTCTGGGCGCTACGCGGTCACCTCCGACGACAGCCAGGCGAGCCTTGCGCCGGCGCTTGAGTTTCTGTTGCGCGAACGCCTGACCGGGCGCGTCTTGCCACCGGCCGCCAAGGCCATGGCAGATGCTTGGCGCAGCGAGGTCGAAAGCCAGACGGGCAGCGCGCTCGACCGGCTGGAAGCCCAGGTCCATGAGCCCGCAGCCTTTGCCAAAACCGTGCGGGAAATCATCCGCGACCTTACCGCGACCACCGACAGCGAAGACCAGGAGATGGACCCGGAGGAAGAGGCGGCGCCCGAGGAAATGGACGACGCCGCTGACAATAATGACGGCCAGGACGAGACCTCCGACGAGCCGACGGGCGCCAGTGCAGAGGAGCTGGAAGCCGGCGAAAGCGAGGACATGGACGGCGAAGACACCAACGTCCAGGTCGAAGCCGACGAGGATATGCTCGCCGACGAAAGCCCTGATGAAATGGAAGACGGCGCCCAGCCCATGCGCCCTAACTATAGCGAAGGCGATGAGCGACGGGACTTCGGCTATAAAGTGTTCACGCGCGCGTTCGACGAGCTCGCCAATGCGCAAGACCTCTGCGATGGCGAAGAGCTCACCCGGCTGCGCGCCTATCTCGACCACCAGCTGCAAGGCCTGCAAGGGGCGGTGTCGAAGCTCGCCAACAAGCTCCAGCGCCGCCTCATGGCCCAGCAGAACCGGTCCTGGTCCTTCGATTTGGAAGAAGGCGTGCTCGACACCGCCAAGCTGACGCGGGTGGTCACCGACCCGACCGCGCCGCTCAGCTTCAAACAGGAAGACGACAGCCAGTTCCGCGACACGGTGGTCACGCTGCTTCTGGACAATTCCGGCTCCATGCGCGGGCGCCCAATCATGGTGGCGGCCCTGTGCGCAGACATTTTGGCGCGAACGCTTGAGCGGTGCGCCGTGAAGGTGGAAATCCTCGGCTTTACGACCAAAGCCTGGAAGGGCGGTCTGGCGCGCGAGGCCTGGGTGAAGGCCAACAAGCCGCCGGCGCCGGGCCGGCTGAATGACCTGCGCCACATCGTCTACAAGTCGGCCGACGCCCCATGGCGGCGCGCGAGGCGCAATCTCGGCTTGATGATGCGCGAGGGCCTGCTCAAGGAGAACATCGACGGCGAGGCCCTGCTGTGGGCCCATGACCGGCTGACGGCCCGGCCAGAGCAGCGCAAGATCCTCATGGTGATCAGTGACGGCGCGCCGGTGGACGACAGCACGCTCAGCGTCAATGTCGGCAATTATTTGGAGCGCCACCTGCGCCAGGTGATCGAGGAAATCGAAACGAAAAGCCCGGTGGAGCTTATGGCGATCGGCATCGGCCACGATGTGACCCGGTATTACCAACGCGCCGTGACGATTGTGGACGCCGAGCAGCTTGGCGGCGCCATGACCGAGCAACTGGCGGCCCTGTTCGATCCCGACGGGCCACAGCCCGAGGCCATGGCCGTGCCGCCGCTCACGGCGAAACTTTCAGGCGGCGTGCCAGGCAGCGCCGTCAGCGGCGCGGGCGCCGGAGCGCCCACCTATGGCCGCGGCAAAGTCGATCTGGGCCGCGCCGTGCGCAAGACGACGCTGCAAGAGGTAAAGGGGCCACGGGGCTAGGCCGGCGTGAAATCGAAGGGCGCTGCGGCTTAATACGCGGCCATGACGTCTTTTACGATCTTGGCGGCTGGCCGCAGGAAACCTCGCCCGCCCCAATAGTCGTTGTGGGAGAGGATGTTCCAAGACGTCAGCAAATTACCCACGTCGCCGGTCTCTTCTTCTAATTCGCCGCAATCTACCATCGCCTTGTATTCGTCGCAGGCTTCGGCCAAGGGATAGGCCAGCCAATCATCCTTATCGTAGAAATTGAACCACCAGCGATCGCTTGTCGGCGCCGGGCTGAGACCTTGATCCGGGCGCTTGATGGGCGCGACGCAGTCCTCAGGCAGGCTGAAAAGAAAGAGTGGGATATTGCAGCCAAAGGTGACGAACTGCGCCACCCTGGTCATGTTGCCAAACGGAGCGCTCCCGTGCGCGCCAGCCTTCTGCGCATCATAGATGTAATTCGACATGATATGCGCGCCGAGGGAATGGGCGAACAGGATAAGGGGCGCGCCTCGCAAAACATCTTTTTCCAGACGGGCCAGGATTTCATGCACGCGCTCGTGGATCTGCCGGTAAGTGTTGTGTCGGCGGGCGCCATCATCGGCGTCTGACGAAACGGCCGTGCGCTGATAGGCAAATGCATCAGAGAGGTTTTCCAGGATCAGCTTTCGCGGCTTTTGCCACCGGGTGTTTTTCCTGATTTTGAGAAGGTATTCGCGTTGGCGCTTTGCAAGAAGGTCCGCCCAGGCGATTTCGCGCCAAGCCACGCGCGCCATCGCTTTCTTGCCGAGTCTGCGGCTAAGGCCCTGGTAGAGTTTTGCTGAGTAACTGCGCTCTGCGGAATCGATTGGCTTACAATCATGCTGGGTGCCGACGCCGTGGATGACGCCTATGGCTATATCCTTGGCCATGACGCCCCCCTGCGCATTGCCCCTGAGCGCTGCCTTAGCACTGCCCCGCGCGCCTGGCGACGCAATACCTATGGCCAGTCTCGCGGTGTCAGCCCGAGGGATCCGTGCGGTCTAGGCCGCGCCCAATCGCCAACTGCGCACCTTGGTGAGGAACGCCGTCTCAATCCGCTCGCTTTCGAAGCCCGCCGCCTCCATGGCCGGCGCGAAGTCCCAGCCGAGATATTGCTTGTAATAGGGCTCGTGGAAGCCTTCCGGGAAATATTCAAGGAACGGGTCGAGCCCGTCTGTGTCGCCGAATTGAAGGCTGTCGGCCACGATGAACAGCCCGCCGGGCTTGAGCACGCGGCCCGCCTCCTTGATGGCGGCCTCCCGGATTTTCACGGGAAGCTCGTGAAACAGGTAAATCGACACAATCATGTCCAGGGTGTCGTCGCCCAGGGGCAGGCCCTCAGCGGCGCCTTCCATGACATCGGCCTGGGGCCAGGGGGCGAGCAGCTCGCGCGCCTTGGCGGTGTAGTTGGGCGACAGGTCAATCGCGCTGAGGTTTAGCTTGGGAAACGCGGTCAGGACCTGCCGGGTAAACCGGCCCGTGCCGCAGGCAAGGTCCAAAAGGCGCACCTGGCGTTGATCACGGCCTTTCAGCTCGCGCGCGATCTCGCCCAGGGCCGCCCGGCGCATGGCGTCGGCCGATCCGGTGAACAGGGCCTCAACCTGGTGGTCGTAGATCTCCGCGCTTTCGTCGCTCAGCCAGCCATCGGTCTGGTAGTGGAAATTCTGGCGGTAATACGCCGGAAATCGCTGGGTGTCGGCGCCGGGGCCATCGCCCTCGCGCACTTCGGTGCCGGCCCGGGCAAGGCGGCGGCGGTCCACCTCGCGCACATCCTGGAGGAAGGCGCGCGAGCGGCGCAGGGCGGCGGCCAGGTCGCGCAGGCGCACATCCTTCGGCGGGGGATAAAGCCCGGCCTCGATATTGGCGCGGTCATTGGCCCAAAGGCTGAAAAAGGCGCGGCGCACGGCGCCAAAGTCCGGCTTGCCCGATTGCGGCTGGAAGGGCGCCTCGCCGGGCCGGTTGAAGCCGGCCGATTGCCGGCGCGCGGCCGCGTATTGGGCGCCGTAAAAGGCGGAGCGGAGGCCCTGGGCGGCAGCGTAGCGCGCCCGGCCAAACTGTGTTGCAGCGGTATCCATAAGTCCCATAACCTATAAATGGGGCGCGATGCGACGTGTGTCGAGGCCCGGTTCACTCGCCCGGGCGGGCCCACACAAGACGCTCGGCATTGCCGTCCCCGCCCGTGATCGGGCTGTCAGCCCAGTCCTGGCTCGGCCAGCCCTGGCCGGCGAGCCAGGCGGCAAAGCGCGCCTCTGCCGCTGCGCTCGCCGCTTGGTCTCGCACAATGCCGCCGCGGCCTACATGAACGCGGCCAACCTGGAATTGCGGCTTGAACAGCAGCACCAGAGCGCACCGCGTGCTGGGGCCGAGCTGGGCGAGCACGGGCGCAAGGAGCTTTTCCAGGGCGATGAAACTCACATCGCAGACGATGAGGTCGGGCGCTTCGATCTGGGCTGCGGTCAGGTTGCGGGCATCGGTCTGCTCCAGGGCATGGACCCGCCGGTCGCCCGCCAGCCGCGCGTGCAATTGGCCCGTGCCGACATCCACGGCGGTCACCCGCGCCGCGCCCTGCATGAGCAGCACGTCGGTGAACCCGCCTGTCGAGGCGCCAAGATCAAGGCAGGCGGCGCCCTCCACATCCAGGCCCGGCCATCGCGCAAAGGCGTGGGCAAGTTTGACCCCGCCGCGCGACACATAAGGGTGGGCCGGCTGGGCTTCGAGGTTTGCCTCGAGGTCGAGGCGCTCGGAGGGTTTGGTGACCCGTCGCCCATCGGCGCGCACGCTCCCCGCCTCAATGGCCGCCCGCGCCGCTGCGCGGCTCGCAAAGACGCCCCGGCCGATAAGCAACTTATCCGCGCGTATTTTAGTCATCCACACAACCTGGAAAATCCCGTCGAACCCAGTATGGTTCCCTGCGGTTGATGATCTCAAGAGGAGCTTGCCCCATGTCCCTGCGTCTTTTACTGGTCGCCGGTGCGGCCCTCGGCCTTGCTGGGTGTGCGGCGGGCACAGCGGAAGCGCCGCCCGGGCCGATTTTTTCTGCCGATGCCGAGCCGATTTCGGCCGAAGTCATCGGCGTCGATGGCGCAGTGATTGGCGCGATCGATTTGCACGAAGGGCCCCACGGCGTGCTCGGCGAAGTGAACTTACAAGCCGGCGCCATCGCGCCGGGCTGGCACGGGCTGCACATCCACCAAGTCGGCGACTGCTCCGACATCGGCACCTTTACCAATTCAGGCGGTCACCTGGGGCTGATCCCGGGTGGCCACGGCCTCATGAACCCGGTGGGGCCCGAGGCCGGTGACCTGCCCAACTTGTACGCGGCCAGCGACGGATCGGCCTCTATGGAGTTCTTTACATCCCTATTCGCGCTGTCAGACCTTCGCGACGAGGACGGCGCTGCCATGATCCTGCACCAGAACCGAGACGACCATATCAGCCAGCCGATCGGTGGGGCGGGGCCGAGGATAGGATGCGCCGTGCTTGACTAGGCGTTCCGGCCATTTCCGCGCAGGTGCGTCCTTTGTCGGTTTGAGCTACGTTATTTTAAAGCGTTGGGGATACGCAACGCGCTGTAAAACCTGAAGAGGAAACCGCTGCCATGGCCTTTTTGACCGAGTTGAAGTCCAACTGGACGACTGTGACGGGCATGCGGCGGACGCTCAAACTGATCGAACCCCTCGGCCCTGACGAAACCAACCTGGTGCCGGACGATTTTGAAGCCACGGTCGACCGCTACGCGAAAAACGTCGCCCTCAGGTTTGAGAACGAAATCTGGACCTATACCGAACTCGACGCATACGCCAACCGGGTTGCCCATTGGGCCGTCTCCCAAGGGCTCCAGGCGGGCGATTGCGCAGCCCTTTTCATGGAAAACCGCTCCGAATACGTCCCGCTCTGGTATGGGCTTTCAAAGGTGGGCGTCGTTACGGCGCTGATCAACAACAATCTCAATGGCGATGCCCTCGCCCACTGCATTAACATTTCCGGCGCCAAGCACGTGCTCTATGGCGCCGGTCAAGATGAGGCGATCGACAGCGTTGATGGCAAGCTGACCGACGCGCCGCAATTGTGGACCCTCGGCGGCGCGACCTCGAACGCGCGGGCCGATTTGGCGGCGGCCCTGGCCGACCAGTCCTCTGAACGCCCGGACCGCGCCCACCGCGCCGACCTGCGCGGCAAGGATCTCGCCATGTATGTCTACACGTCTGGCACAACGGGGCTGCCTAAGGCCGCGCGGCTGACCCATATGCGCGTCCAAGGCATGATGCGCAGCTTTATCCCGGCGTGTAAGTTCACGCCCAAGGACCGGATCTACATCACGCTGCCGCTTTACCACGGCACTGGCGGCATATGCGGCGTCGGGGCGGCCTTGAATACCGGCGCCTCCATGATCATTCGCGAGAAATTCTCCGCGTCGCAGTTTTGGGACGATGTCTCTTCCTACCAGGCCACGTCGTTTACCTATATCGGCGAGCTGTGCCGGTATCTGCTCAACACGCCTGAGCATCCGCTGGAGCGCAGCCATCGTTTGCGGACCGGGTTTGGCAATGGCCTGCGCCCGGAAATTTGGGAGAAGTTCCACGACCGGTTCAACATCCCCCATTTGGCCGAATTCTACGGCTCGACAGAAGGCAACGTCTCGTTCGTAAACTTTGACGGCAAAGTCGGCGCCGTGGGAAAAATCCCCTCAATCGTCGCCAGTAAGTTTGAGCACATCCAATTCGTGAAATTCGACGTGGAGACCGAACAGCCCGTGCGCGGCGAGGATGGCTTCTGCATCCCTTGCGACCCCGACGAGCCCGGCGAGGCCATCGGCAAAATTGTCGAGGACGAAGCGCGTACACGGTTCGAAGGCTACAATGACGCCGAGGCGACGAAGAAAAAGGTCCTCCACGACGTGTTCGAGCCGGGCGACAAATGGTTCCGCACCGGCGACCTCATGCGCAAGGACGCCCAGGGCTATATCTATTTCGTCGACCGCATTGGCGACACGTTCCGCTGGAAGGGGGAAAATGTCTCCACCAATGAGGTCGCCGAAGTGGTTGGCCAATTTGACGGTGTGGAGACGGCAAACGTCTACGGCGTGCCCGTCGAAGGCATGGATGGCAAAGCCGGCATGGCCTCAATCACGGCATCGGGCGAGGTGGATGTCTCTGCCCTGCACGCCTTCCTGGTGAAGGAATTGCCGAGCTATGCGGTGCCGCTGTTTATCCGGCGCCAAACCGAGGCGGAAACCACAGGCACATTCAAATACCGCAAGGTGGATCTGGTGCGCGATGGCTTTGACCCGGCCACCGTGTCTGATCCCCTGTGGTTTGCCGATCCCGATGCGGCGAGCTATGCGCCGCTGACCGGCGAGGCCCACGCTAAAATCGTGTCAGGCGGATACAAATTCTAATCGGGCCTCAAGGCGCGCTGCCATTCCAATCGACAATCCAGTCGATTTGATCGGCCTCAAGCACCTCGTCTTCGCTTTTCGTGCGGCCGCGGATGGAATGGCCGGCTTGGTGGACGCGCGCGCGATCTCCGCACACCAGATGGTGCCAATCGGGCAGGTCGCGCCCCTGGGCGACGAGGCGGTAGGCGCAGGTGCTGGGCATCC
Organism: Pseudomonadota bacterium; assembly: GCA_038747245.1. Classification (GTDB taxonomy): domain Bacteria; phylum Pseudomonadota; class Alphaproteobacteria; order Caulobacterales; family Hyphomonadaceae; genus UBA5336. Next base: position 74,882 of record JBCDJY010000002.1, on the reverse strand, counting down.
AATTGATCTCGTCGATTTTTGCCGGCGTAAGCTTCACGCAATCAGGCACTTTGGTTTTCCGCCGAGCATAGTCTCCGCACCGGCAGGTTTCGCTGTCCAGAAGCCGGCAGTGTAGACGAGTGTAGGCGATCTCGCCGGTGTCTTCGTCTTCAAGCTTTAACAGGCAGCATTTGGCGCAGCCATCGCACAGCGCTTCCCATTCCGCCGTGGTCATCTGGTCTAGGCGTTTGGTCTTCCAAAAGGGCGCCGCCGTCACGCCACCACGTCCTGCCATTCGGGATGTTTGGCGAGGGTCGCCTTCGCAAAGGGACACAGCGGGATGATCTTGAAGCCCTCCGCGCGGGCGGCCTCAACCGCGGCTTCGACCAAGGCCTTGCCCACCGATTTGCCGCGCAGGGCATCGGGAACGCCGGTATGGTCGATGATGATGCGGTGCGCCCCGGCCTTAGAATAGGTCATCTCCGCTTCGTGGCCGTTAAGGCGCGCGGTCCATTGGCCGCCCGATGCGGTCTCCTCGCGGGTGATGACAGGTCCGGCCATGGCGCCCAGGCTAAACCGGCAAGCCAAGCTCGGCCAAGACCGAGGGAATCTTTTTCTTCAGGCCGAAGAAGCCGCGTTTGGCGTGGGGCCAGAAGGCCTGATCCCAGTCGCGCTGGAGCTGGCGCAGTTGGATGTCGTGGGCAGCAAGCGCCCGGGCCAGGCCCTCCAATTTCGGGCGGACCCAGCCGGTCGGGGCATAACCGGTAATCACCACCGGCGCGCCGCTGGCCCGCGCCCAGTCAACCGCGGCCTCCACAAACCCGTCCCCTGCCTGGAGGGCCTGTCCATCGCAGCCATGGGCCGCGCCGGCCCGGGCAAGGGCATCTGCAACGGCGCCTTGCGCAAAACGCTCTGCTTCAGCGCCGACGCCAAGGGGCGAGCGCGCTGCAGCAAACGACACCCCGGCCAGGGCGCGGACTGTGGCGCCGGCCGGGCGCAGGGTCTCGCCGTTCAGGTCCTCCTCGGTCAGCAACATGGCCACATCGCCCTCGGGCCGCGCGTCGCCGAGGGGCAGCGGGCCAATGGCCGGGTTGTCAAAGCCGGCAAGCGGCTCTGCTGAGCTGGCCAAGCCCTGGGGGTCGAACCGATCGGCCGTGTATTTGCGAATGTTCGACGGCCGGGCCAGATAGGTCTTGCCCGGTGTATGAAGACCGCCGACCCAGCGCCAGGACAGTGTGTTGGAGGCCGCGTCGCCATCCATCAGGTGGCGCAGGAAAAAGTCAGCGCCCAGCTCCCAGGGCAAGCCCAGGGTGAACATCCAGATCGAGGCAAACCACATCCTGGAATGGTTGTGCAGGTAGCCTGTCTCGACCAATTCGCCGGCCCAAGCGTCAAAGCAATCGATGCCCGTGCCGCCCTCAACGGCCTCATCATAGGCGGTCTTGAGCCCTGAATTGCGCTCAAGCAGGTCCAATTGGCGCTCCAGCTCGTCCTGGTAGGCGCGCCACACGCCGGGCCGGTGTTCCATCCAACCTTTGAAATAGGTCCGCCAACACACTTCCTGGACAAATTTCTCCGCGGTGCTGAGGGCAAATTTATCCAGCGCACCGCGCACCAATTCCTCTTCCAAGAGCGTGCGGGTGCGCACCCAAGGGCTCAAGGCCGACACATTGGTGCGCCGGCTTGGCCCATAGTCGCTATTGCGCTCAGAGGCATAGGCGCGGCCCATTTTGGGTTGAAAGGCAGACAGGCGCTGGACGCCGGCCTCCCGGCTGGGAGCAAAGGCGACGGCGTCGAGGTTGGGAAACAGATCATCCATCTGCGCGAAGATATGGCGCCAGGGCCTTTGGCAAGCGGCCATTTGCGCCTACCTCGGTGGCCATGGCGCGATTGCCCGCCCCGCCCGACCTCGACTGGACGCCCGAGGGCACGCCCGTGGCGCGCCAGTTCGACGACGTGTATTTCACCACCGCCGACGGGCTGGAAGAGGCGCGCGCGGTGTTCCTGGCTGGCTGCGGCCTGCCTGAGCGGTGGCAGGGCAGGCGCGTCTTTACCGTTGCCGAGACGGGCTTTGGCACGGGGCTGAACTTCCTCGCGCTCTGGGATTTATGGCGGCGCACCCGGCCAAGCCCGACGGCGCAGCTCCACTTCGTCAGCTTTGAGGCCCACCCGCTGGCCGAAAGTGACGCCGCCCGCGCTTTGTCGGCCTGGCCCGAATTGTCCCCGCTCGCCGAGCGCGCCCTGGCCAGGTGGCCGGCCTGCCCGCGCGGCGTGCGCTCAATCTCCTGGCCCGGCGAAGGCGTCAGCCTGACGCTGCACATCGGCGACATTGCCGAGGCCCTTCCGAGGTCGGTCTTCAGCGCCGATGCCTGGTTTCTCGACGGGTTTTCGCCCTCGCGAAACGCCTCCATGTGGGATCAAGGCCTCTATCCCTTGATCGCTGCGCGCACAGCCCCCGGCGGGGTCGCGGCCACGTTTACTGTCGCGCGGGCTGTGCGCGAGGGTCTGTCGACGGCTGGCTTTGAGGTCTCCAAACAGCCCGGGTTTGGGCGAAAGCGCGAGCGGCTTGAGGCCCGTTTTGCGGGCAGCGGCGCGCCGGCGCCCGGCGCCTTAGCTTGGCACGCGCCAGCTTCGCCGGCGGGCAAAGTGGCGATCATAGGCGCTGGCATCGCCGGGGCGTGTGTGGCGCGCGAGGCGCGGTCGGCCGGTCTTCAGCCAGCCCTGTTCGATCCGAAAGGCCCCGGCGCCGGCGCCAGCGGCAATCCTCTCGCCCTTATCATGCCGCGCCTGGACGCCGGTGATACGCCCCAGGCCCGGCTCTTGATCGATGCCTATCTGCATGCCCAGGCCGCCTTCCAGGGCCTGCCCGGCGCCGAAATGACCAGCGTCCACCAAAGCCCCCGCAGCGATGAGGAAGCCGCGCGCTTTGCGAAGGTTCTCGCCGACCCGCCCCTGCCCCTGGAGGATTTGGAGGCGGTCGCCGGCGGCGGCCTCTTGCACAAACGCGCCTTGGTGGTGCGACCCAAGCAGATATTGGAGGATTGTATGGCGGGCGTCGCCTGCCATTTCGGCGCGCCGGTGGAGACCGATCTTGCCGCGCTGCGGGTCAATGGCGACGCGTTTGATGCTATCGTACTCGCCTCGGGCATGGGCATTGCCGCTGCCGGGCCTTGGCTGGGTCTCACGGGCAAACTCGGCCAGGTTGAGCATGCGGCCGGCCAGACCCCCGCGCCCGCATCGGCCGTTGCGGCAGGCCATTACGCCCTTGCCTGGGGCGAGGAGCGGCTCTGGGGCGCAACCTACGCGCCCGCAACCGATGGCGAGGCGCATGTTTCGGCGGCGGCGCAGGCCGCGAATGCGGCCGCCCTGGAGACGCTCGCGCCCTGGTGGCATCGCCAGGCCTCGCAGAGCGCGGTCACCAGCCATGCCGGCATCCGCGCCACGACGCCGGACCGTTTGCCGGTGGCTGGGGCGCTTCCCGATATCGCCCGGGCACGCCGCGTCTTTGCCCCCCTGGCCCGCGGCCAAAGCGTAGACGCGCCGGCGCCGTGTCTGCCCGGGGTCTACCTGGTGGGCGGGCTCGGCAGCCGCGGGTTCACCTTCGCGCCATGGCTTGCGCGGCTCGTCATCGCTGGGCTGACCGGCGCGCCGATCCCAGCCGCGCGGCCGAGCCTTGAAGCGGTGAGCCCCATGCGCTTCATCCTGCGGGGCCTGAAGCGCGGCACGCTTAATCCGGCGCCATAAATCGCCTCTCGGGGGTGAAAGGCTTAACCTCCACGCCTGATATGCTATCGCAGGCACCCAGGCGTCTTGTTAACTGCGTCGCGCGGCGTTGCAGCGCAGCATTGCGAGATGGCAACACAGTTATGCCGGCCTATACTTGCGGGGTCGGTTTTGGAGGTACGAATGGACGGAATGGTAAGCGCTCCGCGCGAGGATACGCTGGTCCTTGAGGGCCTGGTTGATGTGCTGGACGCCGCGGTTAAAGACGTGGACACGTTCTTGTCTGCCGCCCGTGGGTCGGCCGCAGAGCTTCTCGTCACCGATGGCCGCCCTGACCGCAAAGCCTTTGCCCAGCATCAACACGCCGCCCATGGCCTGGCCTGGCTGGTCACCTATGGCGAGACCCTGCGCGAGACCGCCAATTGGGCTCGCCGCCTCGACGATGCCGGCGCCTTTGGCGAAATTGAGGGCTTGCTGAGCCAGATCCTGTTCAGCGAATACCTTGCCCAACTCATTGGCGGCGTGCCGATGAACCAGGGCGAAACGATCCGCCCCGCCGACCTTGGCATTGATGCCCACGCGGCCGAGCTGGCTGCCTCGCCGAGCGTCAAGCGCCTGATTGCCGAGGGGAAGACCCCTGCGACCCTTGCAGCGGCGGCATCCTACCTGCCCGACAGCCTCTCGCGCGCCACCGTTGAAGACACGGGCCTCGACGACACCATGAAAATGGTGCGCGACCAGTTCCGCAAATTTGCCAATGACCGGGTCCTGCCCGATGCCCATGAGTGGCACCTGAAAAACGATTACATCCCCATGTCCATTGTCGAGGAGATGGGCGAGCTCGGCGTGTTTGGCCTCACCATCCCCGAGGCCTATGGCGGCTTCGGCATGGACAAGATCGCCATGTGCGTCGTCTCCGAAGAGCTGTCGCGCGGCTATATCGGCGTCGGCTCCCTGGGCACGCGCTCTGAAATCGCCGCCGAGTTGATCCTTATCGGCGGCACCGAGGCCCAGAAGGAAAAGTGGCTTCCCGGAATCGCATCGGGCGAAATCCTGCCCACGGCCGTCTTCACCGAGCCCAATACCGGCTCCGACCTCGGCGCCCTGCGCACCCGGGCTGTGAAGTCGCCAGAGGGCGAGGCCTACACGATCACCGGCAACAAGACCTGGATCACCCACCCCGTGCGCGCCGACATGATGACCGTGCTCGCGCGGACCAATCCGGACACCACCAATTTTTCCGGCCTGTCCATGTTCCTCGCCGAAAAGCCCCGGGGCGACGATGCCAACCCCTTCCCGGGCGAGGGCATGACCGGCGGCGAGATTGAAGTGCTCGGCTACCGCGGCATGAAAGAGTATGAGATCGCCTTTGACGAATTCCGCGTCGACGCAGACAATCTTCTGGGCGGCGAGGAAGGCCAGGGCTTCCGCCACCTCATGGCAACCTTTGAAAGCGCGCGCATCCAAACCGCGGCCCGCGCCGTCGGCGTTGCCCAGAATGCCTTTGAGCTCGGCCTGCAATATGCCCTCGACCGTGTTCAGTTCGGACAGCCGATCTTCAACTTCCCGCGGGTGGCCAACAAGCTTGTCATGATGGCAGCCGAACTGATTGGTGTGCGTCAACTGACCTATTATTCAGCGCGCCAGAAAGACAGCGGCAAGCGCTGTGACCTGGAGGCAGGCATGGCCAAATTGCTCGGCGCGCGCGCAGCCTGGGCCGCGGCCGACAACAGCCTGCAAATCCATGGCGGCAACGGCTTTGCCCTGGAGTATCCGATCAGCCGGGTCTTGCAGGACGCGCGTATCCTCAACATCTTCGAGGGCGCCGGCGAAGTCCAAGCCATGGTGATCACCCGGCGCCTCCTGGAAGAGGCGGCTTGAAACGCGGCGCAATCAAGGATACTACGCGCTACCGCTGGGGAAGGGGTCTATATGTCGAAGAACGCAGCCAAACGAGACGATTCCTACGCAGCGGAGATCACGGCGAAACCGGATGCAGAGATCAGCGATGCGCGGCAGAGCTTGATTTCATCCACCGTCGGCGCGATTGAGCGGATCGAGGCGGTGAAGGGCGATTCCCGCCTGTACACGATCCATTATAAGGACGGGCGTTCCAGGACCGTTCAGCGGCGCCCGGTCGCCAAGTAACAGGCTGCGCCATCCGCCGAAATAGGGGCGCGAGATGGACGAGGTCTCGAAGACCGACGTATTTTTCAATTGTCCGTTTGATCAGGAGTATGCCCCGCTTTTCGAGGCGATCACGTTCACCCTGGTGGCGTGCGGCTATAATCCGCGATCAGCCCGGGAAAACTCCGATACCAGCAAAAATCGACTTGAATTTATTACCGAATTAGTAAAGCAATGCCGCCTGGGCGTGCATGATCTGTCCCGGGAAAAACCTCGAAAAAGCAATCAGTACTCCCGGTTCAACCTGCCATTCGAGCTCGGCATGCATTTGGCGCGGAAGGCCTATGCCGGCCCCTCCACAACGGAGCGGATGAGGCTGTTTGTGTTGGAGGGTAAACCGAAAGAGCTGCAGAAAGCCCTCTCGGACATCAACGGGCTTGATCCGAAGTGCCACCAGAATCAGCCCTACAAGGCCATCGGCCTCGTCCGCAATTTCTTGCACGGAGATACGGAAATCAGTCCCACCCCCGGCGCGCAGTTCATCCGCCGCGCGTGGGACCGTTTCGATGTGTACCTGTCAGAGGAGTTCTGCCCGAAGGCGGGTCTGGCGCGCGAGGAAATCCTCTACCAAGAGTTTGTCCAGAGCGCGCGAGAGTTCTGCGTGCAAGGATTGTAACACACAGCCCGGCGCGCAGACGCGCCGATCAGCCAAGCTGCCCCAGCGCCTCGGCGGTCTCCATGATGGCGTCTACGCTCGGGCGGGTGCGGTAGCCCTCTTCGCGCAGCACCGCCGACACCGTGCCCGCGCTGGACACAAAAACGACGGCGGGATGGGGGATCCCATAGCTGCGCGCGCCCTCGCGCACATCGGTGTTCAACAGGCCGAACGCCCTGATCGCCTCCGAGCCCTCATCGGAGCGCAAGGTAAAACTCAGGTCGTTCTCATTGGCAAAACCGGCAAGAATCTCCGGCGAGTCGTAGGAAATCGCTTCGATGGTCCAGCCCGCCTCGGCCAGCGAACCGGTGATGTCTTCCAACTCGTTCAGCTGTGTCTTGCAGAAGGGGCACCAGTCAGCCGACCGCACGAAGACCAAAACGCGGCCATTCTCGCCTGTAGTGGCCTCGGCCCCATCGGCCATCACCGCCACCGTGCCCTCAAGGCTGGGCGCCGCATCGCCGACTTTGGGCCCAATCATCACGGGCGCTTCGGCTTCCGCCTTGGCGCCGCCATGTTCGTGGGCAGCGCTGGGCACTGCAATCGCAAGCGTGGCGGCAAGGCAGATAAGGGCAGCTTTGGTCATGGTCTCGGCTCTCTTAGCATCAAGTTGAGCCCGCACTAGCCCAGGCCCGGCCAGGCTGAAACTGCATTTTGCAGGGCCTCACACAGCTGTGACCACGCGCCGGTCTTCGACCTGGCGCCGCTCAGCCAAGGCTCGGGTCGATCTCGCGGCACGCCGCAAGCAGGCCTTGGACCGCATCGACCGAGTTCTGGAACATGGCCTGTTCATCGGCGTCAAAGTCGAATTCCACGACGCGCTCGACCCCGCCCGCGCCGATCAGGGCTGGCACGCCAACATAAATGCCGTCCTGTCCATAGGCGCCCTCAAGGTGGGCCGCGACCGGCAGGACGCGCTTTTGGTCGTTGAGATAGGATTTGGCCATGGCGATCGCGCTTTCGGCCGGCGCGTAATAGGCAGAGCCGGTCTTGAGCAGCCCGACAATCTCGCCGCCGCCCTTGCGGGTGCGCTCAACAATCGCGTCGAGATCAACCTGACTCATCCAACCTTGCTTGACGCAATCGGGCAGGGGCAAGCCGCCGACCGTGGAATGGCGCACCATCGGCACCATTGTGTCGCCATGCCCGCCCAAGGTCCACGCCACGATGTCGGCCACCGAAACACCGGTCTTCTCGCTGAGAAAATAGGCAAACCGGCTCGAATCCAGCACGCCCGCCATGCCCACAACCTTGGCAGCCGGCAGGCCTGAAAACTTCTGCAGCGCCCACACCATGGCATCGAGCGGGTTGGTGATGCAGATCACGAAGGCATTTGGCGCGTGCGCCTTGATGCCGTCGCCCACCGCGCGCATCACTTTCAGATTGGTGCCGATCAGATCGTCCCGGCTCATGCCTGGCCTGCGCGGCACACCGGCGGTGACGATGCACACGTCGGCGCCGGCGATATCAGCGTAGTCCTGCGTGCCCTTAAGCGCGACGGAGCTTTTATAGACCGGCGTACTTTCGGCGATATCGAGGCCCTTGCCCTGGGGCAGGCCCTCGGCAATGTCGAACAGGGTGACGTCGCCCAGCTCCTCGCGGGCGGCGACATGGGCCAGCGTGCCGCCAATCATGCCAGAACCGATAAGAGCGATTTTCCTGCGCGCCATCTGCGCCTCCATTGCCAGCCATGTCCGATGCTGCCCCGGCCTAGCCCGGCGACCGGAAACGCGCAATGGCCGGCGCGCCAGCCCCCGTATCTGCGCGGCGCCAAGGGCTGGATTTGCATCGCGAACCCATCCAATGCCTCATCCATGTTTGCTCCGCCGCCGCGCGTGTCGCGTTCTCCTATTCCGCCCGAGGCCTGCCGCCTTGCCCAGGCCATCGACATGCTGGGGGACCGCTGGGCCCTGCTGATCCTGCGCTCGGCGCTTTATGGCGTGCGCCGGTTCGATGATTTCCGCGCCGAATTGCAATGCCCGCGCACGGTGCTGTCCGGGCGGCTCAAAAGACTCGAGGCCGAGGGGATCCTGGCCAAGGTGGCCTATCGCGAGCCGGGCAAGCGCGCGCGTCACGAATATGTGCTCACCGACCAGGGCGCGGCGTTGCAGACCGCGCTCGTCGCCCTCAACCAATGGGGCGATGAATGGCGCGCCGAACCCGGCGCGCCGCCGCCCCTGACCTTTACCGACAGCGCTACGCGCCAGCGCGTGCGGGTTGCCTTTGTCGACGACAGCGGCGCTGAAATTCCCGCGGGCCGGTTGCGGCCCCGTTTGCGCAGCGCGTGACGCATATCGCGCGATCCCTTGGCAGCTTGCAGATCGGCATCGCCGGCTTAAGCTCGGGAACTAGAAATTGAGGGCTTTTGGGATGTATCGCCGATCTCTTCGCACGTTGCGCGCCGCCTGCCTGATCTTGGGGGCAGCGTTTCTTGCCCCGGCCAACGCCGAGCCGCCGCGGTCTTTCGGAACAGCCTGGGGCTCTGGCGCGGTCATCTGCACCGATGATGGCGACGAAAGCGCCGAGGCCGAGGCAGACGCCAGCTATGCCCGGGCGGCGGCCTGGGACGCGCGGGTCCTGGGCGATTTGGAGGCGGTATGCGGCCCAGAGTTGACCCCGCTCGACGGGGGCACCTGGGGCGAGTCCGCGCCGTTTTCAGGGGCCGACGCCGATGGCCGCTCTGCCGAATTTCGGCTTTATGTGCTCAGCGACGAATATGCCTGGCGGCTCGGCTCGTCGACGGATGTGCTCGATGGCGGCCAGGTGGTGGAGCTGTCCTCGGTCCTGGCGACGCCCCAGTTTCAGTCGCGCTTTTGCGCCGCGAAAGCCGCCTTCAGTGTCGGCGCCGCCTCCCATGAGGGCCCGACGGCGGGCAATCACAGGCTGGCGCGGGCGCGGGCGGCCACTGTGATTGAGCGCCTGCAAGCCAATCGCGGCGCCTGCCCGCCCGGCCAGGTCCCGATCTTCTTTGCCGTCACTTTGGGTGAACACCAAAACGAAATGGCGTGCCCGGCCGGCGCCCCGTGTAGCGACGACACCTCGCCCCAGCGGCGCGTGGTGCTTGTCGCCGCCGAGACCGCGACCCTCGGCGTCGATCTGCAACAGGCCCTGCGCGCCGCGATCATTCGTCAAGACGTGTTTCGCGGCTTTTCGATCGACGACTATGACCTGTTTGAGGTGGTCGCCTACTGACCCGCCGATACCGGCCTAGACCTCGCCGCGGTGGAACTCGCCATAGGGGCGAAACCGCCAGAGATATGTGGGCACGATGGCTTCGATGCTCTCCAACTCCGTCACGCCCAGGTCAGCCAGGGTGAGGGCATCGCTGGCCACGACATTGTCTTTGCGCAGGAGATCGACCTGGCCGCCGGTGAGCGGCGGGGCGCCGAACAGGCCCCAGGAGAATGGCGGCACATAGCGAAACACCGCACCGGCCACCACGCCCCCCGCCTTGGCCAGAAAAAACGGCAAGGGCGCCTTCAGCCGGCGCCGGTCAATCGTCTCAAAAATAAAGTCGTAGAGCGCGTTGAAGGTGTAGGTGCCCGGCCCGCCAAGCTCATAGGTGTTGCCCGCCACATCATCGCGGGTCACCGCGCAGACGATGGCATCGGCCACATCGCCGGCATAGACCGGCTGGAACTTCGTCTTGCCGCCGCCAATCGCCGGCAGGGCCGGGGCGAACCGCGCCATCTGGGCAAAGCGGTTGAAGAACTGGTCCTCCGGCCCAAACACGATCGATGGACGCAGGATCACCGCCCCGGGAAAAGCCTCGGCCACAGCCGCTTCGGCGGCGCCCTTGGTGCGGGCATAGTCGACGCTGCTTTGCGCATCTGCGCCGATGGCGCTGATCTGGACGAAACGCTCTGCGCCGCTCTCGCGCGCGACCTCTGCGGCGGTGCGGGCGCCATCGAGCTGGGCGCTGGAAAAGGTTTGCTTGCCGCTTTCGAACAAGATCCCCACCAGGTTGACCACGGCGTCTGCGCCCTCCATGGCGCGCTTCAGACTGTCTGTGTTGCGCACGTTGGCCTGGACGAGATCGACCCAGCCGGGCGGGCCGGCCACGCGGACATCCTGGGCCACATTGGGCCGCCGGCAGGCCACGCGAACACGCCACCCCGCCTCCACCAGCGTGCGCGCCGCATAGCGCCCAATAAAGCCCGATCCTCCGATCAGGGTGACCAATCCTTTTGCCATTGGCTGCCTATCTCTTTGCCGCGTTCACCGCGCTTTGAGCATGGGCCCCTGGGCCTGTCCATGTGGCGCGTGTGCCCCAGCCCGCCGCCACACGCCGCGGCCGTGCCGATCCGGGAAATCACCTCCTGAAGCTGCACTCAGCGGGGATATTCATGGCCTGCTGGCTTGAAGATGCGCCCCAGATACACAATAAACAAATGGCAACGCAGATGCGAATGCGCTCCGGGGGAGCTGCCGCGCCAGGCCATTCTATGAGGAGCACAGTGTTGAACGGCCCCAATCTGGCGCAATACGCCGCCATTTCCCCACATCTCACCCTGCGCAGCCGCGTTGGGCGATACGTGGCGCTGCTTAGCCTGGCCGGCCTGTTGCTCCTGACCGGTGAGGCCACCCGCACCCTGGTGATCGAGACCCTGTCTGAGGCCTATATCGCCGTCACCGTCTTCGTCGCCTTCACCCTGTTTGTGTTCCACTGGCTGGAGACGGTGCTCAAGGTGGACACCGGCGCCCTGATGGAGCGCTATTCCAAGCACCAGATCGCGATCGCCGCCATTCTCGGGGCGCTGCCGGGATGCGGCGGCGCCATCATCGTCGTCACCCAATACAGCATTGGGCGCACCAGCTTTGGCGCGATTGTCGCGGTGTTGACTTCAACCATGGGCGATGCGGCCTTCCTTCTCATCGCGAAGGAGCCGATGACCGGGCTGTTGATCATGGGGCTCAGCATCATTGTGGGCGCTGTGTCAGGCTATATTGTGGACGCGATCCACGGCCGGGATTTCCTCACCGTTGACCCATCGCGGGCCACGCGCCGCGCTCCGCCGCCTTTCGATTTCGGCCGGCTGCATTGGCCCTGGGTGGCCCTGCTTGCGATCGGCATCCCATTCGGCGCCCTGTCGGCTTTCCAAGTCGATATTAATGCCGTGTTCGGCGTGGCCAATCTTGATGTGACCGTGGGCTTCCTCGGCGCGCTTTTGTCGGTGGGTCTGTGGTTCATCAACCCGTCGACCAGCGCCAGCTACATAAATCGCACGTCGGCCCAGACCTCGGGCCAAGTTTGGGAAAAAACCACCACCGACACCTGCTTTGTCACCGTGTGGGTGATCATCGCATTCCTCCTGTTCGAACTGACCGTACACTGGACCAACTGGGACCTGGGCGCTGCGTTTGCCGCCAGCATCTGGGTGGTGCCGCTGATCGGCGTTTTGGTCGGCTTGCTGCCTGGCTGCGGGCCGCAAGTGCTGACGACCAGCCTTTATCTGCAAGGGGTCATTCCGCTATCGGCGCAAATTGGAAACGCGATCTCCAATGATGGCGACGCCTTGTTTCCGGCCTTCGCCGTTGCGCCGCGGGCCTCGATCATCGCCACGCTCTACACAGCCGTGCCGGCGCTGATCGTCTCCTATGCCTGGCTGGCCCTGTTCGAGCGGCCTGGGTTCGGGCTTTAGCGCCCGGGCCAAAGCGCCATGCTCGGGCTGGGGCTCACACGGCGTGTTGGCGAAACAGACGCCAGAGGTGGCCTGCGGCCAGCAAGGAGGCGCCCAGCACCGTGAGCGGCGTCTCATAGTCATGCAGCGCCTCGACAAAGGCGCTGGCGACCAACAGTGCCAACCCTGCGCTGGCCAGGGCGATAAACACCCGGCCACCGCCGCGCACCATGGCCGCAATCGAAATGGGCAGCGCGATCAATACCAGCACCTGGTGGATCCACTCCGCCTCCGCCATCGTGCCGAATACGGGCGACACGGCGCTTAAAACGGGCAAGGCCAGGCAATGGACCAGGCACAGGCTGGACAGCCCGACGGCGCCGACATCATAGGAAAGCGCAGGTGTGGCGGGCATGGGCAAACCTCTTGGCGGGGCCGGTTGTCCTTTGTCTTATCACCCTGTTTCGCCCTGGCCAGGCCCCGGGCGGCGGGCGTTTCCAAATTTCTTATCCCACCCCTTGTCCCAGCGCCTAAACTGGCGCCATGGATGACGTCACACGATACGCGCTCGGCCGTGTCTGGACCCTGGTGTCTGGGGCGGTGGACACGGTGCGCGCCCTGCCCGGTGCAGCGCGGGAATGGATGCCCCGCTCGGCCCTGGCCCTCGCCTTCCGCGAGCTGCGCCTGGCCGAGGCGGCCGCGCGCCGGGCGCTGATTGTCATGGCGTCCACGGCGCCAATATCGGGCGCGGCCTATGCGCCCTTGCCCTCGACAATGCCCCCGGAAAAGGACACCGCGCCCCCACCGAGCATGCCGCCCACCGGCCGCGCCGGCAAGGTGCGAGCCGACCGCGCGCCCTGCCAACTCTTCTGCCTGTCCGATACAATACGGGTTGGCGCGTTTGAGCCGGTGTCCTGGTCTTTGCTGGGGCTGGGCGACGCTGGCCGGGTCGCGCCCGACCCTTCCGCGCCGGTGCGCACACGCGGCCTCAAAGCGCGGCTTGCGGCTCTAGAGGCCCTGCTCGCCGACCCTGGCCCTACGGTCCAGCGGCTCATCAAGAGGCGGGCGCGTCCCAGGCGCCATATGTTCGACCGCGGCGGCGGGCCCCGCCTGCGCCCCGGGCGCCCGCCAGGATTTATTCCGCGCCTGCGCATGGAATGGTCGATGGATGTTCTGATGGAAATCCACCAGCTGGCTTGGGACGGGCCTGGCCGGCCGCCGCCTCGCCCGCCGCCGGCGCCATGATCACAGCCAAAAAGATGCCCCAGCGCCCGCCCGATCAGACCGGGCGCAGCGCCCGCGCGCGCTTATCCGGGAATAATCGGCGCGCTGTCGCGGAGCGGTATATCGAACTCGCGCGCCACGCTTTGCCAAACGCCCGTTGTGTCCAGGCTGCCATATTGCGCGATGAGATCGATGGCGCGCTTTTGCACGCGCCGCGCTTCTGTGGACGTGGGCGTGTGGTGATAGGCGGCCTCAACGGTCACACCCAGCCACGTCTCCAGCGACGTGCTTTCTTTGGGCTCAAGTTGCCGGATGCGCGCCATGTTACGCTCGATCATGTCCTGGGCCTGGTCGGGCGTCAGTACGCCGCGTTCCACATCATAGCGGATCATCAGCGCGCCGAAGAGGATGTTCCACTCGGGAAACTTCCGCTCCACGGAATCCACATCCATGGCCGCCTCGAATCGCGCGCGCATCTCTTCAAACTGGCCCTCGTCGCGAAGGGTCCAGAGTCCATCGCGTCCTTCGGGCAATTCAAACATTTCAAGCCCGTAGGCGATGGCATAGAGCTCGGAGATTTCCTCATCCTCTGCCAGCACGCCTGGCGCGGCATCGTCCAGGTCGCCGGAGAAATCATAGCGGTCTGCAGAAATGAAGGCCGAGGCGCCATCCCGAAGCTGGTCGGTCAACGCCTTGCCGAATTCGGGATGTGAGAAGTCCTCTGTCGGGATGTCGGCGACGACTTCGATCAACGCAAGCGCTTCGGCGTCGCTGAACGAATTGCCCGATTCGACATCCTGAACATAGGTGGTGAGCCGCTTCAGATTGCCTTCAAGCCGGGCGGTCTCGGCGGCTGCGGCTTTCGCCGCTTGGTCCGCCTCCAACTGGCTCTGGTAATTGCCGTAGAGGACATAGCCGCCGACGCCAACGCCGGCGACGACGGCAAAGCCCAGCGCTGCCGCAGCAACCGTCTTAATCCGCCCAAACGGGCTTCGCGCCGCGAGGGATCTCACCCGCGAGCGGGCGATTTCGGCAAACTCCCCTTTGGGATATTTGCGCAAATACGCGCGCCAATCGTCGATGTCCTTGCTCTTGCTGATCGCCTCGAAATACGTCGTCTCAAGGGCGACCAGATGGGCCTTCGCCACCGAGCTCTGGCTGGTCGCCGCCGCCGCGTTCTCCTGGTGCTTCAGCTGGGTTGCCTCAGCGAGGGACTGGATGCGCGGGTCGGTCTCGTCATTGGTCCAATCATCAAGGACAGTGGCTTTGATGTTGGTGAAGGGCAGCGGGATTTTCAGCGTCGCCATATCGCTGATCGTCACCGGGATTAGCTTGTTCATCTGCATCGCGGTGGCCGCCTCGGCGCGCACCCATTGGGAGGCCACCGATTCCTTACTCCACACCACGATGATGGCATCGGCCTCCATCAAGTGTTTTTCGATCACCTCGTCAAAATTCCGCCCGGGCGCGATGTTCTGGTCCCAATAGGTCTCCAGGCCGACCTTGCGCAGCGCAGCATTAAGGTTCTCGACAAACGCCGTGTCGTCTTGATCGTAGGAAAGAAAAACCTTGGCCATCGCACGCCCCGCACTCGTCAACACTCCATTAATAATAAGAAGCTGCGCCGACTTCCAGCCCAAACCGACCTTGCGCTAAATTTCCTGCGATCCTGTGGAATTTCTGCCGGCCGAGCCCGCTGCAAACGCGAAACCGCCTGGAAGCGCACCCTATCCGACCGGGTTTGGCGGCGGGACAAAGCGGAGCTGGACCTGGCGAAAATCCGGGCCGCACGTGCCGAGCAAAACTTGTCGAGAGCCGGCCTCGACCCCCACCTCGTTTTGCCGAGTAGGGCGCGGCCGACAGCGCCCCGGAAATCTGGTGGCCGGCAAGGCCCCCGCCCGCCTATTCCGGAAACAGCGCAGCCGCCGGCGCGGCAGGGCAGTTTGCGAACCACCGCATGGGGTGGCGCTGGGGGACCCGCGCAATAAAATCACCCGTGGCGGCATCGAACCAAACCGCATCGAAACGCCCATCACTGTGCAAATTGGCTCGCCAGCTCACCGCACGTTCCGTGCCGCCAAACCGATCTCGAGCCGGATGATCCCCAGGCGGTTCGCCGAGCACGGCAAGATTGATCATGAAGGCGTCCAGTTGAACCTCAACGCCCGCCCCGTCGCGCACAGAGACCCAAACGGGTTCGGCCACGTGTTCGATCGTTCGATTGGGATCGCTCCGGCGGCGGGCACCCCAGGCAATGCGAAGCTGACAGCCATTGCGCACCGCGTCGATCAAATCGCTCCGGCTTCCCGCTGTAACCACGCCTTCGGCGGTGTGCGACAGCTTCAAGTGCCATGGGCTTACTTGGGTTTGGGCGCAGGCCGCCAGCGCGAGGATTGCAAGCGCGGCCAGCCACCGGTTTGACGCCCTCACAGGCCCAACTCAAACGCCGACTGGTGGGTCATTGGATCAATCCGATTTCTTCATCGCGCAGCTTCTTCACCTCGTCGCGCAGCCTTGCGGCTTCCTCAAACTCCAAATTGGCGGCGGCGTCGCGCATCTGGCGTTCCAGGTCTGCAATGTGGGCTTGGATATTGTGGCCTGGCTGGCCGGCGAGGGCTGCGGGCGCTTCGGCGACGCCGCGCCGGCGGTCGCGGCGGGATTTGCCGCCCTTCAATTGCTCGCGCGAGCCGGTCGATCGCTTCTCGCCAAGCTCGCCGAGGATGTCGGCCACGTCTCGCTGGATGGTTTTCGGCGTGATGCCATGTTCTTGATTGTAGGCAAGCTGCTTGGCGCGCCTGCGCTCGGTCTCGTCCATGGCGCGCTGCATCGAGCCGGTGATCTTGTCAGCGTAGAGGATCACCCGCGCCTCGGCATTGCGCGCCGCGCGGCCAATGGTCTGCACCAGGCTGGTCTCCGAACGCAGGAAGCCCTCCTTGTCGGCATCCAGGATGCAGACCAGCCCGCACTCGGGAATATCAAGCCCCTCGCGCAACAGGTTGATCCCCACCAGCACATCAAACACGCCAAGGCGCAGATCGCGGATGATTTCGATCCGCTCCACCGTATCGATATCGGAGTGCATGTAGCGCACGCGCACGCCCTGCTCTGTGAGATATTCGGTGAGGTCCTCGGCCATTTTCTTGGTCAGGGTCGTCACCAGGGTGCGGTGGCCGGCCGCCGCGGTCTCGCGAATTTCAGCGAGGGCATCATCGACCTGGTTGGCCCCCGCGCTCGCCACGGGGCGAACCTCCACAGGCGGGTCGAGCAGGCCCGTCGGGCGGATCACTTGCTCAGTGAACACCCCGCCGGTGCGCTCCATCTCCCACGGCCCCGGCGTTGCGCTCACATGGACGGTCTGGGGGCGCATCGCGTCCCATTCCTCAAAGCGCAGGGGCCGGTTGTCGGCGCAGCTCGGCAGGCGGAAGCCATACTCGGCCAAGGTCCGCTTGCGGGCGAAGTCGCCGCGGAACATGGCGCCGATCTGGGGCACGGTCTGGTGGCTTTCATCGACGAAGAGCAGCGCATTGTCGGGGATGTATTCAAACAGCGTGGGCGGCGGCTCGCCGGGCTTTCGGCCGGTGAGGTAGCGGCTGTAATTCTCGATTCCGTTACAGCTGCCCGTCGCCGCGAGCATTTCCAGGTCGTAGGTCGTGCGCTGCTCAATGCGCTGGGCCTCAAGGAGTTTCCCGTTCTTCTCGAAATGGGCGATCGTGGATTTCAGCTCCCGCTTGATCGCATCCATGGCCTGGTTCGCCGTCGGCCGGGGCGTCACATAATGGCTGTTGGCGTAAATCTTGACCGCTGGAAGTGGGCTCAGTTTGCGCCCGGTGAGCGGGTCAAACTCGGTGATGCTTTCCAGCTCGTCGCCGAAAAAGGACAGCTTCCACGCCCGGTCTTCATAATGGGCCGGAAAGATGTCGAGCACATCGCCCTTCAGGCGGAAACTGCCCCGGGCAAAATTCACATCGTTGCGGGCGTACTGAAGCGCGACCAGTTTCTGGGTCACCTCGCGCGGATCGATCTGCATCCCCGCTTCCAGCTTGAAGGTCATCTCCGTGTAGGTTTCAACCGAGCCGATGCCGTAGAGGCACGAGACCGACGCCACGATGATCGTATCGTCCCGCTCCAGGATGGCCCGGGTCGCCGAGTGGCGC
Source organism: Pseudomonadota bacterium (assembly GCA_038747245.1). Lineage (GTDB taxonomy): Bacteria > Pseudomonadota > Alphaproteobacteria > Caulobacterales > Hyphomonadaceae > UBA5336. Next base: position 57,339 of record JBCDJY010000002.1, on the reverse strand, counting down.
ATCCGATCGATCGCTTCGTTTATCGAGGATTCCTTCTCGATATAGAGGTCGCGATTGGGCACGTAGGCTTCGGGTTGGTAGTAGTCGTAGTAGGAGACGAAATATTCTACGGCGTTTTCTGGAAAGAAGGATTTGAACTCGCCGTAGAGTTGGGCCGCCAAGGTTTTGTTGGGCGCCAGGATCAGGGCGGGGCGCTGGGTCGCCTCGATGATCTTGGCCATGGAGAAGGTCTTGCCCGTGCCCGTGGCGCCGAGCAGGACCTGGTCGCGCTCATCCTGGTCAGTGATGCCCTCGACGAGCTCCGGAATGGCGGCGCGCTGGTCGCCCGCGGGCTCATAGGGCGCGTGTAGCTTGAAGCGCTTGCCGCCTTCCAGCCGGTCCCATTCGCGCGTCGGCCTGTGCGGCGCCCAATGGTCCGGCGCGCCCACGACATTGGCGAAGGCCTCAAACTCGAAAATAGCAGCGGCGTCGGAGACACCTTTCAGCGGTGCAGGCATGGGATTGATGTAGGGCGGCTCACAGCGAAGGTTAAGGCGCGATGTGAGGGCAGGTGGCTGCGGTGCGTGGCAGGCGCAGCTTGAATCACGAAGCGCCTTACTCCTCCACCCTCGTGATCTTCGTGCCTTCTATGGAGACGCCGGCCATTAGGCCGCGTTGGTCGAAGATTATGGCGTAGGCGTCTTCGCGCAGGGTGGATGTGGAGAGGTTTTCCGCCACCCCTGCATCGACCACCACAATGGTGGGCCCGACGCCGACTTCCCAGCCGTCTGACCGGTCGAGATAGTCCACTGCCTCCTCATTCATAAGGAACAGGGCGTAGCCATAGCTCTGGGCACCGGCCTGCAGGCCCCAGCTGCCGCTATAGGCGGTGTAATAGGCGACGGCCTCGCCATCGCGAAGACGCGCCCCTTCGCCATAGGACCCGCCGATGACCAGGCCGCCTTTGACGACTTCTGGGAAGACGAGCACCGAATGGGCCTGGCTTGCAATCGCGCTCGCCGCCGGATTGTCATCGACCAGACGCGACAGGGCGGTGCGGCTGTCGGCGCGCACAATGGTCTCGTTAAAGCCCGACGGTGTCGTGGTGCACCCCGCCGCGGCGGTGATGGCGACAAGGGCTACGCTGGATACGGCTGCAGAAAGGCGGGTGCGGCGCATGGTGAATCTCCTGGAGGCGTGGCGCTTAGGGCGGGGCTAGCCCACTCCTATAGCATGTCGGGCGCGCCTGCGGATACGTTTCTACGCTGCCGCAAGCGCGCCCGCGGCCCCCAGCCAGCTTTGGCCCTAGAACCGAACCTCGATTGACCCCCTGATTTGGAGCGGCTGTTCCGGGTTCACGCCGAAAATCGTCCGCGCCTTGTAATACTCCTCATCAAACAGATTAAGCGCGCTGACCCGGAAGATCAGATCATTCCCGCTGGCCAGCTGCTGGGTGTATTTCCCGCCGATATCGACCCGCGTATAGCCATCCAGGTCATATGTGTTGGCGTCGTCGATCGGGCGATCGGATTCGTAGAAGATGCTGCCCTGGATTGCGAAGCCAGACAGGGGGCCTGCGAAGAATTCATATTCCCCCGTCAGGGCGCCGGAAAAGTCGGGAACCCCAAAGGGCGTGTTGCCGACAATGGCCGGATTGTCATCAACGGTGAACTCAGCGTCTAGGAACGTCGCCGACCCGGTGAGCGTCAGATTGTCGTTGAGGAGGCCGGTCACGCTGGCCTCAAATCCATTGTGCTCCTGGGTGCCGCGCTGGACGATGCGGTTCAGGCCGACATCCTCGAAGGGCACGCCGCTGCGCTCAATCGTGAAGGCGGCCGCCGTGGTCAGGAGGCGGCCATCGAACGCCTCCCACTTCACCCCAGCTTCGATGGATTCGCCGACGGTGGGGTCGAGCTGCTGGCCAAAATTGTCCAGGCTCGCATTGGTGACCGGCCCGTTCGGCTCGAAACTTTCGCTGTACGACACGTAAACGGAGAGGTTCGGATTGGGCAGGTAAAGCAACCCGATACGCGGCGTGAAATTATCTATATCCGGCCGCGGGAGCGAGACATCGCTGGTGCCCACGAAAAACTCCGACTGGAATTCATCATAGCGGCCGCCGATCAGCAGGCGCCATTGTTCGCCATATGAGATGAGGTTTTGGAACGTGACGCCGCTGCGGTCTTCCGAGCCGGTATTTGCAATCGGCGAGACGTTGATCAACGGATCGGGAACGATCACGGGATCGAAGATGTTGGTCGAGATGATCTCGTTCCGCGCGGTCTCATTGTTGTCGATTTCCACATCGGTTTGATCAATGCCGATCAGCACTTGGTGCTCAAATGGGCCGGTCTCGAATTCGGCGATCAGATCGGCGAAGTAGGTGGTGTAGTTCCAACGGTTGATCCGCCGGCGGGCGCGAATGTCGATGTCTCCGGTGACGGGATCGAACGTGTTGCCGCGATACTGGTTGTCATAGCGGTCGCGCTTGTAATCCTGAATGCTCGTACCCGCGCGGAGACTGAAAATTTCGGTCAGTTCATGGTCGATGGCGAAGTAATAATTGGTGACCGTCGAATCGTAGAGGGTCCAGGGTTGGTTGACGATGCGCTCATAGGATTGACCGGTGAAATCGCCGGTTGTGTTGACCAGGCCGATGTCCTGGGGCCGGTCATCGTCGGTGTAGTCATAATTGAACAGGATGCTGGTTTGGTCGGTGGGGTTCCACTCCACCACGACAGAACCGATTAGCCGCTCGGTTTCAAACGCCCGTCCGTCGGCAAATTCGCGGAAGGAGTCGGACTCTTCGAACACCGCGTTCACCCGATAGGCCAGGTCTCCAATTGCGCCGTCTTCAATAAGGACGCCGCTATGGTCGAGGGCGAAGTGGTTGAACGCGTCGCTGCCCACCGTGGCTTTGATCGAGGTGAAGGGATCATCGGCCGGGCGTTTGGTGATCATATTAATAATGCCGCCCGGCGACATGGTTCCGTAGAGCACCGAGGAGGGGCCTTTGAGGACCTCGACGCGGTCGAGCGTCTCCACCGGCACCGAGGCCAGATGGAAAAATGTCCGCCCGTCGCGGAAGTAGTTGCTGCCATTCGACAGCTGAAACCCGCGGATTGAATAAGATGAGTAGGCGCCAAGAAAATTGTTAGATTTTTGAACGCTGGCATCGTTCTGCAGGACCTGGTCAAAGCGGAAGGCCTGCTGGTCGGCGATCAAATCAGAATTAATCACGAAGACCGATTGGGGCGTTTCGATGATCGGAATATCGAGCCGCGTCGCAGAGACCGCTTCGTCATCGTAATAGCTTTCTTGGCCCGTCACGATCACGGTTTCCAGCTCGCGCTCGGTTTCCTCAGGCTCGGCAGAAGATTGAGCCAGCGCCGGCGTGGCCAGAAGCGTTGACGCCAGCAAAGCTGCCGCAAACCGATTACGAAACCTCATGGGACTTCCCCTCATTAACTAACCGCTAGAGGGGTAGCAGTACGTTAATGAAAGTAAATCGCATTCGCAATTCCGATCTGAGGAAGGTAAGAATGCCGGCTTTATGGCTGCTACGGTGCGGAGGGATGCGGGGTTGGCGCTGGCGCTAGGGGAGGGGCCACTCAAAGGCGATCTGCCGGCCCGAGGCGAGCTCAATGGACGCCATCAGCGTGTCTGCCGCTGCCAGGTCTTCCGGTGGAAATTCAGCCCGCACCGGAACGTGCGCCACTTGAAGGCGCAGGGGCACGCGGACTGGGCCGCTATTGCCAAGGCCTTCGCCAACAAGCCACACCGATGCTGCGCTCCCATTGATGCGCGCGCCGTGCGCACCAAGGCGGATCTGGACGGCGCCCGAAAGCGCACCGTCAGCGCGTTCGGCCAGCCGCGGCGCGGCGGTAATCGCCTCAACCGAGGCCGGCGTTAGGAGACGCTCCGAGGCCGGCGGCGTCGGAAAATCATAGCGATCAAAGTACTGCAACGCGAAGAACGTCGCCAAGAGAAAGACCGGAAACGTGGCGATTTGGGCACGGCTGACCGAGATGTTCTTTAGCCGGCGATAGGTCAGCCAGACCCCAGTCCCCGAAAGCCCGGTCATGGCGACGCCAAACACAAACCAGATCAGCTTGGTGGGTAGGCCGCCGAAGAAGCCGAAATGGATCGGATCGGCGGTCTCATTCAGCCAGGCGACCCAGCCTATATTTTCCGAATACTGGACCTTGAGGGGCTCCAGGGTCGCGGGGTTGAGGAAGACCTGGTTGGCCCGGTTGCGCAGGATCGGATTGCCTCGGCTGCCATTCACCAGGATCGGCGCGGTGGCGCGCGAGGAAAAGATGATATTGTCGATCTTCAGGCTCGGCATCGCGGCCTGGGCGGCGTCCATGATCTCGTTGGTGTCATGGTGGGGAAACGTGTCGCCGAAGCCGGCCGCCTGCTCTGCTGTGATCCGCGGGCGCTCGGGGACAAATTGGGCATCGCCGAAGCGGGCCGACCACTCGGCCAGGTACCAGAAGCTCGTTGCGATGATGACGACGAAAAACCAAATGCCCCATAACGCCGCAGCCTTATGGGCGTCTCCCACGGCCGTGCGGGCGCCTTTTGAGAAACGCACCCGCGTCATAAGGGTGCGCCAATTGCGGGAGGTTTTGAGCCCCGTATAGAGCGAAATGCACAGGATGAAGGCCATTGAGCAGACGATCGGTAATCCAATCAGGCCGGGCATGAAGAGATATCGATGCAGGTCGCGGAAGACGCGCTGTACGGTCAGCGGGTGGGTGGCGCCGGTAACCTCGCCGGTCCATTGGTTGACGTGGACGTAGCGGCGCACGCCGTAGGGATCGACCACGTCGGCGCGGAACGCGAAATGGTCGCCCATCATTTCCTGCAGCCGGGTGACCCGGCTTTCCGGATAAGCGGCCTCGACGGCGGCCATCATCTCGCCCCAGGAGACCTGCGCGCCTTCAGGTGAGACCCTCATATCGTGCTGGAGCGCCCAATCGATCTCGTTGGAGACGGTTGCCACTGTGCCTGTAAACAGGACAACGAACATCAACGTCGCAAGGTGAAAGCCGACCCACGTGTGCAGCTCATAGAGCTTCTTGCGGGCCGACTTTTTCTTCTTGACCGGCTTGTTTCTGATGGGCGCCGATGAAGCGCGATCTGAGACAGACACGGGAGACGCCCTTTGAGAATGCTTGCCGTTATCAGTATGTGAAATTCGCGCGACCCGCGACAAGGCCATGTGCCTCACCGCGCAGGCTGCGCCGCCATTGGGCGCAGCGCGCTCGCGCCATGCTTTGCGGCGCCGTGCCCGCGCGCGCCTATCTGCCGGTGTCGCGGAAACGCTTGGCCTGTTGGCGCATCACCGCCCGCCCCACCGGCTCTGGCAGCACTTTGGCTAGGGTTGCCATGCCCTTGTTCACAGCGCCGGGCACCACAACAGGCATGCCGCGTTCCACCGCGTCGATGCCGGCTTCAACAACGGGCGCGGCATCCATCCACATCCAGTCGGGCGTGGCATTTGTGCGCGCGCGGGTGCCGTTCACGTCGTGGAATTCGGTCCATGTAAACCCCGGGCAGAGGGCGCAGACATGGATGTCATGGCCGGCGGCCTCTGCCTCGGCGTGGACGCTCTCGGAGGCTTTGATCAGTGCCGATTTCACCGCCGCATACAGTGTATGGCCATTGGAGCCCGGCGTGTATCCAGCCAGGGAGGCCACGTTGACAATGCGGCCATACCCCCGCTTGACCATCCCGGGCAGAACTTTGTGCATGAGCTCCAGAGGCGCATTTAACAGGACTTGCAGAAATGCGGCCTGGTCACCCCAGCTGGTGTTGAAGAACGTGCCCGGCAATCCGTAGCCCGCATTGTTCACGACGGCATCAGGCGCGCGGCCGTGTTCGGCAATCTCGCCGAGGATGGTGTCGACCGCGCCCGGCGCCGCAAGGTCCTGGGCGATGACGAACGCGGCCGTGTTGAAGCGCTCTTCAATCTCGCGGGCGAGCGTCTCCATCCGGTCTGCCCGGCGCGCCGTTAAGGCAATGTCCCAGCCCTTTGCCGCATATTGGCGGGCGAACTCGGCGCCGATCCCGGCAGATGCCCCGGTTACAAGGGCAAGGCGTTTGGCCATGGGCATCTCCTTTGGCTTGGCGGGTTGGCCGGCGCGCGCAGGCCTGGTTTCGGCAACGGCCAGCTAGGCCTGCTCACGACCGATCGCATAAAAGCGCTCGCGTCTCTGGCGTTTCAACTCCTGGGGCGACAGGCCCTCCAGGCCCGTCAGCGCTTTGCGCAGGGCCCGCCCGGCATTGGTGATCGCCTTGGCCGGGTCGCGGTGGGCGCCGCCGACAGGCTCCTTCACGATTTCATCGACGATGCCGCGGGCTTTGAGGTCCTGGGCCGTGATCTTCATGGCCTCGGCCGCATCGGCTGCCTTCAGTGCATCCCGGTAGAGGATTGACGCGCAGCCCTCCGGCGAAATGACAGAGTAAATCGAGTGCTCCATGATCAAGACCTGGTTGGCCGACGCAAGGGCGATGGCTCCGCCCGAACCACCCTCGCCAATAATGATCGACACCATGGGGACGGGCAACGTCAGGCACCGCTCGGTGGAGCGGGCAATGGCTTCGGCTTGGCCGCGCTCTTCGCCGGCCTTTCCAGGGTAAGCGCCCGCGGTATCGACAAAGCTGATCACGGGCAGGCTAAACTTCTCGGCAAGGTTCATCAGCCGCACAGCTTTTCGGTAGCCTTCGGGGTGAGCCATTCCGAAATTGTGGCGGATGCGGCTCTCGGTGTTGTGCCCTTTCTCATGGCCGAGGACGACGACAGATCGGCCGCGAAACGTGGCAACTCCGCCCAGCACCGCTTCATCCTCGCCATAGACGCGGTCTCCCGCCAAGGCCTGATAGTCTGTGAACAGCCCGTCCAGATAGTCACGAAAATGGGGCCGTTCAGGGTGGCGCGCGACCTGGGTTTTCCGCCAGGGCGACAGGTTCTTATACAGGTCCTTGAGCTGCTTTTCGGACTTCTCTCGCAGCTTGGCGACCTCCTCCGAAATCGACGGGGCGTCTTCGGAGGCGTCGACCGCTTCCAATTCAGCGACCTTGGCTTCTAGTTCCGCCAAGGGCTTTTCGAAATCGAGAAATGTGGTGCTCATGGCATTGAAGTAGTCTGCAACGGGCAGGGCCGGCAAGGTCTTTCGCGCCGCGGACGCCAAGGGCGGCCCGCGCGGGGCTCGCCTCTAAAGGGAGCCTTCGTGCCCGTTCGAAATTTCCTGTTACGCTAAGGCGTTGCAGGGCGCTGGGTCCTGCCGATCAGAGGAGAAGACCATGTCCGTTGCACGGGTAACAGAAATCAGCGCCGCCGGGGCCAGTGTTGAAAAGGCCATCGAAGCCGGTGTGGCCAGGGCCACCGATACGTTGAGCAATGTCGAAGCCGTATGGGTCCAGGACATCAAAGCGGTGGTCAAAAAAGGCAAAGTGGCCGAGTACCGCGTGCTGATGAAGGTGACGTTCGTCCTCCAGGAAGCGAAGAAGAAATCGGCGGCGAAAAAGAAAAAATAGGGCGCGCGGGCGCGTCTCTTCTGGCCAACGTCACCGGGATGTGAAAGTCTTGCGAGTGTGAATTAATCGCAACTCGGATCGACTTCCGTGACGGATGACGCCCTAGACCGCCCGATCGACACCGGCCCGGCCACGGCTGACCGCAAGCGCGCAACCCTCGTCTTGGCGCCGGCGCTTATCGCATTTTCCATGGGCCAAACGGTGCTTTTCGCCGTGGCGGGCCCGGTCATGCGCGACATCGGCCTCACCGAGTTTCAGCTTGGAATGATCGTCTCGGCAGCGGCGCTCACTTTCGTCCTGGTGTCGCCGATCTGGGGCGGTCTCTCAGACCGCCTTGGCCGCAAGACCGTAATTGTGTTCGGCCTTCTGACCTACGGCATGACCAGCCTGGCCTTTGCCGGCGCCATGGATGTGGGTCTGCGCGGCCTCCTTGGCGCCGGCACTGTGTTTGTCAGCCTTTTGGTGATCCGCGTGCTCTACGCGGTGCTTGGGGCGGGGATCCAACCTGCCTCGATCGCGCTGATGGCGGACCTGTCCGAAGAAGACGACCGCTCGTCTGCCGTGGCGATTGTGGGCGCGGCCTACGGTTTGGGCATGATCCTCGGGCCGGCCTCTGCGGCCGCCTTGGTGGGGTTTGGCGTGCTGACCCCGCTCTACGCCATCGCTGTGCTTGGCCTGATCTGCATGGTCAACGCGGCAATATTCCTGAAGTCGCCGGCGCCGACGAGGGCCGAAGAAGCGGCCTCAGCGCCGCTTGATTACGGCCGGCTCGCACCGATCCTGGTTATGGCCATCGCCCTGTTTAGCGGCGTGTCCGGTCTGCAGCAGACAATCGCGTTCTACGTGCAGGATTATCTCGGCGCCGACAGCGCCAGGGCCGCGCAAATGACAAGCCTTTGCTTCGTGGCCATGGCGACCGCGAGTCTCTTGGTCCAGGGCGGGCTCATCCAGATGCTGAAGCCCGGCCCGGGTCTATTGTTGCGCGTCGGCATACCCACCATGCTGATCGGGATTATGCTCTACGCGTTCCCGCTGGGGTTTTGGCAATTGGTGGTCGCATCCACCGTGATCGGCGCCGGTTTCGGGATGGCCAATCCAGGCATCATTGCCGCAGCGTCGCTGCGGGCGGGGCGCCAATCCCAAGGCGCTGCGGCTGGGCTGACCCAGGCGATGATGGCAGCCGGATATGTCGTTGGGCCCCTTGCCGGAACGGCGGCCTACGAGGTCAGCCCCACCTATTCCGCCCTTTTCGTGGGCGCCTGCGCACTCTTTGCCTGCGTGATTGCGCTGGGTATTTCCCATCGAGAGGCGCCTTTGCCAGCGTCTTGAGCGCCGCTGTCCCGCCGTTTCGGTCTATAGGTTTGTCAGAATCTCGTCCGTCATCTCGGTGGTCAACAGCGCGCCGCCCAGGTCGCGCGTGCGCGCGCCGCCCTCAAGCGCAGCGCTGACCGCTGCGAAGACCCGGCCCGCTGCCTCTGGCCTGTCCAAGGACCAGCGAAGCGCCATCTCCAAGGACAGGATCGCGGCGCAGGGATTGGCGATGCCCTGGCCGGCAATATCGGGGGCCGAGCCATGCACGGGTTCAAACAAGCCCGGCGTTCCAGGCGTGCCAAGGGCCGCAGAAGGCAGCATGCCGATGGAGCCTGTCAGCATGGCGGCTGCGTCGGAAAGGATGTCTCCAAACAGGTTGCCGCAGACAATTGTATCGAACTGTTTTGGGGCGCGCACCAATTCCATGGCGCAGGCATCGGCAAGGATATGGCTCAGCTCGACGCCCGCGCCTTCGCCGGCGTGCAGCGCCGTAATGGTCTGGCGCCAAAATTGGCCGCTTTCCATGACATTGGATTTCTCGGCTGAGGCGAGCCGGCCGGTCCGACCACGGGCAATCTCAAAGGCAACGCGCGCCACCCTTTCGATCTCCGGTCGGGTATAGACAGATGTTTCATAGCCTCGGGCAACGCCGTCGGGGCCGGTGTCGATGCCCCTGGGCGCGCCGAAATAGACCCCGCCGGTCAGCTCGCGCACAATCATCAGATCAAGCCCTTCCACCAGATGGGGCTTGAGAGACGATGCGCCAGCCAGCGCTGGGAAACAGAAGGCGGGGCGCAGGTTTGCAAATACATCCAGGCCCTTGCGCAGGCCAAGCAGGCCAACTTCCGGCCGGTGCTCCCTGGGCGCGGTCGCCCATGCAGGACCGCCTACGGCGCCGAGGAGCACGGCGTCGCTGGCCTTGGCGCGGGCCAGGGTTTCATCTGTCAGCGGCACGCCATGGGCGTCATAGCTCACCCCGCCCACAAGCCCTTCTTCCAGGGTCAGGTCAGGGGCCACCACCCTAGCGACCCGGGCCGCAGCAGCGGTGACCTCCGGGCCAATGCCATCGCCAGGCAGCAAGAGGAGCGTTTGGGTCACGCGCCCGGCTCTAGCCAGGGTGTGGCCCCGCGCCGGCGCGCCTCATACTCGGCGATGGCCGCCTCTGAGTTCAAGCTGGCGCCGATTTCATCGAGCCCGGCAATGAGATTGGCCTTGCGGCCCTGGTCGACCTCAAACTCATAGACAGAGCCGTCGGGCGCCGTGACGGTCTGCGCGGCAAGGTCAATGTCAAAGCGGTGATTGGCGCCGCCGGCCTGGTCGGCAAGGGCGTTGCAAACCTCTACGGGCAAGGCGATCGGCAGAATGCCATTCTTGTAGCAATTGTTGTGAAAGATATCGGCGAAGCTTGGCGCGATCACGCAGGTGATCCCCTGGTCGACCAGGGCCCAGGGCGCATGTTCGCGCGAGGAGCCGCAGCCGAAATTTTCACCGGCGAGCAAAACGCGCGCCCCGCGATAGGCGGGCTGGTTCAAGATGAAGTCAGGATTGTCCTCGCCATCTGGAAGGGTCTTGAGTTCATGGAAAAGGCCCTTTGAAAGCCCCTCCCTCTGGGTGGTTTTCAAGAACTGTTTCGGGATGATCATGTCGGTGTCGACATTGGCCATAAGCTGGCCGGCATCTGTGAGGGGCGCTGCGGTCCCAGACAGGCGAGTAAACGGTTTCATACTGGGGCTTTATCCCGGCGACTGGCCAATGAACAGGGTGGGAATGCCGAGGGTTGAACTGCGCACCGTGAAGACTTCTGTGCCAGGTTTGCGCCCCTCCCGGATCGGCGAGACGTCGACGCCATTAGCCGTCAGGCGGGCATGGGACGCGGCCAAGTCGCCGGTCTTCCAGCCGAGGCCCCAAATCCGGTCGTCTTCCTCGGGCCGGGTGTCCTCGTCGATCCGGTGGATCACCTCTAGGGTGAGGCCGCCGACGCGGAAAAACAGGAACCGCGTTTTCCATTGCGGCGCTGTGCGATCCAGCGCCAGGCGCAGGCCGAGACGGGCGCCGTAATGGGCCGCTGCCCGGTCCGGGTTTGGCGTTGCAATGACCAAATGGTCGAGCTGAGCGACCTCCAAGGCATGGGGCGCGCGCGCAGCTGGCCCGCCGTCGCCGCCTAGGACGAAGGTCTTGATGCCAGCGCAGGCGGCGTCCTCGCATCTGAAGCTGCGCCCCGCTTCGGCCCCGCTGACGTCGCCGGGAGAAAGGCCGCGCCGCGTCAAGGCGTGGTGGGCCGCCATGAGATCATCGCACCTGAAGGCGAGGCTTGTGAGCGCCGGGCCGCTCGCCTTTAGGGCGGCGTTGACACGATCGGCCATCGGGCCTGCCCCCTGGGGCGCCATGATCTCAAGGGCGGTGTTTTGGAATTGAAACCGGGCCACGCTGGCGCCGCCAGTGGACTGGATGCCCGGTTCGGGGGCCCGCCCGAACAGGGCGGAATAGTCAGCGACGCCGGCCTCGATATCCGAGCAGATCAGCACGACGTGGTCGAGCGCGTCGATGATCGCGCCTTGGTTCATGGCGAGGGTGGCGAACGGTGGTCGTAGCTGATGACGCGCGTGAGGCGCCAGGCCCCGCCTTCATACTGCCAGATGTGCATGAACAGGGCCTCCTCAAGGACGCGCTCGCCGCCGTCTTCGCTGCGTCCGACAAAGACATGGCGGCCCGATTGCAACGCGCCCCATGTTCCGATCGGGCTAATCTGATGGCTGTCTGCAACGAGGTCGCGCCGAAGATAGGGAAGTTCACCGCGCCGGCGCGCTTGGCAATCGGGGATCGTCTGGCTCAGAAACGCGTCGCTCGACCGGGCGATTTGCCCATGCACATCGTGGTAGAACTCCAGATCTGGGGCGAGGAGGTGCGCCAAGCGGTCGGCATCGCAGGTCAGGAAAGCCGCTTCGAAAATGGCCTGGTCCAACGCGTCGATCTCCTGCAGCGGTGGAAGATCGTCAGGGGCCGCCTGGGCAAAGCCCGGCGCCGATGACAGCAGCGCTGCGCACAGATAAGGCAAAAGAGACTTCATGGCCCTACCGAACAGAAGACTGCCGCGAAGTGATGGGCGGTCGCACGCGTCTAGGCCGTGCAGGCCCGGCAGACGCCGGTCACCTCAATGACCGCCCGGGACATACAAAATCCCGCCGCCTCGGTTTCCGCCTCAAGGGCCGGCGTGGTTGTCTTCGAATGGAGCTCCTCGGCGCGCCCGCACGCATCGCAAATCAGGAACATAGCCGAATGGGAGTGGCCGGCATGGCCGCAGGCTATGAAGGCGTTGAGGCTCTCAATCTTGTGGACAAGACCGATGTCCTGGAGAAATTCCAGAGCCCTGTAGATGGTGGGCGGCTTGGGGCTCCCCTCGCCGTCGAGACGCTCTAGGAGATCGTAGGCCTTGGCCGGACCTTTTGCCTCCAGCAACAGGCTCAGCACTTTTCGACGAAGCCGCGTCATGCGACGGCCACGCGCCAGGGCCAATTCATCGGCCACGTGCAGAAACGCGGCTGCATCTGCCGGGCTGCATGGGTGGTGGAGTTCTGGCGGCGCCGTATCGACCATGGAGCCTATGTCGTTGTTTTTCGCGCCCATGTGAAGAGGGCTGGCTGAATCACGCCGCGGCCTCGTCTTTCTGCGGCGCCAGGATCAAGCTTGCGACCTCTTTCGGCACGACCATCAACATCTCCCCAATTGTGGCCTCCCAATCTGCGAGCAGCCGCGCGGCGAGGACCGATCCGGTGCGCTCCACATGGGTCTCCATCAACGCGCGTAAGTCGGCAATATGGTCTTCAGGCATCTCGGCCAGGGGGTACCAATCAATGCTATCAGGGTTGGCCACCCGGTCAAAACGCTGGTCAGGGTCCCATATCCAAGCCCGCCCGCCGGTCATTCCTGCGCCAAAATTATCGCCCACATCACCAAGGATCGCCACAGCGCCCCCGGTCATGTACTCGCATCCATTCGCGCCGCAGCCTTCGATCACGGCATCGGCGCCGGAATTGCGAACCGCGAACCGCACGCCTGCCCGGCCAGCAGCGAAGAGTTGGCCCGCCGTGGCGCCGTAGAGGCACGTATTTCCGATGATGGTTTGGGCGCTGGCCTCCTGGGCGAGTTTCGCAGGCGGGCGCAGCTGCAGCGTCGCGCCAGACAGGCCTTTGCCGACATAGTCATTGGCATCTCCGACCACCTCCAGCGTCAAACCCCGGACAGAGAAGGCGCCCAGGGACTGGCCAGCTGAGCCCTGGAGACGAATGCGAAGGCGCCCCTCCGGCAGGCCCGCCTCGCCGAACTTGCGCACAATGGCCGATGAGGCGCGCGCGCCGATCGCCCGCTGGACATTCTCCACGCCATATTGGAGCTGCATCTTCTCCGCCCGGGAAAAGAAGGGCTCCGCATCGCGCAGGATTTGGGCATCCAGCGTGTCGGGCACCGGCTCTCGGCGATCCGGCTGGTAGCGCACGGGCTCGGGCGTATCGACCTGCACAAGCAGCGGATTGAGGTCGAGATCGTCCAAATGGGCGGCGCCGCGTGACACCTGGGCGAGGAGGTCGGTGCGCCCGATCGCCATGTCCAAGCTGGGCAGGCCCAGCTCGGCGAGGATTTGGCGCACATCCTCGGCAATGAACGACATGAGATTGACGACCTTATCGGCCGTTCCGGTGAATTTCGCCCTCAGCGCCTCGTCCTGGGTGCACACGCCCACCGGGCAGGTGTTGGAATGGCATTGGCGCACCATGATGCAGCCCATCGCCACCAGACTGGCTGTTCCAATGCCATACTCTTCCGCGCCGAGCATCGCCGCGATCACAATATCGCGGCCCGTGCGCAGGCCGCCATCGGTGCGCAGGGTGACCTTGTCGCGCAGATTGTTCAGCGACAGCACCTGGTGAGCCTCGGCAAGGCCCAGCTCCCAGGGAAGGCCGGCATATTTGATGCTGGTCTGCGGGCTCGCGCCCGTGCCGCCGACATTGCCCGCAATCAAGATCACATCGGCTTTCGCCTTGGCAACGCCGGCTGCGACCGTACCGACACCGGAGCGCGCGACCAGCTTTACGCAGACCCTGGCTTCGGGATTGATCTGCTTGAGATCGTAAATGAGCTGGGCGAGATCTTCGATCGAGTAGATGTCATGGTGCGGAGGCGGCGAGATCAGCGTGACGCCAGGCGTTGAATGGCGATTTTTCGCGATGAACTCGGTCACCTTGAAGCCGGGCAACTGGCCGCCCTCGCCGGGCTTGGCGCCCTGGGCGACCTTGATTTCAATTTCGCGGCATTGATTGAGGTATTCGGCGGTGACCCCAAAACGCCCGCTGGCGACTTGCTTGACTGCTGAATTCATATTGTCGCCATTAGGCAGTGGCGTGTAACGGGCGCGCACCTCCCCGCCCTCGCCCGACACCGACTTCGCGCCGATCCTATTCATCGCCACATTCAGCGTGCCATGGGCCTCAGGGCTCAAGGCGCCCAGGGACATGCCGGGCGTGACAAACCGCTTTCGGATCTCATTGATCGACTGGGTCTCTTCAACGGCGATTGCCTGGCTGGCGGGTTTGAAATCGAGGAGATCGCGCAGCTGGATCGGTCCGCGCCCATTGATTCCGTCTGCATACTTTCGAAACAGGCCGAAATCGCCGGTGTCGCAGGCCGTCTGCAAGGTGTGGATAAGTGGCCCATCCAAGGCGTGGGGCTCTGAGCGCGCCCGCAGGCGGTAAAAGCCGCCAATCGGCAGCGAGACCACATCCTCGTCAAAAGCGCTTTCATGGCGCGCCACCACATTCTCTTCTATGCCGGCCAGACCAAGGCCGGAGATCCGGCTGATCATGCCCGGGAAATAATCTGCGACGAGCGCGCGAGAGAGGCCCAAGGCCTCGAAATTATACCCCCCACGGTAAGACGAAATGACCGAGATCCCCATCTTAGAGAGGATCTTCAATAGGCCGGCCTCAATCGCTGTCTTGTAGTTGAGCACAGCCTGGCCGAGGCCGATGTCACCATAGAGGCCTTTTTCATGGCGCTCTGCGATGCTGTCCTGGGCGAGATAGGCGTTCACGCAGGTGGCGCCGACGCCCACGAGCACGGCGAAATAGTGGGTGTCCAGGCATTCGGCAGAGCGCACCGTGATTGAGCAAAACGTGCGCAGACCCTGGGCGACGAGGTGGCTGTGCACGGCGCCAGTGGCAAGGATCATGGGGATCGCGGCCCTGCCCTCGCCGGCATGCTCATCGGTGAGGACAATGTGCTCGTGGCCCGCGCGCACGGCGTCTTCTGCGTCGCTGCGAATACGGTCGAGCGCCGCTTTTAACGTGTCGCCGGTCGCGTCGGCGGCATCAGCGTCAAACGTACAATCGATTTCCGTGACCTGGCCTGAAAGCAGCGCGCGCAGGCGCTCATACATGCCGGTGGTCAGGACCGGGCTTTCCAACACGAACACGTCCTGCTGCGTCTCGTCCGTAGCCAGGACATTGCCGAGATTCTTGAACCGCGTTTTCAGGCTCATCACCCGGTCTTCGCGCAAAGGATCGATCGGCGGGTTGGTGACCTGGCTGAAATTCTGGCGGAAAAAGTGGCTTAATGGACGGAACGCGTCGCTTAAAACTGCGGGTGCAGTGTCGTCGCCCATGGACCCAATGGCTTCCTTGCCGTTTTCGGCCATCGGCGAAAGGATCAGCTCCAGGGTTTCCATGGAAAAGCCCGCAGCCGATTGGAGGCGCAAGCGCTGCTCGGCGGAGAACATGACTGGCTCGGGGCCCGGGCCGATCTCTCCGTCGAGTTCGCGCACTTTGCCGAGCCACTTCTGGAACGGCTTTTCGCTGGCGAGTTCATCGATGATCTGGCGGTGATCGTAGAATTGGCCGGTCTCCAGGTCGGCTGCGACCATGCCCCCGGCAGGCACATGTCCCTTTCTGATCACGGCGTCATCGGAGAGGGGGCACATGCCGGCCTCCGAGCCCACCGCGAGGATGTTGTCCGCGGTAAGCGCCCATCGCAGGGGACGTAATCCATTGCGGTCCAACCCGGCGACGGCCCAGCGCCCATCGAAGGCGCAGACAGCCGCCGGCCCGTCCCACGGCTCCATCACCGAATTGCAATAAGCGTAGAGCGCGGCGTGGGTGTCGGGGATGATGGATGCGCGCTTGGACCAGGCCTCGGGGATCATCATCGCCTTGACCATGGGCGCCGAGCGGCCGCCCTTCACCATCATCTCATAAACCGCGTCCAAAGCGCCTGAATCCGATGAATTGGGGGGCACGACGGGCTTTACATCGTCCACATGGTCGCCAAACCCCTTTGAAACCATTCGGATCTCGTGGGATTTCATCCAATTGAGATTGCCATGGAGCGTGTTGATCTCGCCATTGTGGGCAAGCACGCGAAATGGCTGGGCCAGGCTCCATTGGGGAAATGTGTTTGTAGAGTAGCGCTGGTGGTAGATCGCAAAGCGGCTCTCGAAGCGCTCGTCCTTCAGGTCGAGGTAGAAGGCGTCAATGTCCTCGGCCAGGAACATGCCCTTATAGATCAATGACTTCTGGCTAAGCGAACAGATGTAAAAGCTCGGAATGCCTGCTTCCCGGGCCCGCCTTTCAATGCGGCGCCGGCAGATGTAGAGCGCGCGTTCCAATTCCTCATCGGACCGCGACCGCGCATCGCGAAACATGATCTGTTCGATCTCAGGCAGCGTGTCGGCGGCCTTTTGGCCGATCACGGACACGTCGACGGGGGGCTGCCGCCAGCCATAAATATAGAAGCCGAAATGCAGGATTTCGGTCTCGACAATCGTGCGAGCCGCCTCCTGCATCGACAGGTCCGTGCGCGGCAGAAAAATCTGCCCGACACAGACATCCACGTCCGGCAGGGGGTGGCCGGCGCGCTTGACCTGTTCGGCGAAGAAGTCCTGGGGCACCTCGATACGTATGCCCGCGCCGTCACCGGTCTTGCCGTCCGCGTCGACCGCGCCCCGGTGCCAGACGTTTTTCAGGGCCCGAATGCCCATCTCGACGATTTCGCGGCGCGGCCGCGCGTCCAGTGCGGCCACAAGCCCGACACCGCACGCATCGCGCTCATGGCTCGGCTCATAGGCGTGGGCCTCGATCAATCGGTTGCGATTGCGAAGATAGCGCTCTGTCGTCTCGGTCATGTCGCTGCCTTCTTCAATCCGGCGGCCGGGCCGCGGCGAATGTCCACCGTTTGATCGCCCATGGGACTATTGGGCTGCCACAAGGGGCGCGTCTTCTTCGGCGCGCGCCCGCATGAAGCTGTGCATGGCATCGCCGGCGTCGCGGCCATCCTTGATCGCCCACACCACGAGGGACGCGCCGCGCACGATGTCGCCGGCGGCAAACACGCCGTCCAGACTGGTCATCATGGTGGCGAAATCGATGCGTACGGCGCCCCAGCGGTTGACCGTCAGTGTCGGCTCATCGAACACCACCGGAAGGTCTTCCGGGTCGAATCCCAGGGCTTTGATGACCATGTCAGCTTTGATGTTAAAGGTCTCGCCGGTTTTTTCCGGTGACTGGCGCCCGGACGCGTCCATGGGGCCAAGCCGCATCCGGGCCGCGCGCACGGCCTTCAATTTGCCCGCCTTGGTGTCCAGGATCGCTTCTGGAGAGGCCAGCCATTCAAACCGGGCGCCCTCTTCTTCGGCGTTGGCCACTTCGCGCTGGGAGCCGGGCATATTGGCCCGGTCGCGGCGATAGAGGCAGGTGACCGATTTGGCGCCTTGGCGAATGGCCGTGCGCACGCAGTCCATCGCCGTATCGCCTCCGCCGATCACCACCACGCGCTTGCCTGCTGCATTCAAAGTCCCGTTGTCCCACTCCTCGACAGCGTCGCCGAAATTCTTCCGATTGGATGCGGTGAGATAATCGAGGGCGGCGAAGACACTGCTGTGGCCCGATCCAGGCGCCTTGAAATCGCGCGCCTTGTACACGCCAGTGGCGATCAAGATGGAATCGTGGCGCGCCCTGAGGTCATCGAAGCTGAGGTCTCGGCCGATCTCAGTATTGAACTGAAAGGTGATCCCGGCGGCCGCGAGCCGGTCGATGCGGCGCTCAACCACGTCCTTTTCCAGCTTGAAGCCTGGAATTCCATAGGTGAGCAGGCCGCCGCCGCGGTCGTAGCGATCGTAGACGGTGACGCTATAGCCCTTTCTGCAAAGCCGCTCAGCGGCGGCCAAACCCGCCGGGCCAGCACCGATGATGCCGGCAGATTGGCCGCGCGGGCGGCCGGGTTTGATTGGGCGGACCCATCCTTTTTCCCACGCGGTATCGGTGATGTGTTTTTCCATCGCGCCGATTGTCACCGTGCCGTGGCCGGACTGTTCGATCGTGCAGATGCCCTCGCATAGACGGTCTTGCGGGCAGATGCGGCCACAGATCTCCGGCATGTTGTTGGTGGCAGCACTGACCTGGTAGGCCTCTTCCATGCGGCCCTCGGCAGCGAGCATCAGCCAATCGGGGATGTTGTTTTGAAGCGGGCAGCCTTGCTGGCAGAAAGGAATGCCGCATTGGCTGCACCGTCCGGCTTGGGCGGCGGCGGCGGCCTCGGCAAACTCGGTGTAGATTTCGCCGAAGTCTTTAGCGCGTTGGTCAGCCGCGCGCTTATCGGGCATAGCCCGTTCCACGCGCGTAAATTTCAGCATGCTCTGCGCCATACCTGACCACATTTTCGTAAGAGACACTGATATATGCGCCCGGCCCGTCCCTCGCAAGAAGAATCGTAAAAGTCTATACTAAATTGATATTTATTTGAGACACTCTACGCCGATTTCAACTGCGCTCTGACGCTTCGAAAAAAACTATATATTATTATAGTATATACTGGGAATCTTGTTCGCGGCACGGAAGCTGCCTATCCCTGCGAATATCTGGGAGGGCGGTCCCGGGCTGGGTCGGAAAGGAACACAGGTCGCCATGTCGCTGATGCAGCTTGTCCTCCTGTCGATTGTCCAAGGCGTCACAGAGTGGCTTCCAATTTCCTCGTCAGCCCACCTTATTCTGCTCCACGACACGTTCGGTACCACCCGGGAAAGCCTGCTCATCGACGTGATGGCCCATTTGGGGACGTTGTTCGCCATGGTCGCCTATTTCCGCCGCGATGTTTGGGGCGCGCTTCTCGGCGGGTTTGAGTTGATCGGTATTGGCCGTCAGGCGGGCAATCGCTTGTCGGAGCGCGCGCGCCTTGCTCTTTTCATCCTCATCGCAACCCCGTTTGGCCTGGCCGCCGGCATCGCTTTCCTCGCCGCAGGGGAAGGCTTGCAAACGCTCCTGCGCAGCCCTGAAACCATCGCGCTGGCTACGATTGTCTTTGGGCTCTGCCTATGGGCCGGTGATGCCCTCGGGCGGCGTGTGCGGTCCCAAGAGGATATGCTCCCGCGCGATGCCATGCTGATTGGTGCATCGCAAATGCTGGCCTTTATTCCGGGAACGTCGCGGTCGGGGATTACAATGACTGCCGCGCTTATGCTGGGCTTTGAGCGCACCGAAGCGGCAAGGTTTGCCATGTTGATTTCGGGGCCGTTGATCCTTGCCGGCGGCGTCCTGGCGTGTCTGGGACTAGCGGCCGGCGGAGCAGCTGGGGCGAGCCTGGATGAAGGGCTCGTCGTGGCTGGCTTATCGTTCGTTTCCGGCTACGCGTCGATTTGGGCCCTGATGGCGCTCCTACAACGCGTGGGCTTCCTGCCATTCGTGATCTATCGACTCTTATTAGGCGGCGTCTTGCTCGCCCTCAGCCCGACCTTTGCGGGTGCGCTCGGATAGCGACAGGAGCAGCCTCGCGAAAGTGGCGCAAGATCATGCAAATGCGTTTGCACGTCCCTGCGCCACCCCTCCGCAGTCGCGTCCCTCGCCTGCGAGAGCCGGGCTACGGAGGTTTATTAAGCCCGTAAACCTGTTCATGACGCGATCGCCATGTGTCGGGAACGTGTTTGAGTGTGACAAAACCGCAAGGACGCCGGTTAGGCCCGATCACAAGTCACCCGGTAGTCAGGCACACCGCGCGAAGTGCCGACGACGGGGCGCCGCCCCCGCCGCCCCCGCTGTCGCCGTAAGCGAAGCGAGACCGATCCTAGTCACTGACCTGCAAAGCCAGCCTGGCTTAGGCTGTGACGTCTTGCTCCATGCCGCGCGCTGCCCGGGCCACGGGCTGTTCGACGGCATCAGGCGCTTTTTCGGGCTTCGCCATCGCGTCGGCAAAGGCGTGATTGGTATCGCGGTGTGCGGCCTCGTCGGCGCGTACGGCAATCACCACGTCGCGCAGAGTCGCATCTGGATCGAGCTTCCAATAATCAATGGCCAGTTGGGGCGCATCCACATTCTCTAACGCCCCTGAATCGATCGCCTCTAGGTAGCTGGTGTAGCTGACCACGGCCTCTTCCTCGAGGTAGGCCACAAAGCGATGCGCAACCCGCGGGAAGAAGAGATAGAAGAAGAAGTAGAAATTATAAAAGATCGCCTGGGCGATCATGATCAGCGCCCGCTCAAATCCGCTCGGTTGGGCGACATGAATGAACGTCATGAGATGCATGCGCTCATTGTCTGCTTCTTCAAGGAGTTCTTTGATCCAGCCCTGGTCGTCGCGAATGTGGCGCAGGGCCTTCAGGTGTTGCAACAATCCACCGACCATGCCGGGCACCGCAGCGACCGTTTCAAGGACAACTGCGCGGTGACCATATCGTGTGCGGAAAAATGCGTCTGCGAATACGCGCATGAATTTGACCATGCCAAACGCGATTTTGTCCCTTACCGTGCGCGGCGCACGGTGAACGTCAATCTCCACTTCCCCGCTCATGGGAACTCCTATGTTCATCACCCACAAGCAATACATGGAGCAAATGGCGAAATATTAAATGCGACAGACTCTGCCAGCGACACTCCAACGCAAATCAGGCCGTCTCGCCCATCAGCGCTCCGCAGCAGTGTTTGAACCTTTTGCCCGATCCGCAGGGGCAGGGGGCGTTTCGGGGGGGTTTAGCCCAATTTTTTTTTTACGCTGCCCGGCGCCTGGCTTGGCGTTTCGGCCGGCGCCTCGGCCACTGGGGCCCCAGTGGCTGTTGCCGCCTTTACGCCGCTCGGCCCTGGCCCCTGGCCTGCAGGCGCCTGGACAGGGCGTGGCGGCGGCGGCCTAGAGCCTTCGGGCGGGCGGCCCTCAATGCGAAGGCCCATTAGCGAGCGGGTCACCATGAGACGCAGATCACCCAGCATCGAATTGAACAGTTTGAACGCTTCTTCCTTGAACTCGTTGAGCGGGTCGCGTTGGCCATACCCGCGCAAGTGTATGACCGAGCGCAATTGGTCTAGCTGCTGAAGATGCTGGCGCCACTGTAAGTCCAGAACTTGGAGCAGCACCTGCTTTTCGATGTAGTCGATCTGGGTGTCGCCAGCGAATTGGCGCTTCTCCCGGAACGCCGCATCGGCAGCCTGAAGAATCCGCGTGCGGATCTCTTCATTGGCAACGCCTTCCTCTTGCGCCCAATCGCTCACGGGCAGGTCGAGGTGCAGCGCGTGTTGCATTTGCGCCTTCAATCCCTCCACATCCCATTGCTCGGCGTAGGCCTTCTCAGGCATCGTGTAGTCCACGATCCGATCAATTACGTCTTCGCGCATATCTTCGACGACGTCTGTGACGGTGTCGGATTCCATGAATTCCTTGCGTTGTTCGAAGATCACCTTGCGCTGGTCATTGATCACGTCGTCATATTTGAGGACGTTTTTCCGCATCTCAAAATTGCGTTGCTCGACCTTCTTTTGCGATGTTTCCATCGCCTTGTTCATCCAAGGATGGGTGATGCCTTCATCTTCCTTGATGCCGAGCCGTTTCATGACTGCGTCGAGGCGTTCGGCGGCGAAGATCCGCATGAGATCATCTTCCACCGAGATGAAGAACTTCGACCGGCCTGGATCGCCCTGGCGCCCTGTACGCCCGCGCAACTGATTGTCGATGCGCCGGCTCTCGTGGCGTTCTGTGCCGAGCACATAGAGCCCGCCGGCATCGAGCGCATCCTTTTTCTTGACCTCGATATCGGCCCTGATCTTGGCCTCAAGTGTCGTCAGCTCGCCCTCGTTCAGCGGCCGTCCGAGCTTGGCTTCGCCTGCCGCCTGCTCCTTCTCAACGCGCATTTCCAGATTGCCGCCAAGCTGGATGTCGGTGCCCCGCCCTGCCATATTGGTGGCCACGGTGATGGCGCCGGGCACACCGGCCTCCGCAACGATCTGGGCCTCTTGTTCGTGGTGGCGGGCATTCAGCACCGCGTGGGGCACTTTGGCCTGGGTCAGTAATCGGTCGAGGATTTCCGACTTTTCGATAGACGCGGTCCCGAGCAGCACGGGCTGGCCCCGCTCGTGGCAATCGCGAACTTCATTGATGATTTCGGCATATTTCGCCGAGGCAGTGCGGTACACCACATCGTCTTCGTCGAGACGGGCAATCGGCTTGTTGGTCGGCAGCTCGACGACTTCAAGCTTATAGATATCAGCAAACTCGCTGGCCTCGGTCAGGGCCGTGCCCGTCATCCCGGCGAGCTTTTCGTAGAGCCGGAAGTAATTCTGGAATGTGATCGACGCCAGCGTCTGATTCTCCGGCTTGATGTCGACACGTTCCTTGGCCTCGATCGCCTGGTGGAGACCTTCCGAAAGGCGGCGGCCTTCCATCATGCGCCCGGTAAACTCATCAATGAGCATCACCTGGCTGTCTTTGACGATATAGTCCTTGTCGCGCTGGTAGAGTTTGTGGGCCCGCAGGGCTTGGTTCGCGTGGTGCACGATTGAGATGTTTGTCGGCTCCCAAAGCGAGCCCTCCAGGAGACCGGCGTCGAGAAGCAGCTCCTCAATCTTCTCGGTCCCCGACTCGGAATACCCTACAGAGCGCTGTTTCTCGTCGAGCTCGTAATCTCCCTCTTCAAGCTTGGGGATCAGAGCATCGACTGAGCGGTAAAGATCAGAGCGGTCGTCAGTGGGCCCGGAGATGATCAGGGGCGTGCGGGCCTCATCGATCAAGATCGAATCGACCTCATCAATAATCGCAAAAGCGTGGCCGCGTTGGACCATCTGCTCTAGCGAGTACTTCATGTTGTCGCGAAGATAGTCGAAGCCGAACTCATTATTGGTGCCGTAGGTGACGTCGGCGGCGTAGGCTGCCTTGCGGCCCTGGTCATCGACCCCGTGCACCACAGTGCCTGTGGTCATGCTAAGGAAGCCGTAAAGCTGGCCCATCCATTCGGCATCGCGCTTGGCCAAATAGTCGTTCACGGTCACGACGTGCACGCCGCGGCCGGCGAGCGCGTTGAGATATACTGCAAGGGTGGCAACAAGGGTCTTGCCTTCGCCGGTCTTCATTTCGGCAATTGCGCCGGAATGCAGCACCATTCCGCCGATCAACTGGACATCGAAATGGCGCATGCCGAGCGCGCGCACCGATGCTTCGCGCACGACGGCGAAGGCTTCTTCCAATAGGTCGTCCAGGCTCGCGCCATTCTCAAGCCGCTGGCGAAACTCTTCCGTCTTGCCCTTCAAGGCGCTGTCTGAGAGCGCCTCGATCATCGGCTCCATCGCGTTGATGCGAGCGACGCGCGCGCCCAGGGGCTTTAGCTTGCGGTCGTTGACCGAGCCAAAAAACTTACGTGCGACTGAAAGCATCGATCTGACCAATACGCTGGAGGGCGCCGTGTTGCAGCCCTAAAGGATCAAGAGCCTTTCAAACCCCTAACCCTGAAGCATGAAGAATGGTGAAAGGGCCTCGACCATCACCTATCGGAGATTTAAGAACGGCCTGGTTAAGTGTCAATCAGACCCGCTGAAGCCTCTGGGGATCAATCTGCCGTGCTGAGCCTCAGGTTACTTTGCGCCGCATCTTCCCTTGCCTGCGCCGCACTTGTCGGCTGCGAAGACCCCGGCCGAAGCGAACCGGTCCGTGTGCCGGTCGAGGGCGCAGTCGCGGCTGAGGTGAACGGTGAGCCGGTTTACCTTGCAGATGTGGAGCTTGAGGCAGCCGCCCAGGGCGCTGTCGAAACCGCCGCTGCGCTGGCGATAGGCGATGCGGCCTATGGTGAGATCCTGGAACAACTCATCGACCAGAAGCTGCTCGCACAAGAAGCGGTCGCGAGGGGCCTAGATTTAGATGCCAACGCCCAGCGCCGGCTGAATGCGGCGCGCGAGCGCGTTCTTGGCAACCTTCTGGTCGAGCACCTCGTAGCCACCCAGGTGACGGAAGAGCGTGTTGCGGCGATGTATGCCGAGCAGGCCGCTTTGCAGCAGATTGAAGACCAAGTGCGTTTGGCCCGCATTGTGGTTGCCACGCAGGACGCCGCCGAAGCGGCCCGCACCCGGATCGCATCGGGAGAAGCGTTTGCAGACATCGCCGTCGAACTCAGTGAAGATTCGACCACCCGGGCCGGAGGCGGCGAATTGGGCTACGTAGAGCCAAACCGTCTTGGCGAGCCATTCTCAAGCACGATTGCCAACACCGGTATTGGCGAGGTCTCTCAGCCGTTCGAAACCGACGAAGGTTGGAACCTGATCACCGTGCAGGATCGCCGGACGCCACCGCCGCAAACCCTTGCCGAGATGCGACCCGATCTGGTCACGTTTCTAACACTCGGCGAGATCAGCCAGATCCTGTCCAGCCTGCGCCGCGAGGCGGAGATAACACCGGGTCCATTGCAACCCCAGGGCCGAAGCGGCGAAGCCGGGCCGCCCGGCGAGCGCGGCGCGCAATGAAGCTTGCCGTCTCGCCCTTCGCCCCAGAGCGCTTTCCAGAATTGCCGGCCGTTGGCGGCGTGCGCACTGCAACCGGACGCCTTGGTCTGTATGAAGGCAACGCGCAGACCCGAGACGACGCATTCCTATTGGTCTTCGACGAGGGCACGGTGGCCAGCGGCGTGTTCACCTCGTCGACAACGGCATCCGATGACGTGGCCCGGTGCCGGGCGCACCTTTCTGGGGGCAAAGGGGCCGCCCGGGCGCTTTTGGTCAATGCGGGCAACTCAAACGCCTTTACCGGCGCAGCGGGCAAAGAGAAAAATGCTGCCAGCCTCGCGGCGCTACAACAGGCGCTCAAATGTGAACGGGAGACGTGCTTTCTTGCCGCAACGGGGGTGATTGGCGAGCCAATGGAGCCGCCAAACCGCCTTGCCGGCGCCGTGCCTGATATGGCGGTTCGCCTGACAGCGCCTGATTGGCAGGCCTGCGCGCGGGCCTTCATGACCACCGACACTTATCCCAAAGGCGCCGGCTGTCGCATGGATGTCGGCGGCTATTCGGTAGCGTTTGCGGGCATCGCAAAAGGGTCGGGAATGATCGCGCCCAATATGGCAACCATGCTGGCTTATATCGCAACCGACGCCCACATCGCGCCGGGCCTCTTACAAAGCCTGACCGAACAAGTCGCAGGGGCAACCTTCAACTCAATTACGGTCGATGGGGACACCTCGACCTCCGACAGTTTCCAGGTCTTTGCCACGGGCCAAAGCGGCATGGAGGTGGTTGCTGCGGCATCAGACCCACGGGCAAATTTGGTTCGTGAGGGCCTGACCCGTGTAGCGCTCCAACTCGCCCATCAAATTGTCAAAGATGGTGAAGGAGCGCAGAAATTTATTGCAGTCCGCGCCACCGGCGCAGCCAGCGATTCCGACGCGCGAAGCGTTGCTGGCGCCATAGCAACCTCACCCTTGGTCAAGACGGCCCTGGCCGCAAGCGACGCCAATTGGGGCCGGATCGTCATGGCGGTCGGCAAGTCCGGCATTACCGTGGAGGCGGCCGCCTTCACGATCTGGATCGGCGAGCACCTGGTGGCCGAGGGCGGGGCGCGGGCGCCTGATTACAATGAGGCTGCGGCCATGGCCGCGTGCGCGGGAAGAGAGATCGAAATCACCGTATCGATTGGTGCAGGCCCGGGCGAAGCGGTCGTCTACACATGTGATCTGACCCACGCCTATATCGATATCAACGGGGCATACCGCACATGAGATCGGTGCTCGTGGTTGCCGTAGCCCTGGTGGATGAGCGCGGCCACATCCTCCTTGCGCAGCGCCCTGAGGGCAAGGCGATGGCAGGGCTGTGGGAGTTTCCCGGTGGCAAGGTTGAAACGGGAGAGCTTCCAGAGGCGGCCCTGGTGCGCGAGCTTCGCGAGGAGTTGGGCATAGCGGTGTCCGAAGCCGACCTAAAACCCCTTACATTTGCCAGCCATACTTATGAGACTTTTCATCTTTTGATGCCTTTATTCGCCTGTCGGCATTGGGTCGGGGCGCCTCATGGTGTTGAAGGGCAAGTCCTGGCTTGGGCAGCGCCTGATACGCTTTTGGCTTACCCCGCCCCGGACGCCGATCTGCCATTGTTCCGTGTTTTGGCAGAACCCATCCGATGGTGAGCCATGAAGCGCGTTGTGTCTGGTTTGAAGACCCTTTTGGGCGGCGATCGTGGATCGACGGTCGTTGAGTACGCCCTGCTCATAGCCTTGCTTGTGCTCGCGATTTTCGCCTCGATCAGCGCGCTTGGAAATCCGACCCAGACCAATTTCGAAAACGTCGTCAATATGTGGCCCGAATAAGAGGCCCGGGTGCTGCACGCCTGCGGCCCGTGTCTTTGCCTTCGCCTAAGCGGTCCAAAACCGCCGGGTGAGGATTGCAAACACCGGGACAAATTCGAGCCTTCCCAGCAGCATCGCCCCGGCGCACACCCATTTGGCCGCGTCGGGCAAGGTTTGAAACGTGCCGTTGGGCCCAATCGTTGGCCCGAGGCCGGGTCCGACATTCGAGACGGAGGTCGCCGCGCCCGATATTGCGGTGATCGGGTCGAGACCGGTCAGCGATAGCAATGTCGCCGCCGTCAGAAACGTCGTCAGGTACAAAAACACGAAGACCATCACCGATTGCAGCACGTCCTCGCTTACCGTGCGGCCTTGGTAGCGCACCGGCGCGAGCCTGCGGCGCATCACCATTTTTTGGGCATGGGCCAGCACGGCCTTCGCCGACAGTTCGATGCGGAACATTTTGATGCCGCATGCCGCTGACCCCGCGCATCCGCCAAGAAATGTCAGGATCAGAAACGCGGCCTCAGGAGGCCCGCCCCAAGCGCCGTAGTCGCCTAGGGCGTAACCCGTACCCGTCATGACGGAGATGACATTGAAGAGGGTGTTGCGCACGGCAAGGCCGGTGGATGCAAACCGGTCAGGATCGGCGAGGGTTTGGTATGCCACCAACGCCGCGGTGAACATGACGATCAGCATGAAGTAGAGCCGCAGCTCGGGGCTGCGCAGCAAGATGTCGACCCGCCCCGTTCTGATCGCGGTGGCCAAGAGACTGAAGGGCAAGCCGGCGATCGACATGAAAACGATCGCAACCCAGGGCGCCGCCGTGCCTTGGTATTGGCCAAAGCTCGCATCATGGGTGGAGTAGCCGCCCGCCGCCATTGTGGTCATGGCGTGGGTTACAGCCTGAAATGGCTCCAGCCCCGAATTGGCATAAAGCAGGGCGCACAGCACCGTAAGCCCCACATAGACCAGGCCAACTGAGGTTGCGATATCCGACACACGGGCGAAGAAGCGGCTGGCTTGGTCTGAGCTTTCCAGATTGAACAATTGCATCCCGCCGACGCGAAGCTGGGGCAGGATTGCGATCGCGGTGACGATAATGCCGATGCCGCCAATCCATTGAAGGATCGCGCGCCAAAGCAGCAGGCCCGGGGGCAGGCTGTCGAGGCCAGTCAGCACGGTGGAGCCTGTCGTGGTCAGGCCCGAAACGCTCTCGAAGACAGCATCGGTGAAGCTCAAATCCGAGGCTAGGAAGGGCAGCGCGGCAAACAGGGGCAGGATGAGCCAGACCAGAACCGTCAGTAGGAAGGCCTCGCGCTGGCCGGTTCGGGGCGGGTCGCCGCGCGCCAGAATGTAGAGGCACAGTCCAATCACCAAGGCTGCGAAAGATGAAACCGCGAAAACTGGCCATTCGGTGCGCCGGCCGAAAATATCGATGACTGCGCAAGGAACCATGGCGCCGCCGAGGAGCATGATCATGATGCCGAGCGCGTAAAGAAGCGGGCGAAACTCCATAACCCGCCGTTACAGCGTGATCCCTTCCAACCGGTCAACCACCGCCAGGGGCCTATAACGGCGCTGCTCCCGCGACCTTCAAAGCCCGTCTCGGCGATTTGAAGGCACGCCATCGCGGCAAACTCGCCGACATGAAGGTGCACGCTTGGCCGCAACGTGTCTTGCCACGTGGCAATAAACCCCTTCGCCTCTGCGCATCTTATGGCATGCTAAGGTCATAAAAAAGTTGGGAGACACGCAGATGGCAGAATTTGACTATATCATAGTGGGCGCCGGGAGCGCTGGCTGTGTCCTCGCAAACCGGTTGACCGAGGATGGGCGCAGCACCGTTCTCCTCCTGGAGGCCGGGCCGAAAGACACCTCTCTGATGATCCACATCCCAGTCGGCTATGCCCAGACTTTGAAGGATCCGAAGATCAATTGGCTGTACGAGACCGAGCCGGACCCTGGCACCAATGACCGGGTCCACACCTGGCCGCGGGGCAAAGTGCTTGGCGGCTCTTCTTCAATCAATGGGCTTTTGTACATTCGCGGACAGCGACAAGACTATGATGGCTGGGCGCAAATGGGCCTGAAAGGTTGGTCCTACGCCGATCTGCATCCGTATTTTCTGCGCAGCCAGAACCAGGAGCGCGGCGGGCTCGAGGGGCATGGCAAAGGCGGCCCACTTAATGTCTCCGATGTCACCGAGCGCCACCCGGTTTCCGATGCCGTCATCGAAGCCGGCATGGCGCTGGGCCTGGAACACAAAGATGTCAACGGCGAGGACCAGGAGGGCATCTGCTATTACCAACTCACCGTGAAAGACGGCAAACGGTGCAGCGCGGCCGTGGCCTACCTCAACCCGGCCAAGGCCCGGCAAAACCTTAAGATTGAAACCGAAGCCCTGGCCGCGCGGGTGGTGTTCGAGGCCGGGCGCGCGGTCGGCGTGGACTACACCCGCGGCGGCCAGAGCATGCACGCGAAGGCGCGCGGCGAGGTTATTCTTTGCGGCGGGGCGATCAACAGCCCTCAATTGCTCGAACTGTCGGGTATTGGCGACCCGGCAATCCTGTCGGCCCAGGGCATCGAGACTGTATCAGCGCTGCCCGGCGTGGGTGAAAACCTTCAGGACCATTTTGTGATGGGCAACCGTTATCGAATGAAGCCCGATGCGCCATCGGTGAACAGCCAATCGCGCGGCCTGGCGCTGGTGGGCGAGATTTTCAAATTCCTCACCCAGAGAAAAGGCCTGCTCACGCTTTCAGCCGCTCACATCGCCGCATTTGTGAAAACGCGGCCGGAACTGGCGACCCCAGACGTCCAGTATCATATCCTGCCAGCGACCATGGACATGCAGGCGATGACGGAGAAAGGCGATATGGCCCTGGAAAAAGAGCCGGGCCTGACCATTGCGCCCTGCCAATTGCGACCGGAAAGTCGCGGCAGCGTCCACATCCGCTCAGGCGCCCATGACTCGCACCCATCGATCACACCAAACTATCTGACCGACCCTCTAGACCAGCAGACGGCCGTTGCCGGTCTGCGCTGGGCTCGCAAGTTTGCCGAGCAGCCGGTCCTCTCTCAATTCATCGAGCATGAGTTGGAGCCCGGCGAGGCGCTCCAGTCAGACGAGGATCTTTTGGCCTATGCGAAGGAAACGGGCGGAACGATCTACCATCCCGTAGGGACCTGCAAAATGGCGCCAGAAGGAGACACCCAGGGCGTCGTCGATTCCCATCTCAAGGTACGCGGGGTAGAGGGGCTGCGCGTCGTGGACGCTTCGGTTATGCCGCGGCTCGTCAGCGGCAACACCAATGCGCCGACCATCGCAATTGCTGAAAAAGCGAGCGACCTGATTCGAGAGGCGGCGCGTGCAGCTGTTGTGGCCGCGTAAACACCGCAGCCCGCCTCAGGCGTCGACTTCGCAGTGTTTGACAGGCGCTGGGTCCGGCGTCTTTGGCTTGTAGCGGCAAAATTCAATGATGCCGCAATGCCAGCATTCCGGCTTACGCGCCTTGCACACATAGCGGCCGTGGAGGATCAGCCAGTGGTGCGCGCCGAGCTTGAACGTGTCTGGCGTAACCCGCTCCAGGCTTTGTTCCACCTCGTCGGGGTCCTTGCCGGGGGCCAGTCCGGTGCGGTTCGACACGCGGAAAATATGGGTGTCGACCGCGATCGTCGGCTGACCGAAGGCTTCGTTTAAGACCACGTTTGCCGTTTTGCGCCCCACGCCGGGCAACCGCACCAATTCTTCCCGGGTTTGAGGGACAACCCCGCCGAACTCGTCGAGGATCATCTGACTCAACGCGATGACGTTTTTTGCTTTATTGCGCCAAAGGCCGATTGTCTTGATGTGCTGCTGGACGCCTTCCAGGCCGAGCGCGAGCATCTTTTCCGGCGTATCGGCAATCGTAAACAGGTCCTTGGTGGCCTTGTTAACCCCCACATCCGTGGCCTGGGCCGATAGAGCAACGGCGACGACGAGGGTGTAGGGATTAATGAAATTTAGCTCTGTGTGGGGGTCGGGCCGTTCGGCCGCGAGGATTTCAAACAGCTGCTGGGCCTTGTCCTTGGCCATTGTGCGCGGCGCGCGTTTCTTTCGGCGCTTGGGGGCAGGACGGGGAGCAGCCATAGCCTTGGTTTAGACTGGCGCCGTGGTGCGGCAATGAAGGATTTGCGCCTTTTGCGCCGGCGCCTACTATCGCAGCGATGACACAGCCGCCCGCCTCGGAAATCATTTATATGGATGCGGTGCTGACGCCGAACGCGTCGCTTTCTCCGCGGGCCTTCAAGCTGCTTATGGCATCGATGATCGGGGTGGGCGCTGCGGCCAGCACCTTCTACTATACGCTCGGCGCTTGGCCGGTCCTGGGGTTTTTCGGCCTCGACCTAATCGCGATTTACGCAGCGTTTCGCTTTATCCGGCGCCAGTCGCGCGAAGAGACGCGGGTGCGCATCACCGCCGACGCCGTCACCATGCACCATAGGGATGCCAAGGGCCGCGAGAAGACAGCCCAAGTGCCATCCGCGTTTGCGCGGGTTGAATTGGAAGAGCCCGTGCGCCCGACGAGTTGGCTGCGGATTGAGCACGGCCAGACAGCGTATGTAATCGGTCGTTTCCTAACGCCTACAGAGCGCAAAAGCCTCGCAAAGGGCCTACGCGCAGCACTCCAGCGCGCCCGCGCGGAACGCCACCCTGCCTAAAAGTTAGGCCCTACCGCGAAATCGTAAATAGTGACGCCTGCGTCATAGTTTTTTCAGCCCGCCTGTGTTACGCCGTGCTGAGAGGGCGAAAAACCCCATGCGTCTCACCGCGCCCACATGGAGGACCACATGGCCGACACACTGCACCGGCTTGACCATGAGCTAGATAGGCCGAGAGTCACTCCCCGGCCGCCGCTGCACGAGCGCTATTTGGAGTTTGGTGGCGCGGTTCCCGATGCCCGCGATGTTGGCCTGGATGATTTGAACATCACCGACCCTGAGATCTGGCGCCAGGGTGCGTACTGGCCGAGATTTGAACGGATGCGCAATGAAGCGCCGCTGCACTATACGCCTGACAGTTTTTCAGGTCCGTTCTGGTCGGCGACACGCTACGAAGACATCATGAAGATCGATATCGACCATAAGCGGTTCTCATCCTCCTGGGAGCATGGCGGTATTGTCCTCGGAGAAGGTGTTCCAGACTTCGAGTTGCCCATGTTTATCGCCATGGACGAGCCGCGCCATTCAGAGCAGCGCAAAACGGTGCAGCCCGCTGTTGCGCCCAACATGCTCAAATTCTTCGAGCCGCTTATCCGAGAGCGCACCGAGCTATGCCTAGATAATGTCCCGGTCGGCGAGCCGTTTGATTGGGTGGATACCGTGTCGGTTGAGCTCACCACGATGATGCTGGCCACCCTGTTTGATTTTCCATTCGAAGATCGCCGCAAGCTGACGCGGTGGTCCGACGTATCGACGGGACGGGAAAATCCAGACATCTGCCCTGGCGGCCACGAACAGTGGCAGGCTGAGTTGATGGAGTGCCTGGGCACCTTCATGGAGCTCTTCCAGGCCCGGAAATCCGCGCCGCTGAAGAACGATTTGATCAGCTTGCTCGCCCATGGCGAGAAAACCCGGGACATGATCCCCATGGAGCTGTTGGGCAACATCATCCTTTTGATCGTTGGCGGCAACGACACGACGCGCAACTCCATGACCGCCTCTGTTTATGGCCTCAATAAATTCCCCGGCGAATATCAAAAGCTGAAGGGCGATTGGGGCCTGATCCCCAATATGGTCTCAGAAGTCATCCGGTGGCAGACGCCCCTGGCCTATATGCGCAGGACCGCCCTGGTCGACGTGGACATGCACGGACAAACCATTCGCAAAGGCGACCAGATCGCCATGTGGTATGTGTCCGGGAACCGAGACGAGCGCTTTTGGACGGAGGATCCCAACCAATTGGTGATTGACCGGCCCCAAGCGCGCCGCCATCTCTCATTTGGCTTTGGCATCCATCGCTGCGTTGGCAACCGCCTGGGTGAGTTGCAGCTGCGCATCCTCTGGGAGGAGATTGCGAAACGCTTCAGCCATATCGAGGTGCTCGAAGAGCCAAGCTTGACATCGGGTTCCTTCGTGAAGGGCTACACCTGGATGCCCGTGATCTGCCACGCGAAGTAAGACCGGGTGATTTTCGGGCGCTCTGGCTCAACCCGTCGATGCTAAGTTTGCCCGCATCTTGAGGGCGGGGAAGCGCGCTTCCAAGCCATTTGCACGCGGCAAGAGCGCCCGCGTAACGAGGCGCTTGGCGGGCATCTCCACGCATTTATGAAGCGCCCATGCCGTTGAGATCACTATGGCGAAGGCCATTGCGACGCTCGGCCAGGGAGGTAGGCCGGCGGAGTTGATCCAGTGGAGATACGCCATCGCCGGGCGCTCATGGAAAAGGTAAAGCGGGTAGGAGATCAGCCCGAGGGTTACGATCGGTTGCCAGCCAAGCGGCGCGAGAACGCGGCTTCCCTTCAGAAACAGCAGGAATGGAGCGATCACGGCCAGCAGGATGGCGATCTCGCGGATCGCGCCGTCGCTGAGGCTGGGCTGGCCTGCTTGCAATGAGATCACTGGCCCGATCAGAAGCGAGACACAGGCCGCCGCCGCGGCGATCGACAGGGCGACAGACCGCGTCCCTTCGCGCGCTTTCCAGGCCGCCAGGCCCAGGGTGAACCAGCCGAGCATTTGCGGCTGGATGAGCAGCGTGAGGGCTCCGTCGCCTGTAAATGCGAGGCCTGAGACCCGCGCCGCATCCAACCCGGTGGAGGCCACCTGAACGCCGGCCCAAGCCCAAAGGAACGCGGCCCGCGGGCTGATCCAATAGACGAGCGCGATGAGGGCGTAAAATCGAACCTCGGCCCAAAGCGTCCAATACACGCCTTCAACCCAGCGCGGCGTGTCGGCTTGGGAAATGCCGAGTAGGCCGGCGGTCAGATCCGGCGGGATGAAGAATATTGAGGACCAATACTCCACCGGTGTGACTTCGTATCGCGCAACGTTCTCGTAAATCGCCGAAATCCCCGACGCGTTGATCAGAATTGCCGACAAGGTCGCGCAAACCAGCAGGGTTGGCCAAAGCCTGGCCGCGCGCCGCACGGCGAAATCCACCAGTCCCGTAGAGCGCTCCAGCGTCATCATGATGACGAAGCCGGAGATCAGGAAAAATAGCCGCACACCGAAGGCGCCGCCGATTTCCAACGGAAACCAGCCTGCCAAGGCGTCGCCATGCTGGTAGAGCGTCGGCGTGAAATGCGGCTCCGCCCAGCGCACAAAGAAATGGTAGGCCACCACTGCCAGGGCTGCCAGGCCGCGCATCCCGTCAAGCACCTCCATGCGGGGCTGTGGCGACGGCGCAGGGTTGGTACTCAGGGCGGTCATGGGCTGGGCGGGTCCTCAAACTCGCCCTGTGCCCTGCAAATCCGGTTCCGTTGCCTGCGTGCCGGCGGCCCCAGTGGCCCCAGTGGCCTATGGGAGGCTTGCTAAAACTGGCGGTCCAAAAACTCGAGGTAATCGACAATCCCTTCGGTGACCCGCGGGTCCTCTATCCCTGCAGCCGGCATATACGTGCCTGGCGCAAAGGCCTGGGGATTGTTCAGATAAGCGACAAGGTTTTCCCGGGTCCATTCTCCGGACCTGCCGCTTAACGCCTCTGAGTAGCCAAAATAGCTCGTGGCTGCGATATCGTCTGCGTAGATCTTGTTCAGGCCTGGCGCCTTTTCGTGGTCGCCCACCTGGAAAGAGTGGCACTCGACACACCGGTCCATTACCGTGTTGACTTCGGTTTTTACGCGGGCGGGCATTGCCGCGGTTTCAAGCCATTCCTGGAAGCGCTGACCCTCATCGACCCGTTGGAGTGCAGACAGGAATATCAGCTCCGAATTGTCCGTCCAAAGAACGATTTGGCCATCATTATGTTGGTGTACGTATCGAATGCGCGAGCCGATCTCTATCCGCTCTGAATAGACGGCGCGCGTGCCCTCCATTCGAATGCGATAGAGCGCGCGGTCAGACAATGATGAGACGAGAAAATCACCGTCCCAGCTTTCGTCAAAGCCGTCCACTCTGGCCATGCCGGACACGGCAACGGAGGGGATCCAAGAGTGGACCGGCGGCTCGAACTGGGTGTGGCGTCCATAGGAAATCGACCCTGGAATGGGTGTTCCGCGATAGGTCGTGCCGTAGCTTTCGAGCGGCCAGCCATAATTCCGTCCAGGGGTGATGATGTTTAACTCGTCGCCGCCGCGCGGGCCGTGCTCAGCAATCAGAACGGTGCCGTCTGCTGCCATGGCAATGCCCTGAGCGTTGCGGTGGCCCATGGTGTTGATCTCGCCCTCGCCGGTGATGAGGTCGATCCGCAGCGTCTTGCCGTACATGGCGTCTGCGTCCTGGGCGATGCCTGGGCCGACTGAGCGCATCCCGTCGAGATGGAAGTCGCCGCTGGTCATGTAGATTGTGCGCTCGCCGTCAAACACCATTCGGCCGCCCGCCATATGGCCTTCCATGGCCAGATGCTCCTGCTTAAAGCCCATGCACGGGTCTGTACGGAAGATCACCTCCCAGTCATCTTGGGTCGCCGAGAGATCGTCGATGTCGGCGGCGTCAGCAGCCAGCGGCAGTTTGGCGACCGTGTTGGTGTAGCAGGCGCGGCCGGGGTGAAACTCTGTATACGAAGCAATAAGCGCATGCCCGCTCGGGGCGTCGACATACATCAAGTCATTGTAGCGCAAATAGCCCTGGTGGAACTGGTATTCGGCAAAGTCAGGATTGTCTTCGAGGCGCTGGTAAGCGGCGCGATTGTTGTCGGGCGCGACCAGCGCGGTTTCGCGGATGTCTCCCGGCCCAGTCGCCGCGTAGATCTTCCCATTATAGGCGAGCAGGAGGACGTCGTCGCCAAAACTTGCCAGCCCGCCGCCATTCTGGCTCAGCGCGTTGATCCCTGTTTCGGGCCGGCCCGTGTCCACAATCCCAACGGCCGACGACAGCCGGATCAGCGCTGAATTATAGGTCGAGGCTTCCAATTTGGGCACCGGGCCGCCGCGGAAAAACATCCAGTCCAGCTTGTTGGTCACCTTTGCGAAGAAGGGATAGGCCGGGCCGACGGCCCGCTCTCCCGACACGAAGCCGAGAAAAAAGATAAGGCCGAAGAACCCTGCCGCCGTACCTGCATAGGTTAGGCCTTGGAACCAGTTCGGCAGACCGCGGAACCAAGCCCATGTCGCGCTGACCCAGCCTGGCGGCCTGAGCCCCCCAAACATGGCCGTCGCGCCGCTGGCAGCGGGTTTGGTGTCCGTCTTGCGTGTCTTGCCCATCACGGTCGTTCCCGTCGCTGAAGGCCTATTCGGCTGCCTTGGGCAAGGGCTCTTCCTTGCGACCCGACGCCGGCATCGTCAGTGGGGGAACGGTAGGCGTTGCGACGTCTGTGGTGCCTGATGCCAAGCTATCCAACAGCATGCGCGCCATCCGCACTCCGTCGCGCACGGCATAATTGGTGCCACGATCCATCGGATAGATTTGGCTGAAATTGCACATCAGGACGCCCGGGCAAGGGGTTTCGTGGGGCACCAGCTTGTTTTCTTCAAAGCCGATATCGACGATGTGTTGGGCATTCCGCATACGGAATAGTCCTGCATCGATGATCTGGCTCGGATCGAAATCTGGGAACATCTTCTGCAGTTCACTGTACCAATAGGCCTTTAGCTCGTCGGCCGGCATCGACATGTATTTGTGCTCTGCGGGGATGTAGTCGCCAATATAGTAGACGTGATTGCCATCGAAGTCCTCTGTCCCAATCAATGCTGTGAAGGAGAGAAAGACGACAAACGGGGAGTCCGGCGTGTTGATGTTATGCCAGTAATAGTCGGTGATTTTCTGGGGCGTCACGAACGATAGGACTGCCGCATCGAGATAGTCCACCGACCGGATTTTCTCGAAGTAGTCTGGATCGACGCTTTCATAGCCGGCGATCATCTTTGCAAGGACGTTTGACGGCACCGTCGCGAGCACGCGGTCGAAGCGTTCCTCTCCGCCCCCTTGGAGCGTGACGACGACTTCGCCGGTCTCAGCATCATGGTGCAGGGTCTCGATGAAGGTATTGTAGGCGACCTTCGTGCCGGCGGCCTTAAGCGGAACCTCCATGGCATCGATAATGGTCTTGAAGCCGCCTTTAAAGTAACCGAGCGCCTCGCCGCCAATCTTGGCGTCGCGGGAATCAACGCGCTGGAGGACGCGGCCCCACAGCCAAGACATCGTCACCTTGTCGTAGTACCGGTCGAACTTGCCCTTCAGGAGCGGTTCCCAGATCACATCAGTCACGGAGCGGCCGGCATATTTGCGAAGCCATTCAAGCGCCGTCATTTTCGAGAGCTTTCGCCAATCGCGCTCGCGTTGGAGCCAAAGCACCGTGACCCCCGCCCGGATCCGGTCGAAGAAGCTTATTGGACTGAACCGGATCAGATCTATCGGGCTTTCCATCGGATAAAGTGTGTCGCCATAATAGGTGGATACGGACGATTTGTGGTAGGTCAGCTTGTCCGAGAGCCCCAGTTCCTCGACCATAGCGAGAATGAACTCGTCGGTTTTGTAGAGGAAGTGGTAGGCCTGTTCCATCCGGTACTTGCCGGCCAGTTCATACCCGGCCGCCAACCCGCCGAGCCGATCGCCGGCTTCGAAAATCGTGACGTTCACGTCTTCTTTGGCGAGTTCGTATGCGGTCGTCAGGCCCGTCAGGCCACCGCCAATGATGCCGATGCGAGGCTGGGTCATTCTACTGGTCCCTTGGAAGAGTGTTGACGAATTGGTTTGTCAGTGTGCGGTCGAACCGAGAGGCCGGAACGTGATCTTAGAGTTCAAAACGTACTGGATGATGAAAACGACCGGTAAAGATGCGATCTTGCCGACATTTGCGCCGAGGTCAGGATCGGCAAACGCTTGCTGCACCGCAACAATGACACCATAGCCAGCCACGTATCCGATAATGCAGACGATGAAGAATGAGGCCATCCGCAGAAAGTAATGGTCTTCGGTCTTGAAGTTGTGACGGGCGTTGATCACGAAACTGAAGAGCACCGATGTCGGCACCGAGATCGAGTGTGCGATCAACTCCGACGTTCCGACCAAATTAAACAGTACAAGGAACAAAACAACGTCGAGTGCGCTGGCCATCCCGCCGATGAAAAGATACTTCAGTAGGTGTTGGTGCTCGGCGAGCAGGCTCTGGAGTTTCCCAATCACACCGCTGGGATACACCGTATCTGTGTCTTGCGTAGACATCTCGCTATACTCCACAGCAGCGCCTAGGGCGCCTCGTTGTTATCTTGTCCCACCGGGCCCTGGAGCCGCCACAATTAAGTAACAGCCGGCCCAATAGGCGTCATCGCGTTTCCATTCTCACGCGAGTGGCTGGGCGATAATTCCCGAACTGGACCACCTGCGCTTCTGCGTTGATGCTTAGCAAGGCGCGTGCCGGGCGGCCGCCCTGTGGTTCAAGCCTCGACTGCCTTGCGGCGCCGCAGCAATACGCTTGGATACTTAAGGCGTCCCCAGACAAAGGCGGCCGTGGCCACATAGTTCCAGACCACGGTGATGAGGGCGCCCGCAATCGCGGGCACATAGACCGCGAGGGACGGATAATCCCGGTGCAGAACACTCGCCACGCCGACATTGCCAAGGATCCCGACCGAGCACAGCGCCGCAAAAATAAAGAAGCCGGCGTAGAATTTGGGCCCCTTAAGCTTGCGGTCGGAATAGGTCACCAGATTGTTGACAGTGTAGTTGAAGCCCATAGCCACCAAGGTCGCCACGATTTGGGCATTGATGAAGCTGCCTTCGCCAAGCACCACCATCATTGGGAAAAGGACGGCCAGGTGCACCAAGATTCCGATTGAGTTGATGAATGCGAACGATAAGAACCGCGCCGGCAAGGGCAGGATGGAGCTGATCTTCTTTTCGATGAAGAAGAGGAAAAACTCGTACATTACGCGGTTATCGAGCTTGGATTCGCCGTGCACACGCTCGCGGAACTTGAACGGCACCTCGGCCACTTTTGGGCGTGGCTCTGCCGATATGATGATGTCCATCAATACCTTGAAGCCTAGCTCTGACAGATCGGGCAGGGCGCGGCGCACCACATCCCTTCGTACCACGAAGAAACCGGTGAGCGGATCGGTCATCTCGAGGTTAAACACCCAATTGGAGAGACGAATGCCGTTGTTCGAAATCGCAACGCGGGTCTGGGATGAGAGGCCATCGGCACCGTCTTCGGTCAGGAATCGACTTGCCGAGACGACGTCGGCCTCACCTTGGCGGACCCGGCGATACATGTCGGGCAGCACGCTTTCATCATGCTGGAGATCGCCGTCCATAACGGCCACGATATCGGCCGATGCCGCAAGGGCGCCTTCGACCACTGCCGAGGCGAGACCGCGTCGGTTGTGGCGTGAAATGAGACGCACACGGCGGTCTTCGCGCGCCAAAGTGCGCACCACATCTGCGGTGCCGTCGGGCGAGGCGTCGTCGACAAAGATCACCTCCCATGGGATCTCTCCCATGGTCTCCTCCAATCGGCGCACCATCTCGCCGACATTTTCGCGCTCATTAAAGGTGGGCACAACAACGCTGAGCTGTGTGTCCCGAGCAGTCTCGGAAACTTCGATCTCGTGTAGCGTGTCCATCGTTTGTCCCCGGATGCAACAGTAGGCGGGCGCGCGGCAGATCAGCGCCCCATGCGCGGCGACCTTGCGAATTTCCTGCCAAGTGTTCCCGACTGTGAGCTAGAATGTTCCTCGAAAGAAGCGCCCAGTATAGTGTTTTCGCCAGCGACGCGAAAACCGGTGCGATGTTTGCAGGTTTCTGCTGCAATACTGGCCTGGGGCCGGACAATACAGGGAGTATGTCCCGTGACGGCACGCATCACCGTGATCATTCCAGCCTTCCGCAGCGCGGAGACGGTCGGAGCTGCCGTGGCCAGCGCGCTGGGTCAAACGGTCGACTGCCAGGTCATCATTGTCGATGACGCTTCCCCCGACGGCACCGTCGCTGCCGCCCACGCGGCCGCCCAGGGAAGCCCCCGGGTCAGCATCCTCGAACAGGCGGAAAATCAGGGACCAGCCGCTGCGCGAAACCGGGCAATCGCGGCTGCGGAAACTGAGTTTATTGCCCTTCTTGACGCCGACGACCGGATGGCGCCCGATCGCCTCGAAGCGCTGATGCAGTATGCCGACAGCCGCAACTGGGACTTTGTTGCAGACGATCAATGGCGCGTTTCCGATTGGGGGCGCGTCGATGCAGCCACACGGCTTTGGCGCGACCAACCTTTTGGTGATCTCGAGCTGACTTTGGAGGAATTTGTCCTCGAAAACCTGACGCGCCGGTGCGGCCGCGGCCGCGAGCTCGGCTTCATCAAACCGCTTATGCGCCGTGAAGCCTTGCTGCGCCATAATCTTCTCTATGACGAGACAATGCGTTTGGGCGAGGACTTCGACTTGTATGCGCGCGCCCTCGCCGCTGGG
Organism: Pseudomonadota bacterium; assembly: GCA_038747245.1. Taxonomy (GTDB): domain Bacteria; phylum Pseudomonadota; class Alphaproteobacteria; order Caulobacterales; family Hyphomonadaceae; genus UBA5336. Next base: position 17,416 of record JBCDJY010000002.1, on the reverse strand, counting down.
CTCAGCTTTGGGCTCGTCGACCCGCTGGGCTATTATGCATTCAACTCCAAGGGCTCGCTGTCGCGGGAGCACCGCGCCGAGGATTTGAAAGGGCTTTGGCGAGCGTCCAAGGTGCTGCATCGCCGGTCTGGGCTGCCAAGGGCGGCCCGTGAGGCTTTGAAGGCCCACGCGCTCTACACCCATGGCAAATGGGCTTGGGCGCGCTTGATTGAGGCCAAGCAAAACCGTGATGTGGTCAACGCGGTCGGCGCATTCATCGCCCCGCCTTCGGTGATTGGCGGCCTATTTAGGAATATCGGCCACCATGTGCGCGGGCGCAGCGGGGCCAAGCCGGCCGCCTGCGAAGAGCTCGCTTAAGCATCGGGTGCGGGACACGCGATGATTGTAGTGATGGTCAAGCCGCGTTTCACTGGCTACGTCTGTCTAGCGCTACAAGGCGCTGGACGCGGCACGAAGGGGGCCCCGTGATCAAGACGGCGTATTTCAAAGCACGTAAATGGGCCAAGTCCGGGTCTGCCGCGACGCTCGATCGTGTGCGCGATTTCCTGGTCGAGCTTGACGCGCAGACCCGTCCTGAGCGGGTGCGAAATACACGCCGCGGCGCTGACGGGGTGCGCGCTGGGCGCACGCCGGCTGGAGGCATCCACCGCGAATCGAAGATGCCCCAAGACACGCGCGTCTACGCCGTTGGCGACGTTCATGGGCGGGTCGATCTGCTCCGCAAACTCATGGAGATGATTGCAGAAGACGCGGCCGCAGGCGAGGAGAGCCGCGTCGTGCTCATTTTCCTGGGCGATTATGTCGATCGCGGCTTCAAATCGAAAGACGTCATCGATTTTCTGCTGAGCGACGCCCTGGCGCCCTATGAAACCTATTGTTTGAAGGGCAACCATGAGGCAGCCTTTGAGACGTTTCTTTCTGACAGCGCCTTTGGGCCGCAGTGGGCGCGTTTTGGCGGCGCGGAAACGCTCATGTCCTATGGAATACAGCCCCCCCGGGCAAAGACCCAGCCTGGCTCTTGGGAGGCTGTGTGCCGCGAGCTTAACCGTGCCTTACCCGATCCACATCGGTCGTTTCTCGGGTCGCTGAGCCTTTATGCGACCTTGGGCGACTATGTCTTCGTCCATGCTGGCCTGCGCCCTGGTGTCCCGCTTCAGGATCAGGCCGAGCGCGATATTCTGTGGATCCGCGACGAATTCCTCAATGATGAGCGCGCTTTTGACCGCGTGGTCGTCCATGGCCACACACCCGTCGAAACACCCTATCGAGACCACCGCCGGATCGCCGTCGATACAGGCGCTTATCTGACCGGGAAACTCACCGCTGCGCGGTTTATTGGCGACCGCGTCACTTTCCTTACGACCTGATTTGCAAAAGGGCTAACACCATGACCTATCTGATCAAGCGGCTGAGGTGCCTCGGCGTGGCGCTTTTTGGAGCACTCGCCCTTGCGGCCTGTCAATCGGGCGGTGTTCCGGCAGGCCCTGACACGGCTTCGGGCGCCGCGTCTGTCTCCCAGACCGTGGAGCCTTACCGCCTCGGCAATGGCGACGATTTGCGCGTGACCGTTTTCGGCGAACCGGAGCTTTCGGGTGACTTCCAGGTCGACGGCACAGGCGCGATCTCAATGCCGTTGATTGGCAGCGTCCCGGTTTCGGGAATGACTTTGCCCGAATTCCAAAGCGCGATTGAAGACCGTTTACGCGGCGGTTTCCTCGTCAACCCACAAGTCAGCGCCGAGGTGACGAATTACCGGCCTTTCTTCATTCTCGGCGAGGTCAATCGGCCAGACCAGTACCAGTTCTCTTCGGGGCTGACGGTGATGAATGCGGTGGCCGCCGCCGGTGGGTTCACTTACCGGGCAAACCGCCGCGAGGTGTTCATCCGCAGCGCCGGCCAAAATGAAGAGCGCAAGGTGAGTTTGACGACCACCACTGAGGTCCAGCCTGGCGACACAATCCGTATTGGTGAGCGGATTTTCTAGCCGAGCGCCCAATTGGAGCCGCCCCTCCCAGGCAAGCCGGGCGAGGGCCCGCGCCAAAGGTAAACGGAATGGAACGATATATTTCCCCTAATAGGCGAGTTGTTTGCTAATTTATTACGATCCCGCGCGAAAACTTCAGCGCGCGTTTTTGAATTCTCAAAAGCCAGAGTAATGAAGGCTTAAGTCTTCGGATACGCTTGACTCTTTGCTTGGTCAGGGGCCTTTGGATGGCGGGATGGACGACGCGCGCGTGTGGCATGCGACTTGAACACATGCTCCACGGAAACGCAGCTGTCGGGCCATCTCGTGTGCGCCGCGACAACCTTACGAGGGGATCGACACATGACGTCCACCAAACTCATCGCCCTTGTCGGCGGCGCGATGGCAGCCACGGCGTTCGCCGCAGCTCAAGCCCAAGACAGGCCCAACCAAAGCGAATTCTTCCAGCGTGACCGGTACGAAGCCATCCAAGACCGCTACCAGGAAGCGTTCGATCCGGAGCCGGTGCGCCTGGGCAGCCTGATTGTAAATTCTGACCTCCGCCTCGGTGTGGAGGCCGACGACAACGTCTTCGCAGATGAGGCCAATGAAGAAAGCGATGTCATCTTCCGCATCGCCCCGACAGTGGACGTCCGCTCGAACCTGTCGCGGCACGCTTTTGGAGCGCGCGCCCAGGTCGAGCACCGCGAGTATTCAGACCTTGGTTCAGAGAGCGCCACCAATCTGCGCGGCGAATTGCGCGGCCGTCTCGATGTGACACGGGCGTTCGATGTCGGGGCGACAATTTTTGCAACCGACGAGGTCGAAGAGCGCCGCAATGTCGCTAATTTGGACATCTTCGAAGAGCCCGTAAGCTTTCAAACGGCAGGTCTGCGGGCCAATGCCCGCTTCACGCGCGACCGCGTGCGTCTGCGCGGTGACTATGAAGTGACCGACTACACCTATGACGACGTGCCCCTGGTTGGCGGTGGCTCTTTTAGCAACAGCGACCGTGACTACCAGTTCCAGCGCTTCAGGGCGCGGGCTGCCTATGCCATGACCCCTGACCTGGCCGTGTTCGTCCAAGGCGAGGCCAACCAGCGCGCCTATGATGAATTGTCACCGGTCGATGGCGGGCTCGCCAGCCGGGACGCAGACGGCGTCGCTGCACAGATCGGCGTCAATTTCGAGCTTCCCGTACTCGTGCGCGGCGACCTGGCGATCGGGTACCTCGAAGATGACAAGGATGACGAGGTATTCGCAGATGTGGACGGGCTATCCTTGGAGGCGTCTCTGCAATGGTTCCCCACGCGGCTCACAACGGTCTCATTTGATGCCTCGCGCAGGGTCATCGATCCGGGCCTGGCCACGTCCGGCTCAGCCACGGCCCAGGATTTCGGCGTTCGGGTCGACCATGAGCTTTACCGAAACGTTCTCCTGTTTGGCGAACTTGGTGTGCGCGACCGAGACTATGAGGATATTAACCGCGACGATGAGTTGCTGGATGCCCGGCTCGGGGCAACGTACAAACTCAATAAGCGCTTGCACCTTGATGGCTATTACGAGCGGTTTGACCGCGACAGTTCCAACCCGAACGCGAATTTCGAGCAGAATGTGTTTGGGCTCGCACTACGGATCTTCCCCTAACCCGAACGGCCGGGTTGACCTGGCCAGGGAGCAAAAAACGTGAATAAGCAAACGCGTTTCGCCATGCCGCGCTCGATCCCTCTCCTGGGACGCAACGCGGCAATGCTGCCTGGCCAGGACAATCTCCTCGATGTGAAAGCGGTGTTCACCGCGGTCCGGAAGCGGCTTTGGCTGGCGGCGACGACCTTTCTGATCGTTTTCGCGGCGATGGCGATCTACACCTTTCAGCAGACACCGACCTACACGACCGAAACGCGCCTCATGCTCGACACGCGCCAGGGCGACGGGATCGATCTCGGCAGCATGTTTGCCGGCTTGGCGCCGAACACAGCGATCATCGACACAGAGCTTGAGGTGATCCAGTCCGAGGCAATGCTGTCGAAGGTCGTCGATAAGCTCGACCTCACCCAGTATGAAGAGTTCAATTACACGATGCAGACGCCGTCGGGCGCCAGCGCGATGGCCAAAGGGATGGTTGCAAACGTCCTCGGCGTCCTTGGGGTAAGCGCTGACGAAGAGGCCGATGCCGGCCCGCCAATGACGCCTGAACAAGAACAGGCCGCGATCCATCGCTATGCCACGCGCATGCTTCAATACGCGATCTCGGTCACACGGCTGGGGCCGACCTACATCATCGACATTCGCGCCTACAGCAAAAACCCAGATCTCGCCGCCACCATCGCCAATGGCGTGGCCGAGCAATACATCGTCGAACAGCTGGAGGCGAAGCTTGAGTCCGCACGTGTTCAGACCGATTGGTTGAGCGAAAGCCTCGACGATTTGCGCGCTGAGGTGAATGCCAAGGAAAGCGCGGTTGAGGAATTCCGCGCCCAGTCGGGCCTATTGGCTGCCCAGGGCACGACCCTCACCGAGCAGCAGATTGCTGACCTCACACGCCGCCAACTCCAACAACAGGGTGTGCTGCGCGAAGCAGAAGCGCGCCTTGCCAATGTCGAGACGCGGTTGCAGTCTGGCCAAGGCGCAGAGGCAATCGCGGAGGTGTTGGGCTCTGCTGAGATCGGCGACCTGCGCCGCCAACAGGCCGACATCCAGCGCCGCGTCGCCGACCTTGCGACCCGGTATGGCCCGATGCACCCGGAACGGGTCGCGGTGAACAATGAGCTTGCCGATGTGCGCGCCCAAATCGACGCTGCCGTAAGCCGGGTTGTGTCAAACCTGGAAAGCGAGGTGAGCATCGCGCGGGCCAATCTCCAGACCACAAACAGCCAATTGGCCGGGGAGCGGGCTACGCTTGCCCAGAACAATCGGGCCGGCGTGCGTCTGCGCGAATTAGAGCGCGAAGCTGAGGCGAGCAGGACGCTTTACGAAGACTTTCTCGAGCGCTTCAAACTGAACACCGAAGCCAGCGATCTGGCCCAGGCCGATGCCCGGGTGCTGACCGTTGCGCCTACGCCGCGCGAGCCGTCTTCGCCCCGCATAGCCCTGAACATGGTGCTTGGCCTGCTCTTCGGCGGCGTGGCAGCCGGCGGCATGGTGCTTCTCGGTGAATTGCGCGAGAACCATTTCTCCACCGGCGACGAAATCGAGCGCGCTTTTGGCGTGCCGGCCATTGGATCTGTGCCGCTTTTGATTGGCCGAGGCCGGCGCAATCCGGGCGACTATGCCATCGAAAACCCGCTATCTGCCTATTCGGAGAGTATTCGAAACATACGCGCGTCGATTGTCTTTGCCGACCTGGATAATCCGGCCAAAACGGTCGCGATCTGCTCGTCTCTGCCCAATGAGGGCAAGACCATGACGACCTACAGTTTGGGTCGGTTGTCGGCGCTATCTGGATCCAAGACTCTGGTGATCGACGGCGATTTCCGGCGCCGGCAGCTGACCGAAGCTGCGCGGATTGAGCCCGAAGCGGGCCTAATCGAGCATTTGTTCGGCGAGGTCGCGCTCGACGATGCCATGCATATCGACGAGGCGACGGGCATGCACATCTTGCCGCTCACATCATCGCGCAACACGCCGCGCGATGTGTTTGGCTCGCGCGCTTTTGATGCGCTGCTGCAGCGGTTGGAAACCGTCTACGATTTAATCGTTATCGACACAGGACCGATCTTGCTCATGGCGGAGTCCCGCGTGATCGTGTCGAAGGTGGACCAGGTCATCGTGGTTGCCAAATGGCGCTCAACATCGCGCCAGGCGCTGCAGCAGACCCTGGGTGTGCTCGAGCAATTCAGCGCGTCGATCGCAGGCGTAGCCCTGACCTTCGTAGATCTGCGCAAGAAGCGGTTCCTGGGCACCAGTTCGGCCAGCTACAAGGCCTACAGCAAATACTACGCAGAAGGGTCCAGCTAAACGCTGGGCCCGGCAGCGACTGGAGGGCGGGCGATGTATCGATGGTCCTTTTTGGCGGCTTTCGCCTGCTTGATCGCTGTGACCGCATGCAGTTCGGCAGCCGAAGAAGCGCGCCGCGATGCCCAGCACCAGGCCCGGGCGCTGGACACTGGCGGCGTCCCTGACGGTGACCCATCGGGCTCAGCCGTGCCGGGCCGCCAATACGAGCTCGAGCCCGCATTCCGCAAAATCTTCGCCGAAGGCCACGATGACGCTTGGTTAAAGGCCGATTTTGTTTACCGCAACAATGTGCAACGGACCGGCTGGGAGGCCGACCACGTTGTCTTTGGCGGCGACGGTGTAGACCTGTTGATCCTGCGCGAGCGCAAAGAGAGCCAGCCCAATACGGGCGCAGAGTATCAGCGCCGCGGCAGATATCATTTTGGCCGCTACGAAGTGGTGATGCGCGCCGCACCCGGGTCGGGGTTGGTGTCCTCCTTCTTTACCCATACCGGCCCGTCCCAAAATGGCGATCCCCATGATGAGATCGACATTGAGTTTCTCGGTCACCGCACCCGCGAACTGCACATCAATTATTTCACCGACGGCCGGATGGCCGGATCTGTCTATGTCCCGCTGTCCTATGATGCAGCCGACACGTTTCAGCTCTACGCGTTTGAGTGGGAACCTGCCGAAATACGATGGTATGTGGGCGACGAGCTCGTGTTCACCGGCACGCCTGGGCTTCATCCCATTCCGCAGACCCCGAGCCGGTTGATCATGAACCTCTGGACCGGGTCTGAAAACCAGTATGCCTGGCATGGACGGCCAACCTTTCAGAGCGGCGCAACGGCCGGATATCTCTGCGCATCCTACGTGCCGGCTGGCGAGGACGGCGAGCAATGCAGCGACGCGTTCAGCTTTGACTTGCCGCCTGTGGTCTCCGGCGCGCCAGGGTGAGGTGAGGATGGCCGACCAAGGCACAGTTTTCCGCGAAACGGCGCCGGCCGAGACCGGTTACGCTGCCTTCGGCGCTGGCGCCGCGCCGGCGGGGCAGATCCGCGTGGCCTATCTCGGCCATGACGCCAGCGATGCGGCTGTGCAACGCCGCGTGCGCGCCCTCATCGATGATGGGCTTGAGGTGACCGGCTTCATGCCCCAAAGACGCGCGCCGCGTGATATTTTTTGGTCCCATGTGGGTCTGGGAGAGACCCGGGACGGTGCCTTTGCCCAGCGGGTGGGCGCGATTTTCTCCGGCGCAGATCAAACCGCGCGCCACCCTGATTTTACTTCGGCCGACGTGATCATTGCACGCAATCTGGACATGCTGGCTTTGGCGTTTGAGGCCAAACGACGGGCAAGATCGGCGGCTCCGGTGATCTATGAGTGCTTGGACGTCCATCGCCTCCTGACCCGTTCGGACGTCATTGGCGCGGCGATGCGAGCGGTCGAGCGCGCCTTGGTGCGGCGCTGCGTGCGGGTTTGGGTCAGCTCGCCGGCCTTTATTGAGCAGCATTTCAACGCGCGGCAAAATCTGGCCGTCAGCGCCGACCTGATGGAAAACCGCCTGCCTGCGAGCGGAAACCACGGCCCCCGTCCCGATGTCGCTTCACCGCGGCAGCCAGGACCGCTGCGACTGGGATGGATCGGCAATCTGCGGTGCCTGCGCAGCTTTCGCCTTCTCCTCGGCCTAGCCGATAGGTTTGGCGACCGTTTAGAAGTGCATCTCCACGGCGTGCCCGCGCGGCGAGAAATCGCCGACTTTGAGCCCGAAATCGAGCGCCGCGCGAACGTGACGTTCCACGGCCGGTACCAGGCGCCCAAGGACCTTGCTGATATCTACCGGCCGCTTGATGCGGTCTGGGCCGGCGACTTTATGGAGGCCGGCGCAAACTCGACCTGGCTTTTGCCGAACCGCGTGTATGAGGGCGGATACTTCGCGGTGCCCGCCTTGGCGCCGGCAGGCACCCAAACGGCCCAATGGATTGAAGGCCGGGGCAGCGGGCTCCTGATCGACGAGCCGCTTGAGACGGCGCTTCCATCCTTGGTCGGCGCGCTGTGTCATGACCTGGCGCCCCTACAGGCGGCCCGGCGCCGGCTCGCTGAGTTGCCCGCCGAGACATTTGTTGAGCCCCGCGGATTTGTCCGCAGCCGCGTAAACGCGGCCCTCGCAGGCGGAGCGCGGGCATGACGCCGGCCTATGGACCTGCGATCGCGGCTGCCCCGCAGCCTGCACCCATGACCCGATCGGGACCTGGGGAGGCGCCCCTGCGGGCGCCAATCTGGGAACAGGTCCTTTTGGCCCTATGGTTTTATTTCACCTTCATCATGCGCGACAATTCCGAGCTCGTGCTTTATCCCCTCGCCCTTTATTGGAGCGCGGCCTTTGTTCTGAATCGCCGGGTAACGGTGCCTTTGGCCCTGCGCTCCTGGATCATTTTCGCGATCCCGATGCTCGCAATCCTGTCTTGGGGCTGGTCGCCAAACCCCAATGAGGCGCTGAAATTTGGGGTGCAAATGTCCCTCGGCCTGGTGGTGGCCGTCTATGTGGCGGCCAGGTTTGCGCCCCATGAAATTGCCAGGTCGCTGTTCATGGCGGGCCTGGCTGCCGTCATCGTTGTCGCCCCGGAAATGAGCAATTTCGGCAATCGCGGACCTTGGGGGGAGAAGAATATTTTCGCCGTGCGCATGGTCTGCGTCATGGTCGCGACCATGGCCGTGGCCTTCAACAAGTATGAAGTCCCTTGGCTGCGCCTCGTCGCCCTGCCGCTGATCCCCGTCACCTATGTCTACGTGTTGATTTCACAGTCCGCGACATCTCTGATTTTCGGGTCTGGGGCCGTCCTCGGGATGGTCGTGATTTGGCTGTTTTGGAGCCGGTTCTCAGCGATCCGGCACCTGCGCTCATTCTTCATGGTGTTTCTCTTGATCGTCGCTTTGTTCGGCGTCTACGTGCTCGCCAATATCGGCGATCGTCTCTATGCGGACTTCCTTGAGAGCCTTGGCAAGGACACCACGCTGACCGGGCGCACCATGCTGTGGGATGCCGCAGACCGGATTACCCAGGAGCAGCCTTGGCTGGGCACTGGCGCTGAAGGGTTTTGGGTCTGGAACAGCGGGGAGGCGGCCACCCTGCTAGAGCTCTCGCACAAGGACGCAGGCACCAAATTTTCATTCCACAACTCGTATCTGGAGATGCAGATACACTTTGGCTATGTCGGCCTGACCCTGTGCTACATGTTGGTGGCCTGGTGCCTGTGGCGCACAAGCGCGGCTTGGTTTGGAAGCCAGACCGTGGTGCGCACATTCTTCCTCCTGGTGACCGGCATCGTTTTCGTGTCCACCTTTACCGAAAGCTGGCTCTACGTCGTCTTCGATACCGCCGTCACACTGTTTTACGTGTCAGCGGTCTCCAGTCTGGTGCGGGCAGATTTTATCCGTCAGCAAAACCAGGAGCAGCTTGCAGCGGCCTACAGCTATATGGCCGGCGATGGCGGGCGCGAGGGTGATGAGTTGCCTGAATTGGCCAGCGCGGAATGAAACCGGCGCCCGATGTCTCTGTCATAATGGCGGCGTGGCAAGCGAGCGGCTTCATCGAAGGCGCCGTGCGTTCTGTACTGGCCCAGAAAGGCGTTGCCCTGGAATTGATTGTGGTGGATGACGCTTCTGGCGACGACACACTTCGCGCGGCCGAGCGCGCCGCAGCGGGCGACCCTCGATTGGTGCTCGATCGCCTCCCAGTCAATAGCGGGCCCTCGGCGGCGAGAAATCGGGCAATTGCCCTTGCAACCGGGCGCTATCTCGCAGTCGTTGATTGTGACGACACCCTAGAGCCCGGGCGCCTTGCCCGCCTTGTGGCCTTTGCCGACGAGACAGGCGCTGACCTGGTGGCCGATAATATGAACCGGGTCTGCGAGATTGGCGCGGCCGCGTCGCAGGCATTTCTAGACCCCGACGCGCTTGTTGAGCCAGCGGCGATTACCCTGGCCGAGTACCTGGATCCGGAGACCGAGGCGCGGTTTGGCGAGAATCTCGGTTACCTGAAACCCCTGTTCCGGGCAGAGCGGATATCGCGATTGGGGGACGCTTATGATGTCACGCTCCGAAACAGTGAAGACTATTACCTGGTGGCGCGCCTCCTCGCAGAAGGGGCCATCTTTCAGCTGCATCCATCGCAGGGATACAATTATCTGGTTCGCGAGGGCTCCATATCCCACCGGCTCACGCCGGAGTTGACGCAAGCGATTCTCGATGCGGATGCCGCCTTCGCCGAGCGATACGCGCCCGCCTTTGACAATGCCGCTAGGCGCGCGCACGCGCGGCGGCGCAAGGCGCTGGAGCGTTCCCACAGTTTCGAATGCGTTGTGGCGGCGCTGAAGGCCCGGCGTTTAGATCAGGCCCTGCGCGCGCTCGCGCGCCGGCCGAGCGCGCTTGCAAGCACAGCGGCGACCTTAACGGCCATTGGATGGGCAAAGATTGGCGGCGGCGCCGATCAAAAGAATGTGGCTACGACCCAGAAAGCCACCGACCAGACCGCAGCGCAATAGAGCGCGACAAGGCCGTAAACGGCCCGCGCTTTGAGACGCGGGGAGGCCGCAGCGGTGCCCGCTGGGTGGGGCGGCGAAGCGCTTGCTGGCCCGATCTGGGCTTGCGCAGGGGCGCTGGGCCCGAGGTGCGATTGTGACGTGTGACGTATCATGCGTCCTAGCCGTGTGACCGCCCGGCTGATAAGGTCCGGTTCAATGGCGTGTATGCAACAAGGGCGCGTCCATGCCACGGCAGTGATGCGTTGAAAATGGGGCGCGCCTGAAACTTTCTTAACCCTCCCGCATAGCCCTGGCACTGTTCTTGAACGCTGAACAGGGTCAAAGCGGGCGCTGTGTGGCGCGGCGCGGCGCAGTTTTGAGCCAGGAGCCGGCGCAATGGATGGGTCATCGACGCCGGGTCAAACGACCTTCACACAAGGTGCTATGCCCCCAGAGCCCCAAGCCGTGCCGGCGCAAGACATCCTCGTTGCGATCCCTGTCTTGAACGAAGTCGACCATATCGAAGCCTGTCTCGCCTCGCTCATGGAAGGCAACCCCCGACTGAAGGACATCCGGTTTGTGGTCGCCGATGGCGGCAGCACAGACGGCACCCGCGCCCTTTTAGACACGCTCGCGGGCCGTTTCGACAACCTGGAATGGATCGACAATCCGGGACGTCTCCAATCGGCGGGCGTCAATGCCGTTGCCGCCTCGGCGCAGGGCGAGACGGTCCTGGTTCGGTGCGATGCCCATGCGCTCTACCCGCCAGGCTATGTGGCCCGGATTGCCGATGCCCTTCGCGGCCATGGGGTTGCCTCCATCGTGGTGCCCATGGACGCGGTCGGCGACACATGTTTCCAGCGCGCGAATGCGTGGGTCGTCGACACGCCGCTCGGCTCCGGCGGGTCAGCCCATCGCGGCGGCACCACATCCAAATTCGTCGACCATGGCCACCATGCAGGCTTCGACCTGGGCATATTCCGCAGCCTGGGGGGATATGATGAGCGGTTCTCCCACAATGAGGACGCTGAATATGACGTACGCGTCTCAAAGGCCGGCGGGGCGTTGTTTCTGGACGCATCTTTGCGCCTTGAATACAAGCCACGGCCGACGGCGAGATCCTTGGCCCGGCAGTACTTCAATTACGGTAAAGGGCGTGCACGGACACTTCTTAAGCATAAGATCAGACCGCGCCCGAGGCAGGTGTTCCCTGTACTGAATACAGCGGCGCTCATCGCCAGTTTGGCCGCGGCGCCTGTCTTTCCATTGGCCTTGGTCTATCCGCTCGCCTACGCGTTGGCGCTGGCTGGCGCTTCGGCTTGGCTGACCGTCAAACACCGATCCGCATGCGCACTATTGGCTGGCCCCGCAGCAGGCATCATGCACATTGCGTGGTCGGCAGGATTTCTGAAACACCTCGCCCTTGGCGCGCGGCGCTAGATTGGCGAAGCGCTAGTAAGCGCCGCGCTTCAGCAGAATGGCTGGAATAGATTGGATGAGGATCGACAGGTCCATGAAGACGCTTCGGCGCATGGCATAGTCAACATCCAGCGCGACCCGCTCCTCATAAGTCGTATCGCTGCGCCCTTTGACCTGCCAGAGGCCCAAAACGCCCGGCTTGACCGCGTCGTAGTGTTCAATGTCACTGCCGTAGCGGCGCACTTCATCTTCCACGATGGGGCGCGGACCGACGATGGACATCTCACCGCGGAGGATGTTCCACAGCTGGGGCAATTCATCGAGGCTCGTGCGCCGCAGCAGGCCTCCGCACCGGGTTATGCGCGGGTCATCCTTGAGCTTCTGGTTTTCATCCCACTCACGGCGCAGCTCGGGGTCGCTGGCCAGGAGATGCTCAAGGCGCTCGGGCGCATCCAAAACCATCGTTCGAAACTTGTAGCACAAGAAGGGTTTGCCGTCCTTGCCCCTGCGTTCGTGGCGGAAGAGGATCGGACCGCTGTCGTCGCGCTGGATCAAAAAAGCGACGGCCAGGAGGGCCGGGGCCAGGAAGACCGAGGCGGGAATGACGATCACCAGGTCGAGCACACGCTTAATCGCATCCGATGCTTTGCGCGGCCGCGGCATTTGAGCCGTCGCCACGCCGCCACTGGCCGCAGGGTCAATGGGAAGTGCCTCGTCGTCATTGGCGACCGAGGAATGCGCATTTTCAGGTAGCATGAGGTCCGGCCCGAGTCCCGTTTCAATCCGTTCAGACCGTGGCCAAACAAGAAATGCGCCAGACTCAGACTTACTCACACCAGTCCCCTTTTCACCCACCCAAAACTCGGTCGGTCCCAAGCCAGCGCACCGGATAGAGGGGTTGGCCACCGCGTTGAAAGCCGCCCCCACTGGATTGTTTTGCGCGCTGAAAAGCCGTGATTTCAATTCGGTTAATGCACGGTCGATCCACCAAGACGAGGGCTTTCCCCACGCGCGCGAATTTCAATCCGTGATCGGCCTGAAGTGCCCCAATCGCGTGCAAGATCGACGCCTCAGGAAGCGCTTTTCGTGCATTTCGCCATCGGTCATACGTCGCGAAAGGAGTGGGCGGTGACCAAGCCGGCGCCAGCGAAATGCCGACGACAGCCCGTTTCGGTTCTCTAGCCCAATAATTATTGGCCGCTGGTTTGGAACGTCGCGGCATTGCCAATGGCTGTTGCTGAGCCCACCACGCTGCCCGCTTGACCGATCTGGATCGATCCAGTCGCAGCCACGTTGCTGGCGCTAAATTGCCTGGTCGTGCCGGTGAGCGTGGCCGGTCCACATGTGATGCAAAGGCCCGCCGTTGCTGTGTTGCCCACTGCCACTGACGAGACCTGGGCCACGCCGCCGGCGCCGGAGGCTCCCGTGAATTGGGCCTGGGCGCCCACATTGCCGTAATTGGATTGAATGGCATACAGCGCAGTGTCGGAGCCGAGATTGGTCACCGCGGCGGAGTTGCCCACGCCGTAGGCAGACGAAACCCCATAGGTGCCGAAATCCAAGGCCGTCACCACGCTGCTCGCCGCGACCTGGCTGTCATTGCCTTGGAACAGCTCGGAGCCACCCCGCCCGAGGGACGCATAACCGAACTCATTGTTGAGGGTATAGGCATTGCCGGACGCGGTGGTCACGGCGGAAGCAGCCCCGGCCGCCGCTATCGAGACCTCGGTCAAAGCTTCGATCTGCTCACCTGTACGCGTCGTTTGCACAGCGCCCTGGATCGCCGTGGCCGTGTAGCCGGTAGAGCTGATCACGTTGCCGCCTGCCGTGGTCGCGAAACTCGCGGCACCTTCAACCTCATCGACAGTGGCGAGCGACTGCGCGGCCACTGAGCCGTCGGAGGCCTGCTCTTGGTAGGCCAGATTGTCGCCGAACTCATTGTCCGTGGCCGCGACGTTTCCGATGCCGGTTGTGGCGGCTGAGACCGCGCCGGCGGAGCCGAGCTCGATGTCCGAGCGGGCTGCGACATCACCGGTCATGGTTTGAACGGTGCGCGTCCTTAGGTTGCCCATCCAGGTGCCAGCAGAGGCCGCGTTGCCATAGGCTGTGGCGGTGGTGAGCGCCGCGCCCGCCACCGCGTCGCCGGTCAATGAGGCCGCCGCGGCGGCCTCGCCTTCCATGCGCTGGGTGGTGGTGACCTCAATGTCGCCGGATTTCGTGAGTCCGGCAGCAGTGTTGCCTGCCGTTGTCGCAGTGGCCGAAGCATCCATGTCGACCTCATCGACATCGACCTCGATTGCCGATGAAAGATCGCCGATTTGAACTTGGTCGATCACGATTGGCGCCTGGCCATTCGGGTCGCCGGCGCAGGGGTCACAGGCCTCTTGGCCATGGGCGGGCCCTTGGGCCGCCATAAGAGCAAGGCCGGCGAGCGCAATCGGGGTTTTTGTCATCGTCATGGTGGGCGTCCTCCCTTGGCGCTGAGTAAGCTTAGCTGCGGCCCCGCAATTCCGGCTCGCGGCGCTCATTCCAACGGCTCACCGAAGCGCGCGAGTTCGCGTTGTTTTCCTCCAGCGTGTTGTAGACGGGGCGGAAATCGCCGGTAATCCCGTTGGTGGAAGCCAGCGCCTCGACCTCATCGCAAACCTCTGCGCCGGTTGCGCCGTAAAGGTTGGCCATCATTTCGAGGATCGCCCGCTCGACCGTCGCCCTCACGGCGAGTTGGATCGGCTCCTGGGCGCGGCCGCCGACGCCAATGTCGAAGATGTTCCCATTTGCGAAATCGAACACACCCGCCGAAAGTTCGCGTCCAATAATCTGCTTTTGCAGCGAGATCACGTCGACAACTTCCAGGGTTTCGGTCTCCACCATGCGCAGGTCTAGCGCCACGTTTATGACGAAGAGTTTGGCGTTGGCTTGGGCCTTGGCATCGGTGGGGTCGGGGTCGGCAAAGAATGCGTCCGCGCCGACCGAGCGTATGTTGTAGTTGAGCTCAGTAATGCCGCCGACAACGTAGAAGTCCGAGCCGGGGATTGAGCCGGCCATGATTTCGCGGAATTGAGCGTCGGGCGCCTCTTCTCCGATCAGCCGGTTGTTGGCGTACTTCAGCTCAAGCTCAGACACAGACGTGTCGAAGCGCTCGACGAGACGCGCGCCAGCCTTTGCCAATGCGGAAATGGCCATCAGCGACGCGCCTTGGGTGACCCTTCGGCCGCCTTCCAGATCCGCCTTTCCGGTATAGTCAAGGATGCGTCCGACGGCGATGCGCGGCGGCGTGATCCGGTTGGCCCGGGAATAATGGCCCATACAGACAAGTGCCTCTGAATAGGCCGTCGGGTTGGCCGTCACGGGCGCGTTGCCGATCGGTTTGGCATATAGCCCGTCATTTCCAGAGAAGGGTGAGACGCAGCCGGCGGCGACCATGGCGCCGGCAATGGCGGCCAGCGATGCCCTGAGGCGGCGCTTTTGGGATTTGGGTGCGGCGTTAGTCATTGAGGTCGATCTCCCCATTGAGGGAGACGGTTTGGTCACCCGAATTGATCTGCGTCGAGTCGATGATGATGGTGTTGTAAGAGCCATTGGTGATCACATTGAGTTGGTTGCCGACCGCGTTGCCCGAAGCGGCGCTGCCTGGCCCGCCTAAGAGGCCGGCTGCGCCGGATGTTTGTCCCCAGCCTGTGTTAAGCCCGAGGCCAAGGCCGGAGCCGCCTTCAATCAGGCCGTTGACGATCACCCGATTGCCATTGGGGTCGCGGGTGCCAGCGCTGAAGGGCTGGCTTTCTTGTCCGTAGCCAAATCCATAGGGGCGCTCGAATGCGCTGAGCGCGCTGGCTTCTTGGGCGGCCGCGTGTCCGTGCATTCCGCCACACGCCAGGCCGACCACCAGCGCAGCCGATATCCAGGTCAGTCGGTTTCGCGTGTTGACGTTCATGGGTGGCTTCCCGTTCGCTTCGTTTGATGCAAGGCCGGAGTGCAACGCCCATGCCAATTTTCGCCTGATGATTGGGTTTGACCCAACCCTTCGCCCGTACGGGGAAACGGCCCACCCCCGGAGATCGGCGACCAAAGGCACAGGCCGGTGTCCCAATTCGGCTCAGGCAACCCTTGCCTGGCCGGTGCTGGCGCTCTTGGAGATCACTTTGCGGGCGGCCAGGGCGCCGCATATAAAGAGGTCTGTCTGGGCCCTCTGGGAGCATTGATGACCCAAACGAGACCCCCTGCAGCGCCGTTTTTTAGTGCACCGGCCGTGGTGGTGGGCTTGTGCTGCCTCTTATTGGCAGCCCATGGCCTACGCTTGCTGCTGCCTTATACCGCCGAGGCCAACGCTTTTTATTGGCTCGCCCTTATCCCCGAGCGCTTGTCGCTGGCCTTGAAGGGAGGCGGGCGGGACGCCTATGGCGCAGGCTCACTGCTCGTGGCCGTCTTCGGGCACACCTTGCTGCACGGTGATTGGACCCATGTGATCCTCAACGCTGGGATGCTGTTGGTGCTCGGCGCGCCCGTTGCGCGCCGTCAGACGGCTTTGCGTTTTCTGGCTGTGTTTCTCCTGGCGGCGGCAGGCGGGGCAGCGGCCTATTTCGCCCTGCGCCTGCCCGATGGCGCGCCCGCGATCGGCGCTTCTGGAGGCGTGTCGGGCATATTGGCGGCCGCGTTTCTCATCATGGCAGGGCCCCGGGCAGGTTGGCCGGAGCTTGTTTCTCGGCGATTTCTTCAGACCTCGGCGGCGTTCTTGGCGCTCAACCTTATGATCGCACTCATGGGTCCAAGCCTTCTCGGTGCAGGGATCGCTTGGGAAGCTCACCTGGGCGGCTATCTTGTCGGCGCCCTCGTTATGGCGGGCTTCGTGCGCGCCTAGGGCCGTTGCTCCCGTGTCGGCGCCGCCTTTCGGGCTCCGTTTTTCGCAGCGCACCAGAGAAAAGACTTGCAAGACGGGCCCAATGCATCCTATATGCGTGGCCTCACCGGAAACGCCGGATATCTTTCGAGCCGCAAATATCCGGTTCAGATGGGTCCGTTTTTCGCTACGTTAACCATTGGGTTTGCAGGTTTTGCTGCGATCTTTTTGTTGCGGAAAAAAGGGAGTTGACGGAGAAAACCGCGGCCCATATAAGCCGCGTCTTCGCCCTGATCAGGCAACTGTCTGAAACGGGTGGCGGCCTTCCCGGCCAGCTGTTTGACATCGTAAGAGATAGGAAGAGAAACGCAGGCGGCGTGACGGCTTGCGGACCGTGTTTTCTACTTTGTGGAAAACGGTCCAGACGATCACGACGGATGCGTTTCTAGGAAACTCCTTTTATCGCTTCGCGGGGGCTGAACCCCCTCGCGTGAGTGGAAGCTGCAGGCTAGCTTGCAGTGGACAGAAGGGGTTCCCGTCAAAACGCAAACTTATGCTTTTCAGCAAAGAGTGCCCCCGGTTTTCCCTGGGGGTCCAGTCGGATCAACTCAACCTGAGAGTTTGATTCTGGCTCAGAACGAACGCTGGCGGCAGGCTTAACACATGCAAGTCGAACGATATAGTGGCAGACGGGTGAGTAACGCGTGGGAACGTGCCTTTCACTACGGAATAGCTCTT
>JBCDJY010000001.1:0-332671 GCA_038747245.1 Pseudomonadota bacterium | reverse complement strand
TCCGCCGCCAGGGCCGCCGCCCCCGCCGCCGCCGCCGGCGCCGCCCCCTCCGCCTCCTCCTCCTCCGCCGCCGCCCCCACCGCCGCCGCCACCGACCTGGCCGCCAGTGTCTGGGTCGCTAGATGCGCCATGGGAGGGTCATTGGCTTGACAAGGATGGACAGCCGTGGAGCCCCGAAGGCTTCGTCCAGCAAGCCTCGCTTCCCGCTGGCAACACCTATCCGCGCTGTAACGGGCAATCCCACGTGCAGGCCGGCCAAGACGGCGCCCGCAACGTGTTTGCGCCGCTGACCGAAACTTGCGCCAATAACAATTTGGGCAGTGCGGGCATGCTCTATAGCTGCCTGTCAGACCCAAACGAGTTTAAATACCTGTCCGATGGTCAGCTCGTCTGTCCGTGGCTTCCCCTGGGCTCGACCCAATGGGACGGCGGCACCGACGTGGCCATCTCTGGGCCCAATTTGAATTGCCCGACAGCGATGCTCGGACTGTCATCCGATCCCGCGCAACTCTACGCCAAGCTCGACCATATGTACCCGGTGCCGGCCGGCACCCAAGTGGATGTGGGGCTCATGTGGGGCCTGCGCGCCCTGTCCAACCGGGATGCTTGGGCCAATTTCTGGGGGCTGCCGCTGAGCGAGAAGGCCGCCGAGTTCGACGATTTCGACACCCGGAAGGTGATGATCCTCCTCACCGATGGCGCCAACCGCTTTCCCATCCACTACGAAGGGTATTATGGCTGCCTGGAAGCCGGCCCGCTGGCCAATCGTCAAAGTGCGGGCGACTGCCGACGCGACCCGAATATCTCGATCGATTCCGGTGGCTCGATCATCCAGGATTTCGACCGGGCAAATGCGTCGCTGGATGCGCTTACCATGGATGCGTGCGCAGCGATCCGGGATGACTACAATGTCGAGCTTTATGTGATTGCGCTCGATCTGGCCAATCCGGCGGCTGTCTCCAAGCTTCAGGCGTGCGCCGGCGATCCATCGAAATTCTTTTCCGTCGCATCCGCTGACCTGGACGATGTGTTTGCTGACCTCGCTGCAGAGAGCCTGAGGCTCACGCGTTAGCGACAGCTGGCCTAGCGGAGCACCTCGGGGAGCGGGCCGATATCGTCGCTCTCATGTTGGATGATGACCCGGGCGCCGAGGGCTTCGGCCCGGGCCTCGAACGCATCCATGGACGCGCGTGTGGCGTCTGCGTCGGTATTAAACCGCGGCACCCGCCGGCGCTCCCGGCTTTCGGTGCGGTGATAGAGGTCGCCGGTCAGCAAGATGGGACCGGTTTCATCCAATTGCACTTGCAGGGATGTGTGGCCGGGCGTGTGTCCGGGCGTCGGAAAAATCACCACACGGCCGTCCCCGAATACATCGCGCTCGCCGGTGAACGTATCGAAGGTCATGCTTGAAAAGGCGCCGAACTGGGTCGCGGACTCATCGCCCTCATCACCGGCGGGAAACATGTGATCAAACTCGCTTTGATGAACAATCCAGGTTGCGTCTGGCACTTGGTCGATCTGGCCGACATGGTCGAAATGACTGTGGGAGATGGCGACGAATTCGATTTCCGCGGTGGAGATGCCCCGCTCGCGCAATTGTTGCGTGACCGTCGTCTCCAGGGACACAGTGTATATGTCTTGTTCAAACGCCGGCTGGCCTGCGAGCATCCCGGGCACGCCGGTATCCCAGAGCAGGTCCCCGTCTGGATGCCGCACCAGCCAGCATGTGTTCGTATACGTGTCGGTTTCGCCGGCGAAATCACCCGCACTGGAAAAGTCGTCCAGGTTCGAAATCTCGATCCGTCCGCAATCGAGAATGTGCACTTCGACTGAGGTGAGGGCCGGCGGCGCGGGGTCTTCCTCGCCCGAGCCCACGGCGGTGTCGACCGTCGGTTCGGGGTCGCTGGCACCGCATGCAGCCAAGACGAGCCCGGCGAGCCCTGCCGCATAAATCTGCTTCATAGACAGCTCCCTGCGCCATGGGTGCGGCACGCCGCCCCGCGCGCTGTTCACGCCCGTTCTTTATCAGATTTTGCCATGAGCGAAAGCGTTCTGCCTTCCGGTGAGACTCTTCGGTAGAAACAGCTGGAGCGCCCCGTGTGGCACGCGCCGCCGGCCTGGCGCACGCGAAGCAGCACGGCGTCCTGGTCGCAATCGATCAAGACATCCACGACGTCCTGTACGTGTCCCGACGTCTCGCCCTTGACCCACAGCGCTTTGCGCGAGCGCGACCAATAGGTCGCCCGGCCGGTCTCCAAGGTTTGGCGCAGGGCCTGTGCATTCATCCAGGCGAGCATCAGCACCTCGCCGGTCTCGGCATCCTGCGCGATTGCCGTGACCAAGCCGTCTGAATTGAACCTTGGCCGCAGGTCCAGGGTTGCGTCCTGATCAGCGCCGGTCAGGGGTTTGGGAAACGACGTTTGCATGGCGTCCATAATAGCAGGCCCGCCGCGGCCAGGCGAGTGCGGGCTTTATATCACGCCGCCCGCCTTGAGCTGCGCCAAGGCCTCCGCTGACAGACCAAGGCCGGCCAAGACTTCGCGTGTGTGGGCGCCATGGCCGGGCGCTGGGCGAGACAGGGCGCCCGGCGTTTCGCTGAGCTGAGGCGTGGGCGCCTGCATCGGCACATCGCCCAGCAGCGGGTGCGCGAGCCGTACGATCGCGGCGCGCGCCGCCACATGGGCATCCTCCAGCAGGTCGCGGGCGGTGTTCACCGGCCCGCAGGGCACCGAATGGGCATCAGCCGCGGCGATGACGTCGGCGACCGGCCGCGTTCTGGTCCATGCGCTGATTTTATCGTCGAGCTCGGCCTGGTGGTCACCCCGGGCATCATGGGTGGCATAGCGCGGATCGCTGGCCCAATCGGCGCCGCACATTTCAGCCAACCGTGCAAAAAGCGTGTCCTGATTGGCGCCAATGATGACCATGCCATCGGCGCATGGGTAGGCGCTTGAGGGGGCCACTTTGGGCAAAATGGCGCCGCTGCGCTCGCGGGTGTGCCCGGCCAGGGCGTATTCAGGGATCAGGCTTTCCATAACCGCCAACACGCTTTCATAGATCGCCGCGTCCACGATTTGGCCCTTGCCGGTAGATTGCCTTGCATGCACGGCGATCATCGCGCCGAGGGCTGCAAATGTGCCGGTCAACGTATCACCGAGGGAGACCCCCGCGCGGGCCGGCGGACGGTCAGGCTCGCCAATCAGGTGGCGCAGGCCGGCCTTCGCTTCGCCCACGCTGGCATAGCCGGCCTTGCCAGCCTCGGGCCCGGTTTGGCCGTAGCCCGACACCCGAACGATGATCAGCCTTGGATTGATCTCCTGAAGCCTATCGGGGCTGAGACCCCATTTTTCCAGCGTGCCCGGGCGGAAATTCTCCACCAATATGTCGGCGTCTGCCGCCAGGCGGGCGAGCAGGTCCTGGCCGGCGCTGATCCGCAGGTTCAAAGTGATCGCGCGCTTCCCACGGCCGATCACGGGCCACATCAGCCCAATGCCCGCTTGCTTGACCGCGCCCCAGTCCCGGGCGGGATCGGGGCGGTCTGGCGCCTCGACCTTGATCACATCGGCGCCAAAATCGGCCAAGAGCTGGCCGCAAAACGGGCCGGCAATCAATTGACCCAGCTCGAGCACTTTTAAGTTTGCCAAGGGAAGCGCCGGGTGCGTGTGGGTGTTCATCATCGGACCTTTTCGGTACTCCCCATCACAAGACGCCGTGCCTCGCACCTTCTTGGAGACTGACATGATACGCCATTCTGCTGGGCTTTCGAGGGCCATTCTGAGCTGCGGCGGAGCGCTGCGATGACGGCCGGGCGCGCCATCGAAATCGTGGAAGTGGGCCCCCGGGATGGGCTTCAGAACGATCCCGCCGACCTGACCACAGACCAAAAGCTCGAATTTATCCGTCGTCTGGCTGCGGCCGGGGTGCGGCGTATGGAAAGCGGCAGTTTTGTCAGCCCCAAGGCCGTACCGAAAATGGCAGACAGTGCGGCGGTGTTTGACGGGCTGGACCGGGCGGCGCCCGTGCGCCACATCGCGCTCGCCCTGAACGAGAAGGGCGTGCGGCGGGCCATTTCTGTAGGCGCCGACGAGGTCAATTTCGTGCTGGTGGCAAGCGAGGCTTTCGGGCGGCGAAATCAGGGTATGACGCCCAAGGAAAGCGCCGATGCCTTGGCGGCGTGCGCGCCTCTGGTGCATGAGGCCGAGATCCCTTTGTCTGCGACGGTCAGCGTTGCCTTCGGCGACCCCTATAACGGCGAAGTGGACCCGGGTGTCCTGGCAGATCTTGCCGTGGCTGCCGCTGAGGCGGGCTGCTGCGAGCTTGCCCTGGGCGACACGATTGGGGCGGCCACACCCTGGGATGTCCGCGCTCGGTTTGCCCGGGTCAGGGATGCTGCCCCCGGGCTTCGCCTGCGCGCGCATTTCCACGATACGCGCGGTGCGGGGCTCGCCAATGTTGCTGCGGCGGTGGAGGCCGGGATCGACATTATCGATGCCAGCTGCGGGGGTATTGGCGGGTGCCCATTTGCGCCTGCCGCCACAGGCAATGTGGCGACCGAGGATGTTGTCTACATGCTCCATAGGGCAGGCTTCGAGACGGGCATCGATCTCAATGCCATGATCGAGACGGCCAAGTGGCTCGAGGCGGCGCTCGGCCACCCGGTGAGCTCAAGCTTGGTGCGGGCCGGTGTGTTCCCGGCTTCGGCCTAGCCAGCCAGGGGCGCTTCAGGCCTACCGCGCCTTCGACCTCACATATCGTGTCAGCAGCGGAAGGAGCAGCGCGTTCAAGGCGCGGTCTACCGGCGAGCGGGCCCATTTTTTGAAGTAATATCTCAGGCTCTCCGCTTTGAGGCGGGCAACCGTGCGCGGCGGCGCATCTGAGGTTGCGCCAAAATGCAGGGCGCCTGCGCGCGGTTGATACAGCACGCGGCCGCCCTGGTCCCAGACCGTTCGGCAAAGGTCGAGATCCTCGACGTGGAGGAAATAGGACGGGTCAAAGCCGCCTACGGCCAGAAAGTCGACTTTGGACATGGCGAAGAAGGCCCCTGAGACGGCGTCCACCGGGACAGGGCCTTGGGGCGGCGGCGCGCCTTCTTCAGTCCAACGGCGCAGGCCGGTGGCTGTCGCCCAGGTGAGGGCCTTGCGCCGGGCGCCGCGCTGCTCTTTGCCGTCGAGGCCGAAGATTTTACCGCCCACCAGGCAGGGGGAGGGCGCATCAGTCAGGGCGGCGCGGAAGGCGGCCACACTACCGCGGCGGATCATGGCATCGGGATTGACAAAGACCAGCATCGCGCCGCGGGCGGCCTTTGCGGCGAGATTGCAGGCGCGCCCGAAGCCGATATTGCCGGGGCGGATCAGTTGGGCCGTTTTTGGCCAGTCGGCGACGGCCGTGTCGAGCCAGGCTGTCTCCGCCGGCAGGTTCCCATTGTCCACGATCACAAGCTCGCCAATTTCAGGATCGCCATTTAGTGCGTAGAGGCAATCGCGCAGGCGCGGGCCAGTGCGATACGTGACCACGAGCGCGCTTGTGCTGGGCCCGCTCACGCCCCGCGCGCCGCCCGGCTGACGGTGAGCAGACACAGGGCGAGCAACGTAACTCCTGCCCAAAAGGCCTCGTTCCAAGCGCTGTAGGAGACGCAGGCGATGGCCGTCGCCGCGCCGGTAAGACCCGCTGCGCCAATCTGCGCGCCGCGGGGCAGCGCGCTTGCCCCAGCCAGACGCAGGCCGAGCGCCATGAGGGTGCCAGCGGCGAGCATGGCGCCGACGGCGCCGGTCTCGGCCCAGATCTCCAAAGCCATATTGTGGGGGTGGCTGGGCACCACGGGATAGCGCTGCCACGCCGCCGCCTCGCCGCCGCGCGCGACCGCTTCTGCCAGCCATTCGGGCCGCGTCGTGTAGGTCTCGCGCCAAGTTGACGCCGCCTCCAGCCCGTGGCCGAGCCATGGGCGCTCGAAGACCCGCTCGCTGACGGCTTGCCAGGCCCAGATCCTCGATTGGAATGAGAGCGGCAAATTGATGTCGAGCCGGTCCAGAAGACGGGCCGCATGGCCCAGCCCCGGCGCGGCGAGGACCAGCGTTGCAAGGCCTGCGAAGAGCACGACAAAGCCGCGTTGGCGGGCCAGCAGCACAATGAAGATGGCCATGGAGGCGGCGGCGAGGGCAAGGAGGCCGGCTGCATTGCCGATCAGCGCAAACATAAAGGCCAAGCCGGCGATCGCGGCGCCGAAAGCCAGCCGCACGGCCAGCGGCGCCGTCCAGACAGCGGCGAGCACCACGGGCGCCGCCAAGGCCGACGCATTGGCAAATCGCAGCACGTTCTGCATGCCATCGCGCGCGGCCATGGCCGGATCGTCATACATAATGGCCAGCCCAGGCGCGAGCAAAGGCGGCGTGATCAGCACCATTCCTATGTGGATCAACAGCACAGCGGTGATCACCCGTGCACTGAGACGTGTGGCGTGATGTGCACTGTTCAGGGCGCCGAGGGTGATCAAGGCGGCCATGGCCATACCCATCAACCGCGCCGGGCTGAAGTCGACCGCGAAGTTCTGGGTCGCAAGGCTGCCCGAGAACAAAGGGCCGTCCTGGGCCGGTGACCAAGAAGTGGCGGCCGAGACCCAAATGATGAAGCTGGCGAAAAGGATCAGCAGCAGCGACGGCCGCGGCAGTGGCGGCAAAAATGCGAGTGCGATAAGCGCAGCGATTCCCAAGAGCGGTGTGAAGCCCTGGGTGCCGAGCAACGCCAAGACCGGCCAAAGCACCATCAAGCCGGCCAAAATGGCAGGGAAAGAGACGCGGCCCTGGCGTGTTCGCGCGGGGGCGGCTTGCGACGGGCTAGGGTCCATGGCGGCTGGCTACCGCGGCGCACCCTCACCGTCTAGAACGCTGGTGCACTGCCTCTCATTGGGATGTCTGACGCTTAAGCCGCGTCGCTTTCGCTTCTGGCGGGGCTTGCGCTGCGTTTCAGGTCCGGCGCCAGGGCCTCATGGGTCAGCTGCGTCTGGGCGTCCTTAAGGGGGAGGATGTCTTGGGCTTTGGAGCCAAACCGTCTCAAGGCCAGGGTCCGCTCTTCAGCTTCCCGGCCGCCGACAACGGCTATCACCGGCACTTTCTGAACCGAATGCTCGCGCACTTTGTAATTGATCTTCTCATTGCGCAGGTCTGTCTCAACGCGCAGGCCAGCCGCGCGCAGCGCTTCGGCGGCTTCTAACGCATAGGCATCGGCTTCGGAGGTGATTGTGGCCACCACCACTTGGACGGGCGCAAGCCAGAGCGGGAAGGCGCCGGCAAACTCCTCAATCAGGATGCCGATAAAGCGCTCCAGAGACCCGAGGATTGCGCGGTGGAGCATAACCGGGCGGGCCTTGTCTCCTGCCTCGTCGATGTAATCTGCGCCGAGGCGCTCCGGCAGGACGAAATCGAGTTGCAGCGTGCCGCACTGCCAAACCCGCCCAATGGCGTCGGTCAGCTGAAATTCGAGTTTCGGCCCGTAGAACGCGCCCTCTCCGGGAAGCACCTCATAAGGTAAGCCGGTGGCCTTGATGGCCTCTTCCAGGTCGCGTTCGGCCCGGTCCCAGACCGCGTCGCTGCCGGCGCGCACGTCGGGGCGGGTTGATAATTTCACATCGACTTTGGTGAAGCCGAAATCGTCGTAGACGCTTTGGAGCAGCGCGCAGAATTCCTCGGTCTCGGCGATGATTTGATCTTCTCGGCAGAAGATATGGGCATCGTCCTGGGTGAACTGGCGCACCCGCATGATCCCGTGCAGCGCTCCATGGGGCTCGTTGCGGTGGCAACAGCCAAACTCGGCCAGGCGCAGGGGCAGGTCGCGGTAGGATTTTTGCCCCGATTTGAACACCTCCACATGGGCTGGGCAGTTCATGGGTTTGATCGCCATGAGCTTGGCCTCCGGCGGGACCGTGACCTCGCCGTCACCGCTGGGGATGAAGTCGGGCACGACGAACATGTTCTCGCGGAACTTGCCCCAGTGGCCGGATTTCTCCCATTGGCCGCTGTCCATCAGTTGGGGCGTTTTGATCTCATTATAGCCCGCGTGTGCAAGGCGGCGTCGGATATAGGCTTCGATTTGGAGCCACACCTGGTAGCCCTTTGGATGCCAGAATACCGATCCGGCCGCCGCCTCTCCGTCGAGGTGGAAAAGGTCAAGCTGGACGGCGAGCTTCCGGTGGTCGCGCTTTTCCGCCTCTTCAATTTGCAAAAGGTAGGCTTTGAGTTCCTTCTCGGTGCGCCACGCGGTTCCATAAATCCGCTGGAGCTGGGCATTGCGGTGGTCGCCCCGCCAATAGGCGCCGGCGAGTTTGGTCAGCTTGAACGCTTTGGGTATGTGGCCGGTTGAGGGCATGTGCGGGCCGCGGCAGAGGTCGTGCCAGGGGCCTTGGCGGTAGATCGTAATGGTCTCTTCTTCGGGCAGGTCTTCAATGATCTCGGCCTTGAAGGCTTCCCCGAGCTGCCTGAAATGCGCGATAGCATCGCCGCGGTTCCACACTTCCCGCTCGAACGGCGCAGCTGCGGCGATGATCTCGGCCATGCGCGCTTCGATTTTCTCGAAATCCTCGGTGGAGAAGGACTCTTCGCGGTGGAAATCATAGTAAAATCCATCGTCGATCACTGGCCCGATGGTGACCTGTGTGCCTGGAAACAACTCCTGCACAGCTTGGGCGAGCACATGGGCTGTGTCGTGGCGGATCAACTCCAGGCTTTCGGCGTCCTTTGCGGTGATGATTTCGACCGTGGCCGCGTTGGGCAGCGGGCGCGCCAGGTCGCGCAGTTCGCCATTAACCCGCGCGGCGAGCGCTTTCTTGGCCAAGGAATTGGAAATCGAGGCGGCCACGTCCATCGCGCTGGCGCCGTCTTCAAAGCGGCGCGCGGCGCCGTCTGGGAGGATGACTTCAATCATGGGAAAACTGTCTTCGACGTCGTTTGTTACTCGGTTAACGCGCCCGCAAGTGGTTCAAGCAGGCTGGCGCAAAGCGGCTGGGGGTCGGGCTTGGGCGTGCGGGGGATGTCGCGGCGTATCGCCTGCGGTCTCGCGCGCCCTAGGGCGTTCGGCGGGTGAAGCGATGGCGGACGCAAGACATTGGGTGGCTATAGGGGGCCATCGCCTAATGATCAATAAACGCCGGCAGCCCGGGCGAGCATCGCCGCGCCGATGACGGTCACGAGCCAGCGCGTCCAGGCCCGGAAGTTGACCGCTGAGACACGGGCAAGCACGCGCCCGCCTGCCCATGTGCCGGCCATGGCGATGGGGATGGCGGCGAGGAAAAACCAGGCCGGCGGAAAGGCGGATGCGCCCTCCGCGAGGATCAGCGGCACCGACCAAAAGCCGATCTTGACCAAGTGGCTGAGCGCCTGGGTGATCGATTTGGTCGCCACGATTTGCTGGGGGGTCATGGCGGTGTTGATGAAGAAAACGTCGAGCACCGGCCCTGCCACGCCGGCAATCGTGTTGAGCCCCTGGACAAGTGCGCCGGCGCTAAAGGCGTCGCCCGCGCGTTGGATGTCGAGGTTAAGGCGTGCCCTTGGGATCCAAACTAGGAGGGCAACCAAGCCCAGAATGAGATAAACCTGGCGCTTGTCGGGCACCCAAGTGACCGCCAGCAAGCCGGCAATGCCGAGTAGTGCCCCGCCCGTGTAGCGCGCTACGACGCGCCAGGCGATCTCGCCGCGGATCAGGTAAGCGCGCCAGCCATTTGCCACGAGCTGAAGCGCTCCGTGGATGACCATGGCGCTGGCGACACTGACCGAGGGCAGGGCGATCAGCACGCCCATAAGCACCATGCCGCCCGCCATGCCGAAAATGCCTGACAGGAACGCGGTAAACGCGCTTGTGGCGAGAATAATGATGGCGGCGGTGGGGGTCATAGGGCAGGCTTTTAGTAGATTCGCCTTGAGTAAAACCGGCCCGCGTTCGAAACTTACTGTTCACGGGGGCAAGCTGTATGGGTGATCCACGTAACCAGTTTCTGCAATGGTTCAGCATTGTTGTGTTCGGGGCGTCGGCCGCTGCCCTTGCAGCGTTTGTATGCTTCCTGCTCTACAAATGGTCTCAGTTGGGCAAACCGATCTCGCCTGACGCTTTACCGATGGTGATTTTCAACGCGCTCCTGCCAATCATCGTCGGATGGATCGGCCTGGTCTTGGGCTACTACTTTTCAGACAAAGCAGCCGACGCCGGCGCGAGCCGAGCGTTGGAGGGGCGGTCAATGGGACGCGCGCCCCTGGCGGAGCAATTAAGTGGATTCCGCGCCGACCAGGAAATGATCCCCCTGTCACGAATCAAAAAAGTCGTCCTGAAAGGAGGGTCTGACGGTCGTTGGGCAAACCCTTTTTCGGAGCTGAAAGAGGTCGTCCAGGAGGACGGCTATACCCGTGCGCCGATGTTTGCCGCTAAGCCCGATGGAGACCTGATTTTCCACGCGATCGCCCATGAAAGCGTGATCTACAGGTTTGAGGCCAAGATGCGTGCTGGTGAGAAAGACCCTGATAAGCTGACCATTCAAGATTTTCTCGAAGACGAGAAAGTCAAAGACGCCATAGGTGGCACCACGGCGTTCGTGCCCAGGGACGCAACGCTACAGGATGCACGACACGCCATGGAG
Organism: Pseudomonadota bacterium; assembly: GCA_038747245.1. GTDB lineage: Bacteria > Pseudomonadota > Alphaproteobacteria > Caulobacterales > Hyphomonadaceae > UBA5336. The sequence goes on along the minus strand of JBCDJY010000001.1, from coordinate 322,056 downwards.
GGGCGGTCTGGGTGCCAGGATGTCTTCGTCACGACGAATGGCCGGGAGACTGCGCCGGTGGAGGGCTGGCTGTCCAATGTTCTGATCCTGAAGAGGACAGTCGCCCGCGCGGCGGAGTGACGCCCGCGGCTCTAGCCGGCCTCGGTAGAACCTAACTTTACGGCACCACGCGCGTGGGTTGCGGGGGACGGCATGCGGCCGTTTCGCGTTTTACACAGTCGTCAATACGGCGTACGTTTACGTGAACGGAAACTTTGAGTGCCGACGATTGGAGGATCTGCCTATGCCCTATACCGACCCGAATATTGGCGAAATGAACGAAGACCTGTTCGACCTGCGCATGTCGGAGGACGCGCGCCCCCTGTTCGAACACGTCAAGCGCTTCATCGAAGAGACGGTGGAGCCCATGTACGCTGAGTTTTCGGCCCTGGGCAAAGACAAGTCTGACATCTGGTCGTACGCACCGGGCCAACTCGACGTCCTGGAAAAAGCCAAGGACAAAGCCAAGGCGGAAGGCCTTTGGAATTTCTTTCTGCCGGATGCCGAGACGGGCGAGGGCCTGAAAAACCTCGACTATGCTTACATTGCCGCTGAGCTCGGCAAGAACCCCCTTGCATCTGAGACGATGAACTGCTCGGCGCCGGATACGGGCAATATGGAAGTGCTCGAGCGCGTCGGCACGGCTGAGCAAAAAGAACGGTGGCTGAAGCCCCTTCTCGCCGGCGAAATTCGCTCCGCTTTCGCGATGACAGAGCCGGGTATTCCTTCATCGGACGCCAAAAACGTGTCAACTGAGGCAAAGCTCGACGGTGATGATTGGGTCATCAACGGCGAGAAATTTTACATCTCGGGCGCCGGCGATCCGCGCTGCAAGATCATGATCACCATGGTCAAGACCAGCCCTGACGCGCCGGCCCACAAGCAGCAAAGCCAGATCCTTGTCCCGATCGACACGCCCGGTGTCAAAATCCTCGACGGGATGCAGGTCTTTGGCAATTACGACGCCCCGCACGGCCACATGCACATCGTGTTCGACAATGTGCGCGTGCCCAAGGAGAACATTTTGCTCGGCGAGGGCCGCGGCTTCGAAATCTCCCAACTGCGCCTCGGGCCTGGCCGCATCCACCATTGCATGCGGTCCCTGGGCGCGGCCGAAAAAGCGCTCGAATTGATGGTGATCCGCGGCATGGGCCGCCAGGCCTTTGGGCGGGATCTGATCAAGCTCGGCGGAAATCTGGAAAAGGTCTCGCGCGCGCGGATTGAGATTGAAGCCATGCGAATGATGGTGCTCAAAGCGGCCAAGGCGATGGACGTGCTTGGCAATGCCGAGGCCCGCGTGTGGATTTCCATGGTCAAGGCCATGGTGCCCGAGCGCGTCTGTAAGATCATCGATGAAGCCATTCAAATTCACGGCGCCACCGGCGTGTCGCAGTGGACCCCACTGGCCCAGATGTACACATCGCAGCGTACCTTGCGCCTCGCTGATGGCCCCGATGAGGTGCACCACATGGTGGTTGGCCGCGCGGAAACGCGCAAATACACCGGCGATGAAGAAGACCCGGCAATGGCCGCCGTCTGGCGGAAATAGGCGCTGTCAGTTCCATCATGGGCATAAAAATCCGTCTCCAGCCGTCCTGACCCTGCGTCAGGCGGCAAGGGGGCGCGTTCTCCTCGTGGCAAATCCAACTAGTTTGGGGCTGGCAGTGAGAGGACGAGCCCATGGATTTCGAATACAGCCCGAAGACCAAAGACTATATCGAGCGCGTGGATGCCTTTATGCAGGCCCACGTCTTTCCCAACGTCGAGACCTATGAGGCCCAGCACGCCGAGATTGGCCGTTGGGCCGTCCCGCCGATCTTGGAACAGCTTAAAGAGAAGGCGAAGTCTGAGGGACTGTGGAACCTCTTCCTGCCTCCAAACGCCGAGCATGACACGCCGGAGTATCAAGGCGCTGGCCTGACCAACGCGGAGTATGCGCCGCTCTCAGAGCTGATGGGGCGGGTCGAGTGGGGCTCGGAAGTCTTCAACTGCTCGGCGCCCGACACCGGCAATATGGAAGTGCTGCATCGCTATGGGTCAGAGGCGCAAAAGGCCCAGTATCTGCGCCCGCTCATGGCGGGGGAAATCCGCTCCGCCTTTCTGATGACCGAACCTTTGGTGGCCTCGTCGGATGCGACCAATATCGAAACATCGATTACCCGTGACGGCGACGAATACGTCATCAATGGCCGCAAATGGTGGTCATCGGGCGTGGGTGATCCGCGCTGCAAAGTGGCCATCGTGATGGGCAAGACTGATCCTTCCGCCGCCCGCCACCAACAGCAAAGTCAGATCCTCGTGCCGCTGGATACGCCGGGAGTGAAGATCCTGCGCATGTTGCCGGTATTTGGATACGACGACGCGCCCCACGGCCACGCTGAGGTTTTGCTCGATAATGTGCGGGTGCCGGCAGACAACCTGATCCTGGGTGAAGGCCGCGGTTTCGAGATTGCCCAAGGGCGTCTCGGGCCGGGCCGTATCCACCACTGCATGCGCACGATTGGCGCAGCTGAAATGGCGCTCGAGAAGATGACACGCCGGCTTCTGTCGCGCTTAGCCTTTGGCAAACCGGTGGCGGAGCATTCGATCTGGGAGCAGCGCCTGGGCGAGGCGCGCACAGATCTGGAAATGACCCGGCTTCTGACGCTTAAGGCCGCCTCCATGATGGACACGGTCGGCAACAAGGGCGCCAAAGATGAGATTGCGATGATCAAGGTCGCCGCACCGCGCATGGCATTGAAGATCCTCGATGATGCCATCCAGGCCCATGGCGGCGGCGGGGTGACGAGCGATTTCGGCCTGGCGCGGGCCTATGCCTCGATCAGAACGCTTCGTCTGGCCGATGGCCCCGATGAGGTGCACCTGCGCGCGATTGCCCGCAGCGAGATGAAAAAGTACCGGGAAAATCCAAACTACCCGACTCACGCCCTCGCCGCCGAGTAGGCCTTAATAGCGCGTCCTGGCATCCCAGCCGGGACGCGCGCACGGCGCCTCGTTCAGGCCGCTCATCACGCGTCGCGCTGCTCGGAACTCCCCTGTCAGGATACATGGGGGACCGCGGCGCAATGACCCGTCAGGCAAAAACATCAATTGCTTCAATAGCCTACGCTGTCTGCACAACTTGTCGCACCAGTTCTGCGATCTGTTCTCAAGGCGCCGGCGTACCCCATATAGGCTATTGTATCGGACGGAGAATAATCAAATGAATGCTGTTGCTACCCTAGAGCGCGCCGGTGAGCGGATCCCGACTTTCAACCAGGCACATTGGTTTCTTCGCTTCGCGCTGGTCTCGATTATTGCCTATGAGGGCTTCACCAAATTCAAGGATTTGGAGATGGGCGCACAGATCTTTGGTCTGCCGGTTGCCCTTTGGACCCTGGCGGCGATTGGTGAAGTGGTAGCGTCGGCCGGCCTCATCGCAGGTGGTTTCATTCGCGGCCCGCTCGGCGATCTTGTGACGCGCATCTCCGGCTTTGGCATCGCCGTGATCCTCGCAAGCGTGATCATGATTGCCTACTGGCCGTTCTGGTCGGGTTACAAGTATCACCTGCTCATGATGGCGGGCGGCGTCTACTTCGCAGCGCGCGGGAACGCCAGCTAACAAGCGCTCCAAAGCATCGAGTGCAAACACCCGGCCTTGGCGCCGGGTGTTTTCTTTTGTGCAGCAAACGATGGGGGAGCCCTTAAGACATCGCATGCTGCGGCCCGCTATTCCATTTCGAAACGGAACCTATTCCAGATCTGTCTGTTCTCTTTTTGGGGCTGGCTGCACACGTCTCAGCGAAGGAAATTAGAACATGGAGTGTTGCGATGCTGCGGATTTTCATACTGGTTCTTACGGCATTCATGCTGGCTGCAACGTCCAACACGGCAGACGCGGGGCCAGAAGCGGAAAGCGTGATTTCGCAAGCTGCGGCCGAGCTCTCCCAGGGCGCATTAACGCCAGATGAGCTCGCAGACCTGGTCGATATCGAGGCCGTCGCGCGCTTCACTCTTGGCCGCCATGCCGACACGCTGAGCGCTGATGAGATCAGCGACTATACCGATGCGTTTGGGGCGTTTCTTGAAACGACTTTTGATGCCCATGCCGACAGGTTCGTCGGCGCTGATGTGACCGTGGTCGATTCGCGCGACCGCTCCGCGCGCGACTCGGTCGTTACGGTACAGGTGGCGTTTGAAAACCGTCCCCCTGAAACCGTGAGGTGGCGGGTCCTCAGCCGCGGCGCCACCTGGAAAATCGTCGATGTGCAGGTCCAGGGCCTCTGGTTGGCCATTGAGCAACGCGCGCAAATCACCGCCATTCTCGAAAGCCAAGGCGGCCTGGACGCGGCGACGCGCCGCCTTCGCGAAGACACGGGCGAGTCCGCCGCCGACTAGGCAAGTGCGGCGGCCAATTCCGCCTCAGGGTCGCGCTAGCCAGAGTGGAAGTGGCCATAGATACGCTCGGCGAGGGCATCGTTGATGCCATCGACTTCGGCGATGTCTGACAGTTTCGCGCGGGCCACACCGCGCGCCGAGCCGAAACGGTGAAGCAGCGCTTTTTTGCGTGTCGGGCCAATGCCCTCGATTTCATCCAACGGGTTTTTCTTGATATCGGCCGAGCGCTTGGCGCGGTGGGCGCCGATGGCCCAGCGGTGGGCTTCGTCTCTTAGGCGCTGTAGATAGTACAGAACCGGTGCATTCGGGGGCAATTGAAATGGCGCGCGGCCGGGGCGGAAGAATTTTTCACGCCCTGCGTTGCGGTCAGGGCCTTTGGCGATGGACACCAGGTTGATGTCTGCCGGCGCCAAGTCGAGTTCCGCCAGGGTCTCGGTGACGGCTGAAAGCTGGCCAAGTCCGCCATCGATCAGCACCAGGTCGGGATAACTCGGCAGATCAGACAAAGGCTTGCCCGTCTCTTCGGCTTCCTTGAGCAGGCGCGAGAACCGCCGCCGCATCACCTCACGCATCATGCCGTAATCGTCGCCGGGCTCGAGTTCGGCGTCCTTGATGTTGAACTTCCGGTATTGCTGTTTTTCAAACCCTTCTGGCCCGGCCACCACCATGCCGCCCACCGCGTTGGAGCCCTGGATATGGGAATTGTCATAGATTTCGATCCGCCGCGGCGCACCGTTCAGATCGAAGGTCTTCTGCATTTCCTTGAGCAGGCGTTCCTGGCTGGCAGCCTCGGCAAGCTTCCGCGCGAGGGCTTCGCGCGCATTCCGCGCTGCTTCGCCCACAAGGTCTCGCTTGCCGCCCCTTTGCGGCACGCGGATCTCAACGCGGTGGGGCGCGCGCAATTCCAGTGCTTCGGTGATCAATTCGCTTTGGTCCGGGGACAGATTGGCGAGCAGAAGGCGCGGGGCCGGGCGTTTATCGTAGAATTGGACCAGGAACGCGGCGAGAATCTCCGCATCGGATTGGTCTTCCTCATGGCGCGGAAAATGGACCGACGTGCCCCAATTCTGTCCTGCTCGGATGAAGAAGACCTGCACGCACGATGCCCCTGCCTCCCGGGCCAGGGCAAACACGTCGGCCTCTTCGATCCCGTCTGGGTTCACGTCTTGGCTGGCCCGCACGACGCTGAGGGCGCGGATGCGGTCGCGCAGGCGGGCGGCCTGCTCGAACTCCATCGCCTCGGACGCTGCCTCCATATCCGCGGCGAGATTTTTCTGCAGCTCCACTGATTTGCCGCGCAGGAAGTCTGCGGCCTGATCGGCGAGTTCACGGTAGGCCTCCGGCGCAATCTCGCCGGTGCAGGGCGCAGCGCACCGCTTGATCTGGTGCAGCATGCACGGCCGAGAGCGCACGGCGTAGACACTGTCCTCGCAGGTGCGCAGCAGAAACGCTTTCTGGAGCGTATCGAGTGTGCGCGTCACGGCATTGGCGCTGGCGAACGGGCCGAAATACTCACCGCGATCGCGCTTTTCACCGCGATATTTGAGGATTTGGGGCGCATCATGGTCGCGGCGGATCAGGATGTAGGGAAACGATTTGTCGTCGCGCAGGAGGATGTTGAAGCGTGGTTTGAACCGTTTGATCAGATTGGCTTCCAGAAGCAGGGCTTCGGTCTCGGTTTCGGTGACCACAAACTCCATCGCCGCAGTCAGGGAGATCATGCGCGCGATTCGCTGGGTGTGGCCGCCAAGCCGCGTATATGAGGTCACCCGGTTTCTGAGATTCTTCGCCTTGCCCACATACAAGACTTCCTGGTCGGCGCCATACATCCGGTAAACCCCGGGCCTGGGCGGAAGCCGCGAGAGATTGTCCTTGATGACGTCAATCCCGCGCATTGGGGCGTCTCGGGAGGCGGGGCGATCAGCCATGTCTCTTATGTACGGCGTTGGGGCCACCGTTTCGAGGTCAATGCGTTAGCTGAGCAGTCCGCCGAGCACGGCAGCATTCTGAGACAACCAGTAGCCGGCGCCTAGGCCAAAGATGACGACCACGGCCAGTGCCATTTGAAAGGGTCGCCCGTCTGCTTTTTTCCCCTCCCGCTCAGGTCGGCCGGGGCGCAGGGTCGTGAGCCAGAATAGCGCTAGGCAGAGAATACAAACCAGCAAAACTTGATGGCCCAGAGACATCGAGGCCACGATGTCTTGGCACCAGGCAACAAAATCATCGAAGTCGCGACGCGCCGTCCGCAGGTTTGCATTGATTGACATGGCCACATGCCTTCGAGCCAAAAGCGCCCTTCACCCTGTAAGAGGATAGGCTCTTGGACTTAGCTCGCCCTTAACATGATCGGTCAAAACGCGTAGATCTCGCATGTCGGCGATGGGCATTGCAGCCCCTTCTGGATATATCGGGGGCAGGCGATGGCGGGCTTTTCCATTTCGGACGCAGTTCAGCGGGTACAGCCATCGGCCACCATAGCGGTTACGACGAAGGCGGCTGAGTTGAGGCGGGCCGGCCATGATGTCATCGGCCTCGGGGCGGGGGAGCCCGACTTTCCAACGCCGGACCATATCAAAGCTGCGGGCATTGCCGCCATCAATGCCGATAAGACCCGTTACACCCCGGCCGACGGTATCCCGGAATTGAAAGAAGCGATCTGCGCAAAGTTCAAGCGCGATAACGCCCTCGACTACACGCCAAGCCAGATCAATGTGTCTCCGGGCGGGAAAGCCGTTTTGGTCAATGCGTTCCTGGCGACGCTCAATCCGGGCGACGAAGTGATTGTCCCCGCGCCTTATTGGGTGAGCTATCCCGAAATGGTCCGACTGTGCGGCGCCTCTCCTGTGCTCGTATCTTGCGGGTCCAATGCGGGCTTCAAGCTTTCGGCCGAAGCGTTGGAGGCGGCTTTGACCGCGCGCACGAAATGGGTGGTTTTGAATTCTCCGTCCAACCCAACCGGCGCAGTGTACAGCGCCGAAGAGCTCGCATCGCTGGGCGCTGTTCTCGCGCGCCATCCCCATGTGATGGTGCTGACCGATGATATGTATGAGCACATCCTCTACGGCGATCAAACATTCGCCACGATCGCCCAGGTGTGCCCCGAGCTTTACGACAGGACGTTGACGATGAACGGCGTCTCCAAGGCCTATAGCATGACCGGGTGGCGCATTGGCTTCGCGGGCGGGCCGGAATGGCTCATCACGGCCATGCGAAAGGTGATGAGCCAATCGACGTCCAATTCATGCTCGATCAGCCAGTGGGCCGCAGTCACCGCACTCACCGGCTCGCACGATTTTCTGGTGCCGAGAAATGCTGCGTTTCAAGCGCGCCGCGATCTGGTGGTTGACGGCTTGAATGGGGCCAGCGGGATAACCTGCCAGACGCCCGGCGGCGCATTCTATGTCTACCCTGAGTGTTCAGGCGTCATCGGACGTAAAAGTGCGACTGGGCGGATCATTGAAACCGATCAGGACTTCGCCGAGGACTTGCTCGAAGCAGAGAAAGTCGCGGTCGTTCACGGCGGTGCCTTCGGTCTGTCGCCCGCCTTTCGTATCTCCTACGCCACATCGAACGAGGCCTTGGAGGCGGCGCTCGGCCGGATACAGGCCTATTGCGCCGGGCTATCCTGATCCGCGCCTATAAAGAACATCAATAGCTGGCATGGGCGAAACCGATTTGAATGCTGGGAGGGGCGGGGCCATGTGCGGGGGCCTCAACGCATCCCCCTTGGAGACGATCCCATGGCTCTCGAAATTGGATTGACCGACACTCAACGTGAGGAGGCCGCCGGCGCCCTGCGCGCTCTACTGGCGGACACCTACGCGCTTTATCTGAAAACCCACGGCTATCACTGGAACGTAACCGGGCCGCGCTTTTCAGAACTCCACGGGCTTTTCATGGAGCAGTACACGGAACTGTGGCAGGCGCTTGATAAAATCGCGGAGCGCATCCGCGCCCTTGGCCATTTTGCGCCAGGGTCCAGCGAAGACATGCATGCCTCGGCGACCATCACTGCCGACAATGGCGTTCCGGATGCCGAAACGATGATCCGTAACCTTGTGGGCGGCCACGAGACCCTGGCGCGAATTGCAAAGCGCGGCATCAAAAGTGCCGAGGCGCTGGGCGATGACGTGAGCTCCGATTTGTTTGTCCAGCGCGCCGCCATTGCGGAGAAAACAGCTTGGATGTTGCGATCCAGCCTTTAGGCTCTGGGTCGCCTCCGAAAAAAGAAGGCCGGGCAGCCAATGAAGGCGCCCGGCGACAGTTGGGTCCCTGTGGGGAGGAAACGCCCAATCGGGAGGGATTGGGAAGAGCCGGGGACCTCGGCGTCTGGCTATTAGGTAACGCTCGACCCTTGCACAACAAGACGACACCTGCACCTGAGCTATGCTCATATGAATGCCTGGTTTGCGTGCCTTCGGCTAATCCAGTCGCTCTGATTTGCGTAGCGCGTCGATCTCCGAGGTCAGAAAGTCCCGAAAACTGCCGATACGTTTCGATCGCCGCAGGTCGCTCGGATAGATGAAGTAAAGATCAAAGCCGGGCCCTTTGTAATCGGACAAGATGGGAACCAGCCCTGGCACGGTCGAGGCCATGTAATCGGGGACGTCTGCGATCCCTAGGCCAGCCTCGACGGCGCGCAGCATGGCGAAGACATTGTTGACTTGCAGGGCCGCCTCGCGCGGGGGTTGGTCATCGCGCCCCATTTGCCTGGCAAAATTCATGATCTGCATTTGCGATGGCGCGCCTTCCTGGCGAAACCCGATAATGCGGTGACGGTCGAGGTCACTCGGTCGTCGCGGCGTGCCGAACTCGCTGAGGTAAGACGGCGCGGCGTAGAGGGAGGTCTCAACCGAGGCCAGCTTGCGTTGGATTAAATCGGCTTTGTCAGCCGCCCAGAGGCGAATCGCGCATTCCGCTTCCAGTTTCAGAAGGTCGTACTCGCGGTCGTCTAGGCGCAAATCCAGATGCAGATCGGGATAAGCCTCCATAAAGCGGCCCAGGCGCGGCACCAGCCATGTGGAGCCGAAGGCGACGGGGGCAGTCACAACCAATTCGCCCTGGGGGGTGTCTTGTTGGTCTTGCAGGGCGGAGTTGGCGGTGGCTGCGGCCGACGCCATGTCGCCGGTGGAGCGATGAAGCGTATGGCCCGCATCGGTCAGCACCAAGCCGCGGGCATGGCGCTGGAATAAGGACACGCCGAGGTGTTCTTCAAGGGCCGCGATCTGACGCGAGACCGCCGATTGAGAGATCCCCAGCCGTTCGCCCGCTGCCGTTAGACTGCCGGCCTCCGCCGCAGCGTGGAATGATTTGAGTTTGTCCCAGTCCATAATTCCAGCAGCCTTGCCGCGGCCCCAGGCGAAGTGCAAGCGCCCTCTACTGGCTGACCCAGAGGATTCTCGCCAGCCACGAAATCTCCCCCGGCTTCAGGACCAGAGTATCGAATGTGGGATTGAGCGATAACAGCTCGACCCGCCGTTCAGACCGTCGCCCCAATTCCTTGGCCATCACCTCGCCTTCAATCGTGCGCGCGACCACGCGGTCGCCCCGGCGCAGGGGCACATCGGGGGCAACGATGATCCGGTCACCAGGCCGAAAGGCCGGCAGCATGCTGTTGCCGGAGATCTCCAGTGCATACACCGTTTCTTCCCCCAAACCGGGAAAGCGCACCTGATCCCAGCCTTCGCCGACGGGAAACCCCGCCTCGTCGAAAAAGCCATCGCGGCCGGCTTCAGCGAAACCAATCAGCGGCGCAGTGGGCCCGCGGCGTCCTTCAACAATGGCTGCAAAATCATCAAAACCCGATTCGACGGCGTCCAACGCGGCCGCAAGGCTCTCTGTCGATGGCCAACGGGGGCGGCCATCACGGGCCAAGCGTTTCGATGGATTGAACGCGGTCGGGTCGAGGCCGGCGAGCTTGGCCAGACCAGAAGGTGACAGGCTGTGGCGTTGGGCCAAACCGTCTATACCGCGCCAGATATCCTTGTGACGCATAGGGGGCGACACCTCCAGAAACCACGTCATGCTTAATAGCGATTAATAGGAATATCAACCTATTGTGGGATGTGAGTCCTCTCCCTTCCCGCGTAGGTCGAGTCGGGCTGCGACTGTGCGGGCCTAGCGCCGAATCGAGAAGCGAGGCATGGAAGGCTGTGATTGCAAGCGACCCGGAGATTTGATGGAGCCCAGCGCCCTTGCAGCGATGGCGGCCAGGCGTCTGCCGCCGGAGTTTGCCCATTCGGCAACGATTTCAGCCTTGGCCAGGGGCATTGCTGTGCCGTCTTCGCCGCCCTCCGGGGCGCGATCCCATCCGACAAAACTGCCGGTATCGGGGCTTGTCTTGCCCAATCCCGTCGGCCTGGCTGCGGGCTTCGATAAGGACGCCCAGGTGTTTTCAGCAATGCTGGCCTTCGGCTTCGGTTTTGTGGAATGCGGCACGGTCACCCCCCGCCCGCAGGCGGGCAATCCACGGCCGCGCCTGTTTCGATTGCGGGAAGATAAGGGCGTCATCAATCGTATGGGGTTCAACAATGGCGGGCTCGATGATTTCGTTGCCCGTCTCCAGGGCCGCGATCGGTCTGCCGGGATCGTCGGCGCGAATGTGGGGGCAAACAAGGACTCGCCGGACCGCACAGCCGATTATGTGACAGGCCTTGAAGCAGTTTGGCCGTATGCCGATTACGTCGCGCTCAACATTTCCTCGCCGAACACGCCGGGCCTGCGCGGTCTGCAAGACAAGGGCGCCCTGGACGAGCTTCTCGGTCGATGTGGAGAGGCGGCGATGGGCCTGGCCGCCTCAAAAGGCTTTGTCCCCATATTTTTGAAAGTCGCCCCGGATTTGGATGACCACGCCATTGGCGACATTGCGGCAGCTGCAAAGCAGGCGCCGTTCCTGCACGGGCTGATTGTCTCCAACACGACGCTCGCGCGCCCTGAAACCCTGCGTAGCCGCCATGCAAACGAGGCCGGCGGCCTTTCGGGCGCGCCCCTACGCGAAGCGAGCACACGGGTGTTGTCGGCCTTTTCAGCAGAGATCGATGGCGCCTTGGACCTGATCGGCGTTGGCGGCGTCTCCAGCGCTGAGGATGTGCGGGAAAAGCTGGCTGCGGGCGCTAGTGCTGTGCAGCTCTACAGCGCCCTCGCGTTTGAAGGCCCCGGCTTGATCGGGCGCATCCTCGACCAGCTTTAGGGCCCGATAATCAGGGAGTATCGATCATTTTTCCGGAATTGGTCAGCCGTGGCCAATAGAGCGTCAGCGCCCCAGCGCGGTAGGCATAATTGAGCACGAAAGCCGTCCACACGCCTGCATTGCCAAACTGCCGCGACAAGACCAAATCCGTCGCCAGATAAGCGCACATGGCCAGCAGCGCCGCGTTGCGGATCGCCGGGCCCTGGGTCGTGCCCAAGAAAATCCCGTCGAGTTGCCAGGCTGCGACGCCTATCGCGGGCACCACAGCCGCCCAGGGCAGGTGGGCCAAGGCAGCGGCGCGCGCTGCCCGATCTGAGACAAATGTTTCGATGGCCCAGGCCCCACCAATCCAGAAACAAAGCGAAAGTGCGACAGCCGAGGCCAGCGCCAATTCGCTCGTGAGCCGCGCTGCCCTGAATAGACGGGCGCGCTCTCCGGCGCCAAAGGCGGCCCCGGCCTCTTTTTCTGCAACGAACGCAAATGCGTCGAGCACAAATGCGGCGACCGCGACGAATTGCAAGAGCACCTGATTGCCGGCCAGCGCCTCGGTCCCCTGGCGAGCGCTGGAGTTCACAAACCAGGCAATCGACGTCAGCAGAGCGAGCGTGCGCACCATGATGTCCCGGTTGGCTGTGAACAGGGCCGCCAGCGCAGCCCGGTCGGCCAGCCGTGCGCGCAAGGTTAAGGCATCGCGCACCAACCAGAGACCAAATGCCAGGGCCGCCCATTCAGCAATCGCCGTGCCTGCGCCAATGCCGCCAGGGCCCCAGCCCAATCCGGCAACAAACCAGGCATCCAGGCCGGCATTGATGGCGTTCATCACCACTTGAACCGCCAGCAGGGCGCCGGTTCGCCCCATGCCGATCAGCCATCCGGTGACCACAAATCCCATCAGCGCAGCGGGCGCGCCCCAGATGCGGGCGAAGAAGTATTCGCGCGCCAGAAGCTCCACCGGAAGCTCTGCTTGGAAAAGCAACAGCGCCAAGCGGGAGACGGCCGGAAAAGTCACAAAGAGCGCCAGCCCCAACGCCAGGGCGAGAATGAGGGCACGCATGAGCAGCGCCCGGGTCTCGGCCTGGTCTCCGGCCCCGTCTGCCTGGGCCGTCAGACCGGTTGTGGCCATGCGCAGGAAGCCGAAGCCCCAATAAAGGAAGCTGAACACGACTGCGGCCACGCCGACGGCTGCCAGATCGGTGGCCGTTCCGAAATATCCCATGACGGCCGTGTCCACCACGCCGGTTGTCGCGATGGCGGCTTGGGCAAGGATAATCGGCGCGGCGAGCGTCAGGATGCGAGATCGATTCAGCGGGGCTCTGGCCATGCTTGTGGCCATAGCGCGCTGCGGCGGTGTCTGGATACGTCTTGGGCGGGGGTTTACGCGACTTGGTTCAGTTTGGGCAAAGGCGCGGCCCTCCACCGGGCAAATTCCTCTGCCGGCATGGGCCGTGCGAGCATGAAGCCCTGGGCGCGTGTCACACCGGCCGCCGCGATCTGAGCCAAGTCGCCAGGCGTCTCGACGCCTTCGGCCACGCTGGACAACCCGACAATCGCAGCAAGTCGCGCGCTGGTTTGCAAGACTTCCCGGGCAAACGGATCGGCGTGATTGCCCTGCACATAGGTGCGATCGATCTTCAGCTCGGTAAAGGGGAACCGTTTAAGCTGTTCAAGACTGGTCGCGCCGGTGCCGAAATCATCGATGCTCAATCCGAAACCGGCCATGCGCAGGCGAGCAAGCACCTCCAGCGTATCGGGCCCGAAGTTGAGCAAGTGATCCTCGGTCACCTCAAGGGTGATCTGCCGGATCGGCGCGCCTATGCGGGCAACACTTTCGGAAAGGGTGCGCGGCAAGGAGCGGTCTTCCAGGGCAAGGGCCGAGATATTGATCGAGCATTTGTGGGCGGCAGACTCGCTCAGCCACGCCTTAAGGTCGGTGAGAGCGCGCCGCATCAGATACAAGGTCAGCGGGATCATGAAGCCATGGCGCTCTGACGCGTTCAAAAGTGGAGCTGGTGATCCCAGCCGGCCGTCGCGTTCGCGCACGCGGCACAGCACTTCGACGGCATCAAAGCGCGTGCGCGCGAGATTGAGTTGCGGCTGGTAGACGGGAATGACACGGCCTTCGGTCAGGGCAGCCCTGACTTCGGCTTTGCCCAAGTGCGTGTCTCGCTCGCTCAGGGCCTTTGCCTTTGCACCATTAATGAGGTCCATCAGCGCGCCCTGCCTGAGGGGCTTTTTCAATCCTCCAAGCAGCTGGACTCCGAGCATGTCGGTGATCGCCTCAACCGACTTGATCACCGCATCGGCCTCAGCGCTCACGATGATGACGGGGCCTGGAAAGCCGCGCTCGGACAGCGCCCGGATAAAGGCAATGCCATCGATATCCGGCATGTTCAGATCGCAAATGATCAGGTCGATGTCGTCTTGGGTATTGAAGACCTGGCTGAGCGCGTCTTTCGGGCTTTGATGACAATCGACCTGTTTGCCGCCGAGGCTTCTCATCAGGGCGTCAGCAACGCCGAGGAACAGTGGATCGTCGTCCACGATGAGCACACGGTCGAGTTTCACTGTGCCTTCCTTCCGCAGCAAGCGTATTAGCGGGCAACCTGTGGCCAGGTGGCTAAACTAATCAGTGAAATTTCAGCTTTGCACTGATCGATCGCGCAGACCCCAACATTCATTCAAGGCCTGATCTTGAAATGGCGAAAATGCGTTGGGTGAAATTTGACTCGAATTTGCAATATGCGCTTCGAAGCATTTCAGGGAAAACAGCGTACGCCTTGCTTTGGAGAAGGGATTGCATGGCGCATGGTCGAATAGCTTCAACGGCCTTCGGGCTGCGATCCCTGCGCGTGCGCCTCTCGCTCATGGTGGCCGGCATTGTAGTGTGTGCGGTGATGGCCACGGCCGTGTTCTCCGCCGCCAGGGCGTTCCAAAGCGATGTCGATATGCGCCGTGATCTGCTTACAGGCATTGCGTCCGCTTATGCGGCAGCACTGTCCGATCCGGTGGCGAGTGAGGACCGGCCAGCAACCCGGGAAGTCCTGCGCGGGATTTCCAGTGTGCCCGGTCTCGTCCAGGCCGATGTGGTTGCCGCAAATGGCGCGCGCCTCGCCGATATGGGCTCGGGAACGCTATTGATCGGCCGCGACGGAGACCCTGACAGTATGGGCCTGTGGCAATTGTGGTCGGCGAAAACCCTGAGGATGGATGTTGAGATCATTGATGGCGGAATTGCCGTTGGCCGGCTGGGCCTGACGCAAGATATCTCTGACCTTCGCGCAGCCGTTTTGGCCCGGTTGCAGATCACCGCCCTCTCGGCCGCGGCGGCTGTCCTCGTCGCAGTGTTTTTCGCCCAATGGTTCATCGCCCGAATGACCGCGCCTCTGCGTCGCCTGACCCGCCACATGGCCGCATTTGGCGCCGGTGAGACCCATGATTTCGATCTAGCAGGCGTTGGCGGCGACGAGACCGGCGTCCTCGCGCGCACCTATAATTCCATGGTGGCATCGATCCGCGATCGCGATGCCCGGATTGCACGCCACATGGAGACCTTGGAGGATACCGTGGAGGCAAGGACAAAGGACTTGTCTCACGCCCGCGATGAGGCCGAGGCGGCCAATGCCGCCAAGTCCGACTTCCTGGCCACGATGAGCCATGAAATCCGCACGCCCATGAATGGCATCATGGTCATGGCCGAGATGCTATCGGCGGCCAATCTCACAGCGCGGCACCGGCGTTATGCCGATATCATCAGCCGATCGGGCAAGGGCCTCCTGACCATCATCAACGACATTCTCGATCTCTCCAAGATCGAAGCCGGCAAGCTTGACCTTGAGGCTGCGGCGGTGCGGATCGACGATTTGGTGTGCGACCTGGCAAGCCTTTACTGGGAACGCGCACGCGAGAAAGGCCTCGCGCTCACCACCCATGTCGACGCCTCGGTTCCCGAGGAAATCATCACGGATCCGACCCGCCTCAATCAGGTTTTGAGCAATCTGGTCAACAACGCTTTGAAATTCACCGATGCCGGAGGCGTGAGCTTGCGTGTGGGTCCCGCCCCTTGCGGCGCCAATGGCGAAGCCTGCCTCGCCATACAGGTCGCCGATACCGGCATTGGGATCGCGCCCGACAGACTTGAACATGTGTTTGATGCCTTCTCCCAGGCCGATCAAACCACGACGCGCCGGTTTGGCGGAACGGGTTTAGGCCTGGCGGTCTGCAAGCGATTGACGCGTGCCCTGGGCGGCGAGATTTCGGTGCGCAGCCGAGAAGGGCGCGGAAGTGTGTTCCAGGTCGTAATCCCGGCCCAAATCGCCGCTGCCGCGCCTGGCAAGCTGAGCGCGCCTTTGGCCGTTGAAGTGTCTCTGCCCGAGCCGCGCGTTCGAAACAGCGTGATTAGGGCGCTTGAGGCGGCTGGCGCGCATGTTGTCGACCATGGCGGCGCAGTGTGTCTGGCGACCTCCTCCAGCCTGCCTCAGGCGCCAGGGGTGCCTGTCGCGCTCTTGTGCGAGGTCGGAGACGTGCGCAGCGACAGCTTGCTGCGCCTCGGTAAGGCCCATGATCTGCTGCCCAATCCCTTTACGCGCCAGGACGTCTCCGGGCTGCTGAGCCGGTCCATGAACGGCACCCTGCGGGGCGTTTCAGCCCTCGACGATCCAGCCGCCCAGGTGCCGCGCCCTAGCTTTGCCGGTCTGCGCGTCCTGGCTGCTGACGACAATCCGGTGAACCGTGAGGTGTTGCGTGAGGCTCTGGGCACTTTGGACGTGGATGTGGACTTCGCCGAGGACGGTAAAGAAGCCGTGCGGATGGCGCGGGACGCTGCATACGGCCTGGTCTTTATGGATGGGGCCATGCCTGTCATGGACGGTTTCGACGCCGCGCGGACAATCCGCGCTGATGAACGCGCGCGCGGGGCACCGCGCTGCCCGATCGTTGCACTGACGGCCAAGGTGGTCGGGATGGACCAGGATTCGTGGATCGATGCCGGCGCCGATGGCTATGTCACAAAGCCGTTCACGATTGAACGGTTGAGCGAGGTGTTGGCTGAACACACAGGGCGCAGCCAAGCGGTCACGCCTTGCGATGGGCGATCTGACGGCGCTGGCAAAGGACTGGAATTGACGCCGGCGATGGCGCTGTTTGATGCTGATACGCTCGCGCAATTCGAAATGCTGAAGCGCCCAGGCGAAGACGATCTGAGAGCCCGAATTTGGCGCTTGTTTCTTCAACAGGCGCCGCCAGCCTTCATGGCGTTAGAAGCCCTGATTGCTGGGGCAGCACCGGGCGCAAAGGTCTCGAGCCATGCCCATGGTCTGAAATCGATGGCCCTGAGCGCTGGCGCGGCGCGGTTTGCCAATGCCTGCGGCGCCGTAGAGACCCTGGCATCGCTTGGAGGCGATGAGGCGCAGATCAAGCAGGCGCTGCTCCAGTCTGGCGCCGCGCTCATGGACACTGCTAGTGCAATGGCTCGCCTACTGGCGGACGAGCAAGGCGCCGCAGCGGCCCGTCTAGAAGCCGGCTAACGCCCCTCGCGGGCGGCCTTTTCGCGCGCCTTGCGGAGTTTGCGCACGCGGTCGGCGCGACCTGACGCGACGAACCAGAGAATCTGCCAAGCTTCGCGGAGCGTAAGCCGCGGATTGGGCCTTGCCGTGCCGAGTTTTTCCTTCTCAGCGACCTTGGGCTGTTTGCGGCGTCGGCGGCGCGGGCGGGGCTTTTCTTCTTCAGGTTCGGCCTGTGCCTTCTCATCCTGCGATGGCAGGCGGGGCGCTTCTCCATGGTAGAGTGAGAGGTCTTCCTCGCCGCCGTGTATTTCTCTTTGGGCCGGCGTGTCTTCGCAATCCTCGCAGACGTTTGCGAGAAGGTGCTCATCAGAGAAATCGATCGCAAGCTCGACCCAAAGCGGGAGATGGTCTGACATCTGCCAGGTCATCCAGCGCTTCTGGAAATACTCCTTGTCCTTACCGCGGTCCTTTGGCGTTCCGTCGTGTTTCAGGTCTCTGTGACGCTCTGGAAGGATGTCGGCATAGTGGTAGTAGTGCTCGGGCTTAAAGAGCGATTTGGTAAAGTTGAATGCGCCCGCTGAAAGGAACGTGACTTCATCCTTTCGCGTGCGGAACGCGATCTGATCGTAGTATTTTGTCCCCAGAATGTTGGATGGGAACAATTCAGGCGGCAGGATGAAGCCGGCCTTGGTGAGGGCGCGCATCGTCTCATCGAGCGTGTTTTTGATGTTGAAGTCTCCCAGGAGGACGAAATTCTCTTCCTCCCGGTCGGCGCGCTTCGCCATTTCCTCGGCGATATACTCAATCTCGGCAACGCGTCGTTGGTAACCCTCGGATGATTTGGAATTCGACCCGAAGTAAATATGGACGGTGCAGAGACTGAATTTGAACCAGCCGGCCTGGAACGAGACCAGAAACGGCGTGCGCGCAAACTGGCGCTCATCGGGCAATAAGGCGTGTTTCGGCAAGACGATTTCGCCGGCGATGTTGCGAAAGTCGATCTTTGAGGTGTCGTAAACGAACGCCATGCGCTCGCGATTGCCGCTTGCGCCGACGGTGACGTCGGTGGCGATGAAATCCCATTCCGGCCCGAGGAGCCGAATAATCTGGCGCAGGGGCTCCAGGTCTTCGTTTATCTCTTGCAGCGCACAGACATCGAACGCGGCGATGACTTCTGCGATGTAAAGCAAGCTCTCACGCCTGCGCGGCCCGTGGCGGTATTTATTGTTGTCAAAGTCGCGCAAATTCCAGGTGCCGATGATGATCGACGCTTCGCGGGTGCGGCGTGGAACGCCAATGGGCAGCGGCTCGCTCAGTTGCGCGCGGACATCCAGAAGCCTGCGAGAGACCCAATCGGCTTCGGCCTCACTAAAGAGGCGCCGGTTGCGCAGGTCACGGTAAAACACCATGGAGCAAGGTCCCTCAGGAAGGCGTTCTGCCCACCCCCAACCTCTCCTCTGGCTTGGTTACCGAAAGGTTAACCCTCGCCACGTGCCCGGCGCCAGGCCTTCAAGCGTCCAATCGCCGATCGACCAGCGGATCAGCCGGAGCGTCGGATGGCCGATCGCTGCGGTCATCCGCCTGACCTGTCTGTTGCGCCCCTCCGTCAGTGTTACTTGCAACCAGCTGTCGTCTACGGACTTGCGGACGCGGATGGGCGGCGTGCGCGTCCACAGCCAGGCGGGTTCGCCTACAGCCGTGGCAGTGCAGGGGCGGGTGACGCCGTCCTTCAGGCGCAATCCATTCGCCATGCGCGCCAGCGCTTGCGGGCTCGGGCGCCCTTCGACCTGGACGAAATAGGTCTTTGCTTTGTGAAACTTCGGGCTCGACAGGCGCGCTTGCAGGGCGCCGTCATCGGTGAGCACAAGCAATCCCTCGCTGTCCTTATCGAGGCGGCCGGCGGGATAGACGCCCGGGACGTTGATGAAGTCTGCCAAGGTCGCCCGCTTGGGCCCGCCGGCGTTTTCATCCGTGAATTGGCTGAGCACGCCAAAGGGCTTGTTGAACAAGATTACAGTCACCGCAGAAGGGTTATCATGTCTTGAAGGCACACGGCGAGGCGTTAGCTCTAGGCGAAACCTAAGTGAGGAGCGTTGCCCGGTGCGCTATTGGTTGTTCAAATCAGAGCCGTTCAAATGGAGTTGGGACGAGCAGAAAGCGGAAGGCGAAGCGGGCGCCGAATGGGACGGGATCCGCAATTACCAGGCACGTAATTTCATGCGCGAAATGAAAATCGGCGACCGCGGATTTTTCTATCACTCCAATGAGGGCCTTGAGGTGGTCGGCATCGTGGAAGTCTCCGCCGAGAGCGCGCCTGACAGCACGACCGATGATGAGCGCTGGGACTGTGTCCATGTGCGCGCCCTTGTGGATATGCCAGAGCCGGTGACCCTCAAGTCCGTTAAAGCCAATGACAAACTCTCTGAAATGAGCCTGGTGACCAGTATGAGGCTTTCGGTTCAACCTGTGACCGAGGCTGAGTGGCTAGAAGTCTGCTCTATGGGCGGCCTGGATGGGAAGACCCTGCAACCGGTTGACTAACCGAAGGTAAGACGCCGCTTCTTTCACCAAAAGGGAGGTGGCAAATGCCGGTTGATCTTGAAATGCATGGCGCGACGGCGCTGATCACCATGAACGATGGCAAGGCAAACGCCGTCAATCCAACCTTTATCGCAGCTTTCAATGCGGCGTTGGACCGAGCTGCTGCGCCGGACGTTGAAGCTGTGATCCTAACCGGCCAGCCTGGACGCTTCTCAGCGGGGTTTGACCTGAAATACTTCCAATCTGAGGGTCCAGAAGCGACCGCTGCACTGGTAAAGGAGGGCGGGCGCCTCGCGCACCGGCTGTTTGGCTTTGAGAAGCCACTCATTGCGGCCGTGAGCGGTCACGCCATCGCGATGGGCTGTTTCCTGGCGCAGTGCTGCGATGCCCGCATCGGGATTGCAGGAGACTTCAAAATCGGCGCGAATGAAACGGCGATCAACATGGTCTTACCCGAGTTCGCCCATCAACTTCTCATCGCCCGCGTGCGGCCCGACAGGCTCACTGAAGCGGCCATCTTCGCGCAGCTGTTTACGCCACATGAGGCCGTCGAAGTCGGATATCTTGACCAGGTTGTTGACCCCGGCGCTCTGATGGACGCGGCGACTGCGAAGGCCCAGGTGCTGGCTGAGCTGCCGGGCGCATCCTATGCCGGCAACAAGGCCCTTGTTCGCGGCAAGGCTTTGCGCGTCATGGAAGAAAGCCTCGCCTGATTGGCCGATGGCTGGCCGCGCGGCACCGGTTAAATCATGATGGTCTAGGGGTCCAAGCCGACAGCGCGCAAAGCGAAGGCGTATTCGATTGCTGTTTCCTTCAGCCCTTCAAAACGACCAGATGCGCCGCCATGCCCCGCTTCCATGTTGATCCTTAGGAAGTAAGGCCCCGCCTCCGGCGCTTCACGGCGCAGTTTTGCGGCCCACTTTGCAGGTTCCCAATAGGTCACCCGAGGATCTGATAGGCCGCCCGTGATCAGCATTGGCGGATAGGGCCGGTCTGCAACCTGGTCATAGGGACTGTAGGCGGCGATGGTGTCATAGGCGGCTTCATCGACCAGCGGATTGCCCCATTCGGGCCATTCCGGCGGCGTTAGAGGCAGGCTGTCATCCGACATGGTGTTGAGGACATCGACAAACGGCACCGCGGCGATGATCCCGGCGAACAGGTCCGGCGCCATGTTTGCCACCGCCCCCATGAGAAGACCGCCTGCTGACCCGCCCTGGCCAACAATCCCTCCGGCATATCCGTATCCTTCGGACACAAGGTGCCGCGCGACTGAAATGTAATCGGTGAATGTATTTTCTTTCTTCTCGAGTTTGCCATCCAAATACCATTGGTAACCCTTGGCCTTTGAGCCTCGAATATGGGCGATGGCATATACGAAGCCTCGATCGACAAGGGAAAGCCGCGATGTCGAGAAGTCAGCCGGGATCGTAATGCCATAGGAGCCATAGCCGTAAAGCAGCATGGGGGCCGAGCCGTCCGCCGGGGTGGTGCGGTGGCGAAGGATCGTGACCGGAACCGTCTCGCCATCCTCCGCAGGTGCCATGATGCGCTCGACGATGTAGTCGCTTGCATCGTGCCCGGATGGCACTTGGCGCGTCTTCCGCAAGGTGCGCTCGCGGGTGACGAGATCGTAATCAAATACGGTGTCGGGCGTCGTCGGGCTGGCATAGCCAATGCGGACCATGGACGTATCGAATTCGTATCCCGTTGAAACGCTGAGCGCGTAGGCGGCCTCATCGAAGGCGATCTCATACTCATTACCGGTCGCGTTCTCGCGCACGACGATGCGCGGCAGACCGTCCTTGCGTTCCAAGCGCACCAGATGACCGGCTAGCGCATCGACGCCGAGAATGAGCGTGCCTGGACGGTGGGGGACCAGGTCGGTCCAGGTGCTTTTGCTTGCCCCTGAGAGCGGCGCGGTGACGAGCTTAAAGTCGACCGCGTCGTCGGCGTTTGTGGCGATAACGAATTGTCCGTTCCAATGCTCCGGCGTGTATTCGATCCCCGTCTCGCGGGGCGCGATACATTGGGGCCTAGGATCCACATCACCGGCCGGAAACACATACCATTCCGACGTCGTATGATCATTTGTGCCGATGAACAGATAATCGCCCGATTGGCTTTCGCTGAGGCCAACGAAAAAGCCCGGGTCCTTCTCCCGGTAGATTTCCGTTGAGCCAGCTTCGCCGAGAACATGCATGTGGACCGCGGCTGGGCGGCCATTGTCGTCGCGTTCAACCCAGAAAAAACGATCCGAGCGCGCACCCCACACGATCGGCCCGTAGGTGCGCTCTATCGTGTCGCTAAGGGTTTCCCCCGAAGCGATGTTCTTGACGAAGATGTCGTAAAACTCGCTGCCCTGGGTGTCGACACTGTAGGCGACCAGGGCATGGTCCGGGGAGTGGGCCACATCGCCGAAGCGGAAATAGGCCTTGCCCGCCCCCATGGCGTCGCCGTCGAGTAAAACCGTATCCTCTGCGTCGGCTTCGTAGAGGTCGCCGGCAGACTTGCGCGCAAAGATCGGATACTCGCCGCCCTGGCGAAAGCGGGTCAGATAGGCATACGGGCCATCGCGGTCGGGCAGACTGGAATCGTCTTCCTTGATCCGGCCGCGCATCTCATTGACCAGCCCTGCGCGAAGGGCCTCAGTGGGCGCCTCCAAATGGGCCTGGGTGTAGGCGTTCTCAGCCTCTAGATGGGTGCGGATATCGTCTCGCAGCGCGCTTGGGTCGGCCATAACGCGCTGCCAATTTTCGTCCTTAAGCCAGCCATAGGCGTCCTCGCGAACGCGGCCCAATTGCTTCTGAGGGACCGGTTTGCGCGGGGCATCGGGCCCTGGCGGTAAACCTGCCCAAGCCTCAATGCGGCCTGTCACCATCTCCTCGCGCTCCCGACCAACGCTCGCAGCTATGCCTCACCGTCTGACGGTTCAAAATCGAGCATAACGCCATTGATGCACCAACGCTCGCCGGTGGGCGGGGGACCATCTTTAAACACGTGCCCCATATGCAGCCCGCACTTGGCGCAGTGGCATTCCGTGCGCGGATAAATCAGCTTGAAGTCCGTCTTCGTTTTGACAACGCCCGGCGCTGCTGTTTTCCAGAAGGAGGGCCACCCGGTGCCAGAGTCGTATTTGTGCTCAGACCGCCATAAGACGTCTCCGCACCCCTTGCAAAGGAAGCTGCCACCGCGCTTTTCGTCATTGTGATTGCCGGGGCTGAACGCAGGCTCGGTGCCCTCTTTGACGCCGACGCGAAACTCTTCCTCGGTGAGCAACTCACGCCACTCGCGCTCCGAGCGCATATAGGTCTCGCGGGTATCGGACATATCTTCGCCTTCCATTCCACAGTTTGCCGGCGCCTTGCCGGCCGTACGTGCCAAAGATGGCCACCTAGGCGTGAATGTGGCCGGCCAGGCGGCGCGATCAAGCCGCGGCCTATTTTTCGCGCAGCCTGACCATGCCCATCATGAACAGTTGGCGGCAATCGGTTGCGTCGGCTTCGACATCTTCCGCAATGGGTTCGGCCGCCATGCCCCGACCTTCGAAGCGAGGATCGTCGCATTCGCCGTCGTTGGCCCATGTTGACGCGTCGGCGCCAAAGTCGACGGCATCGATTTCCGCCGCCGTGGGCGGCGGGTCCATCGTGGCGCGCCACATGGCATTGTAGGTCAGCGCGCCCTTCTCCCAAAGCGCGAGGCAGTCTGTGCGGTCGGCGTAGGCGTCGAAGACATCCAGAGGCTCAGCGGCCATGCCTTCGCCGGCAAAGCGAGGGTCATCGCACTCACCATCTTTAGCCCATTGCGAGGTGTCTTCGCCGAATTGGATGCCGTCGATCCGCAGGGGTGGGCGCGTCAATGGTGCGCCGGCGATGAGCGTGATCTCGCCGGCTTCGAAGAGCGCCTCGCAGTCGGCAGCGTCCCGAAAGGCATCGACATCATCATTGTAATTGGCGGCTCCTTCGCCTTCGAACCGGGGGTCGTCACATTCCCCGTCATCTGCCCAGCCGCTTGAATTGTCCCCAAAATCCAGCTCGCCGTGTCCGTCGCCATGGGCGGGCAGCGCGATTAAAAGGCCGATGGTCAATGCCAGTGTTGTGAGTTTCAAAGCCATGGGGTTCCCTCCTAAAAGACCTGACGGGCCGATCATAGCCCGCACAAGACCTGTTCATCGTGATGTGGTGTGTCGCCCAGAAGGCGACTTTGTTGGCAATTCAAGGCGCTTCAGCCGTAGAGGATCGTGATCGTCTCGGCGACGCAGGCCGGACGCTCTTGGCCCTCAATTTCAATCGTGCAGTCAGAGATCATCTGCTTTCCGCCGGCCTTGTCGTTCACTTCCTTACAGTGTTGGCGCATGCGCAGTTTTGAGCCCACCGGGACCATATTCGTGAAGCGCACCTTGTTGGCACCATAGTTGATACCGCGGGTCGTCCCCTCTACGCGCAGAACCTCCGGCCCGAGCATCGGTAGCAATGACAAGGTCAGGTAGCCATGGACAATCGGGCTGCCCAGTTCCTTTGTGGCGCGGGCCACATCAACATGAATCCATTGGTGATCGCCCGTGGCATCGGCAAAGAGGTTTACCCGATCTTGGTCGATCGCGTGCCAGTCGCTGACCCCAACTTCCGTGCCCGCCAGGCTCTCCAAGTCGTTGAAGTGTATCGTTTTCGGGTTGGCCATGGTCTCCTCCAGAATTGTTTGTTAGCAGTGTTGTGGCGCGGGCGAAGGGGTTTGCCAAGGCATGCCCTGGCGTCGGCAAGATGAGGGCGCGGTTTAGGGGAGTGACTTATGAGCGACCAAACACAAGTTTCAGTGGATCCGAACACCCAGGGCAATGCGAACCTGATTTACATCCTTTACCTGGTGTCGATCATCGTTGGGATCACCGGCCTGGTTGGTGTCATCATGGCCTATATCGGCAAGGATGGCGCAAGCGACGTGCTCGTCAGCCATTACAACAACCAGATCAATATCTTTTGGAAGATGCTTTTGTTTGGCGTGATCGGGATCATCCTCACCGTGGTCGTCATCGGCGTACTGATCCTCTTGGCGGCGCTGATCTGGTACATCATTCGATGCGTGAAAGGCATGCAAGCGCTGTCTCGCGGCGAGGCGATCACCAACCCGGGCAGCTGGGGATTTTGAGGCCCAGGCAATCGGCGCGCCCCGGTCAGAAAGGCGCGCCCGCCTGGCTAAACAATCCTGCTTTCGGCGTTGCCCCAGTATCGGTCACGGATAAGGCGCTTGTAGAGCTTGCCGGTGGCGTGGCGCGGAAGCTCAGGGTCGAAGTCGATGCTTTTCGGGCATTTCAGTTTTGACAGATTGTCCCGGCAATGGGCCATCAGTTCATCGGCAAGTGCATCGTCGGCCGGCAGGCCATCCATGGGCTGCACCACGGCTTTGACCGCCTCGCCGAAGTCGGGATCCGGAACACCGATGACTGCACAGTCGGCCACTTTGGGGTGCGTGATCAAAACGTTTTCGGTTTCCTGCGGGTAGATGTTGACGCCGCCAGATATGATCATGAACGCCTTGCGGTCGGTCAGATAAAGATAGCCGTCGCCATCGATGCGGCCGACATCCCCTAGGCTCGACCAGTCTGGATGTTTCGGGCACAGCGCGCCTTCAGTTTTGTCAGGCGCGTTGTGATACACCGGCGGCGGCGTGCCTCCGAAATAAATCTGGCCCTCTGTGCCGGCGGGCACCTCCTCGCCCTCTTCATCGCAAATGTGGAGTTCTCCGAAGATCGCTTTGCCGACCGAGCCCTTATGCTCGATCCATTCGGGGCTTTTGATCCAAGTCATCCCATTGCCTTCCGACCCGGCATAATACTCATCAATGATCGGGCCCCACCATTCGATCATCTGCTCCTTCACAGGGATCGGACACGGCGCAGCGGCATGAATTGCGAATCTCAGGCTCGAAACATCGTATGTCTCGCGAATGTCGCACGGAAGCTTGAGCATGCGAACGAACATGGTCGGCACGACTTGGGTGTGGGTGATCTGATGGGCCTCGACGGCGCTCAAAAAGCCCTCCGGATCGAATTTGTCCATGATCCACAGGCCTGCGCCGAAGCGCGTCATCGCCATGCACCAGCGCAAGGGCGCTGCATGGTAGAGCGGGGCCGGGGAGAGGTAGCGCGTATCTTCGCCTGCGCCCGCCAGCGCTTTTGCGATCATGTTGAGCGCGTTGTCCCCATCGATGGGCATTCCCGGCGGCAGGGGAGGGCGAATTCCCTTCGGCCGGCCCGTTGTGCCTGACGAGTAAAGCATATCGGTGCCAGCCATTTCATCGGGGATTGGGGTGTCGGGGTAATTGGCCCGTAGAGGCTCCATCGGTGTGAAGCCGGGAATGTCGCCATCTATGGACCAACGGGCATCAAGGTGCGCCTCATCGGCGCCGGCGGTGGCTGCCTCGGCCAAGCCTGCCGATGCAATGAGAAGGGTCGCGCCGCTATCACTGAGGATGTAGGCCACTTCGGGGCCCGTAAGCCGCGACGAGATGCATACGAAATAAAGCCCCGATCTCTGCGCCGCCCAACAAATCTCGAAATACCGCGCTGAATTCTCGGCCAAGATCGCAATCGTGCCGCCGGGCTGACAGCCCGTATCTCGCAGCGCATGAGCGATCTGATTGGACCGGGCGTCCAATTGGCCGAAGGTGACCACCTCTCCGGTCGCGACCATTGTATAGGCGGGCTTGTCAGGGTGGGTTTTGGCGTGGTGGCTTGGATGCATCGCTTCCTCCAGGCGCAGCGTTTGCTGTCTAAACGCGCAAGCCTAGCGGCAGGCAGCCGGGAGTCCACACCAGGCCCAAGGCGGATTGGCCGAGCTGGCGGCAAGTCTTAAAGATGTTCGTCGAGGCGATGGAGGATAGGCCATGACACGTACGGTTTTGATCACCGGGGCTGGGAGCGGCATCGGGCGCGCCCTCGCCAAGGCCCATTTGGCGCGCGGCGACCAGGTCTACGGCCTCGATCTCGATCTTGACCCCATGGAAGATTTACAGGCCGACGGGCTTCTTCCGCGCCGCCAGGATGTCTCTGATACGGCGGGTCTTCGCCAGGCGTGCCATGAAATTTGGACCGCTTCGGGCGGCATCGATTGGGTCTACGCCAATGCGGGCGTGCCGGCGGCGGGTCGGCTGACAGATGTGTCGGAAGCAGATTTCGAAGCCTGTTTTTCCGTCAACGTGCTTGCTGTTTGGGCGACCCTCCAGGCCTGCGCCCAGCTAATGATCAAGGAGGCGCGCGCGGGACGGCTTTGCCTGACGGCGTCTGAACATGCGCTCGGATTTCAACATGCCGGCGCTGGCATCTATACGGCGAGCAAACACGCTGTCCTTGGCTTAGCCGATGTGTGGCGCCGCGAATTGCCGGACGAGGTGAAGATGAGTGTCCTTTGTCCCGGCCTGACCAACACATCCATAGGCCTGGCTGGGGATGGACCGCCCGCGGCCCAGGCGTTTGGCCAGGCCATGATGGCGGAAGGGCTTTCGCCTGAGATCGTGGCCGAAGCGACGATAGAAGGCGTGGAGCGCGGCGACTTTATCATCGCCACCCACGCCGCCTCGCGCCTTGGATGGCAGGCGCGGCAGGATGATGTCGAAGCCGCCTTCGCCCATGTTCCTGCGGCGGGACAAAACGTCAATCTATTCGCGGTGCCCTCCGTCATCCGGCGCGTGCGCGCAAAGCTGCAAGGGGGCGCTTAGCCTCGAAAAGGCCCCTGCGCTTCACGTGCACCCCTTGCAATTGGCGGGGCTCGCGTGTTGGCTCGGCCAAGGATCTACGGGGACAACTCGATGGACAAACTCGTCAACATCCATGGCAGCCCAGAGCGCACCAGCGCGGGCTTTCTGAAAATCGACCGCTATAAGGTCAGCCATTCCACCTATCGGGGCGCCATGACCCCTCCGCTTGTACGCGAAGTGATGGAGCGCGGTGATGCAGCGGCTGTCATCGCCCATGATGTAAGCCGTGATGTGGTCGTACTGGTCGAGCAATTTCGCTTGCCGGCCCATTTGCGCGTGCCTGGAGAGGGCTGGGTCATTGAGGCCATTGCGGGCATGGTCGGCGAAGGCGAGAGCCCAGAAGAAACGGCCGCGCGAGAGTGCCATGAAGAAACAGGCCTGACGCCGCGCGCACTCCAGCATATCGCGACGGTGTTTCCCTCTGTCGGCGGTAGCACCGAGCGCGTCTTCCTTTATTATGGCGAGGTCGATGCAAGCGGCGTAGAGGACGGAGCGCTTGCCGGCACTGATGAGCAAGAGGATATCCGGGTACTGGTCGTCGACCGGGCGGAGATCATAAACGCAGTGCGCCACGGCGGCGTCAGCGATGCCAAGTTGATGATCGGCTTGCTTTGGATGGCTGACCGCACTTAGCGGCGTGCTGGCACGTCGAACGAGCCAGGCTTGACGGCCCTAGGGGTACCCCAAGTTGCCTGCGTTAAACACCAGGAGGAAAAGCGCGATGGACACGACGACAGACTATCAAGATATCAGGCTGGAGAAAGAAGGGTCGATTGCGATCCTGACCCTGCATCGCCCTGAAAAGATGAACGCTTTCACCGGCCGCATGATGTACGAGATGATCGATGCGTTCGATAAAACCGACGCCGATGATGACATCCGCGCGGTCATCGTGACTGGCCATGGAGATCGGGCCTTTTGCGCAGGCGCTGACCTTTCAGAAGGCGCGAAGACCTTCGACTATGAAGCCCGCGCCGGCGACGGCGAAGTGGGCCGCAGCGAGAACATAGATATCCAACGCGATGGCGGCGGCCGCCTCACCTTGCGCATGTTCGAAAGCCTGAAGCCGATTATCGGCGCGATCAATGGCGCAGCCGTCGGCGTGGGCGCCACGATGCAGCTGCCTATGGATATCCGCATCGCGTCGGAAAATGCCCGTTTCGGCTTTGTGTTCAACCGCCGCGGCATCAATCCTGAGGCTGCATCGAGCTGGTTTCTCCCGCGCTTGGTGGGCATCTCCAAGGCGCTTGAATGGTGTTACTCTGGCCGGGTCTTCCCAGCTCAGGAAGCCCTGGACGGCGGCCTGATCCGTTCAATCCACCCCCAGTCAGACTTGATGACGGCGGCGCGCGACATTGCGGCCGAAATCGCAGATAACACGGCGGCCGTATCAACGACGCTTACGCGCCATATGATGTGGCGCATGCTGGGCGCCGACCATCCGATGGAGGCCCACATTGTCGACAGCGCCGCCATCTTCGAACGCGGCCGCAGCCCAGACGCCAAGGAAGGCGTCATGAGCTTCCTGGAGAAGCGCACGCCCAACTATCCGGTCAAGGTGTCTGAGGGTCTGCCGAGTTTCTGGCCATGGTGGCAGGACCGCGACTTCAAGTGGATAAGCTCCACCGACTGAGCGAGATTCCCCTGGCGCGGGCGCTGGCTGGCCGGTACACCCTTTCTGGGATGTGTGGGGGACGGCGTTGCGATTTGTATTGATCTTGCTGTTGCTGGTGCTCGCGGCTGCATCCGGCGTGTTCGCCGCGCGCACCGAGCCGTACGCCTCGTGGATAGACCAGGTCTTCTCCCTGGCCGGCGCGCCCGGGCCAAAACCCGCCATCGCCCTACCTGCTGGCAGCGCTGATTATGCCGCCGAAACCTTGGCCGCGCTCGACATGCGCACCTGCTTTGATGCAGCGACCTCTTTCGCCGACAATTCAGAGCGGCCATGGCTGGTAAGGGACACGCGCCTGCCGCCGCCGCCTGGAGCTTGGACGTTTCCTGATCTCAATGACTATCCAGGCCTCGTGAAGCTTGAGCAGATCAAATCGTCCCTCGGAAGCTCCCGGGAGCACTGCGGCGCCGCGCGCATCTCTGACCACTGGTTCATGACGGCGTCGCATTGCATCCTCAACCACCAAGTGCCGGGCGCGCGTGCGACAGACCTCATTTTGATCACCCCTGACACCGACGCGTTTAGCGAGACCGTGCAAACCGTGCCGGTCGATGGGGCGGTGTGCCACTTGGATTTCGGCATGGACCAATGGCGCTTTTCTAATGACATCGCGCTTATGTATGTCGCTGACATTTCCGCCCTGGACGACGTGGCGGTGGCGGCGCTGGAGCCGAGGGGCCTGGACCTGCGCCGCGGGGACCTTTCTGCGTTCCACATTGCAGGATGGGGCAGCAATGGCGATTTTCGTTTCCTCCAGGGCGGCGAGGTCGCGCCCGAGCGAGTGGGTCAATCGGTGCTCGTGACCTCACGCATTAATGGCAACGGGCCCGATGTCGGCGATAGCGGATCACCGCTTTACAGCCGCATCGATGGGCAACCCGTGGTCATGGGCGTGCTTTCAAATGTGCGCAGCCAGGTTCCCCGTGAATTGCGAAGCGCCGCTTTCGTGCGGGTCAAAGGCGTGCGCGACTGGTTGGACACCGCCATGGCGCTGTGCGCGCAGAACGGTGAATTTGTCTGCGGCAGCGCCCAGGGGCCCCGGCCGGCGCAGACCCAACGAGATTAATTTTATCGTTTATTGATAAAACTTCGAAACCGCGCTAAGGCAAAAACTCCAACGCGGCCGTGTGGGCGGCGTCGGTAGACGGCGGGCCGGGCAACGGCTGCGCTTTCAGAAAGGGGTGAGGTTATGCTCACAGTCTTGTTCAATCCGAATGGGCGCATTGGGCCGCGCACATTCTGGCGCGGTGTATTCCTGCTTCTCGCAGCCATGATCATTGTGTCCGTCGCCGGGGCCTATGGAGGTGCAGCTGGACAAGCGCTGGGCATTTTCTCCCTCGCTGCGCCTTATTGCTACCTGTGTGTTTACGGCAAGCGTCTGCATGACAACGGCAAGAGCGCCTGGCTGTTTCTCGCATTTCTTGCAGGCTACTTCGTGGTCAGCAGCGGGCTGTCCATGGTGCTCATGCCGTTTTTGTCTCCTGGGGTGGCGCCGCTCGAGGCTCAGATGACGCTTTTGATCGAACAGGGCCAGCTCATGGACGCAATCAATTATGCGCCGGAGATCAACAAGGCGGGAATCATGACGTCGTTGGTCTCGCTCATCGCCAGTAATGCGCTCCTAGGCTTCATCGCCGCGTCGTTGAGCTCAGATCCCCAGTCGAATGCCTACGGCCCGCCCGAGGGCGGCTTGGCTTCAGATACGTTCTAAGCGCGAAAGGCGACCCCATGGGCCACTTGGCTTCCACCCTCCACGACGCTCCTCCCATTGATGTCGATCGCCCTTGGATCACCGACCCAAGAGAGGCGCCAACGGGGATGACCTGGTCGGACTCCTACACCGACCCTAGAGGCGCGACATCCCGGGTCCACTTCACGCGGGCTTGGACATTGTTGTTTTTTGTTCGCCTGGTGTGGTGGCTTGCCTTTTCGATGCTTGCGCTCGTTTTTGCGTCGGCCGGCGCGGGCGATCCTGGCGCATATCTCCCGCCGGGTTGGGCGTTTCTTGTTCTCCTCGTGGTCACCGCGGTTGCTTCGGTCGTTTTACATGTTCGCCGGCTTACAGATGCCCAGCGCAATCCTCTCTGGGCGGTTTTGGTTTTCCTGCCGATCCTGATCGGCGGCGTTGGCTTCGTCCAGGGACTAGGTATGGCTTCGGGCGAATACAGCGCCGCGGCCGAGGCCAAGACGCTGGAACAGGAAGGCATGTCGCCGAAGCTTATTGCTGTTGAGCTTGACCGGGATGGGGCCGCACGTCTTCTGGCGCGGGAGATACTGGTGCGGGCAGAGCTCGCAGCGCTTGAAGACCAAGGCCAAAGCACGCCGCCCTTCCTAACCCTTTTTGAGGATGCCGATGTATCCAGCCCCCTGATTTCGCAGACTCTTCTCGATCTCTCGATGACCCCTGACGCAAGCCAGACGACGGCGATTGCCGAAGGGTTAGCAGCAGTCATAGCGGAACGGCAGGGCGAGGACGGCGAGAACGCGCAGCAACGCGGCGAAGCGGACGCGCGCCGCGGCGGGGAGGGGCGGCCACCATCGCGCGAGGGGGAATTGCGCGGCGAATTAGGGGGCATTCAGCGCCAGTGGCGCGGGATGTTGCCAGACATTCCGGTGACCCAACTGAGCGCCCGGTCCTATGCCCTGGATGCAGCCACCGGCGCAGCGGTTTCATTCTGGGCAATCCCGTCACTTCTGGTGATGATTTGGAGCTTGGTCTGGGTGGGCCGACTGCCAACGGGCGGCGGCACGATCCGGTCGCGTTTTACAGATTAAGGCGATGCGCGGCTCGCTCAGGCGGTGGGCAGGTTAGGCGCGGCGACCGGAACGGTTGGCGAGCTAAAGGTCTCCTCAAAATGTAGTCTCAAGGCCGCATCGATTTCGGCGAGGCTGACCACGCGGCCCAGGTCTTCCAGGCTCGTGACGCCAAACTTAGGATCTGAAATTCCGCACGGTGTGATCCCTTTGAAATGGGACAGGTCAGGATCGACGTTGAGCGAGACGCCGTGAAAACTCACCCATCGCTTCAGGCGAATGCCCAGCGCGGCAATCTTGTCCTCGCGGCCCGCACCCAATTCAGCGCTGCGATCGACCCAAACGCCGACGCGGCCGCCCCGCGTGCCTGCATCCACGTTAAAGCTCGCCAGTGTCGCGATAATCCACTGCTCCAAAGCGGCGACGAATTTGCGCACATCGCGTCCGCGCCGGCCAACGTCCAGCATCACGTAGGCCACCCTTTGGCCGGGACCGTGATAGGTGAACTCGCCGCCCCGCCCAGCCTCGAACACGGGAAAACGCCCTGGCTGCAACAAGTCCTCCGCCCGGGCGGTGGTGCCGGCAGTGTAGAGCGGCCGGTGCTCAAGCAACCAAACGCATTCGGGTTCATCGCTGGTGCGGATCGACCGGGCACGCTGCTCCATCCAAGCTTTCGCGGCCAGATAGTCCACATACTCGCTTGAAATCGCCCACTCTACCGCAGCTGTGTCTTTTCCCATTTCGCGGATATAGCGTCCGATTTAGGCTTCACATAGCGACACGTCCGCCCTAAAGACCTCGCACCGCTTTGGGCTTACCCAGCGGCAAAAGTGCGGTCGTGGCGGAACTGGTAGACGCGCAGCGTTGAGGTCGCTGTGGAGCAATCCGTGGAGGTTCGAGTCCTCTCGACCGCACCATTCTCGTTTGATCGCCCACTTTGGCTGTGGCTGCGTCATGGATTGCGGGTGGGCTGCGGCGCGGTCCACGAAAAGTCCGCCCGATCTCCTCGCCCGGATTGAGGGCCAGATAAGAAGCACAGGTCCCCGTGTCGTCTCCGTCCTCAGAGTAGATTGTGGCGGCTAAAAGTCCTTGCGAACTTGGAGCGAGACGACCCTGGGCGCACTGATCGTGCGGGTCACTGCGCCATCGAACGAATTGAAATCGAGGCCCGTGGTAAAGGTCTCATCGAACAGATTGTTCGCCCGCAAGATCACCTTTACGCCGAGATCGTCGTTGGTCAGGCCAATGCTCGGATTAACAATCGTGATTTCGTCGACCTTGGTTTCAGGATCGCGTCCGAGAGAATCGGTGACGAAAAAGCTCGATTGAGACTGTATGTCGGTGGTGATTTGGGCGTTCCAATCACCAAACACCGGCGCCTCATACTGGATGCCGATGGCATAGCTGTCATTGGGCACGCCAGGAAGTTCCGCCCCGGTGAGGTCAACGACTTCCAGACCCTCGGTCGAGTTAATGGGCGCATTTTGATAGTCGTCATATTCGCTGTCCTGGTGGCCATAGGAGGCTGTGATGAAAAGACGGTCGTTGACCTGGAACGCTGCATCGATCTCGATGCCCCAGATCGTCGCGTCCGTATTCAGCGTTTCATTCACAAAGCCTGCGGGCGTCGCTCTAAGAAATGACCGCTGAAAATCCTCATAGGTCGAGTAGAAGTAGGCGCCGTTTACGTTCAAACGGCCATCCAGAAAGAAACTTTTTGCGCCGATCTCGTAGCTTGTCACGATCTCGGAATCAAACGCGCGAGAATTCGCTTCTTCCTCTGGAGAAAGGGGCACGCCGCCCGGCGCGAGATTGTATCCGCCGCTGCGAAAGCCCTCGGCATACGCGCCGTAAAGCGTAAGGTCATCGCTTGCGAAATACGAAACCGATCCGTTGACTGACAAATTGTCGTCGCTGCGGTCAGGCAAAACGATTTCGGGCGTGGCAACGACCCCGAAGAGCGGCAAGATCTGACCTTCCGTGATCGCCTCGAAGCTCCCTCCCTGGGTCTCGTCGGTGAAGCGGAGACCGCCCGTCAGCTCCCACTGCTCGGCTGGTCGCCAGGTGCCGGTGGCCCAAAATGCCGTGCTTTCATTCGTTGCTGTGGTGAAGTTGGTGGTTGTGCCGACGTCGGTGTTGCCCTGGGCTTGGAGCAGACTGAGGATGAAGCCAAGCGTGGGGTCAAATCCACCAATCGCCGGGTTTGCCACCAAGATGTTGGGTGTCACCACGCCGGCCACGCCTCCGTCGAAAAGCGGCGGTGAAAACGGTGCGAAGCCGGGGTTCACAGTCAGAAGGGCGTCCCCGCCGATTGTGTTGGCGTCCTCGTCCGACCGCTCATCATCATAATAGTAAAAGCCAAGCATCCAGTCGAAGTCGCCGTCGCCGGCCGACGTTAGTCGGAACTCTTGGGAAAATTGTTCAAAATCAACCGGCTGTAGGCCGCGAATGTAGTCGAAATCCGAGCTGTCACCGTCTCTGGTGAAGAGAAATTCGATATCGCGCTGGTTTGTGATCGATGTGAATGTGGCAAAGCCGAAATCATATTCGACCCGGCCCCACAGATTTGTCATTTCTCGATCGGCTGTGTTGGTGACGTTTTGGGCGGGATGGACCCGGTCGGTTGGAGAGGCATCGGTCGCCGCGACGCCGTAAACCATGCCATTGACACCGAAGTCGCGTACGGCATCGGAGCCGGCGTTTTCACTGGTTTCGTCAAGGTAGTCGACGTTGAATATAATATCGAGCGCCTCGGTCGGCTGGAACCGCAACTGACCGCCGATTAAAAGCGCATCTTCGGCTTGAAGACGCCCAAGATCGACCACTTCGTCATGACTATCGCGCTGACGGTACCCAGCCGTGATCTTTCCCGATATGCCTTCGGCGATCGGTCCATTGACGGCGCCGCGCGCCACCAGCAAATCGTACTCGCCGCCTTCCACGTCGAGGTAGGCCGAGAAGTCTTCGCTCGGCTTCCTGGTGATCGTATTGATGGCGCCGGACATCGCGTTACGCCCAAAGAGGGTTCCCTGGGGCCCTCTGAGGACTTCGACGGCCTCCACATCGACAAGAACAGTGTTGATGCCGGCAGCATCGCCGACAAAGACGTCATCAACATATATGCCCGCGCGCCCCGGGATGCCTCGGATTGTAACGCCTGACCGCCCCGCGATGTTTGAGTTTTCGCCAATCCGAACATTGGGAACCGCGCGCGCCAAATCTTCGAAGTCTTGCACGCCCTGGCGCGCGATTGAGGCGCTGTCGATCACGGCCACAGAGGCCGGAATCTCCAGAATAGACTCTTCCCGCTTTCGGGCCTGGACAATGATGACGCCGAGCCGGGCCTCCTCGTCCCCATTCGCGCTGGCGACAGCGATATCTTCTTGGGCGAAAGCCAGCTGCAATGAAAATGCTGTGGTCGCAGCGAGCGCCGCACCGAGCCCTTTTACGAGAGACCTTTGGCTTTTCGTTTGGAACGTCATCGCAGTGTTCTCCCCAGGACCGTCACGCAATGTGATATGTTAATGACCCTTCAGCACCTTAAAGTGCCAAGACTGGCCATCGTATTTTACGCCTTCAGGAACGAGGGTGTGGCCCAACCGTAACACAAGCAAGTATGGGCAATTGCGAGTATACCGGTGAGTGAACTCCTGATGAGGCGGGCTATGATGCCTTGGAATCCAGCAGGAAATGCTGACATTTCAGATATCGCCTGGAGGTTGAGTGCACAGGAGCGGCGCGCAAGGTGACGCGGTGCCGACAGGCGAAAGCGCTCTTGCGGCACAAATTATCGAGGGTGAGTGCGGTTCAGGTTACGGTGGAGCCCGCAGCGATTACGGCGTGCTGCGAATTGGTCAGGGGAGGGCTCTTGGGCGGCTTGTCAGACCCATGGCGGGGTGGCTATCGATCGTGTGCCTAAACGGCAATTTGGCGATAGTGCCGCATGGCAGACGCGGTGTTAGGGGTGCCGGCGCCCTTCTCTTTAGGCGGCAGCTTGTGTTACGACCAACATGTCTTCTGCAGAGGGATCGTGCCAACTTCCCACAATCACGGCGTTTATCTTGGAAGTCTAGCGGTGATTGACCCCTATTTTCTCCTGCATTACCCCCATTAAAATTTTAGCTACTCAGGGGGTGATGTCCCGTGTCCACATCTTCGCCCGCCCCCGTCAAAGCCGAGCCGAATGACCAAACACCGATACTCGAGCGTTTAGACGAGCGCCTGCGCTGGTTGGCGAGTTGGACGATCCACCACGCAAACCACGTCCGTGAGAGCCGGGACGGAATCAAAGTCGGCGGGCACCAGGCGTCATGCGCTTCGATCAGCTCGATCATGGCCGCGCTCTATTTTCGAGCGCTTAGGCCTGAAGACCGGGTTGCGGTAAAGCCCCACGCATCGCCGGTCTTTCACGCCATTCAGTATCTGTTTGGCCGCCAGACCCAGGCGCAATTGGAACAGTTCCGGGCCTTTGGCGGCGCCCAGTCCTATCCGTCACGCACCAAGGACATTGACGACGTGGACTTCTCCACCGGCTCGGTGGGCCTGGGCGTTGCGGTGACCGCGTTTGCCTCCCTCGCCCAAGATTATCTGATCTCCAAAGGGCGCCTGGCCCCGGAAAAGCGCGGGCGGATGATCTCGCTGCTCGGTGATGCTGAGCTCGATGAGGGCAACATCTATGAGGCCCTGATCGAGGCCTACAAGCACGATATTCGCAACACGTGGTGGATTGTAGATTACAATCGCCAGAGCCTGGATGCGATCACGGCCGACCGCATGTTCCGGAGGTTTGACGATGTTTTCGCGACCATGGGCTGGGAGGTGGTCACCCTCAAATACGGCAAAACCCAGCGTGCGGCGTTCCGCAAAAAAGGCGGGGCGGCCCTTCGTAAATGGATCGATGCCTGCCCGAATGCCGATTATGCGGCGCTGACTTATCTCGGCGGCGCCGAGTGGCGCAAACGTTTGCTGGCCGATCTGGGCGATGCTGACGGCATCGAGACGCTGTTATCCTCCTTCGACGATGACGGCCTGCAAGCCCTTATGACCAATCTTGGCGGCCATTGTATGGAGTCCCTTTGTGAGGCCTTTGAGGAGGTCGACGATGATCGCCCACGCCTCTTCATCGCCTATACGATCAAGGGCTACCGGCTGCCGTTCCAGGGCCATAAGGACAACCATTCCGGGCTGATGACGCCCAACCAGATGGCGTCCTATCGCGCTGACCTCGGCATCCCGGAGGGCGAGGAGTGGGCACCCTTCGCCGGAGTGGATGCAGGCGAGGCCGCAGCACTGAGGGACTTGGTGCGAAACGCGCCATTTGCTGCCGATACCCAACGCAGGCACACCGCGCCGCCACTGGCGGTCCCGGCACGTGGGGCGTTTCCTGTCCCCACCGACGCGTCTATCTCGACCCAGGCCGCCTTTGGCAAAGTCATGCTCGAGCTGTCCAAGCAAGACAGCGCGTTGGCCGACGCGCTGATGACCACCTCTCCAGACGTGACGGTCTCGACAAATCTCGGCGGCTTTGTGAACCAACGCGGCCTGTT
Organism: Pseudomonadota bacterium; assembly: GCA_038747245.1. Lineage (GTDB taxonomy): Bacteria > Pseudomonadota > Alphaproteobacteria > Caulobacterales > Hyphomonadaceae > UBA5336. Next base: position 284,685 of record JBCDJY010000001.1, on the reverse strand, counting down.
TAACCGGACCCAGGCGATCGATGTGTTCCGTAAGGCAAAGATTCCTTCGCCGCAGAAATGGCAAGGCGACGGCACTGGTCAACATGTCGAACTTGGGATCGCGGAGAACAATCTTTTTCTCGTCATGGCCGCCTTCGGGCTCACCGATCGATTGTTTGGATCGCGCCTGTTACCGGTGGGCACGCTATATGACCCATTCATCTATCGCGGCCTCGATGCGCTGAATTATGCCTGTTATCAGGATGCGCGCTTCATGCTCGTGGCGACGCCATCGGGCATCACCCTCGGCCCTGAGGGAGGCGCGCACCAATCGATTGGTACCCCCCTGGTCGGCATGGCCCAGCCTGGCCTCACCTCGTTTGAGCCAACCTATGCCGATGAGGTCAGCGAGATTATGCGGTGGGCGTTTGAGCACATGCAGGCAGAAACCGGCGGGTCGGTATATCTGCGCCTGAGCACGCGCGCGCTCGAGCAGCCAGACCGCGAGGGTGAGGCGTGGAAGGATGATCTGCTCTGCGGCGCCTATTGGCTCGAGCCGCCCCGGCCGGAGACTGAATTGGTCCTCGTCACGTGCGGCGCCACGGCGCCGGAGGTGCGCGCTGCGGCAGATGTTATGGCCGAGGACTTCCAGCATATTGCCGTGCTGAATGCCGTATCGCCTGATCGGCTGCATAATGAATGGCAACGTGGCCGCGCAGACCGATGGAACGGGCAGGGGAGCGCGCTGTCACATGTCGAGCGTGTCTTGGGCCAGGTCCCGCGCTCCGCCGGGCTCGTGACCGTTCTCGACGGCGCGCCGGCAACGCTCTCGTGGCTTGGCGGCGTGTGCGGACACCGGGTGAGCCCTCTTGGCGTTACCGACTTTGGCCAAGTCGGAGACTTGCCAGACCTCTACCGCCACTACCGCCTCGACACGGATGCCATTGTTGAGGCCGCAGCGGAGCTTCAATTGCCGCCTAAAGCGTCCTGAGCGGTCCGATTGCTGAGCGTAGCACGCCCCGAGCCCACACGAGAAAGCCGTAATCCAGTTTTCAGCCCCAGAGCTCGGGTCTCGGGATCGAAACGTGTCCTGCATCATAGGTCAAGGCGTTTTCCCGATCGCCGATTTGCAGCAACGGGCCATCAATATCGACATACCGACACGACTGGCCAATGACATAGGCCGGCGCCATAGCAAGCGATGTGCCTGCCATACACCCGACCATGAGCTCCAGCCCCGCAGCCGTGCATGCATCGCGCAGCTTAAGCGCTTCGGTGAGGCCGCCGGTCTTGTCGAGTTTAATGTTGGCAACTTGATAGCGGCCCACGAGGTAATCGACATCCTGGCTTGTCAGACAGCTTTCATCGGCGGCCAATGGGATTGGCGAATTCAGCGCATCAAAGGCTGTGTCTGCGCCGGCTTTCACGGGCTGTTCGACCATCTCGACGCCGAGAGCGTGCAGCTCGCTGAGAAGGCCAGGAAGCTCTGCTGGGTCGAAGGCCTGATTGGCATCTACGATCAACCTGGCGTCTTGGCGCGCCGCGCGCACTGACCTGACTTGCTCGCAGGGATTGTCAGCGCTGATCTTAATCTTGAGCGTGGGTTCTTTCGAAGTCCTCGCATTTTCAGCCATCTTTGCGGGCGTATCGATCCCGATCGTGTAAACGGTTTGTAGTTGGCGGGGTGTGATCTGTAGCCGTTGCCAGATCGTCTGCCTGGCCTGTTTGCACGCCAAGTCCCAAAGCGCGCAATCGAGGGCGTTTCGGGCCCCGCCTGGGGGCAAAAATTCGTAAAGCGCCCCATGGGTAACGCCGGTCTCGATGATGTCGCGGAGGGCTTCAATTTGGTCGACCATTACGTCGACGGTTTCGTCTTTATAGACAACTTCTAGGCCTTCGCCGCGGCCGACGAAGCCGCGATGTTCAAGTTCCACGACAACCATATCAACGCAGGTCATGGTCCGGTAGGCGATGCGAAATGGGCGCACTATGGGCCAGCTTTCGCATTTGACCTTTAGTTTCATCGTTCAGTGAAGCCCGGCATTGGGCGGGAACTGCGCGAGTACATCCAAAATAGGGTCAACGCTCGTGCGCATGGGATCAATGCATGGAAGCCCGAGCCTCTGCGAGGTGGAGCCTAGGTAATCGGCGCTTTCGGCATCCGACAGTATCGACGTGTTCACGCTGATCCCGGCGCATCTCACATCAGGGTTGGTTAAACGCGCGCACTCAAGGTGGTGGGCGATACAGGTCTCTAGGCTTGGTACAGGATATGTTTGAAAGACATTGAGCCGTGTGCGTCCGTATTCATGGCACACAATGATCGCGTCGGGCTGGGAGCCGTGCAGGAGGCCCAAGGATACGCCCGCATAAGCGGGATGAAAAAGAGAGCCTTGTCCCTCAATGAATTGCCAGTGGCTTGGCGGCGCCGCCGGAGACAGGATTTCCGCGGCGCCGGAGATAAAATCGGAGACCACCGCATCAATGGGAATACCGCGACCTGCGATTATGATCCCGGTCTGCCCAGAGGCGCAAAACTCACAGCTTCCGCCGCGTTCGGTATGGCGCTTCCAAAGGGATAGGGCGGTGTATTTTTTCCCAACGGCGCAGTCTGTGCCAACCGTCAGGGCTCTCAGGCCAGCGCGGCGAAGCCCATTACCTACAGGTATGTCCGAAGGCGGTGTGCGCACATCCACCAGCTTGCCACTCGAACGGGCGGCAAAACCTCTGATATCGGAATCTGCGGTAAGTTTCGTGTGCAGCCCGCTCACAATATCCATTCCGCACTCTAGGGCATTCTCTATATGCCTGATCCAATCAGGCTCAAGGCGTCCGCCCACCGATGCGATGCCTAGAATGAGGCTGCGTGCACCGGCCAGGTACGCGTCGCGCACCGTCATTTCAGGCAGGCCCAGGTCAACCGAAGCGCCGGGTAATGAAAGTTGACCGACACAGTGTTGCTTCTGCCAATCCGCGATCCCGATGGCCGTTTTGGCCATGGCCCTATTGGTCTCCGCGCCCAGGAAGATGAGCGAGGGCTTTCTGAATTCCACAATAGGGGCGCGTGGAGCATGCAGTTTGTCTGGGGGCATGGCCATCGATTTCCCAGTCACATCCGGCATAAACCGAGATCCTGGCGAGTGATTAGCAATGCCGATCCTCACGCCCACTTCAGCTAAAATATTAGCACCGCGAAGAGCTTGTCAATTGGATTTCCTGCGCCAGGCCGAGCGCCCATGGGATCTCTGCGCAGTGCTGTCTTGCGACCGGAGGCGAAGCAATTTGCTGTGGTGCTCGACAGGCCGCGGCGGGTCGCTTAACTGACATATTAGCGCGAGCGGGACCGAAAAAGGGAAGTCGGACGTGGGAACCTTATTGTCTATCCTGACTTTGGACGTCTCGGCGGTTTTGATTGCCCTGTTGGTGGCCGCCATGGCCGGTTTCTTTGTCAGCCGGCTTTGGACGAAGAAGAAATCGATCGGCGGATCCGTCGGGCTTGGTGCGTCGTGTTTTGGATTGCTGGTCGGGCTGTTCCTGCTTTTCGGTGCGGTGACATATCAGATCCGTTCCGCCCAGGAGCGGGCCGCATTCCCGCGGCAAGGTCAATTGGTGGATGTTGGGGGCTACGACATCAATGTGTGGTGCGAGGGTGAGGCCTACGGCGATCAGCCCACAATCGTTTTCGTCCCTGGCGGATACGCTCCAGGGCTCGCCGCGTATCCCATGCACAAGGCCTGGCGAGAGACGGGCCGCTCATGCCTGATCGATCGTGCGGGCACGGGGTGGAGCGACAGCGCCTCTACCCCCAGAACCATCAAGAATATCGCTGCCGAATTCGAGCGGGCCTTGGCCGGCTCTGGTGAGCGGGGGCCGTTTGTATTGGTCGGGCATTCCTTAGGCGGGCTCGTGTCAGCCAATTGGGCTGCCCGCTCTGAATTGGGCATTGTTGGTCTGGTTGTGCTGGATCCAACCCCGCTTGAGATGATTTCTACAGGAGGCATACGTCAGCCAGGTGGGTGGTGTTATGTCCCGGAGAGCGGCGCGGCTATCCAGGCAGCCCTTTCGGCATTTGGTTTCGGCCACGTTTTCCCGTCTTTGCACCCGTTGAACAGTCCGGCCTATCTTGAGCAGAACGCGTCGATTTCCGAGGCCTTGCCGACCCTTAAGGCCATGCTCAGCAGCCCAAGGGAGATCAAAACCGTGCGCGAGCACTTTGCCCAGATGTGTTTTGGCGGCTTTGAAGTCATCCGGGCCCCGGGCGCGTTAGGCGATTTGCCTATTCTTTCGATCGTCCAGTCGCTTCAAATCGATGACAGCGAACGCGCCCAGGTATCTCCGTGGAATGGCATCACCGATGATTTGGAATGGCGGAACTATAAGAGGTCGATGGAAATCGCTCTTCAGGAGTATCCTGCGTTTTCGAGTAGGAGCCGATTGATCGGCCTGCCCGATCCGTCTTGGGGGCATAATTTTCCGGTCTCCCATCCGGGTTATGTGGCTGAGCAACTTCGTGGGTTCATTGCCGGAATAGACACTTGGCCCGGCCAGACCCAGCCCATGATTGACGACACTGCCGCAGGCCCTGGAGACCTGATGGAAGGGCCGGGCGATCTAGAGCGTGAATGACTGCCGCTGAGGGGCTCAAAGGCTCAGCGCCGAAGGGGCCAGCACTGCGCTCGTCAAAGGAGGGTGTCACCCTGCGGCGTTTGCTCCAACCGATCGGGTTCGTGCAGCGGTAGCCAAGAGTAGAACCGCGCATGAGCGCGGGCGGCAACTGTCGACGGCACCAATCAAAGATCATGTTTTTTCAGCATTGGCATGCTAGCCACGGTTTCTGCGATTGCTGAATTTCAAACGTCTCGCTCTTCTGCGCTAATGAGCAGCTCGCAAAACACTGATATTACGATAAAAATAAGTGCGTTCGTATTAGCTTGACAAACACGACCTGTCGCGACGTTTTAGCGGAAAGCGGAGGCAATATGTCAGTGAGGGAAGCAAAGTCATTCGGCACCAAAACCGACCGCGTTTATCAAGCGCTGAGACGGATGATCATCAATCTGGAATTGGAGCCCGGCGCGCTCATCAATAAGGAGGATCTGACCGACCAGTTCGGTGTGTCCCGGGCGCCTGTTAATGAGGCTTTGAGCCGCCTTCGTGAAGAAGACCTTGTTAACATAGCGCGCCAACATGGGTCATTCGTGTCGCCCATTTCATTGGAGAAATTGGAAGAGGGCGTCCTTTTAAGGCGCGCTGTGGAGCCGTCAGCCATGATGCGGTTGGCCCTGGTGACGGATGAGCCTTTGCGGATGGCGCTTCACGACAATCTTGCGAAGCAGGAAAAGGCTGTGGCCGCCGGAGATCTTTCAGCGCTTCACGCGTTGGATGACCTGTTTCACGGCATCCTGCTTGAAGGGGCCCAGATGTCGACGACCCTTAGATTGATCCGTACGTTTAGCGCCCATCTCGAACGCGCACGAAACATGGCAGAGGTCACACAGCGCCAACCGCGCGACACGCTCAATGAGCATAGAAATTTGGTGAAAGCACTAGAAGCGAGAGACCCCCATTGGGCCGCCAGCGCTATGGATAACCACCTTGCCTCCGCGCTGATGCCCCTGATGGCGCAGATAAAAGACAAGCCCAGCCTTTTCGATGGGCGCGAGGGCGTTGTGGGTTCAATGAAAGCTTAGTTTTCGATTTGGCCCTGTTTCGGTCGCCTGGCCGGCAGACCAATTCGAGGCCGGGAGTGACTTATTGGCGAAGAGCAAGGCCGCAGCACAGTGTTGAGGGGGCGCGCCTGGTCCATTGTTTTCGCGGTGGCGTGTTTGCTGTCGTCTTGCGGACAGGCAGACCGGATCAAAGACGATACGATTGTTGTCAGTGTTCGGAGCAATGTGGGACCGTTTGATCCCGCGGTGTTCTCGTCGGCCGAACAGGTACAGATCCTCCATCCCGTCTACCAGAATCTGGTTTCGATCGCTCAGGATACAGACACAGGCGCTGATGTGTTCCAGCCGGAGCTTGCCGTGTCCTGGAGAAGCTCAGATGACAAGCTTAGCTGGACGTTCGAGCTCTCGGAAGATCAACGATTTGATGATGGCGCACCTGTGGACGCAGCGGCGGTGGTTTTCACCATCGAGCGGCTGCTCGCAATTGGGCGCGCGCCTTCTAGCGGCCTTGGCGGGATACTCGAGGGCGTAGAGGCCGTCGATGACTGGACTGTGGTCTTCAGGCTGCGAGAGCCCGTTCCCTCTTTGCTGCCCTACGTCTCCGATTCAGCAACATTCATTGTAAATCCGCGTATCTTGGAACATGAGATTGACGGCGATCTGGCCACCGAATGGCTTAACGTTCACACCGCCGGTTCCGGCCCATACCGATTGTCTCGGTTTACGCCTCGAGAAACGTATGTGCTGGACGCGAACCCCTACGCGCCAGCGCCGCCCGTCAGCGTGAAGCGGATCATTTTCCGCGTTGCCTCCGACCCTGCGATCCGCGCCCTTTTACTTCGCAAGGGCGATCTCGACATGGCTTACTTTCTTCCAGCCGAAGTCTTGGCCGACTTCCAGAGCTCGGACCGCTTCGTGGCCCAGCACGTGCCAACCAAGGCTCTGAATTATCTCGCTTTCAACATGCAAACGGAGACATTCGCCGATGTGCGGCTACGACGCGCGATTGCCCTTGCGATAGACTATGAAGCGATTGTGCGGGACGTGAAGTATGGTCTCGCCGACCCCTATAATGGGCCTCTCCTGCCGGGTATGCCCGGGTATACCAGCGCCGATTACCCCTACGAATATGATCCCTCGGAGGCCGCGCGGCTTGTGCGCGAGATTGCGAGCGAGCAGCCAATACCGCGCTTGCAGATGATCTACCCGGGGGTCTCTGCTGGCGCAGACACCATGGCGGTGTTTGTGCAATCCAGCCTTGCCGAAATTGGTTTGGAGGTTGAGCTCCAGCGCCTGACCGTTCCGGCGCTGATAAACCGGATTGATCGCGGAAATTTCGATTTCATGTTCATGGGCTGGGTGTCGGTGTTTGGCGACCCCTCCAATATTGTAAATTACTGGTTCGATCCCGAGAGGATTGGAGCTGCGGGTAATTATGCGCGCTACGACAATCCTCGGGTCGCTGAACTCGTCCGGGCGTCGCTTACAGAAACCGATGCGGCGGCCCGCGCCCGGCAACTCAGTGAGATTGTTGCCCTCACCAATCAAGACCTGCCTTACGTCTATCTGGTCAAGAATGCGGTCTGGCCGGTGTATTCAACGCGGCTCGAAGGTATCGAACTGCATGAGTATAACGTCTTCGATCCGCCATTTTCCCAACTTCAACTGACCGTGCAGGAGACCGGGAATTGACCCGGGTCTTTTGCGCCGCCCTGGCCACAGAGACCAACACGTTCGGGCCGCTGCCCACAGAGCGCCGTCACTTTGAAGATTGGTTTCTGTATCCAGCCGGTGAGCATCCGAACGAGGGCCCGACCCTGTTCACTGGCCCGCTTTGGGTGGCGCGCCAAAAGGCTGATGAGTGGGGTTGGATCATACATGAAGGGCTTTGTGCTGCGGCCTTGCCATCTGGGCGAACGGTCCGCCGCGTGTACGAGGATTTGCGAGATGAGCTTCTCAATGATCTTCGCCGCGCACTGCCTGTCGATATCGTGCTGCTGGGGGTGCACGGCGCAATGTGCGCGGACGGCTATGACGATTGCGAGGGAGACCTGATTGGGCGGGTCAGAGAGATTGTGGGGCCATCGGCAACCGTCGGGGTTGAGTTGGACCCGCACTGCCATCTCACAGACGACATGATGGCGCCCGCCGACATCGTCTTGGCCTTCCACGAATACCCGCACACCGATGCTTTGGAGAGAGCCGAAAAGCTGGTGGACTTGTGCCAGCGCGCCCACAGCGGAGCGGTCACCCCTGTCACAGCGGTGATGGATCTACGGGCCTCCACCTTCTTCTACACAAAGCAGGAACCGACCCGCCAATTTGTACAAGCCATGCAATCTGCCGAAAGCAGACCCGGTGTGCTCTCGGTATCTTTGGGCCACAGCTTTGCATCCGGCGACGTGGAGGAAATGACCGCCAAGGTTTGGGTGACGACGAATGGCGACCGCGACCTGGCCATGGCGGTCAGCCAAGAGCTTGGGGAAATGGCCTGGGACATTCGCGAAACGGCGAGTGAGCCTCGCAAGTCCGTTGCTGAGGTCTTGGCCGAGATGCCGCGCTTAAACGCGCCAATCGTGCTGGCGGAGGGGGCCGATAATCCCGGGGGCGGCGCGCCGTCTGACGCGACCGAGGTCCTTAGGCATTTAATGCGCGCTGAGATCGGCCCTCTGGCCGCCGGACCGATTTGGGACCCGGGCGCTGCGGCGATCTGCCGAGCGCGCGGCGAAGGCGCCAGGTTTTCGTTGCGCATTGGCGGCAAAGCCAGCGCTTTATCGGGAGCCCCCCTAGACCTCGACGTGGAAGTGATCGCGATCACGGAGCATGCCACCCAGAACTTCGGTGGATCGGTTTGGCCCCTTGGCACAGTTGTCGGCCTGCGCTCCGGCGACACATGTCTTTCGGTCTGTACGGTCCGAAATCAGGCGTTCACTCGGGAGACCTTCGCGCAAGCCGGCATAGATTGCGCGCGCATGTCCGTCATCTTGGTGAAGTCCAACCACCACTTTCGAGACGATTTCAGCGCCCTGAACGGCGATATTATCTACCTTGCGTCCCAGGGAATTGCTGTTTTTGACCCAAGCCTGGTTGATTATGACAAAATTCGCCGGCCCCTCTGGCCGATCGACCCCGCCGGTAAAGCGCGGGCAGCCCAAACCCTTCGCGTAATTGAGCAGCGGGGGCGGTCATGACAGCGCTCTCCATAGATGTTGGCGCGGTTTTGGACAGGGCGACCTTGGACAACGGCGTGCCGGGCGCCGCAATAGGCTTGATCTCCGGTGGGCAGGAAGAAACGGTTGTGGCCGGGGTTCGCTCTCTCGGGGAAGGCCGATTGATCGACGCAGATACGCGGTTTCATATTGGCTCGGCGGCCAAGATGCTCACAGCTGCGCTCGTCGGCGTGGCCGTGGATCGAGGGCTGGTCGCCCTTCATGACCCGATCGATCGGTACCTTCCAAAGATCCGCCCGGACCCTCAGATCACCTTGTTCCATCTCCTCACCCATACAGGAGGATTTGACGGCGACGTCGTCTTCGACACGGGGGGGGATCTGAGGCAATCGAAGCCTATGTAAACCGGTTATCGGATGTCCCCCAGTCCGATGAGCCAGGGCGCCGACACGCCTATTGCAATGCCGGTTTCAGCATCTTGGCGCGGATTTGCGAATGCGTTTTCGACAGAAATTGGGACGAGGCCATTCAAGCCTTGGTTGCCGAGCCAAGCGAAATGGACGGATATGTCGGCGGCCCCCACGCGTTGCCCGAATACGCAAACTTCGCCGAAGGTCACGTGCCCGGCAAGTCGGGGAAGCCCGAGCTGGTGCCGCTTACTTCGCATCGCTTTTTAGCGCCGGCTGGCGGTGGGCCCATGGCACGGGTCGGCGACATGTCGGCTTTCGCGGCAGTTATGCTCAGCGATGGGGTGTCGCGCTCCGGAAACAGGGTCCTTTCGAGGAGGTGGACCCGGCTGATGAAGACCCGCTGGGTGACCGGGCCGGCGGCAACCTTTGCTAGTGCGTGGGGCCTGGGGACCATGCTCCACGATTGGACGAACGGGGTCAGCCTGTACGGCCATGACGGCGTTGTTCTGGGCCAGAGCTTTTTCTTCAGACTCCACGATCCCTCGCAAAGTGCGATCATAATCATGCTCAATGGCGGTCTCGCGGATGGATTTGCAGAGGATGTTTTTCGACGGGTGTTCGCGCCAATCCTGGGCGGGGCCCCGGCGCCTTTGCCACAGCCAATCGATATGGATCCAATTCACCTTGATCGGTTCACAGGCGTCTACGCGGCGCCCTCTGCCCGGATCAGCGTGTCTGCGCGCGGCAAGGCGCTGATCGCGGCGTACACGTTCCTTGGCAGCGCCGCGGGCGACCCAACGACGATGGAGGTCGACCTTGCGCCCGTAAGCGATGACCTGTTCCTGGCCTCATTTCCCAATCGCAGGTCGCCTCTTTTGCAGCGCTTTCAAGACTTCGACGATCGGCAGCGCCCACACGTTCTGAATTTCAGGGGGCGCGCCTTCCACAGGGAGGCCGGCATCGGACAAGCGCAATGATCCTGAAGCTGGTGGCGCGCCGATTGGCGATGTTGGTGTTCGTTCTGTTCGGCGTAGTCGTCCTCACTTTCTTCATCTCCCGATTGATCCCGACCGACCCAGCTCGGCTGATTGCCGGTGATTTTGCCAGCGAGGAGGTGGTGGAACAAATTCGAGTAGAGCTTGGATTTGACCGCAGTCTGTTCGAGCAGTTTTGGATTCATGTCGGAAACCTGCTCCAGGGTGACCTTGGCACGTCGATTACGACGGGGCAGCCCGTGTTACAGGACTTGGCGACCTACGCCCCTGCCACCGTCGAGCTCGCGGTAGCGGCTATGATGATCGCCGTGATCGGCGGCATTCTGTTGGGTGTTTTGTCGGCGGTGTACAAAGACGGTTGGATCGACAATCTGGTGCGCGTCGTGGCTTTGACGGGGGTGTCGACCCCTTCGTTTTGGCTCGCTCTTCTCTTTTTACTGCTGTTTTATGGCACCTTGGGCTGGTTTCCGGCAGGCGGGCGCATCGACCCCACCCTGGCGCCGCTTGATCGCATCTCCGGATTATATCTTGTGGACTCGATCGTGGCGCTGCGCCCGGATGCATTTTTAAGCGCGCTCACGCACTTGGTCCTGCCGGCAAGCTGTCTTGGCTTGATCACGATGGGCGTTTTTGCCCGGCTCATCAGGGCCTCGCTTCTTGAAGAGTTGGGCCGCGCCTACATTCGCACTTTCCGGTCGATTGGGCTGGCGGAACACCGTGTGGTCTTCGGTCATGCCCTGCCCAATGCCCTTACGCCTTTCGTGACCCAATTGGGCCTGAGTTTCGCAGCCATGCTGACCGGGGCGGTGGTCACCGAGGCGATATTCGGTTGGCCCGGAATGGGCGGCTATATTCTCCAGGCCACCCAATCCCTCGATTTCCCCGCGATCATTGGCTTCACCATCATTGTCGGCGTGATTTACGCCGTACTGAACCTGGTCATAAACATTGCCTACCTGTTTCTGGATCCGCGCCTCAGATCGGGAGCGGTGAAATGAGGATTGTGACAGGTCTCCGGCGCCGGTCTCGCAGTCTCGGTTTGATCTTTGACGAACTGGCGGGCTCGCCGCTGATGAGGCTCGGCGCGGTATTGGTCGCGACCGCGATCATAGCCGCTCTGGTTGGCCCGCTTGTTGCGCCCTACGACCCAACAGCGATCGACCTTGACGTTCGCCTTCAGGCGCCCAGCATGGCCCATTGGTTAGGCACAGACGAGTTGGGCCGCGATCTGCTTTCGAGACTGCTCCATGGAGCCAGGATTTCCCTGGCGATTGGAGTATCCATCGTGGCTTTAAGCGCCAGCGTCGGCACGCTGATCGGGGCCTATGCGGGCCTCAAGGGCGGGTGGCTCGATGCAGCCATTATGCGCGCTACAGATGTGGTGCTGTCGCTGCCCGGCCTTGTGATGGCGATGGCGTTCACCGCAGCCCTGGGCCCGAGTTTGTTCAATGCCACCCTGGCCCTGGCCTTCGTCGCAACGCCCGGCATGGTGCGGCTCGCGCGAGGTCAGGCGCTAACTGTGCGGAGCGAGGCCTATGTTGAGGCGTCCCAGCTCTACGGAGCGCCGTCGCGCCATATCTTGCTGCGACACATCATTCCCAATGCCGCGCCGGCTTTGATTGTCCAAGCGACGCTTTCGGTCGGCGCGATCATCCTTGCGGCAGCGGCGCTTAGCTTTCTCGGTCTTGGCGCCCAGCCGCCCACGGCCGAGTGGGGGGCGATGGTCGCCAATGGTCGAAACTATCTCACCATCCACCCAGCTTATCCGATCGCCCCTGGCCTCGCGATCTTGGTGACTGCAACGGGCTTCAACCTGCTGGGCGATGGATTGAACGACGCGCTCAATCCGCGCCGTGAGGGCCGCGCAAAATGACCGAGGCCCCGCTCGTCCAAATCGATGAATTGGAATTGAGCTTCACTTCGGGCCGCGGGCGCTGGAGCCCTGTAGTGAAGGGCGTTTCGATTGCGGTACACGCGGGCGAAATCGTCGGCTTGGTTGGCGAATCTGGTTCGGGCAAATCCGTCACGGCGATGTCGATCCCCCAGCTACAGCCACGGGGCATCAGCCAGATTACAGGCGGACGGGTCGCTCTTGCCGGCCGATGCACGTCGCAAATGTCGCCCAGTCAGCTGAGATCTGTGCGCGGCGGTGACGTGTCGGTTGTGTTCCAGGAACCGATGACATCGCTCAATCCCACCCGCCGCATTCAGGCTCAGCTTATCGAGGCCATCGCCGCGAACACGGCACTGGACAAAGCCCAAGCCAAGGCACGTGCGAAGACGCTTTTGCTGGACGTTCGCATACGTGATCGCGAGCGCGTGCTGCGGGCTTATCCTTTTGAGCTCAGCGGCGGCATGCGTCAGCGCGTGATGCTCGCCATCGCCTTTGCGGCGGATCCGAAGCTCCTGATCGCCGATGAACCAACGACGGCTTTAGACGTCACCGTCCAGGCAGAGGTGTTAGCCCTCATCCGCGATTTGGCGCTGGCGCGCGGCGCCGCTGTTCTTTTCATCTCCCACGACCTCGCCGTCGTCTCCCAGCTCTGTGACCGTGTTTACGTGATGAGGCAGGGCGAAATTGTTGAGGCGGGGCAGGTGACGCACGTTCTGACGTCCCCAAGCCATTCCTACACCCGAGGCCTTCTCGATTGCCTGCCCGAAGGCCACGAGAAGCGCGCTCGGTTGCCCGCGCCCGGCGTCGCGCCGTGCACTGGCAGCGAACAGCATGTGGTGGCCGGCGGCCAAGTCATCGCGCTCGAGGAAGTGAGTGTCGCCTTTACGACCAAACGCGATTGGCGTGGCCGGGCCACCGAAGCCGTACAGGCGGTGAAATCTGCGTCGTTCAACGTCCGGCGAGGCGAGACGTTCAGCCTGATCGGCGAATCCGGCTCTGGCAAAACGACACTTGCGCGGACGATTATGGGATTGCAGCCGCCGAGCTCTGGAGCGGTCACCGTGCTTGGCCGCGCGCCCCTTGAGGCGGCCAGATCTGGCAGGTTGCAGATGATTTACCAGGACCCAAGAAGTTCGCTCAATCCGCGGATGCCAGTCTGGCAGATCGTGACTGAGCCGCTCAAGATTGCGGGGTTTCGCAGCGACCGGCGCGAGAAGGCAAAGGACCTTTTAGATCGCTCCGGACTGGCGGGAGATGTGCTGGAAAAGGGTCCAAGGGAGTTTTCCGGAGGTGAACGTCAGCGGATCGCCATCGCGCGCGCACTATCCACTGATCCGGAAATCCTGGTGCTGGATGAGCCGACATCGGCCCTGGATGCCTCAGTTCAGGCGCAGATCCTCAACCTGTTATTGGACCTGCAAGATGCGCGCGGCCTGACTTACTTTCTCATCAGCCATGACATGTCGGTCGTGGCCCATATGAGCGACCGGATTGCGGTTATGCGAACAGGAGAGATCGTCGAGCTCGGTTTCGCTGCAGACAAACTGCAAAATCCGCAAACCGAGTATCTTCAAAGCCTCTTGAAGGCGACGCCTCGGCTCATCGGGGCGTGATAGCGACCCAATCAGTCGGTGCCTCCGACGGGTTCGAAATAGAGGTGCCGGCTCAAATTCACATCAATTGGGTTTTTCACCCAGCCGCCAATATACGGTTTGACCAGGCGCCGTGTTGAGTAAACGAAAATCGGAATTGCCGGATTATCCGACATGGCTAGGGCTTCGGCCTGCCGGAATAGGTCCGCAGCGTCTTCCCCCTGCGCGGCAAGTGCTTCGTCGAGGAGGGCGTCGAAACGCGCATTGCGATAATTCGGGAAATTCAGATCACCGGCATCGCTGCGGTAAATTTCCAGAAATGTGTAGGGATGGGCGTAATCGGCGGTCCACCCGGTTCGGAAGAGCTGGAATTGGCGCTCTCGTCTCAATTGCTGAGTCGCGCGCGGCTCGACGTTTAAAAGCCGCGCATCAACATGCACGTCCTGCCACATCGCACTTGTGGCGACGAATAAACGCTTGGCGAGGTCTGAGTCGCTAAAGAGGATTTCAAGGCGCAATCGATTGTCCTCATCGAACCCTGCCGCTTCCATGAGTGCGCGCGCCTCGGCGACCCGGCGCGGGCGTGGCCAGCTCGACCATTCAGGCGCATAGGCCTGGCCTTCCGGCCACATTGACGGCGGCACCAGGCCATAGAGCGGTTGTTCTCCGCCGCGCGTGATCTTTTCGGTGAGCACATCGCGTTCAATCGACATGGTGAGGGCGCGGCGCACGCCCGGGTTCTGGAGTGCCGGGGCGTCGAGATTGATCGCGAGATAATAGACCGCCAGCTTGGGCGCGATGCCCAGCTCGCCAGGCAGCCGTTCCTCGAGCCAGGAAATTTGCGTGCTGGGCGTGTCATAGGAAACTTCGATCTCGCCGGCGCGATACCGCAGCACTTCCATCGACAGATCGTTTGACACCACATGGTGGATCGTCGGCATGGAGACAGAGCCTGCCGCTCTATAATAGGGATTGCGCGCCAGGGAGAGCCTCTGTCCACGCCGCCATTGTGAAAGTGTATAGGCCCCGTTGGACACCAGCTCGCCAGGAACAAGCCATTGCGCAGGCGCCGTTCCGATCGCACTCGAGTGGAGCGGCATGAATGCGTAGTGCGAGACCTGTTGGAGGAAAAACGGTGTGGCCGTTTCGAGTTCAACAATCAGGGTCTGATCGCCGGCGGCGGTCACGCCCAATTCAGAGGCGGGCTTGACGCCTTGCGCGACCTGCCTTGCATTTCGGATGGAGAAACCCAGCGATGCATAGGGCGCAGCGGTTTCCGGGCTCAAAAGCTGTCTCCAGCTTTCGACAAAATCCATCGCAGTCACAGGGTCACCATTCGACCATTTGGCGCCTGGATCGAGGCTGAATGTATAGATCAGAGCATCGTCGCTGACAGTCCAGCCATCTGCTGCGCCCGGCACCAAATCACCGTTAGCTGAGAAACTCACAAGGCCTTCGAAAAGGTCGTAGACGACGGCCTTACCGGCTTCGTCGAAAGCGGTCTGAGGGTTGATCGAAATCGGTTCACCAAGGATGCCGCGGCTGATGGCCTGATCGCTGGGGTCGGCGGCCGCCTGCGGCGCGCATATCGCGCCCGCCCAGGCCACCATCAGGCCGCCGAGCCAATGGGCGCGCCTCATTGCCAGCACGCGGTGGCAACGCGAAGCCAGTTTTGTCCGAGCACGTTTTTGAGGGTATTTTCCGATAGGCCATGGCCCAACAAGCGCGCAGTTATGGCCGGCCAATCATTGGTGTCGAAGCACCGAACGGGCTCTTCATAGCCCCAACCGGATGGAAAAGTATCCGACATTCCGCTTTTCTCGGCGTCGATCTCCTCACGGTCGAAAACATAGTCGAGCCCAAATCCCACCGCTCGGTCTCCCAATAGATTCAACAGATAGAGTGCGTGTTCACAGACCCTGACAGCGTCGTAGTCTGCGCCAAGGAACAGTTTGAGCCCGTTGACGCCGATCACGCCGCCAGTCTCTGCAATGCCCTTGAGCAGCGCGTCTGGCACGTTGCGGGGGTGATCGGTCAACCCGCGAGGGTTGGAGTGCGAGAGAATGACGGGCTTAGACGCAACGTGCAGCACATCTTCGATGGTGTGATAGCCAACATGGCTACAGCACACCGTCATCCCGACGCGTTCCATCTCCGCGACGAGGTCCTTGCCGGCATGGCTCAAGCCGTGATCGTCATCGTGGCAGCCACCCGCATAGGGATTATTGCGGTTGTAGGCGAGCGACATCCACCGCACGGCAAGGTCATAGAACACCTGCACATCGCCTAGGTCACGGATAACGGCCGCGCCTTCGATATCGAAGGCGACGGCCAGGCGCTGGTCTCGGCGTGCGACTTGGATGTCTTCAACCGACGTGACGCGCAGCAGGGATTGCGTCCTGGCGTCGATCCAATCCGCCATCTGTTTGGCAAGTGAGATGTGATGCGCGTGCGCGATCTCTCCATAGCCGATATTGATGCTGACCATGTCGCATCCGGCCTGCGCAAATCGGTGGATTTGAGGGAGTTGGTCCAGGTTCCGCGAGGCGTCCATGGGAAGGCAAGCATGGTTGTCCCAAACAAGGAGCGATTTGTGCAGCCGTTTTGCCCGCGCGG
The DNA here is from genome assembly GCA_038747245.1 of Pseudomonadota bacterium. GTDB lineage: Bacteria > Pseudomonadota > Alphaproteobacteria > Caulobacterales > Hyphomonadaceae > UBA5336. Next base: position 268,360 of record JBCDJY010000001.1, on the reverse strand, counting down.
CGGCTGTGTTTGGTAACGGGTCACCGGAAGCGTTGAGCATAGTGATACTGACTTATTGATATATTAGCAGGTTTCCAAGCTTATGAGATGCTGCTTATCTAGAAGGATAAAATTTTGATAGGCAGCGTGTTCCGGCAACACTAACATGAAAGCGTGGCAAATGCCGGACGATTGGCGCAAGGGCGCAGTTCTGTTCGAGATTGGTCTTCGCAATTTTCTGAACACGGCGGGCATGGGTATCGGCGCTTTGCCCGGCATCCGCTTAAGGCTTCCGCTCGACGTCGATGAGGCAGTCTCAGCATTTGAGAGGTCTCTTCGAGGGCGGGCCGGGCGTTGTACGTCTCACCTTGGCCTCCGCCCGGCGAGCTTGCATATACCGAAATCGCATGGGCCGATGGGCGCCGCCGACCAATTGGAATGGCCTGCCACTAGCGTCGGCCGCCACGACATGGCCCGGCGCCGATGATCCGTTTCGTCTTGCAGAGACTGGCGTTTGCCATCCCGACCCTATTTGCAGTCGTGACGGCGACGTTCTTCCTGTTGCGATTGGCCCCGGGCGGACCGTTTGACGGAGACCGCGAGCTTGCACCAGAAGTTCGCGCATCTTTGGACGCGCGTTACGGCTTGGACAAATCCCTGCCTGAACAGTTCATATCCTACATTGCCGGCCTGTTGCGGGGCGATTTTGGCCCGTCATTTCGCTACAAGGATGTCGCCGTCTCCGACATCATCGCCGACCAACTCCCGGTCAGCTTGACCATTGGCGCATTAGCGCTCGTTCTAGCAGCCGGATTAGGGGTCTCACTCGGGGCCCTGATGGCGGCGCGGCATAACTCATGGTTTGATCGGACGAGCACCGGCGTGATGTCGGCGCTCATCGCGGTTCCAAGTTTCGTGACTGCGCCGCTGCTGGCTCTGGTTTTCGGCGTCTTGCTTGGCTGGTTGCCGGTCGGAGGCTGGAACGCAGGCAACCCGCTCAATTTGATCCTTCCGGTGGTGGCCCTGGGGCTCCCCAATGCCGCATACATCGCCCGCCTTACCCGAGCCAGCGTCCTTGAGACACTTTCGGCCGACCACGTCATTGTAGCGCGGGCGAAGGGGCTCTCGCCGTCGACCGTGATGCGCCGACACGTCCTGCCGCCCGCCATGTTGCCTGTGGTCAGCTATGTCGGCCCGATTGCCGTGATGGTGCTGACAGGGTCGGTGGTGATTGAAAAAATCTTCGGCCTGCCTGGAACAGGCCTGGCCTTTCTCAACGGCGCCCTCAATCGTGATTACACCCTCGTGATGGGATTGGTGGTGGTTTATGCTGGTCTGATCGTGTTGGTAAACCTGCTGACCGATCTGGCCTATGGTGCGCTCAACCCTGCGCTGAGGGTGGGTAAATGAGCGACACCGTCGCCGCCCGGACACCTTTTCAGCGTGCGCAAGATCGCTTCACGCGTAACCGCCCCGCGTTGTTCGCGTTCTGTTGGTTGGCGATTCTGGCGCTTTTGGCCGGCGCGGCGCTTGTGCTCGGCCCCCATGGATATGACCAGATATACTGGGATCGAATTGGAGAGCCGCCCGACCTGTCCACTGGGCACATCTTCGGCACTGATTACAACGGCCGCGATCTCTTCGCACGCACCATGCTCGGCGTTGTAGTGTCGTTTTCGATCGGCATTCTTTCAGCTATCGTCAGCTTGGTTATCGGCGTCATTTATGGAGCGGTTTCCGGTTATGTAGGAGGGCGGACAGACCTCATCATGATGCGGATCGTAGATGGTCTGTACGCCGTCCCGTTCATGTTCTTCATCATCATTGTTGTGGTTTTGTTTGGTCGCAGCATCGTCTTGCTGTTCATCGCGGTCGGCGCGATCCAATGGCTTACCATGGCCCGGATTGTCCGGGCACAGACGCTCAGCATAAAGAAAAGCGATTACATCACGGCAGCCCGCTTCTCCGGTGCTCCGCCATGGCGCATATTGTCCAGGCATGTTGCCCCAAATCTGACGGGCGTGCTCATCGTATACCTGACCCTGATTATCCCAGATGTGATTTTGATCGAGAGTTTTATCAGTTTTCTGGGGCTTGGCGTCCAGGAACCCATGACCAGTCTCGGTGTGCTCATCGCCGATGGTGCCAAGGAGATATATACCGCGCCTTGGCTTCTGGCGTTCCCGTCGCTCACCCTCATGACCATCTTGTTTGCGCTTAGCCTGTTGGGGGACGGATTACGCGACGCGCTTGATCCAAAGTCAGAGGCCATTTCATGACCGCGCCGATGCTTTCGATCCGCGATCTTTCTATACGCTTCGGTGACGACACCTGCGCCCGGCCGGCGGTTCAGGGCTTCAGTCTCGATGTGAGCAAGGGGGAGTGCGTCGCGATCGTCGGGGAATCTGGTTCCGGCAAGAGCCAGACCTTTCTTGCCGCGCTTGGCCTGACGAGCAGCGCCGCAAAGGTGACCGGCAGCATCATGTTCGACGGCCAGGAGCTTGTGGGCGCGGGCGAGGCCTGCCTGAGGGCGCTGCGGGCAAGCCGGATATCGATGATCTTCCAGAACGCGTCCTCTGGCCTTGCTGGACACCTGACGATTGGCCGGCAACTTACCGAGGTCTTGGAGGCGCACGGTCAAGAAGCTGGTTCGGCGGCCCATCGCCGGGCACTTGAGATGTTGGAGGCCGTGCGTCTTCGCTCACCACACATCGTGATCGAGCAATATCCCGCCCAACTCTCGGGCGGGATGAACCAGCGTGTGATGATCGCCATGGCCCTGATTGCCCGGCCCGAACTGATCATCGCGGACGAACCCACCACGGCCCTCGACGTGACGATCCAGGCAGAGGTGCTGTCAATCCTGAAGGAGCTACAGGCCGAGCAAGGCGCGGGTTTGGTGTTCATCAGCCATGATCTTGCAGTGGTCTCCCGCATTGCTGACAGGATCGGTGTCATGAAGGACGGCGTGCTCGTGGAACTGGGAGAGGCGCGCCAGGTGATCGAGGCGCCTTCCCACGCTTACACGCGGACTCTGTTAGCCGCTGTGCCGCGGATGGGCGATGAGGGGGCAGGCATGGGAGATCAGCGTGACACCGCTCAAACATAGCGCCGGCGCGTTAGGGGCCGGCGCCCTCGGACGCAGGCCTGGGGCAATCGCGTTCCTGAAGCATTATGGGGCGTATCACCGTGCCTGAACCCTTGCTCTCGGTCGACAAGGTGAACGTGGAGTTTCCCATCTTTCGCGCAGGATCAAAGCATGTCCCGCGGGCGGTGGACGCGGTGAGTTTTTCGCTGGCCAGGCAGGAAATCCTCGGCGTGATCGGTGAATCGGGCTCTGGAAAATCAACGCTCGCGGGCGCGATCACCGGCCTGGTCCCGGCCGTCTCAGGCCACATTCAATTTGAAGGCCTGTCTTTGTTGGACTTGAGCCCTAAGGCATGGCGCGCCAGCCGGCGGCACATACAATTGGTTTTTCAGGACCCCAACGCCGCCTTAAACCCGCGCCTCACGGTAGGTGACGCCATCGCCGAGGGCCTGCGATATCTGCGCCCCGAGCTGGATCCGGCGTCACATCAAAGCCGTGTCGGTCAGGCGCTTGAGCGTGTGGGGCTCACTCCATCGGTTGCGATGGGATATCCCCATGAATTCTCGGGCGGTCAGCGCCAGCGCGTGTCGATTGCGCGCGCCATTGTCGTCGAGCCAAAGATGATGATTTGCGACGAGAGCGTGAGCGCACTCGATGTCTTGGTCCAGGCGCAAGTCCTTGACCTCTTGAGCGATTTGCGGCGCGATCTGGGCATGTCGATAATGTTCATCAGCCATGACATGGCGGTCATCCGCCAGATTTGTGACTGTACCCTTGTGATGTACCGTGGGCAGGTGGTGGAAGCGGGGCGCACGAAAGACATCATTGAGCGGCCGGTTCACCCCTACACGACAAAGCTCATGCAATCGGTTCCGAGACTGCGCAGCCCGCCTGCCCAGCCCCCCTAATGATCTGCCACTTATCGACAGGGTTTCTAGGGGCAAGACCCACGCCGCTGGGGCTTTAGCCTGGATCTTCGGCCATCTTGAACGTGACACGGCGGATCAAGCCCGCTTCGACCTCATAAATAGCGATACATGGCTTGCGCCCAAAAACCGCGCCGCTGGCCGTTTCATGGTCAATTACCGTATTCTCAAAAATCAGGCGCTGGTGTATCTCAGCCCTAAGATCAGGATTTTCTGCGAAGCGCACTCGGTAGCGTTCGGCAAGCTCCCGCTTACCTGACAGGACGAGAGAGTGCGGGAAATTGAACACTTCGACCGCGTCCGAATAGGCGGTGAGAAAGCCTGCCAAGTCGCGTCGATTATAGGCGTCTACTTGGGCCTGAACGATCAATTCCGGCATCGAAAGCGTCATAAGCAACATGTCCAAGTCAAAACGGGCTTCACTTCAAACACATCAATGGGCGCCGTGTGGCCGCGCGACATACCTCTGCTCATAGTGTCTCATCAAGGGCTCAACCGATAAGGGCTTGCCGGTCGCCGTCGTAACCAATTGGAGGGCCGAGTATGCGCGCCCGTGGCAATAAATGTTGCTTTGCAGCCACGACCTCAGCGAGGAAAGGTCCGTGCGCGAGAGGCCTGCATCGATCTCCGGAGACGATGATCGCGCAGCTTCGAGCAATTGGGCAGATATCAGGCTCCCCAAAACATAGCTTTGAAAGTAGCCATACAGACCGCGGTACCAATGGATGTCCTGCAGACAGCCTTCCCGGTCACTCTTCGGTGTCACGCCTAGCAGGTCGCGGTATGCCTCGTGCCAAGCCGAAGGCAGGTCCGTGAAGTCCAATGCGCCGGAAACAAGCTCTGCTTCTAGCTCACACCTGATGATCACGTGGAGCGGATAGGTCACCTCGTCAGCATCAGTGCGAATCGGCGTTCGTTCAACGCGGCGGAGATGTTGCGATACGTGTTCGGGGCTTGGGCCCGGATCTCCGGTCGCGCTTTTCATCTGCCCTGCGATCATCGCTAGAAAGGCAGGATGGCGCCCAATGAGTTTCTCGAAAAGAAGGGACTGGCTTTCTTGCATGCCCGCCGACGCAGGTCGGCCAATAGGTTGGTAGAGCCAATCGCGCGGGAGGGCGCGCTCGTAAAACGAATGGCCAATCTCATGTAAGATCCCGAATACCGCCGAGCGATAATCGTCAGGGTCGGGCCTTGTCGTGATGCGAACATCCTCTGGACAGTCGTCGACGAAGAATGCCTGCGCGCTCTGGTCGATCCGGCCATGGTCGAAATCATAGCCGAGGTCTCGCGCTAGGCGGCTGCACACCTCTAATTGGATGGCTGCTGGCATGGCCGGCATGATAGGGCATCGATCAGGCGATTGGAGGCGCTCGATGCGATCGATAAATTCGGGAAGGCGCGCTTTTAACGGGGCGAAAAGACCAGCAAAGTCCCTGAGAGACGTGCCAGGGTCCCAATAGTCGATCAAGGCCTCTTGGGGCGATAGGCCCAGCCTGCGGGATTTGGCCACTGACACCTGCCTGGTCAGATTCAGGACTTCTGCTGCCAGGGGGGCAACGGCGGCGAAATCACTCTCGGGTTTGGCGGCGGCCCATACCCCTTCGCAGTCTGCCTGCGCGCGCACCAGTGCTGAGGATAAGCCTTTGGGAACGGCAGTGACGTGGCCAATCTCACGCCCCATAAGATCGAGATTGATACGATCCAACCTCTCCAAGCTTGCGGCCATCTCCAGTGCAGCGGCAAGTAAATCGCGCGTTCGGTTTGCTGATAAACGGTCGTAGATGGCCGCGTCGATGAGGGCCAATTGATCGCTGCGGAGCCTGCGGCCGCCTGGCGGCAGATTGACGGCGGCGTCCCAGTTTAGCGTTCCCGAGATGGAGCGCAGGAGGCCGATCTCATGGAACAGCCTTTTGAGGTGATTATACGGGCGCTGCAGCCCGCTGGCGCTTTGAGCCTCGACACCGATCATTGGCGATTGACGCTATTTATCGAAGTTGGGGTTGGCCCGGCCACCATACTATTCGGCGGCGTAGGGTTGGCGGCCAGCGGCAAGGGGCGCTCCATGCCGTCATAATAGTCAAAGTGGATTGGGCGCTTCACCATCTGGTCGGCGCGGCGATGTAGGGCCTCGCCATTCAGCTCGGCGCCAAAAGCAACCTCGATATGGAAGGTGTGAATCCCTTGGTCCGTGTGGTCGTCGCGGCCAGCATAGACCAGGGGCGTGTTTCCTGCATTGGCCATGATCGGGGCGCGCAAAAGCGTCAAGATGGTTTCCTCGGCGCGGTGGCTCAGGCTGAAGATGTCGTGGGAAAAGACCGCCGCGCTGCCCAGCGGCGTTTGGCAATGGCTCCAGGCTTGGAAGGGCCATTCAACAACCGATGTTTGGCGGGCCAGGTGGCCGCCAGGAAGCCCGTCGGTGTGGCAGCGTTCGCGAGCGGCCCAAGAGATCGGCATCTGAAGCAAACGTTTGCGTTCATCGAAATTGACCTCAACATCGATGTGCACCTCAGCTTGGTCCCGGTACAGGCTGACGAGAAATAGAAGTCGCGACGTTCCAAGACGCCCCTCTAGCCGAGCGCGCGCGCGCAGCGGACCGGTTTCCTCAATCACCCAACCGCCTGTATCCCAGACCGATAAGATCTCTCCCTCGTGGGAATCGTTGAACATCCCCCAGCAGTCCGTCGGATCATCGCGAAGCTGTAAGCGCAGGCCGCCGGCGCCCAGGGTGTCTTTGTCGTGAAATTTGATTTGGTCTAAGCCGCCCGCGCCCAGGGCAATGTCCACATGCCCATTAGAGAGGCTGGAGCCAGTGGCCCGGAGGTCGGTGAGCTTTGATCGGGCCGGTGACGGAGTGGGCTGGATCACAAGGACCTCATGCCCCTCGGCCGGCACATCTATTGGCACGAGCACGCGGCTGCGGATATTGGCTTCGGCCTGGACAAGCTGGAAATCGACCGGCTGCCCGTTTGTCCTGCTGAGCCAGCGATCATCCCAATTGGCGTAATCCTCTAGCCATGGCTCGATTTCGAGAAACCCCGTCCAGGCGTGGGCTTCGGCGTTGATGATGACATGCCTGTGGGCATTTTCAGGGCCGAGCCTGCGCCGGACCCAACGGCGCGTAGCCTCGCTGACGACCTCTTCGGTTTCGATTAGGGCGCGCCCCTGCATCGCTCTGACGGATGGCCAGCTGCGCTTGACTGAAGTTCCGGCGAGGATGTCATGAAACGCAGTAAATAGGAGGTCGTCCCACCCTGTCTCCAGGCGTTGATGGTAGAGATCGGCCAGGTCGTCCTCGCCGGCGAAAACCTCGATTAGCGCTTGGGCCTGTTCGAGCTTCAGTTCGCCGTGTCGCTGCGCTTGCCGAATGTCGTGCATGACCGAGTAACAGCCTGGAAAACAGTGCTGCAGATCGCCTTCAATGACCGGGAGCCGATGTTTTTTCGGCGCGATCGCGCGGTAATACGCATCCGGCGTGCTGAACCTAAGTTCCACGCCGTCGAGTGTGGTGCGGTTTTTGAGGATCCACTCAATCTGGGCCTTGCTCGGCCCGCCGCCATGGTTGCCAATCCCATAGAAGCACATGGTGTGGCCGAGGCCCTCGCCGCAATCCTCAATTGCCGCCTCCAAGGCGCCTGACAGCTCTTCGATTGTCATGGAGGTGTAGGGCTTGGACATGCGGAACGTGATGAGCTCATGTCCTGCCGGTCCTCTCCAAACAAATGCCTGGGGCAATTTCATTTGGAAGTCCTTTGGACGTTGGATGGTGTAGCCAATCATCCCCAGCGGAGCGACGATATCGGGAAACGTCGCTGGATGCCCAAAGCTGTCGACGTTGAATGCCGACACCGGACGCACACCGAACGCTTTTTCGAAATAGGCGAGACCGCGTCGAAACTGCCGGCGGTGGCTTTCCAAAGTCGGTGCATTCAAATCGGGCTGAATGTACTGGCCGCCGGCCACGTTCCATTGTCCGCGCGCGACCAGTTCGGCGATGCGGCCAAACAGTGCGGGGTCGTATCTGGCGAGCTTTTCATACTGCCACGCCTCTCCCCTGGTGAAGATAAACTCCGGGTATTCGTCGCAGCGGTCGGCGGCAGATCGGAACGTGGCCAGGGCCTCGTCCAGGCCTTCCTGCCAGGGCCACAGCCATACAGGGTCGAGGTGCGCATTGCCGATCATATGCACCACCAGAGGCATTCAAACGCACTCCCAATCGCGAAGGTAAAATGTTAGCGGTCAATATCGGACCTAGTCTTGATCGGGCCTGTTTGCCAAGAGCCAAATGAGAGGCGACCAGGCGCCTAGCGTAACAGTTTACAGCGGTGGGCGGCCTTCGCGGCGATCCCCAGCAGGAGAGACCACGTGGGACACAAACCTGATGCGCTCGGTGCCATGAAGCCTGTTTTCGAGGCCGGCGAGCCATACAGAGCCATGACTGATCCTAGAAGTTTCAGTCCCCAAGGGTTGGATTTAAAGGCCATTCCGTCGACCTTTGTCGGTCAGTCTCTCGGTGATCTCCCAGCCCAGGGCTTTAATGTGCTGCGCGACGAGCTGATGCTCCCGGCGGCCGTGATCAAACAATCGGCCTTGGATGCCAACCGCGCCTGGATGCGCGCCTTCCTCGCGCGTCACCAGGTCGATATTGCGCCCCATGGTAAAACCACCATGAGCCCGGAACTCTTCGCGATGCAGATGGAGGATGGCGCCTGGGGCATGACCGCGGCCACCGCCCACCATGTCCGTTTATATGTTGAGATGGGCGTCAGGCGCATCTTAATGGCCAATCAGCTTGTCGGGCGCTCCAATATTGATGCCGTAATGGAATTGCTCGAGCGCCATTCAGATCTAGAATTTTACTGCCTGGTTGATAATCCAATCGGCGTATCGCTTTTGGCAGAAGCGGCGCGCGGGCGCGGGCTGAAGCAGCCGATCAACGTTCTCTTGGAAGTCGGCGCTGAGGGTCAACGGGCCGGCGTTCGCAGTCTGAGCGCCGGCGAGGATGTCGCCCCGGCCTGCGCGCGCCACCGAAAGCATATCGCGCTTTGCGGGATCGAAGCGTTTGAAGGGGTCTACGCGCCATTGGTCGAACCAGAGGGGCCGGTGACCACCATGTTGGAGGACATGGTGGAGATTGCCCGTCACCTCGACGATCAGGGCCTACTGAGCGGAGAGGAAGTGATCATCACGGCCGGGGGATCGGCGTTTTTCGATCTGGCCACGGACGCCATCAAATCGGCCAACCTGTCCAAACCCGCACGCTTGATCATCAGAAGCGGCTGTTACTTGACCCATGACAGCAAGCTCTACGACGGGTCATTTGAAAGCCTGCTGGGCCGCGACCCGGAGCTGCGCCGCCTCGGACGGTTCCGTGCAGCTCTTGAGGTTTGGGCGCATATTCAATCACGCCCAGAACCGACCCGGGCGATCGGCGCGCTGGGCAAGCGCGATATCTCCGATGACGTGCACAGGCCCGTTGCCTTATGGGTCTACAGGCCGGGCAGGGACCAGGCGCCGGTGGCTTGCCCAGACGGGGTGAGCGTGGCGGGCCTCTACGATCAGCACGCGCTGATTGACCTGCCTGCCGAGGCCGACTTCGCCGTCGGAGACCTAGTGGGCTTGGGCGTCTCCCATCCGTGTACGACATTCGACAAGTGGAAACTTCTTTTCGTCGTCGACGATAACTACCAAGTCATCGGCGCGGTCCGCACATATTTCTGATCCATGGTCTTGCCGCGTGCGCCCAACCTAATCTCAGCGCCTTTGACGGGGCAGCGCGCCCTATGAAAGGTGCCAGCCGATAAGATCAAACGCCGCCAGCCCGATCAGTAAGCACACACCTGCGGGGATGAGCAGCCTGAGGTGCCATTTGGCGAAGTCCCGGCGCCAACCCTGGCCCGCCAGCGCGAGGTCGGGGCGCACCAGGGTCGCGATACCGATCGCGAAGATTGCCAATACGGCCAGGCCGATCGCATTCCCGAGCATCTGCAAGACAATCAAATCGCTGCTCGTGATCCAAAGAAAGCTGAGCGCTTCAATCGGAGCCGGCGGCCAAGATCGAAACAGCACGATTGGAAGCGCGATGAGGAGCCCGGGCATCGCCGCCGTAATCCATCGGCCCCGCGTCTGACCGGGCCAGACCAACGCGAGAAGCCCTGTCACCAAGAACCCAGCAGATCCCATTTGAAGGAATGTCACTTGCTGGCTCGGACGAAGCATGCCGGCGTGGCGCTTCATCACCATATCGGTATAGGTCGTGGCCGCATCGGCAACTTGCCCGCTGGCATCCCTTCTAAAGACGAGTAGATCGCTCCATCCGCTGGCGCCGCGCCCTGCGCGCGCATCGCTTTTGTAAAAGATGTCCGGGGCAACGGGCTGATAGCGGCCATAGGCGCCAAAAGTGAGTGTGCCGTCTCCATTGTCTGTGGCAATGATTGCTCCACCGCCTAAGAAAAGGGTGTTGAAGATTTTCATCACTGAGCCGGTGGGGCGTCGCTGCGAAGTGTATTCGCCCACATATTCGGTAAGCTCCAGATCAACCATTTCCAGCGGCACTGGGGGCACAAATCGCCCGAGCAGATGTTCCAGCGGTGCAGCCCGCAGCGTGCTCAGGGTCGGGCGCTTGATAGGCAGGACGGCGTCGTCCAGGGGGGGCGGCGGCGCCGGTTGGCCCAGAAGTGCTGGGAAGGGGAGCACCGCGCCGCTGTCGCCAGTGACCGCCGCGAATATGCCGATGTCCTCATCCGGTATCAGCGTCAGATAGCTGACACCGGCCAGGGTGCGGCCGCCATGCTCGGCGAGCTTCAGCCCGTTCCAGTCATTGACCATGAAGGCGAGCCCATAGGCTTGGAGAAGCGGATGGGTCTCCCCGAGCCGGTCAAACGCGGCGTCTTGCGCTTGCGGAGACAAGAGCGCCGGTATGGCGCCATCGGAAGACCCGCCCGTCAGCGCGATCATATAGCGGGCGGCATCCACGGCGCTCATCACCAAACCGCCTGACATTTTATTGGTGTGGTTGTTGGCCCACCCAACAGGAACAGCGCGGCGCCCGCCATTTGGATAGAAGATCTCTCCTTGGGCGCTTTCCCCGCGATCGTCGGCATCGCGAACAATACGCGCGTGCGCCATCGCACTGGGGCCGAAGATATTGTCTTCAAGATAGGCGTCCATCGCGGTTCCGGATGCGTCTTCCAGCGCATATCCCAGCAAGGCGATCCCGAAATTGGAATAGTTCGCGCCCGAATTCACGGGGCGGATAAAGTCTGGCGTCGCGCCTTCGATGTACCGCCCGTTCGTTTCAGGCGCCGGCTCTCCCGGGCGCATCAGGGGCTGGCGACGATCGGCGAAGCCGGCTTGGTGGGTGGCGAGCATCCGGAGCGTAATCGGTGTGCCTGAATTGTCAGGGATTTGGCCGCGATCAAGATAGGCGTTCACTGGATCATCAATCGACGCGATGACGCCTTCGTCCAGCAATTGCGCCGTAGCGACGCCGACAAGGGTTTTGGCGATCGAGCCGACCGGAAATGCGGTGGTTTCGGGGTCGACCGGCATGGTGCGCGCCGCGTTGGCGAAGCCATAGCCCTTGGTGAAGACGATCTCTCCATCCTGGACGACCGCGACGGCTGCCCCCGTAAAGCTAAGGCCATTGTCCGGGCCAAAATAAAGATCAAAGACTTGCTCGAGACCGGGTGCATCGAGGCGAGGCCGCATCTCCACCGCTTCCGGCGCGGGTATAGAGTCTGACTGTGCGAAGGCGGCAGCGGCGAAATGGATGAGCCAAGCCGCACCCATGAGCACATATCGAAGCTTCACGATCTTGCCTCCTGCTGCGGGGTGACGCGCCGCTAAACCAGCCTTGGGTCTGCCAAGCCGGTGATCACAACGAAGACCGACAAGCCGGCAAGGCCGCTTACCGCGATCATGCGGAGCGTGTTCCAAAGCCATTTGTGGTCAGCGCCGGGTCTCAGGCGCGCGAAAAGCAACCGGCAAGCAGCCGCGGCGCTCGCCAGTAGCACGGTCCAAGCGCACAGATTTATGATCCGAACGCGGAAGGTCTCTCCGGCGATAAGATGCCCTAAAATGCTGTGCCCGGGCGCATAGAACAACAGAAGCGCCGCAAAGATACCGCCCAGAGCCATCAGTCCGACGACCGGACCCAGCGCGAAGGTGCCCATGCCGGCAGGCTGGGGCAGCACGGGCGCAAAGCCACCAAAGCTGCCAATGAAAGTCAAAACACCGCCGCCAATCAACAGCGTGTAGAGGGTCGAAGGGCGCTCGTTCCAATTGGCCTTCCTGGCGCGGTCGGCATTCATTGTGATGTATGGCTCCTCGCTGCTTGGAAGGCCGTAGAGGCGAGCCGAGGTTTGTCCATCGCCTTCGACGCCGATTGCGCCGCCTCCGACGTGGCCGAAGCCCGACACCCCGGCGATGTCCAGAAAGCCGTCGGAATTTGCCGCCACGATCACCGGGTTTTGCAGGCCGATCAGGCGCGCCACGCCGCGAGAGAATCGGCGATCGTTGATATAGGTTCCCGAATAGACCTGCGCATTGGCTATCGGTGCCGGGGTAAAGCGCTCAGCGGGCCGTCCTGAAATCGCCCGATTGATAAGGCCAGCGCCCTCGCCATAGGCCGCAAACGGCGCAGCGCCAGCGCTCGGCGCGGGCATCCCGGCTGCGGCAATGAACGCACTCAGCCCCGTTTCAGGCGAGACTGAGAAATAGCTTGTGTAGCCAGAAAACGCGCCGGTATGGCCAATAAGGCGCGCGCCATCCCAGTCGGTCATGAAAAAGCCTAGACCCACGGCGTTGGCTAATGGGTGATTTTGCGCCTGGGCCGTGAAGGCTTCCTCGAACACCGGCGCAGACAGCACATCCGAGCTCCAGCTTTTGCCGGCGTCGGCGACAAAAGCGAGATAGGCGGCCATGTCATCAGCTGAAGCCATGACCGATCCGGCCGGCGCGAGAAATGGCGTATTGGCGTCGAACGGAATGGGCGCGGCGCCCCTTTCGCCGATTATCAGCGCTCGGGCATAGGGCATGCTGGGCGCAATGTCGTAATTGAGAACTGCCGATCCCATGCCCAGCGGCGCAAACAGCTCCCGCGCCATATAGTCTTGGAGCGTGTCGCCCGTGATGTCTTCGATGAGCGTGCCCAACAAGGCGAACCCAACATTGGAGTAGACGGCGGCTTCACCCGGCCTGCGGATAAGCCCGGGCGTGCGACGCCGGATAAAGGAGGCGGCCATGGGCGCAGTCTCTTGCTGGCGGCTGATCACGCCAAATCCCAGCGTCCGCAATCCGCTTGTGTGGCTGAGGAGCTGACGAATGGTGACCTCTTGTCCTTCAAACGCTCCGATTTGGACTCGGGTAAGATATCTGTTGGCCGGATCATCCAAGCTCTCAATGGCGCCTCGGTCGTAGAGTTGAAGCACACACACCGCGGTCATCGTTTTGGTGATTGAGGCGATCAGATAGCGGGTCTCGGCCGGATCCGGCGGCCTGGTGTCTTCGGCGTCCACAATGCCATAGCCCTGCGTCCACACGCGTCCATCTACGCTTGAGAGGACGGCTATGGCTGAGCTGAAACGCCCTTTCTCGGCCGCTTGGCCCAACGCAGCATCGATTTGCCCGAGACCCGAGGCGAACAGGTCGGCTTCTTCGATGGCAGGAGCGGCAGGGGGAGACGGCGTCTCCTGCGCGTTGAGCGGCGAAGCGAGAAGCAGGGCCGCCGCCAGCAGACAGAGGAGCATTCGGAGCATCACCACCAGGCGCCATCGTGCGGCCGGTCGATGCCCGGATCGAAGCGGGCCGCGCCCCGGCGCCTCGCCGCTTGGCGCGCAAGCATCGGAAAATCGCCGGTGGCGGAATCATGGAGGCATCGAAACGCGGCGACGAAAAACGACGGTGCCGCGGCAACATAATCGATCAATCCCCTGATTGGTTCTTCGGACACCGGACGATAATGGCCTAATCCCGCTGCGCAAATCAGACCATCCAGAAGAGGTGCGGGTTGACGCGGCATGTTAAGGTCTCAGGTGCGTTGATATTTCAATGAGGGACGCGCCGCGTTGGGTGCGGGAAGCTTTGGCCGATAGGCGCGGCATCGGCGGGTCCTAAGCTGGGCCAAATGGCGCCTCATCGAACGGCCATTTCGGGCGCTGGATCTTGTGGTAGGGAAGCGTCTCCAGCAGGCTGGTCACAACCCCTTTTGGATCTGCGTAAATCACCTCGCCGGCAATCGGCGCGAACCCGGCGTAGAAGTGTTGGCTCGACTTGACGACAAGGATCTCTTTCTCGGCTGGGTTGATGCCGGCCTGCTCAAACGCGGCCGGTGTAAAGCACTGAATTCGTTTGGCTATAAGAACCAATTCGAAGCCGTTCGCCTCTACGCAAACCATCTCCCCAGTATTCCATCTGACGCCGGCGAAATCCTCCTGGGCATTCTCGACAATTTTCTTGACCTTCACCCGGAGATCGAGTGGCGCCCCGCAGAGCGGGGATGTCTTGCCGCCTATTCGAAGGTCCAGAACGGTCCCTTCTCCTGCGCGGCCTGCAATCGACACCGCATGGGGGTCCCAGATAAAAGCCGCTGCGGCATTTGCGGCGCCGCGGGCCATGAGGGCGCGAATGAGATGGGTGCTGTCACTGGGGGCGCCGCCGCCGGGATTGTCTGATGCGTCGGCGATCACGACAGGATGATTGGTCGAGGCCAGCGCGGCCTCAACCGCCTCATCGACACTGACAAGCTTGGCCTTGGCGCTGTTTCGGATGCTGAAAAGCTCGTGCCCAAGTTCCTCGGCCAAGGCCCGGCCATGGGCTGGGGCATTGTCAGTGATGACGAGCACCTTGGTGCCCATTGCTGCGACATCCCCCCAAGGGAAGCCGTGGGCAACTGAGATGGAGAGCACCGCAGGATCTCGGTTCTCAATGTCTCTGAGCTTGGACACAAAGGCCTTCATTGGGTCCTCTGTCGTGTGAAACATCGCGATCATTCGACAGTCGAAGACAGACATGGCCGGCGCGACACTCCCATCGACCATATCGGCAACCAGAGTCGCCATCTCCAGGCACCGCGCATCCACATCAGTATGGGGATACTCTTTGTAGCAAATGATGGCATCGGCGGCCTGGTTCATCGCAGCGGAGAGGTGACAGTGGGGATCGATGACGAGCCCGATCGGCACCGAGGCACCGACGACCTCGCGGGCTTTTGTGAGGATTTCGCCTTCGCAATCGTCATAGCCGTCGGCGACCATCGCGCCATGGAGGTGGAGGACAACGCCGTCGACGGGGCGAGACGCTCTCAGATCATCAAGCAACTCATCGCGCAGCGCCTCGAACGTTGCCCGCGTCGTTAGCCCGCCGGGCTGGGCATAGGTCGCAAGTCCGAAAAGCGGCTCGATACCGCGCGTGTATTGCAAGTCGCGAAGCGCTTTTATCGTGCCCGTCGCATGGGCTGGCGGCAGTTGTCCCACCGCGCGGGAATCCAGCCTGATCAGTTCTTCGAAGCTCTTCAGGTTGGTGGGCAGGGGGGCGAACGTGTTGGTTTCAGTTCCGAACGTCGCCGTGAATAATCTCATAACCCTGTCTGCTCCCTCAACGGCTGGCCTGGCAGGTCGGGTCAGCGGCCGCCGGCTTCCGCGGCGTGGCCATGTGCACCGAGTGATAGCATTAACATTTTAATTAGTTTGCGGCAATCGAAGGTGAGGCCGGGCCCAGCTCAGTCTCTCAGATCTGAAGCCGGTTGTGGCTGCGTCGCCACAGCCCCTTTGCTGGTGGCGGGCAAACGGTCAGTCCAGGTCGGTGAGGGCAAGGCCCAGACGTTTGAGTTTCGTGCGAATTTCCGGCCACTCCCGGGTCAGGAAACGTTCGCGTTCGCTCCGAAGTAAGCGCTTTCGCGCGCCTTCGCGCACCTCTGCGCCAATCCCCCTGCGCTTGACGGTCAGGTCCGCCTTGTCGAGCTCCTGGAAGACCTTGGCAGCCGTGAGCGGGCTGACGTCGAATTCACCGGCCACTTGCCTCACCGAAGGCATCAATTCGCCCTCGGGATAGGTGCCGTCGAGGACACGGGCGACAATGATATCGGCGATCTGTCGATAAATGGGTTGGTCGTCGTTCCAGGTAGGCGCTGGCTCGCTCACGTCTTGGTCCTGTTTGGTTGCGGCTTGATGGGCCGGTCTTGGCACAAACTCTCTAACAGTCGCTTGACACGCTTGCAACACAGCACTACCAGTGTACTACATTACTTATACACCTGCTTAAGCGCCCTATTTGGTGCTTCGCGAAGGCCAAGTCTGAATGGAGTCGAGACCGATGAAACCCCTCCCGAAACGGCCCTGCTCGCCTTTGGCCGCAGACGCTGCCACCGTCACGCCGATTGCCCCGGACATGGATGTGCCGATCAAAAACAAGCGGCGGGGCTGGAAGCGCGCCCTTTTAGGCGGCGTTGCATTGTGCGGCGCTGGCATTGCTGCCTCGGTTTATGTGAGCGCAGCGAGCACGAATGACGTGGTGATCTCTGCGTCTCGGGTGCAGCTCAGCGCGGCCGAGGTCGCCCCGTTCGCCGAGTTTGCACCGGTCATGGCGGTGCTTGTTCCCGAGCAGACGGTCTTACTAGACACCATTGAGGGCGGCCGTGTCGTCACGGTCCATGTCGATGATGGGGCGATGGTTGCGGCGGGGGAGCCCATCATCAGCTTGGCCAACACCGACCTGGAATTAGAAGTGCTGTCGCGCGAGGCGCTGTACACAGAGCAATTGAGCGGGCTGGCGCGCACGCAAATGAGCTTCGACCAGATCAACCTGCAATATGAGCGCGACCTGGCCGCGGCGAGCTTGGAAATTGAATTGACCCGCGCGGCCCTGGACAGGCGTTTGCCGCGCGAGGAAACCGGCGTGCCCCAGGCTGAAATCGACCGGCTTCGCACCGAATTGGCCCACCAAAGCGCGACCTATGACATGATCCAAGCGGCGCAGGCGCGCGACCGTGAAAGCGCCCGGCGCAACCTCGACCAATTGCGCGTCTCGGTCGGGCGCATGGGCGAGGGCTTGGACTTGATGCGCGCCAGCCTTGGCGGGCTCACCGTCTCGGCGCCGTCGGCAGGGCAGGTGTCGGGGCTTACGCTGCGCCCGGGCGAGGTGATTTCCCAAGGCGCCCGGATCGGGCAGATCGATATGATCGACCGCTACCAATTCCGCGCGTCGATCGATGAGTTCTACCTTGGGCGAATTGCCGTCGGCCAATCGGCCACCGCCGCGATCGGCGACGCGGCCACGCCGCTGCACGTGAGCAAGGTCTACCCAAATGTCGACAATCGTCGGTTCGACGTTGATCTTAGCTTTGCTGGCGCCCCGCCCCGGGGGCTGCGCCGGGGCCAATCGGTCCGGGTCCGCATCGCCCTAAGCGATACCGAAGAAACCCTGACCCTGTCCAACGGACCCTATTTTGAAGAGACCGGCGGCCTCTGGGTCTATGCGGTCTCCGAAACCGGCGACCGTGCCGAGAAGCGCCCCGTCACCCTTGGTCGGCGCAACCCTGAACGGGTCGAAGTGCTCTCGGGCCTCCAGCCCGGCGACCGGGTCATCACCTCAAGCTATGACGGCCTCGCCGAGGCTGAAACCGTCAACATTCGCTCATCCAAATAGGGGCCGCGCCGCAGCGCACAGGAACACGCCATGCCGATGATAAATCTTCAAGCCGTTCGAAAGAGCTACACAACCAGCGACACAGAAACCGTCGCGCTCAGTGATGTGGATCTGACGATTGAAACCGGTGAGTTCGTGGCCGTGATGGGCCCATCAGGGTGTGGAAAATCGACCCTTATGAACATTCTTGGAATGATCGATTCGCCCACATCCGGGCGCTACGTCTTCGATGGCACAGACATCTCAGATTATGGTGAGAGCGCCCTGGTCAGGCTGCGAAAACAGGCGCTCGGATTTGTCTTTCAGAGCTTTAATCTGCTCGATGATTTAACCGTTTACGGCAATGTCGAACTGCCGCTCAGATATCTGAAACTCTCCGCTGACAAACGGAAAGCCCGCGTGCGCGAGGCGCTTGAGCTCGTGGGCCTCAACCACCGCGCGGGCCATAAGCCGTCGCAACTTTCCGGCGGACAGCAGCAGCGTGTGGCGGTCGCCCGCGCCATCATCGCCGACCCTAAACTCATCCTCGCCGACGAGCCGACCGGCAATCTGGACAGCGCGAACGGCGCAGAGGTGATGGATCTCCTCGGCCTCCTCAATGAGCAGGGCTCAACCATTCTCATGGTGACCCACTCCGACCAGGATGCGGCCAGGGCTGGGCGCACGGTCCAGATGTTGGACGGGCGTGTGATCGATGACGGCCTTGGTGCCGCGGTTTCCGTGGAGGCATAAACAAGATGCTGGACATGCTTCCTTCCGCCCTGCGCCGTCTTCGCCGCGCGCCGATCACAACCGGCCTCAACGTCCTGGCCCTCGCCTTGGGATTTGCCTGTTTCATCTGCGCGCTTGGCGTCGCCCAATACTGGAATATGAGCGACAGCCAATTCGCCAATTCCGATCGCACCTATGTGCTCACCCAGGAATTTGGCGATGGTGTCGGCACCTCGACCGGGCCGAGGCCACGGTCAACGCCCACTGCCGCCAAATACATGCGCGAAGACTTCCCGGAGCTCGAGGCCGTTGCGCGGCTCGCCAACAAGCGCGAGTGGACCGTGGCCGCCGGAGACCGGCGCGCCGCCTTGATCGGGGCGCGGGCTGACCGTGAAATCACAACGATTTTCGACTTTGACTTCCTTGCCGGCGATGGCGCGCGGGCCCTGGATGCGCCCGACAAAGTCGTCCTGACTCAAACCGCGGCTGAGCGTCTTTTCGGCCGGTCTGACCCGATGGGCCAAACCATCCACTTTGCCGGGGACTTTTATCCGGTCGTCTCCGGTGTGATCGCTGACATCCAGGCGCCGTCCCACTTTGTCGACGTGCCTGGCTCCCTGGGCCATTTCGACTTCATCTATGGCTGGCCCACGGACCTGGATGAAGAGGATTGGTGGCTCGGCACCACCGGGGCGACTTATGTTCTGTTTCCAAGCACTGAAGCAGAGATAAGCCCAGCACGCCTGCTGCAACGGTTTCCAGACTTTCTGGAGCGGCGCGTACCAGACGAGCAGAAAGCGGCCGTGGAGTTTCGTCTCGGGCTTGTGAAGCTGTCCGATCTCCAAGCGCGAATGATCGATATGACCTTGTTTGGCGGCAGAAGCTCAGGCCTGCTGTCAGTTACGACACTCCTGTCGCTGCTCGGCCTGCTGGTCCTCGTGGTGGCCTGCGTGAATTACGCAAACCTGGCCACGGCCCAAGCCACAAGCCACGTCAAGGAAGTCGGCATGCGCAAGGTTTTGGGCGCCGGGCGGGCTGAGATCTGGGGCCAGTATTGGTTTGAAGCGCTGCTCCTCGCCATCGCCGCTGCGATTATCTCGCTTGCATTGATCTGGTTTGCCGCTCCCGTCATTGCGAACCTGACGTTTATCGACCTGCGGGCCGGGCTGTTTTCCTCACTTACACCCCTGGCCATCATTGCCTTGGGCGTCGTGGCGGTGTCACTGTTGGCGAGCCTCTATCCTGTTGTGATTGTGTCGCGCGTGCGTCCGGTGGAGGCGGTGCGCGCGGGCTCCATGAAGGGCGGCCCGAAGCGGGCGATCTTGATCCTCATCGGCGCCCAGTTCGCCGTGGCGAGCTGGCTGCTTATCGTCTTGAGCGTCATTAATGCCCAAAACGGATTTTTGCGGCAGGCCAATCTCGGCGGCGAGGATGTGATCGTCTTTGCCACGGATGACGATTCCCAGGCGATCGGGTCGGAAATACTGCGCGCTGATCTCGCCCAGAGCAGCGCAATCAAAAGCGTCACCGAGATCGATTACCTGCCATGGTCAAATTATGACAATTATCTGGGGTTCAGCCGCCAGGCTGATGGGGGCGGCAACGAAGTGTCTGTCTTCCAAACCCGGGTCGGCCACGAATTCTTCGAAACCTTCGACATGACCCTCCTGGCAGGGCGGGTCTTCGATCCAGACCGGAGTGATGGCACCGCAGATCTTTATCGCTCCGATGACCCTGGCGATGTCCTGCAGATCGTGATCGATGCCCCGCTCGCCCGCTCCCTTGGTTTTGCCACGCCAGGCGAGGCAATTGGTGAAGCGGTCTATTTCTCGCGCAGTTTTAAGGACACCACGGGCATCGACGTACGCCTTGAGGTGATTGGCGTGATCGCGCCGAAACCGATGGTGTTTTCGGCCAATGAAAACCGCTCAAACGCTTACATCCTCACACCCGAGGCCGGCGCCTACATTATCGCCGCTCGGATTGATGCTGGCCGCGTTGACCAGGCCCTCGGCGAGCTGCGCAGCGCGATCGCGGCGCGCAACCCCGATGCGTTGCCCCGGCTGCAATTCATGGATGAGGCCTTTGAGTCTGGCTTTCGCACGTTCAGCGCCGTGAATAGCGCGTTCCTTATCCTCTCCCTCTTGGCTTTTGCGGTGTCGCTTGTCGGCTTATTCGCCATGGCGGTGTTCATCGCCAACCGGCGCCGCCACGAGATCGGCGTGCGCAAGACCCTCGGCGCGACGACTGGCCAAGTGACCGGCCTGTTGCTGAAGGAGTTCACCGTGCCGGTGCTGATCGGCAATTTGGTGGCCTGGCCGCTCGCCTACAGCGCCGCGAATGCCTATCTCGGCACATTCCTCTCACGGATCGACCTGACGCCGATCCCTTGGATCGCATCTCTGGTGATCACACTGTTGGTGGGCTGGATCGCCGTGGGCGGCCAGGCCTGGCGCGCGGCGCGGATCAAGCCTGCCGAGGTGCTGCGCTATGAATAGGCGCAGTGCTATATGGCTCGCCGGCGCTCTTGCCCTTAGCGCGTGCGCGACGGCTCCGGTTGATCTCAGCGCCGTCGAAGCTGAGGCCAGCCGCTTCCAGGGCGATGTTCCCGGCGTGTGGCCGAGCGATCTCTCTGGCGCGCCGGCGCCCGTCGATTGGATCGGCGCCTTTAACGACCCACAGCTTACAGACCTCGTCGCGCAGGCCCTGGCCTACAATAGCGACCTCAGCCAAGCCGAAGCCCGGCGAGACCGAGCGCTCGCCCAATTGCGGGCCGCGCGCGCTGCCCGCTTTCCAACCCTTACAGTGGCGGGCCGCGGGCGGGAGGCTTCAGCTTTCGACAACAGCGAGGGCACTGCGGGGTATAGCGCAGCGCTGACGGCCAGCTATGAGGTCGACGTTTGGGGCCGGCTCGCCCAGGCGCAGGCAGACCGCGCATCCGCATTCGAAGCCGCTGGGGCAGACCTGGAAGCCGCGCGGCGCCTGCTGGCAAGCAGCGTGTTCCAGGCCTACATCGCAGCCATCGAGGCGCGCGCGCAGACCCGGGTTCTGCGCGAGATCTTAGAGCGGTCGGCGGAGACCCTCGGCTTTATCGAAGTCCAATTCGATCGCGGCCTGCGCTCGGGCCGCGATCTCGCCCTCATCCGCGCCGATGTGGAGACGACGCGCAGTTCGGTGATTGCTGCACAGAACGCCGAGCGCGACGCCCTGCGCGCATTGGAGATCCTGATCGGGCGCTACCCCAATCTGTCGACCGAGCTGGGGGTGTCGCAGCCCGCACTGCCCGAGATGACCGGGCTCGGCGTGCCCGGTGAGATCCTGCAGAGCCGGCCAGACCTGGTGGCGGCTAAGGCGCGGCTCGAGGCGGCCTTGGCGCGCGGCAAGGGGGCGCGGGCTGCACGTCGCCCAAGGATCAACGTTGCAGCCGCGCTGGATCGCTCGGCGATGTCTCTGGCTGACCTGGCAGATCCGGGCGCTTGGGCCGCGGCGCGTCTGGCCGATTTTTCCGCGCCCGTGTTTGACGCCGGGCGCTTGGAGGCCGGCGTCGACCTGGCCGATGCGGACACGCGCGAGGCCGCAGCCGCCTATGAAAGCGCCGTGCGCAGCGCCTTTCTAGAGGTGGAGACCGCCTTGGATGAA
Source organism: Pseudomonadota bacterium (assembly GCA_038747245.1). GTDB lineage: Bacteria > Pseudomonadota > Alphaproteobacteria > Caulobacterales > Hyphomonadaceae > UBA5336. The sequence continues at coordinate 246,376 of JBCDJY010000001.1, read as the reverse complement.
ACCGCGGCTCTTCAGCTGCAGGAAGCTGCAATCCGCAGGGCCCTCAACGAGGCCGAGCAGGCCTTTCGGTTCACCCAGTTCAATTATGACAATGGCGCAGGCGACCTGCTCGATGTTTTGTCTTTGCAACAGCGTGTCGCCTCGCTCCAAAGCGCGGCCGCGCGCATTGAGCGACAGCGTTTGCAGCAATTTGCCGTGCTCGCCCTGGCGGTCGGCGCAGACCCCCGGCCGCGCTAAGGCGAGCGATATCCGGGGCGATAAATGCAGTCCTACGATTGGCGTTAAACCCGTCCAATCTGGCCGCCGATATGCGCGGATTGATCTCACCCAGGCGCTGTGACATAGACCCGGCGTCACAGAACACCCCGCCGTTCGAGCGCGCCCGCCAAGCGCCGGCTGCGCCCGATTTTGCGTTTAAGGACCATAGAAATGGACGTCACCGAGACCAAGGCAGAGGGCCTTTCGCGCTCCTACCAGATCCGGGTCACCCAGGCCGAGCTGCAACAGAAACTCGACGCCCGGATCAAAGAAATCCAGCCACAAATGCGCCTGAAGGGCTTTCGCCCCGGAAAGGTGCCGCCGACCCATATCAAGAAGATGTTCGGCAAGGATCTGATGGGCGAAATGATCCAGAAACTGGTCCAAGAGACCAATGATAAAGCGATCGAGGATGCCCAGGTGCGGCCAGCGAGCCAGCCGGACATTACGCTCGACGGCCAGATGGAAGACGTGCTGGAGGGCAAGTCAGACCTTGCCTACAAGCTCAATCTCGACGTCATGCCAGAGTTCGAGCCGATCGACCCGGCGACGTTGAAATTGGAGCGGCCCGTCGCGGAGATTCCCGAGGGCGACGTTGATGAGGCCATTGAGCGCCTGGCCGAGCAGAACAAGCAATATGAAGCCCGGGGCAAAACCGCTAAGGCCCGGGACGGCGATGCGGTGGTGATCGACTTCGTCGGCAAGATAGATGGCGAGCCGTTTGAAGGCGGCTCGGCTGAGGGCGCAACGGTCGTGATCGGCCAAGGGCGCTTCATCCCCGGCTTTGAGGAGCAGCTCGTGGGCGTGAAGACCGGTCAGGAGACCGATCTCAACGTCACATTCCCAGACGATTATTCGTCTTCGGAGCTCGCCGGAAAGGCGGCGGTCTTCGAGGTCAAGGTCAATGAAGTGCGCGCGCCGAAAACCGCAGAAATTGATGATGACTTCGCCAAAGGCCTGGGCCTGGAAAGCCTCGAGCAATTGCGGGAAATGGTGACGAGCCAAATCCAGGGCGAATTTGACGGCGCATCGCGCACAAAAGCCAAGCGCGCCCTTCTGGATGCCTTGGACGAGGCCCATGCATTCGACCTCCCGCCAGGCATGGTAGAACAAGAATTCTCCCAAATCTGGGCCCAGCTGGAGCAGGAAAAAGAGGCTGGTCGGCTAGAGCCCGAAGAGGCCGAAAAGCCGGAGGATGAACTGCGCGCGGATTATCGCAAGATCGCCGAACGCCGCGTGCGTTTAGGGCTGGTGCTGGCTGAAATGGGCCGGGCTGCGGAGGTCAAAATCTCCGAGCAGGAAGTGCAGCAGGCGCTCATCGCCGAGGCCCGCAAATTCCCAGGCCAAGAGCGCGAAGTGGTCGAATTTTTCCAGAAAGACCCCAATGCCATGGCCCAGCTGCGCGCGCCGATCTACGAAGATAAGGTGGTCGATCATATCCTCGAAGTGGCAGATGTAAGCGATACCACTGTGACCAAAGACGCGCTTTTCGCCGAAGATGAGGCGCCGGAAGGCCTTTAATTGAGCGCTCGCCTGACCTGCATTCCTAGACGCGGCCCGGGCCGGCGCTTAAATCCTGGCAATGTCTTATACGGGACTCGATGACTTTCTAGCCCGCGCGCGCCAAAGGCTCGATCCACCGCGTGGCCAGGCCGCCCTCGCCGAGGGGGGTGAGTTCGATGTGCTGTCTGCCAAGCAAAGAGCATCGCTTCGTGAAGCGGCCGTGCTTGTGGGGCTTATCCCGCGCAAGGGCGGGGCAACCGCCCTCTTGACCCGCCGCCCGGACACGATGGCCAACCATCCAGGGCAGGTGGCGTTTCCCGGCGGCAAAGCCGACCCGGGCGATGTCGACGCCGCGGCCACGGCCCTGCGAGAAGCGCAGGAAGAGGTTGGGGTCGATCCCATGCGCGCCGATCTGATCGCCAGGGGCGCGGCCTATGTGACCGGCACCGGCTTTCGCATTTTTCCCGTGGTAGCCGTACTGCCAGCCGAGTTCGAGCCAGCCCCTTGCGAAACTGAAGTGGCCGCGGTGTTCGAGACGCCCCTGGACTTTCTCATGAACCCTTCAAACCACACCCGCCGGGTTGGCACATGGAAGGGGCGGCAACGGAGCTACTACGAAATGCCCCATGGCGGCTTTCATATTTGGGGCGTAACGGCTGGGATCATTCGCGCGTTGTACACCGACGTCTATGGCAATCTGTCTGCTGGGGCGCGCACGGGCACGTAGGAAAGGAATACAGGTTTTGGCACGCACCCTAGTCATCCAATTGACGCTCTTTCTGCTGCCATTCTTGGGCTATGCGTTTTACCGGCTGCTCTTGTCAGACGCCCAAACCGATGGCCGCAAGACCTGGCCGATCCGCGTCTTGTTTGCCTCAGGCGCGGCCCTGATGGCGGCTGGCTTTGCCTACCTTGCCCTGAGCGAAGAGCGCTCGCCCAACCTTTGCCATGAGCCAGCACGCTACGTAGACGGCGTTTTGGTGCAGGCGCGGAGCGTTCCGTGTGAGCGCGATCTTACAAATGTTGGTGCCCCGGCTGGCGACACGTCGGGCCCGTCGCAAAGCGCGCCGGAGATCGTGTCGCCCGGCGCCGAGGACCAAAGCGGAACTGGTGGCAACTAACCTGCACAATGCCGATTGGCTGGCGCGCAAGGAGACGCGCACGGTGGTTGGCGCCTTGGATGCGGCCAAGCCGGGCGGTGTGCGTTTCGTGGGCGGCTGCGTGCGCAATACGCTTATGGGCCGGCCGGTCGACGACATCGATCTGGCAACCCAGCTTCGCCCCGACGCAGTGATTGCTGCGCTCCAGGCGGCGGGTCTGCGGGCCATCCCCACCGGTTATGATCATGGCACGATCACAGCTCTGGTCGGTGAGGTCCCCTTCGAGATCACCACGCTGCGCCGAGACGTGGAAACGGATGGGCGCCGCGCGGTTGTCGCTTTCACGCAGGATTGGGCCGAGGATGCAGCGCGGCGCGATTTCCGGTTCAACGCACTCTACGCCGAGCCTGATGGCACGTTGCACGACCCCACCGGCGGCGGTGTGCAGGATGCGGCGGCCGGCAAGGTGATTTTCATCGGCGATCCCGACCAGCGCTTGCAGGAGGACTATCTTCGCATCCTGCGCTTTTATCGCTTTAATGCATGGTACGGCGCTGCCATTGACGGGGCAGGTCAAGCAGCTTGCGCGCGGCGCGCTGCGGGCCTTTCGCACATTGCTGGCGAGCGGATTTGGAAGGAAATCGAGAAACTGTTGCGCGCGCCCGACCCGGCTCTCGCCCTGGAGGCGATGGAGGCGGCCGGTGTCCTGCTCCAGGTTCTGCCTGGCGCGTCCGCCGCCGGGTTTCGCGCGTTCACCGAAATCGTTGACACGCCATGGGATCCGCTGCGCCGGCTGATGGCGCTGTTGCCGCGCGACGAGGTGGCGGCGGCGCGGATCGCCAAGGCCCTGCGCCTTTCAAATGCCGAGCGTGATCGGATCATGGCGTGGGCGGCAAGCGAAGTCGCACTGCCGCGCGATATGCCCGCGCCGGCCGCCAGGGCGGCGGCCTACCGCCTTGGCCACAGGACCTTTTTCGACCGGCTCTACACGCAGATGGCGAGGGATGGGGCGGCGCCGTGGCAGGCGGTGCACGATGCCGTCGATGGCTGGGGGCGGCCGAGTTTTCCGCTGCGCGGCCAGGATCTCGTCGATCTGGGTTGGTCGGGGCCAGACATTGGCGCGGCCCTGCAAGATTTGGAGGCCTGGTGGATCGGCGAGGATTTTCAGCCAGGCCGCAGCGAGCTCCTCGCTCGCCTCAATTCGCCGCCACCACAAAGCCGTTGAGATAGGCGGCAAAGCTCACCCAGGCGAGGTAGGGCAGCTGTAAATAGGCCGCCAGCCGCGACCAGCGCCAAAACGAGGCGATCATCGCAGCAATAATCAGCCAAAGCGTGACAAGCAGGATCATCGCAAGGCCAGGCTGCTGAAACCCGAAGAACGCGTACGACCAGCCCATATTGGGAATCAGTTGGGCAAAGAAGAGCCCCAGCGCCCCGCTCGCGGCCTGGAAGCTACCGGCCCTTCGCCGCACCAAGATCGCCCCGGCGGCCATCAGCAGGAAAAGCGTCGGCCAGACGATGGCGAAGGCAATATCAGGTGGGTTCAGCGGCGCTTTGTTGAGCCCGGCGTACCAGGCGTCGTCGGACCCTGCTGAAATGCCGCCGGCCAGGTAGGCGACAAGCGATACAGCCGCAATGATGGCGCCATAGGTCAGCCAAGAGGGCCGGGCGGCGGTCGCGGTCGTCATGCAACGTGCCTAGCATTTCGGCGCGCCCGCGTCGATGTGCGCCTAAAGTCAAAGTCCATCGTCACGGCCATTTCACGAGCGGCGGCATGCTGGAGAGGATGCTTTCCACATTGCCCCCGGTTTTCAGGCCGAAGGTCGTGCCGCGATCATATAGGAGATTGAACTCGACATAGCGCCCGCGCTGCACCAATTGGGCTTCGCGTTCCTCGCTCGTCCACGCTTCAGGCATCCGCCGCGCGGCGATCTGCGGGTAGACTTCGGCAAATGCGCGCCCGACGTCTTGGGTGAAGGCGAAGTCGGCGTCCCAGTTCCCGGTGGCGTGGCGGTCGAAAAAGATGCCGCCAATCCCGCGCGGCTCGCCCCGATGGGCCAGGTAGAAGTACTCGTCGCACCAGGCCTTGAAGCGGGGATAGTCCGCGCCGGGGTGGCGTGCGCAGGCCGCTTCCATGGCGCTGTGGAATGTGCGCGCATCTTCGGCATCGGGGCTGCGCTGGTCAGCCAGCAGGGGCGTTAAGTCCGCGCCGCCACCAAACCATGATGTCGACGTGCAGATCATGCGCGTATTCATGTGAACGGCGGGGACGCGCGGCGAATGCAGATGGGCGATCAGCGAGATGCCCGAGGCCCAGAAGTGACCATCGCTCTCCTCAGTGCCGGGGATCTGCGCGCGAAACGCTTCGGAGAAACGGCCATGGACGGTTGAGACGTGGACGCCGACCTTTTCAAAGAAACGCCCGCGCATCAGAGCCATAACGCCGCCGCCCAGATCTTCGGTGCCATCGCCGCGGCGCCAGGGCGTCTTTTCAAACCGTCCAGCAGCGCCGGGATAAAGCGGCCGGGCGGCTTGGTCTTCAAGGGCCTCGAACCTGGCAATCAGATCGGCCTGCAATGCTTCGAACCAATTGCGGGCCTTTTGTTTCTTTCGGTCTAAATCGTTTTCATCCGAGGAGACATCGGCCATGGAGAGACTCTGAATTGGGGGTTGCGGTCTGCGAGTTGAGAGGCGGCACGGGGGTGCGTCGCCCGCGACATTTGAGTTTTGCGTCGTTGCGCCGCAAGGCGTGGCGGCTGTCTTGTTGTATCCGCACCCTACCTCTTTTTTGGAAGGGATGAAGACCCGTGAGTGAAACAACACTACAAGAAATGGAGGCGGTCGACGAAGAGCGCCGCGATTTCATTCATATCGCAGCGACTGTTGCTACGGTCGGCGGTCTCGGGGCCGTCGCTTGGCCATTTGTCGACCAGATGAACCCGGCCGGCGATACGAAAGCCGCCTCTAGCCTGGAAGTCGATATCTCGAACCTCGTCGAAGGCGGCGAAATCCGCGTCTTGATCGGTGGCCAGCCCTTCTTCATCCGCCATCGCACGGCCGCAGAAATCACAGCGGCCCAGACCGTGCGCCTCGACGCGCTGCCAGACCCGCAAACAGATGATGAGCGGCTCGTGCCGCTCCCCAGCGGCGATCTCAACCCGGCCATCCTGGTCACCTCAGGCGCCTGCACTCACCTGGGGTGCGTGCCCGTTGGGCCGGCCCAGGGCAATGTGGGCGACTTTGGCGGGTGGTACTGCCCCTGCCATGGGTCGCACTATGACACATCCGGGCGCATTCGCCGCGGCCCCGCACCGGCAAATTTAGCGATACCAACGTATTCTTATGTTTCAGACACTGTCATCAACATCTCGCTGTAGGAAAGGAACACCCGCATGAGTGGACACCAGTCTACATATGATCCCAAAACCGGCCTGGAAAAATGGATCGACACGCGCCTTCCCTTGCCGCGTCTCGTCTATGACAGCTTCGTCGATTTCCCGACGCCGAAGAACCTGAACTACTGGTACACCTTCGGCGGCATCCTCTCGATTTTCCTGGTGATTCAAATCGCAACCGGGATCGTGCTGGCAATGCACTATACGGCCACCGTTGACGACGCCTTCGCGTCGGTCGAGCGGATCATGCGCGATGTGCCCTATGGATGGCTGCTGCGCTACCTGCACGCCAACGGGGCGTCATTCTTCTTCCTGGCTGTGTATCTGCACATGTTCCGCGGGCTTTACTACGGGTCGTATAAAGCGCCGCGCGAGGTCTTGTGGATCCTTGGATGTATCATCTTCTTCCTGATGATCGCCACGGCCTTCCTCGGCTACATGCTGCCCTGGGGCCAGATGTCCTTGCACGGCGCCAACGTGATCGTGTCTCTCTTTGGCGCGATCCCGATCATCGGTGACAGCATCAAAACCTGGCTGCTCGGCGGCCCATCCATCGGCAACCAAACGCTCCAGCGCTTTTTCTCGCTGCACTATTTGCTGCCATTCGTGATCGCCGGCACAGTGATCCTTCACATCTGGGCGCTTCACGTGCCGGGCAACAACAACCCGACCGGCGTTGAAGTGAAGGATGTGAAGAAGGACACCGTCCCGTTCCACCCCTACTATACGGTGAAAGACGGCTTCGCGATCGTCATCTTCCTGATGGTCTATTGCGCTTTTGCGTTCTTCCTGCCCAACGTGCTGGGCCACGCCGACAATTACATCGAGGCAAACCCCTTGGTGACACCGGCCCACATCGTGCCGGAATGGTACTTGCTGCCCTTCTACGCGATCTTGCGGGCGATCACGTTTGACCTTGGTCCGATCGACGCGAAACTGCTCGGCGTTATCGCCATGTTTGCCTCCATTGCGGTGCTGTTCGTGGTGCCGTGGCTGGATACGAGCCGGGTGAAATCGATGCGGTATCGCCCTGTGGCGAGGCAGTTTTTCTTCGGGTTTGTGGCGTGTACCTTCCTGCTTGGATGGGTTGGCGCGGTGAACCCGGACGATGCGCTGATCCCGCTTGGCGATGATCAGCTGGTCGTGCAATACACCGATGAAGCCGGCCTTTCGGCGGCGCGCGTGTTTGCCGAGTATCCAGAGGCCGCCGCCTTCCGCGACAGTCTCGTTGCCACGGCGGGCGCAGCCATTGGTATCGAAAAGGGACCGGCCATTCGGTTTATCCACCTTGGCCAGCTGCTGACGGTCTATTACTTTGCCTACTTCCTGGTGATCCTGCCCTATCTTGGCCTGCGTGAGCGGCCCAAGGATGAGCCGGACTCGATCCATAAGGCGGTACTTGCCGCGTCCCATGGGTCGAAATCGTCCAGCGGTAGCGGGGCGCCTGTTCCCGCGCCGGCGGAATAGGGGCGAGCGATCATGAAACGCGCACTGAAACGCGCCAGCGCCGCGATGATGGCGCTGGCCCTGGCCTCCACAGCCCACGCTGCGGGCGGCGCTAAACACGCCCATGGGCCAGATGGCGGATTTCCGTTTGAAGGCGTCTTCGGCAAGTTCGAGATGGACAGCGTCCAGCGCGGCTATCAGGTCTACCGCGAGGTGTGCTCGTCTTGTCACGGCATGAAGCTGATGTCCTACCGGAACCTCGGAGAGCCCGGCGGGCCGTTCTACGATCCGGAATACCCGAACGCGAACGATAATCCGCTGATCAAGGCCTTTGCGGCACAGGACCAAATCACCGATGCCACGCCCGATGAATTCGGCGATCCTGTGATCAGGCCAGCGCGCCCGTCAGACCGGTTTCGCGACCCCTATCCGAATGAGCAAATGGCTCGGGCTGCCAATGGTGGCGCCTATCCGCCGGATCTATCGGTGATTACCAAGGCGCGCCATGGCGGCGCAAACTACATCTACAATCTCATCAAGGCCTATCCGAGTTGGGATGTGATGGGCGACGGCTCGATCGACTTCAATACGGAGTTCGACCTCGGCGAGGGCTATAGCTATTATGGCGTCCTCGAACAGCCCATGGGCCAATACTACAATCCCTACATGGCCGGCGATGTGACCCCGCAGTGGGAAGGTGACCCGCGCAAGGTGCCGCCTGGCGGCTTCCTCGCCATGCCGCCCCAGCTTAGCGATGGCCGTGTGGAGTATCTCGATGGCACCCCCGCAACGGTCTCGCAAATGTCCTACGATGTGGCCCAGTTCCTGGCCTGGGCCGGAGAGCCAAAGCAGACCAACCGGAAAGAGCTCGGCGTTGCGGTGATGATTTATCTCACCTTGTTGGCCGGGTTGCTCTGGATGTCCTACAAGCGGATCTGGCGCAACGTGGAGCACTAGGCGCAGGCTGCGTTGGGACAGCCGCGCCCGCCGCGCAGTAGAAAACGGGCCGGCTGCGCCTGCGACGGCCCCAACGCTGATGGAGCGGGCCTTGGCACATTCAATTTGGCCTGCTCTAGCTGCCGCCCTCGCCATCGCCGCATGCGGGGGCGGTGAGCCCGCGCCGCGCGCAGAGCCAGCCTACCTCCCTGAATCGGTGCGCCTTGCGCGCGCCCAGGCCGCCGAGCAGGCTGAGAAGTTGAAGCTGCTCACGGCAGGCAGCACCTGGACGATTGAAAGCGTCTCCGGGACCCCGCTCACGCGGGGCATCCCAGCCACCCTTGCATTTCCGGGCGGCGATGCCGTCTCGGGCAATGCCGGGTGCAACACGTTTTCCGGCACGTTCTTGCTCGAAGAGGGGCAATTGAGCTTCGGGCGCCTTGCCACGACGCGAAAGCTCTGCCCCGAACCTGTCATGGATGAAGAGCGGTTCTTGCTGGAGACACTCGGCGAGGTCATCTCGGCAGGCGTTGATGAGGAGGAGACCTTGTTCCTCAGCACGCTCGCCGGAGACATCATCCGCTTGCAGAAACGCGCCGGCTGAGCGCCCGGTGAGTGCTTGGCGTCTCGGCAAGCTTAGTTGCGGCAGAGCAGGGGACTGGACTCGCAGGCCGCAATCACCTCATCGATCCACCGCGTGTAACCGCCCACATTGGTGTATTCGCCCGTATACGTGCCCGCGCAGGGCGTCTGCCCCCTTGGGCTTTGCACGTTTGACAGCACGCCGACCACGCGCTGTTGGCCGTCATTCTCGGTGACATAAAGCGGGCCGCCACTGTCGCCCTGGCATGGGCCTTGGCCATCCAGGCTCTCCACCAGGATGACGCCAGGGCTGGCGCTCAGCAGTCTTACATTGGCCGACAGCAGCTGCGGCGAGGGCGCCGAGCCGTAGGAGGTTGATCCCCAGCCGGCCATTGTGGCTGTTGCGTAATTGGCCGGCGCCAGGGTGGCTTCGGGCTGGCCATAGGCGGCAATCGGCACGTTTCGGATGGTGTCGAGCGTGTCGCTGGACACTTTCAGCAGCGCAATGTCGTTGATCATCCCGGTCGACAGCCCGTCATATCCGGCATGGCAGATCGCCGCTTCGGCCTGGAAAATCTGCGCCGCTTCGGTGTCGCGCACATTCACCGCCCCTGCGATGAACCGGATGTCGTCATAGCCTTCATCGATGCAGTGGGCTGCGGTGACGAACCATTGCTCGGCAATCCGCGTGGCGCCGCAATGGCCGCGGGCCTCGTTGCCCAGGGCGTCGTACGTCACCGGCTCGATCTTCACGATGCCTGGGAAAAGATCGAGCGAGGCCACCGCCAGGCTGGCGCCCACGACTTGGGCCTGGATCAGGCTTTCCGGGCGCGGGGCGTCCTCGGCGGCGGCGGCCGCGGTTTCATTGACTTGCGCCAAGGTGGGCGCGGTCTGGGCGGTTTCCGGCAGGCCGCAGGTCACCGCGTTCACGTCGGCAAGGTCGAAAATCACCGGCGCCGGTGGGTCTTCGCTTGGCGCGTCCTGGCCAGCGCTGCCGCCATCGCCCACCTCGGCGGTCTCGGGCGTGTCGGCCTCAACCTCGGCCGTGTCGGTGGTGGAAGCGCCTCCGGGTGCATTAAGCTCCGGCACGCGCACGGCGTCGCACCCGGCCAAAGCCAATGCAGCGAGCGCTGTAATCATCGCGGAGTGAAGCGTCATGGCGCCCTCCTTGGTCTGCCGGTTTACTTAGCGCCCGGCCAGGCGAGGCGGTCAATCCCCCTCGTCTTCATACCCCACCAGGCGCAGCGGCCGCGCTTTGCGCCCATCAAGCTCGGCCCACCGGCACAGCGCATCTTCCCTTCCATGGGTCACCCACAGCTCTTCTGGATTAACGTCGCGCACGGTCTGGGTCAGCTCGGTCCAATCGGCATGGTCTGAAATGATGAGGGGCAGTTCCACGCCGCTTTGCTTGGCGCGCTGGCGCACACGCATCCAGCCGCTGGCAAAGGCCAGCATCGGGTCAGGGAACCGGCGCCCCCATTTGTCACGAAATGCCGAAGGCGGGCCGAGAACGATGCCGCCGCGAAACCGTTCGGTCTCCCCGCGCGAGGCCGATTTCAAGGTTGCCGCCTCAAGCGGGCCCAGGGCGATGCCCGCCGCTTCGTAAAGCGTGCAGAGCTTCTCCAGGGCGCCGTGGATAAACAGCGGCGCCCCATAGCCCGCCTGGCGCAGCAATTTGATCACGCGCTGGGCCTTGCCCAGGGCATAGACCCCGACAAGGTGCGTGCGCTCTGGAAACGCGCTTACGCTGGCCAGCAGCTTGGCGATTTCGGCGCTGGTGTCGGGGTGGGTGAAGACGGGCAGGGCGAAGGTGGCCTCCGAGATGAACACGTGGGTGCGCGGCACCACCTCAAACTGCGCGCAGGTCGGATCGTGCCGGCGCTTGAAGTCGCCCGTGCAGACCATGCGCAGGCCGCGATAATCCACAATCGCCTGGGCCGAGCCGAGCACATGGCCGGCCGGCGCAAACGACACGCGCACGCCATTGATGTCGACATGCTCGCCCGGCTCCAGGGCCTGGCGCTGGCGCGCAAAAGCCTCTCCATATCGGGCCGCCATGATCTTGAGTGTTTCGGGCGTGGCGAGGACGCGGCCATGGCCGGCCCGGGCGTGGTCGGCATGGCCATGGGTGATGACGGCCCGCTCCACGGCTGTGCGCACCGGGTCGATGTAGAAATCCCCCGGCGGGCAATACAGTCCCGCCGGCGTGGGTTGCAGCAGGAGATCAGGGCGCAGCATCGCCCTGATATGGCATCGCCTGGCGCCGTGGCCTAGGCCGGCCCTGGGTCAGGCATTACGCCGCCAGGGCAATGCCGCGCCGCGGGCTAGTTGCCGGGCAGCGTTGCAGCATCGATCACCGTCACATTGGAGATGCGCCGGCGCTCGATCTGGGAGAAATCCTGGCCCATGGCTGAGCCCGCGACTTCCAGGTCGAAGCGGGTGAAATGGCTGTTGCCGCTCTCATGGGCGAGGCAGTCGACAAACATTGAGAAGGTTTCGATCCTGGCAAAGAAACTCGGTTTCGTGGCCTCAGGAAGGTGCATTTGATAGCTGCTGACGGTCTCGGTTTCAGGATCGATCCGCAGGGTGGCCACCAGCGCCTCAAACAGCTTGCGCTCGGTGCGGTCTGCGCCGGGCTCGTTCAGCGGGGTGAACGTGTAGGTGACCAGGCCATCGGTTTGCGCAGTCCGCTCGGCGGTGTCGGGCACCATTGCAAGGAACTCGTCGCACCAGATCGCGCCCTCAGAATTCTCATCCATCTTGGCGAGCGTGTCGGCAAATCCTTCGGGCCATTCGCTTTCTTCCGGGGAGAGGATGGTGATGCGCGCGCCGACGGGCTGTGTTGGGTCGACTTTTGCCTGGAAGGATTGGCCGTCGCGCACAAAGGCCATGTTGAAGGTCGCCTGGGGCGTCTGGAACGTTTTGTCCTTCACCGCTTGGAGAAGCTCGTCTGCATGGGCCGCCAAGGGCAGGACTAAAGCTAGGGTCGAAACAATGGCCGTCCGCATGGCAATACCTTTCAGGGACACTGCGCCCTTGGCGCTACAAGCACCGCGCCGCATATGGTGTGCAAGGGTGCGATGTCAGGCCTTTCGGAGATGTAATCGCTTTGGCAGACGGAAACGTGAGCGATTTTGCCCTGCCGGCTGAGTTCCAAGCCTGGTTCGGGGGTCGGGGCTGGACGCCAAGGGCCCACCAGCTCGCCCTTACCGCAGCCGCCCTCGCCGGCGACAGCGCCTTGCTCATTGCGCCCACAGGCGGGGGCAAGACCCTGGCGGGTTTTTTGGCCAGCCTGGTTGAGCTCAGCCAGGCCAAGGCGAACATTCCGCGCCTCCACACGCTGTACATTTCGCCGCTCAAGGCCCTGGCTGTGGATGTGGAGCGCAATCTGCTCACCCCGGTGGAGGAAATGGGGCTCGGCATTCGGATCGAAAGCCGCACGGGCGACACCCCACCCTCCAAGCGCCAGCGCCAGCGGGCCAACCCGCCCGACATCCTGCTGACGACGCCCGAGCAGCTCGCGCTGTTCATCGCCTCCAACCACGCCGCTGATTTCTTCGCCGATTTGAAATGCGTCATCATCGATGAGATCCACGCCATCGCCGCCCAGAAGCGCGGTGATCTTTTGTGTCTTGGGCTCGCCACCCTCGCCGAATGGGCGCCCCAGTGCCGGTTCGTCGGCCTTAGCGCCACGGTGAAAAACCCCGCCGGACTGGCCGATTGGCTCAACGTGCGCACCCATGGGGCGCCGCCGCGCATCCTGCGCGCTGCTGGCGGGGCAGAGGCCGACATCGATATTCTGGTCTCCCAGGAGCGTATCCCCTGGTCTGGCCATTCCGGGCGCTTCGCCGTCCCGGAGGTCTACGCCAAGATCAAATCGGCCAAGACCGCGCTCGTCTTCGTCAACACGCGCAGCCAGGCCGAGCTCATGTTTCAGGAGCTGTGGCGCGCCAATGACGATAATCTGCCCATCGCGCTGCACCATGGCTCCCTCAGCAAGGAACAGCGCCGCAAGGTCGAGGCGGCCATGTCCGCCGGCGCCCTGAAGGCGGTGGTGTGCACCTCGACGCTCGATCTCGGCATCGACTGGGGCGAGGTCGACCTTGTCATCCAGATGGGCGCGCCCAAGGGCTCAGCGCGCCTCATTCAGCGCATCGGGCGGGCCAACCACCGCATGGACGAGGCGTCCAAGGCGATCCTGGTGCCCACCAACCGGTTTGAAGTGCTGGAGTGCCGCGCTGCGGAAGCCGCCGTCGATGCGGGAGAGCTCGACGGCGAAGAGCGCGACCAGGGCGCCCTGGATGTGCTCGCCCAACACGTGATGGGCCGCGCCTGCGGGGCGGGGTTTCGCATCGACGCCCTGTTTGACGAGGTGCGCCGCGCCGCGCCCTATCGCTGGATCGATTGGGAGCTGTGGGAGCGCCTGGTCGATTTCGTCGCCACCGGCGGCTACGCCCTGACCAGCTATGACCGCTTCAAGCGCATCGTGCGCCGCCCGGACGGCCTGTGGACGGCGCGCACCGCCCGCGATGCCCAGCAGCACCGCATGAATGTCGGCGCCATTGTCGAGGCGCCCACCCTGTCGCTGCGCAAGGCCCAGTTCATCGGCGGCAAGCAGCCGGGCGACAAGCGCTCCATCCGCGCCGGGCGAAAGCTCGGCGAAATCGAGGAATACTTCCTGTCCACCCTCAGCCCGGGCGACACCTTCCTCTTCGCCGGCGAAATCCTCGCCTTCCTCGGCATCCAGGACACCGACGCCCTGGTGACGAGCTCCACCGCCAGCGATCCGGCAATCCCCTACTATGCCGGCGGCAAGTTCCCCCTCTCGACCTTCCTGGCCGGCCGTGTGCGCCAGATGATCCACGACCCGGCCCAGTGGAGCGCGCTGCCGGGGCAAGTGCGCGACTGGTTCAAGGTCCAGAGCGAGAAGTCCGCCATCCCCCCGCCGGACCACCTGCTGGTCGAGACGTTCCCGCGCGGCGGGCGCCATTATCTCGTCTGCTACCCGTTCGAGGGGCGCCTCGCCCACCAGACCCTCGGCATGCTGCTCACCCGGCGCATGGAGCGCGGCGGCATCAAGCCCCTGGGCTTCGTCGCCAGCGAATACGCCATGGCCGTGTGGAGCCTGGAAGACCCCGGCGCCCTGGACATGGCCGAGCTGTTTGCGCCCGATATGCTCGGCGACGACCTCGACGATTGGCTCGCCGACAGCTTCCTGATGAAGCGCACGTTCCGATACTGCGCGCTCATCTCCGGCCTGATCGCGCGGCGCTTTCCCGGCCAGGAGAAGACCGGCCGCCAGGTCACCTTCTCGACCGACCTGATCTACGACGTGCTGCGCGACCACGAGCCCGACCACATCCTGATGCAGGCCGCCCGCCAGGACGCCGCCACGGGCCTCCTCGACATTCGCCGCCTGTCGGACATGCTGATGCGCGTGCGCGGCAAGATCGACCACCAAGCCCTGCCCAAGATCAGCCCCTTCGCCGTGCCCGTCATGCTCGAAGTCGGCAAGGAACCCGTCTTCGGCGGCGAGGCGTCTGAGGCGATCTTGCAGGAAGCGGAGGATGACTTGATTAGGGATGCGATGGGGTAGGGAGTGCAGACAGAAGTGGCGGCTATTGGCCCGATGCGGTCGAATGCAGGCCAGCGTCGATCGTCCGGTTAGTCCCCAATCCAACACGCGAATGCTACTGCGAAAGTGGTGGAGCTATAGGAAGCGAGCGAAGCATATCCGAGCTAGAATGAAAGCCAAAGAGGATAGATTCTGAACAGTGTCGAGCTTTAGGAAATTCCACCGGGCGTCTGACGCATTGCTAAGCCGGCTGAAGAAGCAGCGCTATTTTTCGGCCTGTCCTGCGTGTGGAAGTAGAACACCTAATCTCCATATTTGGTATGCAGAAGGTGAAAGTTGGAGAGAGATCAAGTATCACCTTGTTTGGTGTATCGAATGCGAACCCCCCGAGGTACCATCAAGTTATAGTTACTCTGGAAAGGTCTGTTTTTTTCTCGATCCCGAGTATAAAGAAGCACCCCGAAAGGAAGTAGGAGAGGATTTTGAAAAGGAGGTCGTTCACAAGTGCGAGAATTGTCGAACCTGGCATGAGCACAAGTTTCCATGTGAATATTGCCAAAAAATGTTCTGCCCTAACTGCGCCAATCATAGACTGACCGAGGTTTATAACGTGGTAAGGGGGCATTGGTCGTGCCCAACTTGTGATAAAGGAATATCTCTCCGGTTTTGATCAAGAAGCGGATTTTAAGTCAGAAATTCGTTTAGGTCAGTCAAGGATTGTGCCACGCCCACTAGACAAGTAGTAACAGCAGCATAAAGAAGCTTAAACGTTCTTGTCCGACTTCCAGTAGACACTGGTTTTTATTTCACCGCCAAGGTTCACTGTAGTATGTCCTTTCGAAACATTCCCGATTTTATCAACCTTGAAAGTGTCATGCAAATCTCCGCCTGACCGTCCGTCTGGAGATGCGGTACCCGGCTGAACTCCAAAACCACTTCCTAATGGCCGAAAGTTACCGATTTTCTTCTCTTCCATGATCGGCCTCCAATTTCTTTAGTTAATTACATCGTTGCATCATCGTAAAGCACCTCAATGCAACTTCCTATAGGTCTCCATCAAAGCGTAGCGGCACGCACGACACTCAATACAGTCGTTCCCGTTTGATGTCGAAGCGTCCACTCTCGGCGAGTTGCAGTCTCCCAATCAGCGTCTTCAAAACTGAAAAACTTATCCGCCCCCCTCTCCCAGGGCGTATAATGGCGCCTATGGATGACGTCGTCGATATTGCGCTCAATCGGGTTTGGACGCTGGTGGGCGGTGTGCTGGGGGCGTTGTCTACGTTGCCGGGGCTGGCGGTTGGGTTTTTGCCTGGGCCGCAATGGGCGCGGGCGTTTCGGAAGCTGCGCTTTGTTGAGGCGGCGGCGCGCCGGGCGCTGTTTGTCATGGCCGCTGAGACGCCCCGGCCAGACGTGCCAGGCCCGGGGGGCATGCCGGCGCCGCCAGCGCCGAGTCCTGCGCCTCAGCCAGACTTATCCCCCGGCCTATCCCCCAAAATGCCCGCCGACGGCGCCGCGGGGCCCGGCCCGGCGACCCCCCAGGCGCCTCGCTTTGAAACGCCTGGCCCCCAAGAGTGTGGCCCCCAGTGCGCGTCGCCCCAGGCGGGCCGCACTGAGCGCGCCGCGCCGCCCCGGCCGGCCACCCGCCGCCCGCGCGGGCCAAGGCCAGCGCTCTTTGCCCTGTCCGATCTTATTCCCGCGTCCTGGATAGACCTAGCTACTGGCGACGGGTGCGGGCCGGAGGGGCCAATCCTATCCACCGGTGCGCCGCGCCCCGTGGCTGGTTTGCTGCGGCGCATCGCTGCGCTCCAGGCCGTGCTGGACGATCCTGGCCCGGCAGTGGCGCGCTTCCTCGCCCGGCGCGACCGGCCGCGGCGCCACCTTTTCGATAAGAGCCGCGCCCCGCGCATGCGGCCCGGCCTGCCGCCGGGCTATATCCGCGCCCGCGCCCTGGACTGGGACATGGATGTGCTGTGGGAGATCCACACGCTCGCCTGGTATGAGCGGGCGCCGCCGCCCCTTGCGCCGCCTGCCTCATGAGGATGCCCCGCCGGCAACGCCCGTGCGGGGGCGCTGGCGCTGGCGCGTGGGTCCGGCGTGTGGCGCCAGGCTTTGCGCGGAATGGGCGCGGGGGGCAGGCCAGCGCTTTACAAAAGCTCGACCGCGGCTACGAAGCACCCCATATCCAAGCCGGCGCAGCCCGCGCGCCGGCAAACAGGAGCGCCAATGGCAAAGGAAGAGTTGCTTGAGTTTAATGGAACGGTGGTGGAATTGCTTCCCAACGCCACGTTCCGGGTCAAGCTGGAGAATGACCACGAGATTATCGCCCACACGGCGGGCAAGATGCGCAAGAACCGAATTCGCGTGCTGACGGGCGACAAGGTCCTGGTGGAGATGACCCCCTACGACCTGACTAAGGGCCGCATCACCTACCGGTTCAAATAGCCCCGCGCGCCGGCCCGGGCCCAGCTTTTCAGGCGCTTTGATCCATGCCGCGGCCGGACTTTATTCTCGCAAGCGCCAGCCCAAGGCGGCTTGATCTCCTCGCCCAGATCGGGCTTACGCCTGACGCCGTTATCCCGGCCGACATTGACGAGACCCCGCAGGATGGCGAGCCGCCCCGGGCCCTGGCGCTGCGCCTTGCGCGGGAGAAAGCTGCGGCGATTTCCGGCGAAGGCGTTGTCCTGGCCGCCGATACTGTGGTCGCCGCCGGGCGCCGGATCTTGCCGAAGACGCTTGAGGCAGCCGAGGCGCGCGCCTGCCTCAATTTACTGTCTGGGCGCCGCCACCGCGTCTTCGCCGGCGTTGCCGTGCGCAGCGCGGATGGCGTTCTTGGTAGCCGCGTTGCCATGTCGGTTGTGGCGTTCAAGCGGCTTTCTGGCGCGGAGATCGACTTCTATCTCGCCACCGGCGAATGGCAGGGCAAAGCCGGCGGCTACGCGCTCCAAGGCGCAGCGGCGGGGTTTATTCCGTCCATTCGCGGCAGCTATTCCGCGATTGTTGGCTTGCCCTTGTTTGAAACGCGCAACTTGCTGGCCGCGGCCGGCGTTACAGCACCGTGATGAACTTTCCGAACATGTAGAGCAGGTCGCGCGGCGTTGTCGCCGGCATCAAGGAATCGATCGGCTCATCGCGGCGCACCACCATCGTCGTCGACCCGGCCGGTCCGTCGACGCGGTGATAATTCATCGACCAGTCGGGAAAGGCGCGCTCTTTGATCCGCTCGCCAACAATTTGCGTGACGCCATCATGGCGCGGATCGTCTGCAATTTTGCTGTATATCCCCTTCACTTCAGCTTCCTCGCCCTCCAGCACCTGCATGAAGCGGCCCTGGGCTTGGACAAGAAATCCTGTGATGAAGCGCTCATAATTATTGTTCACCGACACATCGAGGATGTTGCCAATATCGGCGTCGGTGAGGTCGCTCCGCGCATGACTGACGTAAACAAGGCGGTACATTGGCGGCCTTTCGCGTATCTTCTCCCTTTACCGATAGGCGATCGACACGCCGGCGCGAATGCGGCGAATGGGCGTGGTGTGTTTTATCGCGGTATTCTGCCTTCCTGGCGCCAAAGAGTCCCCTTAGGAATATGGGCTATGGCGAGGTCTGAGGTTCAATTTGTCTGCCAGTCGTGCGGTGCGGCCTACAATAAATGGTCCGGCCAGTGTGCGGCGTGCAATAAATGGAACATGTTGGTGGAGGAAGCCGTCACCACCGCGCCCGGCGGATTGGGCGCGCCGAAGGCTAAAGCGACCGCTGCGGGGAAGATCGCTTTTGTCGCCCTCGACGATATCGCCGAGCCTGCGCCGCGCCATGTGATCGGCGTCGAAGAGCTGGACCGGGTCTTTGGCGGCGGTCTCGTGCCGGCCTCGGCCACCCTTATTGGCGGCGATCCCGGCATCGGCAAATCGACGTTGCTTTTGCAAGTTGCCGCACGGCTCGCCCGCGATGGACTGAAGACCGTTTACGTTTCTGGCGAGGAGGCCGCTGCCCAGATACAAGAGCGCGCCGTCCGGCTGAAAGTTGCTTCAAGCCCGGTAAGCTTGGCGACCGAAACCGATCTGAGAAAGGTGATTTCGGCGCTGAAATCAGCAAAGCCGGACTTTGTTGTCATCGATTCGATCCAAACGCTCTGGTCGGATGCCCTGGAGGCTGCGCCCGGTTCGGTGGCCCAGGTGCGCGCCTGCGCCCAGGAGTTGACCCGCTGGGCTAAGAAATCGGGCGCGGCGCTGGTGCTGGTCGGTCATGTGACAAAGGAAGGGCAAATTGCAGGGCCCAGGGTCGTTGAGCATATGGTCGACACCGTTTTCTATTTTGAAGGCGAACGGGGCCATCAGTTCAGGATCTTGAGGGCGGTCAAAAATCGTTTCGGCCCGACCGACGAGATCGGCATTTTTGAGATGCACCCCTATGGGCTCGCGCCGGCAAAAGAGCCATCGGCTCTCTTTCTTTCGGCCGATGGTGAAGTTGAAGGGGGGGCGGCCGTCTTTGCCGCGATGGAAGGATCGCGCCCGGTTTTGGCTGAGGTCCAGGCGCTGGCCTCCCAATCGAGTTACGGCACGCCCCGGCGCTCAGTCGTTGGCTGGGAAGGCTCTCGTTTGGCAATGTTGCTGGCTGTGCTTGAGGCGCGCTGCGGCGTCACGCTCGCGGGCCGCGATGTCTATCTCACCGTCGCGGGGGGCTATCGCATCAGTGAACCGGCGGGCGATGTCGCCGCTGCCGCAGCGCTTCTGTCCTCTCTCAGCGCCGCGCCGCCGCCCCAGCGGGCTGTTTATTTTGGCGAGGTTGCGCTTTCCGGCGCGATCAGGCCGGTGGCACGAATGGACGCGCGCTTGAAAGAGGCCGCCCGGCTGGGCTTCGAGGTCGCCTATGTCCCCGAAGGCAGTTCTGCGGCAGTTGCCGGCTTGACGATCCAACCGCTTGAGCGCCTTAACGACCTGGTTTCCCACCTCGCGCCGGACCTCCAGAATGATTGATGCGATCACGCAGTTCGATGCCGCAGTCATCACCTTGATCATTCTTTCCGCGCTCATGGCCCTCGCCCGGGGCTTTATTCGCGAATTGGCGACGCTCGGCGCGTTCATCTGCGCCTTTACCGCCGCTTACTTTTCCAGGGGCCTTTTGCGCGGTCCGGTGTCTTTCGTTTTGCCCGAAGAGGCGTCGAGCTGGCTGCCGGATTTGCTGATCATGGTCGGCGTGTTCGTACTCGTCTATGCCGCTGTCGCTTGGCTTGGCCAGAGGCTATCTCGCAACATTAACGGGCCCGACGGTGTGTCGTTTATAGACCGCATCGCAGGCGTCGCATTTGGCGTCGCCAGGGGCTACGCCGCGGTGCTGTTCGGCGTGGTGATCCTGCAATTGGGGATCGACGCAGACAACCTGCCCCAGGAGGTGCGCGGGGCGATGCTTTACCCACCGCTCTCGTCCCATGCGGACTATATTATAGAAAACGCACCGCGACTCGCCGAATATGGCGAGGAGGCATTGCCGCCTGGCCGCGAGGCCGATAACAGCTGACCCATCGGGGCCTGGGAGGACATGACGATGTTCTGGGATCATGACGATGACAAGCCCCGGGAAGAGTGCGGTGTTTTCGGCGTGATGGGCCACCCAGAGGCGGCCTTGCTCGCCGCTCTAGGGCTGCACGCGCTCCAGCATCGAGGGCAGGAAGCCTGCGGGATTGCGAGCTTTGATGGCACGCTTTTCCATAATGAACGCCATCTCGGCCTGGTGAGTGAGAATTTCGCCGGCCGCGACATGCTCGAGCGTCTGCCTGGCGAGGCCGTGATCGGGCACAATCGCTACAGCACATCGGGCGGTACGGCCCTGCGCAACATCCAGCCCATTTTTGCAGATCTGGCGACCGGGGGATTCGCCGTCGCCCATAATGGAAATTTCACGAACGCCCGGAGCTTGCGCCAAGATCTTGTGGCCGACGGGTGTATCTTCCAATCCACCATGGACACCGAAGTGTTGCTCCAGCTGATTGCCCGGTCTCAGCGCACCGGCTTGGTTGAGCGGATTGTCGACGCCATGCAGCGCATTGACGGGGGCTATGCCCTGGTCGGCCTGGCCGAGGATGTCTTGATCGGTGCGCGCGATCCGATTGGGCTGCGGCCACTCGTTCTCGGGCGCCTGGGCGATGCCTATATACTGGCTTCGGAGACCTGCGCGTTGGACATTATCGGCGCTGAGTTCATCCGCGAAATCGAGAACGGCGAAGTCGTGGTGATCAGTAAGGAGGGTGTCAAAAGCCTGCGCCCCTTTCCGACACTGCCGGCCCAGCCATGTGTTTTCGAATACGTCTATTTCGCTCGGCCAGACTCTGTCGTGCAAGGCCGGAGCGTCTATGAGGTGCGCCGGCGCATGGGCCGAGAATTGGCCAAGGAGACCCCGGCCGAGGTCGATGTGATCGTGCCGGTGCCTGATAGCGGCGTGCCGGCGGCCATCGGGTTTAGCGAGGAAAGCGGCGTGCCATTTCAGCTCGGCATCATCCGCAATCATTATATCGGGCGCACCTTTATCGAGCCGACCCAGGTGGAGCGAGAAACCTCGGTTTCCAAGAAACACTCTCCCAACCGCGCCGTCCTAGAAGGGCGGCGTGTCCTTTTGGTGGACGATTCCATTGTGCGCGGGTCAACTTCGCGAAAAATCGTCCAGATGGTGCGCGATGCCGGGGCCCGGGAAATCCATTTCCGCTCGGCCAGCCCGCCGATCCAGCACCCCGACCATTATGGCATCGACATGGCCCAGCGCAGCGAGCTGCTGGCAGCCCAGCACACGCTGGAGGAAATGCGCGTATCGCTGGAGGTTGAAAGTCTCGGCTTCTTGTCTGTATCGGGGCTTTATAGCGCTATTGGCGGTCTCGAGCGCAACCAGGAACATCCCCAGTTCGCAGACCATTGCTTCACTGGGAAATACCCCACGCGCCTGGTGGACCGAGACCTTCAACAGGGCGACAAGAACTTGCAATTGTCGCTGCTTGATGAGCCGCCCCTGCGAGTGGTTGGCTAGGGCCTGGATTATCGCCATGACGGACAAACGCTTGACCCTGGTGACGGGCGCCTCGCGCGGCATTGGCCGGGCTGCGGCTGAGATTCTGGCAAAGCGCGGCCATCATGTTATCGGCCTTGCCCGGTCGAAAAAGGCGCTCGAGGCCTTGGATGATGACCTGCGCGCGGCCGGGATCACGGCCACATTTGTGCCGATGGACCTGACCGATGGAAAAGCCATCGACGCCCTTGGCCAGATCCTGCACGACCGGTTTGGCCGCCTGGACGGCCTCGTCGGTAATGCCGGCGTTCTAGGCACGCTGGGCCCGCTCCAGACCGTGAGTGTGCGAAAATTCGAGCAGACGATTGCGGTCAATCTTACGGCCAATTGGCGTATGATCCGCTCGGTTGCGCCGCTCTTGTCGAAAAGTGAAGCGCCCCGGGCCGTGTTTGTCACCTCTGGGGTGGTGCCACGGCCGCGGGCCTTTTGGGGCCCATACCAGGCGTCCAAAGCCGGGCTTGAAGCCATGGTCCATGCCTGGGCGGAGGAGACGCGCCAGGGCAGTGTGCGGGTCAATCTCTACGACCCCGGGGCGACCCGAACAGAGATGCGCTTTGACGCGATGCCCGGCGAAGATCCGGAAACCTTGCCCACACCAGAAGCGGTGGCCGGCCCGCTTTGCGATCTGGTCGAGGCCAGTGAGACCCGGACCGGCGAGCGCATCGCCTTCCGCGGGCTTTAGGCCAGGCCCAGCGCGCTTTCCAAGGGCCTCAAAACGCACTACCGAAAATGGGTGATGGTCACTGAACGCCCCCAGCCTGGCGAGCCGACGCTGCTGCGCAAACCGATACGGGATGCGAAACCGGGCCCTTGGCGGATCGCCAACATCATCGATGCCCGGGCCTTGCGCGTTCAGCTAACGGCCTCCTTTGAAGACAATCTCGGCGATGCATCGGCAGCCCGCGCGCGGGCGCTCGACATATTGCACCAGGCAATGTTTCGCGGCCGCCTCATTGCCCAGGAGCGCCTGCAACAAGGCGCAAACGGGCTGGATACCGCCCGGCTTCTCTCAACGGTCCAGGATGAGGTGATCTCGGCCCTGTTTGAGTATACCGAGACGCACATCCATCCCGTCGCCAACCCGACACAAGGCGAGCGGATCGCGATTTCAGCAACGGGCGGTTACGGGCGCGGCGTGTTGGCGCCGAGCTCTGACGTCGATTTGTTGACGCTGCATGCCTGGAAGACCTCGCCCCACGCCGAAGCGGTGGCCGAGTATCTGCTGTACGCGCTGTGGGATATGGGGCTGAAGGTCGGCCACGCCTTCCGCACGCCCCAAGAATGCCGCCGCCTTGCCGACGAGGATGTCACCATCAAGACCTCGCTATTGGACATGCGTTATCTTTGCGGCGATGCGGAGCTTTTTGCCAAGGCGCGCGAGGATTTCGACCTGAAATGCGTGCGCAGTAAGGATGCGAAATTCATCGCGGACAAGCTCGCCGAGCGAGATATCCGCCACGACCGCCAGGGCGATACACGCTACGTCGTTGAGCCCAATGTAAAGGAAAGCAAAGGTGGGCTGCGCGACCTCCAGACCCTGTTTTGGATCATCAAGCACATCCATGGCGGGACATCGCTTGAAGAGGTGATGGCCGCCTCGCACTTCACCAAGCGCGACTATCGCTCTTACATTCGCGCGGCTGAGTTTTTCTGGACCGTGCGCTGCCATCTCCACTATCTCACCGGGCGGGCCGAAGAGCGGCTGAGCTTTGATCTTCAGCCCGAAATTGCCGAACGCATGGGCTATCGCGACCGCGGAAAGCAGCGCGGCGTCGAGCGGTTCATGAAGCACTACTTCCTTGTTGCGAAGGATGTCGGCGTGTTGACGCGCGTGCTGGCGGCCAAGCTGGAGGCGCAGCAGAAGAAGAGCCCAGAAGGTTTAAGGCGGTTTTTTCCACAACCCGGGATCGTCCCGATCGGCGAGACGCCGTTTGTCTTGGATGGCGGCAGGATCTCGGTGTCCAGCGAGGAGGTCTTTCGCGAAGACCCTGTCGCCATGGTGCGCCTCTTCACCCAGGCCGAGCGTTTGGATGTCGATGTCCATCCCGACGCGCTTTGGGGCGTGAGCCACCATCTGTCGGCGATCAAATCGCAGGCGCGAAAGTCAAAGGCCGGCCAGGCCGCGATACAAGACGCGCTGCTGGCGGGCGATCGGCCGGACCGGACCCTCAAGCGCATGAATGAAGCCGGTGTGCTCGGCCGTTTTGTCCCTGAGTTTGGCGAGATCGTCGCCCAGACCCAGTTCAACATGTACCACCACTACACCGTCGATGAGCATACGCTGCGGGCGGTTCAAGCGCTGTCGGATCTGGAGCATGGCCGCGTCGCCGATCCTCGCCTGGCGACCCAAGTCTTCCCCCGTATCACCCACAGGCGGGCGCTCTACCTGGCGATGCTCCTCCACGACACCGGAAAGGGCCAGGGCGACCAGCAAATCGAAGGCGCCAAGACCTCGCGGCGCGCGTCCCGCCGGCTCGGCCTTGCTCCCCCGGAAGCAGGCTTGGTCGCTTGGCTGGTGGGCAACCATCTGGAAATGAGCGAGACGGCCCAGAAGCGCGACCTGTCCGATCCGAGAACGATTTCGAACTTCGCTGAAAAAATGGGCGACCTTGAGCGCCTGCGCCTGCTTTACCTTTTGACTGTGGCTGACATCAAAGCCGTGGGCCCCGGCGTCTGGAATGAGTGGAAGGGCCAGCTTCTGGCCGACTTGTTCCACAAGACCGAAGCGGCCCTGCGGGGCGGGCGCACCGATGAGCGCTCGGTCCAGGCGGCGCTTGATGCCCGGGCTGAGGGCCGTCGCCGGGATCTGGTCGATGTTCTCGGCGCGCTGCCCGCACCCATGGCGTCAATGGACACGGCCTATTGGACAAATTACGACGCCGACGATTTGCAGTGGCATGCCGCCTGCCTCGCCGAGGGCGCGCCGATTCACACCCGCGAGCGGCCGGGCCGGGGCGGCCTCGACGTGCTGGTCACCGGGCAAGATCGCATTGGGCTGTTTGCCGATATCGTCCGCGCGATCCTCGGGTGCGGCGCGAGCATCGTCTCCTCCCAGGTCTCCACCGGGCCGGACGGCCACGTGATCGATACATTCGTCCTGCAAACCAAGTCTGGCGAGGTCTTCGCCGCCGCCGACCCCCACCGCAAAGCGCGGCTGCTTGATACGCTGACCGCGGCCCTTGATGGCACTTTGGAATCCCAAGCGATCAAAACCCGCCGGGGCCTGCGCGAGGCCGCGTTCATCGTCGATCCGGTTGTGCAGATTCATGAGGACTTATCGGCCGACGCCGTGGTGATCGACATCACAGCGCGCGACCGCGACGGCCTTTTGTTTGACGTCTCCAGCACGCTTGCCCAGTCGGGCTATTCGATCCGCTCGGCCCATGTCGGCAGCTATGGCGAGCGCGTTTTCGATGCATTTTACGTTCAGGCGGCGCGCGGGCAATCGGCCCTATCGGACGATGGCAAAGCCTCGCTCAAGCGCGCCCTTCTCGCCCAGCTGGGCCGAGACGAACCGGCCTTGCCCTCGACGCCGGCCTTCACCCTGAAGCGCGCAAGCGCAGCCGATAGTTTCTAAGGGCCAGCCCGGAAGGCGCGCCACGCTATGAGCCTTTTGCGCAACACGCTCACGCAATCTGCGCTCACCCTGGTCTCGCGGGTGCTGGGCCTGGTGCGCGAGGCCCTGATTGCAGCGAAAATCGGCGCTGGGCCCGTGGGCGACGCCTTTTTTGCGGCGCTGATGTTTCCGAACCTGTTCCGGCGGTTTTTCGCCGAAGGGGCATTCGCCCAGGCCTTCGTGCCGGCCTATGCGCGCACCCTGGAGGCTGAAGGGCCGGCCGCTGCCCACGCCTTGGCCAGCGAGGCGCTCAAGGTGTTGTTCGCGGCCACGGCGGGCCTGGTGATCCTCGCCCAATTGCTCATGCCATGGATCATGACGGCGCTGATGGGCGCGTATGGCGACCGGCCGGATATCCTCCAGCTTGCAGTCGTCCTGACCCAGATCACGATGCCCTATCTTGCCTTCATGGCCATGACCGCCCTGTTTGCCGGGGTTCTGAATTCGGCTGGCCGTTTTGTCTTTTCAGCCGGTGCGCCGACGCTTTTGAATGTCGCCATTATTGCGGCCGCGCTTCTGGCCGACGGGGCCGAGGCGACGGCGCGGGCCTCTGCGGTTGCCGTGGCGATTGCCGGCGTGCTCCAGGCCGCGCTCCTGGCGTGGGGCGTGCGGCGCCAGGGGGTGCGCCTGTCGGTCCTGGGTTGGCCGAGGGTGACGCCGAATGTGAAGCGGGTACTCGGGCTGGCTGTGCCCGGCGCGATTGCTGCCTCGGGGATGCAAATCAACGTGCTAATCAGCCAGATCCTCGCCGGGCTAGAGGTCGGCTCCAGGTCGTATCTGCAATATGCCGACCGGCTTTACCAGCTGCCCCTGGGCCTTGTGGGGGTCGCCGTCGGTGTGGCCATCCTGCCTCGCCTTGCCCGGGCTGCGCGCGCGCGCGACGCGGCGGGCGAAAGCGCGCTCATGGATGATGGGATTGGCCTGTCGATGGCGCTCACGCTTCCCGCTGCGGTTGGCCTAGGGCTCATTCCGGTCATGTTGATTGAGGGCGTGTTTGGGCGCGGCGCCTTTACCGCAGCGGATGCAGCCTTGTCGGCGCGTGCGCTTGTCCATTTCGCCTGGGGCGTGCCGGCCTTTGTTTTGATCAAGGTCCTGGCGCCAGGCTTTTTCGCGCGGGAGGATACGCGCACGCCAATGGCCATTGCTCTTGTCAGCGTGGCGATCAACACCGTCCTCGGCGCGGTGTTATTCTTCGGGCTACGGGATGCGGGCCTGGCGGGATTTCCCGGCCTCGCAATCGCGACCAGCACGGCCGCATGGGTCAACGCGGCCCTGCTCTACATCGTTTTGCGCAGGCGCGCTTGGTACAGGCCGGGCAGGCGGGTCTGGGCGCGCTTGGCCGGCTGCGCCCTAGCCAGCGGGGCGATGGGCGCTGGACTGTTTTGGATCACGCGGGGCGGCGCGTTGCCCACGGGTTGGCTGGCCGGCGGCGCCCTTGTCGAGCTATTGGCCGTGATCGCGCTTGCGGCGGTGTTTTATTTATTGGCAGCCTTCGCGTCCGGCGCCCTTCGCCCAAGCGATTTACGGGGCTTGGCACGCACGCGCCCGGTGGAGTAATCGCCACGCAATGACCGACCCTCAACCTTATGGCGGCCCCCAGCGGGTCTTTTCCGGCGTCCAACCCTCCGGCGATCTGCACCTCGGCAATTATCTCGGGGCGTTGGTGAAGTTTGTCGATCTGCAATCGCGGTATGACTGCATTTTCTTCATCGCAGACCTGCATGCGATCACCGTGCCCCAAGACCCGGCCAAGCTGGCTGATAAGACCCGCGAGATCGCAGCCGCGTTCTTTGCCAGCGGCGTGGATTCCGAGCGGGCGATCGTCTACGTCCAGTCGGCGGTGCCTGCCCATGTCGAGCTGGCCTGGTATCTCAATTGTACCGCGCGCATGGGCTGGCTGGAGCGTATGACCCAGTTCAAGGATAGGGCTGGCGCGGATGCCGAGCGCGCCTCTGTGGGCCTCTTCGATTATCCGGTGCTACAGGCCGCCGACATTCTGGCCTACCGCGCCACCCATGTGCCGGTGGGCGAGGACCAGAAGCAGCATTTGGAGCTGACCCGGGACATCGCCGACCGTTTCAATCGTGATTTCGACGCCCCGGGGTTTTTCCCGTTGCCAGAGCCCCTGATCGAAGGGCCCGGCGCGAAAGTGATGAGCCTGAAAGATGGCACGCGGAAAATGTCCAAATCAGACCCCGCCGACACGTCGCGGATCAATTTGACCGACGATGTCGATGTCATTCGGCGCAAGATCAAGAAATCCAAAACCGATACCGAGGGCGGCCTGCCCACCACCATGAAAGCGCTGGAAGGCCGGCCAGAGGTTGCCAACCTCGTTGGCATCTACAGCGCGCTTTCGGGCCAGTCTGTCGATGCGGTGCTCGGCGAATTCGGCGGCGCTGGCTTTGGTGATTTCAAGCCGGCTTTGGCCGAGCTTGCCTGCGAGCGCCTCTCGCCGGTGACGGCAGAAATGCGCCGGCTGTTGGATGACCCTGCGGAGATTGACCGCCGTCTTCAGCGCGGGGCTGAACGCGCCCGGGAGATTTCCGCGCCGATCATGGAAGAGGTGCGCAGCGTCATCGGTTTTTGGGGCGCAGGCAAAAGGTGAGGCCGAGGAGTTGAGTATGAACACAGCTTGGTTGTTGGGCGCTGCGGTCCTGGTGGCCGCTTGCGGCGCGCCCCAAAGTGCGCTGTCCACCCAAACCGATGACCCGGGCGCGGCGACGGAAATCACGGTCAGCGATGCCTTTGTGATGGTGCCGCTTGCGGGCAGGGATGTGACCATGGGCGGGGCCCGGGTCGAGCTTGAGGGCAGCGCGGCCCGCCTGGTCGGTGTGTCGGCGCCCTTCGCTGAAGTTGCGGAGCTGCATACGATGAGCCTTGAGGGCGCCACCATGCGCATGCAGCAGGTTGAAGACTTCGACATTGCAGGTGGCGGCGCGCTGGTCCTGGAACGGGGCGGGGACCATTTGATGTTCTTCGGCGCCAGTGGATTGGAGGCTGGGCAGACCTATCCCCTCACGCTCCATTTCGAGCTCGCCGATGGCACACAGGTGTCGCGCACGGTTGATGCAAACGCACGCGATCTGGGCGACTAATTGGGCGCATGTGGAAATAGGCCGCTATTATTTCGCCTATTTCACACCTCATGGGTTGAAGCCTGGGGGGACGCGCGCCAAAGTCCCACGAGTGAAGTAGAGGTCGTGTCTATGCTGCCAGTGCCCGCGAACACACCGGAGGGCTATCGCCGCGAAGGACCCATCGTCACTGTGCTCGGGGACAAAACTGATCTCGATTTCGCCAGCGCCCGGCCGAGCCCCTACATGGTGCAAAGCCAGCGGGTCTGGCGCTTTGTGAAAGGCGCTGCAAAGGTCGCCGCGGTGTTGGCGCTTGCCGGCTTTTACCCCGTCTTGATGTGGCAGGCCCACGATATCAACGATGCACCGATGGAAGCGGTCTCTGCAGAGACATGGGCCTCGCCGTCGGTGGGGGTGGCCATTACGCTTGTGGCGCGCGAGGTCGAAGGGCCTGGCTGGACGTCTGACAAAGTCGCGATCGCGCCGGCTCGGCAGTTGACCGGCCAGCCGGCCTGGCAGGAGGGCGTTGTCAACGCGCTCGCGGACTATATTCAGCTCGCCGCCGGCACGGTGACCCGCTCGTCCGAAATCGATGCAGACCTCGCCGCGGCGGGCCGCCTTTTGCGCTACAAGGCCGACACCGAGATGACCCCGCGCCTGATTGCGGCGGCGGAGGCGCTCGCGCGGTTTAATGGCCGGGTCCACGCCGACTTAACCTCAGACCTCGACGCAGACCAGGATCTCGCCCAATCCCTGCGCTTGTTTGCCGGTTGGGCGGCGGACTCTTCCGGAGAGCTTGGCGAGCGAGTGGGCCATAGCCATGGCTGGCCGGCCAGCCGTTCAGATGTGCACGCCTTCTACACAGCGCGCGCGCGGGCCCATGTCGCCTCGGGCATGCTCCAGGCGGCTGTGCATGCCCATCCTGAACTGATGCAGCGCGCCGCCGTCCGCGCGCAATTGCGTGAGACGCAAGCCATCTGGACACGGATTGCCCGCCAGAGCCCCTTGCTGGTGTCGAACCAGGATGGCGACGGCGCCGTGCTGCCGAACCACCTCGCCGCCATGGCGTGGCATCTGGAACAGGCAGAGGCAGCCTCGCTGCACCTGGCTGAACTGGTGACAAGCGCCCAGCCTAATATGACGGTGGCGGGCACCGGCATGACTGTGACCACCTCACCTTAGACGCCGCTGGCCTTCTGCGCCTGCCACTGGCGGCCTGAAACAGCTTGAAAGCGCGCCTCGCGCGCGCCACCTATGGGTGGCGGCTGAAGCCCTTGGAAACTCGCCTATGTTCATACAGACCGAACCCACGCCTAATCCGGACACGTTGAAGTTCATTCCTGGCCCGCCCGTTGCCGGCAGCAAAGGCCCATTTGACTTTCCAGACATTGAGGCGGGCGCTCAGAGCCTTCTGGCACGCTCCTTGTTCCAGGTGACTGGGGTTGAGCGGGTTTTTCTAGGCAGTGACTTCCTGTCGGTCACGAAGGACGCTGGCGCGGCCTGGCCCCAGCTCAAGCCCCTCGTTCTGGCCGCGATCATGGACCATTTCGTGGCCGGACTACCGGTCATTGACGATGCACCAGGCGAGGGCGCATCAGCGTCCGATGCTGGAGAATATGCCGGTGAAGCCGCTGAAATCGTTGCCGAAATCCGCGAATTGATCGACACGCGCGTGCGCCCCGCCGTGGCCCAGGATGGCGGCGATATCGTCTTTGACCGCTTTGAGAGCGATACGGGCATCGTGCACCTGCACATGCGCGGCGCGTGTGCAGGTTGCCCGTCATCAACTTACACGTTGAAACAGGGCATTGAAAACATGCTCAAGGCGTATGTGCCCGAAGTGACCGCCGTCGAGGCCGTGCTCTAGCCCGCCCCCTATTGAAGCGCTTGAGAGTCGCCGACGCCCCCACAACCCGACACCAACCTAAATTGAAAAGGACGCCGCAATGGCCACACCTGTGAGCGACCGAGCGTTTGATGTGCTCTTTCGCAAGGCGCGCAGTTACAATGCGTGGGAGGAGAAAGATATTCCCGAGACCCTGGTCCGGGCTGTCTACGATCTCTCAAAATGGGGCCCGACCAGCGCCAATTGCTGTCCAGCGCGCTACACCTTCATCCGCTCCGACGCGGCTAAGGACCGGCTCGTGCCGTATCTTTTGGGCCCGAACAAGGAAAAGTCGCGCACCGCGCCCTGGGTCGTCATCATCTCGCACGATTTGGAATTTCACGAGAAAATCCCCGAGCTTTTCCCGCATAACCCCGGTGCCAAAGACTGGTTTGCAGACGAGGGCGCTCGCCACGAAACGGCTTTCCGCAACGGGACACTCCAGAGTGCTTATTTTCTGATGGCGGCCCGCGCACTTGGCTTCGATACCGGGCCCATGTCTGGCTTTGACAATGCCGGCGTCGACCGGGAGTTTTTCATCGGCCAGGGGGGGGAGCGCGAGAATTGGCGCTCCAACTGGATCTGTAACCTTGGCTACGGATCGAACCAGGACCTGTTCGAGCGCTCGCCGCGCCTGGAATTTGAGGCGGCGTGCGAGGTGCTCTAAGGCCATGGGCCTTGGCGCACGTGGCCCGCGGCGGCGCGATTGATGGCGCTGCTTGCCATGAATACGGCCCAATCGGGGTGTGATCTTGCGCTTTGCGAGGGCGACGCTGTGCTGGCTCAAACCGCTGATCCGCGCGCCAAGGACCAGGATGTGCATCTGCCAGCCCTCGTCCAGGCCCTGCTCGACCAGGCCGGGATCACCTTTAAAGACGTGTCGCGTATCGGCGTTTGCATCGGCCCGGGCAGCTTCACGGGCCTACGCATCGGCGTGGCCTATGCCCGGGGTTTGGCGCTTGCCCTTTCGCGCCCGTGCGTCGGTGTCACCTCGCTGATGGCGTGTATCCCCGCCGAAGGACGAAGGCCGGGTATGCGCGTGGCGTTGCAGGCGAAAAAGCGCCCGCCCGACCAGACGTTTTGGACCCAAGCGTTCCCGGAAAGCGGTGCGTGTGGCGCGGGCGAGCCGGAAGAATGGTCAATGCAGCAGCTGGCGGCCTGGCCAGGCGAGGTGTTCAGCGATGCGCCAGGCCTTTTGCCGAGCGCCGCAGGCACCGCGCGTCCAAGCGTTTTGCGCATAGCCGGCTGGGCGCGCCTGCTGTCGCCGGCAGACGCGCCAGCCGTTCCCGCCTATGGCCGCCCGCCCGATGCCGCTCTGCCCAGAGGTGGGGGCAGGTGACCGCGTCGCTGACAATCCTGCGCCCAGGCGACAGCCCCCAGCTTGCCGCGCTGCAACGCGCGAGCACGGGCCAGGCCAGGCCGGCGAAGGCCTGGGAAGACGCGCTGCGCGACCCAACCCGTCTAACCCTCGCGATTTGCGGGCCCCAAGGCGCACTCGCCGCGGCTATATCGGCAGCAATGGCGCCGGACCTGGCTGATATCCACGATGTGTTTGTCGACCCTGGGCGGCGCCGCCGCGGCTATGGGCGCGATCTTGTCCTGGCCATTGCCGGCCACGCCAATGCCCGCGGGATCGCGCGAATTGGGCTTGATGTTTCAGAAGCCAACCGCCCCGCACGCGCCCTGTATGAAAAGCTGGGCTTCCAGGTTGACCGGGTCCGTCAGGGATACTACCGCGACGGCTCCAGCGCCCTCGTAATGTCCCGTCCTATTTACAGTTTGGCTGGACTTAAGCAGCGAACCGAGCCATCTTGCGACCATGAGCAGAATTGAACAAATTTGCATCGACAAAGGCCTACGGATGACACAGCCGCGGCGTGTCATTGCAAAGGTTCTCTCTGACAGTGAAGACCATCCCGACGCAGAGGAACTGCACCGGCGCGCAAATGCAATAGACCGGTCGATCTCACTGGCGACGGTGTATCGAACCGTGAAGCTGTTCGAAGACTACGAAATCATCACACGTCACGATTTTCGCGATGGCCGCGCCCGGTTTGAGGAATTGGAAGCCGACCACCACGACCACCTTATCGACGTGAAGTCCGGCCAGGTGCTCGAGTTTCAAAATGAGGAAATTGAGCGGTTGCAGCAGGAAATCGCCAAAAAGCTCGGATACAAATTGGTCGACCACCGGCTTGAGCTTTACGGTGTGCCGCTGACAGAGGCCGATAAGGACTAGAGGGCCAGCCTCGCGCATATACACCAAGGCCGTGTGGCACCGGCATCAGAACCCTTTGAATTCGGCGGTCTCCTCCAGCGCCGCCCGCTCGGAAGAAAAGCCATTCACCGGATGCGCGGCGTCGGCGATGCCCACGGCCATGCCGCAGTAGACCATCTCGGTGTCTGCCAACGCGAAATGCTGCTTCAGGCTCGGCCTCAAAATGCCCCAGCATTCCTGCATACACGTCGCCCAACCGCGCTCCACGGCCAGGAGGGCCAGGCTCTGCATATACATGCCCATATGCGCCCACTGCCCATGGCCCATCCGCTCATCAATCACAAAAAACAGAGCCGTTGGCGCGCCGAAAAAGCGGAAATTGTTGGCGAACCAGCCAAGGCGCCCGGCCCGATCTGCGCGGTCGATGCCGAGCGCCGCATACATCATTTCGCCGACATGTTTGCGCCGGGAATTGAACGGCTCCCAGAGGCCTTCGGGGTAGATTGGCCGATCGGTGGGCTCGCCCTTTGGCGAGGCGGCTAGGGTCGATTGGGCCAGGGCGATCACGGCGTCCTTGGCCTCGCCCGCCACCACGATCGTGCGCCAAGGCTGCACGTTGCCACCGGATGGCGCGCGCTGGGCCGTTGTGAGCCAGTCGCGCAGGTCGCCGAGGTCAAGGGGTGTGTTTAGAAAGGCCCTCGTCGAACGTCTGGTTTGGATGGCTTGTGACACGTCCATTGCGCCTCCTTTCAGCTCTGTCTTTCAAAGACGGGGAGCCCGCCTACAAACGTGCGCTCAACGCGCCCTTCGAGCAAGCGTCCATCAAATGGCGAATTGGTCGACCGGCTGATGAGGTCTTCGCGCTGGCATTTCCAGGGCCGGTCGGGGTCGAACAAGATCAGATCGGCCGGCAGCCCAACCTCGATGCGCCCGCTGGGCAGGCCAATGAGATCTGCCGGCCCGCACGTCAGCACTTTAAGCGCGTCAAGCAGCGGCAGGTGATCGAGGTGCACCAGGCCCAGCACCGCCGAGAGCCTCGTCTCCAGTCCGGCCGCGCCAAAGCTCGCTTCGGCGAAGGGCAGGCGCTTTTGTTCCGGCGGCTGGGGATCATGGGCCGAGACCACCGCGTCGATCTCTCCAGCGGCAAGGGCTGCGACCAGCGCCTGCCGGTCCGCTTCGCTGCGGAAGGGCGGGTTGACTTTGCAGTAGGTGAGGTAGTCGCCGATGTCCAAATCGTTGAAGAAAAGATGGTGGGCGGCCACCGTGGCGCCGGCATTGGCGCCGCGCGCGCGGGCCTCGGCCAGCAGCTCGAGTGTACGCGGCGTCGAGACCTGGTCGAGGATCAAGCGGCACCCGGTGGCCTCTGCGAGCATTAGGTCTCGCGAGGCGCCGATCCATTCCGCTTCCGGGGGTATGCCTTTCAGGCCCAGGCGGGCGGCAAACGCGCAGGCATTCATCACCCCCGTGCCCCTCAGGGCCGGCAGGTCTGGGCGCGAGGCCAGTATAGCGCCGTGGCTGGCGGCATAGGCCATGGCGCGCTTGGCGATGGCGGCGTCTTCAATCGGCTCGTCGCCATTGGTGAAGAAAACCGCGCCGGCGTCTTTCATCAGGCCGATTTCCGCCATGGCGGTGCCAGCCAAGCCAGCGGTTAGCGCGCCGGCGGCATGGATTCGCGCTGCAACGCCGGGCGCGCCCCGGGTGATGAATTGCACCAGCGCGACATCGTCAATTGCCGGCCGGGTGTCTGGCATCACGACAAACTCAGTCACCCCACCAGACAAGGCCGCGCGGGAGGCGGTCTCCAGTGTTTCGCGGTGCTCCTCGCCCGGCTCGCCGGTTTTCACCCGCAGATCGACCAGGCCAGGCGCGACGCAAAGCCCAGCCGCGTCGATGACCGTCTCGGCCCCGGAGGGTGCAGTGGTCACCGCGCGGCCCCAGGCGGCGATTTTGGTGCCCTCGATCACCACGCCGCCAAGCGCGTCGGTGCCAGAGGCCGGATCCAGGATGCGGGCGTTCAGGATGGCGGTGATCATGGCCCCGGCGCCCCGGCCACCATATCCAGCACCGCCATGCGCACCGCCACGCCCATCTCGACTTGCTCTGTGATCGCCGATTTCGGCCCGTCGGCGATGGCGCTTTCAATGTCCACGCCGCGGTTCATTGGGCCCGGGTGCATCACCAACACGTCGTCGGCGGCCGCCGCGAGGCGGGCCTTGGTCAATCCGAAGAAGTGGAAATACTCCCGCCGCGAGGGCAGGTAGGCCCCGTCCATCCGCTCGAATTGAAGCCGCAGCATCATGACCACGTCGGCGCCCTCAAGCGCTGGGCCGAGGCGCGTGTGGACCGCTTCAGCGCCCCAATCCGCGGCGTCCCGCGGGACAAGTGTGCCCGGCCCGGCCAGGTGCACCCGCGCGCCAAGCTTATGCAGCGCATAGGTCGTCGACCGGGCAACGCGGGAATGGGCAATGTCGCCGCAAATCGCGACCTTCAGCCCCTCAATGCGCCCCTTCTGGCGGCGGATCGTCAGGGCATCCAAAAGGCCCTGGGTCGGGTGCTCATGCATCCCATCGCCTGCATTGATGACCGCGCAGGCCACCTTGCGCGACAGCAGCTTCACGCCGCCCGAGGCCGAATGGCGGATGACGATCACATCGGGCTTCATGGCGTTGAGCGTCATGGCCGTGTCGATCAGGGTCTCGCCTTTGGCCAGGCTTGAGGCGGCAACGGGCATGTTGATCACGTCCGCGCCGAGACGCTTTGCGGCGATCTCGAAGCTGGCCATGGTCCGTGTCGAGTTTTCGAAAAAGAGATTGATGACCGTTTTCTGGGCGAGTGATGCATCGCCGCGCTGTCCGGCCCGGGCGGCCTCTGCATAGGCGTCGGCCTTGTCGAGCACCGATGCGAGTTGAAGAGGATCCAGCCCTTTAAGGCCCAAAAGATGGGGGCCTTTGAACCGGTACGCCTCGTCAGCGTGTGCCATGCATGCGTTCCCTCCGCTCGCCGCCTCCTAAGCGAGGACACCTTGGCGGGCAAGGCCGGCCGTCATTTGGCGTTGGCGAGTTGGTCGATGGCGGCTTGGAGGATGACGGTGGCCGCAGCCGCGTCGATGAGGGCCGCGCGGCGGGCTCGCGACAGATCGGCCTCTAACAGGGCCCGTTCTGCCTGGGCCGATGACAAGCGCTCATCGAACAAGGCCACCGGCAGATCACGGCGCGCGGTGATGTTGCGCGCCAGGGCCTTTGCCGATTGCGCCCGCGGGCCCGGTGTCGCGTCCATGTTGAGGGGCAAGCCAATGACGAGCCCCACCACGCCGCGCTCGTCGACATGGGCAAAGAGTTCATCCAGCACTGGCGCCAGCTTCCGCCCACGGCGCAGCGTTGCCAGCGGGCTTGCGATCAGCCGTCCCGCGTCGCACACCGCCAGGCCCAGCGCCCGCGCGCCGGGGTCGATGCCGATCAGCGCCCCGGCGGCGGGCAACTCGTGGAGGGGCACAATTGCCATGGCCCACCTATCGGGCCCGCCGGTGGCCCTTGCAAGTGCGCTCGATAGGGCCTAGCCGATACGCTCTGTCCAAGGAGCCAGCCATGGCCGTTACAAAAGACGATGTGGTGAAGGTCGCCCGGCTCAGCCGGATTGCCGTGCCCGAAGCGCGGCTTGAGCCTCTGGCCGATGAGTTGAACGGCATTCTGGCCTGGATTGAGCAGCTCAATGATGTCGATATCGAAGGCGTCGAGGCTATGACGTCTGTGGTCGATACCGATCTTCCCCAGCGCACAGACGCCGTTACGGATGGCGAAAAGCCCGGCGAGGTCTTGGCCAACGCGCCGCGCGCCGCAGACGGGTTTTTCGTTGTGCCCAAAGCGGTTGAATAGCTGCGGCGCGGTGCCCCGATGACCGGTTGGCTACAGTGGCCATATCCGCGCAGTGGAGCCCTTGAAGATCATCTATAACAGCGTCTGCCCGGTGTGCCGGGAAGGCATTTGTTATTTTGAACGGCGTGCGGCCGCTCCGGGCTCGCCGGTGGATTATATCGATATTGCGGCTGATCCGGCCGCGTTCGCTGCGCGCGGCGTGGGCCTGGATGATGTGCGGCGTAAACTCCACGCGCTTTTGCCGGATGGCTCATTGGTCAAAGGCTGGCCAGCGGTAAGTGCGCTCTGGCGGCGCCAGCCGGGCTACGCTTGGCTGGCGCGCCTTGGCGATGCGCCAGGTTTGCGATGGATCGCCGGCGGACTTTATGCGGCGGCGGCGCAGATCCTGTGGTGGTGGAACCGCGCCAGCGGCCGTTGGTAGGGCCATATCCACCAGGGGGCTTGCACTCAGCTTTCGCGGCAGCCAAACACGGGGGCGCGCGGCCATCGCCGCTGGCCCGCCTTACGGGCCCAGCCCCACAGGATAAGCCATGAGCGATCTCACCCAATTCAGCCTCGCTGGCGCCCTGGATGGCCTCGAAGCGGGGCGCTTTTCGGCCGTTGAGCTCACCGAGGCCTTTCTGGCCGCCATCGATGCGGCCAATCCAGCGCTCAATGCCTATGTGCTGGCGACGCCGGAGCGCGCCCTGGAGATGGCGAAAGCGTCAGACGCGCGCCGTAGCGCGGGCGAGGCGGGCGCCTTGGAGGGCGCGCCGATCGGCGTGAAAGACCTTTACTGCACCAAGGGCGTGCGCACGACGGCGTGTTCAGCCATTCTGGGCGAGTTCACCCCGACCTATGAGTCCACGGTGACCCAAAATTTATGGGATGCCGGCGCGGTCATGCTCGGCAAGCTCAACATGGACGAGTTTGCCATGGGAAGCTCGAATGAGACTTCCCGGTTCGGCCCGTGCGTGAACCCGTGGAGGGCGGCCGGCAGGGCCGAGGCTCTGACGCCAGGGGGCTCATCTGGCGGCTCGGCCAGCGCGGTCGCGGCCGATTTGTGCCTGGGCGCGACGGCGTCTGACACAGGCGGCTCGATCCGGCAACCGGCAGCGTTTACCGGCACAGTCGGCATCAAGCCCACCTATGGCCGCGCTTCGCGCTATGGCATGGTCGCGTTTGCAAGCTCGCTGGACCAAGCCGGCCCGATCGCAAAAACGGTGGAAGACGCCGCCCTGCTTTTACAGGTCATTTGCGGCCACGATCCGCGGGACTCCACGTCGCTGAACGTGCCCACGCCCGACTGGCGCGCCAGCGCCCGCGAGGGCGTGAAGGGCCTGACCATCGGCATTCCGCAGGAGTATCGGCTGGAGGGGATGCCAGACGAGATCGAAGCGCTGTGGCAACAGGGGATCGACTGGCTCAAGGACGCCGGCGCCCACATTGTCGACGTGTCGCTGCCCCACACAAAATATGCCCTGCCGGCCTATTACATCGTTGCGCCAGCGGAAGCCTCGTCTAATCTTGCGCGCTATGACGGCATGAGATACGGCGCGCGCATCGATGCAGACAGCCTGACAGAAACCTATGAGCAAACCCGCGCCTCGGGCTTTGGCGCAGAGGTTCAACGCCGCCTGATGATCGGCACCTATGTGCTCAGCTCGGGCTATTATGACGCCTACTACCTGCGCGCCCAAAAGGTGCGCAGCCGCATCCTGCAAGACTTTAACCGCGTCTTCGACACCGTTGACGCCCTGCTCACGCCGACCTGTCCAAGCCCGGCATTTGCCTTTGGCGAGAAGAGCGACAATCCGGTGGAGATGTACCTGAACGACATTTTCACCGTGACGGGCAACCTTGCCGGCCTGCCTGGCATTTCTGTTCCCGCCGCCCTCAACTCCGAAGGACTGCCCCTGGGGCTTCAGGTGCTCGGCCGCGCGCTGGACGAGGCGACCTGTCTTCGCGTCGGCGGGGCGCTTGAGGCGGCGGCTGGATTTTCCGCGCGCCCCAGCCGATGGTGGTGAGCGCGTCTTTCGCTGTGTGGGGCTGGGAGCTTTTTAAATGCTGAGACCCGCTGGATTGATCGTTTCGGTGGTGCTGGTCTGCGGCGCGGTCATCTATGGCGTAACGCGGTCCCAAGGGCTTGACCTGCTTGATCCCCGCTACCGCCTTATCGGCGCGCTGGCCCTGGCGACCACGCTCTATGCCGGGCTGCGGATCGGCTTGTTTCTCAACCAGGTCTTGGCAAGCCGCGCAGCGGCCGAGGAGGGCGATGGCGCGCAGAAGCGGTCCGCGTTCCAACGCTGGGGACGCAGCTCTGCCCTCGACGCGCGCATGGATGCACGCCGTGCGCGCTTGGCCGCTGCAAAGGCCAAGAAGCCGCCGGAAGACGCTGCAGACTAGCCTCCTAGCGGCCCCATCCGACGCCGCGCCAAGGTTTCCAAACGCCTTCCTGAGCAGGCCAAGTTTCACCTGCCTGGTCGGTGAGATGTTCACCGGCCAGTGGCATGCTGTAGCCATGAAACAGATCGCTTTGTTCTTTATCCTGATGGGAATAGTGGGCGGCGGCGCATGGCTGCACAGCGTGCTCTTTCCTCCGCCGCCGGCCGATTATGAGATCGTCTATTTTGGCTCAACGACCTGCGGGGCCTGTCACCATTGGAAGCGCACAGACCTCGTCGATTGGCGCCGCGACCCTGCATCGCGATCAGCTTCGCTACACTTGGCCGATTTGCCCGGTGGGCGCGGCGCTTGGACCGGCGGCTATGGCCGCCACCATGAGACCTTTCTGGAAGCGTTTGGCGACCGCCGCCGGATCGTTTGGCCGAGTTTTGTGCTGCTTAACCATGGCGAAGTGGTCAGCGTGAAAACCGGCATTCGCGGCTTCCAGTCCATCGCCCAGGAAGTGCGCCGGGAACATGCCCGGGCTGAACGGCGCGCGGCCCGCGAGGCCGCAGCCTAGGCCTTAGATCTCGCTGAGTTCGGCGATCCGCGTGAGCATCGCCTTGCGCACGCAGGCTTTGGCATCCTCGCCGATTACACACGCGTCCCGCGCGGCCAGCCATTGGCGCTGGGACTGGCGCAACTCATCTGTGATCACGCCGCGCGAAGACAGCGATGCCCAAATGCGCCCCATGGAGACGTCGGCCTCCGCAAGGGCTGGGTCAGAGCAGATCAAATGCTCAATGGTCCGGCTTGCATCGTCGCAGTTAAAGCTCGGGCGCGCGGCCGGGTCGCGTGTGAGGTCCAGCGGCTCTGGTGCGGCCTGGGGCGGGCTATCTGCCTCGATACCGAGATACTTGGCCGCCATGGAGCGCGTGCCCGGCTCGACCACCACCCAGGTTGCCCCGCCGGCCACGGCCGTGACAGCGCTTACAACCACCTTGCTCAAAATGCCATTCAACATGGGCCAGCCGCTCCCCTGCCGCGCGTTGCCAGTAGCTTAGCGCGGGTCTAATCAGACGCAAACCGAATGCGCGAAAGAGGCCCAATCCATGAGCGAGCCCCGCCCCCCTTACATCATCGAAGGCGACACCGGTCCCTGGGAACTCGTCATGGGCTTGGAAGTCCACGCCCAGGTGCGCAGCGAGGCGAAGTTGTTCTCAGGTGCCAGCACAGCCTTTGGCGCCGACCCCAACCACAATGTGGCGCTTGTCGATGCGGGCATGCCGGGCATGTTGCCTGTAATCAACTCGAAATGCGTCGAGCAGGCGGTGCGCACGGGGCTCGGGCTCAATGCTAAGATCAACGCCTACAGCCGGTTTGACCGGAAGAACTACTTCTATCCCGACCTGCCCCAGGGCTATCAGATCAGCCAGTTCGCCCACCCCATCGTGGGCGAAGGTGAGATCGAGGTTGACGTGGAGCCGGCCCATGGCGACCCGGCCTACAGCTTCACCGTGGGGATTGAGCGCCTGCATTTGGAGCAGGACGCCGGAAAGTCGATCCACGATATGGACCCGGCCAGCACCTATGTGGATCTTAACCGCTGCGGCGTTGCGCTGATGGAGATCGTCTCCAAGCCCCACATCCGCAGCCCGCTTGAGGCCGCGGCCTATGTGAAAAAGCTCAAATCCATATTGGTGGCTCTAGGCACCTGCGACGGCGACATGGAAAAAGGCCAATTGCGCGCCGATGTGAACGTCTCGGTCTGCAAGGTCGGCGGCTATGACAGGTTCCGCGACACCGGCGATTTCAGCCACCTCGGCATCCGGTGCGAGATCAAGAACATGAATTCGTTTCGCTTCATCCAGGCGGCCATCGAATACGAAGCGCGCCGCCAGATCGAACTTTTGGAAGCGGGCGGGGCGGTCGATCAAGAGACGCGTTTGTTTGACCCAAACAAAGGCGAGACCCGCTCCATGCGCAGCAAGGAAGATGCGCACGATTATCGCTATTTCCCCGATCCTGACCTGCTGCCGCTTGAGCTCGACCCTGCCTATATCGAAGACATTCGCAAAAGCCTGCCCGAACTGCCGGACCAAAAGCGCGCGCGCTTCGAAGCCGATTATGGCCTTTCGCGCTACGATGCCGGGGTACTGACCGCCGACAGTGAGAGCGCGGCGTATTACGAGGCGGTCGCCAAGGGGCGCGATCCCAAGCTGAGCGCCAATTGGGTCACCCAGGAACTTTTCGGCTACCTGAACCGTGAGGATATCGAGCTGGACAACAGCCCGGTATCGGCCGCAGCGCTCGGCGGGCTGATCGATCTGATCAGCGACAAGACCATCTCCGGCAAGATCGCCAAGACCGTGTTCGACAAGATGATCGAGACGGGTGAGGCGCCGGCTGAGATTGTCGAGCGCGAAGGCCTTAAGCAGGTCACCGACAGCGGCGCGATTGAAAAGGTGGTGGATGAGATCATCGCCGCAAACCCGGACCAGGCCGCCAAGGTCAAAGACAAGCCTAAAGCCATGGGCTGGTTTGTTGGCCAGGTGATGAAAGCCATGGGCGGCAAGGCCAACCCGCAGGCCGTAAATGAGATTTTGCGGGCGAAGCTTGGGGTGGATTGAACCCGGTCTTCAAGCATTGTACATACAAACGGGTATGCGCTAGCGGGGCCAAGCGTGTTTGAATGGGATGCAGAAAAAGCCGCGATCAATTTTGAAAAACACGGTGTTGGCTTTGAGGAAGCTTCCACCGCCTTCGAATACGCCCCCATCACGCAACGGGCGGATGATCGGCGCGACTACGGAGAAAAACGCTTTATCAGCATCGGATTCAGCGCGAGCCGCCGTTTCCTGACCATTGTTTGGACTGAACGGGGAGATAATAAGCGCATCATCTCCGCTCGGCCTGCATCAAGAGAGGAAAGAGAGACTTATGCCCAAGACCATAACACCGACTTTAGCTGAAGAGATGCGCGTAGCGCATCGCAACGCCGTTCCCAACAGCGAGATTGACTTCAGCGACATTCCAAACATCACGGCGGAAGACATCGAGCAGATCATGCAGTTGCCGGCCAAGCAATCCATATCGATCCGCCTCGACCATGACGTGCTCGAGTGGCTGAAATCCTATGGGCCGGGCTACCAGACACGGATCAACGCCCTGCTGCGCGCGGTGATGGAGAAGACTGGCCAAGCGGCCAAACCTTGAGACAAACAATGGAAATGGCCCCTCGGTTCGAAAACGAAAAGCCTTCCTCTAGCATCGAAGGGACGGGGCCAGGGGTGCGGCGCCGCTGCCGACAATCAGCCGTTTGCGTCTCACGGGCAGCAGCTACAGCGGTGCCGGTAAAGCGTGCGCGCCGAAAGTGAGAGCCCAGTCCCCAGCGCTCAGAACCTGCGCTCCCTGAAACCGCCGGAGATGGGTGTCCCCGGCAGCGTGTCGTGAGCGCACCTACATCGGCGTATCGCGGAGCGGCGCCAGATCCGGATATTCCGCCTCGCGCTTTTCTTTTTTGGCGACAAACGCCTCTTGCATGTGGCCGGGCGGGATCATGCCCGCGTTCCAAACGCCGATATAGTCGAGCGTGTCTGCGGTCGTGTGGTCGCGGCCGTAATTGATCAATGCCTTGCAGCCCGTGACCGCGAGGGGTGATTTCGACGCGATTTCCTTCGCCGTGGCCATCACCGCTGCCATCATCTCCTCGTGCGTGTCGAACACATCATTGACCAGGCCGATCTCTTTCGCCTTCGCGGCGTCCAGGCGCCGGCCAGTATAGGCCATTTCCTTGACCCAGCCTTCGGGAATGTAGCGCTGGAGGCGCGGGAAGGTGCCCACATCGGCGGTCATGGCGATGTTGGTCTCCTGGATGCAGAACCACGCATCGGCCGTGCACCAGCGAATGTCGCCCGCACTGATCATGTCGATCGCGCCGCCGATTACGCCGCCTTGGCAGGCGAACAGGACGGGCATGCGCGCTTCTTCGAGTGCGTTGAAGCTCGATTGTATCTGCCTGATATTGCTGCGAAATTGCTCGGCCGCGATCCATCGGTCGGCTGCTTTTGATGTCACCGCGTCATTGCCGAAATTCGCAAGGTCCATCCCGGCGGAGAAGTGTTTTCCGTCAGCGGAAATCACGATCACCCTGGCAAGGGCCTCGCGGTCGATGTCGCGAACGATGGCAGGGAGCTCGTTCCAAAACGCCTTGGTCATCGTGTTCATGGCCTCGCCGCGCGACATGCGAATATGGGCCACTTTGTCGGCAATCTCGACGGTGAAACACTCATAGGTTTTGGCAAGCATGGACGATCTCCTCCAATTTCAATTCAGATTACCCGAAATCACCCGCCGCCGCCACTGTGCGCGATGGGGCAGGCGGCCGCGCCGCGCCTTCTGCCCTTTGCCAAGGCCGCGAAATCGGCTTTGTATGGAAGGCGACAATTCAAAAACAGAGTCAGTGGAGGTCGGCGCTATGGGAGATCAGTTGAGATGGGCCTGCCTGGCAGCGGCCCTTTTCGCCGTGTCAGCGCTGCCCGCCTGCCAGACGACGGGCACCAGTGGCTCGGGGGATCTGGCCGGCGTCCTGGGCGGGGTGCTCGGCGAGCTTGGCACCACCGGCGGCGCCAGCGCGTTGAGCCAGGCGGAAATCGAGGCGGGCCTGCGCGAGGCCTTGACCGTCGGCACGGAACGGGTCGCGGCCGACCTTGGCCAAGTTGACGGTTATTTCGGTGACCCAGAGATCCGCATACCGCTGCCCGGCCGGCTCGGCGAACTTCAAAGCGGCCTGTCGCGAGTTGGGCTATCGGCGCCCCTTGACGATCTCCAGCTGCGGCTAAACCGCGGCGCCGAGGCAGCCGTGCCCCAGGCGAAATCCCTCGTGATATCGGCCGTAAGCTCGATCACGCTGGAAGACGCGCTCGGCATCCTCAGGGGCGGAGACACGGCGGCCACGGAATTCCTGCGTTCCCGCACGGAAACAGACCTTCGCGCGGCGCTGACCCCGCACATCCGCAGCGGGCTGCAAAGCGCGGGCGCCTATGCAGCGCTGGACGATGTGGCGGCGCGCAACGGCCTGTCGGGCCTGACCGCATCTCTCAGCGATGACCTGACTGCAAGCGCGGTCAATTTCGGCCTCGATGGCCTGTTTCTCTACGTCGCTGCAGAGGAGACGCGCATCCGAGAAAATCCGGTCGCGCGCACCAGCGAGCTTCTTCAAAAGGTGTTCGGGGCTGCCAGCGTATGAGACGCTTTCGCCATGCCATCGGCAGTGAGGCGCTCGCAGGCGTAGAGTTCGGTGACCCGGTCAAACCGTTTGCTGCGCTGTGGCTCCACGCCACCGGGTTCAATGCGATGACCTATCAATCCATCCTTGCGCCGCTTGGGCTGCGGGCCCGGGTGGCGGCCGTCGACATGCGCGGCCATGGGCGCACAAGTCTGCCCGCCGTGCCGCGCCAGCTGAAAAG
The DNA here is from genome assembly GCA_038747245.1 of Pseudomonadota bacterium. Classification (GTDB taxonomy): domain Bacteria; phylum Pseudomonadota; class Alphaproteobacteria; order Caulobacterales; family Hyphomonadaceae; genus UBA5336. The sequence continues at coordinate 202,030 of JBCDJY010000001.1, read as the reverse complement.
TTGGAAGACTTACCGCGACGACGTGATCAACTGGCTGGACGAGCATGCCCCGGGCGGGCTTGTTCTGGGCGGCCACTCCATGGGCGGCACGGTGGCATTGCTCGTGGCTGGCAAACGCCCCGATCTTGTGAAAGGCCTCGTCCTGATCGATCCGGTCATTCTGGCGCCCCGCTTCTACCGCTGGATGCACCTGTTTCCGCCCTTCGCCTGGAGTGTGCGCACGGGCCAGCCCATGGCCAGGCAGGCGCGCAAACGCCGGGCAACCTTCCCGGGATTGGAAGACGCGAAGAAAAGCTATTCCGGGCGCGGCGCTTTCAAGACGTGGCGCGAGCCTTTCCTCGACGATTATCTGCTTGATGGTGTCCAGCGCACCGACGACCACACCGTCGATGAAGCGCCCCAAACCTGGAGCCTGATGTGCCATCCCCATTGGGAGGCAGCCACCTTCGGTGCCCAGCGCAACCGCCCTTGGGGCGCTCTCACCAAGGTACGGCGCCGCAAGATCCCGATCACCATTTTGCGGGCTGAAAGCCAGTCGGTGATGTCGGATAAAGTGGTCGATAAGCTGGTGCGGAAAGTGCCCGCCCTGGTGATTAAACGCACCCGTGGGTCCAGCCATTTCCTGCCCATGGAAGCGCCGTATGACGTGCGCGACGCGCTATCTTCGTATCTGTCCCGATTGATCGAGGGCTTTACCCCGGCCGACGAGGCCACCATTCGGCGCAGCCTGCGGGCCGGCGCGCGCTACTGACCGCCTTGGCCGAGGCCATCGAGCATGGCCTGGGCATCGCCCTCCACTTGCGGTGCGTAGACCCGCGCCTCGGCGATCCAGAGGGCAAGGTCGAGGGCCTCGCCCCGGCGCCGAAGCCTCACCCCGCCGCGGAAACGCAGGCCCCGGTCCGTCACCGTATCGAACGCGGCAACCGGCCCCCACGCCCCTTGCCCAGCGCGCGGCTCCAGAGCCCAGCCGACGCCGCCATATCCCAGCGCCCAAAGGCTCGATTCCACCAGGCCCTTGGCATTGCCAGCTCCATAGGGGCTGCCTTCTTCGCTCGCGGCGCTGGCTTCGACGAGGCGTTGACCTTGGCGCAGGCCGGAAACCAGCCACACCCTGTCCAGGGATAGCCCGAACCGCGTCAGGTGTTCCCCGCGGGTGGCCCGGCCATCGGCGCCATCGGCGAAATGGGTCCATTCGCCGACCACGGGCAGGGCGACGCCTTGGCCGGCGACCAGTGTTTCTGGCGCCGGGCCCGCAGGCGCGCTGGCGCAGCCGGCAACACCGGCTGCCAGGGCCAGCAATAGGGTGAGGCGCCTCACAGGCCGTCCTCTGCAAGGCGCGCTACGATTCTGTCAGCAATCGCCTCGGCGCTGGTCTCAGTTGCGGCCCGCTCGCCGTCAAACGCCATCACCCAAACCAGGCGTCCGGTCTCCGGCGCGATCAGGCCGGCATAGGTGGCCTCCTCGCCGCCGCTGGGCAAGGACGGGGCGGAAAAGGCAAGGCCGAGGCCAAGCTCTGCCAGCCTGTGGGCCGATGTCCGCACGCGCACATGATGGACCACCACCAGGCTCGGCGCCCGGGTGTCAGCCAGGGGCCCAACCCCCCAATTGGCGGCATCTGCCGCGGTCGCCAATGCGCTGCCGGAGGCTGCCTCGGGCAGGACCCGCTCGGCCAAAAGCGCCACTGACGGGCCCGGCGCGGGCGCTGCGTCCAAAGGCGCGATCCCGGCGTCTGCAAGCGCGGAGGCCAGGACGCGCGTTATCCTCGCCCCTGCGGCGTCGGCCAGATCGAGGCGCGGGCTGGCCGCGCCGGACAGCGTGATCTCATCCCACTGCACAATGGCGGGCAAGACGATTACGCCGCCCGTGATCTCTACGGCCGGCAATGGCGACGGTGCGGCAGGTGGCGGCCTGCTTTGGCAGGACACCAAAGCGAATCCCAGTACACAAATACATTGACGATACATGTGAACCCCCGCCGCCATAGCGCGGGCCGCGACCCGGTGTGTCAAGCCGGCACCGGGCAAGGGCCCCGGTCTAGGCCTTTACGCGGCCTTGAGTTCTGCGTATGTTCGCGATGCGTGCCTAGGAGGTCCCAATGGATCCCATTGTGATAATCGGTGCGGCCGCGTTCGACGCCGTTCATCTGGCCCTGTTCCTCTGTCTGGTATCGGGGGTGGGCGCATTCTTTTGGTGGCGCTCGACCATGCTTAGAGAGGCCGTCGAGACCGGGCTGCGCCTGGACCAGGCGGCCAGCGACTTGGCGCGCGAGGGCGAGATCGTCGCCGAGCTGCGCGCGGAGCAGGCCGCGCTGGCCCAAACGCTTGCCGAGACTGAAAAAGCGCTCGCCGCCGCAGAGGCGCGCCAGGAGGCCGAACGCAAGGACTTTATCGCCATGGCCAACCGGGCGGTTGAATCCGCCCATCGCAGCTTCGTTGAGCGCGCCGACGAGACCTTCAAGCGCCACGATGCCGCCGCCCAGGGCCGGCTTGAGAAACTGGTTGAGCCCATCGGCAAGAATTTCTCCGAATTCAAGGCCCGGGTCGAGGCTTTGGAGAAAGTGCGCACCCAGGACAAGACGGCCATTTTCGAACAGGTCAAAGCGATCAGCGACCAGTTAGAGCACACCCGCTCGGTGACCGGTAAGCTGGTGACGGCCCTGTCGGCGCCAAAGGGCGGCGGGCGATGGGGCGAGGAATCCCTTCGCAACGTGCTCGAAATGGCAGGCCTTAGCGGCCATGCGGACTTCATTGAACAGGCCCATGACGCGCGCGATGGCCAGACCCAGCGCCCCGATGTGGTGCTGCGTATGCCAGGCGGGCGAGAAGTCGTGATCGACGCCAAGGTGAGCGTGGAAGACTTTCTCAAGGCCGGTGAAGAAGCCGACCTGCCGGCCCGGCGCGAGCATTTGGCAGCCCATGCCCGTAAAATGCGCGACCACGTCAAACGCCTGTCCAGCAAGGCGTACTGGAAGGGCTTTGAAGACCGGGTGGACTTTGTCGCCATGTATGTGCCTGGAGAGAATTTCTATGCCGGCGCCCTGGAAGTGGACCGGGACCTGTTTGACTATGCCGCGCGAAACCGGGTCTTGATCGTCACGCCGTCGACCTTGATCGCCCTCGCCAAGGCGGTGGCCTATGGCTGGCGCCAAGAGGAAGCCGCGCGCAACGCCAAGGAGGCCGCCCGCCTCGGCCAGCAGCTGTATGACGCGCTGCGCACCCTGGGCGGGCATGTGGAGAAAACTGGCAAGCAGCTTGGCCAGGCCGTCGGCAGCTATAATGACCTCGTTGGCTCCTTGCAGCGCAATGTTCTGCCCAAGGCGCGCCGCTTTGAAGACTTGCAGATCGCTGAATCTGGGCAAAAGCCCGTGCCGGCGCTTCCTATGCTCGAGGATCGCCCGCGCCTGCCCGAGCGGACCGGCGAGCTGGAGTTTGGTCCCGATAAGGACGAAGCGGCCTAGACGCGCGGCGGGCGGCATCCTTCCGGCGGCGATCGCGCGCCCATTGACGGCGCTGGGGCGCTTTTCTACCTATCGGCGATGGCTTTACGCGAAATCATCAAGGTGCCCGATCCGCGGCTCAAAGAGGTGTCGGCGCCGGTGGCGGGCGGCGTAACCGACGATGTCCGCGCGCTTATGGATGATATGCTCGAGACCATGTACGCCGCCCCGGGTATCGGCCTGGCCGCGATCCAGATCGCCGTACCCCTGCGCGTGATCGTGATGGACCTTGCCGGCGAAGATGAGGCGCCGGCGCCGCGCTATTTCGTTAATCCGGAGATCCTGGAGACCTCCGAGGAGACCGCGCCCTATGAAGAAGGGTGCCTGTCGATCCCCGATGTGTTTGATGAGGTCGAGCGGCCAATCCGCGCCCGTGTGCGCTACCTCGATTACAATGGCGAGACTGTGGAGGAGTGGGCCGAGGGGCTCTACGCCGTGTGCATCCAGCATGAGATGGACCACCTCAACGGCGTGCTTTTCATCGACTATCTCTCCCGATTGAAGCGCCAGCGGGCCGTGGAAAAAGTCCGCAAGGCCCAGCGCCAAAAGTCCCGCTCTGACGCGGCATGAAGAGCGCCCTGCGCTTAGCGATCTGCGCCGTCATCGCCATGGGCGTAACCGCTGCGGTCCTGGCCGCCGCCTGGTCTATAGACACGATGCGCGCAGACAGCTCCAAGGCCCATTGTGTGGAGCGCGGCGGCGTCTGGCTTGGCAATGATGCCCGCTGCCGGCTGCGCTAAATGACGCTGCGTCTGGCGTTCATGGGCAGCCCGGATTTCTCGGTGCCCACCCTTGATGCGCTGGTCGAGGCCGGCCACGAGATTGTACGGGTCTACACCCAGCCGCCCAAGCCGGCCGGGCGCGGCAAACGCCTGCGCCCGACGCCGGTCCAGGTCCATGCCGAGGCGCTGGGCCTGCCGGTTACATCGCCGAAAAGCCTCAAGGCCCCCGAAGCGGCCGAGACCCTTGCCGCCCTCAGGCTGGATGCTCTGGTGGTGATCGCATACGGCCTCATCCTGCCGCCGCCGATCCTCGCCGCCACGCGCCTCGGCGCGATGAACCTGCATGGCTCCACCTTGCCGCGGTGGCGCGGCGCTGCGCCTATCCAGCGCGCCATCATGGCCGGCGACCAGACCACCGGCGTCGACGCCATGGTGATGGAGGCAGGCCTGGATACCGGCCCCGTCATCGCCTCGCAGACTTGCCGCATCTTTCCACTCGACACGGCAGCAGACCTCCATGACCGGCTGGCAGGCCTTGCCGCCGAGCTTGCGCCCCGGGCCCTGGCCGGTTGGGCGTCCGGAGATCTCGCCCCGCAGCCCCAGCCTGAAGAGGGCATGACCTACGCCCATAAGATCACCCCCGAAGACCAGCCGATAGATTGGACGCGCCCTGCCGCCCAGATTGATTGCCAAATCCGCGGCCTCGCGCCGGCTCCAGGCGCCTTTTTTCATTGGCGCCCAGCCGGAGCGGATGCGCCGGTCCGCCTCAAGGTGCTGCTCAGCGGTGTCGTGCGCGATGCCCAGGCCGGCGCACTGGCCGGCGCGCCGGGCGAGGTGCTCGCTCTGCCAGGCCTGGCGGTGGCCTGCGGCTCTGGCGCGGTCGAGATCAAACGGCTCCAGCGCCCCGGAAAGGGCCCAATGGATGCCGCCGACTTCCTGCGCGGCACGCCGATTGCGCCCGGCACCCGGTTTTCATGACGCGCTACCGCCTCGACATCGAGTATGATGGCCGCGGCTTTTTCGGCTGGCAGCGCCAAGCCGATGCCCCGTCGGTGCAGGGCGCGCTGGAGGCCGCGGCCGCCAAGCTCGACGGCGCGCCAGTTACCGTGTTCGGCGCCGGGCGCACCGATACGGGCGTGCACGCCACCGGCCAGGTTGCCCACCTCGATCTGGCGATCCCCCGGCCGGCCGATACGGTGGCCGACGCGTTGAACTATCATATGCGCCCGGCCGGCGTGGCCATCATCGCCGCGCGCGAGGCGCCCGACACATTCCACGCCCGGTTCGATGCCCGCGCCCGCCACTACCGCTACACCATCGCGAACCGGCGCGCCGACCTCACCTTCGAGGCCGGCCTGGCCTGGCGCATTGCCCAGCCCCTGGACGCCGCCGCCATGCACGCCGCCGCCCAGTGCCTGGTCGGCCACCATGACTTCACCACATTCCGCGATGCCCAGTGCCAGGCCGCAAGCCCCCTGCGCACGCTGGATGAGATCGCCGTGCGCCGCGCCGGGGACCGGGTCGAGGTGACCTGCACCGCGCGCGCCTTTCTGCACCGCCAGGTGCGCTCCATGGTCGGCTCGCTGGTGGAGGTGGGCCGGGGCAAACGCGCGCCCGGATGGATTGAAGAGATCTTGGGCGCAGCAGACCGCAGCGCCTGCGGGCCGGTCGCCCCGCCAGATGGGCTGTACCTGACCGGGGTCGATTATAACGGGCCCGCCTAGCCGCGCCGCAGGACGATCGCGCCAGCCCTAGATATCAAGGTCGTCGGCAAATTTCGCATTTTCCTGGATGAACTGATAGCGCAGCTCGGCGCGCCGGCCCATCAGGGTCTCGATCAATTCGCCCGGCCGCTCTTCCACCATGGCGTCCATGGTGTCCGGCAGGGTCACCCGCGCGAGCAGACGGGTTGCCGGGTCCATCGTCGTTTCTTTCAGCTGGCCCGGGTTCATCTCGCCCAGGCCTTTGAACCGGCCGATATCAACCTTCTCGCCGGGCTTAAAGGCGCTCGCCAGCAGATCGTCTTTCTGGGCGTCATCCATGGCGTAAACCGACTTGCCGGACTTGTTGTACAATCGATAGAGCGGCGGCATCGCCATATAAAGCCGGCCATCATCGATCAGCCCGGGCGTCAATTTATAGAAGAATGTGATCAGCAAGGCGGCAATGTGGGCGCCGTCCACATCGGCATCGGTCATGATAATGATCTTCTCATAGCGCAAATCATCGAGGCTGAAGCTGCGCCCGAGCGGTGAGCCCAGGGCGAGCGACAAGTCGGCCAATTCGGCATTCTTCATCAGCTTGTCCTCGCTGGCCGAGGCCACGTTGAGGATCTTGCCGCGCAGGGGAAGGATCGCCTGGGTTTTCCGGTCACGCGCTTGTTTGGCGCTGCCGCCGGCGGAGTCCCCCTCGACGAGGAAAAGCTCAGTCCCGCCGGGTCCCCGGTCGGCGCAATCGGCAAGTTTGCCCGGCAGGCGCAGTTTCCGTGTGGCGGTCTTGCGTTGAATTTCCTTGGCTTTGCGGCGCTTGGCGCGCTCGTCTGCGCGCTCCATGGCCCATTCGAGAAGCCGGTTGCTTTCCTTCGGGCTCGCGGCCAGCCAATGGTCAAACCGGTCGCGTACGGCCCCCTCAACCAGGCGAAAGGCGGCCGTGGTCGACAGCTTATCCTTGGTCTGGCCAACAAATTCCGGTCCTTTGATGAAGACTGACAGTAAAATGCCGGAGTGGCTCATCACATCATCGGCGGTGATCGAGGCAGCCTTTCTCTGGCCGGTCAGGTCGCCATAATTGCGCAGGCCCTTAGTGATCGCCGAGCGCAGGCCCGCCTCATGGGTGCCCCCGTCGGGGGTCGGCACCGTGTTGCAATAGCTGCGGCAGAACCCGTCGGCCTCGCCAAAGCCCGCCGCGGTCCATCGGATGGCCCACTCAACCTTGCCCTCGGGCGTCTCCACCAGGCCGGTAAAGGCCTGCTCGGTGAGCGAGGTCTTGCCCTCGAACACTTCTGCAAGCTGGTCCGCCAGGCCATTGGGGTAGGTGAGCACCGCCTCGGCGGGCACCTTCGCGCCTTCTGGCAAGAGGCCAGGATCGCACGACCAGCGCACTTCCACGCCGCGGTAGAGATAGGCCTTGGACCGGGCCATTTGGAACAGCCGCGCGGGCCGGAAGCGGAGTTTGGGCCCAAAAATCTCCACGTCCGGCTTGAACCGTACCGATGTGCCGCGCCGGTTGGGCGCTGCGCCCACCAGGTCGAGCCCGCCGGTGGGCAGGCCGCGCGCGAAGGATTGGCGGTAGAGCTTACGGTCGCGGGCCACCTCCACCTCAACGGTTTCAGATAGGGCGTTGACCACCGATATGCCCACGCCGTGCAGGCCGCCTGCGGTTTCATAGGCCTTGCTTGAGAATTTTCCCCCGGCGTGGAGCGTCGTCATGATCACTTCCAAGGCCGATTTGCCTGGGTATTTGGGGTGGGGGTCTACGGGGATGCCGCGGCCATTATCGACGACGGTCAGGGCGCCGCCTTCTTCAAGGCGTACCTCGATCCAAGAGGCATGGCCGGCCACCGCCTCGTCCATGGCGTTGTCCAGAACTTCGGCGAAGAGATGGTGATAGGCGCGCTCATCGGTGCCGCCGATATACATGCCCGGGCGTTTGCGCACCGGCTCAAGGCCTTCCAGGACCTCGATATCCTTGGCGCTGTAGCCATCGGAGGGAACTTGCGGGGCGGTCATATCATCTAAGGGCTTTGCTTGGGCGTTTGCAGGCACGAATTGGCTCCCTAACAGACCGGCGCGCTGAGCGCGAATGCGAGCGGCGCAGTTGACTTGGCCGATAGTGTTTTGCCGGCAGGGGTTTCGACGGCGTTAAGAAACCACCGCGCGGCGTTAACCTGCGCGGCGCCGCGCCTTGGAAATCCAGGTGTCGACCTCATCGCGGGTCGGCTTGTCGGCGTCGTGGATGATGCGCTCGGCCGATGGGGTGGCGGCAAAGCGCGCAGCGGCGGCAAACAGGTCGCCCGCGCGGGCAGACCGCAGCGCTTCGATGCTGCGAATGCCGGCGCCGACCAGGATTTGGACATCATGGACCCGCAGGCTCGGCAGAGCGCATTTCAGCCTGGTCTGGTCTTGCCAGTCGCGGATTGTCGCCGGCGTGATGTGGCGGTGGGGGATGTCGCGGGCCAGGGCCTCGGCATCGGCCTTGAGGAGGTCGTCAATCGTGTGCACGCCGGCGCGGCGCAGGTGCCGCGCTGTGCGCTTGCCGATGGACGGGGCGTCGATCACGTCGCTGTCGCCGCTTAGGCCGCCGCGCCCCCTTGGGGTCTCAAACACGTCGGCGGGCGCAGCAGAGGCGGCGGGCTCGGACGGTTCAGGGTTATGCTGGGCCGGCTCTGTCAGGGCAGGCAGGGGCGCCGGTGTCTCCTCGGGTGCTGGCGCGTCGCCGTCAAAGACAGGCTCGGGCTCGGCAGGCTCAGTCTCAGTGGCAGGCTCTGGCGCGTCCATCTCAGGAGGCGGCTCCGGCTCGGCGGCCTCGACTGCTGGGGCCATTTCGAGCTCTGCATCTTCGGTGTCCTCGATCGGGGCGGGCTCATCGGACACCAATACGGGCTCGACGTCCGGCTCCGGCGCCAGGGCCTTGCGGGCCTCCGCCGGCGACGCATCCAGCTCGGCCAGATCGACCTGCAGGACCTGTGCGGCATGCAGGGCGCGCACCGTTGCCTCGTCGCGGGGCAGGGCGTCGATCACCTTGCCGCGCGCGAGGAATTCACGGTGGGCCCGGGCAATGGCGCGCCGGCTCTCGCTGGCCTCAATCTTGGCGAGCACAGCGCCGACGGGGCGTTTCATGTGGGCCAGCGCCGCATCCAGGGTGAGCTGCACGGGCTTGGGGCTGACGTCTGCCTCGGCAAAGGCGCGCTCAAACAGCAGCGCCGTGCCCGCCGCCGCATGGGCGAGGAGGGCGGCGATACGCTCAAGCAGGGGGCCGGGCAGGCCTTGTTCAGGGCGTTTGACGCCGGCATCGAGATCATACTCATCGACCAGCGCCTGGTAGTGGGGATGGGCCAGGCGTGCGCCATCGGCCACCAGTTCAGAGACGAAATTCGTGTCCTCGCGGGCGTTGATCTGCGGCGCGGGCAGGGCGTCCATGCGAGCCTTGAGCGCGCTGCGAGATTTGAACACGCTCCACTCCAGCGCCCGGTGGACCGCGCCTTCGGCCTCGGTCTGGCCGGTGTGGAGCGGTTGCAGCGGGTCAGTGTAATAGTGGCTCAGCACGCCCAGGGCGTAGGCGCTGCCGGCCCAGTTGCGCTCCCGCAGCGCCTTGACCGCGCGGCCATACCAATCGGTTGCCGCGCCGCGCGCCCCGCCCCATTCGCTGTCCTCGCCGACATGCAGCACGTGGTTCTTGAAGTCCTTGAACTGGGTGTCGGGCGCCTTCGCGCCGCGCAGCAGCGCCGTATGGTGGTGCAGCAGTAAGCGGCGCCACAGCGGTGCGTCGGGCCCCGACAGGTGCTCCAGCGCGTCCATCACGATGTAATGGTGCGTGCTGCGGCAGGCGCTCGCCAGGATCAGGGCATGCAGGTGCGCTTCCAAAGGCCGTCTCCCATGGCTCTCGCCACTCACGTCTAATCCGGTTAAGGCGTGGTAAACCTTGATTGCCCGGAGCCCGCGCCGCCATGGTCGACATTACTGCCCCCCTGACGCTGCCCTCAGGCCTCACCCTGCCCAACCGCTTGGCCAAGGCCGCGATGACCGAGGGCCTCGCCGACGCCCATAATGCGGCGACCGAACGCCATGGGCGGCTCTATTCGGCCTGGGCGGCTGGCGGGCTTGGCCTCCAGCTGACCGGGAATGTCCAGGTCGACCGCCACCATTTGGAGAAAGCCGGCAATGTCGTGATCGACGGGCCTGTGGAGGGGCCGGCGCTCGACGCGCTGAAGGCGTTCGCGGCGGCCGCCAAGTCCTGCGGCGCGCCGGCACTCATGCAGATCTCCCATGCCGGGCGCCAGACGCCGATTGCGATCAATCCGCGCCCGGCGGCGCCCAGTGCGGTGGCGCTGGATTTGCCCGGCAAGATGTTTGGTATGCCCCGGGCGATGGAGGCCGGCGAGATCACAGCCGTGATCGACGCCATGGGCCAGGCGGCCCGGGTCGCCGCGCAAGCGGGCTTTGACGGCGTCCAGGTCCACGCCGCCCATGGCTACCTCATCAGCCAGTTTCTCAACCCCAAGGCCAATCGGCGCACCGATGAATGGGGCGGCCCCTTGGACAATCGCGCCCGGCTACTGCGCGCCTGCGTCTCGGCCGCGCGCGAGGCCGGCGGCGAGGGGTTCACGGTCTCGGTCAAGCTCAATTCGGCAGACTTCCAGAAGGGCGGCTTCAGCCATGATGAATGCCTGGCCGTGGTCGATATGCTGAACGACCTTGGCGTCGATCTGCTGGAGATTTCCGGCGGGTCTTATGAGCAGCCCAAGATGATGAACCAGGAAGGGCTTACCGCATCAGAGGTGCCGAAGGTGCGCGAGAGCACGGCCACGCGGGAGGCCTATTTCCTGGACTATGCCCGCAGCGTGAAGACCCGCGCAGCCATGCCGGTCATAGTCACGGGCGGCTTTCGCTCGCGCGCGGCGATGGACGCTGCCCTGGCCGCCGGTGAGGCCGACGTCATCGGCATCGGCCGGCCACTGTGTGTCGACCCCGCGCTTCCAGGCCAGCTCCTGGCTGGCCAGATCGACGCTTTGCCCCGGTTCGAAGATACGTTGCGCCTTGGCCCGACGCCGCTGCTGGGGCCGAACTCGCCGATCGGGCTCGTCAAGGCGCTCAACGGCTTCGGTGCCATGTCATGGTATTATCAACACCTGCTTGCCCTGGGTGATGGGGCCGCTCCAGACCGCAGATTGGGCCTGTTTGCCGCCTTCCGCCGTGACCAGGCAGAGCAAAAGTCGCGCACCAATGATTGGCGCGCGGCCCTGGCCAAAAGCGCGGCTTAGAAAAACGGGATCCAGTTGCGCCGCAGCCGGCCCTCGCATTGGTCCAGTTGGCGGTCGTAGCGCGCCGCCGTCGCGCCGACACGCGCGGCCTTATCCCGAAGCCAAGCCTTGTTCAGATAGGTGCCGCGCCGATAGCCGGTCCAGCCCTCATGGTAGGCCAGGTAGTGGGCGCTCGCCTCGCTGAAGCGCGCACCGGTCTGGCGCTGGGTCTCGCTGGCATACCAGGCGATGAAATCGACCGCGTCGTCGAAATCATCGCGCTCGGCGCCGCCATTTCCGCTGGCGCGTTTGTATAAGTCCCAGGTGCCGTCGACGGCTTGGGCGTAGCCATAGGCAGAGCTTGGCCGCGCCCCCGGCAGCAGCCCGAAGAACATGCGTCCGCGGGGCGGCCTGGCGTCGGCATCGAAGCTCGATTCGCCCTGCATTATGGCCATTTGCAGGGCGATGGGCGCGCCCCAGGCCCGCTCTGCCTCGGCCGCCGAGCGATACCAGCTGCGCCGATCCTCGAAGATGTCGCAAAGATCGGCTTGTTCCTGGGCCGTGGGTTGGCGCGCTTGGCAGGAGGCAAGGCCGAGCGCCGCGCTGGTCACGGTCATGGCAATGGCGAGCATGAAGCGGACCATGGGCGAGCGCCTCCTTCCCCCATCCCCGGCGCCGTCTTAACCTTGGACAGGGCGCGTGGGAAGAGCCGGGCTGTGGGCCAGGCGGTGTGGGATAAGCGCGCCCCAATCCGACGGGGTTGGGGGCGGCTGTATACTTCTGCCCATGAACGCACCTGCTGCATCCCTAGGCCGCCAAATCGCCCCGACGCTGGAAAACTGGCGCGCGGTCGTGTGGCCCCTCTTCTGGCCGGTCTTCTTTTGGAACCTGCGCATCTTCCTGCGTTTGATCCAGGAGCAAAAGGCGGCCGTCGGCCCCAAGGGCGTCTTTATCTATGAAGTGACCTGGTACGGCGTGATCCGCGTCCACTGGATGCAGCCGCCGGCCGCTGAGCGTTGGGATGATGCTTTGGCCGTCTGCGCGAGGCGCGTGGGCTGCGTGCTGGGCGGTGATGACCTTGATAGAGCGTGCACTGCCGAGGCGCTGGTCGCCCAAGCGAAAGCGGCACTGGTTGGCGTTCCCGCCAACCCCAGTGCCACACAAAGCCGCCGCGCCCGGCTCGCCCTGGGCGCCTTTCCTGGCCCAGGCCGCCTGGACACGTCCTAACCCATCTCACTCAACGCGAAGCAGCCCTGAGCGCGACCCATCGCGGAGCGCAGCGCAGCGGGCGGTCAAACAAAACAGCCTTGAGCCCGATTCATCGCGAAGGCGAAGCCGCAGCGGGAATCAAACAAGAATGCTCCGCCCCAGGCGGAGCCGCAGCGGCTGGTGGCGAGGCCTTAGCCGGCGCCTTCGGCCACGCGCGCGAAGAGGTTTTGGCCGTGGCCTGCGCCGGACGGGAAATGGGTTTGGACCGAGGTGTCGGTGATCTGGTCCCATTTGGCCGCCACGGCCTCGGCGGTGAGCGCCTCGCCGGCGCCGACATAGGCGCCCTGGGTCTCGACGATTTGGGCCATGGAGAACGCCCCGGCCGCCGCTGATAGGACCATGCCCGTGGGGGCATCTTCCTTAACCAGGTTGATCACGCCTGGTGTGATGTATTCCGGCTTGAGCTGGGCAAGCACCTGCTCTGGCATGAGGCCCTCGGTCATCCGCGTGGCGGCCACCGGGCAGACGGCGTTGATTTTGATGTCGTATTTCGCGCCTTCCTGCTTGATCGTATTCATCAGGCCGACAAGGCCCAGCTTGGCGGCGCCGTAATTGGCCTGGCCGAAATTGCCATAAAGGCCGGTGGAGGAGGTCGTCACCACCAGGCGGCCATAGCCGGCCTCCTTCATGATCTCCCAGGCGGCTTTGAAGGGTTTCACCGTGCCCATCAGATGGACGTCCATGACGAGCTGGAAGTCTTCCAGCGTCATTTTAGAAAAGGATTTGTCTCGCAAGATCCCGGCATTGGCGATGATGATATCGACCCGGCCGAACGCCGACATCGTCTCCTCAATCATGTTCTGCACGCCGGTATCGTCGGTCACTGAGGCGCCATTGGCGATTGCCTGGCCGCCCATGGCCTTGATCTCGGCGACGACGCCCTCGGCCGCTTCGGAACTGCCGCCAGAGCCGTCGACAGAGCCGCCGAGATCATTGACCACCAGCTTGGCCCCGCGGCGCGCCAGCTCCAGGGCATGGGCGCGGCCCACGCCGCCTCCAGCGCCAGTCACGATCGCCACGCGCTCGTCAAATCGGATCTCACTCATGGGCCCCTCCGGAAGGTCTGCTGCCCGCGTGTTGAACCCGCCGGCCCGGGCGGCGTCAAGCCGTTGCCCTTGGCGCGGGGTCGGCGCCATGCCACCACGCGTTTGGAGCGAAACAAACGGGAGGTCTCCATGCTCGCCTATGTCACCCTCGGATCGAACGACACCGAAAAGGCACTTGCCTTCTATGACGGCTTCATGGCCGAGCTGGGCGCCAAGCGGCTGTTCGACAATCAGCGCCTATATTTTTACGGCACCGGCCCGGCCACGCCCATGCTGGCCATTGGCGGGACCTATGACGAGAAGGAAGCGACCTGTGGCAACGGCGTGATGCCGGCCCTGGCGGCGCCGGACCGCGAGACGGTAGACCGGGCCTACGCCAAGGCGATCGAGCTGGGCGCTGTGGACGATGGCCCTCCCGGAGAGCGGGTGCCCGGCATGTTTTATGGCGCCTACTTTCGCGACCCGGACGGTCATAAGATTTGTGTGTGCAAGATGGGCGGCTGAGCGGCCAGGCTAGGGGAGCGGCGAATGGACTGGGGCTGGGACAATGCGCGCGCCTTGATCGGCATGGCGGCGATCTTCGGCTTGGCCTGGGCCATGTCGGAGAACCGGCGCGCATTCCCTTGGCGCATCGTGCTCGGGGCGGCTGCGCTCCAATTTGGCTTTGCGCTGCTCCTGTTTGGCGTAGCGCCGGTGCGCAATGTCTTGTTCAGCGCCAGCGTCCTGGTCGACGCTCTGGAAAACGCGACCCGCAATGGAACCGGCTTTGTGTTCGGCTATGTCGGCGACAACCAGGCGCTGCGCGAGCCGATCACCGTGTTCACGGCCGAAGACCCCGTCACCGGTGTGGAGCGCACGGTGCCGGCCTTCTTTTTCCAGATCCTGCCGATCGTGATTGTTGTCGCGGCCCTCTCGGCAATGCTCTGGCACTGGCGGGTCCTGCGCTGGGTGACGAAAGGCTTCGCGGTCATCTTCCGGCGCGGGATGGGCATTGGCGGGGCGACCTCGCTTGCGGTCTCAGCCAACGTGTTCATGGGCATGACCGAGGCGCCGGTGCTGGTGAAGCCCTACCTGAAGGGCATGACCCGCTCGGAGCTGTTCATCTTGATGACAACCGGCTTTGCCACGCTCGCTGGGAGCGTGCTGATCATCTACGTCAACTTCCTTGAGGGGGTGATGAGCAACCCGCTGGCCCAGTTGCTCACCGCGTCGATCATTGCCGCGCCCGCCGCCGTCGCCCTGGCGCTGACCATGGTGCCCGAGACGACGGCCAGCCAAGAGCGCGCCCATGAGCCAGACTTTGAATACGCCTCGACCATGGATGCCTTCGCGACCGGCGCTTCCGATGGGCTGAAAATCGTCTTGAACATTGCCACGATGTTGATCGCCGCCTTGGCGCTGCTCTACCTCGCCAACGGCTTGCTCAGCGCGCTGCCAGCGGTCGGCGGCGAGGCGCTTTCGATCCAGCGCATGTTGGGATGGATCTTTGCGCCGCTGATGTACCTCATCGGCGTCCCGTGGGAGGAATCGGCGCGGGCAGGCTCGCTTATGGGCATTAAGACAGTGCTCACCGAGTTCATCGCGTTTCTGGAACTCGCCCAGATACCGCCGGACGAGATGTCCCCGCGCACGCGGATCATCACCGCCCACGCCATTTGCGGCTTCGCGAATTTTGGCTCAATGGGCATTTTGATCGGCGGCTTAACCATTATTGAACCGGCACGCCGCGAGACATTCCTGAGCTTGGCCTGGAAGACGCTGGTGGCTGGAACGCTTGCCACCTGTCTTTCCGGCGCGGTCGTCGGCGCCTTGCCGGTGGACCTGTTTTTGCGGGGATAGACACGTGCGGACACTTTTCTTTGCCGGCGCCCTCTGCTTCGGCGCTACTGGTCAGGCGCAGGCCCAAACGCCGGCCAGCGACTTGCCGCTTTGTAGCGAAGACGCAGGCTCATTTGAGGGCGTTGAACGCTGCCGCGACGGGGCGCAGGGCGCCGCGCCCCCGTCGGCTGACCGGCTGCTCGAGCCGGTCTACGTCACCGACCGCGCCGGAGAAAACCTAAGCGGCGTGGCTGCGTCTGTCGCCGCGGTGACCGGTGAGGAGGTGGCCGCCCTCGCCGTGATCAAAACGGGAGACATCCTCGCCAACGTGCCGGGCATCTTCGCCTCGGGCCTCAATGGGCCGCGGGAAATCGTCCAGATCCGCCAGCCATTGGCGTTCGACAATCGCGTCTTGTTCCTCGAAGACGGCGTGCCGCTGCAAAGCTCGGTCTACTTCGACCAGTCAGCGCTGGGCTACTCCCAGCTCTTCTCCTCGCCTGGCGGCCTGGAAGTGCTTCGCGGGCCGGGCACGGCGCTTTATGGCTCCGATGCCCTGTCTGGCGTCGTACAGGTGCGCACCGTGGCGCCCGATCAGGGGCCGCGCTTTGGCGCCAGGATCCGGGGCGGCGAATTTGGTCTCTTCGATCTGCAAGCCGAGGCGGGCGGCGCGGTTGGCGGGGGCCACAGCGTTCGCGCCACCGCCGCGGCGTCGGGCGAAAGCGGCGACCGCGATGAAACAGCCTTTCACCGCGCCCAGGGCGTCCTGCGGCACAGCTTCACCGGTGAGGGATTGACCATCGACAGCGGTCTTTATCTTACAGAATACGAGACTGAATCGGCCACCGCCTTGCGCCCCTTGGCAGACCTCGAGGCGCTCATCGGCCAGTCCGGATTGAACCCAGCCGTTGACGTTGACGATGCGGTGGAGGAGGGCGCGCTTTACCGCGTTCAGTCCACCATCGACTACCAGGCGCGCGAGGCCCTTTCCTTTCGCGTAACGCCTTACTGGCGCCGCCAGGAGTCGAGCAGCACGGCCGTGTTTCAGCCGGCAACAACCCCGCGTGAGGATGCCGTTGTAGAGACGATCGGCGTGTTGCCGATGGCCACATGGGAGACGGGCGCAGGCACGCTTACAGCGGGCTTTGATATCGAGTTTACAGAGCTCGATCTCCTCCTCTTCCAGTCTCGCCCAGACGCGGTGGTGTTCGGCGATCTCTTTGCCCAGGGCACCCAATTTGATTACACGGTCGAGTACCGCGCTTTATCGCCTTACCTGCAATTCGAGCGCGACTTCGGCGACGTCACCGTCCAGCTGGGCGTGCGCCATGACGACCTTCGCTATGAGTTCGACAATGCCTTGGAGGAGGTCGCAGGCGATGCACGCCTGCAGAGCGCCGACCGCACCGATGAGTTTGACAACACCTCGCCCCAGGCCGCCCTGATCTGGAGCGTCACCGACAGCCATAGCGTGTTCACCCGGTACGCCCGGGGCTTTCGCCTTCCGCGCGCCTCTGAGCTTTACGAATTGGAAGCCGGGCAGTCTGAGTTTCAATTAGAGCCTGAGACGCTCGACAGTTTCGAGCTCGGCTGGCGCGCCCGGTTTGATGATGTGCGGTTCGAAATCGTTGGCTACTGGCAGGAAAGCGAGAACGGTGTCATCACCGATGTCCAGACGGAGGCGGGCAACATCTCTGTGAATGCCGGCGAGCGGCGCTATAGCGGCGTTGAGGCCTCGATCGAGGCTGCGCTGCCCCAGGGGCTCAGCGTGCAGGCCGTATTTGCCTACCAGGACTTCGTGTTTGAACGCCGCTCCGCCAGCGGCGATGATCCTTTCGATGGCAACACGATTTCCGAGACGCCGGAAACCCTGGGCAACCTGTTGCTCGCCTGGACGCCGCCGAGCTTCGATTCGCTCACCCTTACCGGTCGCTTGCGCCATATCGGGTCCTGGCCCCTCAACGATGCGAACACCGTGTTCACAGACGATGAGCAGATTCTAACCCTGCAAGGCGCCTGGAAGGTGAACGCGCTTTTGACCGCCGATATTCGCCTGGAGAATGTGACCGATGAAGTCTATGCGGTGTTTGCAGACGCGCCAGCCTTTGCCCCGGATGGCCGCGCGCGGCCAGGGGCGCCGCGCACGCTTTCCGCTGGGCTACGCTTTCGATATTAAGCCCGGAAAAACAGCGGAGGATTGCCCATGAAACTCTACCAATCGCCCATGGCGCCCAATCCCGACCGCGTCGTCTACTTCCTGCGGGCGAAAGGACGCTTGGACAGCGTCGACTTGGAAAAGATCAACATCATGTCCGGCGAGCACAAAACGCCGGAATATCGCGCCTTCAGCCCTTACGCACAGGTGCCGGCCCTGGTGCTCGAAGACGGCACGTCGATTACCGAAAGCCGGGCGATCTGCACCTATTTTGAGGCGCTCTGGCCCGAGCCGAACCTGATGGGCGAAACGCCCTTGGAAAAGGCGCAGATCGAAATGTGGGATCGGCGGATTGAGCTGATGTTTTTCATCCAATTCGCAAGCTGGTTCCGCAACGCGCATCCAGCGATGGCCCCGTTGGAGTCGCCCCAGTCGAAGACCACGGCTGAGAAAAGCGAGCGGAATGCACGCAAGTTCGCCAAACGCATAGACGCGCATCTTGCCGACACGGAATTTGTTGCGGCAGGCCGATTCTCGATCGCCGACATAACCGCCTTCATCAGCTGCGGGTTTTGCCGGGTGATGCAATGGGCGCCGCACAAAGAGCTGCCACATCTGGGCGCCTGGTATGGCCGGATGGAGGCGCGCGGTTTCTCAGCCTAGGGCGGCCTGCGCGGCGATGGGCGCCCCGGCGGTGCCTCGCGGGCTCAGGCCGGCTGCTTCTGCGATCAAGCGGTAGGATTGAGCGCGCGCCTCTGGGCTGGCTGCGATGGTGAGCAGGAAGGCCTCATCGGCGCCCGAAGCCGCGCATCGGGCCGTGAGCTCTGCTGCGACCTGAGCCGCGGTGCCGATGAGCATGCGCTCCTCCGCAGCCTTGAGAGCAGCGGGGCCGGCCCGTTCTAGGACCTTTTTTGCTGCTGCCGCCTTGGGAAACGGCGCGAAGTGGCCAGCCGCGCGCGCAATGTTCCAAGCCGCCGCAGGCGCGGCGGCGACCCGCGCGGCAGCAGCGCTCGGCGCGGCCAGGACTGTGTAGGCGACCGCGCAGTACGGTTCGGCCGCGAACGCCGACGGCGAAAAGGCCTCGCGGTAGGCGGCAAGCGCCGGCGCCGCCCCACCCGGCGCGAGAAAATCGGCGAATGCGGCGCGCAGACCCATGGCGCCCGCGAACGCGGCGGTTTCTGGAGAAGACACCAGCGTCCAGAGCGATACAGCGGGGGCCGAGGGGCGCGCATGGATGCCGCTTGCGCGGTGGTCCGCGTCCAGCGCTCGTTGCCCGCTGGCGTCCAGCAGCCAGTCCATCAGGAGGCGGAGCATGGTTGGGAAGCTCGCAGCGCCCGGCCCAAGCAGCGCTGCTGACGCGCGCGGATCAGCGCCCGTCGCGCGTCCGATGCCAAGCTCGATCCGGCCTGGATGAAGCGCTGAGAGCGTTGAGAACTGCTCGGCCACTTTCAACGGCGAGTAATTCGGCAACATTACGCCGCCGGCGCCAATGCTGATCTCATGGGTATGCGCCGCCAAGTCTGCGATGAGCACCTCCGGCGCGACCGATGCAAAACAGGGCGTGTTATGGTGTTCTTGGACCCAGTACCTGGCGTAGCCAAGGGCCTCGCAGCGTTGGGCCATGGCCCGCGTCTCTTGCAGCGCTTGCCCGCCTGTTTGCCCTTCAAATATTGGCGAGGGATCAAGCACGGACAGGGCAGGTGACATACCGGTCAGCCCTCGCCGAGGAGCGTGCGGACATGCCCGTCCAGATGGCGCTGGCGCAAGCGCTTGATCCGCTCGGTGAGCAGCACGCGCTTGAGCGCGCTATAGGCGACGTCGAAATCATCGTTGACGATGCAATAGTCATAGCGCCGCCAGTGGCGGATCTCTTTCTCGGCGTCGGCCATACGCCGGGCGACAGTGTCCTGCGTCGAGCCCTGGCGCTTTGACAGGCGCAGGCGCAGTTCGTCGATTGAAGGTGGCAGCACAAACACCGAGACGACATCATTCGGCATCTGGTCATGGAGGGCGTCGGCGCCCTGCCAATCGACATCGAAGATCACGTCTTGGCCCGCGTCGAGCCGCGACTCGGTCTCGGCCCGCGGCGTGCCATAATACTTATCAAACACGTGGGCCCATTCCAGAAAAGCGCCGGCGTCGATCATGGCGCGAAATTCCGCCTTGGACTTGAAGAGATAGTCGATGCCCTCGGTTTCATTCGGTCGCGGGTCGCGGGTCGTTGCCGATACCGACAGGACCACATCATCAAACTCAGCCATCAGCGCGCGGGCCAGAGACGTCTTCCCAGCGCCAGACGGCGAGGAAATGACCAGCATCAGGCCCCGGCGGGTCGGCGGCTCATTCGACATTGGCGGCCTGCTCCTTGAACTGGTCCACCAGCGCTTTGAGGGCCAGGCCGGCATTGGTCAATTCGAGGGACGCCGATTTCGCGCAAAGCGTATTCGCCTCGCGGCTAATTTCTTGGCAGAGAAAGTCGAGCTGGCGGCCCACTGGGCTGCCGCCAGCGATCAGCGTTTCGGCCCGGGCGAAGTGGGCGGCAAGCCGGTCCAGTTCCTCGCGCACATCAGATTTTGCAACGCTTAAGGCCACTTCCGCAGCCAGGCGATCCGCATCGACGGCGTTCTCCGCGCCGATCTCGGCAAGTTGCCCCTGGAGGCGGGCCTTGAGCAGGGCGGGCTGGCCGCCGGCGGCATCGTTGGCGCTGGTCAGTGCGGTGTGGAACTCACCGAGGATCGACGTCAGCAATGCCGCCAGCGCCTTGCCTTCGGCGGCCCTCGTCGAGGCCACATCATCGAGGGCAGAGTTGAGCCCGGCCTTGAGCGGCTCGATGACGGCGCTGTCGCCCGACAGGGCGCGCAGGTCGGCGGCGCCGGGCTCCACCACGCCGCGCACCGTCATCAGTGTTGCGACGGCTTCGGCGGACAGTGCGCTTCCGGGGCGCGCCTCTTTGTGGTGGGCGATCAATTGATTGAGGAGCGCTGTGTCCACGCGCACGTCGGATTGGTCTGCGCTGCGCTCAATGCGGATTGAGACCTGTAGATTTCCGCGGCGAAAGCGCTTGCCGGCTTCTGCCTTGGCCTCGCGCTCAAGGATGTCGAAGCCCGGCGGCGCGTTGACCCGGATGTCCAGGCCCTTGCCGTTGACGCTTTTCGCCGTGACGCTCCAACTGCCCCAGGCTGCTTCCCCCTGGGCGGCGCCGAAACCGGTCATGGACGCAAGGCGCTGTGCCATTAGTTGCCCCGCTCCCGGGCGATCTCCGCGCGCTCATAGGCGCGGTAAGCGGCCACGGCGCGTTGGTGATCGCTGTAATTCGTGGTGAAGACGGAGCCTCCCCGGCCATCCGCAACGAAGAAAATGAAGTCCGTATCTGGCGGGTTCAGCGCCGCTTCCAAGGCCCCTTCGCCGGGATTGCAGATCGGCGTCGGGGGCAGGCCTTCGCGCGTGTAGGTGTTGTAGGGTGTGTCGCGGTCGAGTTCAGATCGGTAGAGCGTGCGCCGTTCGCCGCGGGCATTGCGCAAGGGCGCGCCGCCATTGACCCCGTAGTGAACGGCCACATCGGTTTCCAGTTTCATGCCGCGCTCCAGCCGATTGATGAATACGCTGGCGACGTTCCCGTACTCACCAGCGCCGCCGGCCTCCTTCTGGACGATGCTGGCCATGATGAGCGCCTCCTCAGGCGTCTCGTAGGGCAGGCCAGGGGCGCGCGCGTCCCACAGGGCGGCTAGGCGCGCGGCTTGGGCGGCTTGGAGCCTCGCGATGAAATCGGCCTTGGTGGTGGCGGCCGTGAACGCATAGGTCTCTGGCAACAGGCTGCCTTCTTCCGGCGGCGGATCGGGCAAAGCGCCTTCCAGCCGGCTGTCGCTGGCGATGCGCTGGAGAATCTGGGCGGTGGTGAGCCCCTCCGGCAGCGTGATGGTATGCTGCACCACATCGCCCTCGACCAAGAGATCGAGAAAGCCTTCTGGCGATATTCCCACCGGTACGGGGTATTCGCCGATTTTCAGGGCGGTTTCCTGACCGGTCAAACGTGCATGGAGGCGAAGGACCAGCGGGTCTGCCAAGATGCCAGCATCCTGTGCACGGCTCGCCACCGAATTCAGGTTTTCGCCCGGCGCGACGCGAAACACGGTTTCCTCAGCAAGGGGGCCGGGCGAGGTGACTTCGCCCCTCAGCCATACATAACCGAAGCCAGCGCCCGAAATGGCGGCTAGGATAGCGAAGGTGAATAGGGCTCCAAGGGCTTTCAACATGGTTGATCCTCCGGCCCATCCCCGCAAATCGCCCTTGGCTTAGTCGACCGCGACCATCACCAGCGACGCGTTGGTGCCCCCGAAACCAAAGGAATTGGAGAGCGCGGCGCGAACAGGGGCCCGCTTGGCCTTGTGAGCGATGAGATCGATCTCGGTTTCAACACTGGGATGGTCAAGGTTCAGCGTGGGTGGCATCACCTGGTCGCGCAAGGCCAGTGCGCAGAAAGCCGCCTCTGCCGCGCCAGCCGCCCCGAGCAGATGGCCAATGGCTGATTTCGTAGAAGACAGCGAAATGTTCTTAGCGTGGTCGCCGACCAGGCGCTCCACGGCGGCAACCTCGCCCTCGTCGCCCTTGGGCGTCGAAGTGCCATGGGCGTTCACATAATCGATGTCGGTCGGTGAGAGGCCGGAGTGCTTCAGCGCCATCTGCATGGCGCGGTAGCCGCCTTCGCTGCCCTCTGCGGGCGCCGTGATATGGTAGGCGTCGCCGGTCAGGCCGTAGCCAACGACCTCGCAATAGATCTTGGCGCCGCGCGCCCGGGCGTGTTCGTACTCTTCCAGGACGAGTACGCCGGCGCCCTCGCCCATCACGAACCCATCCCTGTCGCGATCATAGGGCCGGGAGGCTTTTTCCGGTGTATCGTTGAAATGGGTCGACATCGCCTTGGCCGCGCAAAAGCCGGCAATACCGAGTTCGCAGACAACCGCTTCGGCGCCTCCGGCCAACATCACGTCGGCGTCGCCGGCCTGGATAAGCCGCGCTGAGTCACCGATAGCGTGGGCCCCGGTCGCGCACGCCGTTACCACGGCATGGTTTGGGCCCTTGAAGCCATGGCGGATGGAGACCTGGCCGGACGCCAAATTGATCAGGGCGGAGGGTATGAAAAACGGGCTAACCCGGCGCGCACCTTGCTCATGCAGGGTGATCGACGTGTTGTAGATGGATTGCAGGCCGCCAATGCCTGAGCCGATCATAACGCCCGTGCGCTCGCGCGCTGCAACATCGTCAGGCGCCCAATCGGCATCGGCGACGGCCTCATCTGCCGCTGCCATGGCGTAGAGAATGAACTCATCGATCCGGCGCCGCTCTTTGGCGCTGGTCACCGCGTCGGGGTCGAACGCGTCCGGGTCGCCTTCGCCGCCGCCGCGCCCCGAAGTCCACGGCACTTGGAAGGCGATTTTGCAGGGCACGTTCGACGTGTCGAACAGGTCGATCGGCCCGGCCCCCGAGCGCCCTTCTATCAGACGTGACCAGGACGCTTCGCGACCGTTCGCCAGCGGCGTGACAAGCCCAATACCGGTGACCACCACACGGCGCATACCATTTCCCTCGCCGAAGTCAGACCCTAGGAGACGTGCTCGTTAATGTGCTTCACCGCATCGCCGACTGTGCGAATATTCTCCTGAATCTCGTCGGGGATTTCGATGTTGAATTCTTCCTCGAACGCCATGACCAGCTCGACCAGGTCCAGGCTGTCGGCGCCGAGATCATCAATAAAGCTTGCTGACTCGGCGACCTTGTCGGCCTCAACGTCCAAATTCTCCACCACGATTTTCTTCACGCGCTCGAAAACGTCAGACATGGGGGCACCTCTTGTTGTGATGGTCGATTCGGGCCCTGCTTTGGGCTTGGTGTTGCGGGTAGCACACACTTCTTCGCCGCGACAAGCAAGGAAACCTGTTGCAGCTGCGCAGGCGCACGAGGCTTAGATCATCGCCATGCCGCCATTTACGTGCAGGGTCTGGCCCGTGACATAGCTGGCCTCCTGGCTGGCGAGGTAGACGCAGGCCGCTCCAATGTCGCTGCCGCTGCCGAGCCGGCCTGTTGGAATTTGCCCGAGCAGCGCTTCTTTCTGGGCCTCCGGAAGGACATCCGTCATCGGCGATTCGATAAAGCCCGGGGCGATGCAGTTGGCGGTGATGCCGCGGCTGGCCACCTCTTGGGCGAGGGATTTGGTGAAGCCGATCATGCCTGCCTTAGATGCGCAATAGTTTGCCTGGCCAGGGTTGCCGGTGACCCCAACAATGGATGTGATGCCAATGATGCGGCCGTGGCGGCGCTTCATCATGCCCTTCACTGCGGCCTTGGAGAGCCGGAAATAGGCCCCCAGATTGACCGTCATCACGTCGTCGAAGTCCTTGTCCTTCATACGCAGGAGTAAACCATCGCGGGTGATGCCGGCATTGGCGACCACGATATCGACCGGGCCAAGGGCGTCTTCGGTCTTGCCGACCAGCGCGTTGACGCTTTCGGCGTCATAAAGATTGCACGTGACCACCGCGCCTGTACCCGGCAAGGCCGCTTTGACCTCTTCAAGCACCGCTTCCCGCGTGCCAGAAAGCGCCACAGACGCGCCGGCTTGCGATAAGGCGCGGGCAATATCGCGTCCAATTCCGCCCGACGCGCCCGTCACCAGGGCAACTTTGCCATCCAGGGAAAACATGGGCTTATCCTTTTATATGGGCCGCAAAGGCTTCAAGGTCGTGGGGTGTGTTGAGGCAGTGGCCAATCAGGCCCTTGTCGATACGTCTCTGCATGACGGTGAGCACCTTGCCGGGGCCGATCTCAACGGTCTCACGAATGCCTTGGGACACGAGAAACTGCACGGTCTCGGTCCAGCGCACCCGCCCTTTGACTTGGGCCACCAGCTGGCGGGTGATGAGATCTGGGTCCTGTGTCGGCGCCGCGCTGACATTGGCCACCACCGGAACGCGCGGCGTTTTCGGCGGCGTCGCGGCCAAGCCGGCGGCCATTGCTTCGGCGGCCGGCTCCATCAGAGAGCAATGGAACGGCGCTGAAACGGCCAGGGGGACAGCTTTCTTCACGCCGAGGTCCTTTGCTGCCGCGCAGGCCATTTCAACAGCCGCTGTTGCGCCCGAAATCACCAGTTGCCCCGGGGCATTGTCATTCGCGATTTCGCACACGCCTTCAGCGCGGCCGGCTTTGCAGGCCGCCTCGGCTTGGTTGAGTTCAGCTCCCAGAAGGGCGGCCATGGCGCCTTCGCCGGCAGGAACGGCCGACTGCATCGCGTTGCCTCGAATGCGCAAGAGGCGGGCGGCGTCGGCGATGTCGAAAGCCCCGGCAGCGGCCAGCGCGCTGTACTCACCTAAGGAGTGTCCGGCGACAAAGGCGGCCGTCTCGACCGTGATACCGAACTGGCCTTCCAAGGACCGGGTCGCAGCCAGGGAGTGTGCCATCAAGGCGGGCTGGGCATTTGAGGTGAGGGTCAGCGTGTCGGCATCCCCGCTCCACATCAGAGCAGACAAATCCTCGCCGAGCGCCTCATTGACTTCCTCAAACACCTCGCGGGCTTGGGGGAAGGCGGCTGCGAGCTCGCGGCCCATGCCGACAAATTGGCTGCCCTGCCCGGGGAAGATGAATGAAATTTGGCTCACTGCCGCCCTCCCGGCTTTGCGCTAGCCGCTATCGCCTGGAAGCGCAAAGCGCAAGCCGGTTGATTTCCGCTCTGAGTTCAGCTTTACAGCGCGCCTGAACACGGCGTGCGGTCTTGCCGGGGATTGTCCCCGGATGAGAGCCGTCGCGGCCCGGGTGACCCGCCCACGGCCGCGCCGCGCGCCAAGATGGGAACTGACTATGCCATTCTATGAACACGTGGTCATTGCGCGGCCAGATATCTCCCCCGCCCAGGCGGAGACACTTACTGAAGAGCTTGCAGAATTTCTGCGGGAAAAAGGCGCCAGCGTCTCCAAGACCGAGTATTGGGGGCTTCGGAACCTGTCTTATCCGATCAACAAGCAGCGCAAGGGCCATTACAGCCTATTGAACGTGAGCGGCCCGCCTGCCGCCCTCCACGAGATCGAGCGCCGCCATCGGATTTCCGATGATGTGATGCGGTATCTGACGATCAGGGTCGACGCTCTGGACGAAGAGCCGTCGCCGATTGTGGCGCGTAAGGACCGCGGTGATCGCGGCGACAGGCGTTAGGAGGCAGGATCATGGCGACCAAGAACACCTCGGGCATGAACATCACCAACCTTCCGGCGCGCCGCCCGTTTGGGCGCCGGCGGAAGGTCGATCCCTTCTCCGGCGCAAAGGCGCCCAAGATCGATTATAAAGACGTGAAACTTCTCCAGAGATATATCTCTGAGAAAGGTAAGATCGTCCCGTCTCGGATTACGGCGGTGAACATCAAGAACCAGCGCAAGCTTGCCAAGGCCATCAAACGTGCGCGGATCCTCGCCCTGCTTCCGTTTGCTGTGAAGTAGGAGGCCAGACATGCAAGTGATCCTACTCGAGCGCGTGGAAAAACTCGGCACGATCGGCGACGAGGTGTCGGTGAAAAATGGCTATGCGCGCAATTTTCTGATCCCCCAGGGCAAGGCGCTGTTGGCGACTGAGCGGAACCGGCGCCGTTTCGAAGCAGAACGGGAAGTGATCGAGCAGCGCAACGCCGATGCCCGGGCTGCGGCCGAGGCTGAAGGCGCATCGCTTCAAGGCGAGAGCTTCGTGTTGATCCGTCAGTCGGGTGAAACGGGCCAGCTTTACGGCTCCGTGAGCGCGCGGGACGTGTCAGAAGCAGCCAGCGAGAAAGGCCATAAGGTGAGCCGTTCGGCTGTGCGCCTGGACCAGGCGATCAAGTCCATAGGGCTTTATGACGTTGAGGTGCGGCTGCATCCGGAGGTGGCCGTCACCGTGCAGGTGAACGTGGCACGGTCGGTCGATGAAGCCGAGCGCCAACTGGCCGGTGAAAACGTCCTGGAGACGCTCCAGGCTGAGCAGAAAGCCATCGAGGAAGAGCAAGCCGGCGAAATGGCCGAGGCCCAGGCCGAGATGGCCGATACACTCGCGCCTGGAGACGACGACTAGACGCATCAATGCGTTCGCAAGCCAGGCAATCGCCGGCCCGGGAACGCACAGGCCCGAGGAGTTTGGGGAACCCGGGGGAACGCCCAACGAACTCTTTCAAAGTCAAGCCGGGACATTGCGCGCGCCATGGCCTAGGACCCCGCGATGGCGAAAGATCATGACTCCCCCCGACCCGAGGCGCCCAACAATCTGGTGGCAGAAGCCGCCGTGCTTGGCGCGATCCTGTTCGACAATAATGCCTATCAGCGCGTTACGGAGTTGCTCCAGGCCGAGGATTTCTACGCCCCGGCCCACCAGGACATCTACGCCACTTCAGCGCGTTTGATTGAACAGGGGCGCGTGGCCGACGGGGTCACCCTGCGCGAGCATTTCGAGCGGGCCGACCAATTGGCGGCCATCGGCGGCGCAGCCTATCTCGCCGACCTGTTGGAAAGCGCAGCGTTTGGGCCGGAAGTGACTGATTATGCCCGGATCGTGCGCGACCTTGCCATGCGCCGCGCCCTGCTCGACATCGGCGGCGCGATGACCTCGCGCGCGCTCTATCCCGAGCCTGGAGAAGGGGGCAACGACCAGATTGAGGTCGCCGAACGCGATTTGTTCGCCCTCGCCGAACGCGGCACGGCAAATCGGGGTTTTACAGAGTTCGGGCACGCCATGCGCCTTTCGGTCGAGATGGCCGAGGCGGCGTTCAAGCGAGATGGTAAAATCGCCGGGATCGCCACACATCTGGATGATCTCGATCACCAGCTTGGCGGCCTGCACAAGTCTGACCTTGTGATTCTCGCTGGCCGTCCCTCCATGGGGAAAACCTCGCTCGCAACCAACATCGCCTACAACGCCGCGGCCGCCTGCCAACGGGAAATTCAGGAGGACGGCTCGAAAAAAACCACCGATGGCGCGGTGGTCGCATTCTTCTCCCTTGAGATGTCAGCTGAGCAGCTCGCCACGCGCATTATCGCCGAGCGGACAGGTATCAGCAGCACCCGGTTCCGCTCTGGCGACCTTGAAGCCAGTGACTTCGACAAGATCCGCGACGCGGTTGCTGAGCTTCAGAACTTGCCCCTGCACATTGACGAGACGGGGGGCATTTCGATCAGCCAACTTGCCGCGCGTGCACGCCGGCTCCACCGCACGGTCGGCATTGATCTCATCATAATTGATTATCTCCAGCTCATCACAAGTGCGAGCGGGCGCAGCAACGAAAACCGCGTGCAGGAAATCACCCAAATTTCCATGGCGCTGAAAGCGCTCGCTAAGGATCTTGATGTGCCTGTGATCGCCCTGTCCCAGCTTTCGCGCCAGGTCGAGCAACGCGACGATAAACGCCCGCAATTGTCAGACTTGCGCGAGTCAGGCTCGATTGAGCAGGACGCAGACGTTGTCCTGTTCGTGTTTCGCGAGAGCTACTATCTGGAGCGCACCGAGCCCCAGGCCGATCCCGGCGATCCGACCTCAAGCGAAAAATGGTCCCGCTGGCGCGAGCGTATGGATCAGGTCTACGGGACTGCGGAAGTCATCATTGGCAAGCAGCGCCACGGGCCCATCGGCAAGGTTACGCTCGCTTTCGACGCGAACGTGACGCGTTTCGGAAACCTCGACCGGGGCCCGGGCGAAGACGACTTCTAGGCCCGGGAGCGCCCTACGAGCCCTCGGTTACGGTGAAGCGTTCAAGCTGGCGCTGGGGAAGGGGCCATTCGGGACGAAGCTCGCTGGCCGTCTTGAAGTCATAGTAAGCCCCGGTGACATCGCCGGACTGCTCCCGCGCTAGTGCGCGATTGTAGTGCGCGGCGTGGAGGTCATTGGTGTCGAGATCTATCGCCCGGTCGAGGGCGACGACGGCGGCGCCATGGTCGCCCATCAGAATATGAGCGGCGCCTTTGTTTAGAAACGCTTCGCCGAGTTCATCCTGAAGGCCGATGGCGCGCTCGTAATCGCGCAGGGCTGCGGCATGTCGCCCGGCGCGCATGCGAATGATGCCGCGGTTAACATAGGTGGCGGCGCGATTGACCCGTGTCATGGTCTCGGACTCGAGCGCCCGCGTGCAGGTGCGTTCCACATCGGTGAAACGCGTGGACTGTGCTTCCACGCGGAGGAAGCAGTCTTTGGCCAGTCCGCCTCCAAGGACAACGGCTTGCGCCGAAGCCGCGCCTGCCAGAGTGAAAGCTGCGGCGGCCAATACAAAAAGCTTGTTAAACATCAACGTCTCCCGAATTTCCGAATTCTTAGCATATTAACTGCGCTAAGGCGCCCCGTGCGACAATAATGTCGGCGAAACCCGCTCGCGCTCGGGAGGGCAGCGCGATACATCTTGAGGCACACAAGGAGCACTGAATGCTTTATCGATTTGGGTCTTTTGCCGCCTCGGCTCTGGCGCTCGCCAGCGCAGCAGATGCGATGGTGGGCGCGCCAACGCCGGGAGGGCTGTCGCTGCAGGCCCCGGCGACCCGAATCGCAGAACGTTTGCATTTCTTTGACAGCTTTTTGCTTTGGATCATCACCTCCATCGTGGTTTTTGTGACAGCGCTGCTGATCTATGTGATGTTTCGCTACAACCGCCGGGCCAACCCTGAGGCGCGAAAGTTCAGCCACAACACGACGATCGAAGTGGTCTGGACAGCGGTGCCTGTTTTGATCCTAGTGATCATCGCGCTGCCATCCTTCACAAACCTCTTCTACATCGCCCAAGAGCCGGATCTGGAGGAAATTGCCCAATCTGGGGACTTTGACGACCCCAACGTATATCCCGCGGCCGCTGAGCTCGGATGGATTACGATTAAAGCCCAGGGCAATCAGTGGAATTGGACCTACGAGTATATGGATGAGCTGGACGAGGAGGGCTATCCGCTCTCTTTTGTTTCAAATCCGGTGCACAAAGGCGTGTCGACCGATGAGGCGGATTACATTCGTAACACCGGGCGCAGTGACTTCGCCGATCGGCCGAAGAACCTCGCCACCGACTATCCGATGGTGATCCCAGTAGATCGTTATATCCGGTATCAAACGATTGCGGCGGACGTGATCCATTCCTGGACCGTGCCGGCTTTCGGCATCAAAACCGATGCAATCCCGGGCAAGCTCAACCAGGGTTGGTTCCTTGTTGAGGAAAAGGGCGTCTTCTACGGTCAATGCTCGGAGATATGCGGCGTGAACCATGCGTTCATGCCCATCGAAGTCCGCGTCGTGTCTCAAGAGGCCTATGACGCATGGGTGGCGAGCATGCGCGAGGGCGACTTTGAAGGCGCCGTGCAAATTGTCGACGCCGAGCTCAACGCTTTAGCGACCCAGTTCGCTGACACACAGACCCTTGGGGAGCGCTAAACCATGCCCATGGATGAAATCGCCCTAGACCCAGCAAAGGCTGGCCAAAGCGACAAGCCCAGTTTCTTCGTGCGTTGGTTTTACTCCACCAACCACAAGGACATCGGTATCCTCTATCTCGTCTTTGCGCTCATTTTTGGCGTGATTGGCTATGGCATGTCCGGATTGATCCGCTGGGAGCTGATGAACCCAGAGATTGGCCCGCTGCTTAATTTTGTCGCCGGCGAGGGCGATCAGGCAATTGAAAACGCGAAACATTTCTACAATACGCTGATCACGTATCATGGGCTTATCATGATCTTCTTCATGGTTATGCCTGCGCTGATCGGCGGGTTTGGGAACTACTTCGTGCCGCTCATGATCGGCGCGCCAGACATGGCGTTTCCCAGACTGAACAACATCTCCTTGTGGCTAACGACAGCGGCCTTCGCCCTTCTCATGGTGTCGATGTTTGTGCCTGGCGGCTCGGCAGGTAATGGCTTTGGGGGCGGCTGGGTGCTTTATCCGCCCTTGTCGGGGCTCAAGGGCCATCCGGGGCCAGCAATGGACCTGGTGATCTTGTCGCTGCACACGGCAGGGATCGCGTCGCTTCTTGGGGCGATCAACTACATCGTCACTATTCTCAACATGCGCGCGCCCGGAATGACGCTGCATAAGATGCCCCTGTTTGCTTGGGCGATGTTGATTACTGCCGTGCTGCTGCTCCTGTCCCTCCCGGTGCTTGCCGGAGCGCTCACCATGCTGCTGACCGACCGAAACTTCGGCTCGCAATTCTTTGTGCCAGAGGGCGGCGGGGATCCGGTGATGTTCCAGCACTTGTTCTGGTTCTTCGGGCACCCTGAGGTCTACATCATGATCTTGCCGGCCTTCGGCATTATCAGCCACATCGTCTCGACCTTCTCCAAGAAGCCGATTTTTGGCTATCTCGGCATGGCCTACGCCATGGTCTCAATCGGGGTGATCGGTTTCATCGTGTGGGCGCACCACATGTACACGGTCGGCATGAGCCTTGATCTCAAGGCCTACTTCGTGGCGGCCACGATGATTATCGCGGTGCCAACCGGGATCAAGATTTTCTCTTGGATCGCAACGATGTGGGGCGGATCGATCGAGTTCAAGGTTCCGATGCTGTGGGCGATTGGCTTCATATTCCTGTTTACCCTTGGCGGCGTGACGGGCGTTGTGCTGGCCAATGCCGGGATCGACCACCTGCTTCATGATACCTATTATGTGGTGGCCCACTTCCACTATGTGCTGTCGCTTGGGGCTGTGTTCGGCCTCTTCGCGGGCTGGTATTATTGGTACGAAAAAATCTTCGGTGTGAAGTACTCCGAGTGGATGGCCCAAGTTCACTTCTGGCTGATGTTTGTTGGCTCAAACGTGATTTTCTTCCCGCAGCATTTCCTTGGGCTAAACGGTATGCCGCGCCGCTATGTCGATTATGCCGAAGCCTTCCACCAGTGGCATTACGTGTCGACGATTGGCTACTTCATCACAATGGCGGCGACGCTCTGGTTCTTCGCCCTGCTGATTGAGTCGATCGTGCGCCAACGGAAAGCTGAGGCGAATCCGTGGGGCGAGGGCGCCACAACCCTCGAATGGACGTTGTCATCCCCGCCGCCATACCACCAGTTCAACAAGTTGCCGGTCGTCACCACAGCCGGTGGGCACTAGCCAGCCTCAGCTTTTGCGCGGCCGTCAAAGCCCTGCCCGCGCTGGGTTGCGGCTGCGCGCCGCCGGCTACTTTGCCACGCTGACTTCTGCGGCGGGGTTTGCCATCTGAGAGGTCGAGCGACGCAGTAGCGCATTGAGCGAGGGCGGATATTCCGCAGATGAAATGACTGACCAAACCGCGGCGCCCATGGCCTCGATCGCAAGTGCTGGTGACTACCTCCAGCTTCTGAAGCCCCGCATCATGGTGTTGGTGGTCTTTACAGGCGTGACCGGGATCGTTGCGGCCCAATCGATTTCCGGCGTGCACATTCACCCCTTGATGGCGGCCATCGCGACGCTGGCGATCGCCTTAGGGTCAGGCGGCGCCGGCGCGCTCAACATGTGGTTTGATGCCGACATTGACAGCCAAATGGCGCGCACCGCATCTCGCCCCGTGCCCTCGGGCGTCATTCCAAGGGATGAAGCCCGCTCGCTTGGCCTGATCCTTTCGGCTGCATCGGTGCTGCTTATGTGGATGGCCAGCAACTGGGTCGCGGCATCTCTGTTGGCGCTCTCGATCTTCTATTACGGCGTGATCTATACAATGTGGCTCAAGCGAGCCACGCCCCAGAATATCGTGATTGGCGGCGGTGCGGGCGCTTTCCCGCCCCTGATCGGATGGGCAGTTGTCACGGGTTCTGCGTCTTTAGACGCGGCAATCCTGTTTGCCGTGATCTTCTTCTGGACCCCGCCCCACTTCTGGGCGCTTTCACTGCTCGCGCACCGGGAATACGCCCGCGTCGGGGTGCCCATGATGCCGGTGGTGCATGGCGCAGGTGAAACCAGGCGCCAGATCGTTGTCTACACGGGCATAATGGTTGCCGTGTCTTTGCTGCCCTTGGCGACGGGGCTCGGCGGCCTCCTCTACGGGCTGGTTACCGGTCTATCAGGCCTAGGGTTTTTCGCGCTTGCCTGGCGCTTGAGCGGCACAGCAGCGGGAGAAGACGGCGAGAGCGAAAGCGACCGGCGTTCAGCATCGTTCCTCTTCGCCTATTCAATCGCCTATTTGTTCGCGGTGTTCTCCGCCCTCTTGATAGAGCATGGGGGCGGGATGTACTGGCGGGTTTGGGAAGGTGTTTTGTGATGGATGATGAAAAGTTTGACGTCCGGGCCATGACCCCTGAGGAGGCGAAGGCCCGAAGCCGACGCAACATCTGGCTGGCTCTAGCGCTTGTTGGCTTTGTCGCGCTCGTGCTGGCGACGACGGTGGTGCGCCTCAGTCAGAATGCGGGTATGCCCGACGGAGGCTTTTAACGGCGCCATGAATTCCAATCTGCGCACCGCTCTTCTCTTTGTCGTCCTGCCGCTTTCGATGCTTGGCTTATCCTTCGCGTCGAAACCGCTTTACGATACGTTTTGTAGGGTCACAGGATTTGGTGGTACAACCCGCGTGGCGACCGAGGCGCCGTCCAGTGTGCTGGATCGCACGGTCAGCGTCCGCTTCGATGCGAATGTGAACGGGGCGCCGCTATTGTTCCGGCCCCTCGAGCCGGCGCATAACATCAGGCTCGGCGAGCACGGCTTGGCTTTTTATGAGGTGAAAAACACGGCGGGCGAGCCGATCTCGGTCATTGCGAGCTATAATGTGACGCCCCACCGGGCCGGGCCTTTCTTTTCGAAATTGGAGTGCTTTTGTTTCGAAGAACGCGTCATCGAAGCGGGTGAGACCAAGGTGCTTCCCGTGGTGTTCTTTATCGATCCGCGACTTGATGACGAACGGCTCATGGAAGACGTACGCACCATCACGCTGTCCTACACATTCTTCCGCACCCAGGACTGGGCAGGTGCGTCTAATGATACCAGGCTTCCATGAGCGGCTGGCGTGCTGGACGGAGCCGGTTTACGACGGGCTTGTTGGCGAAGTTGAGATAGGGGAGTCGGTATGGCCCACGGCAATGTCGAACACGACTATCACCTTGTAAATCCGTCGCCTTGGCCGCTGGTTGGGTCTCTCGGTGTGATGGTGCTCGCCATAGGCGGTGTCATTTTTATGAAGGGTCTTTTTGGCCTGGAAAAAGGCACCCTTTGGCCGATGCTGATTGGCTTCGGTTTGGTCGCTTACACCATGATTGGTTGGTGGACCGAGGTGGTCCGGGAAAGCCGCGCTGGAGACCACACGCCCGTGGTGCAGATCGGGCTGCGCTACGGAATGATCTTGTTCATCGCTTCTGAGGTGATGTTTTTCGTCGCGTGGTTTTGGGGCTTCTTTGAGTTTGCGATCTTTCACGGCGCCCGGGTTGGTGGGACTTGGGATGTGGCCAACCCTATCTATGCAGACGGGCTCACGCGTTTTGCCGACTGGCCTCCCGCCGGTGTTGAAACCTTCGACCCGTTTCACCTTCCACTCATCAATACGCTGGTGCTGTTGTTATCCGGCACAACCATCACCTGGTCACACCATGCGCTGCAACACGGTGACCGAAAGAGTGCCCGCAACGGCCTTGTGCTTACGGTCGCGCTAGGCGTTTTCTTCACCTATCTTCAAGTGCTCGAATACACCCACGCTGAGTTCACCTATGATGGCACGCTCTACGGCTCTGCCTTCTTCATGGCGACCGGTTTCCATGGCGCCCATGTGGTGATTGGAACGATCTTTCTGGCGGTTTGCCTACTCCGGCTTTTGCTGGGGGGCTTCACGCCCGAAAAGCATTTTGGCTTTGAGGCGGCAGCCTGGTATTGGCATTTTGTAGATGTGGTCTGGCTGTTTCTGTTCGCGTTCGTCTACGTGGCGCCTTTCCTCATTTTAGGCGCCTAGGCGGGGGCGGACCTTTCGCGCCATGACGGTTCGTCTTCTTCCCGTCATGACGGTGTTGGCTGCGATCAGCCTGGTTATCCTCGTACAGCTTGGCCAGTGGCAGTATGACAAGTTCGTCCTGAAGTCTGCAGCCACCCCCGACGATCTGCCGCCGATCATTCGTGTTGAGGGGACCGTCTTACCGGCGATTGAAGGACGCGCATTACAGCATGTCTACGGCATCGCGGACGGCGAGCCGGTCTGGCGCTCATATGCCCCGGTCAGGGTCGCTCAAACCGGCGATATTCTTCTCGCCCTTTTAGGGGTTACGGGAGGCCCGCGCCCGATCCAGGCCGATGCTCCAGCCGGTGAGCTGTATTCCGGGGACGTCCGTGTCTTCCCTCGCCCGGGGCGCGAGGCAGGCCGCAATCGGCCAGAGCAAAACCTGTGGTACGTATTCGACCGTGCTGGGATTCTCGGCAATTATGGGGTGGATGACGGCGCGATTTCCGTTGCAGAACCGGCCCAGATCACAATTCGCAATGCTGATGATGTCTCTCGAACGCGCGAGACCAACAATCCCTACGGCGCGCCCCAACCGATCGACGATCTGCCTCCGGCTCGGCACCTGGGCTATGCGCTGACATGGTGGGGGCTCGCAGCAGCGCTCGTCGTCATGTATCTGGTCTACCATGTCTCCCAGGGACGGATCAGCCTCAAGAGCCGGTAAATGACGTATATCTCCACCCGCGGAAATGCAGAGCCGGTTGATTTCCTGACCGCCTGCCTCGCTGGCCTAGCGCCCGATGGCGGCTTGTACGTGCCAGAGGCCTACCCGTCCCTATCGGGCCCACATCGCGGTCCAGCCCCCTACACGGCGCGCGCGCGAGACATTCTGGGCGCATTTGCTGGCAGCGCCATTCCCAATGATGCCATGGCCGACATATGCTCTCGAGCTTATGCAGCGTTCGCCCACCCGCAGGTCGCTCCCTTGGTCGAAGTCGCGCCTGGGCGCTTTATGATGGAACTGTACCACGGGCCCAGCCTGGCTTTTAAGGACGTGGCGATGCAGTTCATCGCCCAGCTATTCGACTGGGCGCTGGCGGCGGATGATCAGCGCATGACCATACTGTGCGCGACCAGCGGCGATACCGGTGGGGCAGCGGCGAGCGCCTTTGCCGGCGCGCGTCAGATCGACCTCGTGATCCTCCATCCAAAGGGGCGCGTCTCGCCGGTACAGCGCCTGTTCATGACAACCACCGGGGCTGACAACATTCACAATCTTGCCGTCGCCGGCGATTTCGATGACTGCCAATCGATCGTGAAGGCGCTTTTTGGCGATCAGGAGTTTGCCGAGGCGGTAGGGCTGTCGGGTGTGAACTCGATCAATTGGGCGCGGATCGCGGCCCAGTCGGTCTATTATGGGGCGGCCCAAGCCGCCCTCGGCGCGCAGACGCCGATCCGGTTCATCGTCCCCAGCGGGAATATGGGCGACGCGCTTGCTGGCTATGTGGCAGCGCGCCTTGGCCTTTTGTCGGGGTTCGAGTTGATCTGCGCGGTCAATGAGAACGACGCGCTCTGCTCTATCTTTGAGGCAGGGCAGATGTCGCGGACGCCGGCGAAACCTACGCCGAGCCCGGCGATGGACATCACGATTCCGAGCAACTTTGAGCGATTTCTCTTCGAAGCGGCCCGGCGCGACGGCCAGCGTGTGGCGGCGGTGTATCGTGAGTTCGCGGAATTCGGCGGGGTTGACCTTCCAAACGACATTGCAGGGCCCTTGGGTTGTATGGGCGTTTCGGCACACTCTGTGGACAATGGCGCGACGCTGCAGGAAATTGCATCGGTGTTTGACGAAACCGGAATTCTGGTCTGCCCCCATACCGCCGTTGGAAGCCACGTTGCGCGCCACGCTGGTGCCCATGAGGGCGTCGACGTGGTTTTGGCTACAGCGCATGCCGCCAAGTTTCCTGACACGGTGGAGCAGGCGACTGGCCAGCGCCCTAAGGTGCCGGAAAGGTGTGAGCGGGCTTTGTCAGGAGCAGAGGTGTTCCAGGAGGCACCCAATGATCTTGTATGGGTGCGCGAAGAGATCAAAGCGCGGGTTGCGCGGTGATGCTTCTTCCCCTGGCCTCCAAGGACCTCGTCTTGACGACCTCGCGGCTCTACATCCGCGCGCCGCAACGCTCCGATTACTCAGATTGGGCCATGGGCCGGCGCATTAGCCGCAAACACCTTGAGACTTGGGAGCCCCAATGGCCGCCTGACGCCCTGTCCCGTGAAGACTGGAGCCGGCGGCTGAAGGCCTGGCGCGCAGGATGGCGAAACGACCGCGCCTACGTTTTCATGATTTTCAATCGGGAAACCGGCGCGCTGCTTGGCGGCGCCTCTGTTACGAATATTCGCCGCGGCCCATCACAATCGGGAGCGCTTGGCTATTGGCTGCTCGCCGATGCAACAGGCCAAGGCGTTATGGCCGAGGCAGTCGATTGCGTGTGCTGGTGGGCGTTTCAAAGCTTGGGGCTTGCGCGGCTTGAGGCTGGAACGCTGCCGGAGAACACCAGGTCGCGCAGGGTGCTCAAGCGGTGCGGTTTCGAGGAAGAGGGCATCGCGCGAGACTTTCTCGAGATCAACGGCCAGCGGCGAGACCATATTCTGTATGCACGGTTGCAGCGCGCAGAGGCCCAGTGAGCGCGCCAGAACGCAATCAAAGCTACCACGGCCAATGGGTTTGGCACGCCAAGACAAAGCGTTTGCGTTTTGACTTGCAGACCGGGTCCCTGCTGCGGGCGCTTCAAGGGGCGTGGTCTCTAGATGGGCTCTTCAAGGTGCTCGATCCGCAGAGCCCTGAACGGTTGCGGTTGGGCCTTGAGGCCGGCGCCGTCGCCGTCAATTGCGCCCTGAACCTTGCAGACGGGCAGCCTTTTGAATTGGTCGGCGCGTTTCGCGATCAGGATGAAGCCGTCGGGACAGTGATTGTAGACCCGTTGGTTTCCGAGGGTGTCAAAGAAGCTTTGCTGGAGCCCGTTTTCCAGCCGATCATTTCACTGAAGACGCGGCGTATTGTTGGATATGAGGCTTTGGCGCGTTGGGCCGGCTTATCCACGGCGCAGCGCGCGGCGGCGCGGCTTAACGATGATGGCCTGGCGAGTAAAATGATCCTGCAATCATGTGAAGCCTTGTCGGCCTGGCGCGCCGTGGCAGGGTGCGGCGCGCTTTCGGTGCAAATCAACCTCAGCGGCAGGGACCTTGAGCATGTGGCGTTACCCGAGCTTGTGGCCGGCGCGATGGCCGGTTTCGGATTGCCCCACGCCAGCGTAGGCATCGAACTAACCGAACAGGCCGCGCTTAGGGACAGCGGCGAGGCGCTCACCATGGCACGCGCGCTAAAAGAAAAGGGCGCGAAACTCATCCTGGACGATTTCGGATCGGGTCACTCGTCTTTCAGTTGGCTCGCAGACCTGCCCGCCGATGGCATCAAGATCGATGCTGACCTGATCGGTCGTCTCGGTGCGCCGCGAGCAGACGGCATTTTGCGCGCCTTGGCCTCGCTTTGTCATTCGCTTGACATGGAGATCACCGCTGAGGGCGTGGAAGACGAGGCGCAGCTGGAACAGCTCGCCGCATTTGGGTTCGACCATGTCCAAGGCTATTGGCTTGGGCGCCCGCTTTCTGGTCAGGCCGTTCTGGCTCATCTGAAGTCGGGCGGATTGGTGCCCTCAGGCGCGCCCTGACATCCCCTGAAGACGGCCCGAGGGTATCCCGATGATGTCC
Source organism: Pseudomonadota bacterium (assembly GCA_038747245.1). Taxonomy (GTDB): domain Bacteria; phylum Pseudomonadota; class Alphaproteobacteria; order Caulobacterales; family Hyphomonadaceae; genus UBA5336. The sequence goes on along the minus strand of JBCDJY010000001.1, from coordinate 163,949 downwards.
AATGCCCGCTCCCATTTTTCTGGATGGGCGTCGCCGAAGAGGATGCCTTCGTCTGCGTGGCCAATCAGCCAGGCATTCTCCTTAAGCTCCAACTCAAGTTGGCCTGGACCCCAGCCAGAATAGCCCAGGGCAAGCGTTGATGCCCTTGGGGGCGCGTCTGAAGCCATTGCGAGCAGCACGTCCCGCGTGGCCGTAAGACACACCTCGCCGGTCACATCCAGCGTCGCCCCATCGCATTGATAATCATCACTGTGGAGCACAAAGCCCCGGTCGTTTCCCACAGGACCGCCGTCAAGGATCGCGCTTTTTGGAAGTTCGATCTGGGCTTCGATATCGAGCTGTTCCAGAAGGTCTGGCAGGGCAAGGCCGTCCATCGGCTTGTTCAGCACAAGGCCCATCGCATAGTCGACATTGTGGGCGCAGACCAGGATCACAGACCGCTTGAAGCGTACATCGCCGATGCTTGGCATCGCGATCAAGAGTTTCCCGGTTAGGCTTTCCATTGAGTCTTGCCCTCCACATAGAAAGGCTCTTCCAAAAGCGGGGCGTTTGCAAGCCCGGGCGAAATGGGCATTGATCCACCAGGTTCGCGATCCACCTGGCATGGAGCGCGCGGTATTCAATGGAGGACACCTATGCCGATCAGTCTTGGCGATACTTTGCCCGATGCCACCTTCATGGAAATGACCCCGGACGGTCCAGCGCCGTGCACAACGAAGGACGTTTTTTCGGGAAAGACAGTAGCGCTCTTTGCCGTTCCTGGTGCCTTCACGCCCACTTGCTCGGTCAAGCACTTGCCGGGCTTCGTTGAGAAAGCCTCTGAGCTTTCCGAGAAGGGCATCGACGAGATCGTCTGCACAGCTGTCAATGATGTGTTTGTTATGGATGCCTGGGCATCCCAGGCGCACGCAAGCGGCAAGGTGCGCATGTTGGCGGATGGCAATGGGGCGTTCGCGGCCGCCTTGGGATTGCAGATGGACGCCAGCGGCTTTGGCATGGGCCAACGCTCACAGCGCTATTCGATGCTGATCAAGGACGGGCGCGTAGAGCAGCTTAATGTTGAGAACGGCCCTGCATTCGAGGTCTCCAGCGCGGATTATCTGCTGGCCCAGCTGTAGGCAAGCAGCATCAAAACAGATCTGGCTGGTCGACCCTCTTTGCTGTCTTCTTGTTGCCGCCAGCTGATGTCTTCGATGGGCGATGCGGGCGGCGCGATCGGGGCTTTTCTTCGGCGTTTGTCCGTACGGCGATCTCCCCGTCGGTGAAGTTCAGCCAGAGGTCGGGTGCTGCCTGCGCTGCTTGCGAAGACCGAACAAGCTCACCTTTAGCGGTGGTAACGAGGGCGAAACCCCGCTCGAGAACGGATTTATGCGATAGGGCGCTGAGCAGCTTAACAGCTGCAGCCAATCGGTTTCGGCGCGCCTCTCCGAGCCGGTTCAAGGCCGGGCGGGCACGCCGAGCGGCTTGCGTCAAAGCGCGGCGCGCTGCTTTCGTCTCTCGGATCAGGGGGCTCGTTCTGAGGCCGCCGGTAATTTCTGAAACGGCCAGTCTCTTGGCCGAAACGCCGCGGGCCAAGCCGTTCTTTAGCGATAAGGCGATGAGGTTGAGCCTTTGGTGCTTGGTCTCGGTGAGTGAGCGCGGCGAAGGCAAGGAGAGGCCAATGCGCTCAAAGCGGGTCCTGGCCTGGCCTGTGACCAGTGAGAGACTTCTCGGCAGCGCTGTAGACGCATAATCAAGTCTCTGCCTAGGCCTTTCCAGTAGCGTTTCCCGTCGCGGCATCCGCGCAGATTTGAGCCTGTCCCCGTCCCGGGCGACACATCGGGTCAAACCGCGTGCGAGGCGCGCCCCATATTCGTTGGCCTGAACAAGCAGGTCCCGCCGCACCGGAACGGCCAATTCGGCTGCACCGGTCGGCGTGGGCGCCCTGGCATCAGCGACATAGTCGAGCAAGGTCGTGTCGGTCTCGTGTCCAACGGCCGAGATGAGCGGAATGCGGCTTTCAAAGGCCGCCCGTACGACGCTTTCCTCGTTGAATGGCCACAGGTCTTCGATCGACCCGCCGCCGCGGCCAACGATGAGGAGGTCGGGTCGATTGCCCGCCTGAATAGCGTTGAAGCCACGTATGCCGACTTCAATCTGAGCGGCGGCCAAATCGCCCTGAACCAGGGCGGGCCACACGATTACGCGCACCGGGTAGCGGTCGCGAATGCGGTGGAGAATGTCGCGGATCACAGCGCCTGTGGGGGACGTTACGACGCCTATCGTTTTGGGGTATGCGGGCAGGTCCTTTTTGTGCTCGGCGGCGAAAAGACCCTCCGCAGCCAGCTTTTTCTTGCGTTCCTCCAGAAGCGCCATGAGCGCGCCGGCGCCGGCGGGGCGCATGGAGCTTGCCAGCAGCTGATAATTGGATCGCCCGGCATAGATTGAGAGTTTGCCCTCGGCGACGACCTCCAGGCCCTCTTCGGGTCGAAAAGACAGCTGGGCGACCTGACCTTTCCACATGACAGTGTTGAGCACCGCCTTGTCGTCTTTGATGTCGGCGTACATGTGCCCTGAGCGCGCAAGCGTTACGCGGCCGAGCTCCCCGCGCACGCGCACATGGTCAAACCGGGTCTCGATGGTGCGCTTCAGGCTGGCGGCAAGCTCAGATACCGAGACTTCAGCCAGGTTCGTGGAGGTTGGGTCGTCCATTCCGCGGTTATAGGCCGGCTCGGCCCAAGACACACCCACCGCCGCGGTAAATCCAGGGAATTCGACAAGGCATGTCGGCGGCGGTAAGTGGAGGTCAGTTGCTAGGATTGCCGATGCCGGTTCTAAATTCCAAAATCGTCGTGGGGTCTGAGGCGTTTGCCGCCAATGCCCGCGCTATGGAAGACCTGGTTGCAGACTTGAGACAACGTACAGCTGCGGCGGCCCTGGGCGGTCCCGAAGCCTCGCGCAAGCGCCATGTGGATCGCGGAAAGCTGTTGCCGAGGGACCGGGTCAATCGGCTTGTCGACCCAGGCAGCCCGCTTTTGGAGATCGGCGCTCTTGCGGCCAATGGGCTCTATGATGATGAAGCGCCGGGCGCGGGCCTGATCACCGCGATTGGGCGGGTCTCAGGGCGCGACTGCATGGTCATTTGCAACGATGCGACGGTTAAAGGTGGAACCTATTTTCCTCTGACGGTGAAAAAGCATCTCCGAGCCCAGGAAATCGCCGAGGAAAACCACCTACCTTGCATCTACCTCGTAGACTCCGGCGGCGCCAATTTGCCTTTGCAGTCGGAGATATTCCCTGACCGGGACCATTTCGGCCGGATCTTTTTCAACCAGGCAAATATGAGCAAGAAGGGCATTGCCCAGATCGCAGCCGTGATGGGGTCGTGCACGGCAGGGGGCGCCTATGTCCCCGCGATGAGCGACGAGACCGTTATTGTTCGCAGGCAAGGCACCATTTTTCTCGGCGGCCCGCCCCTTGTGAAGGCCGCCACTGGGGAAGTGATTTCAGCTGAGGAACTGGGCGGGGCAGACGTGCATACGCGCCAGTCAGGGGTTGCCGACCATTATGCGGCAAATGACGATCATGCGCTGGCGATTGTCCGCTCTATCGTCGCGTCCCTTGGGGCCGGACCGCCGGGTCAGTTTTCCACCCGCAACGCGGTCGAGCCGCGCTTGAACCCTAACGAGCTTAATGGGGTTGTCCCAAGCGATTTGCGGGAATCTTTTGATGCGCGTGAGGTAATTGCTCGCATTGTGGACGGGTCCGAGTTTCACGAGTTCAAGGCGCTCTACGGAGAGACGCTGGTTTGTGGCTTCGCCCACCTTCACGGCATGCCCATCGCGATCTTGGCGAATAACGGCATTTTATTTTCAGAAAGCGCCCAGAAGGCCGCCCATTTCATTGAGCTGGCTGACCAGCGCCGGATCCCGCTTCTCTTCTTGCAGAACATTACCGGTTTCATGGTCGGCTCAAGCTACGAGGCGCGCGGCATTGCCAAGGACGGCGCGAAAATGGTCACCGCCGTGGCGACGGCCCGCGTTCCGAAACTCACACTGGTCACCGGCGGCAGTTTCGGAGCCGGTAACTATGGCATGTGCGGGCGCGCATACGGTCCGCGGTTCTTGTTCCTTTGGCCCAATGCCAGGACGTCCGTCATGGGCGGAGACCAGGCTGCGGCCGTGCTCGCCACGGTGAAAAGAGAGGGGATGGAGCGGCGCGGCGAGACGTGGAGTGAGGCTGAAGAAGCCACTTTCAGAGCACCGATACGCGAGCGCTACGAGGCCGAAGGGCACCCATACTTCTCCACAGCGCGCCTTTGGGACGATGGGATTATCGCGCCGAGCGACACGCGGCGCGTGCTGGCACTGGCCCTTTCGGTCTGTCAGCGCGCGCCCCTGCCTGAGCGTGGGTTCGGCGTCTTTAGAATGTGAGGAGGGCATCGAATGCGGGCCTATGAAACGATTAAATTGGAAGCGACGCGGGCAGGCGTCGCTGTCGTAAGCCTTGACCGGCCCGAAAAGCACAACGCCTTCAATGCGCAGGTTGTGGCCGAACTGGCCGACGCATTCGAAAATCTTCGTGCTGAGACGCACCTGCGGATGGTGATCCTGCGCGGCAACGGAAAGTCATTTTCCGCTGGCGCAGATCTGACTTGGATGGAAGCGGCGGCAGGCTACACCCGGGCTGAAAATGAGGACGACGCGTTTGCGCTCGCTGAAATGCTCCGCGCGCTCTATGAGCTGCCGCAGATGACCTTGGCTCTGGTGCAGGGCGCCTGCATGGGCGGCGGTGCCGGACTTGTAGCTGCTTGCGATGTCGCGGTCGCGCTCCAGACGGCGCGTTTTCGCTTCAGCGAAGTGCGCCTCGGGCTGACGCCGGCCACCATTTCTCCCTTTGTGGTGCAAGCCATTGGCGCGCGGTGGGCCAAAGCGCTGTTTGCAACCGGCGAAGCGTTTGACGCCGCCTTCGCCTACGAGATCGGATTGGTGCAGTATGTGGCAGCTGACGAGGCCCAGCTTGCCGGCCTGGAAGAGCATTTGTCGACGCTGATGTTCGAGGCTGCACCGGGGGCTGTCGCCGATGCGAAAGCGTTGGTTCACGATGTTGTTGGTGCGCCGATTGGAAAAAGCCTGTCCCATGAAACAGCGAAACGCATCGCTGCGCGGCGCGCCAGCGACGAGGGCAGGGAGGGTCTTTCGGCTTTTCTGCAAAAGCGCGCCCCGAATTGGGCGAAGTAAGTGCCCATGGAGATCACCAAACTCCTTATTGCCAATCGCGGCGAAATCGCCTGCCGGATCATGGCGACATGTGAGCGGCTTGGCATAAAAACGGTGGCGGTTTACTCCGACGCCGATGCCTTCGCGCGCCATGTCCGACAGGCCGACGAGGCAATCGCTATTGGTGCATCGGCGCCCTCGGAAAGCTACCTCAACGTGGACGCTTTGATTGGCGCGGCGAGATCGGTCGGCGCCGAGGCCATCCATCCCGGCTATGGTTTCCTTTCCGAAAATGCTGACTTCTCCGAGGCTGTGATCGAGGCCGGGTTGATTTGGATTGGTCCACGGCCCGAAACGATTCGGTCTATGGGGCTCAAGGACGAAGCCAAATCGATTGCAGAAACCGCCGGTGTGCCTGTGCTTCCGGGTTATCGCGGTGAGCGCCAAGATGAAAAGACCCTTGCAAAGGAAGCCGGCCGCATCGGCTATCCTCTCCTGATCAAAGCGGTTGCTGGCGGCGGCGGGCGGGGCATTCGTCTTGTTGAGGCGGACGACGCATTGCCTGCGGCCTTGGACAGCGCTGTGCGTGAAGCCGAGGCAGCCTTTGGCGATGGCCGGGTCATGCTTGAAAAATTGGTGGACGCGCCGCGGCACGTCGAGGTGCAGGTGTTTGGTGACACTCATGGCAACGTTATTCATGCGTTCGAGCGCGACTGCTCATTGCAACGCAAGCGACAGAAGGTTGTGGAGGAGGCGCCGGCACCAAATCTTGCCCCGGGGCTCGCTGAAGCCATGGCCGAGGCCGCTGTAAAGCTCGCAAAAGCAGTGGGTTATGAAGGCGCTGGCACCGTCGAGTTCATTCTGGAAAGCGGCCAAGCATCTGACGCCGACACATTCTATTTTCTTGAGATGAATACCCGCCTTCAAGTCGAACACCCCGTTAGCGAGATGATCACCGGGCTCGATTTTGTCGAACTGCAATTGAGAGTTGCATCGGGCGCGCCGCTCGGCCTGGACCAAGCCCAGATCGTCCAGAAAGGCCACGCAATTGAGGCCCGTATCTGCGCCGAAGACCCCAGCGATGGCTTCCGTCCTGGCGCCGGGCGTCTCAATGCTTTCGGGCCGCTGGATTTGGGCGAGGACATGCGATGGGAGACGGGTTACGAAGCAGGTGACACCGTGCCGGCGCAATACGATTCCATGATCGCCAAACTGGTGGTGTGGGCTGAGGAACGCGGCGATGCGATCGCGTCCCTTGCCGGCGCGCTCGCCCACACTCAGGTTGGCGGCGTGCCAGGCAATGCGGGCTTTCTCGGCCGGTGCGTGACGTCAGAGGTGTTCGTATCCGCAACGCACCATGTCAATTGGATAGAGTCAGATGGGGCTGCTCTTGGCGAGGTGCCCTTGGAAAACCGCGAGGCGGCCATTTCCGCGGTGGCCGACATTCTATTGTCGCCCGCGCCCGACCCATCACCTTGGGCCGCCCGTGATGGGTGGCGTTTGAATGCCGCTCCGCAGATCAGTCTTGTGCTGGAAATAGACGGAATGGCGCAGGCCGTTGATGTGGAGACGAGCGCCGAGGACGCCGGCCCAATCCCGCTGGTGACGGATTTGTCTGGCGATCGCTTTGCCGTCACTGCCGCTGGCGACACGTTCGTCATCGCCCTCGCCGACTATGCCCTTGACGCTGAAACCATTGCCGGCGGCGACCTCGTCAGTGCCCCGATGCCGGGCAAACTCATCCAACTCGATGCGCAGCAAGGCGCCAAGGTCGCGAAGGGCGATGTGCTTGCGGTCATGGAAGCGATGAAGATGGAGCATGCCCTCGAGGCGCCGAGGGACGGGGTCATCGCCGAAGTGAACGGTCAGGTGGGCGACCAAATCGCTGACGGCGCTGTTCTTGTTGTGCTTGAGCCTGAATAGGGCGCTTTCAAAAATACAAGAGCGGGGCTAAGTGCGAGGGCCTTTGCACAGGGGACGAGAATGTTCGAGCTTCGCTTGATCCGCGATGACCCAGACGCGTTTCGCGCCGGTTGGTCGCGCAGGGATGCGAGCTTGGCCGATCAGGTCGATGAGATTCTCGACGCGGACCGTGCCGTAAGGGAAGCTGTGAGCGAAAAGCAGGCCGCCGAAGCACGGCGGAATGCGGCCTCCAAGGAAGGCGGCGCGGCCAGAGCCCGGGGCGACATGGCCCGCTTTGAAGCGTTGAAAGACGAAGCCACGGCGGCGAAGCAAACCATTGAAGACGCAGGCGCTAGAGAGAGCGCCGCTAAGGAACGCCTCAACAGCGTCTTGCTCGGTCTTCCTAATCTGCCTATGGGCGATGTGCCTGACGGCCAGGACGAATCCCAAAATGTCGAGGTTTCGCGCTGGGGCAGGCCCGCATCGTTTGACTTCGCCGCGAAAGACCATGTGGAGCTCGGCGCGCAGCTCGGCGGCATGGACTTTGAGACGGCGGCGAAAATGTCTGGCGCGCGTTTCGTGCTGCTCCAAGGCGCGGTTGCCCGGCTTGAGCGCGCTCTGGCCGCCTTCATGCTTGATTTGCAAACGCAGGAGCACGGCTTCGTTGAGGTCAGTCCGCCTGTCCTTGTGAAGAGGGAAGCCCTTATCGGAACGGGCCAATTGCCGAAATTTGGTGAGGAGTCCTACGAGACCACCGATGGGCGATGGCTCACCGCCACATCGGAAATCACCTTGGCGAACACGGCCCGTGAGCGCGTGATTGCCGAGGTCGACTTGCCCATCCATCTGGCCGCACATACACCATGTTTTCGCAGCGAGGCCGGAAGCGCTGGCCGGGATACCCGCGGCATGATCAGGCTGCACCAATTCAATAAGGTGGAACTGGTCTCACTTGTGGCATCCGAAGATGAGGGGCTGGCCGAGTTGGAGCGGATGACGCGCTGCGCTGAAACTGTGCTGGAGCGGCTGGGTTTGCCCTACCGGCGCATGTTGCTGTGTGCGGGGGACATGGGGTTCGGCGCCCGAAAGACCTTTGATCTTGAGGTGTGGCTGCCCGGCCAGGATTGCTACCGCGAAATCAGTTCCTGTTCCTATTGCGGGGATTTCCAAGCGCGCCGAATGCAGGCTCGGTGGCGCCCGGCGGAGACGCGCGATCGCCCAAACCCTAAGCCTGAATTTATCCATACTCTGAATGGCTCCGGATTAGCGGTCGGGCGGACCCTCGTAGCTGTCTTGGAGAACTACCAAAACGCCGACGGCTCCATCACAATCCCGCCAGCCCTCGTCGGCCATATGGGCGGCGTAGAGGTGTTGCAGCCGTGACGCGGATACTGCTGACTAATGATGATGGAATAAACGCACCTGGTTTGGCCGTACTGGAAGGCATTGCCAAAACGGTCAGTGACGACATCACCATTGTCGCACCGGAAATCGAACAGTCCGGCAAATCTCGAGCCGTTACACTGACCGAGCCGATAAGACTGCGCCAAACGGGGGAGCGGTCTTGGGCGGTGTCCGGCACGCCATCGGACTGTGTGCTCCTCGCTCTGCGGGAAATCATGGACGCGCCGCCTGATCTCTTAATGTCGGGCGTCAACAAGGGCCAAAATATAGCGGAAGACACATCTTACTCGGGCACCATCGCGGCTGCCCTGTGCGGTATGCAGCACGGCGTTCCGTCTGCGGCGCTTTCCCAAAGCCAGAATTTTCGCGGGCCAGGGTCATGCCCTTGGCACACGGCGGAACATTGGGGCCCGCGGGCCCTCGCGCCTATGCTGGAGCAAGGCTGGCCGAGCAACACGGTGATCAACATTAACTTCCCTGACCGCGAGCCGGATAAAGTGGCCGGCATCCAGTCGACACGTCAGGGCTTTCGAGACGAGCAGATTATCCGCACTGAAAAACGAACAGATCTGCGCGGGAACGACTATTTCTGGATCGGCTATCGCGGGCGGCTCTCTAACCCCGATGAGGGAACGGATCTGAGAGCGATCTATGACGGCTACGTCTCGGTGTCGCCGCTCCATATCGACCTCACAGATCATGGCTTTCTTGAATCCATGCCCGCCTGGACGACGTGATGTCCAGCGATCAAACGGCTGCACGCCTTGTTTTGGCGCTTCGCCAGAGCGGCATAACCAACGGGCGTATGCTGGAAGCGATCGAAAGTGTGCCGCGCCATGCGTTTGCGAAGCCCGGTTTCAAAGCGCTTTCCGCCGAGGATGTCCATTTGCCCCTTCCGGCGGGACAAACCGTGGCGCCGCCGATTGTGACCGCGCAGATCCTTTCGCCAGTCACCCGGTCGCCAGGCTCCCTGGCGCGCGAGCGCGCTTTTCTCATCGGCGCCGGCGGCGGCTATAGTGCGGCCCTGCTAGCGCGCCTGGTTGGTCATGTGACCGCAATTGATCGAAGCGCTGAGCTGGTGGCCTTCGCCCGGCATAATCTCTCTAAGACCGGCATAGGCAATGTGGACGTCCTGCATGCGGATGGCCTCAGCGCTGGCGCACTGGCCGACACCAGCCCGCTCATCGTGGTCATGGGCACGCTTGCCGTTCTCCCAAGCGAGTGGCTTGAACGATCGCCTGGACCGCACCTCATCGCAGCGCCGATCGGCACGTTTGAAAAAGCTGAATTGCAGGTCTGGGCGCCCGGCGAGCCAGTGGAAGTGTCGCCGCTCGCCTCGCCTTTGCTCCCCCTGCGCCCGGGGCTCAGCCAAGCCTAGACATCGATCGTGCGTTGCTGCCGGAGAGGTTTGCTTCGCAGCGCGCTCACAGCTATACGAGCGCTTTGTTCATGCATAACGAAACCCTTCAGGAGCGCCCCTCGATATGACGCGTAAGTCACTTGTCCCCATTGCGACCGCTGCAGCGGTCTGGGCATCGCCGGCTTGGGCAGCAACCGGCGGGGGAAATCCGATCATTGGGCAATTGCTGTTCTTTATTCCGCTTATCCTGATCTTCTACTTTCTGCTCATTCGCCCCCAACAGCAGCAGCGTAAACGCCACCAGGAAATGATTGCGTCGGTAAAACGCGGCGACATGGTGGTGACGTCGGGGGGGCTGATCGCGAAGGTGACTAAGGCAAATGATGATGAGCTTACGGTAGAGCTTGCTGATGGCGTGCGGGTGCGCGTGAGGCGCGCTTACATTTCTGACGTGCCAGAAAAGTCAGCGCCAGTGGCCGCGAATGACTAGGTCCCGGCCAGTTCGAAAATAGGCAGAGTCTGCATGCTGCAATTCCCGCCTTGGAAAGCCGCTTTGATCAGCCTCACCTTGCTGGTGGGCGCTATTATGGCTTTGCCGAACGCGTTCTCGAATGCGTTCCTCGGTATTGCGCCGCAGCCGCTCACAGCGCCAACGGCCGAAGAACTGGCCGATTTCAACGCTGCGCGCGACGCGGCCGAGCGCAGCTGGTGGCCTGGGTTTTTGCCATCGGGAAAGGTCAACCTTGGCCTGGATCTCCGCGGCGGCGTCTATCTCCTCATGGAGATCAATCCTGACACTGTGGTGACCAATCGCCTCACGGTTTTCTCTGCCGATGTGGAGGACGCTCTGTTCGGTCGAGGCGTGCCTGAGCGCATCAATGGCGCGTCGCAAGTCGAAGGCGACACGCTGGTCTTTTCGATCAATCGCAACCGCATGGACGAGACGACCATGGGCAAGGCGCTCGACCGCATTCGCGCGCTGAACTCACCTGTTCAAGGCGCGCTGGGCGGACAGAACACATACTCCATTCGGCAGGTGGGCGACGCGCGAATCGAGATCACGCTCACTGACGCAGCCAAATCTGCCTTTGTCCGCGACGCGCAAGGAAAAACACTCCAAATTGTCCGCCGCCGGATCGATCCAGAAGGCGTGCGTGACATCAATCCGACGCCCCAGGGCGACAACAGGATCATTCTTGAAGTGCCGGGCGAGCCAGACCCGAGCCGCATCAAAGATGTGTTAAGCCAGGCGGGCAACCTCACCTTCAGTCTGGTCGACGATACGCCCTCTGCCATTCAGGACGCCCTTGCATTGGGTCAGGCGCGCCTAGGGTGGCGGCTTTTGACCGATACAGAAAGCGGCGAGCGTCTACTGGTGAGCAATACGCCGGTGGTGACGGGCGCAGATGTGGCCTCGGCGAGCCAGGGCTTTGACGCGGACGACAACTCTCCGGTGGTGAATTTCAGATTGAACGGCGTTGGCCAAAAACGCTTTTCCGATGTCACCCAGCAGAACATTGACCGCCGCTTTGCGATCGTTCTGGACGAGCAGGTTATGAGCGCTCCTGTTATCAGGGAGCCAATTTATGGCGGCCAGGTCCAGATTTCCGGCGGTTTCCCATCGAATCAGGCGGGCATTGAAGAAGCCAACGACTTGGCAGCCATCATTGAAGCGGGGGAATTGCCCGCGCAGCTTGATTTCATCGAAGAGCGAACGGTGGGCGCCGGGCTCGGAGAAGATTCGATCCGTGCGGGAACAACCGCGTCCCTAATCGGCCTGGGGCTCGTGGCCATCTTCATGGTGCTGACCTATGGCCGCGTCGGCCTGTTCGCGGTGTCCAGCTTGTTTGCCAATGTGGTGTTGATCCTCGGCGCCTTATCAGGTCTCGGCGCGACGCTGACCCTGCCTGGAATTGCCGGGATCATCCTGACGATCGGTATGGCGGTCGACGCGAATGTTCTGGTCTTCGAGCGTATCCGTGAGGAGACCGCGGCGGGCCGTAGCCCGATTACGGCCGTGCAAGCCGGGTATGAGCGGGCTTTGTCGACCATCCTGGACGCCAACATCACCACATTCATTGCAGCCTCGGTGCTGTATCTCCTCGGATCTGGGCCCGTGAAGGGCTTTGCCGTCACCCTGGCCATTGGCATCCTCACATCGGTGTTTACTGCATTTGTGGTGACCCGGTGGATGACCGCCAGCTGGCTTAAGTTCAAGCGTCCGAAGACCCTGACGATCTGACCGGAGCAAACCTGAAGATGCTACTCAAGCTGGTGCCGCAAAAAACGTCCCTGAGCTTCATGCGCTTGAAGATGCCGGCATTCCTTCTGTCCGCTGTCCTCATCATCGCTTCGATTGCTCTGGTGGCCACGCGCGGCCTGAATTTCGGGGTCGATTTCGCCGGGGGATCGGTCATTGAGACCTCTGTGCCCGATGGGTCTGACATATCCGAGATGCGCCAATTCGTCGAAGGGCTCGATCTGTCCGATGTGAACGTCAATGAGGCACGCGGAACCGGCGCCAATGCTGCGCCGATATTCGTGATCAAATTCAAGACCCCCGAAACGGGACCGATTGCCGACGCGGGTGCGCAAGCGGCCAATGATCTTGTGGTGGCCGAACTGCGTGAGCGCTTCGATGACATTGAGATCAACTCAACCTCATTTGTGGGTCCGAAAGTGTCAGGAGAGCTTTTACAGGCCGGCCTGACGGCGCTCGTTGCGGCGCTCGCCTTAATGCTTGTCTACATTTGGGCGCGGTTCGAGTGGCAATTCTCGGTTGGCGCCGTGGCCGCGCTGGCCCACGACGTGACGATCACTCTGGGCATGTTTGCGCTCACGCGACTCGAATTCGATCTCACCACGATTGCGGCGCTCCTCACGATCATTGGCTATTCGATGAACGACACTGTCGTGGTGTTCGACCGCGTGCGGGAGGAGATGCGCAAATACAAGAAAATGGCTTTGGAAAAGGTCATCGATCTCGCGCTGAACGGCACGCTGTCGCGTACCCTGCTCACGTCAGGGACGACCCTACTGGCCCTGATTGCGATCTTCGTCCTAGGTGGACCCGTTCTGCGCGGGATGAGCTTTGCGCTGATTTTCGGCGTTATCATTGGGACGTACTCATCCATCTTTGTAGCGTCTACTATCCTGCTCAGTCTCGGTGTGAACCGGGACAAGAAACCGCTGGACGATGTGCCCGGCTTCCAGGGCGCGCCCTAGAGGCGATGGCAGGGTTCGGAACGTTAAGCCGCGGCGCGGACGTGGTGGGCGATACTGGGATCGAACCAGTGACCCCTGCCGTGTGAAGGCAGTGCTCTCCCGCTGAGCTAATCGCCCGCCCCACATCCGAAATGTTTGTGTATGCGCTGCCGAAAAGGCGGTCAACTCAGTGCGATCAACCGTGGAGTTTCTGCGCATGCATATGTTTGATTGCATGGCAAACATGCAAATATGAGGCATATAAGACTCACGGCTTTTGAAATGCGGTTGCATTAGGGCGGTGAAATGGCTGAAGACGGGGTTTCTTAAAGGGGTGTCCCCTGTTCGGGGGATAATTCATAGGGGACCGACCGGGTCTTCATACTGTAAATAAAATTCACGCTGAACGAATATTCATCTAAATGAGCGCTGCAAATTGCTGCAAAATGCTCTTCTTGTGTGGCCCCTCAAAGGCTGCCATCTCCGTCATACACAAAGACGGGCGACAGGCTCGCGCGGCAAGTAGGACAGGCTACCCGCTGGTGTTTTAAGGCGGTCGAAAAGACTAGAAAGCCTGGAGAGAGCATATGAAAGACTGGTGTGATAATGATGGCGCGCAGCGTTTGCGCGAGAAAATCCGCGAGTATTGGGCTGAGCGCGGATACGACGTAGACGTAGACCTGATTGATGCAGGGTTTGTTGCGGCCATGCGCAGCGCGCGGACAGACGTGCGCTCCAACATGGTCAACGGCATGCCAAGGCGTCGCCGGATCGACGAAAACAAGGCTGGCAGGACCGATTATCGGCCAAGTCCTGCGTCGCAGGCCGCTTAGCTCAAAACGCTTACCACCAAACCCAACAAGCCGGAGTAATTGTGCAAAACGCCGGCTTTTTTGATCTCATCGGCAGGTGCCGCCTCGTATCCAAACGGCACGAATATGAAAGGCAGCCCCGCGTTTCGGGCTGCGCTTTCGTCGGTGCGGCTATCGCCGACAAAAACTGATTTCGAGACCTGGCCGCCAGCGGCTGAAATTGCAGCGCGCACATGGCCTGCATCTGGTTTGCGCTGGGCAACGCTATCTGCGCCAATAACAGCCTGGAAGTGTTGGGCGAGACCCATCTCGCCGAGAAGCTGCTCGCTCAGGGCTTGGGTCTTGTTCGTACAGACGCACAATTTAGCGCCCAGATCACTAAGCGCCTGAAGCGCCGGGACCACGCCCTCATAAAGATGGCTCCGAACGGCGATGTTCGCCCGGTAGTGCGCGACGAAGGCCTCAAACAGGCGGTCCATGTCCGGCTCTGCTTCGATGTGAGGCGCGCGCAACAGGGCGGCTTCGATCATGGCTTTGGCGCCGCGACCGATCAGAGTGTCAACGTCTGCGAGGTGTATTGTCGGTACCCCCATCGGGCCGACAACCGCGTTGAGCGCGCCGATCAGGTCTGGCGCTGTGTTGACCAACGTCCCGTCCAGGTCGAAGACGATTGTCCACCCATCGAGCCTCTGACCATTCTGCGGCGGCCTTTCCTCCATGATGCGTCTCCTTTCGCCGCTGTAGGCTTTTCGTGCGTTCGGGTTTGGCCTACCCCATCGCGGTGAGTCTCGCGAGGAGCGTGCGCTATGCAACCGACGGCCAAACCCCCGCGCAGTGCCATCATCCTGGCGGCTGGCAAAGGCACACGCATGCAGTCCGACCTTCCCAAGGTGCTCCACCAGGTTGGCGGGCGGCCAATGATCGACTGGTCCATTGCCCTGGCAGAAGCTGCCGGATGCGGAAAACTCGTCGTGGTGTGCTCGCCGGAGCAGGAAACACTAATAGCCCATGTTGCAGAGCGCCTCGGCGCTGAAGCGGTGGCGATACAGGCAGAGCAATTAGGCACAGGCGACGCGGTGAAAGCGGCAAAAACCGCAATTGGGTCAACGGCCGGGTCGACCATCGTTCTTTACGCCGATACGCCCCTCATACCCGTCGGCCCTATCGATGAGGCTTTCGGGATGATTGAGGGGGGCGCGGCGACCGCGGTACTGGGGTTTGAGGCGCGCGAGCCCGGCGCCTATGGCCGGCTGGTGGTCGATGCGAAAGGCGCCTTACTGCGCATTGTGGAGGCTAGGGATTGCAGCGCTGAGGAACTGGCCGTCACCACATGCAATTCAGGGGTCATTGCGGCAGATGGCACGCGCCTGTTCGATCTGGTCGACCGGATCACGAACGACAACGCCAAGGGAGAGTATTATCTCACTGACATTGTCGGCATCGCGGCTGCGGCAGGGGGGCGCTCCGGCGTCGTGTTCTGTGAGGAAGACCAGTTTCAAGGCGTCAATTCACGCGATCAACTCGCCGAGGCCAACGCGGCGTTCCAGAGGCGCAAACGCTCTGAAATCATGGGCGCCGGCGTGACATTGGAGGCGCCTGAAACCGTATTTTTCAGTTTCGACACTCGTGTAGGCCGCGACGCTATCATCGAGCCCCACGTGGTTTTCGCGCCCGGCGTGACCGTCGGCGCTCGTGCGACGGTGAAATCCTTCTGCTACTTGGAGGGCGCCGAGCTGGGCGAGGGGGTCAGCGTCGGCCCCTTTGCGCGTGTGCGCCCTGGAACAAAGATCGGCGATGGCGCGCGGCTGGGCAATTTCGTCGAGGTCAAAAACGTAGAGGTTGGGCCTGGCGCAAAACTCAATCATCTCACCTATGTCGGTGATGGGAAGATCGGCGCTGGCGCAAACATCGGTGCGGGGACGATTTTTTGCAATTATAACGGCTTTGAAAAGCACCGCACCGACGTTGGCGAGGGCGCCTTTATTGGTTCGAACAGCGCGCTTGTCGCCCCCGTCCGGATCGGCGATGGCGCCTATGTCGGGTCAGGGAGTGTGGTGACCGAAGACGTACCTGATGGGGCTTTGGCGGTCGCACGGGGTCGCCAAGTGGTCCGGCCTGGTTGGGCGGTGTCATTTGCCGAAGGGAAGAGAAAACAGGAGAAGGGCGGCGATGGCTAACGATCACGAGAAGCAAAACGCGGCGAAAGCCGCCTTGGAGTTTGTTGAAGACGGGATGACCGTCGGTTTGGGAACTGGCTCGACAGCGCGTTTTTTTGTGGAATTGCTCGCTGAAGAGATCGCCGATGGCCTTGCGATTCGGTGCGTTCCCACCAGTGAAGAAACCCATCGCCTGGCCAAGACCCACGGCGTGCCCCTGGTTCCGATTGATCAGGTCGACCGGCTTCATCTGACCGTCGACGGAGCCGACGAGATCGACCCTTCTGGCAATCTCATAAAGGGCGCCGGGGCCGCACTTTTGCGCGAGAAAATCATTGCGTCTTCGAGCGATCACATGGTCGTCATTGCAGACCCATCGAAACAGGTGGAGCGGCTTGGCGCTTGCCCTCTCCCGGTTGAGGTGACCCCCTTCGGCTTCACCCTCACGGCCAAGCAGATATTCGATGCCCTATGCTCGTCGGGGATCGACAAGCCAAAGGTCACGCTTCGATCAGACGGTGATGGTGAGCCCGTTGTGACCGATGGCGGAAACCGTGTTTTGGATTGCGATTGCGGGCGTATCCCCGACGCGGAGGCGACCGCGGCCCGCCTCTCAACGGTGGCTGGTGTGGTTGAGCATGGTTTGTTTTTGTCCATGGCGCGCACCGTCATCATCGGTAATGAGGGGGGCGCGGCGGTTTTTGAGTACTAAGGCGCCGCGTTTGTATCCCTTCCTTCAGAACACATATGCAGGCCTCAATCAGCGCGGCAGGACACAGCAATGACAGACACATTCGATTTTGACTTGTTTGTCATTGGGGCCGGCTCTGGCGGCGTGCGCGCCGGTCGAATGGCGGCCTTGGCCGGCCAGCGGGTTGCCATAGCCGAGGAATACCGGGTCGGTGGCACGTGTGTGATCCGTGGCTGCGTGCCGAAGAAGTTCATGGTCTACGCCAGCGGGTTCGCGAAACACTTCAAAGCCGCCGAAGGTTATGGCTGGAGCGTTGGCGATGCGCGCTTCGATTGGCCGACGTTTCGTTTAGCGATGCATGCCGAAGTCGATCGGCTTTCGGGCATCTATATGCGTAATCTCGCCAATGCCGGTGTTGAAGTGATTGAAGAGCGCGCCGAGTTTGAAGGCCCGCACACGCTCCGCTTGGTGAACAGTGGACGCACGGTCACTGCAAAGAGAATCCTGATCGCGGCGGGTGGGTCGCCCTGGCGCCCGGATGCTGTTCCCGGAGTCGACCGCACCATCACGTCCGATGATATCTTCCACCTCGAAGCGCTTCCGAAACATCTCGTGATCGCAGGCGGCGGCTATATCGCCTGCGAATTTGCTCATGTTTTTGCCGGCCTCGGGGTCGATACCTGCTTGGTTTATCGCGGAGAAACGGTCCTGAACGGCTTCGATTACGACATCCGCACCGAGGTCCACGAAGGGCTCAAGAATGCCGGCGTTCGGGTCATCACCAATACCGTGTTCGAAACGATCGAAGGCAGCGGGGATGAGAGCGCTCCGCACCGCGTAACGCTGACCAACGGCACAAGTCTAGATGCCGATGTCATCCTGCTGGCGGTCGGCAGGCGGCCCAACACATCTGGACTTGGATGTGAGACAGCGGGCGTGGAACTCGGGGCGCGCGGCGCGGTGCTGGTCGATGAGCGATCGCAGACGAGTGCAGAGCATATCTTCGCTGTCGGTGACGTCCTCGACAAGGTGCAGCTTACGCCGGTCGCAATTCGCGAAGGCCATGCCCTTGCCGACACGCTTTACACCGACCATCCGTGGCAGTTTGACTATGATGACATCGCCACAGCCGTCTTCACTCAACCGGAAGTCGGCACAGTCGGCCTGACTGAGGCAGCGGCGCGCGCAAAATACGGCGAAATCGACATTTACAAAACGCGCTTCCGACCGATGAAGAACATGCTGTCTGGCGACGAGACGCGCACGCTCATGAAACTCGTGGTCCGCGCCAGCGATGAGCAGGTCTTGGGCGTACACCTCGTTGGTCCCGACAGCGCCGAGATCATACAAGCGGTTGGAATCGCTGTGAAAATGGGCGTATCGAAACCTGATTTCGATAAGACCTGCGCGGTCCATCCAACGGTCGCTGAGGAGTTGGTGACGATGCGGCAGAAATTCGAAGCCAGCACTTCATAGCGCCGACTAGGGCGTGTCAGGCGACCACAGCTGCGTTGAGCCTGTGCACATCGAGGGCGATCGTCTCTAGCGCTTCCCGCAGCGGGCGCAGGCCGCCCCCCTTGCCGTGATGGATCACCAGCTGGCGCCATGCCGGCACATCCTCTTCCGGCGATTTCACCCTCAAATGCCCGCTCATGGGAAGCGCCGTGCCAAGCAAAGCATGGGACAGTTGAAAGCCTGCCTTTTGGTCGAACACCCCATTGCGCGCATCCGCCTCAAACGAGGATTGTTCCCGGCGCTGAACACCGTTGAACAGGACGCTGAGTTTTGGGGCAATTGCTGGGTTCACCTGCTCCTGGATGACCTGATTGAGAAGTCGCACGCCCCTTAGGGAATAGGTGTCGGCATGCATCGGTGCCAAGACGCGGTCGGCGGCTTCCAGGGCACACTGGGTCAAGAAAGTCGCGTTTGGGTTCGTGTCGAAAACGATGAGATCATATTGCCCGCGCAGCGTCTCGATCTGTTGCAGGAAACTCGACTTGATCGCGATGAGCCCGTCTGCGTCGGTGGCAAACGCGTATTTTGAAATCTCGAACTGGCCGGAAATGAGATCCAAACGTCCCGGCGGCCCATGGTCGCCAAGGATCCTGTGTATCCACTCCTCCGGCGGCGCCAGCGGGAACGGTTCACGCGAAAGGGCGGTCCAGTTGGCGGCTGGGCTGGGCGTTCCCGGCGCATGGAGGGAAGACTTCTCGAAAAGGGAGATGACGGATGCGTCTCGCTCGGCGCGCTGGTCGGCGTCTTCCATATCGAAAAACACCTGGGTCAGATTGTATTGGGGGTCGAGGTCAATGAGCAGGACCCGCGAAGACGCCTGTGCCTGGAGCGCAGCAATAACTTGAGCTGTGATGGTCGTTTTGCCCACGCCGCCCTTCAGGTTCATGACAGCCATCACAGGACACCGGGCACGGTATCGGGCGCGAAGCTCCTCAATCAGGCTCGCCTGACCGTCCTCGTCTTCGAGATAATGCTTCAAGGAGGTAGCCAACAGCGGCTTGAGAGGGCCGACAAGGCGTGCGCGGTCCAGCTGAAACGGGACGATCTTTATGCCTTGGGCGCGGGCGATTTCAGCGCTTCGATGGATGTGCTCGTCTCTCAGGCTGCTTGCTGACACAAGGACCAGCATCGCAAAAGATCCGGCGATTTTCGACGCGACTAGCCCCATGTCCGAGGCGTCGCTTTGCGAGGGTGGATACCAGGCTGGCACGCCGGCTTGGCGGAGCGCTTCGTGGATGTCTAGGAGCGGATCCAGGTCGACCGGGTTGTAAGCAATGTAAAGATGAGCCATGGCGCAAATCCGTATCGCAGCATTTTGTGTCGGACCCCGGGGTGCATCAGACGAGGCCCTTATTTGCCACGCGGTGCAACAGCGCGTTGATGGCTAAAGTGTGGTGTGGTGTTGTCGCCGCCGAATGGAGCAACAAAATGACGTGGTCACCTTCTGACTGGCGGTCGCTACCCGCAAAGCACATCCCCGATGATTATCCTGACCCCGGCGCGCTGGCAGACGCTGAGCGGCGCCTGCGGGGTTATCCACCGCTGGTGTTTGCCGGCGAGGCGCGCCGGCTGCAATCACAACTGGCCGACGTGGCCGCCGGGCGCGCCTTTTTACTCCAGGGGGGCGATTGCGCGGAGAGTTTCAAAGAGTTCCATCCCGATAATATCCGCGACACATTCCGCGTCATCCTGCAGATGGCCGTTGTGCTGACCTTTGGCGCGGCCAAACCCGTTGTGAAAGTTGGGCGCATTGCAGGCCAGTTCGGCAAGCCAAGGTCCAGTGCTTTAGAGACCATCGACGGTGTCCAGCTGCCCTCCTACAGGGGAGATAATGTAAACGGCGCCGCCTTCACCGCAGAGGAGCGCCGGCCCGACCCTGAGCGGCTTATTCGGGCCTATAGCCAATCGGCCTCGACCCTCAATCTTCTGCGCGCGTTCAGCCAAGGCGGATACGCTAATTTGGCCAATGTGCACCAATGGATGCTGGGGTTTGTTGAACGCAGCCCCCAGGGCCCCCGCTATCAGGCCTTGGCCGAGCAAATCACCAAATCGGTTGAATTCATGGCCGCGTGCGGTGTGCGCCCCGACACTGTGCCGCAATTGGCGCAGACAGAGTTCTACACCAGCCATGAAGCGCTGCTTCTCGGCTATGAAGAGGCGATGACCCGGGTCGATTCCACATCGGGGCATTGGTATGACACCTCGGCCCATATGCTATGGATCGGACATCGCACACGGCAGATCGACCATGCCCATGTCAATTTCGTGAGTGGTATCAAAAACCCTATTGGCATCAAATGCGGACCGGGCATGGAACCAGAAGAGCTTCTGCGCCTGCTTGAACACCTAAATCCGGCAAACGATTCGGGCAGGATCACACTCATTGCCCGCTTTGGCTGTGAGGGCGTGGCTGCCGGACTGCCGCCGCTCGTTCGGGCGGTCCAGGAAAGTGGCCACACGGTTGTGTGGTCGTGCGACCCGATGCACGGCAACACGCTCAAGACCGGATCTGGCTTCAAGACCCGGCCAATGGATCGCATTTTAAGCGAGGTCGGCCAGTTCATTGAAATTGTCGCGAGCGAAGGCGCCTATCCTGGAGGCGTCCATGTGGAAATGACGG
The DNA here is from genome assembly GCA_038747245.1 of Pseudomonadota bacterium. Lineage (GTDB taxonomy): Bacteria > Pseudomonadota > Alphaproteobacteria > Caulobacterales > Hyphomonadaceae > UBA5336. The sequence continues at coordinate 143,087 of JBCDJY010000001.1, read as the reverse complement.
GCCAGGACGTGACTGAATGCTTGGGCGGCGCCCAAGAAATTACCGAGCAAGACCTGTCATCGCGCTATCATACCCACTGCGACCCGCGGTTAAACGGCGAACAGGCCCTCGAATTGGCCTTTCTGCTGGCAGAAAGGATTGAGGCGGCGGCCAAAGCGCCAAGCGATGCCCAACGAAAAGCTGGATAATCTAAAGGCACGTCCTGAAAGCGCTTGGCGCTGGCCAATCTGGGCGCAGCCGCGCCAAATGGTCGACCTTATGGCGCTGTCCATTCCGATCGCCGTGTCGCGCTTGGCATGGATGCTCATGGGCCTGACCGACGCGGTGGTCCTAGGGCAAATGAAGCCCGAAGAGCTGCCTTTTGTGCTCAATGCGTGGCTGCCTATAGGCGTGTTGTTAGGCTTCAGCATGGGCGCCCTGATGGGCGTGCAGGTTCTAACCGCTGAGCTTTCTGGGCGCGGTGAGGAAGACGCCTCGGGGCGCATCTTCAGGCGCGGCCTTGTCAGTGCGCTCGGTCTAGCAGTGCTCTTCATCGCGACCGCTTGGCCAACCATGGAGGCGTTCTTCAATTGGGTGTTTGTCAGCCTCGCGCCGCCGCGCAGCGCTGGCGACCTGGCCCCTGATGTGATCGTCCGCGAGGTGACCTCGGTTACCCGAATCCTTCTGCTCGGCCTGCCGGGTTTCCTGATCGGAACTGTGTGCTCACTGTATCTTGAGGCCCTGCGGCGCCCCCTTCTGGTGACGGGCGTTGCCTATTTCATGGTGGGGCTCAACGTCGTGCTGAACCTTGCCTTTGTGGCCGGCTGGTGGGGCATGCCTGCCCTCGGCGCAGAAGGGGTGGCTTGGGCGACAACGCTGACGCGCACCGCAGCGATCCTTCTGTTCGCTGGATTCGTGATCACACTGACGCCGGGGCTGAGACGGTCGCCGCCGGCACCTGCAAACGAGGGCCGCCGCCAGATTTCGGTGGGCCTTGGTACAGCCGTCAGCAATGTCGCTGAATGGGGCGGCTTCAACGCGACCTATGTGATTGCGTTATGGATCTCTGCTGCGGTGAACGTGGTTTACGGTTTTGCGACCCAGGTGATGGGCGCAGCCTTTATGATCTTCCTTGGCATTGCGACGGCAACAAGTGTGCGCGTCGCCGAAGCATTTGGCCGCGGCGATGCCGGCGCGGTGCGCGAAGCCGGGCGGCTCGGTGTGGCGGCCACGCTTGTTTGCGGACTGGCCATGGGGGCGATCTTGTGGATTGGACGAGGCGTGATCTCGTATGGCTTGGTCGACCCAGAGGCCGTGATTGACGGCGTCCCGATCGCCGCAGCGCTGATTTCCGTGTTCTGGCTTGTGGCAGCCGCCACAACCTTTGACGGTTTGCAGTGTACTGCGTCCATGGCGCTCAGGGCGCAGGGCGTCGTGTGGCTGCCAACCAGTCTCCACATCGGATCATTCTTCGCCCTGATGCTGCCGCTTGGATACCACCTTGGCTACACGTTGAACCGAGGCGCGCAGGGAATGCTTGAGGCGGCGCTTGGCGCGCTGTTCTTTGCCGGTCTTGCCCAAATCTTATTGCTGGAATTGAAAACGGCGCGAACCGAGCAGGTCCGCGCCGTTATGGCTAAGAGATTTCAAGCGCCTTAGATATCTTTCAGCGCGGTGGCCGGCTTGAAGGCCGCCGAGGTCTTCTCCGGGATCTGGATCGGTTCACCGGTTGCGGGGTTTCGCCCCTCACGCGCGTTACGGGTTTTGGCCTCAAACGTGCCGAAACCTGCAATCGCCACCTTGCTGCGATGTTTTACAGCGCCAGCAATGGCTTCGAAAACAGCATTGACGGCCTTGCCGGCCTCGTCGTGGGTAATCCCCGCCGTATCCGACACATGCTTGGTTAGATCGCCCTTGTTCATGGGAGTCTCCTTTTCAATAATCGACCCACTGATCGATGGCGGCGACAGAGACACGATTCGAAAGCCTCCGATACGCCAGATCCCCAATAAACACGGGCTATATGCCCAAAATCCAGCCCTCTTCGCGGGTAATCTGTGACTTTTCGGCCTCACTAAGGCCATCACCCCCAGAAAAGAGCGGTCCAAGCCGGTCATTTGCGTCTAAATCACAATAGTGACGGGCTATTGCTTCGACCTGGGCTTCATCCAAAACCTGCCCCGCGCCTGGCCTCGCTTTGACCAGTGACGGGTAAATTTCGGCGATCACCAGATTGACCGTCTCCAGCGCGTCTTCTTCCAGGGGCTCCAGGGGAAGGTCATAGGGCCAAATCTTCGCACCCGGCACTTGGGCTGCAAGCCACGCGATATGGGGAATGCCGAGAAGGGTCTGGCTGCCGACACTGCCTGCATAGGCCAATTGCCAGCACGATTTCGGCTGGCCCAACCCACGCTCCTTGAGAAACCGCTCGGCCAAGCGGAATTCGTCGACGGGCCGCGCACTGTCAAAGCTCGGTCGCTTGCCGTCCAGCGTGCTCACCTGGTCGCGCACAGGCGCACCCCAGAACGGAAAGGCGCCCTTCGACATTGCGTAGTTCATGCCCGCAGCAATCGCGAAGCGCGAATTGGAGTTGTCTTCGCGCTCGCGGACCTTTCCGGAGAGGTATTCGAACATGGACTGCCAGGGGGGCACATCATCGCCAAAGCCCATGGCGTCGCCGGTGCCCATGGGAAATCCAAAGCTGAAATCGAAGCCGAGCAAGACCTTATCGCCCCGCTTGACCAGTTTGCCGACCATGTCGTGGATGAATGTGCGTGCCTTGAGCCGCGTGTCTGGGTTAATTGCGCGAAACTGAAACTTCAGCCGAGCATCCTTTGCCAGGATGCCGACCCAAATCGAGTTTGGACCCGTGACCGGCTTGGTCGCCGCGCTCCAGTCAACCATGATGTAAGCGTCAAAGAGGCGCGCCATCTATTTCGCCTTCGAAGTTCATACCGCTCAAGCCAGCTTCACCAGCATCTTGCCGGTGTTGGCCCCCGTAAACAGGCCCATAAATGCTTCCGGCGCTTTGTCGATCCCGTCCAAGACTGTCTCTTTGAAGACCATCTTCCCGGCAGGAATCCAGTTCGCCATATCCTTCAGAAACTCGGGTTGGAGGTCCTGGTGGGAGGAGACAATGAAACCCTGGAGTTTCAACTGCTTACCCACCGCCATGATCAGATTGTGGGGGCCTGGCGCTGGCTGAGAGGCGTTGTACTGGGCGATCATTCCGCACAGCGCCATCCGGGCGAATGGGCGCGCGCACTCAATTGCCGCGGTGAGATGGTCGCCGCCCACATTGTCAAAGTAAACGTCGATGCCTTGGGGCGCGGCCGCCATAATTCCCTCAGCAATGCCTTGCCAGCCTTTGGCCATGCGGTAATCGATGACCGCGTCGCCGCCGAGTTCTTCAACCAGCTTGGCTTTTTCAGGCCCGCCGGCTGAGCCGATGACGCGGCATCCTTTGATCTTGGCGATCTGGACCACTGTAGAGCCCACTGCGCCTGCGGCGCCCGACACGAAGACTGTATCGCCCTCTTTAAGTTCAGCCACGCGGAGTAGGCCGGCATAGGCGGTTAGTCCCGGCATGCCTGCGACCCCTAGAAACGCGCTCGCAGGCAGGCCCACTTCCGGCAGCTTGATGCACATCGCGTCTGCTGGCGCGGCTGTGAAGCCCTCGCGCCAGCCTGCCATCGACGAAACGAGATCGCCTTCTTGGAAATCGGGATTTGCCGATGCAACGACCCGCCCCACGGCTCCGCCTTGCATCACCTCGCCGATCTGAAACGGTGGAACATAGCTTTTTCGGTCCGTCATCCGTCCGCGCATGTACGGGTCTACGCTCATCCAGTGATTGCGCACCTGAATTTGGCCCGTTTCAGGGGCAGGAGCAGCAATGTCGAGCATTTGAAAGTCGGACGGCTTGGGGTCGCCTACGGGCCGCGCAGCGAGCCCCCAACCTTTGAGAACAAGATCACCCATAATTTCCTCCATCGGTTTTGTTCTTAAGTGCTGGCTTGCGCGCGACATGTGAAGGGGGATGGTAAAAAACAGTGCCACGGATGAAGGCGTTGCGCGAAGGGTGCCGCTCGTGTCTAACCCGGCCATTGCTTGCAGGGAGAGGCCGATGCCGAGGCTGAAAGTTGGCGTTGCCGGCGCCGGCGTGTTCGGAAATTATCATGCTCAGAAGGCGGCGGCCTCGGCCCGCACAGACCTCGTAGGTGTTTTTGACGTTGACCTGCAACGCGCGAAAGACGTCGCCAGTCCCTTTGGCGCGCGCGCTTTTGCGGCCTTTGACCGCCTGCTTGAAGACGTGGACGCCGTGGTGGTGGCCGTACCGGCAACCTTTCACGCCGATTTGGTTGGTGAGGCTTTGGCGGCAGACAAGCACGTGCTTGTGGAGAAACCCCTTGCGCTGGATGCTGTGACGGCTAGGCGGCTGGCTGGCCAGGCGGTCACGCGTGGGCGCGTACTCCAGGTCGGTCACCAGGAGAGGTTTGTCGCGAAAGCCATGGGCATACTCGCAATTGATGAGGTGCCGGAACGTTTGGAATCGGTGCGGGCTGGCCCTGCGCCGGCCGGTGGGCGGGCCGGCGACGTGTCGGTGATCTGGGACCTGATGATCCATGATCTCGATTTGGCGGCCTGCCTGATTGGGCGCGAATTCAACCATGTGGACGCCTGGGGCGACCGGGTCTCCACCCGCCATCTCGATGAGGCCACCGCAGAGTTTCAGTTCGTTTCGGGTGGCTCGGCATGGCTGCGCGCCAGCCGCGCCCAGGGCGCGCGTGAGCGCACGATGAGGGTCGTCTACCCCTCCGGCGAAATTCGCGTCAACTTCCTGACGCGGGAAGTGCACAACTCCACGCCCTATGGCGTCAGGGTCGATATATCGGCCCAGCTACCGGATCCGCTCGGCCGCGCCGATGAGAGCTTTTTCGCCGCTTGCCTCGGCGAAATGCAAAGCCAAGTGCCCGGCCACGGAGCTGTTGCCGCAGTCGCCATGGCAGAGGCGGCAGAGGCCGCGGCAACGCGGTAGGCTTTCCCCGGGCCGGGAGGTCGATTATTGACGGGGAATGGCCAGACCGCTCACGCTTTACCTCGCGCAGATCAATCCAGTTGTGGGCGATATCGATGGCAACGTTGCGCGCGCGCGGGAGGCTCACCGGGCCGCTGATAGCGCCGGCGCGGATTTGCTGGTGCTCCCGGAATTGTTCCTAATCGGTTACCCGCCCGAAGATCTGGTTCTCAAGGGGTCGGCGGTTCAGGCGTGCAGGTCTGCAATCGCCGGGCTGTGCGAGGTGAGCCGTGGTAGCGATACCGCGCTCTTGGTGGGGACGCCCTGGGCAGAGGGCGACCGCCTCTATAACAGCGCGGCGCTGCTCGAAGATGGCGAGCTGGTGTTTCGCTACGACAAGCGCGAATTGCCCAATTACGGCGTGTTTGACGAGCTGCGCCTGTTCGATGCAGGGCAGGGGCCGCCACTTCCTGTGGACTTTCGTGGGCACAAAATCGGCATCGCGATCTGCGAGGACATCTGGCGCGCAGACGTGCCCAAAGCCCTGGCCGAGGCCGGCGCCGATCTCATCATTGCGCCGAATGCCTCGCCGTGGCGGCGGACCGTCCAGGCCGAGCGCCATACGACGTTCTCCGTCTGGCGGCGCACGGGACTGCCTTACGTTTTTCTCAACCAAGTGGGCGGCCAGGATGAACTCGTTTTCGACGGGGCGAGTTACGTGGTCGACGGCGATGGACGCGAACATCAGGTATTGCCCGATTTCGAAGAAGGCGAGGCACTCGTTTCCTTTGATGTTGGGAGCGGCCGTTTCGAACGTTCGACCCAAATCGAGCTCTCGACAGGCTTGGAGGCCGATTACCGCGCCGGGGTTCTGGCGCTGCGCGATTATGTCAACAAGAACCGATTTCCTGGCGTGGTCCTTGGATTGTCGGGCGGCATCGACAGTGCGTTGACGGCTGCCATGTCCGTTGACGCGCTTGGCGCTGACCGGGTTTGGGCAATCATGCTGCCATCGAAGTTTACCTCGAATTCGTCGTTGCAAGACGCCCGCGCGTGCGCCGAGGCGCTCGGTATCAGCTACACCACCATACCGATCACGCCCGGTGTTGCCGCGTTGGACGAGATGCTGGCTCCTGTCTTCGATGGCCGCGGCGCCGACGTTACCGAAGAGAATATTCAGTCGCGCCTGCGGGGTTTGTCCCTCATGGCTCTATCGAACAAATTTGGCCCAATGGTCGTCACCACCGGCAATAAGTCTGAAATGGCGGTGGGCTATGCAACCCTCTACGGCGACATGAATGGCGGCTACAACGCCCTAAAAGACTATTACAAGACCGAGGTGTTTGCGTTGAGCGCATGGCGGAACGCGCACGTCCCCAAAGACGGCCTCGGCCCTCGCGGTGAGGTCATCCCACAATCCATCATTGATAAGCCGCCCAGCGCCGAACTGCGCGAGGACCAACGCGATGATGACAGTCTTCCGCCCTATGACATCCTCGATGATATCTTGCGGCGCCTTGTCGATGCAGATGAGAGCATAGAGCAGGTCTGCGCCGCTGGGCATGAATTGGAGACCGTGAGACGGATCGAGCATTTACTCTACGTTGCCGAATACAAGCGCCGCCAGGCTCCGCCAGGGGTCAAGATTGGTCGACGTAATTTTGGCAGGGATCGCCGTTATCCCATCACAAACCGGTTCAGGGATCGATAAATTTCTATTTTGAGTTGAAAACCGTGAATTAATGGGTTTTGCCTATCGCTTAACCCATGAAGACCTTTTTCCTCGCGAGCCTTTGCCTTGGTGCCCTGAGCGGCTTTGTGCTGCCGCTCGGTTCCGGCGTGGGCACAGCGATTGAGATGCGCACGCTGGTGGGGGAAGCCGACGTGACCGATGGCGACAGCCTTCGCATCGCCTCCCATAGGGTCAGGCTGTACGGTATCGACGCGGTCGAGCGAGGACAGTCGTGCCTGATCGAGGAGGCCCCCTGGGCCTGTGGCCAGGACGCCAAACGTGCGCTCCAACGGCTCGTGGAAGACAGAACGGTTGTTTGCCAAGTTAAAGACAGCGACCGGGGACGGCTCATCGCCCAGTGCACTGCAGGCGGCGTCGACCTAGGGCGCCAGATGGTGCGCCGCGGCTGGGCAGTGGCCTACACGCGATACTCCTCAGCTTATGTGCAGTCTGAGGCCCTGGCGCGCGCAGAAGGGCTTGCGCTCTGGCGGAGCAATTTTACCCGGCCTGAAGCCTACCGTGCAGCCCAGCGCGCCCGGCAAACAAGCGCCGCCGCATCTCAAGACCCGCCATCGCTGGATTGCGTTATCAAAGGCAATGTCTCTCGCGGGGGCGCGCGCATTTTCCATGTGCCAGGCCAGCAGTTTTATTCCCGAACAAGCATAGACGAGGCGCGCGGCGAGCGGTGGTTCTGTAGCCCAGAACAGGCGCGCCAATCAGGTTGGCGCGCCGCGCTGAGATAGACCTGCGAATTACGCGCCTACCGCTTGAACCGAGCGCGGCGTTGTGTAAGCCAATTTAGCCAGCGCGCACGGCCATCGCTTCATTGGTTCGTTGGCGGTCATGTCCTCCAGAGCCTCTATTTTGTGCTGGTGAGTTCGCCATACCCAAGGCTCACCCAGCAAGGAGGCGGCCTGGCTCTCTTTCTAATCGGAGAAAACATGCTCGGTTTCCTGCGCGCAGAAGCGCGCTGGCTTTCAGCTGGCGTTCTGATGACCGCTGCGTCAGGCTTCGGGCAAACTTATTTCGTGTCGTTGTCAAACGCGTCCCTGCGCAATGCGTTTGCGTTGAGCCACGGCCAGATCGGCTTCCTTTATGGCGCTGCGACGCTGACAAGCGCGCTGGCGCTCTTGGAGTTTGGCAAACTTGTTGACCATGCATCGCCTCGCGCGGCGGCCTTGGCGTCTACGGTTGGGTTGGCGATCGCATGCCTTATCTTGGCCATAGCGCCGAGCTGGTGGGCCCTGTTGCCCGCATTTTTGGCCTTGCGCCTGTTCGGTCAGGGCATGATGAGCCAAGTCGCGATGACGGCAACTGGGCGCTGGTTTACCCGCCAGCGCGGCCGCGCCGTAGGGGTGGTCTCCTTAGGCTACCCGTTGAGCGAGGTCGCCCTGCCGCCATTGGCGGTCGCGTCGATCGCAGCCTTGGGTTGGCGGGAGACTTGGGTCATTTCGGCGATCGTGCTGGCTGCGGTCTGCGCACCAGCGCTTTACGCCCTGCTGGGGCAAGACCGCGCGCCAACGTCAAACGATGACCCGGAAGGCGCCGTTGATCAGGGATGCGCGGCTTGGCGCCGCGGCGATGTGCTGAGAGAGGCGAGCTTTTGGTGGATGCTGTGCGGCGTCCTCTCGCCGGCGTTCATCGTCACGGGGCTGTTCTTTCACCACCAGCAATTGATTGAGTTGAAGGGGTGGTCAGCAGCCACCTTCGCATTTGGCTTTTCGTGGTTCGCCATCGTCGGCATGGTCGCAGCGCTTGCGGCAGGGGCTGCGATTGACCGTTGGAGTGCAAGGGCGCTCCTGCCCGTCTATCTGATGCCGATGGCCGTTGGGCTTTACTTACCGCTGTTTTTCTCAGGCGTTTGGGTGGTGTTCGTATTGATGACTTTGCTCGGCGTGATGGCTGGGGCGGCCGCGACGGTCATGGGCGCGATCTGGCCGGAGCTCTACGGCGTTCGCCATCTGGGCGAGGTTCGAGCTTTGTCTTTTTCCGCAATGGTCGCTGCCAGTGCTGCCTCACCGGCGCTGATGGGGGCCTTGAGCGATTTGGGCGTGGCACTGACGGTGCAGTTGGCAGGGCTCGGCGCGTATGCCCTATTGGCGAGCGGGCTGATGCAGATTATCCAGCCTCGCTTGACCGCAATCGCAACGGGCGCACGCCCGCCCAATTCCGCCAGGTGAGAGGCGATCCATGTCTGTACGCGTCAGGTTTGCGCCATCTCCAACCGGCCGGCTCCACGTTGGCAATGTTAGAACAGCACTGATCAACTGGCTTTTCGCCCGTCAAAGCGACGGCGATTTCATTTTAAGGATCGATGACACAGATGTGGAGCGATCGACGGAGGCTTTCGAACAGGGCATTCGGGATGATCTAACCTGGCTAGGCTTCAGCTGGGCAGAAACGTTCAATCAATCGGCTAAATTCCCGGCCTACGACGCGGCAGCCGAGCGCTTGAAAAAAGCCGGTCTGCTTTATGCGTGCTATGAAACCGCCGACGAACTGGATCGCAAACGCAAGATTGCGCTCTCGCGTGGCCGCCCGCCAGTCTATGACCGGGCGGCGCTTAACCTCGATGCCGGTGCCCGTGACGCCCTGGAGGCCGAAGGGCGCCGGCCCCATTGGCGTTTCAAGCTGTCAGGCCGGCGCGTGGAGTGGCCAGATGAGGTGCGCGGGCGCCAGAGCATAGACACAGCTTCGGTGTCCGACCCGATTTTGATCCGAGGCGACGGCAGCTATCTCTACACGCTTCCTAGCGTCGTCGATGACATTGACAGCGCGATTACCCATGTGGTCCGCGGCGAGGACCATGTCACCAATTCCGGAGCGCAGATCGAGATTTTTCAGGCGCTTGGCGCTTCCGCGCCGGCCATGGCCCATACCCCACTCCTGGTCGGCGCCGATGGCCAGGGCCTATCCAAACGTTTGGGCTCCCTGTCGATTGCCGGACTGCGAGAGCAGGGGATCGAGCCGCTCGCGGTCGCATCCTTGCTCGCAAAAATCGGGACCAGCGACGCCATTGAGCTGGGCCAGAGTCTGGATGCCCTGGCTGAGCAGTTCTCATTCGGCAAAATCGCGCGCAACGCGGCCCGGTTCGACCCTGCCGAGCTCGATCAACTCAATGCCGCCCTGGTCCACGACCTTGACTTCGCCAAGGTGAAGGACCGCCTGGCAGCGATTGACCCGCTCGCCGCAGACGAAGCCTTTTGGAACGTGGTCCGGGCCAATTGCGCGCGTATTGACGACGTCCAAGTCTGGGCCGGTGTCGTTTTTGGAGAGGTGGCGTCAACTTTGGAAGCCGAGGACCTCGACTTCATTGGCAAGGCCAGTGAACTTCTGCCAGCAGGCGAGATCACATCCTCGACTTGGGGCGCATGGACGAGCGCGCTTAAGCAAGAGACAGGTCGCAAAGGCCGGGCTCTTTTCATGCCCCTGCGAAAAGCGCTTACCGGCCAAGATCACGGGCCCAATATGGCTGATCTGATCGTCTTGGTTGGCCGTGACCGGATTGTTCAGCGTTTGGAGGCCGCGGCAAGCTAACCATCGCGCGCGCCCGAAGCGGCTTCGCCGCGCGATCGGTTCAGGCGCAGGGCCCGTCCGGTGATGACCGCGCCGTCGCCAAACCTTTGGCGGGCCTGATCGCTCGCGCGTTCTGCGGCTGCGCGTTTTCCCACGCCGGGATCAACCAGATCGACCCGGTCGCCCTGGGCCGGCTCGAGGCCCGACAGGCCCACACCGATGAGGCGGAACGCCTCTCCCCCTTCGCAGGCCTTGTGCAGGAGCGGCCGGGCAGTTCGGAACAGGGTGCGGGCCAATTGGGTTGCCTCCGGCAGGCTTGCCCGGCGCGTGCGCGATTGAAACTTCGCGTTTTTGAGCTTCAGTGTGACGACCGCGCCCTGAACTTGGGCGGCTTTAGCGCGCACCGCCGTGCGCTCGCAGACATCCCAAAGCCGATCAGACAGGGCGTCAAATGTGGAGATATCGCGGTCGAACGTGGTCTCGGAGGAAACAGATTTGCGCAGTGTTCCGGGCGTGACTGGCCGCTCGTCTATGCCGAAGGCGCGCTTGTGAAGGAATTGGCCTGTCTCGCCGAAACGCTTGACGAGGTCTGCCTCGCCCGCCGCTTGGAGGTCGGCGACCGTGTGGATGCCGGACCGCGCGAGTCTGGCGGCCAGCTTAGGGCCAACGCCATGCAAGAAGCCCGGCGGCTTGGGCGCCAACAGGGCAGGCGCATCTTCCGGCGCAAGCACGGCGAAGCCGCGCGGCTTGTCCATTTCGCTGGCTGTTTTCGCCAAGAAGCGGTTGGTCGATAGGCCAATCGAGACCGTGATCCCGACCTCGGTCTCTATCCTGCGCGCGAGCGCGCTCATCAATTGGGCCGGCGCTGCATCATGAAGCGCAGCTGTGCCCGACAAATCCAAGTAGGCTTCATCGATAGAGACCGCTTGGACCAAGGGCGTCAGCTCATCCATAAATCCGCGCACTTGCGTGGCCGCCGCTTTGTATTTCGGGAAGTTGGGCTTGATGACCACCGCGCCCGGGCAAGCCTTCAGCGCCTGGAACATCGGCATGGCGGACCGCACGCCCGACAGGCGGGCGATGTAGCAACAGGTGGCGACGACGCCGCGCCGCCCGCCGCCAATGATGACCGGGCGCGTTGCAAGCTCTGGTGCGTCGCGCTTCTCCACAGCGGCGAAAAACGCGTCGCAATCAAGGTGGGCGATCGTCAAGTCGTGCAGCCGCCGATGGGACACCAGCCGCCCGCTCCCGCAGGCAGGGCAGCTTTTTGAGACGTCGCCTGTAAGCGCATCGCAGCTTCTGCACAGGGTCACCATAGGCTTGATCACTTTTTGTTCACTCTTGGAACATAGGTCGATAGATGGGGTCCGTAAACAACAGTTAAGACTCCTCGGAGTAGGAAAAAGTTGCAGATAGCCGGTCGCGAAGGGCGATTCGCCATGAGGAATAGAGCGCTGAACATGTCCAATGCGCCTGCAAAGTCGGTTCTGGTTGTTGAGGATAATGAGCTCAACATGCGGCTGTTCTGCGATCTGCTCGATTCGTTTGGCTACGCCACGTTCCAATGCCGAGATGGCGCGAAGGTGATGGAAATCGCGCGGGGCGAGCGGCCCAGTCTAATCATTATGGACATTCAGCTTCCCGAAGTGTCCGGCCTGGATATCACCAGGTGGCTGAAGGACGATGATGAGGTGCGCCACATACCGGTCTTGGCCGTGACGGCGTTTGCCATGCGCGATGATGAACAGCGTGTGCGCGAGGCGGGATGTGAGGGGTATCTGTCAAAACCCATCCAGATCGGCTCATTCATGCGCGCCGTGGAAGACCTCATGCCCGAGGACCAAGCTGCATGAGTGCACGCATCTTGGTTGCCGACGATGTCGACGCCAATCGCCGGGTCTTGAAGGGTAAGCTTGAAGCGAACTTTCATGTCGTTCTGGAAGCGGTGAACGGCGTGGAAGCGGTCGAGATCGCGCGGCGTGAAAAGCCAGAGATCATCCTACTCGACGTTATGATGCCGGAAATGGACGGCTATGAGGCGTGCCGGATCCTGAAATCGGACCCCGCTACAGCGTACATACCCGTCGTGATGGTGACTGCGCTGACTGACTCAGAAGACAGGATACGCGGGCTCAAGGCCGGCGCAGAAGACTTTATCACCAAACCGGTCGATGACTTCCAACTCAATTCTCGAATTGAAGCCCTCACGCGCTACGTGGCCGTGGCCCAAGAGCTGCGCCAGCGCCAGGCCGGCAGTCCGCAAGCTGCCATGCTGGATGACCGGGAGTCTGAGGAGCTCGGGCGCACGGTTCGTATCCTGGTCATGGATGAGCGCCGCCGGCGGGCCGACCGGCTCGTTCGCGTGCTGCGCGCAGCGGGACACGAAGTGTACTCATACCTGGATGCCGGGCCCGGCGCGGCGCTTTCAGAAACCGGAGTAGACATCATCCTGATGGCCCTGGCCGACCAGAGCTATGACCCGCTGAAACTGTGCAGCCATTTTCGCCTATCAGAGATGACGCGGCCCTTATCGGTGATCGTGGTGGCCGAGGCAGACATGAACCAGGAGGCAGCGCGGGCGCTGGCCCATGGCGCCAGTGACATTATCCAGACGCCAATCGAGCCCCAGGAACTCCTTGCCCGCATCCGAACGCAGGTGCTGCGCACCCGCTATATCGAGATCATGCGGCGCCGTGTTGATCGCGGGATGGAGCTCGCCGTCATCGACCAGCTCACAGGGCTCTACAATCGCCGCTTCATGTTAAGCCAGTTGCACCAGCTTATGAAACGCTCGCTTATTGGAAACACTCCCCTTTCGGTGGTGGCGCTGGATATCGATCACTTCAAGGCGGTCAATGACAGCCATGGGCACGCCGCAGGCGACCGGGTGCTACAGGGCGTGGCAGAACGTCTGAACAGCAATGTGCGGCCGATAGATATTGTATGCCGGCCCGGCGGGGAGGAGTTTCTTGTCATCCTCCCGGAAACCGCAGGCGACCGTGCGGCCGCTGCCGCCGAACGTTTGCGGCGGTCCGTGGCGGCGGAAGACTTCGAGATTGCAGCGGGCTCTTCGATTCAGGTGACCATATCGGCCGGGGTCTCGGTGTTGAACGGCGCTGAGGACACCCCGTCTGAGCTTATGAAGAGAGCGGACGCAGCGCTTTATGCCGCCAAGCGCGGCGGCCGCAACCGGGTGTGCAGCGAAGCGGCTTAGCGACCTACGGAAGTTTTCGCGCGCAAAGGGCTTCCGCCTGTTCTATAGAGCGGCGATGAAACATCCCGATAAGAAGTCGGTCCTCGCTTTTCTTGAGGCCAACCCCCACGTTACGACGCGCAGAGACATCGCCAAAGGGCTCAACGTAAAAGGCGAGGGGCGGGCAAAACTGCGCGCCATCCTGAAGGACATCGAGCGCGGTGACGCTGCCTCGGCGAGGCCAAAAGCGGCGAAGTCGCGCCGCGATCCGCTGCCGCGCACCACGCTGGTGGAGTTTCTGAGAATTGACGACCAGGGAGACTTGATCGGCAAGGCTTCTGGCGCTGACGGCCCGTTCGGCCCCGACCTTATCTATGGCGGCCCGGCGCGCAGGGGCGGCAAGGCGGGCGCCGCGACAGGACGTGTGCCTGGAGTAGGGGACCGGGCCATCAGCCGGCTGGTGGACAGCCCCAGCGGGCCCAAAGCCCTCGTCGTTAAGGTCTTAGAGCGGCAGCGCAGAGCGCCGGTGGTCGGGCTTTTTACCCAGCTCAAACGAGGTGGGCGCGTGGAAAGCGTCAACCGCCGGGACAAGCATGATTTCGCCATCGCTCCTGGCGACACGAACGGCGCAACTGATGGCGACCTGGTTGTGATCCTTGCAAAGGCGGGTCGGGGGCCGGCCGAGGCCGTCGTTCAGGAGGTCATTGGCCGAGCGGGCGACCCGCGCGCCGCAAGCCTCATCGCCCTCCATGCCCACAGCATTCCCACGGCGTTTCCTGACGAGGTGCTCGCCGAGGCGAGCGCTGCGACCCCGGCTGAGACGCCGCGCGAAGACCTGACCAAGACGCCCCTGATCACCATCGACCCTGCAGATGCCCGAGACCATGACGACGCTGTCTTTGCCGAAGCGCTTGGCGATGGCTGGCGCGTGATCGTTGCCATTGCAGACGTGGCCGCCCACGTAACTGAGGGCTCGGCGCTCGATCGGGAGGCCTATGCGCGCGGCAACTCGACTTATTTCCCAGACCGGGTCGTTCCCATGCTGCCGTTCGAGCTGTCTGCCGACGCTTGCAGCCTCAAGGCGGGCGAGGAGCGCCCGTGTCTTGCCGTGGAAATGGAGTTCGACGCCCGCGGCGTTAAGCGTGGCCATCGTTTCCTCAGAGCCACCATGAGATCGGCCGGCGGCCTGTCCTACAGCGAAGCCCAGGCGGCCATAGACGGCCAGCCGAGCAAGCGGGCCGCACCACTGCTCGACACCGTGCTTCGGCCCCTGTGGGGCGCTTACAAAGCTCTCAGCGAGGCGCGCGCGGCCCGTGGCCCGCTCGAGCTTGATTTGCCAGAGCGCCGCATCGAATTCGCCGAAGATGGCAGCGTGCGCCAGGTCGCAGTGAAAGAGCGCTTCGACGCCCACAAGCTGATCGAGGAGTTGATGATCCAGGCCAACGTCGCCGCGGCCGAAAGCCTGGAGAAGGCCCGCCATCCGTTGGTTTACCGCGTCCACGACCAGCCCACCAAGGCCAAGCTCGCTGCTTTGGCTGAGTTCCTTAAAACCCTGGATATCAAGTGGAGCTTAGGTGAGCGCCCGCAAACGCAGCGGTTTAACCGATTGCTGGCTGACGCAGCGGGCAGCGACACGGCCGATGTGGTCACAGAGATCGTGCTCCGCAGCCAGGCCCAAGCGGTCTACGCGCCCGACAATCTCGGCCATTTCGGCTTGAACCTGCAACGCTATGCGCATTTCACCTCCCCGATCCGGCGGTACGCCGATCTCATTGTCCACAGGGCGCTGATCGGGGCCCTTGGGCTTGGGCCTGAAAAGCTGAGCCCCGGGGCGGCGGCACGGCTGGAGGAGATGGCCAGTCACATCACTGAAACCGAGCGGCGCTCCATGGCGGCAGAGCGCGACGCGGCCGACCGCTACCTTGCGCTGTTCCTGGCCGATCGCGTCGACAGCGAATTTGAGGGCAGGATCACGGGCGTCACCAAAGCTGGTTTGTTCGTGCGCCTGGCTGACACCGCCGCCGATGGGTTCATCCCCATTTCGACACTTTCAAGTGATTTTTGGGTATTCGATGAGGGCGCCATGCGCCTGTCGGCTCGTGGCTCAGGCAAATACTTCGCCCTGGGGCAGAACGTGACTGTTGCTTTGCGGGAAGTCGCGCCCCTCAAGGGCGGCCTTATGCTTGAGATGCGCTCACCGCCTAAGCGTCGGAAATCAGGTGTTGGCAAAGGCGCAGCGCCAAGGCCAAAGCGCGGCCCCCGCGCCGAAGGCCGCAGGGGCAGCGTGTCCCGTCGCAAAGGAAGAGGAAAGGGGAAAGGGTGACGGACGACACGCCAATCCTGGGCTCTGCCTATGACGCAGAGGATGCCGGCGACGTGATTGTGCGCAACGCGCCAAGCCCGCGCCCGCGCGATGCTGCCACCCTCATCCTGGTGCGGCGCGATGGACCTCAGCCGCAGGTCTTGATGGGCAAACGCTCGGGCGGCCACGCCTTCATGCCGGGCAAATATGTCTTTCCAGGTGGGCGTGTTGATCCGCCCGATGGCCGGGTCGCAAGCTTGAGCGAGCTCAGCCGGGCCAGTGAGGAGAAACTCGCGCTGAAATCGCGGCGGCGGCCGCGCGCCTTTGCGCTTACCGCAATTCGTGAAACCTTTGAGGAGACGGGCCTCATCGTCGGAAAGCGGGGGGAGACCCCTGGCCGCAAGCCCAAAGACTGGCAGGCTTATCACCGCCTAGGGGCTGCGCCATGCCTCCAAGGGCTCACCTTTTTCGGCCGCGCGGTGACCCCGCCCTACCGGCCCAAACGCTTCGATGCGCGCTTCTTTCTCGGCTTTGCTGAAGACGTACTCATTGACGAGCGCCCGCCCCAGGACGGCGCCGAATTGAGCGACCTTCGGTGGGTGACCTTTGCGGAGGCGGGGGACCTCGACCTGCCGTCTGTGACGCGCTTTATGATCGGTGAAATACAGGCCAGGCTCGGGGGCAATGTGCCCAAGGGGCCAGCCTATCTACGCTGGAGCCGGGCTGGACACCTGATGGAGCGCTTATGACAGTTGACTTGCCAGGGGCCTCGCCCCATTAGACGCGGCTTGTCGATAGTGAAGATTCAAAGCGAGGGCGACTTATGGCCAAACCCGCCACGATTAAAATCCGCCTGAACTCAACGGCAGGGACGGGGTATTTCTACGTCACGAAGAAGAACCCTCGAAACATCACCGAAAAGCTGGTGATGAAAAAGTATGATCCGGTTGCTCGCAAGCATGTCGAGTTCAAGGAAGGTAAGATCAAGTAAGCTGCCGACGCGCGTCTCAAAACGAGCCTACCCAGCCGCACCAAGCCCTGTGCGGCTCGCGCCCGGGCCTTGATAAAGTCGATTTGAAAAAGCCTCCCCGGCCCATCGGCTGGGGAGGCGATTTCAGGTTTCGGCTGCGGATTGCGCCGAAATCGGCACGGCTGCATCCTGCCGGATCGGCAGATCTTAGACCTTGTAATACATGTCGAATTCCACCGGGTGTGGGTGAAGTTCGAGGGTCATGACCTCTTCCATCTTCAGTTCCAGATACGCATCGATCTGATCGTCATCCATCACGTTGCCCTTCTTGAGGAACTCGCGATCTCCGTCCAGCGCGTCGAGAGCCTCCCGCAGCGAACCGCACACTTGAGGGATGGAGCTCGCCTCTTCTGGTGGCAAGTCGTAGAGGTCTTTGTCCATGGCGTCGCCCGGGTGGATTTTGTTCGCAATGCCGTCCAGGCCGGCCATGAGCAGCGCCGCGAAGGCCAGGTAGGGGTTCGCCGTTGGGTCCGGGAAGCGCGTTTCGATGCGCTTGCCTTTGGGGCTCGGGCTGTAGGGGATGCGGATCGACGCTGAACGGTTCCGCGCAGAGTAGGCCAGCATCACCGGGGCTTCGAAGCCAGGCACCAGCCGCTTGTAGGAGTTGGTCGACGCGTTTGTGAGCGCGTTCAGCGCCCTGGCATGCTTGATGATCCCGCCGATATAGAACAGGCAAGCCTCGGAAAGATCGGCATATTGGTCGCCGGCAAACAGCGGCTTGTCGCCGTTCCAGATCGACTGGTGCACATGCATGCCTGAGCCGTTGTCGTTGAAATAGGGCTTAGGCATGAACGTGGCGGTCTTGCCGTAGGACGCGGCCACATTGTGGATGACGTACTTATAGAGCTGAAGGTTGTCGGCCATCTTCACCAAGGTGTTGAATTTCATGCCGAGCTCGTGCTGGGCAGGGGCAACTTCGTGGTGGTGTTTTTCGGGCTCAAGCCCGATCTCGTCCATTACGGTGAGCATCTCTGAGCGCATGTCTTGCTCTGAATCCACCGGCGGAACGGGAAAGTATCCGCCCTTGGGCCCCGGGCGATGGCCCATATTGCCGATCCCCTCATAGACCTTGCCGGTATTGGCCGGCAGCTCTGTAGAGTCGAACGCATACCCCGTCTTGTGGGCCTCGGTGTCCCAGCGCACATCGTCAAAAATGAAAAACTCGGCCTCGGGGCCAAAAAATGCCGCGGTGCCGACGCCTGTCGATTTGAGATAGGCCTCAGCTTTTTTGGCGGTTGAGCGGGGGTCGCGGCTGTAGGGCTGACCCGACATGGGCTCAAGCACATCGCAAAACACCGCGAGGGTTTTCTGCTGATAGAATGGATCGACGATGGCCGCATCGACATCGGGCATCAAGGTCATGTCGGACTCGTTAATCGCCTTCCAGCCGGAAATGGACGAGCCATCGAACATTTGCCCATCGGTGAAGAAGTCTTCATCCACCATCGATTTGTCGAAGGTGACATGCTGCAGCTTGCCCTTCGGATCGGTAAATCGCAGATCGACGAATTCGATCTGCTCGTCGGTCATCTTCTTCAGCAGTGCGTCAGACATCCTTAGCCCTCTTGGTCTGTCAGTTTTGAGTGTGTTCGGTTTTCAGGCTGTTCTGGCCCTGGCCAAGCCTTGGTTGGCCGCCATAACCCGCTGGGTCAACATCAGGTTTGCGGATCCTGCGCGTCAAAGCGCGAGGTCACCGCGTTCTCCAGTGCGAATACGTACAGCTTCGGCCATGTCGGAGATGAAGATCTTTCCGTCGCCGATCTTGCCTGTTTTGGCCGCGGAAGAGATGGCCTCAACGGCTTTTTCCACATCCCCATCGGGGATAATCAATTCGATTTTGAGCTTCGGAAGAAAGTCGACGACATATTCCGCGCCGCGATAAAGCTCGGTATGGCCCCGCTGCCTGCCGAACCCTTTCGCTTCGACCACCGTCATGCCCTGGAGCCCGATCGCGTGCAGCGCTTCTTTGACGTCGTCCAATTTGAAGGGCTTCACGATTGCTTCGATCTTCTTCACCCGAGTTCTCCCACATCGTCCGTTTTTGCTCTTTCGCCTGTACCATTGCCTGATGGGCGATCCATGGTCGATTGGCGTAGCGGAAAGGCAGAGCCTACGTGTGGTTAATGGCTGTGCGGCGTTGGTCAACGCTTGTGCATAAAAGTTGACACACCCGTCATTGTTTTGCTGGCCATCGTCTGGTACAAAGCATCATGGGAGGCTCATATGACCGCTGCTTTGAATATTCATCCTGATCGTAAAACACCGCGCTTGAAGCCTCTAACCGCGCTCTCGCGCATGCGCCGCCTGATCGCTGACAATGAGGACACCGAGCAGGTGTTTCATATCATTGAGGCGCTCAATGGGCGCCATCTGCTCTCGCATCTGGAGCGGTTTGCCGAGACACCTGCAGGAGCGCAGCGCCTGGCAGAGCGGCGCTATCTGCCCACACGGCTTGATGATCATGCTTGGATCGCCGATTTGCCTGAGGGCACGCTTGGCCGCGCCTATCTACGCTTCATGGAGCGCGAAAATCTGTCGGCGCAAGGCCTGGTCGACGAGTCGAATAAATTCTACGGCCAAGACTTCGATGACGATCTGAAATGGTTCGGCAATCGCCTCCGCGACACCCACGATATGTTCCATGTCCTGACGGGCTATGGCCGCGATGCGCTGGGCGAGGCGGTGTTGCTCGCTTTCTCATGGGGCCAACATGGCGGCCGCGGCGTGATCTTCATCTCCTTCATGGGATGCCGGCAGCTTCGAAAAGAGCTCCCTCGCGATATCGACATCACGGCCTGCTATGAAGAGGCCAAGCGCAACGGCGCGGCCGCAGAGCAGATCCTCGAGCAGGACATCCTCGCTCTGATGGAGCAGCCCTTGGACGAGGTGCGCGCCAAGCTCAACATCGCAAAACCCGTCGCTTACCAAGCCGCCATGGCTCAAATCGCGGCCTACACGTCTGAAAACGCCGATTTGGCGGCCGTCTGATTGATTAAGCCTGCACCCGGGGCTAGGGCGCTTGGCGATGGACCGGCCGATTATTACGCCTGAAGGCATGCGCGCAGCCGAAGCGCGTGAAATCGCGGCTGGCACTGATGGCTATACTTTGATGCGGCGGGCCGGCGAAGCGGTGGCTGCGCACCTTCATCGCCATTATGCAACGGGCAAAGTGCATGTCCTCTGCGGCAAAGGCGGCAATGGGGGAGATGGTTTTGTAGCGGCCCGGGCGCTGTCGGCCCTGGGCCGCGACGTCGACGTTTTTTGCAGCGCAGAGCCCGGCGCGCTTGCGGGCGATGCTGCCCGGGCGGCAAGGGATTGGGGCGGAGATGTACGCCCCCTGGAGGCCGGGGTGGCCGCGGACTGCGATGTCACGCTTGATGCGCTCTATGGCACTGGCATCTCGCGGCGCCTGTCGGGGGCTGCCGCCGAACTGGCAAGCCAGGCCGGGGCTGTTGTCAGCGTCGATATCCCATCGGGTTTGGACGGTTTAACCGGTCGGGCGCATGGGCCGGTTTTTCGCGCCGACCACACGGTCACCTTCGCGGCTCTGCGCCCCGGGCATGTCCTCACGCCGGGACGGGCGCTGAGCGGGCAGGTCACCATCGCCGACATCGGCGTGCCCGTCGCCGAAACCATTGGCGAGAATGTGCCCTCTGACTGGCAGGGCCATCTGCCTTGGCCAAGCGATGCAACCCATAAACACGCGCGGGGCCGCCTGATTGTGGTGACCGGTGGCTTGACCAGCACCGGCGCTGCTCGCCTGGCGGCCAGGGCCGGCCTTCGCGCGGGCGCCGGGCTCGTGACGCTGTTATGCCCGCCGTCTGCCACCCTCGCTGTGGCCGCGCAAATTACAGCTGAGATGGTGCAGTCTTTCCAATCGCCGGACGAGCTTCGCGCCGAGATCGAGGAAGCCGACGCGATGATTATCGGTCCCGCAGCCGGGGTTTCGCCTGCGACCCGGGACAATGTGGTTGCCGCATTATCCAGTCCGGCCACGTGCGTTGTGGATGCAGATGCAATCACCGTCTTCCAGGACGATCCAGATGCGCTTTTCTCCCTTTTGCGCGCGCAAGATGTCCTCACCCCCCATTCCGGCGAGTTTCGGCGCCTTTTTGGCAGCTTGGAAGCCGATCGCCCAAATCGGATCGAGGCGGCCCTGATCGCCGCCGAGCAAGCCGGCTGCCACGTGATCCTCAAGGGTTCAGACACAGTGATTGCTGGGCCGGATGGCCGGGCCAGGGTCAACACCCACGCGTCTCCATGGCTCGCCACCGCTGGAAGCGGCGATGTTTTGGCGGGCATTTTGGGCGGTCTGCTGGCCCAAGGCATGGACAGCTTCGACGCAGCGTGCGCAGCCGTTTGGCTCCACGGCGACGCCGGCCGCCGGCTCGGGCCTGGCCTCATCGCAACGGACCTTGAGGGCGCCCTGCCGGCGGTCCTGGCAAACCTTGCCAGCGCGCCTGCTTGATCTCTTGCCGGGCCGAGACTAAGTGCCTTTCGCGTGCACCGGCGGGTATGGCGGAATTGGTAGACGCGCTGGTTTTAGGTACCAGTGCCGCAAGGCGTGGGGGTTCGAGTCCCTCTACCCGCACCATTGTCGCTGATAGCGCGCAGCGCATCCTCGGCTACGGGATGAGCGGGTTCAGGATGCGCTGGGCGCAGGCGCTCTATCCCCTTGGCGTAAAGCGGCCTCGAAGTTCGGTCTTCAAGATTTTGCCATTGGCGTTGCGCGGCAGGGGCTCTGCCATCACCTGTATCTCCACGGGCACTTTGAATGCCGCCAATTGCTCGGCCACATGGGCGCGGAGAACATCGGCGGTGACGCTCATGCCGTCTTTGACCTGGACGACGGCGCCGACTTCCTCGCCGAGGATCTTGTGGGGGATGCCGACCACAGCCGCGTCAATGATGGCAGGGTGGTCGTAAAGCGCGCTTTCGACTTCGATGCAGTAGACGTTCTCGCCCCCGCGGATCAGCATGTCCTTGGCCCGGTCCACCAGATAGAGAAACCCTTCCTCATCGATCCGTGCCAGGTCCCCTGTGACGACCCATCCCTGCTTAAAGGTCTCGGCCGTGGCGTCAGGCCTGTTCCAATACAGCTTGCAGTTCATCGGTCCCTTGCACCACAGCTCACCAACTTCGCCGGCGGGCAAGGCGCGCCCGTCTGGATCGACAATCTTGAGCTCGACAGCGCCGGGCGGCGCGCCCGCGCTGTCGGGGCGGTTCACATAATCCTCGCCGATATTCAGCGTGGAGGTGGCGCACGTCTCCGTCATGCCCCAGCCATTTCCGGCTGCCGCCTCGGGGAAGCGCTTTTTGATGGTCGAAACCAGTTCCGGCGCAGAAGGCGCCCCGCCATAGCTTACGGCCGCAATCGAGCTGAGATCATACTTATCTCGGTCGGGATGTTCCAAAATCTGCCAAGCGATCGCTGGAACGCCGCCCACGGCGCTGATTTTCTCCGCCTCGATAATCGGAAGCGCCTTGTCGGCGTTCCATTTATACATCGAGACGATCTTATTGCCTTGCAGCAGGGCGGGCACGAGGATCGCAAAGGCGCCGGTCGCATGGAAAAAGGGCACGGCCAGTAGGGTGGCGCGCTGTTCGTTCGGGTCGGGCTCGGGCGGTTGTTCTCCTTTGCGCAGGAACATGCGCGCCTGGCAGGTCAGCGAATTGAACATGTTGGAGATAATCGCGCAGTGGCTGGCTAACGCGCCCTTAGGCCGGCCCGTGGTGCCCGAAGTGTACATGATCGTTGCGTCGCTTTCGGGTGTGAGCGCGATGTCGGGCAGGTCCTTCGCCGCCAGCTCTGCCCAGCTCGCGGGGACGCCAATGTCGGTTTCCATGGCGCTGACCCTGGGGTCTGCCCGCTCTTCCTCGCTGTCGCGCGCAATGACCACGGATTTCAGCTCGGGAAGCTGTGAGCGGTGGGGATTGATCCGCTCGAAGATTTGCTCATCGACCACAGCGACCTTCGCCCCGGAATCCTTCAGGCCGTATTCCAATTCGTCGCCGGTCCACCATGAGTTCATCGGCGTTGCGATCGCCCCGGCTGCAAGCGCTGCGAAAAACGCCACGCTCCATTGCGGGTAATTGCGCATGATGATCGCCACCCGGTCGCCTGGGGCAACGCCGTATTTGGTCCGCAGCGCATCTGCGAAGTGTTCGACAGCGCGCAAATGGGCCGTGAACGTTATGCGCTCGTCTTGGTAGACGAGCACTTCGCGGTCGCCGAAGGCCGCGCTGGCGCGCAGAATATCGACAAGGGTTGCCGGCGCATTGGCGTAAAGCTTCATCGCCACACCGGCGATCTCGCCATCTTTCAAGCCCACAGGCGAGCTTGGCGCCGCCAGCATGGCATTGGCCTCGGCGATTGAGAGCGCCGGCCAGGGCGCTGCGGTATCTGCTGGCATGGGACGTTCCTCCAAATTTTTTATGCCTCTAGAAAACCACGCCGCTGCGGCGAGCAAAAGACCCCGCGATTGGAAATCGCGGCGGCGATGCGGCCTACGCTTCGCCGACCTGGCCATTGATGCGGTCGCCGAACACGGTCAATATGTACATATGGATAGCGATATGGGCCCGGGACCGGATGTTCGCCCGGGCGATCGGCCGCCAGAAGCGGTGTGCGGCAACAAGGAAGTCGGCGCGATTGCCCACCTTTACCGAGGCGAGGTGTACCGGTCGACAATTTGGCGCCAACGCCTGGATCAGACGACGAACTGGGCAGTGGTCTCGACCGGAATTGCCCTCTCAGTGGTGTTTGCGAGCGAGGGCGCTTCGCCGTTCCCGATCGTGCTGGTCGGCCTGCTTTGCGTCATGTTCCTCATGCTGGAAGCGCGCCGCTACCGGTTTTTCTATGTCTGGCGGTTTCGGGCGCGGGTGCTGGAGATCGCGTTCTACGTGCCAATGCTGCGGGGCGAAGGCGCCAACATCCCGCTTGATAAGGGCACGGCCCTTTCCGACGATTATGAAAGCCCGAAATACCGCATATCCATGGCGCGGGCGCTCGGTCGTCGGTTGAGGCGCAATTTCGCCTGGATTTTCGCGCTCCAGGGCGCGGCATACTTCGCAAAAATTGCGATACACCCCTTCGACGTACCGGACTTCCAAACATTTGTATTCCGGGCCCATATCGGGCCCATTCCCGGCTGGGTCGCCCTTGGCGCCGGGCTGGGTTTTCACATCGCCTGGATCGTCTTCGCTTACGTCACGTGGCGCCAAGAGCAAAAAGACAAAACCAAGATGGCCGACTTCCTAGACAGCCGGAAAGATGTGCTGGAGCGCAACGGCGCAGTGATCGAAGAGGCGCGCAGCGTTGAAGGCCTGGGCGGGGTCTAACCGGCAGGGCCCCTGCGCCCTCCGGCCTCATTCTGGCGGCGCGATAGGAAAGCAAGGCGCTCGAACAGGGCAACGTCCTGCTCATTCTTCATAAGGGCGCCGTGGAGCGGCGGGGTTAGCTTATCCGGGTTCTGCTCCGCCATGACTTCCAGGTCCACATCCTCGTTCATCAGCAATTTCAGCCAATCGAGCAGCTCAGATGTGGATGGTTTTTTCTTCATGCCCGGCACGTCGCGCATGGCATAAAACGTTGTCAGGGCTTCCTTCACCAACTTCTTCTTGATGCCCGGATAGTGCACATCGATGATGTCGCGCATCACCTGCTCGTCGGGAAACTTGATGAAATGGAAGAAGCAGCGGCGCAAAAACGCGTCGGGCAATTCCTTTTCATTGTTGGAGGTGATGATCACGATGGGGCGCTGTTTCGCCTTCACAGTCTCGTCGGTTTCGTAGACGTAGAACTCCATCCGGTCGAGCTCCTGGAGGAGGTCATTGGGGAATTCGATGTCTGCCTTATCGATCTCGTCGATCAGCAAGATCGGGCGCTCCTCACTGGTGAAGGCCTCCCACAGCTTGCCCTTTTTGATGTAGTTGGAGACGTCCTTTGCCCGTTCCTCGCCCATCTGCCCGTCGCGTAGCCTAGAGACGGCGTCGTATTCATAAAGCCCTTGTTGCGCTTTTGTGGTCGATTTGATGTGCCACTCGATCAGAGGCACGCCCAGGGCTTTGGCGACCTCGATCGCCAGCACGGTCTTTCCCGTGCCGGGCTCGCCCTTCACTAGAAGCGGGCGCTCCAACGCGATCCCGGCGTTGACCGCCACGCGTAAATCGTCGGTCGCAACGTAATTTTCCGTGCCTTCAAAGCGCATGGGGATCTCCGCCTCTAGAATCTTCCGCTCGGCAAAAGTGTAGGGCGTGCCCGCTGACCCGCAAGCATAACCGCGGGGCACGCGCAGCAAGCAGCAGGCATTCCGATATTGAGGGACAACCAAAAAAGCGCCTCTGGAGGCGACCTGCGCGATCACGCCCAAATCCACACCAGCAGTTCAGGCAAGGAAGGGTTAATGAAATTCGGGCAATTTTGATGGGTTCGAAAGGCTTATGACCGGAGGGTGTCTGCCCCATGCCCTTGAAATTGTCCTTGAAGCCCGGTGAGCGCTTTGTGGTCAACGGGGCGGTGGTGCGCAACGGTGAGCGGCGCGGCGTGTTGCTGCTTGAAAACCGGGCGCGGGTCCTTCGCGAGAAGGACATCCTCCAACCCGAAGAGGCAGATACGCCGGCCAAGGCGGCTTACTTCGCGGTCATGCAGATTTACCTGATCGGCGCGGCGTCAGGCCCGCTCCATGACCAGGCCCAAGAGGCTTTGGCCGCCCTGATTACGACCCTGCCACAAGGCGAGGCGCGAAGCCCTGTGCTGGCCGTCTCGGCTGCCTTGGCAGCGGGCAATCTCTATGGCGCGCTGTCAAACTGCAGGAAGCTTGTTCAGTCTGACGAGGCATTGGCGCCGGCCCGGGCGGGGGTTGCCTGATGGCGGATGGTAGCGATGTGACCTGGCCGGCGAGCAACGCGGCCCCCTGCATGCCCTTGATGGAGGCCATCAGCGCCCTGAAGGCGGGAAAGCTGGCCCCTGGGACCGGCATTGATCTCGGCTCTGGAAGCGTCGTCGAATACACAGGCGCCGGGGTGGCAAGCGATCTTCTTGCCCGGCTTGAGGCCCATGCTCGGCTCGTTGCTTTTTGTGCCAGCGCGCCCCAGGAACAAGGCGCCGCGCCCCCACCAGTTTGTGTGGACAGCCATGCAAAAGCGCTGCTCGACGCGGTGGCCAGCCCGCGTTAAGCGCGCGCCATGTCCGCAGAACTGATTTCGCTTTTCACCGCGTCGTTTGTCACGTTTTTCGTGTTGATCGACGCCGTGGGCGTCGCGCCTGTGTTTGCGACACTCACCGCCCAGGGCAATGCCGACTATCGCCGGGCTATGGCCATCAAGGCGACGATTGTTGCCTCGATTATCATCTTCTTCTTCGCATTTGCCGGGGCGTGGCTTCTCGGGGCGATGCACATCTCGATTGCGGCCTTCAAGGCGGCAGGCGGCGTGCTCTTGTTTCTCATCGCCCTCGACATGGTGTTTGAAAAACGCACCGAGCGCCGCGAGAATCGCGCCGAGGATGTGTTGTCAGGCCATGAGGCCGACACCCCTCCCGATGATGTGTCGGTCTTTCCCGTGGGCATCCCGATGATTGCAGGTCCTGGAACGATCGCCACGGCCATGTTCTACATGGCGGAGGCCTCCGATTGGGCGCAGAAAAGCGTCATCCTGGGGGCCCTGGCGCTGAATTTGGTGCTGGTCCTGGTGATTTTCCTGGCCGCTGGGCCCCTGGTTCGGGCCATGGGGCCGAGCATCGCCGGGGCGCTGACCCGGATCTTGGGGGTCATCCTGGCGGCGCTTTCAATTCAGCTTCTCATCGACGGCATTGCAGAGGCGTTTGGCCTCGCTTTGCCGGCCTGACCGGCAACGCCTGCCTTTAATCATAATAATCAAGTGCGGTGAGGGGCCGGCGCATGTGTTTCTGCACGCTCAAGAGCACCATCCAGAACAGCGCCATAGCCGCCGCGGCCAGCCCCATGATTTCCAGTACGTCTTCTCGATTAAGGTCAACGCCGGTGCGGGCGGTTTGCAGGGCGCTGCGCCCCTGAACGGCCTCCAGGGCCACGGCTCTGTCGCCGCCAGACTCGGCGACCAAGCGTGCGCGGCGCAAATCGGCCGGGCTTTGGACGTGTTGCAGCATGGCCAGCGCGGCCACCGGGCCTGTTGCATCAACGATCTCGTTGATCTGGGAGACATGGGCGTAGAGCGCTGGCAAATTCTCCGCAACGACCGCGCCCGGCATCGCCGTCTCCAGGGCGTCGGCTTTTTGCGCAATCGTTGTGCCCGGTGCCAGCGCCCCAGCGAGCGCCGCTGCCAAAGCCTCCTCGGGCAGGGCCTCTTCCAAGTCTTCCGAGAGGGCGCGGTGGAAACGCGGGTCCAAGCGCGCGGCGCGGTTGGCTGCCTTGAGGAGCGACATCGCCTCGCGAAGGTCGACGGGGCTGGGCGGCTCCAGCGCCGGCTCAAGCAGTCCGAGGGCTGTGACCTGTAGGGCAAATAGCCCGCGCGTATCGCCGGCCATCCAATCCTGGCCCATGCGCACGAGATCTTCGAACTCGCCAAGCACGGAAAATCCCCCGGCTCCGGTGATGGGTCGGGTAGCCGAGGCCGCGGCGACCCGCACGCCGCTAGGCGCGTCGCTGCCAGCTGGCGCTGCGTCGGGGGAGGTTTGGGCGGTTTCGAAGCGCACCCGCACGTCATTAGGCAGAAACAGCAGCGCCGCGCCGACCAATTGCTCATCGGCTGTGCCAAACGGAACCGCCTGGGGCGCAGCTTGCTCGACCGCTTCCCGGTCCCTTGCATCGAGCATTTGCGGCGCAGCGAGCAAGAAGCCGCGCGCGGCGGGCATATTGCGCGCGCGCAGTTGCAGATCGACCAGCTTTGCCCAGTGGTCGCGGCGCTCATCGGCGCGCCCGGCGAGGCGGGAGAACTGAGATTTTATCTCCGCCCGGGTCGCCTCCAGCGCGGCAGGGCGCGGCGTGTGCGGCAAGTCCCGCGCGGCAAAGACCCCCGCCAACACATTTGCGGCGAGCATGGGCAGCAAGAGAAGCATCGCATTGAAAATGGCCGCATGGGTCCAGCCCGAAGTCATACGTTTATGACGTCTTCCGAAATCCATACGGCGCCTGTGTGATCGCGACTCTACTCAGCCTCTATGAGCATGTCTCGGGCCCGGGGATCAAGGGCGCGCATCAGCCCGATTACAGCCTCTTAATCGGCGCAAAACGGCACGACTTTCCCACACGTAAAGCGGGTGGTCGCCCGCGCCTAGATTGTAACACAATATTGCCAATTGCACGTGAGGATTTGCGCGCGTATAGGGCGCAAAACTGGTGGAGTCGTTTCCATGTCAAAGCTTGATCTGAGCACATACATGCCAACGGAGTCGGAAGACTTCATGAATGCGAAACAGCAGGCGTATTTCCGATCTAAGCTTGAAGCCTGGAAAGATGAAATCCTGAACGGCTCAAAGGAAACGATTTCTAACCTTCGCGAAGAATCGTCCAACCATCCCGACTTGGTCGACCGCGCTTCGGCAGAAAGCGACAAGGCGCTTGAGCTGCGCACCCGCGACCGCCAGCGGAAACTCATCTCGAAAATTGACGCAGCGATCCGCCGGATCGAAGACGGCACCTACGGCTATTGCGAGCACACCGGCGAGCCGATTGCTCTCAAGCGGCTGCAGGCGCGCCCCACGGCCACGCTGAGCCTCGAGGCTCAGGAGCTGCACGAGCGCCGCGAGCGCACCATCCGAAACGATTAATCGGCGGCCGGCGCTTCCGGCGCCTCCATCAAGAATTGCGCGCGAAGCGCTGCAACGGGTTTGGCCCTGTCGGTCTGCCAGGCCTCGGCGCGCACCGATGTCATGCGCGTGCCTTGTTTGCGAATGACCGCCCTGGCGAACAGGTCTTCGGCGCGGCCTGCGCGCAGATAATCAATCGTGAGGTCAATAGGTTTTGGCAGCCCGGCGCTGGGCCCGGAAAGGTAGGCCTGGGCCACGGCGGTGATCTCCAGAAACGCGCCGATGGCCCCGCCGTGGAGCGCCGGCAGGGCTGGATTGCCGATCAGATGCTCTGAAAAGGGCAGGGTGGTCGTCATTTCATTGCCGTGGACTTCGCAGCGCAGCCCCAGGGTGGCGGCAAAGGGTATGCGCGCCAGAAACGCCTGCAATTCGTCGGCGCGGCTCATGTCTCTGCCTTATCGGCGGCAACCGCCTTGGCGAAACCGCCGCCCGCCCATCGCGACGGATTGTTCAGTGCAAACGTGCCCGTCGCGGCGGCCACGATTCGCGCGCGGTCTTCGCCGTGGAAGGCCGTGGCGCGGCAAAAGGCGATCGAGCGGGTGACGTGGTAGCATTCAGCTTCTGCCCAGACGGTCTCGCCGCGGGTGGCGGGGCGCATATAGTCAATGCGCAGGTCCAACGTAGCCAGGGACCTGAATTCCTTCAGCGCTGCGCCCACTGCGACGCCGCATAGATTGTCGAGCAAACCGGTAATCACGCCGCCGGCAAGCACCCCGCTTGCTGGATCGCCGACCAGGTCTTCCCGCCACGCCACTTTGCCCACCGCGCGCGCCTCATCGATCGAAACCATTTCGAAGCCGAGCGTTCGTGCCCACGGGACCGCCGTCATGATCATATGGGCATGCTTGCGCATGATTTCGGCTTTCGAGGAAGGCGGGTCGGCCATGGCAAGGGGCCCCTGAAACTCGGCTCATCGATTGACGAACCCTGGTCGTTCGATAGCATTCGCTTCGGCCAGTGAAAACAGATACCGGCCAGGCGGGAGGACACAATGGCGAAGACACAAGCCGGGCCGGAGAAGGTCTGTATCATTGGCGCAGGCTGCTCTGGTTTTACTATGGCCAAACGCCTGCAGGACCACGGCATTGCCTATGATTGCTTTGAAATGTCCGACGATATCGGCGGCAATTGGTACTTCAACAATCCAAACGGCGCCTCAGCCTGTTACCGCTCGCTGCACATTGACACCTCGAAGTGGCGTCTCGCATTCGAAGACTTCCCCGTGCCCGACAGCTGGCCGGACTTCCCACACCACAGCCAAATGCTCGGCTATTTCCATGATTATGTTGACCATTTTGGATTGCGCGAGACGATCACGTTCAACACCAAGGTCGAGAATGCCGAGCGTATTGCCGGCACGCAGGATTGGTCTGTCGCGCTCTCGACGGGCGAGACGCGCCGCTACCGCGCGTTGGTGGTGGCCAACGGCCACCATTGGGATCCGCGCATTCCAGATGAGTATCCAGGCACGTTCGATGGCTACCAGATCCACTCCCACAGCTATCGCGACCCATTCGAGCCCTATGACTTTCGCGGCAAATCCGTGCTGGTGGTCGGCGCTGGCAATTCGGCAATGGACATTGCCTCAGAGCTGAGCCAGCGCCCGATTGCCGGCCGGCTGATGGTGTCGATGCGGCGGGGCGTATGGGTCCTGCCGAAGTACATTGACGGGCAACCCGCCGACAAAGCAGCGCTGCCAGCGTGGATGCCCCAAAAGATTGGCCGCGCCCTGGCGCGCCAGAAGATCAAAAAGTCCATCGGCAATATGGAAGACTATGGTTTGCCGCGCCCCGACCACGAGCCCCTGGATGCGCATCCGTCCGTTTCTGGGGAATTTCTGACCCGCGTCGGCTGCGGCGATATCATCGCCAAGGGCGCAATCGAGCGGCTCGACTCAGGCGGTGTGGGTTTCGCCGATGGATCAAAGGAAGCTGTGGACGCGATCATTTGGGCGACCGGCTACAAGGTCAGCTTCCCGTTCTTCGATACGCCCGATC
This sequence comes from Pseudomonadota bacterium, assembly GCA_038747245.1. Classification (GTDB taxonomy): domain Bacteria; phylum Pseudomonadota; class Alphaproteobacteria; order Caulobacterales; family Hyphomonadaceae; genus UBA5336. Next base: position 112,536 of record JBCDJY010000001.1, on the reverse strand, counting down.
TCACTCCGGAGAAGAATAAGTTCCCTTTATTCAAACGCATGGTGAAGCCTGACTACCCATCGCTTTATTTCCTCGGCCTGGCGCAGCCGCTGCCAACGCTTGTGAATTTTGCCGAGCAGCAATCGAAACTGGTCGCCTCCCACCTGGCGGGCGCATACCAACTGCCCGAATCCAGCGAGATGCAGCGGGTGATCGCCGCCGACGAGGCGGCCCATAAATCTCATTTTTATGATGCACCGCGTCATACAATGCAGGTTGATTTTAACCAGTATGTGGTCGATCTACGCGCGGAATTACTTCGGGGGACGAAGCGAAGAAAGGTGTTTGCGTGACCACAGCGCCCCGATCGACTCAACGCGTCCTCGCCAAGTTGCGCGGGCACCTCCTGCGCTCAGGCAGCCGGGTGCGCGACGCAGGATGGCAGGATTTAGAAGAAGCCCTCGCCGACATTGACGTCACCCGAGCCGCGATCGAGCTCGGCCAGCCGGAAGGATGGGCGCGGGCCCAAATCCTGCTCGGCAATGAAGGCCCGATACGTTTGCTTTCGGTTCAGTGCGGCTGGGAGGGCGAGTTCCTGAACATCGTCAACGCCGCAGAACCTGCCATCGCAGCCCAGTGAGGCACGTGCGCTGCCTGGGCGCCGCGCTGCTCGCCCTATCGCTTGCAGCATGTGCGAGTGCGCCGGAGCCGGCGCAGCCAGAGCCAGCCCCGAGGCCGCCAGAGCTGGGGCCGCCTGCACCAACGCCGCCGAGCGGCCAGCTTCTTTCCGAGCAGGGCCCCTATTTGCCGGACGCCGTGCTCAACGTTTGCAATATGTCCGTCAGCAACCGGCCGGCGACCGATGCGGAAGGCCGCGTTTCCGGCTTTGCCCCCCTCATCGTGGTCAACAATGAGGTGGTTTTGGCGGCGGCGCCCACCAATGCGGCCTGCCTCAGTTCAGGGTTTGGATTGAGGAATGGGCGCCTGCACAAGGGCATTGACTTGCAATCGCGCCCCGCCGGCATGGTGTTTTCCGCTGGCCCAGGCATTATCCGCGAGGTTGATGTGCGGCGCGGCTATGGCAATCAGGTGTTGATTGAACACGGCGCTGGCGTGTTTACGCGCTACGCCCATTTGGAGGCGTTCGAGCCGGGGCTCGCCGTGGGCGCCGCCATCGGCTTCGGACAACCGCTAGGAAGGATGGGCCGCACAGGCAGCTCCACCGCCATCCACCTGCATTATGAAGTGCTCACCGGAGCCATGGGCGCGCGGGGCAGTTTCGACCTGGAGCCAAGCGATCCGCTCTCCTGGCCGGCCTACAGCACGAGCGGCGTGTGACACGTAAAAGTTGACGGCGTGTCACGAATGGGATGAAGAGGGCCGGGCAGATGCCGCAGGCGACCCCATGATCCGAGATACCGAGCAGACCGGCAAGCGCGCCCAGTCAAAGGCTGCGAACCGACAGACCATTCTGGAGGCGGCGCGGGCGGTTTTTGCCCGGCTCGGTGTCGAATCGGCCACCGTGCGCGACATCATCCGCGATACGCCGCTGGCGGCGGGCACGTTCTACAATTATTTCAAGTCAAAGGAGGAGGTGTTTGAAGCCCTCGCCGTGGATTCAACCACACGGTTTCGCCCGATCCTCGCCGAGGTTCGCTCCAGCGCGGTTGATTTGGAGACCTACATTCGCGCCGCCTACAGGGCCTATTTCACCTTTTTGAGCGATGAGAACGCCGAGGCCATCAAGCTCGGCACGCCGCACATGGCGCTGATCGGTGTGCGCGTTGACACCCCAGAGATGAAGGCGGTCGTTGCCGAAATACGCGCCGACCTTGAGGCGCGGTTCGATGAGGCTGCAACCGGCAAAGTCGACACTGAGTATATCACCGCTGCCGCCGTCGGGATTGCCCGGGAGATGGGGGATTACATGCTCAAGCGGCGCCCAGTGGATGTGGAGGCGGCCAGCGCCACGGCCGCCGATCTCTTCCTTTCAGGGGTGACATCCCTCGGAATTCAAAGCAAATTATAGGTATGAGGCGTCTGCGACCACGCATTCGGAGGACTGGCCGATGAGCCTTCAAGCAACGATTGTGAAGCTGATTTTGAAGCTGCCGGAGGGGGTGCTTGTGCGCATGTCCGGCGGGGCGCCGACGCAGCTCGGCGGGCGCACTCTCGATCCCCATCTCCAATTCCTCGCCCACGGTGCCAAGCGCCAGCCCCCCATGTCGTCAATGACGGCGGTGGACGGCAGGGCGGTTTCGGCCGCGGGGCTCGCCATGTTCGAGGCCCCGCCTGAGCCGGGCGTGGCTTGGAGCGACAGCGCGCTGGACGCGCCTGATCGCGCCATTCCGATCCGCACCTACCGTCCAGACCGGCAAGACCCCACCGCGCCTGTGATGGTCTATTTCCATTTCGGCGGCGGAGTGATTGGCGACCTCGACACGTGCCATGCATTTTGCACCATGATTGCCGCAACTGCGGCCTGCCCGGTCGTCTCGGTGGATTATCGCCTGGCGCCGGAACACAAATGGCCAGCAGGGCTTGATGATTGCCAGTTTGCCTATGAATGGGCGTTGAAAAACGCTGAGTCCCTGGGCGCGCCGGCCGGCCAGGCGGCCATTGGCGGCGACAGTATGGGAGGCAACTTTTCAGCGATCATCGCCCAGGAGTGTAAGCGCAACGCTATTCCTTCGCCGGTTCTGCAACTGCTGATCTATCCGGCCACCGATGTGAGCCAGGACACCCCATCGCGCACGACGTATGGCGAGACCTATCCGCTCTCTACCGAAACCATGGAATGGTTCATGGGCCACTACATTCCAGACGGCGCCGATCCGGCCGATCTGCGGATGTCGCCGGCCCAGGAGATGAATTTGGAAGGGTTGGCCCCGGCCATTGTTGTGACCGCGGGATTCGACCCGCTGGTGGATGAGGGCGAGGCCTATGCCAAACGCCTGGATGCCGCCGGGGTGGACACGATGTATCGCTGCTATGACCGCCTGGCCCACGGGTTTACCGCTTTTACGGCGGTGGCGCCGGCCGCCGATAAGGCCTGCCGCGAGATCGCCGAAATGGTCCGCGAGGCCTATGAGGGGCGCCAGCAAGGCGCCTGATCCATGGACGCGCACCAGGCCTTTGTCTGCCACGCCCTTAGCGATGATCTGAGCGGCACCGGGCTACAGACTGTGCCGACGCCTGATCCTGGCCCCGGCGAGGTGCGGGTGCGCGTGGCTGCCGCCAGCGTGAACTTTCCAGATATCCTTCTCTGTCAGGGCAAATATCAGCTTAAGCTCGACCCGCCCTTCACGCCTGGCATGGACCTTTCCGGCACGGTGGAGGCGGTCGGCGAGGGCGTTGAGACCTTCAAGCCTGGTGACGCCGTCGCCGGCGGGGCGCGGTTCGGCGCGTTCTCCGAGCGGGCCCTGGTGCCGGCGGCCGGCCTAACAGCCAAACCCCCTGGTTTCAGCTTTGCCGAAGCAGCGGCCTATCCCGCAGCCTATCTCACCGCCTATGTGGCGCTCGTCCGGCGCGCCCGTTTGCAAGCGGGCGAAACACTGCTGGTGCATGGCGCCAGCGGCGGCGTTGGCCTTGCCGCCGTGGATCTCGGTAAGCGGCTTGGCGCAACGGTGATTGCCACCACGGGTTCCCGGGCCAAGGTGGAGGCGCTGCGCGACTATGGCGCCGACCATGTGCTGGTCACCGGCGATGGCTTTCGCGTGCCGGTCAAGAACCTGACGGATGGTCGGGGCGCGGATGTGATCTTTGACCCCGTGGGCGGGGATGTCTTTGATGAATCGGTGCGCTGTATTGCGTTTGATGGGCGCCTCTTGGTGATCGGGTTCACCTCCGGGCGTATCGCATCGGTGTCGACCAATATGCCCCTGATTAAAGGCTTTTCCGTCGTCGGTGTGCGGGCCGGTGAGTATGGCCGGCGCTTTCCAGATCGCGGCATGGAAAACATGGAGGCGATCTGGGATATGGCCCGCCAAGGCCAAACGCGGCCCAGGGTCCATGCTGAGTTGCCCCTGGCGAAGACCCGCCAGGCCATGGCCCTGTTGGAGCGGCGCGAAGTGATTGGAAAAGTGATCGTCGCGCCGGCTCTGTGACAGAAATTTCACGCGGCGCGGGATCGAATTGGGCATAAGGCGCGTTCCACTGTTTTAACTGGAGACCTCCCCATGCACCGCAAGTTTCTCGTGGCCGTTTCAGCCCTCGCCCTGTCTGCAGGCCTCACCGCCTGCGAGAACGTCAGCAACAGAACCCTCGGCACAACGGCCGGCGGCGCCATCGTTGGTGCAGGACTGGGCACGCTCGCCGGCGGCGATGACGGCCGCAACGCCGCCATTGGGGCCGTCGTCGGCGCGCTGGCCGGGGCGGCTGTGGGCGCATACATGGACGAGCAGGAGCGCAAGTTGCGCGAGGCCACGGCAGGCACGGGCATTGAGGTGGAGCGCCAAGGCGACAACATCGCCTTGAATATGCCTTCCGACGTCACCTTCCCGGTCAATAGCGCTGCGGTGCAGCCGGCCTTCATGCCGACGCTGGACGATGTGGCAAACACGTTGATCGAATTCCCGAAAACCAGCGTCGACATTGTCGGCCACGCCAGCAGCGACGGCCCGGAAGACTATAACCAGCAATTGTCAGAGCGCCGCGCCGCGTCGGTACAAACCTATTTGGTCAATCGCGGCATGCGGTCTGTGCGCGTCCAGTCCTACGGATTTGGCGAGACCCAGCCCATTGCCAGCAATGACACCGCAGCCGGCCGGGCGGCAAACCGCCGTGTGGAAGTCTTGCTCACACCCATTGTGGAGGAAGAGCCCGCCTTGGCCGGCTAAGAGACCGGCCTAGCCCGCCGCGCCGAGGCCGAAGCCGTCCAGGTCTTCGAGCTTCCCGCGGCCAAGGGCCTCGATCGCTTTGGCCGCAATATGGCGGGCGGTGAGGCCAGCTTGCTCATACATGTTGGCCGGCGTGTCCTGGTCCTGGAAAGCGTCGGGCAGCGTCATCGTGCGGATCTTGATGCCGCGGTCCAGCGCGCCCACCGATGCCAAATGGTGGAGCACAAAGGCGCCATAGCCGCCAATGGCGCCTTCCTCGACGGTGATGAGCACCTCATGTTCCTTGGCCAGGCACTCGGTCAGCTCCACGTCCAGCGGCTTGGCAAAACGGGCGTCGGCCACAGTTGCGCTGAGGCCTTGGGCCTGGAGCATCTCGGCCGCGCGCAGCGCCTCTTGCAGGCGCCCGCCATATGACAGGATAGCTATAGAGGATCCGGTGCGCACGATCCGGCCCTTGCCGATATCGAGCGGTTCGATGTCGCCGGGAATGTCGATACCGATGCCCTCGCCGCGCGGGAAGCGGAACGCGCTTGGCCCGTCATCATAGAGGTAAGCCGTCTGCACCATGCGCGCGAGCTCTGCCTCATCGGCGCAGGCCATGCACACCATCCCCGGCAGGGCGCCCATATAGCCAATATCGAAGCTGCCGGCATGGGTTGCCCCGTCAGCGCCAACCAGGCCGGCCCGGTCAATGGCAAAGCGCACGGGCAGCTTCTGGATCGCCACATCGTGGACGACCTGGTCATAGCCGCGCTGCAGAAACGTGGAGTAGATCGCAGCAAACGGGCGCATTCCATCGGCGGCGAGGCCGGCCGCAAACGTGACGGCATGCTGCTCAGCAATGCCGACATCGAAGTGCCGGTCGGGGAATTCGGCGGCGAAGATATCGGTTTTGGAGCCGCCAGGCATGGCCGGGGTCACCGCGCAGACGAGCGGGTCTTTCCGGCCGAGCGCCGTGATCGCGTCGCCAAACACCTTCTGGTAGCTGGGCGCCTTCGGGGCAGACTTTTTCTGCTCGCCCGTCACCACGGAGAATTTGGAGACGCCGTGATACTTGTCATCGCTGTTTTCGGCCGGCGCGTAGCCCTTGCCCTTGGTGGTGACGGCGTGGATCAAGATCGGCCGGTCTTCGATCGCCCGTGCATTCTCCAGGATCGGCAGCAACACATCCAGATCATGGCCATCAATTGGGCCGACATAGTAGAAGCCAAGCTCCTCAAACATGGTGCCGCCCATGGTGAAGCCGCGCAGATATTCCTCGGCTTTGCGCGCAGGGCTCTCCAGGCCCATGGGCCGGGCAATGCGCTTGGCCAGCTTGCGCAGCCCCGTATACGGCCGCGAGCTGACCAGGCGCGAGAAATAGTGGCTCATGGCGCCGACGGGCGTGGAGATCGACATGTCATTGTCGTTTAGGATCACCACCAGTTTGCGCCCGTCTTGGCCGGCATTGTTCATGGCCTCATAGGCCATGCCGCCAGACATGGAGCCATCGCCGATGACACAGATCACATGGTTGTCGCGCCCTTGCATGTCCCGCGATTTGGCAAAGCCATGGCCCGCGGAAATCGACGTGCAGGCATGGGCTGCGCCGAAGGGATCATACTCGCTTTCTGCGCGTTTGGTGAACCCAGACAGGCCACCGCCCTGGCGCAGGGTGCGGATGCGATCCTTACGGCCGGTCAATAGCTTGTGGGGATAGCATTGGTGGCCGACATCCCAGATCAGCTTATCATCGGGCGTATCAAACACTGCGTGGATGGCGACCGTCAGCTCAACGACGCCAAGGCCTGAACCGAGATGACCGCCGGTCACCGACACCGTGTCGATCACTTCCGCGCGCACTTCGTCTGCAATCTGGCGCAATTCCCCGCGCGGGCGGCCGCGCAGGTCCTTGGGCATGTTGATCTCGTCTAGCAGGCGGGTGGTGGTGGTGGGTAGTGTCATTTGCTCGCCATGAGTGTGTCGCGCCCTGGCGCCATATTCAAGTGTGAAGTGACGATCATCGCTCGCGGCCCAGAACAAAATCAACCGATTGACGCAGGATATCGGCCCGCTCTTTGAACATGGCGAGGTGGTCCTTTGACTGAGTGGCAAGTAGCCGCACGCGCTCGCGCGCGCCCTCCAGCCCCAGCAAGGTCACGAAATTCGCCTTGCCTGCGCCGGCATCCTTGCGCACCGCCTTGCCCGTCATGCTCTCCTGGCCGGTGGCGTCGAGAATGTCGTCTGCGATTTGATAGGCCAGGCCGAGATCGTGGGAGAAGCCGGCAAGCGCCTGGCGCTCCGGCGCGCTCGCCTTTGCGAGGATGCCAGCAACCTCTGTGCTGAAGGAAATCAGCGCGCCGGTTTTCAGGCGTTGCATCCTTGTGATCGTGTGCAGATCGCGCGGCATGTCTTCGCCCAGCATGTCGATCATTTGCCCGCCGACCATGCCCAGGGCGCCCGATGCATCGGCCAGGCGCGAGATTAGCTCGATCCTGATGGAGGGATCTTCATGGGTGTCTTCGTCGGCGATGATGCCGAAGGCGAGGGTTAGCAGCGCGTCGCCTGCAAGCACCGCCGTTGCCTCATCGAAGGCCACATGCACCGTGGGTTGGCCGCGGCGCAGGGTGTCATCGTCCATGCAGGGCAGATCGTCATGGACGAGGCTGTAGGTGTGGACACATTCCAAGGCGGCTGCCGCGCGCAGGAGAGATTTTTCCGGCGCTTTAAGCATGCGCCCAGCTTCCAGCACGTAAAACGGGCGCATGCGCTTGCCATTGGCCAAAGCGGCATGGCGCATCGCCCGCATCAGGTCGGCTTCAGGGCCAGCGGCCGGCGGGATCAACTGGTCCAGCGCGACAGTGAGCTTGTCGGCGACTTCCTTAAGGCGGACGTCAAAGTCCATGGCTGGGGCCCGGCAGTACAGCAGCGCCGGTCGCCCGCGAAGGCCGGCAAGGTGGGGCCGCATGGGGGCCTGGCCTGCGGGGCCTAGTCAAATGACGCTGGCTCGGTGGTGGCGGCGCCGCTGGCATCCTGGACGATCTGCTCGACCTTGAGTTCAGCAGCTTTCAGTTTTGATTCGCAATGGGCCTTCAGCTTGGCCCCGCGCTCATAGATGGCGATGGATTCCTCAAGGTCGACATCGCCCCGTTCGAGCTTGGAGACGATCCCTTCGAGTTCGGCCAAGGCCGCCTCAAAGCTCATCTTGTCGATTGCCGGCTCCGCTTTCCCCGCCATTCGTTTTCTCCCGTTTGGCGAACAATAGGCACCCTGGCGTGGCCCGGCAATGGCCACGGGCGCTTTCCCACAATTCGGCGGGGCGGGCGCGTCTGTTTTCGACGGTCCAAGTATGTTACATGTAATGCTGCTTGATGGGGCAGCATCCGTGGATACATCGCTTCGCGAATACGCACGAATATGCGATCAAATCACCCAGACGGCTGAGTTACAAAAGGAATCGATCCGCTTTCTAAAGTCTCGTGGCTGTCGATTCATGAGTTACCATCACATCCCGCCGATCGGAGCCGACGCACCAGATCGCGAGACATTGATCTATGTGCACGGGTTTCCAAAGCCGTGGGTCGAACGCTACATCGGCCAGCAGCTTTATAAGGTCGACCCTATCCCGCGGCGCAGCCAAGCCAGCACCCGGCCGTTTCGGTGGCTGGACCTGGTCGGCGCGCCGGAGCTGACGGCGCGGGAGCGCCATTACATGGAGGTCCTGGTCGATGCCGGCCTTGGCAACGGGCTGGCCGTGCCCGTCTTTGGCCCCCATGGGCGCAATGGCTATTGCGGTCTCGGCTATGGCCCGAATGCCGGCGTCGCCCATGATGAGGAGGTCACAGTGCTCCATGAGGCGTGCCACCTCTCCCACCTGAAATACTGCGAGCTGAACCCCCTGCCGGCGCTGAATGCCAAGCTGTCGTTTCGCGAAGGCGAGACCCTGTCCTGGGTCGCCAAGGGCCTGAGCAATGGCCAGATCGCCGATAAAATGGGCGTCAGCCCCAGCACCATCGACACGAATCTGAGGCGTATCTTTGCCAAACTCGGCGTGCGTGACCGGGTGACGGCCGCCCTGCGCGGCGTCGCACTCGGCCTGTTCGACTAAACACCGCCGTCTCGACCAGAGCACACGCGCGCGACGCCGCCTTGGGCGCCATACTCAATTGGAATCACTGGGCTTGGCTCTTATCTGTCGTGCCTACAGTATGTTCTAACGACTGCTCTCGGCGGCATTGCAGCCGCTCAGGCTCTACGGTTTCTGTGACCGTTGTGCGCCGAGATCGGAATCCTGACACCTTCTTTAGGTCAAGTCGGCCACAAGGACAGACAGTTCGGCCCTAAACCAACCGCGCTCATTCAGCATGTGAAGACACTCGCATCTACCCAAAATGTTGCTATCGCCGATCGTCCAATCATTCGGGAGTTTAGCGCGCATACGTTGCGGGTCTCCCACTCGGTCTTTGTCGCGCAATAACAGATGCATTGTGTCGCTAGGCTCGTCATATTGACTACTCAATAAGAACGCAGAACCCGCTGTCACCAATGCGTGAGAACCGGCGATTTGGGCAGGCCGAAAGAAAGCCTGCTCGAAATTCATATCAATCTCGCACACATGAAAATCACTGTAGTAGAAGACAGAGATTTTGCTCCTCGACGCGTGCATAGCATAGCAATCCTCTATGAATGCGGTGGAACCCTTTCGATTGAACTGCCATTGCACGTCGCCGTCAGCGGCGAAGCAAACAAGTCCGCCGGAGCCAGGACCTGCCGGTCCGGGGCGACCCCAACCGAAATTTCCGAAGACGCCCTCATCAAAGTATGAAACCCAAATTCGGCCGATTTCGTCGATGGCTATGTCTTCGATCCCATCACCCAGAAGGATACGTTCAGTAACGCCTGTTTTGGGGTCATAAACTACGCCGTTTCGATCGAATTCGTCCGGGCCCCTCCATCTGCAGCGCGCACCGGCGAGTAGTACACGACCATCAGGAAACATCTCCACCTTCGGAAATGCGATGTCGACGGGTGGTAAGTTGAGCCATCGTTCTCCCTCGCTTCCAAGAATGCAGAGGCTGAAGGCCTTTGCCTCGCGCATTCTGGGACGTGGGAAAGTCGCTCCTCCCTTTGTTTCAGTCGCAAAAACTTGGTTTTCTGGGTCGTTTTCGACGTAAAGGAACAGGGCGTCGCCGCCGGCCGACACGGTTGACGTAACGAACTTAAAGGCTGCTGGGGCACTGGGCCGTTCGCAGACATGAACGAATTCAAGCGACAGCAGACTTGCCATTTCGGAGGCCTCTCGTGCGGAAGCATTGGTTCGAACTAAATGCAATACACTATTTAGACGATCGGCAAGCAATGTCCGAGGAACGCCACGAGGAGCTTACTGGCCTGTACGTCGCGGTCGGCTCGGACTTGCCCAGAATAGGCGTGGCGGCTGATTTTGACCCAAAGCGGACATGAGCCCGGTGCAACACAACGACCTTGTTTGCGAGTTTCGCTCGTTTGATTGAGCGCTGAGCCTATGACGTACAGGGCGCGCTATGGAGTGCGGCGAGGGCGGCGGCTTGGGGGCTGTCCGGGCTGACGATAAAGGCGTCCACCGTGCGGTTTTCGTTGCTCGTGACGACATCGGGAAAGGACACGCGGCGGCTGTTGCCTGAGAAAAAGTCGATATGGGTGTCCTTGATTGCGCCGCCCCGGTCGGCGGCGAAGACGAAGCCATCATGGGTGAACGCCGCGCCGTCGATTTCGAACGTCTTTCCGGCCAGGGCGGGCAAGTACAGCGTCGTTTGGTAGGCGATGATGCCGGGATCGACCGCGATCGTGCGGTAGGGGATGAGCGGCCAGCCGCGCACGCCGCAGCCATAGGGATGGTCAACGGCGTTGAAACGCACTTTGCGGGTCGCGGTCTTGATCGCCTGCGAAAGGGTGCCCAGGCGGTCGTCGCAATTGGTTTGCTCAGGGCCGTTTTGGTCAGCAAAGACGTAGGCAGTCACCGCCCCGCCGGGCTCTTCCAGGGAGACTGAGCCTTGAAGGGCGGCGTTGCACCACTGCGTGCGCGTAATTAGCCCCGACAGAGCCTGGTTATCGGGGCCCAAGAGCGGCAGGCCCTCGGCGCCGGTTTGATAGACGGGCGTATAGTAATTGGTCGCCCAAACCCGAATGGCCGCGCCCTGCAGCGCATCTGGCGACGGCGCCGCCAGGGCGGTGAACGCCGCGGGGCGCGCATCCCGCGGCGCCTCGCTTTCGGCTATGGGCGCGGGCGCCGCGGCCTCTTGGGGTGGCGCGCTGCTGCAACTCGCTATTGTGGCCACGGCCACCGCCGCAAACGCGGCCCTCCCGAAGCACGTCATTTCAATCTCCCCGCCCACGCGCCGCACCGCCGAACCGCCGGCACCTTGAGTGCACGGCTTGGATGGGGTGTCAAAGACGGGCCTGTTGGCCAGCGTTGCGCACTTGCCGCTTGCAGCGCCGGGCCATGGCCCCATACTTGCGCCATGGTTCAAGCGCTTCTTTCCGTCCTTTTCCTGATGATGACGGGCGCCGCCCATGGCCCGCCCGATGAGATGTTCGACCGGCTCCAGGCTGCGCCGAGCGACGAGGAGGCCGAGGGCGTCGCCCTGGATATCTGGAACGCCTGGCTCGAAAGCGGCTCGCCCACGGTTGATATTCTCATGGAGCGCGCGGTGGAGGCCCAAACCACCGGCGACCCGCGGCGCGCCCGCATCCTTTATGACCGCATCATCAGCCTGCGCCCTGAATATGCCGAGGCCTGGCACCGCCGCGCGACGCTCTTTCTTGCAGAAGAGCGCTTTGATGAGGCCCTGCGCGATCTCAATGAGGCCCTGCGCCATGAGCCGCGCCACTTCGGCGCCTGGCTTGGCCTGGCCGTGATGATGGAAAAGCTGGGCTCCACCGACGAGGCCCTGGCGGCCTATCGTGAGGCTTTGGCGATCTATCCCCGGCTCATCGCAGCCCGGCGGGCCGAAGCGCGGCTGCGCCGGCGCACGGAAGGCACGTCACTTTGAAATTGGTTGTCTTGGTTGTCCTGCTCGCCGCCTTGGCGTTTGGCCTGGCCGCGTGTGTGCACAGCGCGCTGTATACCCAGCGGGTCACCGCCGCCCATCCCCCTGCCGGCGAGACCGTCGAGGTGGCGGGCGCGGCGGTCCATGCCATTCGGCGCGGCACGCCCGGCGCCGAGCCCGTCTTGTTCATCCACGGCGCCAGTGCCAACGCCAATGAGTTCGACTGGACCCTGGCGCCGCGCCTGGAAGCGTTCGACCTGATCCTCGCTGACCGTCCTGGCCATGGCTATTCCGAGCGCCCCGCCGGCGGCCATGCCCTCGGCGTCCAGGCCGGGCAAATGGCCGGACTGCTGGACAGCCTTTCGCCGGACGCGCCGGCCATTGTCGTCGGCCACTCCTTTGGCGGCGCGGTGGCCCTGCGTCTGGCACTAGACCATCCAGGCCGGGTCAAAGCCCTGGTGCTGATCGCGCCGGTCTCCCATGATTGGGGCGGCGGCGGCCAGGCCTGGTACAATCATTGGGCCAGCACGCCGGTGCTCGGGCCGGCCTTCTCCCAGCTGGTGCCCCTGGTGGGGCCGGGTCGGTCAGCAGCCGGCGCGGTGTGCACATTCCATCCCGCGCCCATGCCCGAGGGCTACACCGACCAGTCTGCCATCGGCCTGCTGTTTCGCCCGCCGACCTTCCGCGCCAATGCCAGCGATGTCATGGCCCTGCGCGCAGAGCTGAGCGCCCAGCAGGGCCGCTATGGCGAGCTGCCCATGCCGGTGATCTTGTTCTCCGGCGCCCAGGATACGATCCTCAAGCCTGCGCTCCATGCCGGGCGCTTGGCCGGCCAGGTCGCCGATTTCACCTTGGTGGACCTGCCCCATGAGGGCCACATGCCCCACCATGGCGAGGGCGAGCAGATCGCGGCCGCCATTGCCGGCCTGGCCGCGCCGCGCTAAGCCGCGCCTCGCCTCCAGACCTGCCGAAGGACCCACCCATGGACGATGTCAGCGCCAGCCATCTCAACGAAGCCACCAAGGACAAATTGCGCCAAACGATTTCGCGCATCGAACGCCTGGAGGAGGAGAAAAAGGAAGTCGCCGAACAGATCAAAGAGATCTATGCCGAGGCCAAGGCGTTCGGCTTTGACACCCGCGCCCTGCGCCAGGTGATCCGCTTGCGCAAAGTCGACCGGGCAGAGCGCGAAGAGCAGGAAATGGTGCTGGACACATATTTGGCCGCCCTGGGCGAGATATGATGGACACGCCCCATCCGGCGCTGGATGATCTGACGGCCTGGTGCGCGAGCTATGTGGCGGCGTTTTCGGCCTATGATGTGCAGGCCATTGGCGCCCATTGGGTGTTTCCGGCGACCATTCTTGCCGGCGGGCGCCCCCTGCGCCTTGAGTCGCGCGAGAAATTCGACGCCAACACAGACACCCTATGCGGCTTTTACAGGGCGCAAGGCGTCGCCCGGGCCCGGCGGAGCCTGCGATCAGCCACGCCCCTGGGCGCGGCAAGCGCCGCCATCCAAGTCGACGATGTGGTCGAAGACGCTGGCGGCGGCGTGATCACGCGGTGGCGGGCTGGCTATGTTCTGGTCAAGACCGCGCAGGGGTGGCGCGCCTGCCTGGCGGACGCCGATGGCGAGCGCGCCGCCTGGGCCGCCCGCGGCACGCCCCTGGGGAAGGGCGGGTCCGCGCCCAATTGACCCTGCGATAATGACGGCGCAGCCTGCGGCTTCCTAAGTGCGGCGACGCACCTTATGGTTGCCCTATGGGAAGAGAGATCGACGAACGCAAAAAGCGCGCAGCTTTGAGAAAGTTGCGTAAAGCAGCCGCGCTTGCCGAAGCCGGGCAGGGCCCTCCCCTGTCAGATTGGGAGCGCGCATTCCTGGAGGAAGTCCAGGACCGGATCGAGACCTACGGCTCGGCGTTTGGCGACCGGGAGAAGGGAAATCTGGAAGAGCCCCTCTCGGCGCTGCAAAAGGTCAAGTTGAAAGAGATCGACAAGAAAGCCCGCGGCAAGGGCAAAGGGCCTGGCGGCCTTAAGCGCCGCGCCCCAATTGGCGACGCCGGCGAAGACGCCCCGCTGCCCGAAGCCGAAGCGCCGGCGCGGCCTAAAGCGCAGCCGCGCTTGGCGCCCGTGCCAGAAGCGCTGGCGAGATCCAGCCCGCCTCCGGGCAAGCAACCGCCACGGCCGAAAGGGCCACCGAAGCTGCGCGTCATTTCGGGCGGCAAGGGCAAGTGAACCCAATCGCTTCCGCCCACGTACCTAAAAGCACGACCTCGAAGGACATCCGATGAAAACCCTTGTAATCACTGGCGCATCGTCGGGCATTGGCCGCGCCGCTGCTCGCCACATGGCAGGGCAGGGGTGGCGGGTCTATGCCGGGGTGCGCAAAAAGGCTGACGCCGACGCCCTGTCCAGCGATCACGGCAATATTGTCCCCTTGATGCTCGACGTGTCCGACAGCGCGGCCCTGGACGCCAGCGTTGAGACGGTCTCGGTCTCCCTCGGCGGGGCGACCCTTGGCGGCCTCGTCAACAATGCCGGGATCGCCCAAATGGGGCCCCTGGCGCTCCAGCCAATGGCGGAGATTGAGGCCCATTTCAAAGTCAATGTGATTGGCGCGATTGCCTGCACCCAGGCCTTTGCGCCGCTGCTGGGCACGGATCGGGCGCGGTCGGGCACGCCGGGCCGCATCGTCAACATCACCTCTGTGGGCGGGCGGATCGCCTCGCCCTTCCTTGGCGCGTATACGGCCACAAAACATGCCCTGGAAAGCGTGACAGATACGCTGCGCCGGGAGTTGCTCATCTATGGCATAGACGCCATTGCCGTGGGGCCCGGCTCGGTGAAAACGCCGATTTGGGACAAGGCCGAGCAGAAGAATGAGGGCACGCCCTATTCGGAATCGGCCTGGAGCGGGGCCATCGAAAAATTCTCCGAGACCCTTGTCCAGGGTGGCCGCGAGGGGCTGACGCCAGAGGCCATCGCCCTGGTGATCGAAACCGCCCTCACCGATCCAAGCCCCAAGGCCCGCTATGCGCCGGTGCCCAATAAGCTGACCAATTTCACGATCCCCACGCGCCTGCCCAAGCGCTGGTTGGACAGTATTTTCGCCAGCCGGTTTGGCATGAAAAAGCCTGCCTGAACGGGGCAGGCAGCGGCCGTTCCGCGAGGATAGTCTCGGGGCCTTCCCAAGGGTTTTCAGGGCCTAACCGCTGTATTTACAGGGAGAGGGGCGGCCCAATCCGACGGGGCTGGCCGCGGGCCTATACTCCGGCCGATGAACGCCGCTACTCCCCCCTTGGCCAGGCCCGTGGCCCCAACACTGGGCAATTGGCGCCAGGTCGTCTGGCCCCTGTTCTGGCCGGTGTTCTTTTGGAATCTGCGCGGCTTTCTTCGCCTGATCCAAGGCCAGATGGCGCGGGCCCGGCGCAAAGGGGTCTTCGTCTACGAGGTCACCTGGTACGGCGCTATCCATATCCACTGGATGCAGCCGGCCACGCCAGCGCGTTGGAACACCGCGCTTGAGGGCTGCGCGAGGCGCGCCCAGCGCATTCTGGGCCGCGATGGGGCGCCTGAAGCGATCGCGGCAGATGGTTTGGCCCAGTGTGCGCGCGCCTTGCCGCGTCCAGGGGGCTGGGCCGCCCAGCTTAAACGCGCCCGCTTTGCCAGATTGCGTGCCAGACTTGCCCTGGGCGCCTTCCCTGGCCCAGCCCATATCGACACGTCCTGACCCCGGCTGCACCCTTGCCCAAGGGCCAGGCGCGCGCCGCCGTCGGCAGCCTCCAATCCAGATTTGAGCCGTGCGCCGACAGGTGTGCGCACGCCGGCGCTTGGCCTATTCCCGCCAGGTGCGCGACATGGAATCGCGCAACGGTTTGGTCAGATAAGACAGCACGCTGCGGCTCTCGGTTTGCAGCATCGCGTCGACCGGCATGCCTGGCACCACGCGAAATTGCGGGGGCAGGGGAATGGCCTCGGGCAGGGCGATGGTGACCTCGTAATAGGTCATGCCGGTGGTCTGGTCTTGCAGCGCGTCGGCAGAGACGGTCTGCACCGTGGCGGGCACTTCCGGGGTCTCGTTCTGGGCGAAGGCGGAAAAGCGCAGGCGCGCGGTTTGGCCGACGCTGATCTTGTCAATGTCCTGGGGCATCACCCGGACCAGGGAGACCAGCCGGTCGTTCTCCGGCACGATGTGCATCACCGGGTCGCCGGGAGCGATGACGCCGCCAATCGTATTGGTCCGCGAGCCGAGCACGATGCCGTCCCGGGGCGCGCGAATGTCCAGGCGGTTCAGCCGGTCTTTGGCCGCGGTGCGCTCGGTCAGGAGGGCGGCGATCTCGGTCTGCACTTCGGTCAGCTCGGAGATCACCTCCTCGGCAAAGCCTTCGGTGAGCGAGAGCACTTCCAGCCGCGCCTCGCCGATCTGAACACGCGTCGAAGAGATCTGGGCGCGCAGGGATTCAATCTGGCCGAGCAGCTGGGCCTCTTCGCGTTGCAGTGCGAGCACCTGCGGGCGCTGGGCGAGGCCTTCTGCGAGCAGGGCTTCCAGGCTGGTGAGCTCGTCGCGGATCAAAACGGTCTGGCTCAAGCGGGCATCGACTTCGGACTCAAAGCCCAAGATTTGCTCGCGCAATTGGGCAATCCGCTGGTTGAGAATGCTGACCCTGGTGCGGCGGGTCTCCGCCCTGGCCTCGAGCAAGGTGCGCTGGCTTCCAACGCTGGCTTCCAGCCCGGGAAGCGCGGCGATTTCCCCGGGCAGGGCCCGCAATGTCAGCGCGGTTTCCCCGTCGCGCTCGGCAATCAGGCGGGCCTCACGGGCGATGAGGTCGACGAGCCGGGCGTCGACATTGTCCAACTGGGCTTGGATCGGCGTTCCGTCGAGGCGGATCAGCAATTGCTCACTGGCGACTCGGTCGCCATCGCGCACGGCGATTTCGGCCACGATGCCGCCCTCCAGGTGCTGCACCGCCTTGTGGCGCGACTCGACCGCAACGGTGCCCGAAGCGATCACAGCGCCTTCAAACGGGGCGAAGACCGACCAGCCCAGCAGGCCGCCGAAAACGGTCGCAATCACAAGCCAGCCGACGGCGAAGTATTTGCGGGTCGAGACCGCCCGGCCGCCATTGGGCGCCTCCATAGCGCCGCCGCCAGGCGCCGCGCTCAAGCTAACCATTGGATCCTTCTCCCCGCTTCAAAGCGGCAACACGCCCGGGCGCCTGGGCCCCCGGCTGGGTAAATTGGGCCAGCACCTCATCGCGCGGCCCGAAGAGGCGCACCTCGCCTTCGCTGAGCACCATGAGGTCGTCGCAATGGGTGATCGCATTGGGCCGGTGGGCAATGATCAAGACGCTGGCGCCGCGCTCTTTCAGGCCGACGATGGCGTTTTGAAGGGCGGTGTCGCCTTCGGAGTCCAAATTCGAATTGGGCTCGTCAAGGATCACCAAGGCCGGGCTGCCATACAGCGCCCGGGCCAAGCCGACGCGTTGGCGCTGGCCATCGCTGAGATAAGCGCCGGACATGCCGATCTCGGTGTCATAGCCATCGGGCAGCCTCAGGATCAGCTCGTGGCAATTGGCGGCCTGGGCGGCGGCAATGATGTCGCCGGGCTCAGCCATAGGGTCGAAGCGCGCAATATTCTCGCGCACCGATCCTGCAAACAGGTCGACGCGTTGGGGAAGATAGCCGAGCTGGCCGCCGAGCCGGTCGGCGTCAAACGCCGACAGATCCGCGCCATCGATGCGCACCGATCCGCCAAGCGTTGGCCAGAGGCCGATCGCCACGCGGGCCAGGGTGGACTTGCCCGATGCGCTGGGCCCAATCACGCCCAGCACCGTGCCGGCTTTCAGGGCAAAGGAGACGCGCTTCAGCACCGGTGTGCGCACACCCGGCGGGGCCGCGATGACGTTTTCGAAGGTGATCTGGCCTTTGATCGGCGGCAGCTCCATTGGGTCCGTTGCGGCGCTGCGCTCAAGGAAGGCGTCCTTGAAAGCGCGCCATGCCGAGCGGGCGCCGACAACGCTCCGCCACTGGTTTACCGTTTGCTCGATCGGGGCGATGGCCCGGCCCATTAGGATCGACGCAGCGATCATGGCGCCGGGCGTCGAGGTGCCGATGATCGACAGCCAAGCACCTAGGCCGAGGATACCGGACTGGAGCAAGAGGCGGAACGCCTTGGTGCCAGACGTAAAGCCGCCCAGCGACGTGCCGGACTGGGTCATCGAGACGTCGGAGGAGTCAAAGGCCATCTTCCAGCGCGCCTGCATACGCCGTCTCATGCCCAACGCCGAAACCACCTCGGACTGGCGAAGGATCTCACCGGCCTGGCCCTGGGCGAGGCGTTCTTCGCGCTCGGCGTCCTCAATCGCTTGGCGGTTCACGCGCTGGTTGACCAGGGCAAGCACGACGAGAATAAGCGCGCCGGCCATGGCCCAAAGACCATAGGCCCAGTGCAGCATGAACAAGACGGCGAAGAAGAGCGGCGCGAATGGCGCATCGAACAGGGCCGGCAGCGTCGGGCTGGAAATGAAGCGGCGCACTGTTCGCAGGTCACGGAGGGTCTGGTCAGTGGTGCGGCCAGGGTCTCCAAGGTTTTGGCGAAAGGCGGTCTCCATGGCGGGCTCGGCCAAGCGCCCTTCGATCTGGGAGGCTGCGACGGAAAAGAGGCTCTGCCGGCACCAATCCAACACGCCGAGCGTAAGATACAGGCCGGCCACCAAGAGTGTAAGTGCAACCAGCGTAGGCACCGAATGGCTCATCAACACCCGGTCATAGACCTGGAGCATGTAGAGCGGCCCTGTGAGCATCAAGAGGCTTGTAAAGAAACTGAAAATTGCCAGTCCGAGAAAGGTGCGCCTCGAGGCCTTCAGCGCTTTTGCGGGCAATTGCGCAGTATCATTCTCCTGATTCTGCACCACGATGCCGCTCCCTCTCTACGCTCATCTAAAAACAGACCTTAAAGCGCCGTGCAACGCCAATGCCAGGGCGACACACTACACACCAAAGGCTAACCAAGTCTGCCTGGCGGTCAGCAATGTTCGCCCAATACGAGAGGGCGATAGGGCATTTCGCGTGTGGGGTTAATCTGGTTGCTGAATTTTAAGGCCAGCCCTTAACGTTTCATTAGCCAAGGCAAAGAGCGCTCCAAAAGAGAAAAGCGCCAAGCCCTTGCGCTCGGAGGTTGGGGTGACTCGCTTTTCAGTATGCGTTCAGGGCCTTGGGCCCGTTGCCAGCGGCGCTCGCGCGGCGGCCGCGCGGCTCTGCACCTCCTCTTTGTTTTCCAATTCCAATTGGCGCGCACGGCAAAAGCCGGC
The DNA here is from genome assembly GCA_038747245.1 of Pseudomonadota bacterium. Taxonomy (GTDB): domain Bacteria; phylum Pseudomonadota; class Alphaproteobacteria; order Caulobacterales; family Hyphomonadaceae; genus UBA5336. The sequence goes on along the minus strand of JBCDJY010000001.1, from coordinate 93,403 downwards.
GTCCTGTTTTTTCTCGTCTTAAGGGGACACCATGCTCGACTTCGGCATCGATATTCTTCGCTCCGGCTATGACAAGCCGACCTCGATCCAGTTCGTCGTCGGTGAGGACGGGACGATCTACCTGATCACCAGCCAGCAGAATGGAACGATAACGGTCTCCGAAGTCACGTCCACCGGCACTGGCGAAAACAAGACCTACAGCGAGGAAATCGTCTTCGAGACGACGATCATCAACACGATCAAGAACCATAATGATGATGGCACACTGGCGACCAACACCAACAATCGCCAGGTCACAGGTTTCCATGCCGGGATAGATGAGAACGGCGATATCGAGCTTTATGTAACGTCAAGCGACCCGCGCATTGGCGGCGGCGGCAAAGACAATGTCGTCAACAAGAACGTCGACACCAATTCCGGCGTGATTTCCAAGGTGACGATCAACGTCCCCGGATCCGAGGCCAACGACGGCGACTGGAGCGCTGCGAAAATCGATCTGGTGCGGGGCATCCCGCGGTCTGAGGAAAACCACTCAATCAACGGCGTCGATTTCACGCCCGACGGCAAACTGCTTGTCATGGTCGGGGGCTTTGCCAATGCCGGGGCGCCGTCGCAAAACCTCGTTTACACGCCCGAGTATTTTCTGTCGGGCACGCTGCTTGAAGTCGACGTTGCGGCCATTGAGGCGCTCGACACCAAAACCGACAGCGAGGGCCAGCAGTATAAGTACGACCTTCCAACGCTCGGTATTCAGCGCGGGGAGGAGGGCGATGGCCGGCCAGGGGCGGGCTTCAGCAAACGCGACGATGGAACGCCCTGGGGCGGAAACGACGGCTATAATCAGAGCTATCTGGCAGCCGATGGCCCGATCGAGATTTTCGCGACTGGCTTCCGCAACGGTTACGACGTTGAGGTCGTCACACTTGAGCCCGGCGACCCCGGATACTCTGATCAGCTGGGCGCAGATAATTTCCGGGTCTATGTGTGGGATAATGGCGCCAATAATGGCTGGGGAGAGGCGCCGGCCAATGCCGACGGACAGGTCTTCTCCACACATCCAAACACCGGCGAGCTGGCAATCTACGATGACGGGTCGTGGAAGGACATCGTCATCCAGGAGGACGGCGAAGTCTTCATTGAGCAGGGCGGCGTCACGGGCGTTGAGGTCGATACTGGCTCGGGCCCGGTCTTCCTTGCGGCTGAGCGTCCTGACAACATCCCACTCGATGAGAACAACAATCCCATCTCTCCAGGCAGCCAGGACAATCTGCATTTCGTCGAGCGCGGCGGCTACTACGGCAGCCCCAATCTGTTCCACGCCAATGAAGACGCGATCCTTTATCTGAAGCCCGAACTTGAAGGCGGCGGCGAGGACGAATCGGCGATACCGGCGCCCGAGTTCACCGATGAAAACGGCAACATCGTTAAGTCGGTGCGCGACTATCTGCCACCGGAACTGAACGGCGACCCGCTCAATGGGTTCGAGCCTTCCCCGCTTTCAGGCTTTTTCATCAAGCCGAAAAAAGGCGGCGGCCCGATTGATGACGCCTTGGTGCTGAATGGGGGCTCGACCAATGGCATCGTGGTCTTCGAGTACATCAAGGGCGTACATCCCGAGGGCATGGAGGAATTCGACGGCGATCTCTTCGCGACTGGATTCGACGAGCAAATCATCCGCGTCGACCTTTCAGACGACGGCAAGACCGCTCTCAACCGCACCGAGATTGAAAACGACGCTGCGTTTGTCACGGCGCCTGGCGCCAACCCACTCGACGTAACGATTGGGCCGGACGGCTCAATCTGGGTGGTCGCCCACGGCGCGGGCAATGTCTACGCCATCGTGCCGGGCGGCGAGCCGTTCCAAGAGACCGCAAATGATGATGACGACCAGCTGCTCGATGTCTTCGATCCGTTCCAACTCGACCCCCTGAACGGCACGGGCGAAGACAGCAAGGTGAGCCCGGGAGAGATCTTCGAGTTCACCATGGAAAACGAGATCGATCCGCCAAATGGCGACCTCGGCTTTGCCTATGGTTTCCAGGGCCACATGGTGAATTACGACACGGAGTACTTCACTGCGGAGTCGGGCGTGACCGCCGGCGGCCTGCTCGATGGCGGTATTGCGGGCAAAGCCCAGATCGAGGCCGATGCGGTATTTGATGGTTCGGCCGAAGGCATCTCGAACGATATTCGCTACGCGATCCAAGCGGGCGTGAACTATGAAGACAGCTCAAAGCGGATCCTAATCGAGTCCGACATCACCAATGTGTGGACCGAGTTCAACCAGGAAGCTGGGCAGTCCCAAGGGATTTTCATCGGCACGGGAACACAGTTCGACTTCGCCGCCTTTACGTTTGCGATCAATGACTCTGGCGACGAAGTTGTTCGTGCAGTCGTTGAGCTTAATGACGTGGTCGTGTTCGAGGAAGAGTATGCCGCCACGGGCATGACAAGCGTCGATGGCCCGCCGCTTTTGATGCGGATCGTCGTTGATCGTGAGGCGCACACGCTTCAGGCAGTATGGGAGTTTGAAACACCGACCGGGCTGGTGACGGGGCAATCGGACGTCATTGATCTTGACGTTTACGGCGACAACAACCTGACCGATGCCATCGTGCAAGCTGGGCAGGGCGGCCATCTGGCGCGCGGCGCACCGTCTGGCGGCGAGCGCAGCGACCCGATCTTCTCCAACCTGAGCACAGACGTCTTCGTCAATCTCGGCCTGGCCGTCGGCATTATGGGCCGTGTCGAGCAAACCGAGGCAGAGGGCGGCAAGCTGTTCACGCCGGAATTCGACAATCTGCTGGTGACAGCATCTGACGAGCAGGGGGATTTCGCCCCCGAGGCCCAGGGCGAGATTGTCGGCTCCGTTGAGTTCGGCGAGACGTTTATCATCGATGTTGCCAGCCTGCTGGCGAATGACCGCAGCTTTGAGGGCGGCACGCTCAGCGTCTCAGCGGTCGAGGCTGACGGACAGGGCGTTGCCACCCTGATTAACGATGGCCAGCAGGTGGCCTATACGCCCGCCTCGGCAGGCGATACGGGCTTCACCTATACCGTCGCTGACAGCGAAAGCGGCGCCGTTTCGACGGCTAAGGCAGAGGTGGGCGTGACGGCCCCGTCCCTCGGCGGGACGATCCTTTACCGGGTCAACGCGGGTTCCGGAACGGTGGCCGCGGCGGATGACGGCCCAGATTGGCTGGGCGACACGGGCCCGGCCAGCCAGTTCGTCACATCTACAGGCCCAAGCAGTACCTTCACCCAGGGTTTGACCAACGAAGAAGCTGAGATGGATCTCAGCAATCTGCCGGATCCGACCGCAATTCCGTGGCAACTGTTCACCCATGAACGCAGCGATAAGTCGAGCGCCGGTAACCTTGCTTACACATTCGATGTCGACGCTGGCGCCACGTATGCGGTGACGATCTACTATGTCGAAAACTGGAACGGCATCTTCGCAAGCGCCGTCGATCGCATCTTTGATGTTTCCGTAAACGGCACCGTCCCGGCCGAGTTCGACGACATCCATCCGCTCGCCGACGCCGCCGACGCGCTTGGCACGCCAATTCCCTCGGGCGATCTGGATGATGCAGCCAAGCAGCCCTACCTCGGCACGGCGTTCGCGCGCACTGTGCTCGTCACGCCTGAGACCGGCCAGATTGAGCTGGAATTCCTGCCAGGAAGCCAGAACCCGAAAATCAATGCCATCGAGATCCGGGAACTCGTTCCCGTCGAAAACGGTCCATCGGTCTCGATCAGCAGCGGCGCTGCCGTAGAAGGCGACGCGGTGATCTTCACCCTCGACCTGTCGGAAACCGCCGATGAGTTGATTACTGCGACCTATGAGATCGTTCCCGGCACGGCCGAGCCCGGTGTCGATTACAGTGTCGGCGACGCCGTGCCCGATGAGAATGGTATCGTGACCGGCACTGTCGAGTTTTCAGAGGGCTCGGCTGACGGATCGATCACCGTCAACACAATTGACAATGAAACATTCGATGGCGACCGGGCCTTTACCATCAACATTACGGGCGTATCCGGCGCAAATGCTGTGATCGGCGCAGCAAGCGCCACCGGCACCATTACCGAAGACGATGCACCGGCCGGGGGGCCAGTGGTCTTTGCGTTGAATGCCGGCGCATCGTCGGTGACTGACGGGGCGCCCTACGGCCTCGGCAACGTCGACTTTGTGCCCGACAGCGCCGGGAATCCCTATTCCGGCGTGACCTGGAACGGCGAGGCCAATAACAGCAACACCAACGGCGACAATGACGTGATCGCCGGTGACCTGCCGCAATTGATCTTTGAAAGTGAGCGCTGGGCCAAGGAGCTCAACTACGCGATCCCGCTCGAGAACGGCGCCTATGTCGTCGAGCTGTATTTTGCTGAAACCTATGTCGGCGTTGCCGGCGGTGGCTCGGCCCTTGGCGCCGGCACGCGGGTGTTCGACGTGTCGCTGGAAGGCGGCCTCGTCCTTGATGATTTCGATCTCTATGATGAGGGCGACGGGGTGCTCGGCAATGGCGAGGGCGCGCCGCTTATCCAATACGTCAAAACCTTCAACGCCACGGTCACCGACGGGGTTCTCGACATCAATCTTGAGGCCAACCTGCCCGATGGCAAAGACAATGCGAAAATCAGCGCGATCGTGGTGCGCCAAGACCTCGACCAGACGGTTACGTCCACGATCTCTATCCAGGACGCGCCAACCGTTGCCGAGAACGGTGATGGCGGGACGAGCACAACGGTCACGTTCCCGATAGAGGGCGTCCCTGCCGCGGCGGGCGAGGCTAGCCTCACCGTGGAGATTACGGTCAATGGCCAAACCGGTGCACCCGAAGCGCGCACCGTGACCTTCGATGAGACCGGTCAGGCTTCGCTCGAAGTGGCGTTCCCAAATGATGACCAATTCCTGCAGAATACGGTGGAGGTGACCCTACTCAGTGTCGAAACAGAAGGGTTTGTGCTCTCGAATAGCGCGACATCGGCAATTGGCACAGTGACCGATGATGATGACAGCGGCCCGTCGCCGATCGATATCGACGGGGACGGCGTTCTGAATATCGACGACCCCTTCGCCTATGATGCCAGCAATGGCGGCGACAAGGTCTTGGAGGCCGGCCAGGCCTTCACGCAGACGTTTGAGGTCGACACCACGGATCCGTTCTCCCCGGAGGCTGGCTTTTCCGGCATCCTGGTCAATGAGGAGCTGTCCCCGCCCGGCACTTCGGAAAGCGATCCCTACGGCACGCAAACCAGCGAGAACAAATTCGACATCAGCGGCGGCACTCTGAATGTCGGATCATCCAACCAGGATACGTTCGGCGACGGCGGCACTGCGGGCAACAATACGGTCAAGGACAATTATCAATCTGCTGTGGACGTGACCGGCGTGGATACGTTCGAGGTCGTCTCGCGAGCGGTGAACCCCTGGTTTGGTGAAGCCCAACCGTTGAAATTCGCTCAGCTGGGCATTCAACTCGGCGCAGGCGGCGTTGATGAATGGGTAAAGCTCGTCTTCGGTGGCTCGTCGAATCCCGACGCGCCAGACCCGAGCGCGGGAATGCGGATCGAGCTCGCAAGCCAAGGCTCCCTTAGCGATGGCAACACCCAAAAAGTCCTCTTGACGGAACTGCCCGAGCTGGACCCAGCGACCATTGCCGAGATCGAGTTCAAACTGACAGTGGATAAGACCGCTGGCAGCAATGGCACGGTGACCGGCGAGATTACGTTCTTTGCCGAGGATGGCAGTGAAATCGCGACACTTGATACGCCGGCCAAAGGCATTCTTGCTGGCGGTTCGCTGGAAGCGGCGCTGAATGGCGAAAACCCGCTGACGGGCGGCACCGGAGGCCTCGCTTACGGCATCGCGATCACAGATTTCAGCAACGCAACTGCGTTTACGGGGTCCTGGAAAGACCTGACGATCCGCTCCTTGGACGGCGTCGTCAGCGATGTTCTCATCACCCTTGGAGAGGCGCCAGACACGGTCGAAGCCGGTGATATCGGCACCTCAACGCTGGTGTTTACGGTCAATGCTGACAGCGACGTGACCGGTGATGTGGCGGTGACCTATGACGTGGACGGACCCGATGGGCTCCAATCGGTCACCGAAACGATCTCCCTAATTAACGGCGTGGGACAAGTTCAGGTCACCGTCGATAATGACGACATTGATGATGGGGCAGATGCCGTCAGCGTGACGCTTACCGGTGTCTCCACGGACGGTTTCGCCCTTGGCGACGTGGTCGCTGCGTCAGCGTCTGTCACAGAAGATGAATTCAATACGCCCTTTAGCGAGAGCGTTTCGGGCGATCTTTCAGGCGATAATCTCGCGCCGACCGACCTCAAAGTCGCCTTGGGCGATAACCTCATTACCTCAGCCCAACAGGGCAATCCTGACCCAACGCCCGATGACCGGGATTTCTTCACAATAACTGTGCCGGAAGGACAGGTGCTTGAAGCGCTGATCCTGCAAAGCGTGAGCCTCCAGGATACGGCGGGCTTCATCGGGTTTATGGATGGGCCGACCTTTGATGCCGATATTGAAGGGCTCGAAACCAACCCTGAAATCCTCCCCTCCAACGAGGGCGTCGTCGGCGGCTATCTGTACGACGCAGAAGATCAAGGCACCGACATCTTGCCGAGCCTGAATGGAATCGGACTCGGATTCCCTGTGCCGCTGCCGGCAGGCACTTACACGTTCTGGCTGAACCAGAACGGACCGGCCAGCGAGACCACGCTGAACTTCCAGCTCAGCGAAGTGGGCAGCCTGTCGATTGGCGATGCGCCAACCATTGCGGAAGGCGGAGACGATGGGGCCGACCAGCTCCTCTTCGCGATCACCACGACCCCGGCCAAGACAGGCGAGGTCGAGCTCACTTATGACAAGACCATCGGCGAGGTCACCGTCAGCGAGACCCAGACGGTTCTGCTAGATGAGACCGGCGCTGGAACCTTGACGATCGACGTTGACCAGGACGACGAGGACACCGGCGACACAAGCGTGGCGGTGACCCTGACGAGCACCACCAGCACGGCGGTGATCCTGGACACCAATGCGGCCAGCGCGGCGGGCATCGTGACCGAGGATGACGCCGAAGATACCTAGACCTTGATGAGGATGGGGTCGCGAATGCCGTCGATGCCGCCTATCTCGACCCGACCAATGGCTTGGCCACCGTCTTGGAGGCCGGCGGATCCATCAGTCTGGAATTCAACGCGGTGGGACCGGTTGACCCGCTTTCCGAGGGCACCGGGCTTGGTGGCGTGAACGTCAATCCAAACGTGACCGAAACAGGCGACGACCAAGATCCCTATCTTGGGCTGACCACCGGCACGGGCGTGATCGAAAATGGGCTTTTGACCGTTACGTCAACGAATGGCGACAGCTTCAACGACAAGAACGCGTCGACCGATGATTACGGGTTTATGCTGAACACCAGCGCGACCGATAGCTTTACCGTCACATCGCGCATTGTTCCGCCCGAAGGCGGCATTCCGGCGGTGAAATTCGCGGCCTTTGGCATTCAAATCGGGGATGGAACGCAAGAAAGCTACATCAAGGTGGCCCGGGCTTCGGGCAATAATGGCCAGCCTATCATCGATATTCGCTGGGATAATGATGACGCTCAACAGGATGCAAACCCTGCCGGGGGGAGTTCTTCCCAATCGATTTCTTTGAACACCGCCCAAGCGGCCGCTGCCTCCTATATTCTGTCAATCGATGTTGACCGTAGTGATCCAGCCAACATCACAGTCACACCGCGTATTCAGCCGCTCGACGCCGATGAGGCGCCGATTGGTGCCGAAATTGTTGCCCAAACCTTTACGGTGACCGGAGACATTGCTGACGCAATAAACGGGCTCAATCCGAGCTTTGGCGATGCGGGCGGCGGCCTTTTCGTTGGCGCCTACAGCACTGACTTCAGCAATGCCCAGGCCTTCGATGCCTCCTGGGATTACATCCGCGTATTGTCGACGGAGACGGTCGATACGCCGCCAACCGTGGACGCGGGGATTGGCGACCAATCGGTGGACGAAGACGCCGCCTATAGCTTTGTGGTGCCTGCTGACGCCTTTGCCGATGATGGCGGCGCGGAAGGCCTTACGCTCGAGGCGACCCTGCTTGGTGGAAGCGAGCTGCCTGCATGGCTCACTTTCGATGCCTCTAGCGGAACCTTCTCTGGCACGCCGGAGAATGGCGACGTCGGCACTGTGTCGGTGACCGTCACGGCCACCGACAGCGCGGGTCAATCCGTTGCCGAAAGCTTCGACCTGACCGTCAACAACACAAACGATGCGCCAACTGTGTCCAGCACGACCGACGCGGCAACAGCCACCGCCGGTCAAGAGACCATCATCGACCTCGCGCCCTTCCTGACATTTGAGGATGTGGACGCCGGCGATGTCGTGACACCGCTGATCACCGCCAGCGATCTGTCCATCACTGTCGATGGAACAACGGTCACGGTCCCGGCAAGCCTTGCTGCTGGTGAATACACAATCACCGTAGGCGCCACTGACGCAGCCGGCGCGCCGGCGGAAACCCTCGACATCACACTCACGGTCGACCCAGCGCCAGACACCCAGGCCCCGACGGCGAGCTTCGCTGCGATCGATACGGTCACGGATGTCGATGCACCCATCATCGTTTCGCTGACTCTGATCGATGAAACGGCCCTTAACCCGGCGACCGTGGAAGACAGCGACGTGACACTTAGCGGCCCCGGGGTCACCGATCTGCCCGCCAGTGCGTTCGCATTCGACCCCGACACTGGAATTGCCACGTACACTTTCAACCCGCCGGTTGGCGGCTGGAGCGAAGGCGACTTCACGGCAACTTTGGCCGCCGGCGCGGTGGCCGATGCAGCCGGTAACCTGGTCGCCGAGGCCACGGTGAGCGCCTCTGTCGAGGTGCCGCTTCCCGATATTACTGTCTCGGTGATTGCTGACCCGCTGTCAGTGGCTGAGGCAGTTGGTGCCCAGGCAACCTTCACCGTCACGCTTTCACAAGCCGTGCCCGACGGCGAGACTGTTGAGGTGGCGTATACCGTTGGCGAAGCAGATGACACCGCCGATGCCGGCACCGACTATGTTGCCCAGTCTGGAACGCTCACGCTGACCGGAGGGGAGAGCGAACAGACGATCACGGTCGACCTCATCAATGATGAAATCACCGAGGATGCCGAAACCCTCTCAGTGGTCATCACTGGCGCAACGCTAGGCGGCGAGGCGCTGACCCTCGCAGCTGCGACCGCGACCGCCACGATCGACGCTGAAACGACCAATGAAGGCATGGACGGCGATGAAACCATCACTGTCTTGCCAAGCGACGAAGTCATCGACGTGTCGTCCGGCGGAGCCGATGTGATCTCCGGCCCTGCTGAAGCGTTCGACGACGTCACGATCAAGGGCTTCGAAGATGACGACACCGTTGCGGTATCGGGCGCGACCGGCGCTGAAATCGTCGATGTGCGTGCCGGCTCGACCATTGTTGGCGTCGATATCACCAGCGACGGCGAAGAAGACGTGGCGATTGTCTTTGACGACTTGTTCGACCCAACGCCGAGCTCGCCCCTAGGAATCGACGATTTTGTAGCTGAATTCGACGCTGAAAGCGGCGTCGCCAATGTGCGTTTTGCGCCGCAAGCGCTCGAGGTCTTCTTGATTGAAGCGGGGGACTACTCGGTCTCCGAAGCCGACGAGGAGGTGTTCACTTTCACGGTCGCCCTTTCGGAGGCCGCCGATGAGCAAGTCACAGTGACTTACGCGGTGACGGGCGATGTGGACGCTAGCGATTACAGGCTGTTCCCGCCGGCTGAACTCGTCTTCGAGGTGGGTGAAACCGAGGCGCAGCTCCTTTTGGAAATCGGCCAGGACGACCTGTTCGAAGCCGACGAACTGCTGACATTCTCCCTCGTGTCGACCAGCGCAGGCCAAATCGACGCGACACGTGACACCGCCAACATCACCATCACGAATGATGATGAGGACACGCCAATCACCAGTGAGCCGATTGTGCTGGAGGCCGAGAACTTCACGGGCCTGGATGACAGCGCCTTCTTCGCCCAGGGCGCAGGAGATGCATCGGAGAACGCCCTCATCCGGCTTAATGTGAAGACAGAGAGCACGGTGACGACGGAGCTGCCGGAGGGCGTCACTCCGGGCATTTACACGATCGCGGTGACCTATTTCGACGAAAGCGACGGCCAGTCTACCGCATCGATTGCGGTGGGCGATGCCACGGTTGGAAGCTGGGTGTGGAACAATGATGGCCCCGGCAACGCTGCCCAGGCCGAAAACCTGCGCACCATCGAGTTCAAGCAGGTCGCAATCGAAGAGGGCGACACCTTCTCACTCACTGGATTGCGCGGTGATGGCGAATTTGTTCGCGTCGACAAAGTGACCTTCACCCGCACTGCCGATGCGCCGCAAAATCAGGCGCCGACCGGAACCGATATTCCCGATCTCGTGGAAGTCGGTGCGGGCGAGACCATTGACGTGCCATTCGCCTATACCGATCCGGAAAATGAGACCGTCACGGTCACCGCGACCCTGTCGAACGGAGACCCGCTGCCGGAGGGCATTACGCTGTCGCCCACTGGACTGACCGGCACGGCGCCTGTCGCGCTGACGGGCCAATCCATCGAAATCACAGTCACCGCCAGCGATCCCCAGAACGCGAGCTTGGTCGACACATTCACCCTGCAGATCAATGACGTGACCGCGCCGGAAGTGGCGCTTGTACCCACAGCGCCGGCCACGCCCACTGATCCTATCAGCATCGCGGTGGACTTCATCGATGCCGGCGGGCTGGACGAGGCGAGCGCGGAGCTCACTGACTTCGCGCTTACAGGCCCGGATGGCGAGGTTGCGCCGACAAGTGTTGCTGTGAATTTCGAAACCGGCACGCTTGAAGCGATTTTCGATGCGCCGGACAGTGGGTGGACCACGGGCGATTACACGATCTCGATGGTGGATGGCGCCTTGTCGGACTTGGGCGGCAACGCCTCCTTGCCGACCCTGCCGGTCACCTTCGCTGTCGACGGGATTGACCCGGCGCTGCCTGGGGCAAACCTGGACCAGGACTTCGATGCTGACGGCACCGTCAATGCCGAGGACGGGGATATTGACGAGGACGGCATCGTCAATTTGGCCGACCGTTTCGCCTACGACGCTGACAATGGCGACGCTGCCCTGAGTGATTTGGGCACGATCGAGATCGATCTCGCCGGCCTGGCTGCAGGCGATTCTCCGTTCACGGCTGGATTTACCGGCGTCATGCCGGCCTTTGGCGCCCAGGTTGAGCTCGACTACGCCACGAACAACGGCGCAGCCATCGTCTCGACCGATGCGGGCAATCGCCTCGTGGTCGAGTCCTCGCCAACGGACACCAATAATGGCCAGGCCGCGTTCACGTTCGGCGCCAAGGTGAGCGATGACTTCACCCTGTCAGGCACGTTCGACAATCCCTACTTCGGCGGCACCAAGACACCGATTGCATTCGAGCAGTACGGCCTCTTGATTGGCATCGATGGCGGCACGTTCGTCAAATTCGTAACGGGCAATCCCGGGGCGGATTTCGAGCTTTCCGGCAAGACCGAGAATGTGAACATTGTCGGCCAACCTGGGAAGACCAGCCCGCTTGCGGACAAGGCTACCCACGCCGCCACGAAACTTGATGTGTCGGTCAGCGTGACCCCAGAGGCAGTTGTGTTTACGGGCACCTGGACCACACTTGACGCCGACGGGACACCGCTTGAGACCGGCGGTCTTGATCCGTTGAGCCTCACTTCGGGCGCCTTGTTTGATGCGATCCAGGCCGGCGACGTCCCCGTGGCATTCGGGATCACCCATACGCAAACCGGCGGGGCCGACGAGCCCTTCCCCGTCAGCTTGTCCGAGCTCGCCCTTGTTGATGGCAATGTGGATACGGACGGCCCGACAGCGCTCCTGTCGACCGAAGGCCCGGCCACGGCCAATGACGCCCTGGTGATTACGGTAACCTATGACGATGCCAGCGGCATCGACGCGGCCTCTATCGACGGCGATGAGCTGGAGCTCACTTCCAATACCGGCGACGTGTTCGGCGCACCTGAAATCGCGGACCTCGGCGACGGCGTGTTCACCTATACCTATGCTGCGCCCGACGGTGGGTGGACGGGAACCAGCTTCTCGGCTGCCCTGGTTGCTGGCTCAGTTGCAGACACAGGCGGCATACTCAACGAGGCCGGCCTGCCGATTGATTTCGGCCGCGGAGATGTTGATGAGGTGGCGGAGATTCTCGCGACCCTCGACAATGTCGACACAGGCGGGAGCTATGATGAAGGCGACACGGGCTCGGTCATCCTGACCGTCATGGCCAACGCCAACAATGTGCGCCAATCCAATTTCAGCTCCAATTCGTTCCAGCTGACCAACACTGGTGACAAACAGGTCGCGGCTGTCCTGATCGATGTGCGCGGTGCGATCTACGGCGATAGCGTGTTCGACAAGGACGGCACGGCCGGCGATACGGCGACGAAGCTGTTCAAGGTCGATAGCGAAACCGGCGACGGCACGGGCGCCTATTTCGAAGCCAATGCAGGCAGCTATGTCTTGCCGGGCACGCAGCCCATCCCCAACACCAGCGGTGAAGGCAAGGAGTCCACCGGTGGCTTCCGCGGCCTTCTCGTTAAGTTTGACGGCAGCGATGGCGGCTTCGAGAACGGCGAAACCGTTGGCTTTGCCGGCGACATGGACCCCAACTCCATCGCCGGCCTCTTAAAGGGAAGCGGCGCAGCGATCGGCGTTGATGACGGCGCTCTTGACGGCTGGGATGTGGGCGGCGTCTCTGGCGCAGAGCTCATCGGCTCCCGGTTCATCGTCGTGTTCGACGATGGCTCGACAGCGGAAGGCTATCTGCACAGCGACGGGTCCTTGGCTGGCAGTGTTGGCGAGGCCGTGGAAGGCCGGCCGACACAGACGGTTTCGGTCACCGTGGACGGCTTTGCCGCCGGCGACAGCGAAGCGGTCTATGGCGGCACAGAGCCAGTGATCGAGGTCACCGGAGAGCCCGGCGCGACGGTGCGCGTGGTGCTCACCAAGGGCTTCAACCCCGTCACAGTCGAGACCAATGGCATTGCCGATATAGTCGCCAATCGATTGGCCACGCAGCACCCGGATTTCCCCGCCAACAATGCGTTCGATTTCCAGACCGTGGACATCGTGATCGGCGCAAATGGCAAGGCGCTCGTGCCGATCAACGCGTTTGACTACAACGAAGACCCAAGCAACGTTGATATTCCCGATGCGGGCATTCAGCCCATCGCAGTCACCGCTGCGGTCGTCGTTGATAGCTCCCTGCCAGATTCGGTGAGCAAAGTGGCGGTCGGGCCGGTCGCCGATGTGGTTTACCTCACCAACCCGACGGGCACGCCCGTGGTGCCAGCTGAGCCGCCCGAGGAGCCTCAGAAGATCTTCCAGGCCGAAAACGGCACGGTTGTGTTCGAGGCGGAAAGCGCCGACCGCGAAGGCACGACCGGCTGGGTCTTCGAGACCACAGAAGAAGCGTCAAACGAAAATCCAGACCCAAGCGGCGATGGATACATCATCTGGGAAGGCAACAACTCCTTCGGTAACCCAGCTGCCAACTCGACGCTGGATTACACATTCACCACCGACCAGGGCGGTAATTATGTCCTGAAGGGTAAGTTCGGTCGCCGGGTCGAGCCATCGGCATCGGAAGCCAATGATGTCTTCGTTCGGCTTGTGGACTCAGAGGGCAACCCGGTGAACCCGGTGCCCGTGGTCCAAGGCGGGGAGACCCGTCTGCATGTGAAGACTGGCGAGACGATCGATGTTGAGAACGCCGAATTCGATCCAGATAACCCGCCCAATGGCTCTGTTTTGGGCGACGCACAAAAGTGGATGAAATTCTACATCGGCGGCGTCGGCCTCAATGAGTTGAAAGCCGGCGGGCAGAATGGCGATTTCGGCGGCATCAACGTCATCTATGACCTTGATCCCAATGAGACCTACACACTTCAGATTGCCGGGCGGTCGAAGGATTTTGAAATCGACAAGCTGGCGCTGAGCAATAAGGGCGCGGGTGCGGCCACGAGCGCGGCCAACAACACCCCCGAGTCCGATTTCATCATCACAGGACCGACAGAGCCTCGGGTAGACACTGAGATCAACGATCTCACGGTCGAGCAGGGCAATGGCCTTGCCTTCACCATCCCGGCCAACGCGTTTGCCGATGATGATGGCGACGCGCTGGTGCTGAGCGCGCCCAATTTGCCAGCAGGGTTCACTTTTGTGAACGGCGTCCTGCAAGCGCCAGCAAATCTGGCCATCGGGACGTATCCGATCACGATTTTCGCGACCGACGACGACCAGAACTTTGCCAGCCAGAGTTTTGACGTGGTGGTCACAGAAGAAATCGTTCAGCAGGATTTCTCTGCAATCACGCTTTCGGCGCAAGACGATATCGAACTCGGCAGCTCGCTGAATTCAAACGATCTGGAGACCGATAAGATTGTCCAGATCCGTCTCACAGTGCAGGATGGTGTGTCGAACGTCACAAGCGTCGACAGCGCGCTCATCAACTGGGTGGCCGAGCGCAACCAGGGTGGTAACACCACGCTCACATTCCAGGTAGAAGACACCAAGGCGCCGGGCGAGTTCGAGACCAACAAGGATTTCGTGGACGGCAGCGTTCAGACCCAGATCACGGCGAATTGGCAGAACAACCAAGTGATCGAGGATGTCGTTGATATTGCCGACCTGGTGAACGCTTTGATCGCAAGCCAGGGTCCGCTCAACAGCGGCGATGTCATCAATCTTCAGATGACCGGGCAGGGCGCAACGCGCTTCATCGAGCACATCTCCGTAACCCTGGATCTGTCGACGAGCGGCGGCTCCAGCGGAGGCGGAAACAGCGCCCCTGTGGTGGTCAATCCGATTGCCAATGCAGATGTCGCGTTGGATGGCGCGGTGAACATCGATCTTTCGGGCGTGTTCACCGATGTCGATGGCGACGAGCTTTCGCTGGGCGCGGCTGGCTTGCCGAATGGCGTGTCGCTCCAGAACGGCGCGCTGGTTGGCGCCCCAACTGAGGCTGGCACGTTCACGGTTTCCGTCACGGCGAGCGATGGCCAAGAGGTCGCAACGACTGAGTTCACGCTGACGGTCTCGGCTGAGGGCAACACGCCGCCGGCTGCTGGAACACCGCTGGCCAACCAGTCTGTTGAAACCGGTGAAGCGTTCGCCTTTACCGTGCCGGCGTCCGCCTTCACCGATAGCGATGGCGACCCGCTGACCCTCTCAATCGCAGCTCCGGCGGGCTTCACCGCCAACGGCGCAACGGTCACGGCGCCTGCCGGGCTCGCGCCGGGAAGCTACCCGATCACGGTCACGGCAACCGACCCTGACGGCGCCTTTGCGACCCAGACATTCACGGTCACCGTTACGGCTCCGGTAGAGACCGGCGACATCACCCTCTGGCTGATCGACGCCGTGACCGACCAAAGGATCCGGGCGCTTAACACCACGGACGTGGTCAACCTGGCTGAGGTTCAGTCTGGTCAGTACAACATTGAGGCGGAATTTAATGGAGCGGGCGCCGACTCCGTCTTGTTCTTCGTCAATGGCTCGTTCGCGAAACAGGAGAATGGCGCGCCTTATGCCTTGCTGGCGGACTCCAATGGCAACTTCAAAGAGGTTGACCTTCCGCCGAGTGGCACCGTGCAGAACATTGGCGTGGAGGTGTATTCACAAAATGGCGGCAATGGCGATTTGTTGGCGGCGAGCACCTTCAACATCACGTTCGCGGAAGGTGAATTGCCGAACCAAGCGCCTGTGACGACAAATGCCGTCGAGGATGACACCGTCGCCCTCGGCGCAAGCGTCAATATCGATGTCTCTTCGGTCTTCTCCGATCCCGATGGCGACACAATTACAGTCCAGGCCAGCGGGCTGCCGCAGGGGCTTGGCTTTAACGGAACAACCATTTCGGGCGCGCCGACCACCAGTGGCACGTTCAACATCACACTGACCGGTAGCGATGGTGAGTTTTCCGCCAGCGACACCTTTGTGCTCACGGTGCTTGAGGATCTGGATACATCCCCTGAGCCGGACGTCCCGATCACAAACAAGGCGTTCACGAACGATGAGGCGTTCAGCTTCACAGTGCCGGCAAATGCATTCGACGATGCCGATGGGGACCCGTTGACGGTCTCAATCTCGGCGCCGCCCGGGTTTACGACCAATGGCGCCACGGTTGCAGCGCCGATCGGACTTGCCGCAGGGACTTATACAATCTCTGTGACTGCCACCGATCCGGATAACAATTCCGCGGTGCAGACGTTTACAGTGACCGTGAGCGAGCCGCCGGAAAGCGCCGTTGAGCTTTGGCTTGTGGAGCCGGAAACAGATCAACTGATCCGTAAACTGTCAGCCAATGATGTGATCGGCGCTAATGAGTTGCTCGATGGCGAGTATAATATTGCAGCCATCTACACCGGGCCTGAAACGCCAGGATCAGCCCGGATGTTCCTCGATGGCCAGCAACTGACACTTCAGAACGGCGCGCCATATGCGCTCTTCAACGACAATAATGGCGATTACAATGGCGAAGCCTTGGGCGCCTTCGGCTCCCAGGCAACATTCAGCGCAACGATCTACGCCCAGAAAGGCGGCAAGGGCGCTGTGCTCGGCGAAGCGGCCGTAACCGTCACCTTTGCCGCTGAGGCGGAGGCGCCAGCGCCTCAGGCGGCCTTCGCGCTTGCTGGACCACCAAGCGCCCTAGGCATCGATGAGGACTCGCTGGAGCCTGGAGAGACCGCAGAGCTGTCCTTGTTCGAGACGCCGGACTTCCAGCTGCCGGGTGAGCTGGCTCAGGGCCTATCGCTTTCGCCTGTGCCGAATGCATCATTGAATACATCGTTGGTGCTTCAGTCTGCTGTGATGTCACAGCCCGGGTCCGGTGACTTTGGTGGCGGCGGGATGGTCTCCCAGCCCTTCAGTCAAGACATGTTCGACTTCAATGCCTTGATGGGAGGGCCTGGGCTTGCAGACACTGGCGCCACCTTGCCGGCCTTTGCATCGATGTCACCTATCGAAGCCGTGCTGGGCCAGACCTCGTTTGACTTCGGCGGTTTGACAAGCTCGCCGGATCAGGGCGCCTTCGACGCCTATATGGATCTCTCCAATGGCGCGCCGATCGGCTCTGTGACGGCCGGTTCGCCATACGATTGGCAGCCTGAGGTATCGGATGGGCCAGTGTCGCCCGATGCAATCTACTGGATGGTTGACGACACCGATTGGGGCCAAGGCGGCTAGTCCAAGCGACGAGAGAGCGGCGCGAAAAAGGCCCTCAGCCCCCTGTTTGATGTGGGGGGCTGGGGCGACGCGCCAAATTGACGCTAACGTAAAGGGAAACTTGATCCCAAGGTCCCGCGCGGCTACCAACTGCGCTTGAGTTGCAATTTGATGTTTGCAAACCTCATCGCGAAACAAATCAGCCAGGAGCCTACCCATGAAGGTGCTCGTCCCTGTCAAACGGGTTATCGATTATAACGTCAAAGTGCGGGTGAAACCGGACCAGACAGGGGTGGACTTGGCTAACGTCAAAATGTCCATGAACCCGTTCGACGAGATTTCCGTCGAAGAAGCGGTTCGTATGAAAGAGGCCGGGGTCGCAACAGAACTGATCGCCGTCTCCATCGGGCCGCAGCAGGCCCAGGAAACGTTGCGCACGGCACTGGCGATGGGCGTTGACCGAGGCATTCTGATCAAGACCGATGCAATGGTGGAGCCGCTCACCGTAGCGAAGCTTTTGGTGAAGGTTGTGGAAGCCGAAGGGCCAGACCTCGTGATCCTCGGCAAACAAGCAATCGATGACGACTGCAATCAAACCGGGCAAATGCTCGGCGCGCTTTTGGGCTGGCCCCAGGGCACGTTCGCATCGGAAGTGAAGAAAGAGGGCGATGCCTTGCACGTGACCCGCGAGGTAGATGGAGGCCTGCAAACCGTTGCCTTGGAAACGCCAGCGATCGTCACGACCGACCTGCGTCTTAACGAGCCGCGCTACGCCTCGCTTCCAAACATTATGAAAGCGAAGAAAAAGCCCATCGATATGAAAACGCCAGAAGACTACGGCGTTGATCTTGCACCGAGATTGACGGTGGTCAAAGTGACTGAGCCTCCAGTCCGCGAGGCTGGAGAGCTGGTTGAGGGTGTCCCCGACCTCATTGAAAAACTCAAAGCCAAAGGAGCCGTGTAATGCCTGTATTGGTCGTTGCCGAGCACGATAACTCGACCCTATCTGATGCGACCCACAAGGTGGTCACGGCTGCCGCCAAATTTGGTGGTGAGATCGATGTTCTTGTGGCAGGCGAGAATGCGGGCGGCGCCGCAGAGGCGGCATCGAAAATCGCTGGCGTTCGGAAAGTTCTGCATGCAGATGCGCCTGAGCTGAAGAAACAGCTTGCTGAGGCCATGGAAGCGCTCATCGTTCCGCTTATGGAGGGTTATGACGCCGTCTTTGCGCCCGCCACGACGACCGGCAAGAATATTGCGCCGAGGATCGCTGCAAAGCTCGACGTCATGCAGCTTTCTGACATCACCGATGTCGTCGATCCGACGACGTTTGAGCGCCCAATCTATGCCGGCAACGCGATCATGACCGTGACGTCCAGCGATGCCAAGAAGGTGGTGACTGTTCGCGGCACGGCATTTGACGCAGCAGCAGAAGGCGGTTCGGCGCCTGTCGAGGCCCTGACGCCTGGGGAAGGGCCCTTCAAGGCCTCGTTTGTGTCAGAAGAAATTGTCGAGAGTGACAGGCCGGAGCTCACCGCTGCAAAACGCGTTGTCTCGGGCGGCCGCGCCCTCGGCTCTGAAGAGGAATTCTCCAAATACATCATTCCTCTGGCCGACAAGCTCGGCGCTGCTATTGGTGCTTCAAGGGCTGCGGTGGACGCCGGATACGCTCCTAACGACTATCAAGTCGGCCAGACCGGCAAGATTGTTGCCCCTGAGCTTTATGTTGCTGTCGGAATTTCGGGCGCCATCCAGCATTTGGCAGGCATGAAAGACTCCAAAATCATTGTGGCGATCAACAAGGACGAAGAGGCCCCGATTTTTCAGGTCGCCGATTACGGGCTAGTGGCTGACTTGTTTGCCGCCGTGCCAGAGCTGACAGAAGCGCTCTAGAGGTCGAGTTATCGTCTCCGCTTTGGAGGCGTCTAAGGGCGCCTCCAAAGCGGTCTTGATTTCGCATGTTATTGAAGGCAAACCGCACTTATCGGTGTAAGGGCGAGGTCAGTTATGGTTTCTCTTGTTCAAATGGTTGTCACGCTGATCGAGGCGGTGGTTCGCGCCATTTTTGGTGGGTGACACACTCGAGATCGGCTTAGAATGTCGCCGTGGCGCGGGATTAACGCCATGGAGAGCCCCGGCAACGGCGAGGGGCGGAAGAAGAATCTACGATAACTGTCTTTTAATATCGCACTTTGGCCACGTTTCTTCTATTGTCTGTGGCAGATGAGTGACAGAGTACCTGAACATCATACGCTGGCGCCGATTGATGCTGGCCGGGTAGACGGCGTTCGTAAGGCGGGCGTCTGGATGCCTTGGGCGGGATTTGTGCTCGCCGTACTCTGGTGGGCATGCGCTGCGGGCGCGTTGATTACCCTGGTGGATGTCAACGTCCTCCTCGCCCAACCGCCGATTACGATTGTGTCTGGTGTGGTGATGGCCCTGCTTCCAGGGCTATTGGTGCTGATGGCCGGCTTCATGGCCCGGGAAAGCGCGCGGGGCGCTGTTGCCAACGCGCTTGTTGTCCGCGCGGCGCAACAGCTGCTTGAGCCAACCCAAGCGCTGGGCAGCAACGCAGAAACCCTCGCCCAGAAACTCGTGGCCACGGCCCGCGATGTCGACCAGTCCATGGGGCAGGCCCTTGGAGCGATGAAAGCTCTATCGAGTGAGATCGGCGACGAAAGACTGCGGTTAGAGTCTGTTAGCTATGCCGCCGCCGATAATGCGCGGGATTTGTCATCGGAATTGGCTCGAGAGCGATCGGCTCTTGAGGCCCTTATCCGGGACCTACGCGCCCAGGCCGACACGTTGAACGAGGCGATACCGCGCCAAGCCAAGCAGATGGTCGAGGCCGCGCGGCTGGCAGCAGAAGAGATCGGACGCTCAGACGAAGCGCTGGACGCGCGGTTGTCATCCATGAACGAGGCCAGTCAGTCTTTAAATGTGGGATTGTCGCGGCTTTCGCAGATGGCAGGCGATGCAGGGGCCCAATCGGATGGCATCGTCCACGCGATTTCCCAGTTGGAAGCGCGCCTTGCTCACTCTAAGGAAATGGTCGACCGCGCCGTGGAAGCGAGCGAGACGGCCGTTTCGGCTGCAGGCCGAACGGGCGATGCCCTGCGGGTTGCCGTCTCATCTGCGGTTGATGATGCGCGCCAAGCTTCAGACGAGATTCATCGCAGGGTGCGCGAGTCCAGCGAAGTCGCTGCATCGGCGCTTTATGTGCCGCGCGGGCCTGGCGTTGGCGATCCCGCTGAAACGCGGCCGGTTCACACTCCCCCCCGGGCCGAACCTCAGAAGCTGCCAGATATACGCCCCGCCCCCGAATTGCGGCGCTCTGAACCTCAACAAGCCGCCCCCGTTTCGCGGCCCCAAGACCGAGGAGATAACGGGCTCTTTGCTTCCCCGCCGCCGCGGGCGAGGGCTGCGATTGAAGAGGGCCCTTCATTGGAGACCGAACTCTTCGAAGGCACAAACCAGAATGCGGCGCCCCCTCCGGCTGAGCAGCTTCCTCCGTCGCTCTCACATACAAATGGCGGCGCGTTCAACACGGTTGAGGCGCCGCCTCGAATAGAGACGCCGCCGCCACCCTTTGATCCTATTGAGGCCGCGCCGCCGGAGCCAAATTCGTTGTCTTCCCAGGGCTCGGGCGAGGACCTGTCTCGGGAGGCTGGATGGTCGGCCATTCTCAACGATATCGATCGTGGCGGGTCCGGCGACCTCGGCCGGGAAGATATCGCCGAAACCGTGATCCGAAAGCTTGAAGGCGCAGGGATGACGCTGGCCAACATTTTCCGCCCGAAGGATAAAAAGCGGATCGCCGCTGCCGCACGAAAGGGCGAAGCCCAGAGACGCGGCGTGGTCGCGTCCGCGGCCAAGTTTGAACTCGAACGGATTGCGACCCGGCTCCTAAGTGATGAAGCGTTTGTCGCAACGGCGCGGGGTTTCGTCGACCACGAAACACCTGATGCGATGGCGGCGCTGGACCGCACCCAGAAGTCGAACCGCAATGCCTCGCCGCGGCTGTCGGCGTTCTTGCTCCTTGATGCGGCGCTAAACCGCTAAGCGGCTGGCCAGAAAACGGTTCAATGCTGCGCCGAACGTATCGGGCTAGCCGTCAGTTCCAATTTCCCATGCTGTGACTTGGTCGGCGTCTTCGCCGCGCCAGGCCGAATATGCTGCCGTGCCCGCAATTCCAACCTGGTCCATCAGGCGGCGCACCCAGTCGGGGGCATCGGGATCGTCGAGGGAAACCGGATGGGTGCCCCAGAGCAATTGAGCACATCGCAAACGTCGAAGGTCTTTCGAGCCGTAAAGGATCGGCACAGCGCTGCGGGCTTTCGAAAAGCGCGCAAGGCGTTTCACAGCGCCAGTGCGAAGGGCGAGCGCCGCCGCCCCCTCCATCCGTGCGAGATCAAAGGCAGATTTCGCAATCAGGTCGACCGGTTCGCTCGCAGCAGCGTCGCCGTCGAATTGGCGAAGGGAGCGGTGAAAGTCGTCGGCTTGTTCAGTGGCGGCGATGATCCGGCCCATCACGGCGACTGCGGTGGCCGGGTGGCGGCCAACCGCCGTCTCTGCCGACAACATAACCGCGTCGGCCCCCTGGTACATGGCCGTGGCCACATCGCCGGCCTCAGCCCGTGTGGGCGCCGCGTTATCGATCATCGATTCCAGCATTTGGGTCGCGACGATGACCGGGCGCGCCATCGCTCTGGCCGCGCGGATGATACGGCGCTGGATGATCGGCACTTGCTCGGGGGGAAACTCCACGCCCAGGTCGCCGCGCGCGACCATGACGCCGTCGGCCGCATTGATGATCTCTTCCAGGTTGTCGATCGCAGCAGGCTTCTCCAACTTCGCAATGAGCGGCGCCTGGTTGGTGATCAATGATTTTGCGATCTCAATGTCTTGGGCATCTTGGACGAAGCTGAGCGCCACGAGGTCGACGCCCATATCCATCGCGAAGGCCAGATCACCCTTATCTTTTTCCGTCAGCGCGCGGATCGGGAGGGCTTTACCGCGCACGGTGAAGCCCTTTTTGTCGGATAGGGATCCTGGCAGGTCCGAGACGACCCGAATGCGCGCCCCGGTCTCGATGACCCGAAGAGATACGCGGCCGTCGTCGCAGAGGATTTCATCTCCCACTTCCAGCGCGTCCAGTATTTCTCTCTGGGGCAGGGGAAGCGCGCTCTCCCTGTCGGTGGCTTCAGCAGCAATCAGGTCCAGTTCCGCGCCGAACCGAAACATGATTTTCCCTTCGTGGAACGAGCCAATGCGCACTTTAGGACCCTGAAGATCCGCCATGACTGCCAGGGGGCGTCCGGTGGCCTCCTCGGCGGCACGCACCGCGCCTAGAGCTGCTTTGTGGTCGTCATGGGCGCCATGGGAGAAATTGAGGCGAAACACATCCACACCGGCTATCGCCAAGGTTTCTACAACCTTACGCGACCGTGTTCCGGGTCCCAGGGTGGCCACGATCTTTCCTTGGCGGTTTCGAAGGGATTGCGGGGGCATGATCAAGCTTCTCTGGCGCTCTTTTGACGTGCGGGGTCTGTTGACCCGCGTAGGAAGGTCTTTCAAGCTAAAATCTACCGAAAAAGCGGGGAGCGCCGCCCGCGCCGTGACGCAGCGCCGCAGCGCAGTGGGCGTAACAAACCCTTAGCTGGCATGTAAGAACTTTTGAATTAGACAGGCGTTGAACGGGAAAGGTGCCGGAACAGGGCGACCAAGCATGACTGAATTGGAACGCTTCGCGCTCGATTATTTGCCCGTGATCATATTCCTGGGCTTTGCGACGGTATTGGCATCGTTGTTCATCATTGGATCAGCGATCCTTGCGCCGTCCAATCCCGACCCTGAAAAGAATTCTGCCTATGAGTGCGGGTTTAACGCGTTCGACGATGCGCGCATGAAATTTGATGTGCGCTTCTACCTTGTGGCGATTTTATTCATCATTTTCGATCTTGAGGTCGCCTTCCTCTTCCCTTGGGCGGTGAGCCTGGGAGAAATTGGGGTCTTCGGCTTTTGGTCCATGGTCACATTCCTTGGAATTCTGACAATCGGTTTTGTTTATGAGTGGTGTTCGGGCGCCCTGGAGTGGGAGTGATGTCCGATCAACTCATCAAAACCCCGGCGCTTGCTGCGGGACGGGCCGGCCTGGAAAGCGCGTTTGCGCCCGGCGCCGACGATCCGTTTTATACCGGGCTCTCCGACGAGCTTGCTGACAAAGGCTATTTCACGGCCCGGGCAGACGACCTTATCGCCTGGGCGCGGACAGGCTCGCTGATGTGGATGACATTTGGGCTGGCCTGTTGCGCCGTGGAAATGATGCACGCAGGCAATCCGCGCTACGATTTGGAGCGCTTCGGCATGGCGCCGCGCGGCTCGCCGCGCCAATCGGATGTGATGATCGTTGCAGGAACGCTGACCAACAAAATGGCGCCTGCGCTGCGCAAGGTCTACGATCAGATGCCCGAGCCCCGCTACGTCATCTCCATGGGCAGCTGCGCAAATGGCGGCGGGTATTACCACTACAGCTATAGCGTCGTTCGTGGGTGTGACCGGATTGTTCCGGTAGATATCTATATTCCCGGCTGCCCGCCGACGGCTGAGGCCTTGGTCTATGGATTTTTGCAATTGCAAAAAAAGATACGTCGCGAAGGATCGATCGAGCGGTGACCGAAGCTGAACTTGATCAAAGAGAAGTCCTGGAGGACTTGGCAAGCCATATCCAAGGCGCTGAGGGTCTGGAAGGGGCTGTTGATGCATGGCACGTGCGCGGCAATGAGCTGACGCTGGCGGTGCATCGCGCACACCTGTTGAAGCTCGTTCGGTTTCTTCGCGATGATCGTCTGTGCCTTTATCAGACGCTGGTCGACATTTGCGGCGTTGATTACCCAAAGCGCGCTGAGCGTTTTGATGTCGTGTATCACTTTCTTTCGATGCGGATGAACCATCGCATCCGGCTAAAGGTACAAACCGATGAGGCGACGCCTGTTGCTTCATTGACGGACCTTTTTCCGTGCGCGAATTGGTTCGAGCGCGAGACCTTCGACATGTATGGGATCGTGTTTTCAGGTCATCCAGACCTGCGCCGAATCCTTACAGACTACGGGTTTGAAGGCTTCCCACTGCGCAAGGACTTTCCTCTCACTGGACATGTTGAAGTTCGCTATGACGATTTGGAAAAGCGCGTCGTCTACGAGCCCGTGCAGCTGACCCAAGAGTATCGCAATTTCGATTTTACCTCGCCCTGGGAGGGGATGACGTCGGTTCTTCCCGGCGATGAAAAAGCCCAAGAGGACGCGGCATGACCGGTCCCCGCGCGATCTGTCTAGCTGTTGTTTCGAGCGCCCTCGTCGGGTGTGAGAATCTGCCAATCGAGTTTCCGGGCCAGACCTCCGGCGGCGTAGACACGCAGCCAGCGTCAAGCGATGTGACCACACCACAACCCGCCGCGGCCACGTCTGATGCGTCTGTCCGGGCGTCGGGTCTGGACGGCGCGGCTTTGTGTATCTCGTCAGCCTACTACCTCGCTGATCTAGGCGCTGTGCCCGAGGAAAGCGGTGTCGCGATCGCAGAGCGATGGATCGATATTCTCGAAGTCATCCCTGCCCAGGTCGATGATCAGCGCCAGAGCGCTGTGGACGACAGGTATGTGCTTTTGCGTCAGCTCGACCGTGATGGGAGCGGTGCGGGGTTTGACCTTGCACGCCTCCAGTTCGAAAACGACACGTGCACAAGTGTGCAATTCCAACGCGATTACCTGCGGCGTTGGGGCGATCCCACATTGATGAGCGCGCAGCTTGAGGGCGGTTCCTGATGGCGGCCGACGATCTTTCCGTGAGCGACGACAATCAGGCGTTCACGCTAAACTTTGGGCCGCAGCATCCCGCCGCACATGGCGTGTTGCGGATGATCCTTGATTTGGATGGAGAGCTGGTCGACCGGGTCGACTGCCATATCGGACTGCTCCATCGGGGAACTGAAAAGCTGCTCGAATACAAGACCTATCTCCAGGGTCTGCCGTACTTTGACCGGCTCGATTACTGCGCACCGATGAACCAAGAGCATGCATGGTGCCTGGCTATAGAGCGGCTGCTCGGCCTCGAAGTGCCCAAACGGGCGCAGCTGATCCGGGTGTTGTACTCGGAGCTTGGACGGATCATGTCCCACCTCCTAAACGTGGGCACACAGATCCTGGACGTTGGGGCCCTCACACCCATCACCTGGTGCTTTGAAGAGCGTGAGAAACTGGTCGTCTTCTACGAACGGGCATCGGGCTCAAGGATGCACGCCGCATTTTTCCGCCCCGGCGGCGTTCATCAGGATCTTCCGAACCCGCTCCTCGGCGATATTCGCGAATGGTGTGAGCAGTTCCCCGAAATGTTGCGGCGGATTGAAGGGCTCGTGACCGAAAACCGCATCTTCAAGCAGCGAAACGTGGACATCGGAAAGGTTGATCTCGACACGATTCACGATTGGGGGTTTTCGGGCGTTATGGTTCGCGGCTCTGGCCATGCTTGGGACCTACGCCGCGCCCAGCCCTACGAGTGTTACAATGAGCTCGAATTCAAGATTCCGGTGGGCAAAAACGGGGACAATTACGACCGTTATGTCTGCCGTATGGAAGAGATGACAGAGTCCATCAAAATCATGGAGCAATGCCTGGATCGGCTTCAAAGCGAGGAGCTTGCTGGCGCCCCGGTGTTGCTTAAGGACACCAAGGTTGCGCCGCCGCGCCGGGGGGAGATGAAGCGCTCAATGGAGGCGCTGATCCATCACTTTAAGCTCTACACTGAAGGGTTTCACGTCCCCGCAGGCGAAGTCTACGCCGCGATTGAGGCGCCCAAGGGCGAGTTTGGCGTCTACCTCGTGTCCGACGGCACCAACAGGCCTTACCGCGCTAAAATCCGCGCCCCGGGATACCCCCACCTCCAAGCCATGGACCACCTTTGTCGAGGGCACACGCTGGCGGACGTCTCCGCCATCTTGGGGTCGCTCGATATCGTGTTCGGGGAGATCGATAGGTAATGGGCGCACGTCGTTTCGATCTCGAGGCGGGGGGCGAGAGCTTTTCGTTTCAGCCAGAGACCGAAGAGACAATTGCGTTTTGGCGCGGGAAGTATCCCGGCGACCGACAACAATCGGCAGTGATCCCCCTTTTGTGGCTTGCCCAGAAAGACAATGGCGGGTGGCTTTCAGAGCCCGCCCTGAGAGAAGTCGCAGACCGGTTGGAAATGCCGTACATCCGCGTCTACGAGGTCGCCACGTTCTACACGATGTTCCGGCTACAACCGGTAGGTAAGAACCACATACAATTGTGCGGAACGACGCCTTGCATGTTGCGCGGCGCGAATGACCTCAAAGAGGTCTGTGCATCGAAGATCGGCCGAAAAATGGCCGTGACGGACGATGGTAGGCTGTCTTGGGAAGAGGTCGAGTGCTTAGGCGCGTGTGTGAACGCCCCGATGGTGCAGATCAATGATGACTATTTCGAAGATTTGACGCCGGAGAGCTTTGCGGAAATTCTGGAGCGGCTCCGCAACGGCGCTGATGTCGAACCCGGGCCCCAAATTGACCGGGTCAACTCAGAGCCCGCGGGCGGGACAGAGGTCCTCAGTGATCCGAGCCTATTCGACGGCTCGCGCGTGGCCAGCCTTGTCTCGCTGCCTAATCTCAAACCGCCTGAGCCGGAGCAGGTGCAGGAGCCTGCGGAAATTGCGAAGTCTGAGGCGGAGAAGCCCAGCGACCAGCCTGGCAAAGCCCCGATGCGGTTGGAGGCCGGCGCGGCAACGCCAGATGACCTCCAAAAGATCAAAGGGGTTGGCGAGGTAAACGCCCGACAACTCAACGATTTGGGCATCTTCACCTATGCTCAAATCGCAGCTTGGTCGGCGGAGAACATCGCGTGGGTGGAGGCCCATTTAAAGTTTGCAGGACGCATCCAACGCGAAGATTGGGTCGCCCAGGCCGAAGCGCTGAAAGCCAGCCAAGCCACGGTCACATAACCCGCGTCTGCGCGTGAGCTGGCGTTCTTAGCGGAAAACTAGGATTTGCATGAACGCTGTTGTGTTTTCAGAGCGCTGCTATGCGCACATAGGCAACGGGACGCATGGCGCAGCGGCAGGAACGCGGTATTGTGCAGTGCGAAGTAGCCGTTTGGCGGGCGCAAGCCCCGAGCGTTGTTGAGGTAAAGTAGTGATGTTGCAGGACAAGGACCGCATCTTCACAAATCTGTACGGCCGGCAGGATCCCGGCCTCGACGCGGCCCGCCGTCGTGGCGCGTGGGCGCTCACACGCGAAATGCTGGCCCAAGACCCGACCTGGATCTGCGATCAGGTGAAGGCTTCTGGGTTGCGTGGGCGCGGCGGCGCGGGCTTTCCGACGGGTCTGAAATGGACCTTCATGCCGAAAGAGGTGGGCGACCGGCCGCACTATCTCGTGGTCAATGCCGACGAATCTGAGCCCGGGACATGTAAAGACCGGGAAATTATGCGCCATGATCCCCATCTTCTGATTGAGGGTTGTATGGTGGCGAGCCGCGCGATGCGGGCGCACACTTGCTACGTCTATTTGCGCGGCGAATACATCGCCGAGCGCCATGCGCTCGAGCGAGCGGTGAAGGAGGCCTATGAGGCCAAACTGATCGGCAAGAACAATCTTAACGGCTGGGATTTCGACCTCAGGGTCCACCATGGGGCCGGCGCATACATCTGCGGCGAAGAAACAGCGCTTCTGGAAAGCCTCGAAGGCAAGAAGGGCCAGCCGCGGTTAAAGCCGCCGTTTCCCGCCAATGCAGGCCTCTATGGCTGCCCCACCACCGTGAACAACGTGGAATCTATTGCAGTCGTACCAACCATCCTGCGGCGCGGGGCCGAGTGGTTTTCGAAGTTTGGCGCGAAAAACAACGCCGGAACGAAGCTGTTTTGTATTTCCGGCCATGTGAACACCCCCTGTAATGTTGAAGAAGAAATGTCGACATCGTTCAGGGATCTTATCGAAACCCATTGCGGCGGCATTCGGGGTGGGTGGGACAATCTCAAGGCCGTGATCCCGGGCGGGTCGTCGGTGCCCATGGTGCCCGCCGACCAGATCATTGATGCGGCGATGGACTTTGACACGCTTAGAGACCTCAAGTCGGGGCTCGGCACAGCGGCGGTGATTGTCATGGACAAGTCGACCGACCTGATCAAAGCGATTGCGCGCATCAGCTATTTCTACAAACACGAAAGCTGCGGCCAGTGTACGCCTTGCCGGGAGGGAACCGGCTGGATGTGGCGAGTTGTGGAGAAGATGGCAATTGGCGATGCGCGCCACGAAGACATCGACATGCTGCTCGGGGTGACCAAGCAGGTCGAGGGTCACACCATCTGCGCCCTCGGCGATGCGGCGGCCTGGCCGATTCAGGGCCTCATCCGGCACTTCCGCCACGAAATTGAAGACCGTATCGACCAATACCGCGCCCGGCATGTCCAAGTGCAGGGCCATCAATTGGCCGCGGAGTAAGCGCCATGAGGAGAGTTGCTGGGCATACTCTGCGGTGCGGGCTAGGGACAGATCTGCTGATCGCCGGACCTAACACGGGGCGTGCGACCGACTGCTCGGATGGCCATGTCTGACACTTTCAAACTCAATATCGATGGCCAGGATATCGAGGTCCCCCGCCACTACACGCTCATGCAAGCGTGCGAGGAGGCAGGCGCCGAGATACCGCGCTTTTGCTATCATGAGCGCCTATCGGTGGCCGGAAACTGCCGTATGTGCCTTGTCGAGTGGGAAGGCGCGCCCAAGCCCATCGCATCATGCGCCCAGACCGTCGGCGAGATGCGGCCAAACCGCGATGGCAGCGCGCCAAACATCCGCACACGCGGCGACTACATCCAGAAAGCCCGTGAGGGCGTCATGGAATTCTTGCTGATCAATCACCCGCTCGATTGCCCCATCTGCGACCAAGGCGGGGAGTGTGACCTCCAGGACCAGGCCATGGCCTATGGCCGCGCCGGCTCGCGCTATGCGCTGAATAAGCGAGCCGTGGAAGACAAGAATATGGGCCCGCTGGTGAAGACGATCATGACCCGGTGCATCCAGTGTACCCGATGCGTGAGGTTTGCCGCAGAAGTGGCCGGTGTCGAAGAAATTGGTATGATTTCACGCGGCGAGGACGCTGAAATCACCACATATCTGGAAAAGAGCTTGGAAAGCGAGCTGAGCGGAAATGTGATCGACCTCTGCCCGGTCGGCGCGCTCACCTCCAAACCCTATGCCTTCAACGCGCGGCCCTGGGAGCTGCGCAAGACGCCTTCAATTGACGTGATGGACGCGATGGGCAGCGCGATCCGCGTTGATGCCAAAGGCGACGCGGTCTTGCGGATCATGCCCCAGGTGAATGAAGAGGTGAACGAGGAGTGGCTGTCGGATAAATCCCGCTTTGTCTGGGACGGGCTCCAGCGCCAACGGTTGGACCGGCCATTTGTGCGGCGCGGCGGGAAGCTGACACCAGCGACGTGGCCTGAAGCGTTCTCGGCAGTAAAAGAGGCGATGGCCTCACCGGAGCGTACGGGCGTTATCGCCGGCGATCTCGTGGAGGTTGAACAGGCCTTAGCGGCGCTCGATTTCGCGCGGTCCCTCGGCATCGCCTCGACCGATTGTCGGCCCGCAGGCGCCCGCTACGGTCTCGACGGTCGCAGGGAGCGTCACATTCTCAATCCCACTTTCATGGGCGTGGAAGAGGCCGATGCGCTTTTGCTGATCGGGTCCAATCCCCGGGTCGAAGCGCCAGTGTGGAACGCGCGAATCCGCAAAGCTTGGCTGTGGAATAATCTGCGCGTTGGTCTGGTGGGCGAGGGCGTCGACCTGACCTACGACTATGACTTTTTGGGCAATACGCCGTCGGCGCTCGCTGATATGGGCGCATTCGGAAAGGTCCTGGAAGATGCTGAACGGCCGATGATTGTTGTCGGTGAGAGCGCTCTGTGCCGGCCTGACGGCGATGCCGTATTAGCGAAAGCTATGGCACTGGCCAACGAAACGGGCGCTGTGGCCGACGATTGGGCAGGGTTCGGCGTCTTGCATACCGCTGCAGGTCGTGTCGGCGCGCTCGACGTGGGATTTATTCCAGATGAGACAGGGCTGAATACTGCGGATATGCTGTCGGGCGGTCTCGACACGGTGATCTTGCTCGGCGCGGACGAGGTGGACCTAACGCAGCTCAATCCCGGCGGCGCAGTGATTTATATTGGAAGTCACGGAGATGCCGGCGCAAGCCGCGCCGATATCATACTCCCATCCACAGCCTATACCGAAATGACAGCCACATACGTCAACAGCGAAGGGCGCGTTCAAATGACGGCCAAGGCCGTCCAGCCCAAGGGTGAAGCGCGGGAAGGTTGGGCGATTTTCCGGGCCCTGTCTGATCTGTTCGGCGCGCCGCTGCCCTATGACAGCGCCGAAGCCTTGCGCGAACGCCTTCGCAGCACGTTCCCCGTGTTCGCCGGCCTGGGCTTCGCGCCGGGCTCGGAGTATGCGCCGCTCTTGAACGAGCCGGCCGAGGCATCCTCAGAGTTGCGCGATTTGCCATTTCAGGCTGCCCATGGCGACTTCTACCTGACGAACCCGATCGCGCGCGCATCAAAAACGATGGCCGAGTGTTCGTTACAGAAAAGCCGTCTTGATACCCCTCTTGCAGCGGAGTAGCGCCCAGCGCCATGAGTGCACTTATTGAACAAAACGGAATTCTGTGGGGCACCCTGAGCGTGATGGGCCAGATCGGCCTGTTCATGGTTGTCCTGCTGATATCCTTGGCGTTTCTGTTGCTTATGGACCGCAAGGTCTGGGCGGCTGTGATGATGCGTAAAGGCCCGAATGTGGTGGGGCCTTTCGGGCTTCTCCAATCCTTCGCGGATTTCGGCAAGTTCCTGCTCAAGGAAATCATAATACCCGCGGGCGCCAACAAGACGGTGTTTTTGCTTGCGCCGATTCTTACGGTTGTCCTGGCCTTTGTGGCTTGGGCTGTCGTGCCTGTGGCGCCCGGGTGGGTGATCGCAGACATCAATGTCGGCATCTTGTATCTGTTCGCCGTCAGCTCCCTCGGCGTCTACGGCATCATTATGGGGGGCTGGGCTTCCAACTCGAAGTACCCGTTTTTGGGCTCACTGCGCTCGGCGGCGCAGATGGTCTCTTACGAGGTCTCTCTCGGATTTATCATTGTGACGGTCGTGCTTTTGGTGGGCTCAATGAACCTCACTGACATCGTAAACGCCCAGGCTGGACCGATTTGGACCTGGCACGCGCTGGCCTTTGATCATTTCCCGCTCGTGGTCGTCATGCTCCCCATATTCTTCATGTTCTTCGTCTCGGCATTGGCGGAAACAAACCGGCCTCCCTTCGATTTGCCGGAAGCGGAGTCTGAGCTTGTTGCGGGGTACCAGGTTGAATACTCGTCAACGCCGTACCTGCTGTTCATGCTCGGCGAGTATCTGAACATTGTTCTCATGTGCGCCCTCATGGTCGTCTTGTTCATGGGCGGCTGGCACGATCCTTTTGGCTTGGACGAGTCTGATTGGCCCGTGCTGGCAACTCAGCTTTGGTCGGTCGCCTGGTTTGGGCTGAAGATGCTGTTGAGCTTTTTCATGTTCGCGATCGTCAAGGCGATGGTACCCCGGTATCGCTATGATCAATTGATGAGGCTCGGCTGGAAAATATTCTTGCCGACCTCTTTGGGCGCTGTGCTGATCGTGTCGAGCTATGTTGTCTATAGCGGAGTCCAGGGATGAGCTTGGCCCAGACCCTTCGCGGCGTGCTTCTAACCGATTTCGCAAGTGCTTTTGTCCTCGCGATGCGGGAGTTCTTCCGCCGCAAGGCGACCGTGAATTATCCGTTTGAAAAAAACCCGCTTTCGCCAAGATTTCGGGGCGAGCATGCCCTTCGGCGCTACGCCAATGGTGAGGAGCGCTGCATTGCCTGCAAACTCTGTGAGGCGGTGTGTCCGGCCCAGGCGATTACGATTGAAGCCGAGCCCCGCGATGATGGCTCGCGCCGCACCACGCGCTACGACATCGACATGGTGAAGTGCATTTATTGCGGATTTTGCCAGGAAGCCTGCCCCGTGGACGCGATTGTCGAAGGGCCCAATTTCGAGTTTGCAACGGAGACCCGCGAAGAGCTCTACTACGACAAGGACCGTCTGCTTGAGAATGGAGACCGCTGGGAGCGATTGATTGCCCGCAACCTGGAACTGGACGCGCCTTTTCGTTGACCGACCGCGACTCAAACGCACGGACTGCGTGTCCTCGCTTGTCCTAGCGGCAGAGTAGCGGCAAGCGCTCACGAAGACCAATGGCCGAAAGGGCCGGAACCGACCTATGGAACTCGTCGCTTTCTGGATTTTGGCCGTGATCGTCGGCACCTCAGCCGTGTTCGTGATTGCTGCGCGAAATCCGGTTCATTCCGTGCTGTGGCTGATCTTGTCATTCTTCACGTCGGCGGCGCTGCTTGTCCTCATTGGCGCTGAGTTTTTGGCGATGCTTTTGGTGGTCGTCTATGTCGGCGCGGTAGCAGTCTTGTTTCTGTTCGTTGTAATGATGCTCGACGTTGATTTTGTCGAATTGAAACAGGGATTTCTGTCGTATCTTCCCTTTGCGGTGTTGGTCGGTCTGGCGTTCTTCGCAGAGATTGCAATGGTGTCGCTGGCGAGCGGCGTTGATGCGCCCCGCATGGACCCCTCACCCGGAGCGCCGACCAATGCGGAGGCGATTGGGCGCGTTATGTATACCGAATACCTGCTTCTATTTCAGATCTCAGGGATCATCCTGCTGGTCGCGATGATCGGGGCCATTGTCTTGACGCTCCGCCAGCGCACCAATGTGAAACGCCAGAGCATTGCCAAACAAACCGCGCGGCGCAGGGCCGATGCGGTGGATTTGGTAGACGTGGAGCCCGGTGCGGGGATCTAAGCCATGGCCGTGACGCTCAACCATTATCTGGTCCTGTCGGCGTTTTTATTCACCGTCGGCGTGGTCGGCATCTTCGTGAACCGCAAGAACATCATCGTCATTCTCATGGCGATCGAGCTGATCTTGCTGTCGGTCAACCTGAACCTTATCGCCTTTTCGGTGTTTTCGGGCACAATTGAAGGGCAGATTTTCGCGATGCTCGTTTTGACTGTGGCTGCCGCGGAAGCAGCCGTAGGCCTCGCGATTCTGGTCGTATTTTTCCGGATCCGCGGAGATATCTCCGTTGAATCGGTCGATGTGATGAAGGGGTAGCGGGCGATGTTAAACAGCGCCTTCCTCGTCTTCATCGTGCTGGCGCCTGGCGTCGTCGCGCTCACCGGGATCTTCCACAAGCTGACCGGGGACCGGTTTGTGATGGTGGCCACCACAGGCACAGTGCTCACGTGCGGCGCTCTCGCGCTGTATAATCTATGTGCGCTCGCTTTTAATTGGGGCGCGGTCGGCGGCGCGGAAACCGCCGTCGTAAGGCGATTTGACACGATTGTTCTGACCACCTGGATGGACGTCGGGGGGCTGAAGGCCGATTGGGCGATCCGGGTCGATGCCCTGTCGATCACGATGATGGCGGTGATCACTTCGGTGGCCGGCTTAGTTCACCTCTACAGCTGGGGATACATGAGTGAGGATCCCCATAAGGCGCGCTTTTTCGCCTATCTCTCCCTATTCACGTTCGCCATGTTGATGCTGGTCGTGGCGGACAACTTTATCCAGCTGTTCTTCGGCTGGGAGGGGGTTGGTCTGGCGTCCTACCTGCTGATTGGATTTTGGTATCAAAACAAGGCGCCCAACGACGCTGCAATCAAGGCATTTGTCACCAATAGGGTTGGTGATTTCGGGCTCGCCCTTGGCATCATGGCGGTCTTCTTCACGTTCGGAACAGTCGAGTTCGCGCCCATTTTCGAGGCGATCCGCGCAAATTCATTCGAGGTGCTGGATGCGCAGGGCGCCCGCTTGGTCGAGCCGATTGCAGCCTTTGTCGAAGGCGCTGTGCCCACGACCGCCGCGTTCAGCTTTCTTGGTTATGAGGTCAACGCCTTCGAAGCTGCTGGCGTGTTGCTGTTCATCGGCGCCATGGGAAAGTCAGCCCAATTCTTTCTGCATGTATGGCTGCCCGACGCCATGGAGGGCCCTACGCCGGTTTCCGCGCTCATCCACGCAGCAACAATGGTGACTGCCGGCGTCTATCTCGTCTGCCTCCTTTCCCCAATCTATGAGCACACGGTTTTCGCAGCGTCTGTGATCACCATGATCGGCGCGATTACGGCGCTATACGCCGCCACCGTCGGGCTGGCGCAAAATGACATTAAGCGTGTGATCGCGTACTCGACCTGTTCGCAATTGGGGTACATGTTCTTTGCGGCAGGGGTCGGCGCCTATGAGGGCGCTATGTTCCATCTCTTCACCCATGCCTTCTTCAAAGCGCTGTTGTTCCTAGGCGCGGGCTCGGTGATCCATGGGATGCACCACGAGCAGGATATGCGCCGGATGGGCGGTGTCGCGCGGTTCATGCCGATCACTTACGGCGCCATGATGATCGGCACGATCGCCATCATCGGTATCGGAATTCCCCTCGTCGACCTGCCGTTTGCCGGCCTGTCAGGCTTCTATTCTAAGGACGGCATCTTGGAGAGCGCGTTCGTCGCGGGGCAGGCGGGCGTGGCCTATGGCGGCCTTGCGTTCTGGTTCGGCATATTTGCAGCGCTGCTCACCAGCTTTTACTCGTGGCGCCTCATTTACATGACGTTTCATGGCCCCTACACGGGCGCCCACCTTTTACACAGCGATAGCCATGGCCATGGCGGCGGTGATGACCATGGCCATCACGACCCCCATGAGAGCCCTTGGGTCATGCTCATTCCACTGCTTCTCCTATCCGCCGGGGCAGTGTTTGCGGGGGTGACGTTCTACGACCCCATGTTCCACCATGGCGAGGGGTTTTGGGGCGAAGCGATCTACAAAACGCCCGATAATACGGTGATCGCCGGCATCTATGATTTGAAGAAAGCCGGCGGCTATGAGTGGGTGTTTCTTGCGCCGGTTGTGGTCACGGTGCTCGGCTTTCTCATCGCGACCTCAACCTATCTGTTCAACCGCGGAATTGGCGCTCGGATCGCTTCAAGCGGCGGCCCGTTGCATGCCATGCTCGAGAACAAATGGTACTTTGATGAAGTCTACAAGTTCACGGTCGTAGGCCCGCTCGGCCGCCTGGGCGATCTGTTTTGGAAGGGGGGCGACGGACGGATCATTGATGGTTTCGGCCCAGATGGCGTGACGGCTGCGAGCCGCTGGTGTGCCAGGCGCCTGTCTGCACTGCACACGGGTTACCTCTACCATTATGCCTTCGTGGTGATCGGCGCTGCGCTCATGTTCGGCGGCGTGCTTTACTTTCGCTCCGGTGGCGTCGGATGATCGACGGGTTTCCGATCCTCACAGCGATCACGATGATGCCCCTGGCAGGGGGGCTTTTGATCTTGGCCGTGTCGTCTGCAATCGGCTCCAGCACGGCGGAATCGGACGGAATGAAAACGCTGACAGCCGGCCTGGTCATTTCCATCGCGACCTTCCTCGTCTCTGTTGTTGCTCTGATGGCGTACAGGCCTGGCGTTGAGGGGTACCAACTCGTCGAGGCGGTGCCTTGGTACGGCACTGTGCAATACAAAATGGGCGTTGACGGCCTGTCGATCTTACTCGTCGTGTTGACGACGCTGCTGATGCCCTTTTGTTTTCTAGCGAGCTATGGATCAGTCAAAACCAGGGTGACAGAGTATGTCGTCGCCTTCCTCGTGCTGGAGACCTTTATCATCGGCGCGTTTTGCGCCTTGGATATCCTGCTCTTCTACATCTTCTTCGAAGCTGGCCTGATCCCGATGTTTATAATCATCGGGGTTTGGGGCGGCGTGAATCGCATCTACGCCTCGTTCAAGTTCTTTCTGTACACGTTGCTCGGCTCACTCTTCATGCTGGCGGCAGTCGTTTATATGATCCTCGAGGCCGGCTCGTCGGACTTTGAGCTTCTGGAGCAGACCGATTTTGTACCCGGCGCGCAGACATGGCTATGGCTCGCCTTTTTCGCGAGCTTTGCTGTAAAGCTTCCGATGTTCCCGGTGCACACCTGGCTTCCCGACGCCCACGTTCAAGCGCCGACTGCCGGGTCCGTTCTGCTGGCAGGTATTCTCCTGAAGCTTGGTGGGTATGGCTTCCTGCGTTTTTCGCTGCCGATGTTTCCAGACGCCAGCGCCTATTTTCAGCCCTTCATGTTCACCCTGTCTGTCGTCGCAATCGTCTACGCATCTCTGGTCGCGTGGCGGCAGACGGACATGAAGAAACTGGTCGCCTACAGCTCTGTTGCCCACATGGGTTTTGTCACCCTTGGTGTGTTCAGCTTTACCGAGATCGGCGTTCAGGGGGCCGTGTTCCAGATGCTGTCGCACGGCCTGATCTCAGGGGCGCTGTTCCTGATTGTCGGGGTGATTTACGACCGAGCCCACACCCGCGAGATCGCCGCGTTTGGCGGCCTTGCCGGCAAAATGCCAGTCTATGCAGCGCTTTTCATGTTATTCTCGATGGCAAATGTTGGCTTGCCCGGCACATCGGGCTTCGTGGGCGAGATCCTCACCATGATCGGCGCATTCCAGGCGTCGACATGGGCGGCGTTCGGCGCCGCCCTCGGAGTGATTTTCTCGGCCGTCTATATGTTGACGCTCTATCGCAGGGCGGTGTTCGGGCAAATGAACCCCGAATTGGAGGCCAAGGTCTCTCGCGGCGAAGTCGTCATGTCCGATGTGAATGGGCGAGAGCTTGTCTGTTTATTGCCTCTAGCCTTTGGGGTCATTCTGCTCGGTGTGAAGCCGGATCTGATTTTCGACATCACCGAAGGCGCATCTCAAAGGGTGCTTGTCCTTATGGGGGCTGGGTAGGCCGGCATGCTCGATTGGATCGCCATCTTTGAGACGCTGGCGCCAGAGGCTTGGCTTGTTGGTGTTGGGCTTCTCGGCACATTTGCGGGCGCATTGCTCGGCCAACGGTTTGCCCGTTTATTCTTTAAACTTGGCGCGATTGCATTGGTGGTGGCCGCATTTCTTGCGCAATCCTACAGCGCTGGCGGCGAAGCTTTCGGCGGCTTGGTCGTCTCGAACCCCTTCGTGAATTTCGCCAAGAGCGTGAGTTATTCATTGGCCGCCGCTGCGCTCTGGATCTCGAGCGGCTTCTTTGCCCGCCACGGGACGTTGAGGTTCGAGTATGCGCTGTTGATGGTATTTGCTTGTTTTGGAATGGGGACCACGCTGTCGGCCGGCGATTTGATGACCCTTTATATGGGGATAGAGACCCTAAGCCTCACATCCTACGTCCTCGCGGCATTTCACCGAGACAGCCCCAGGTCTGCAGAAGCCGGCCTGAAGTATTTCGTATTGGGGGCGCTTGCATCCGGGTTGCTGCTGTACGGCGCCTCGCTCGTATACGGCTTCAGCGGATCGACAAACTTTGCCGACATCGCTGAGGCTGAGATGACGACGGGCCTTCTGTTCGGAATGGTTTTGATGATCACGGGGCTCGCCTTCAAGGTTTCGGCCGCGCCTATGCATATCTGGACCCCGGACGTTTACGAGGGCTCGCCCACACCCGTGGTGGCCTTCTTTTCTGCGGCGCCGAAAATGGCCATGATGGTCGTCTTTGCAAACGTCCTCTTCACGGTGTTCGGCGCGGCGTTGGAGGACTGGCAGATGATCCTCGCAATCATCTCAGGTGCATCGATGATCGTTGGCGCCTTCGGCGCGCTCCTTCAGAACAATATCAAACGGCTTCTCGGCTATTCCTCGATCGCAAACATGGGATACGCATTGGTCCCCGTCGCCGCAGGAGCGGATTTGGGCGCGCCGGCCCTGCTCCTGTTTATGACGATTTACGTGATTGCCTCGCTCGGAATGTTCGCCGGCGTTCTCATGATGCGGCGGACAGGCGGAATGGTAGAAGACATTTCGGAGCTTGGCGGCCTCATCGCTAATCGGCCGATTGTGACCCTCGCGCTGACTGCGATTTTGCTTTCCATTGCGGGTATCCCCCCGCTCACCGGCTTCTGGGCCAAATATGCGGTGGTCGAGGCAGGCCTCGCCGCAGGGCTCTTGCCCTTGGTGATCCTTCTGGTTCTTTCTTCAGTCGTCTCAGCGGCTTACTATCTGCGGATTATAAAAGTGATGTGGTTCGACGCACCGACACAGAAGTTTCAATCCACCGAGCCGTCGGTTGTCGCAGCAGTCGTGGCTTGCGGCGTTCTGATGTTCCCTGTTCTGTTGGTGGGGATTGGCGTTTTGGGGGATGTCACGCAAGCGGCTGCCGGAGGCTTGGTCAATTAATGCGCCTCCCACCGATCTCCTGGCATGACACGCTCGACAGCACCAATGCGCGTGCGAAGGACCTGGCCAAAGCGGGCACGGTGACCGACATTTGGATTGCAGCGCGGCAGCAGACCGCGGGCCGTGGGCGCCTCGGCCGAAGCTGGATTTCACCTGAAGGCAACCTGTTTGCGACAGCGCTGATCAGCGTTCCGGGCGGCGTGGACCATGCCATGCGGCTTCCATTCGCTGCAGCCCTAGCCGTGCATGACGTGCTTGCCGTCGCCGCCCCATCAGCAGATTTTCGGCTGAAATGGCCCAATGATGTGCGTTGTAACGCAGCAAAAATTTCTGGAATTCTGGTCGAGACCGGAGCTGGGAACAGTGGGGACTGGGCCGCGGTTGGCATCGGTATCAATATCGCATCGGCGCCTGACGGCGCCGCCCAGGAGGCGGCTTGTTTGGCGGAATACCTGAACGGGCCGGCGCCCACGCCGGAAGAATTATTGCCTGATTTGGTCAACGCCTTTCAGGCACGAAAAATGGAAGCTTGGAGAGATTTTGCCGCTACGCGGAAGGATTGGTGTGACCGCGCCGAGGCCTTGAACCAACAGGTGCGAGTCCGCATCGGCGCGCGGGATCTGGAGGGCTGCTTCGCCGGCCTGTCAGACGATGGCGGGCTCATCCTGGAAGGGGCCGAAGGCGCACAGGAAATTGTAAGGGCGGGTGACGTGCAACTTGTCTCCCGGGCATGACTGACATGCTTCTGGCAATCGATGTCGGCAACACCAATACGATGTTTGCCATTTATGATGGGACTGATTGGGTGGCCCGTTGGCGGAGCCAGACCGATTCGACGCGCACTGCAGACGACTATGCCGTTTGGCTGTCTCAAATGTGCCGGATGGAAGGCATTCCGTTCGGCCGGTTCAAGGGTGTGATCGTTTCGAACGTGGTGCCCCAGGCGCAGTTCAATTTCCGTAATTTTGCGAGGCGCTATCTTGATCTAGAGCCTGTGTTTGTTGGCGACCCCGGCGTCGATCTTGGGGTTGAGGTTGATATCGACCGGCCCGAACAGGCTGGAGCGGACCGTTTGGTGAATGCAGTAGGGGCGTTTGTCGAGTATGGCGGCCCATTGATCGTCGTCGACAGCGGCACGGCCACGACTTTCGACATTGTCGGACGAACGGGCGCTTTCGAGGGTGGGATTATTTCGCCGGGGATCAACTTGTCGCAAAAAGCCCTGCACGACGCAGCGTCGGCTCTGCCGCGGATCGCGATCCAATGCCCCCCGCGCGTCATTGGAAAAGACACCGTGACGGCGATGCAGTCGGGCATTTTCTTTGGCTACATCGATCTTATCGACGGTCTTATCCGCCGGATTAAAGCTGAGTACGGTTCGGCGATGCGTGTTGTTGGCACGGGCGGAATTGCCTCACTCTTCGAGGGCCACAGCCAGGAAATCGACCTATATGATCAAGACGTGACGATTAGAGGCCTGCTGGAGATATACCGGCGCCGCCACTCCTGAGAGCAATATGAATTCACCGACCGACCCGCGCGACGAGCTCGTGTTCCTTCCCCTTGGGGGCTGCGAAGAAATCGGGATGAATCTCTACGCCTATGGCTATGGACCAGCCCAGGAGCGGCGCTGGATTCTCGCCGATGTGGGCGTGACCTTTGGCGACGAGTCGACGCCAGGCATAGACCTGCTCTGCGCCGACCCGGAATTTCTCATCGAGGAGGACATCGACGGGATTTTCCTTACCCACGCCCATGAGGATCATATCGGCGCCGTTGGACTGCTTTATTCCCGGCTGAATACCGATGCTCCGCTGTTTGCGACGCCCTTCACGGCGGAGATGTTGCGTGGGAAACTCACCGAGCGGGGTCTCGACCCCAAACGACTTTTGAACGTCGTCGAGCTTGGCGCCGCCGTCGAAGCAGGACCGTTTCACGTCAAATACATCACATTGACCCACTCGATCCCTGAGCCGAGCGCACTGGCGATCAAAACGCCTCTCGGCACCCTGTTGCATACTGGAGATTGGAAAATCGACCCGGCTCCGCAAATCGGCGCGCCCACCGACATTGAGGCCTTGTCCGCGCTGGGGGACGCCGGCGTCCTCGCCATGATTTGTGACAGTACAAACGTGTTTGAAGACGGCGAAGCGGGCAGCGAGGCGAGCGTGCGCGATGCCCTGATCAAAACGGTCGCAGCTCAACCCGGCCGGGTCGCCGTGACGACGTTTGCATCCAACGTCGC
Source organism: Pseudomonadota bacterium (assembly GCA_038747245.1). Lineage (GTDB taxonomy): Bacteria > Pseudomonadota > Alphaproteobacteria > Caulobacterales > Hyphomonadaceae > UBA5336. Next base: position 52,493 of record JBCDJY010000001.1, on the reverse strand, counting down.
CCGGGTGAAGAGTATTATCGGCGCCGCTGCCGCTTCAGGCCGAAGCGTATGTCTTGTGGGGCGATCGATGCACCGGGTGACGGGGGCGGCCGATGCCGTGGGTATTTTATCGGACGTTCCCGATTTCGTGACAGAGGAAGAGGCGGGCTACCTTCCGCCTAACAAAGTTCTCTACCTGTGTACAGGCAGTCAAGGAGAGCCCCGCGCCGCACTTGGGCGGATCGCGCGTGATGATCACCGACACGTCACACTCGCAGACGGGGACACGGTAATATTTTCCTCGCGGGTCATCCCGGGCAACGAGAAAGGCATCTTCGACGTCATGAATGCTCTCGCCGATCGGGGCGTACGTGTGATCACCGAACGGATGAGCGAAGCGCCCATCCACGTGTCCGGACATCCGTGCCGCGACGAGCTTTCGCGCATGTATGGCTGGGTCCGCCCACAGGTTTCGGTGCCGGTGCATGGCGAACGTCGCCATACGCTGGAACATGCGCGTTACGCCCTAGACCTGCAGGTACCGATGTCGGTGGCGCCGCGTAACGGGCAGCTAGTGCGCCTGGCCCCAGGCGCGCCAGAGATTGTAGATGAGGTGCCATCAGGGCGGCTCATGCTTGACGGCGACAAGCTGGTGCCTGAAGGCAGCGCTGCATTGACCGACCGGAAACGCCTTGCCCAGTTTGGCTATGTTCATGTCAGCGTGGCGATCGACGAGGACGGCGCCATCATCGACGGACCGATCGCCCAGGCCCGCGGCCTCTCGGAAGCCGATGGGCGCCTAGCAGATGAAAGCCTAGACGCGTTGGACGAAGCTGCAGAAGTTGCACTCGCGCGCATCAAGCGCCGCGACCTAGACGATGATAGCGCTGTAGAAAGGGCGCTTGGACGCGCCGTAAGAAAGGCCGCGGAGAACACGTTTGGCCGACGCCCGGTGATCGATGTGACGGTATTAAGGAGTTAGATGGGATGACGAGTGACTTTGAAATCGGCCCGCTAAATCATGTCGGCGTGGCGGTACCTGACATCGCCTCTGCGATCGACACATATCGAAGCCTTTACGGTGCGCGAGACATTTCAGAGCCGTTTGATATGCCCGAGCAGGGCGTGCGCGTGTGTTTTGTCACGCTTCCAAACACGCAAATCGAACTGATCGAGCCGCTCAGTGAGGCGAGCCCGATTTACAATTTCATCCAGAAGAACCCGCGCGGCGGCCAACATCACGTGTGTTTCGAGGTTCCAGACATTGCCGAGGCGGTGGAGGAGATGGGCAAGCGCGGCGCGGCTGTTCTGGGCGAGCCCCGGATTGGGGCCCATGGGACCCCGATTGTGTTTGTGCATCCGAAAAACTCAAACGGCGTTCTTGTCGAGCTTATGGAAACGCCAAAAGCAGGGCACTGAGACATGACCATCACCGGAGCCGTCGTCTTTTTTGTCATCTTTTGGTGGGTCTGTTTCTTCATCGTGCTTCCGATCGGGGTCCGCGGACAGTTTGAGGATGGAGACGTGGTCGAAGGCTCGGAAGCCGGGGCGCCAGTGTCGCCAATGATTGGCAAAAAGGCGCTCTGGGCGACCTATGGGGCGATTGGCCTTACATCTGTGTTCTTTGTGTTTAGCCGCGTTGTGGACTTGCAAACACTCGTGGTCGGCACTTGAGCATCATCGCCTGGTGCGCACTATCTGAAAGAAAACCAGTCTTCTGCGCCCTTTGAAGCGTTTGCAGAGGCCGGCGCATCTCGTAAGGTCGTGGTATGCTCAAGCTCTTTGGCCTTGCGGTGACTGCCGTGCTCGGGATTGCCGTGGGCGGGCTGTCTGCTTTGTGGATGTCAGGCCTTACCGGTGGCAGCGGCTTTCCCTTCTCAGATGTGGAGGTGCGGGGCTGGGCTTCCGATTGGTCCATAGGTAGCGCTGCGGCCGGGCCGTATACCCGCGCGCGCGTGGCCCGCCATGGCCTTCTTGCCCTGACCAAGTCAGAGGCAGTCTATTTCATGACGGCTACTGACAGCGAAGGTCGCGCGCTGTCCGAGGATTGTACCTATGCCATGACCGGCGGCCGCCAGCCTGCGGCGTGGTGGTCAATCACGCTCTATGATGCGCTGAGCCGGCTTCCCATGAACACCGATGGCGCGCTCTCCATTGACCATAGTCAGTTGAACGATCTCGACACATGGGAAGCTGTGATCTCGGCGACTCGACCTGAAGATGGACGCCTTTGGCTTTCGAGTAGGAATGCCGGCGCCTTCGACCTGACCCTTCGGCTTTATCGCCCTGATGGAGATTTATTGGACGCCCCGGAAGCGCAACTCAACCCACCCGAGATCAAGCGGCTTACCTGCCGGAGCAACGAGAATGGGTAAGGCGCTTTTCGCAGGCGTGTTCCTTGTAAGCGCTGTATTGGCCCATCTGGCGACCGTTCATGCCGTGCCCGGGGTAATCATGAGCCGGGCCATGGCCGTCATGGAGGCGCGCGGCGCACCGCTGCACAGCTTCGCTTTGGTGCCTCAAACAACCCCGGAAAGCCAAACGGTCGTGCGTCCCTCGCCGGACCTGGTCTACTCAGTTTGCCGCTTTGATTTGTCGAAGACTGAACGCGTGCTCAATATCGTTGTCGGCGAATTTGATGGGCTGTCTTCGGTGTCCTTCTTTGACGCGCGGACGAATAATTTTGCGACACGCGCTGTTCCGGAAGGCGTGCGTTTGCAATTGCGCTTGTCACGGGCCGCACCTGACGCGCAAACGGCTTCAGAGATCGAGGTGGTTCAAGCGCCTTCTGACGTGGGATTGGTGCTTATTCGGCGTCTAGCGCCTACGGCTGCGCAGTTTGCTGAAGTTGAGGCGGCTTCGCGTTTTGATATGTGCGGGCCGGTGACCCAAACCGAAGCGGTGCAAATCTCTGGAGATGGGGAATAGGGCTGGCGTCCCGTGGATGGGCGCGGTAGCCCCTAACATTTAAGCCTACGCCCCAGACTGCTGAACCAAAAGATGCGCCTGTCCCGATTTTTTCTCCCTGTGACCAAGGATACGCCGTCAGACGCGGTTGTGGTGAGCCACCAATTGATGCTGCGCACCGGAATGGTCCGCCAGAATGGCGCCGGTATCTATAGTTGGCTCCCACTTGGATTTCGCGTTCTCAAAAAAGTTGAGCAGATTGTTCGGCAGGAGCAAGACAGGGCCGGGGCGATTGAAATGCTCATGCCGACCATCCAGCAAGCCGACCTGTGGCGGGAAAGCGGACGGTATGACGCCTATGGGCCGGAGATGCTGCGCATTCATGATAGGGGCGAACGGGAGATGCTGTTCGGACCCACGAATGAAGAACTGATCACCGATATTTTTCGCTCCTTTGTGAAAAGTTACAAGCAGTTGCCGCTAAATCTCTACCATATTCAGTGGAAGTTTCGTGACGAAATCCGCCCGCGCTTTGGTGTGATGCGAGGGCGGGAGTTTCTGATGAAAGACGCCTATAGTTTTGATTTGGATGCTGAGCGCGCGCGGATCGCCTACCAAAAGATGTTTGCCGCGTACCTGAACACCTTCGACCGGCTTGGGATTACGGCGATACCCATGGCCGCCGACCCTGGTCCTATTGGCGGCGATCTAAGCCACGAGTTTCTTGTGCTTGCCGAAAACGGCGAGAGCGAGGTGTTTTGTGACAGCGAGGTCTTGAACGTCCCGCCCCCCGGCGATGGGTTCGACTTTTCCGATGAGGAAGCGCTTGCCGATGAAATGGAGCGGCGCACGCGGTTTTACGCGGCCACAGATGAAAAGCATGACGAGGCGGCTTGGTCGCAGGTGCCCCAGTCCCGGCAGATGCGGGCGCGCGGCATTGAGGTCGGGCACATTTTCTACTTCGGCACCAAGTATTCGGCGCCGCTTGGGGCTGGCGTCCAAAATGCAAGCGGGGATGTGACTGAGATCCATGGCGGCTCTTATGGGATTGGCGTGTCCCGTCTGGTGGCCGCGATCATAGAGGCAAGCCATGATGATAAGGGCATCGTCTGGCCCGCATCGGTTGCGCCGTTCGATGTTGGCGTCCTGAACCTTAGAGCAGGGGATGCTGAGTGCACTCAAGCGTGCGACACTGCCTATCAGCGCCTCCAGGAAGCCGGGTATGACTGCCTTTATGACGACCGCGATGAGCGAGCGGGAGGAAAGTTTGCAACCATGGATCTCATCGGCCTTCCATGGCAGATCGCCATTGGACCACGCGGGTTGAAAGCAGGGACTGTGGAACTCAAGCATCGACGCAGCGGGGAGACCCGGGAGGTCAGCCTTGAGTCGGCGCTTTCTGCGCTTTCGCAAGCGCCGATCTGAGCGGATGGCCTCAGGACACACCCCCTTCGGCGCGGTTGAGCGCGGTTTGGCCTGGCGCTATGTGCGCGCGCGCCGTGAGCATGGCGGTTTGTCCGTCACCGCGCTGCTTTCTTTTGCCGGCATCGCGCTCGCCGTATTCGCCTTGATTGCCATCATGTCAATCATGGCGGGTTTCCGCGCCACGCTTCTGGATGCGCTTTTAGGCGGTCAGCCCCACATCATTGCCTCCGTAGACGGCCGCCCGGCGGCCGAAGCCGATCTCATTATAGATACGATCCGCAGCGTGGACGGCGTTGTGCTCGCAACACCGTTTCTCGAGGATCAAGTGTTGGTCATGCGGGAGGGCGGCAGGTCCAGCGGCGCGCTCGTCAAATCGATCACAATGGAGGAGTTGCGCAGTTACAGCTTTCTGGAAGATGGCGGCGAGATGGCTGTAGCGTCTGGCTTTGGCCAGGGCCGCAACGGGGGCGATGTTATCCTTATGGGGGACGCTCTAGCGCGGGATCTGCGCGTGCGCCCGGGTGACCAGGTTAAGCTGATCTCTACGCGCACCAATGCGACGGCGTTCGGTGGCACGCCTCGCAACAAGCTTTACACAATCGGCACCCTCTTCAAGACGGGCAGCGTTGAACTCGACCGCGCGACGATCTTCATGCCCCTTGAGCAGGGCCAGATCTTTTTCCAAAAACGCAGCGGCTACGACCTCATCGATATTCGCGTTGCCAATCCATTAGAGCCAGAAACGGTGCAGCGCGAGGTGTTCTTGGCCCTTGGAGGGGGCGTGTTTCTTTACTCATGGAAGGACCTCAAAGCTCAGTTCTTCAATGCGCTGAACATCGAGCGAAACATGATGCGCATTGTGATGATGATCTTGGTGACCATCACGGCGCTGAACATCATTTCCGGCGTTTTGATGCTGGTTAAGAACAAGACCCGAGATATCGCAATTCTGCGCACCATCGGGGCGACGCGCGCAACGATGATGCGCGTCTTCGTCATGATCGGAGGGGCGCTTGGCCTCGTTGGGGCGCTTACGGGCATTGTACTCGGCGTCGCCTTCGTCCTGAACATCCCGCATATAGAGCAGGGGCTCGCCTTAGTCGGTGTGACGGTCTTTGATCCCGACACGTATGGCTTGGAAGGGCTGCCAGCGCGGCTTTCCTGGTTTGAGGTGGTCGGTTCTGCAATTTGGGCCTTCGCCGTTTCGGTGCTTGTCACGCTGTGGCCGGCCTGGAGCGCCGCCTCGATCGATCCGGTTGAAGCATTGAGATTTGAATGACCCTCCAGCCGGTGCTTGAGCTGAAAGAGATAGAGCGCGTTTACGAGTTTGGTGAGGGTGAGCTGTCGGTCTTGAAAGGCGCGTCGTTGAGCTTAGCGCCTGGTGAGTTGGTCGGCTTGGTTGGCCCCTCTGGGTCCGGAAAGTCCACGCTTTTACATACTGCAGGTTTGCTGGAGCGGCCTGATGCGGGAGCGGTGTTCCTGGATGGGGAAGACTGTTTGGCCCTGAGCGACGCTGATCGTACGCAGCGCCGGCGCGAAAAGCTCGGTTTCGTTTATCAGTTTCACCATCTCCTTCCTGAGTTTAACGCCATAGACAATGTGGCGATGCCGCTCATGGTGAACGGGCGAAAGCGGAGGGACGCACGAGAGGTGGCTGCCCGCCTCCTCGCCAGCATGGGGCTGTCGGAGAGGGAAAAGCATCAACCCGGCCAGTTATCCGGCGGCGAGCAGCAGCGCGTTGCAATCGCCCGCGCCCTGGCCAACGATCCGCGCCTTGTGATTGCCGACGAGCCTACGGGTAACCTTGATCCCGCAACAACCGAAAGAGTGTTCGCGGCGCTTGTTGCGCGGGCGCGCGAGGAAGGCGCTGCGGTGCTCGTAGCGACCCATAACCTTGAGCTCACCGCTTTCATGGACCGTGTGGTCACCGTAGATGCCGGCAAAATCCAAGCGGTAGCCGCTACCTAGGCTTTCAGGCCGGCGAACGAAAGCTGTTGATCGGCTGGAACATTTAATGAACAAAGCGTTCTTTTGGCATTGCCGCCACGTCTGCGGATTGCAAGTTTTTGAATAGAGGAATCGATATGGCAAAGCCGAGCTTTATTCATTTGGCGGTCCGCTCCAGCTACAGCCTGCTGGAAAGCATGATCACGCCAAAGTCCCTTGCCGACTGGGCGGTCACGGAACGGATGCCTGCCCTGGCGGTCGCCGATCGCAACAACATGTTTGGCGCGCTAGAGATATCAGAGTTGCTGTCTGGGGCCGGCGTCCAACCTATCGTGGCCTGCTGTTTTGACTTAGGGGACGCTGCGCCCCGCAACGGCACCCATCGCGTGTCACTCTATGCCCAGAACGATGCCGGCTACCGCCGGCTTATGCGCTTGTCCTCTTTGGCGTATCTCGAAGCCGGCGACGGGGTTCCAAGGCTTAACCCCTCTCATTTGATGGAAGATACAGAAGGGCTGATCCTCCTTACAGGCGGGGTCGGCGGTGAGGTCTCCCAGTGGCTGTTGAAGGGTAAGCGCAAAGCGGCTCAAGAAACGCTTGAGGGACTTGCCGCCGCATATCCGGGCCGAATTTATGTGGAGCTGACGCGCCATGGCGAAGCGGCTGAAGCTGAGGTCGAACCTGGCCTTATATCACTCGCTTACGAGGTAGGGCTGCCCCTGGTGGCGACCCATGACGCCAGGTTTATGGCGCCGAGTGATGCGCACGCCCATGACGCTATGATGTGCATTTCCCACGGACGATATTTGGGGGAAGACGATCGGCCGAAAGTGGCGCCAGGCCAATGGTTGAAAACGGCCAATGAGATGTGCGCCCTGTTCGCTGACCTTCCAGAGGCGCTCGACAGCACGGTTGAGATTGCGCGCAGATGTGCGGTGAAATCTGAACGCCATGCGCCGATCCTCCCAAGGTTCGCCAAGGGCGAAATGTCCGAAATTGAAGCGCTGAAGCAAGCGGCGACGGAAGGTCTAGCAGTCCGGCTTGACGCTGCGGACTGCCTCTATGGCGAGAGAGACGCGTATCATTCCCGCCTCGACCACGAGCTCGCGATCATCGAACGGATGGGCTTTCCCGGCTACTTCCTGATCGTCTCCGACTTTATCAAATGGGCGAAAGCGCAGGGCATACCTGTAGGACCAGGCCGTGGGTCGGGTGCGGGATCGCTGGTGGCGTGGGCGCTTCTGATCACTGATCTCGATCCCTTGAGGTTTGATCTGCTCTTCGAACGGTTCCTCAATCCAGAGCGTATCTCGATGCCGGATTTCGACGTGGATTTTTGCCAGGAACGGCGAGGAGAGGTGATCCGATACGTCCGTGACAAGTACGGCGCCGACAGCGTCGCGATGATCATAACGTTCGGCACGCTTCAAGCGAAGGCGGTGGTGCGCGACGTCGGCCGAGTGATGCAGATGCGCTATGGGCAGGTCGACAGGTTGGCCAAGCTCATTCCGTTCGACCCGGCAAACCCGCCAAAGCTTGCCGAGGCGATCGCCGGCGAGCCCAAATTCGAAGAAGAGATTGAGCAAGACGAGCGCGTAGGCGCCTTGCTGGACACGGCCCTTCAGTTGGAAGGACTGCCGCGCTCAGCGGGCACCCATGCCGCCGGCGTGGTGATCGCCGATCGTCCACTCACCGAGATCGCGCCGCTTTACAATGATCCTCGTTCGGATCTGCCTGCCACACAGTTCAACATGATGTGGGCCGAAAATGCCGGTCTCGTAAAATTCGATTTCCTGGGCCTGAAAACGCTTACAGTAATTGAGAAAGCCCTCGGCTTTGTCAGGCGAGGCGGACAGGACGTTTGCGCGAAGTGGCGCACGTTTGATGATGGCGACACTTACGAGTTGCTGGCATCGGGCGAGACCCTCGGCGTTTTCCAGTTGGAAGGGCAGGGCATGCGAGACACCCTGAAGAAGGTGCGCCCCGGAAATATCGAAGACATCATCGCAATCATCTCTCTCTATAGACCTGGGCCAATGGACAACATTCCTGTCTATGTTCAAGGCAAGGAGAATCCTGGTTCCATCCGCTATGACCACCCAGACCTTGAGCCGATCCTAGCAGCCACCTACGGCGTACCGGTCTACCAAGAACAAGTCATGCGGATGGCCCAGGAGATCGCCGGCTACAGCCTCGGCGAGGCCGATCTCTTGCGCCGAGCCATGGGCAAGAAGAAAAAAGCAGAGATGGCCAAACAGCGCGCCCGCTTCGTCGATGGCGCTGCCGATCGCAAGGGAATCAACGGTCCGCTGGCCGACTCGATTTTTGACACGATGGCGAAATTCGCTGGGTACGGCTTCAATAAATCCCATGCTGCGGCCTATGCCGTGATTGGCTACCAAACCGGTTATCTCAAGCGCCATTTTCCCGTTGAGTTCCTGGCGGCATCAATGAGCCTCGATCTTCATAATACCGATAAACTCGCCGCCTTTTTCCAGGAAGCGCGGCGGCTGTCGATTGAGGTGGTTGCCCCCGATATCAATCGTTCGACGGCTGATTTTGACGTTGGCGACGGCGCGATCATCTACGCCCTTGGCGCGCTCAAAGGGGTTGGGGTGGAGGCGATGCGCCATGTTGAGCACATACGCGGGCGCGACGGGGCATTTGAAAGCCTGCATGATTTCGCCGAGCGCGTTGATCCGCGCCACATCAATAAGAAGGCGCTTGAGCAACTTTCAAAAGCTGGCGCTTTTGATGCCCTTGAGCCTAGCCGGGCGCGAGCGCTTGCGGCAGCCCCAGTCTTGACGAGCGAAGCAACGCGCGCAGCCGATGACCGGGCTGGCGGCCAGGGCGGTCTTTTCGGCGCTGAGGAATCCGGGGTGCGCGCGCCGCTGCCCGAGGCCAAGGCTTGGAACGGGCAACAGAAGCTTGACGAGGAGTTTCGCTCCATCGGTTTCTACCTGTCGGGTCATCCCCTTGATGATATCCTTTCGAACATCGATCGCGGGCGGGTCACTCTGGCCCACGAAATCGAAGATAAAGCGGTTGATGGCCGAGCGCTGGAATTGATTGGCGTCGTCCGAGCCAGGGTTGAAAAGCCGGGGCGTAAAGGCGGTAAATTTGCTTTCCTGACCCTTTCAGACCCGACCGGAGAAGTGGAGCTGATGGTGTATCCGGAAACCCTGGCTGAGAAGCGCGAGCAGCTGGGCGTGGGTGATGCCGTGGCGGTTACTGCCAGCGTGCGCCGAAATGGCGAGGAGATCCGTCTCGCTGCAGAGAACGTTAAGCCCATCATCGACGCTAATCTGTCGCGGCGCAGCGCTACTCTGACCGTTCGAATTGGTCCGAGTGCTGATTTCGGCGACCTGGCGGCGATCACAAAGGTGCTCGAGGCTCGGGGCGGCAGCGACCGCGGCGTCTTGAATGTCGAAATCATTCTGGATGACGGCCGGCTGGTGACCCTCTCGCTTGAGGGCAGATACCCGACAGACATCGCAGCCGTACAGGCGCTCAAGTCTGCGCCCGGCGTGGACCAGGTGATCGCTGCTTAAATGGCGCTCTTGGCTGAGTTGCGCCTACGGCTGAAACGTGTATAGCGCCTCACGTAAACCCTGCGCGCGGGCGCATCCGGTGCCGCCGGGCTGAACTAGCCCTAGGTCCCGCCCGCGACGGCCAACCGGATGGAGACACGACCCAATGGCCCTTCCTGAATTCACTATGCGTCAGCTTTTGGAAGCCGGCGTCCACTTCGGACACCAGACCCATCGCTGGAACCCGAAAATGAAGACCTACATTTATGGTGAGCGATCGCATATCCATATCTTGGATTTGTCGAAGACGGTCCCATTGCTGCATCAAGCCTTGCTTCAGGTTCGCGACACCATCGCGAAAGGCGGCCGTGTGCTCTTCGTTGGGACCAAGCGCCAGGCTGCCGAACCCATTGCGGAGGCGGCCGGCCGCTGTGCCCAGTACTACATCAATCATCGCTGGCTTGGCGGCACTCTGACGAATTGGGAGACGGTCTCCAATTCGATCAAGAGGCTCAAAGAGCTTCAATCCATGTTTGAAGCGGGCGGCGGCGATGGCCTGACAAAGAAAGAGTTGCTGAACCTCGAAAGAGAGCGAGACAAGCTTGACCGGGCGCTCGGCGGCATTGCCAATATGGGGGGCCGGCCAGACCTCATGTTTGTCATCGACACCAACAAAGAAGCCATCGCAGTCAAAGAAGCGCGCAAACTCGGAATTCCTGTTGTTGCCGTTGTGGATACGAATTGCGATCCGGACGACATCGATTTTCCGTTCCCTGGAAACGACGACGCTGCGCGGGCCATATCACTCTACTGCAATCTGATCGCCGACGCTGTCGTTGATGGGTTGGCGGAGTCGTCTGCCGGTTTGGGCATGGATCTTGGCGAACTTGATGATCTAGGTGAGCTCGCCGAGGCAGATGCGATGGCAGCCGATGCTGCCGAGACGGTTGAGGATTCGCCAAGCGCCGGCGACGACGCTGGTGTAACCGGCCAAACGCCGAGCGAAACAGCCTCCTAATTCTAAGTTGATCTATCAAAAGGAATAACGAGCCCATGGCCGAGATCACTGCCAAACTCGTGAAAAGCCTGCGCGAGAAAACTGGCGCAGGGATGATGGACGCTAAAAAGGCGCTCGTCGAAAGCGAAGGGGACATGGAAGCCGCCGTTGACTGGCTGCGCGCGAAAGGTCTTTCGAAAGCTGCAAAAAAGTCTGGTCGCACGGCGGCCGACGGGCTCGTCGCGGTACAAATCGATGAAACCGGACGCATTGGCTCAATCGTCGAGCTAAACGCAGAGACAGACTTTGTTGCGCGCAACGAGACGTTTCAGACCGCTCTCGCTGGTATTGCGCAGACGGCCCTGTCCACCGATGGGAGCCTCGATGCAGTGATGTCGGCGGCGGCACCGGAGGGGGAGGGCACGGTCGGCGACATGATCACGCGCATGATCGCCACCATTGGCGAGAATATGAGCTTGCGTCGGACAGCTCAAATCAAGGCCAGCGGCGCTGTGGCGAGCTATGTTCACAATGCAGAAACCGAGGGCATGGGTAAGGTTGGGGTGCTCGTGGCCCTTGACGGCGAGGGCGACCTTGCCGGGATCGGGCGCAAGGTCGCTATGCATATCGCAGCTACGGCTCCGGCGGCAGCCACGTCGGACGATCTCGACCCTGCGCTCGTAGAGCGGGAGAAGACAGTGCTTACCGAGGAGGCCCGGGAGAGCGGCAAGCCAGATGCGGTAATCGAAAAAATGATCCAAGGTCGGATGAAGAAGTTTTTCAAAGAGGTTGTTCTTGTGGAACAGCCCTTTGTTATGGACCCCGATAAAACCGTGGGCGCATTTCTCGAAGAGAATAAAGCCGAACTGGTTGGCTTCTTGAGGTTTGCCCTTGGCGAAGGCGTCGAGAAAGCCGGCGACGATTTTGCCGCTGAGGTTGCCTCCCTGTCCAAGGGCGGCTGAACGTCCTGCCGCGATAAGAAAACCAATTGATCAGCCAGGCGGCCCATGACACGGCGCCGGGAATCCCTTAGGGGGAGAGGAGATCAATTGGAGCAGGTCAATGACCGTTCAACTGGCCGCCGGGGAGCCTGGGCTAAAATATAAACGTGTGCTGCTGAAACTTTCCGGTGAAGCGCTCATGGGCGAGGCTGATTTTGGCATCGACATGGGCATTTGCGGCCAGTTCGCCACTGAAATAGTGCGCGCGAAAAACACAGGCGCTGAGATCTCACTTGTCATTGGCGGCGGCAACATCTTTCGGGGCCTTGCTGGCGCAGCGCAAGGCATGGACCGCGCCCAGGCCGACAGTATGGGAATGCTGGCGACCATAATGAACGCCTTGGCGATGCAAAGCGCCCTTGAAAAACTCGGTCTCGATACACGGGTCCAGTCGGCGATTCCGATGCAGTCCGTTTGCGAGCCCTACATCCGGCGCCGGGCGACGCGCCACATGGAGAAAGGGCGCGTCGTTATATTCGCCGCGGGTACGGGCAATCCGTTTTTCACAACCGATACAGGCGCTGCCTTGCGAGCCGCGGAGATGGGCTGCGATGCAATGCTGAAAGGCACACAGGTAGACGGCGTTTACAGCGCTGATCCAAAGACAGATGCCAATGCTGTGAGGTTCGATCAATTGGGATACCAAGACGTGCTTGCACAAAATTTGCGTGTCATGGACGCTTCGGCGGTCAGCCTGTTACGGGACGTAAACATTCCCATAGTTGTCTTTTCGCTTCGCCAAGAGGGGGCTCTGCACGACGTGCTCCATGGACAGGGCACCTACACCGTCATCCAAAACCAGACAGAAGCGTCACTATGAGTTTTGATATCAAAGATCTTGAACGCCGAATGGACGGTGCACTTACGGCCTTGGCTGACGAGTTTGCCGGTTTGAGGACCGGGCGCGCCTCAGTGAATCTGCTCGATAGCGTTACGGTAAGCGCCTACGGAGGAAGCGTCCCGCTCAACCAAGTCGGCTCGGTGTCGGTTCCAGATTCGCGCATGCTTGCGGTCAACATTTGGGACAAATCCCTCGTCGGCGCGGCGGACAAAGCGATTAGGGATGCGGGTCTTGGACTGAACCCTGTCGTGGACGGCACGAATTTGCGCATTCCTATCCCTCCTCTGAATGAGGAACGGCGCCGTGATCTGACCAAGATTGCAGGCAAGTATGCCGAGCAAGCCCGGGTCGCGGTGCGTAATGTGCGAAGGGATGGGATGGATACGCTGAAGAGGATGGAGAAAGACGGCGATCTTTCCGAAGATGCCCATCGCGGACGGTCAGATGACGTCCAAAAGCTGACGGACCGGCATATTGTTCGCATCGATGATGCCTTAAAGGCCAAGGAATCGGAGATCATGCAGGTTTAATGTCCCGCCAGTCCGCCACCCGCCCAGCGTTCCGCTCGGAAGATGATAACGTACTGCCAAGGCATGTTGCGATCATCATGGATGGGAACGGACGTTGGGCGAAGGCACGTGGCCTTCCTCGCGGCGCTGGGCATGAACGGGGTGTGGAGGCGTTGCGCCGGACCGTTGAGGCTGCCCGAGATATCGGGATCAAGCACCTTACTGTTTTTTCGTTTTCGACGGAGAATTGGCGGCGGCCAGCCGGCGAGGTTAACACGCTTTTCGGACTGCTCCGTGCGTATGTGAAGCGCGACCTAGCGAGGCTAAAAAAGGATGGCGTTCGGGTGCGTGTTGCTGGCACCCGGGAAAATCTACCGAGCGATCTGTTGGAGCTGGTAGCGCGGGCTGAGCGTGAGACGCGAGACAATCTGCGCTTCGATTTAACTGTGGCGTTTAACTATGGAGGCCGTGAGGAGCTCTTGCGCGCTGCCCAGGCCATTGCTGAAAAGGCCGCCGATGGCACCTTGATGCCGGAGCACATTACTGAGGCACACATCACTCAGCATCTCGACACCAGCAGCCTGCCAGACCCTGATCTCCTGATACGCACCAGCGGCGAACACCGCCTATCAAACTTCCTTCTTTGGCAGTGTGCTTATTCCGAATTGGTATTTACCGACGTGCTATGGCCCGATTTTGATGCTGAGGCCCTGCGCGGCGCGGTAGATGAATTCATGCGTCGGGAGCGCCGGTATGGCGCGGTAAGCGCCAGGGCGAGCTAACGTCTATGGGGGGACAGCCCCGGTCTAGGGTCGGCGAATTCGCGCTAAGGGTTGCTTCTGCGCTGGTTCTGATTCCTTTCGGCCTTTTCGTCGTCTTCCAGGGTGGGGCGCTATTAAGCCTCGCAGCCGCCGCCTTTGCAGCAATCATGGCTTTCGAGTGGTGTCGTATGGCAGGCCAGCAGCCAATTTGGTTGGCTTGCATCGCTGTTGCAGCTGCCAACTTGGCGTTTGTATTTGCCAACACGGCCGTCGTCAGTTGCGCACTCGGCGTAGCGGCAATCGCTTTCGGTGCCATGCATAGGCATGAATTCACGCGGGCAGCCTTTGGCATTCTCTATGCGGGGGGATTGCCCTTTGCATTACAGGTACTCCGCATGGGCGGCCCTTGGGACGGCCAGATCATCGCTCTCATTTTGATGGGTATTGTCTGGACCTCGGATACGGGTGCCTATTTTGCCGGACGGGGCTTCGGCGGGCCGTCCTTGAGTCCAGACAGCCCGAACAAAACCTGGAGCGGCGCGATTGGAGGCATAGTTTGTGGCATGTTGTCAGGCGCGCTTGCTGCCGGGCTCGCAGGTGGTGATTTATTCAGCTGGATCGCCATGGGAGCTGGCGTTTCACTGGTGGCCCAGCTGGGAGATTTGTTCGAGTCACAAATCAAGCGCACGTTCGGCGTAAAGGATGCCTCCAACCTTGTGCCTGGCCATGGTGGGGTCATGGACCGGGTTGACGGGCTCGGCGCCGTCTGCGTTCTCGGCGTAGCTGCCTTCTTGGCATGGCCAAGTTTGGCGGACGTTTTAGGAGTGTGACAGGCGCATGACGGAAACCATTCGTCTATCGATCATGGGCGCGACTGGCTCGATCGGCACTTCGGCCGCCCAAGTCATTGAGGAGGCCAATTCGAATGCGCCGCTGAACGCCCCAGCGTTCGAAGTGGAGGCTTTGGTCGCTGGCCGGGCTGCCCGGCCACTCATAGACCTCGCCAAGCGCCTGAAGCCCCAACTTGCCGTGCTTGCCCATGAAGATGAGGCGTCCTTGCTCGCAGAGGGTCTTGCGGGACACGATATTGAGGTCGCATCTGGAACACGCGCCGTAATCGAGGCCGCAACGCGGCCATGTGACAAAGTTCTGGCTGCGATTTCAGGCTCCGAAGGCCTCGCCTCAACTTTGGCGGCCGTAAGGCAGGGAACGACGGTTGCTCTAGCCAACAAGGAGAGCATCGTCTGTGGGGGCGGCCTGATCCTTTCCGAAGCGAAAGCCCATGGCGCTAAAATTCTTCCCGTCGACAGCGAACATAATGCGATTTTTCAGGTGCTTCATGGCAAATCGGACGTGGAAGGGCTGACGATCACGGCTTCAGGCGGGCCTTTCCTCTCACACTCCCGGGAAGACTTGGCGAGCGTTACAGTCGAACAGGCGATGGCCCACCCGAATTGGGATATGGGGGTCAAGAACTCGATCGATAGCGCGACGCTCATGAATAAAGCGCTCGAGTTCATCGAGGCGGCCTACCTCTTCGATTTGGCGCCAGATAAAATCAACGTGGTCGTGCATCCCCAGTCGATTGTTCATGGCATGGCCCATTATCTCGATGGTTCTGTGCTCGCCCAATTGGGGGTGCCGGACATGCGAACGCCCATAGCCCATGCGCTGGCTTGGCCAAGAAGGGTCGCCACATCGGTGAAGCGCTTGGACCTGGCGGCGATTGGGGCTTTGGAGTTCGAAACTGTCGATAAGGAAAGATTCCCAGCCGTTGAGTACGCCCGTTGGGCGAGTTCAGAAGGACCTGCAGCGTCCACGATGTTAAATAGCGCTAATGAAGCCGCGGTAACTGCTTTTATTTCAGGCGCGTGCGGGTTTCTCGACATAAGCTCTGTGGTCGGTGACATGCTTGATAAATTCGACGATACCAACTTCCGAGGATTGAGCTGCATGTCGCTCGAAGAGATCGAATATCTCAACGCGCGCACGCAGGCGATGACCCTCGAGGCCCTTGGCGCTGCAGCTCTGGATAGGAGAGCCTGAACTTGGACGGCATGTTCATCCAAACCCTGATTTTCTTGCTTTCCGTCGTCATAATGCTCGGCGTAGTGGTCGTGGTTCATGAGCTGGGGCATTTCTGGGCAGGCAGGGCATTTGGAGCCGCCGTAGAGTCTTTTTCGGTCGGCTTCGGCAGCTCAATTGTCGAACGGAAGGACAAGCGTGGCACGAGGTGGCGGATCAACTGGATCCCACTCGGCGGTTTTGTGAAATTCGTGGGCGAAGCCCAGGCCCCGGGGGATGTGGGCGCCCATCAGTCCGGCCCGACCGGCCTTGCCTATACGGCTCTTTCGCCGCTCCAGCGCATTGGCGTGTCTCTCGCTGGCCCTGCCGCAAACTTCGTTCTGGCGGTGGTGTTATTCACGCTGATCATATGGGTCAACGGCACATCTCGAAACCAGGTGATCATCTCTGATGTTGTGGCGGGCAAACCGGCTGCTGAGGCTGGGCTGCAGGCCGGAGATATCATTACAGGTGTGGCCGGAAAACCAGTCGAAAATACGCAAGATTTCCTCCTTCCGATACAGTTGGGGGCAGGTGACCGGATCGTTCTCAACGTGCTGCGCGGCGGGCAATCCTTGGACCTCGAGATCGTTCCTGAAAAAGTCCGAAGGGATAATGGCCTCGGACAAATGGCAAACCTCGGAACAATCCACGCGCGTTTCGAGCCCCTGCCCCTGGAGCCGCAGACCTATGGGCCTCTCGATGCTCTGGGAGCAGGCGCTGGGCAGACGATCGAAACAGTCGGTATGACCGTGAACATGATCGCGCGTATTGCGACAGGGCGCGACAGCCTTAACACGCTTTCCGGGCCGGTGGGGATCGGCGACGTATCGCGCCGGGTCGTCAATCGGACCATGGAAGTTGAGGATGTTCCGCTAAGCCGGCGCTGGAGCTCTCTAGGTTGGACTGCGCTGCAACTCTGCGCGCTTATCTCGGTCGGGATTGGCCTTTTTAACCTGCTTCCTCTGCCCATCTTGGATGGTGGCCATGTGGTCTTTCACACATGGGAGGCCCTGACGGGAAAGGCACTTCCTGACAAAATACAGGAGGGCGCCCTGACAGTCGGCTTCTTCCTGCTTATAGGGCTGTTTGTGGTCGTCACGTTCGGCGACATCATCGAAACCGGGGTTTTCGCTCCGGCGGGAAGCTAGGCGAAAGAGTAGAGTTTCTCCCATGGCGCAATGCAAAAGGTCGTCTCGAATGCGATCGATCCTTTCCGCGACCGCAATGGCCACTGCTATGGCCATTGGCCCGTTCGCTGCGCCAGGCGGAGAGGCGAGCGCACAAGAAGACCTTCTATCTGGCTCGATCCGAGCAATACTCGTTGAAGGGAACCAAAGGATCGAGGCGCGCACGGTGCAGTCCTATCTGCTGCTCGAGGCGGGCGACCCGTTCGACGCTGAGCGCATTGATCTGAGCTTGAAGACGCTTTTTGCGACCGGGCTTTTCGCTGACGTTGCGATCGACCGGCGAGGATCTGACCTCGTCGTCCAAGTGGTCGAGAATCCGATCATTAACCGTGTGATTTTCGAAGGTAATCGCGCGCTCGACGATGATAAGCTGCGTGAGGAAATCCAAGCAGCTCCAAGAGGTATCTTCACGGCCGCCCGCGTTCAGGCTGACGTTCAACGGATCCTAGACCTTTACAGGCAATCGGGCCGCTTCAGCGCGAATGTTGAGCCTGAATACAAACCCCTCGACCAAAACCGCGTTGACCTGATTTTCAAGATGACAGAAGGGCCAGTCACAGGCGTGCGGTCCATCAATTTCATCGGCAACGAGACTTATTCGGACTCGCGTCTGCGAAGCGAGATTGTGACAAAGCAATCGCGCTGGTGGCGGTTTTTCTCGTCCAATGACAATTATGATCCAGGTCGGCTGGAGTTCGACCGAGACGTGATCCGGAGATTCTACCAAAACCAGGGATACTATGATTTTCGTGTGGTCTCGGCCGTCGCTGACCTCACACCAGACCAGGAAGACTTCTACATCACGTTCACAATCGATGAGGGGGAGCCCTACGATTTTGGTGAGATCCAAGTCGAAACTGCCTTGGAGAAACTGAGCGCTGAAGGCCTTCGCCGAGCCGTCGCCATCCAGGACGGCGATCTTTATCAAAGCGATCGTATCGAAGACACGATCGACACGCTGACCTTTGCGGCGGGCGTGGCTGGATATGCCTTCGTTGACATCCGGCCCAGGATCGAAGCCGATCCCACAACGAAAACCGTAAACGTCACCTTTGCGATTGATGAAGGACCTCGGGTCTACGTCGAGCGTATCAACATCGTAGGGAATACACGCACGCTCGACCGCGTGGTGCGGCGGGAGCTGCGCATCACCGAAGGCGACGCTTTTAACCGGATCTTGCTCGATCGATCGCGCAACCGTGTGAGGGCGCTCGGCTTCTTCGGTGAAGTTGAAGTGACCGAAGAACCTGGAAGCGAGCCCGACCGCACCGTGGTCAATGTAACGGTTGAAGAGCAAGCCACGGGCGAGCTCTCTTTCGCGGCTGGTTTTTCTTCCGTCGATGCGTTTCTTCTCGATGTTTCGGTTACCCAGCGAAACCTGCGCGGAACGGGGCAGTCATTGGTCGCGCGAGTTTCGGCCTCAGACACGCGTCAATTCGTTGATTTCCGTTTCACGGAGCCGAGGTTCCTTGATCGTAATCTTGCAGCAGGTCTCGATCTTTTCGTGACACGGTCCGATTTTATTGATGAAGCCAATTTCGAGACCCAGACTTATGGGGCCGGTGTCAGGGTCGGATTCCCGGTTACCGAGCGCACCAATCTGGGCCTGCGATACCGGCTTCAGTCCGATGAGATCAACGTTGATGATGACCTTGTCGTGATTGACGGCAGCGGCGCTCTCGTGACTGAAGAGATCGTAGTCAACGACAATGGCACGCCGGATGATCCTTCTGATGATGTCTTTCGCACGGCCTTCGTCCCAGCCTCACGGGACCCCCTTCCAGCCGGCGCAGTGACCGCCGACATTTGCTCAGATGCGATCGTATCGAGTCAACGCGCCCTCATCCCCGGAGCATCCATCTGTGAGAGTGAGCGGGCAGAGATTTCCTCGATCCTTGGCTATACGTGGCAGTGGGACAGGCGCAACGATCCGATCGAGCCGACCCGCGGTTTTGACATGTCGCTAAGTCAGGATGTGGCTGGCCTCGGCGGGGACGTCCAGTATCTGCGCACTGAGGCCAGCGCGGCGTGGTATCGAGGGTTGTGGCGTGGCTTCCGTTTTTCTTCGAGGTTGTCGGCCGGTTACATCTCGCCGCTGGGCGACGATACGGTGCGCATCAATAACCGCTTCTTCCGAGGCGGCAGCAGTTTCCGGGGCTTTGATGTTGCAGGTCTTGGACCTCGTGAAAATGTCCGCATTTTCGACGAAAACAATGAAGAGCAAACCTTGCGCCGTGGACGCGCCCTGGGCGGCAACATCTATTATCAAGGCACATTCGAACTCGCTGTTCCGAACCTTCTGCCGGAGGAGTATGGGATCAAGACGGCGCTGTTCACCGATATCGGTTCACTTGGCGGACTAGAGGCCGGAGATCGTGATGATAATATCTTCTTCACAGACTCCCTGACGGGGCAGTCTGCCGTCCAATTTACAGAAGATGAGCTTTCTGTACGCGCTTCTGCGGGGCTGAGCGTGTTCTGGGACAGCCCTTTCGGGCCAATTCGCTTTGATTTCTCGCAGATCCTCCGCCGAGAGGATTACGACCGGACAGAAACCTTCCGGTTCTCAACACAGACACGTTTTTAAGCCCCAAGGAGCCCCAAATGTTTCACTTGAAACCGGTTCTCGCCGTGTTCGTCTTCGCCCTTACGACGCTCGCACTGGGCCTTCCAGCCTATGGCCAGGGCACCAAGATCGTTGTCGTGGATCAAGAGCGCGTTTTGTCGGAAAGCCGTGCTGGCCAGGATATGCGGATCAAGTTCCAGAATATTGAGGGACAAATGCAGCGGGAATTACAGCCAACTGCGCAATCTCTTGAACAACTTGGCGCGACGATCGAAGCCAGGACCGCCAACATAACGCCGGAAGCTGCACGCGCCGATGTCGAGTTGCAACAACAGGCGCGGGACTACCAAGCCCGACTGCGCAGCTTGAGCCAAGAAAGCGATCGGAGATCTGCAGAACTGGCCATGACCCAGCAAAAAGCCGGCATTGCTTTTCGGGACGCGCTCAAACCCGTCCTCGATGAGGTTATGCAAGAGCAAGGCGCCCAAATCATGCTTGCGGCCGGTGAAGTCATGATTGCGCTGCCTGCCACTGATGTCACAGATCAGGTGATTCAGAAGCTGGATGCGACCACGCCGTCGATCAATGTCACGCGGGAGCGCTTGCCCACCCAGGCTGCGCAGCAATAGGCGCCGATCGGCCATGCCAATCGATCCACGTTTCTTTGCGATACAAGGGGCTGTAACGCTCGGAACATGGGCTGAGATGGCTGGCGGCGTCCTTTCAGGCAAAGCCGACAAGCAAGTCACCGGCGTCGCAGCCGCAGGGCAAGCTGGGCCGAGCGACGTATGCTATTTTGAGGGGCGGCCAGCAGATGGCGCGCAGGTAAGCGATCAGGCCGCCGCTTGTTTAGTGACCAGCGAAGCAGCGTCACATCTGCCGTCCGGCGTAGTATCTTTGATATGCGAGCGCCCAAAGCTTACCCATGCGCGGATCTGCGCGAAGCTTTTCCGGGTAAAGCCGGTGTTTTCCGAATCAGGCGGGATAGCGCCCGGTGCGGCGGTTCACAAAACTGCCGAGGTGTCCCATGGCGCTGTCATTTGTGATGGCGCAGCGATCGGGGAAGGAACAAGAATCGGCCCTGGTGCCACGATCGGCCCCGGTGTTCAGATCGGGCGTAAGTGTCAAATCGGCTCCCATGTGAGCATTGCCTGCGCACTTTTAGGCGATCATGTGAAACTCGAAGCTGGCGTGAGGATAGGCCAAGCTGGGTTTGGCGTTGTGGCCGGACCCGAAGGCGCCGAAGACATCCCTCAATTGGGCCGCGTTATCCTCCAGGACCACGTGACGATCGGCGCGAACTCAACGGTCGACCGAGGTGCGTTCGAAGACACGATTATAGGCGAACGCACCAAGATCGATAATCTCTGTCACATCGGCCATAACGTCATTATCGGCCGCAGCGTCGCCATAGCGGCGTTCGGTGGCATTTCCGGAAGTTGCTCGATTGGCGATGGGGCCCGCCTTGGCGGCCGGGCCGGGGTAGCCGACCATGTCAGGATTGGTGTCGGCGCAAGCCTTGCTGCCGGCGCGGGCGTATTCAGAGACATTCCCGATGGTGAAACCTGGGGGGGTACGCCGGCAAAGCCGCTGCGCGAATACATGCGTGAAGTGGCGTGGGTCGGGAAACAGATACGGAAACGGAAAAGTCAATAATGGCGTTTGCGGTCCACGAAACCGCGATCATCGAACCGGGCGCCGAGCTTGGGGAAGACGTTACGATTGGGCCGTTCTGCCATATCGGCCCCGCGGCAGTCATCGGCGACCGGGCCTGCCTCCATGGCCGCATTACCCTCATGGGCAGGGTCTATCTCGGCTCAGATGTAGAGGTTTTCCCTGGTGTGATTTTGGGCGGCCAAGGGCAAGTTCTGGGAGCGAAGGCAGAAGCGGAAAACCGTCTTATCGTTGGCGATCGAACCGTACTTCGCGAGTGTGTTACGCTCCACTTGGGCACTGTGAAAGGCAATCGGGAAACGCGTATAGGCCCAGACAGTTATCTGATGGCGTATTCCCATGTCGGCCACGATAGCCACATTGGCCCTCATAACGTCCTGGCAAACGGAGTTCAGATCGCTGGACACGTCTCTACGGGCGCGCATGTATGGGCCGGCGGCTTGGCGGCGGTCCACCAATTCACAGAGATTGGCGACCACGCTTTCATCGCCGGCGGCGCGATCCTCGTTGGCGACGTCATCCCGTTCGGAATGGTCTCTGGCAACCGCGCGCGCTTACATGGCCTGAACCTAACCGGGCTCTCTCGCCGCGGCTTCTCCAAGGCCGACATCAAAATACTGAGGCAAGCCTACAAGTCGGTCTTCAAGGAGCATACTGACCTGCCTTTTGCAGACCGGGTCGCCCGAGCGGGCGCCCAATTTGGTGGTCATGATCAAGCCTCCAAGCTGATCGAGTTTCTCAAGCGACCTCGCTCACGCCCGCTATGCGGACCGGGGCGCCCATGACCGCATCCGGCGATCCCGGGCCGCTCGCTCTTATTGCGGGGCGGGGCGATCTGCCGGTCCATGTGGTTGAAGGCGCGAGGGCGGCAGGGCGAGATGTGTTTGTCGCGCGGCTAAAAGGCTTTGAGGAGCCGCGCCTGGCTGATCACCGCGGAGCGTCGATCGGCATTGGTGAGTTAGGCAAGCTGATCAAGGCGCTCAAAGCTGAGGGGTGCCGCGACATCGTCTTTGCGGGCCATGTCTCGCGGCCGGATTTCTCAGCCCTGAGCGTCGATCTTCGCGGTGCAAGGCTGCTTCCCAAAGCGATTAAGGTCGCCCGCAATGGGGACGATGCGCTACTTCGGCTCATTCTTTCCGAGCTTGAGGCCGAAGGCTTTAGAATACTCGGCGCGGAGACCTTTGCAGAGAATCTACTCGCCCCAGATGGCCAAATAGCCGGCCCGCGGCCATCACCCGCAGCGCTGGAGGATGTAGCCCGTGCGCAAGAGGTTGCCCGAGTAATCGGCGAGCTGGACATTGGTCAGGGGTGCGTTGTTTGCGACGGGCTCGTACTCGCAGTGGAAGCTCAAGAAGGCACTGATGCGATGCTCGCCCGCTGCGCAGATCTTCCATCTCCCTTAAAGGGTCGCCCCGGGGCGCCGCGAGGCGTGCTGGTGAAGGTCCCCAAGCCTATACAAACGCGTAAGATTGACTTGCCGACGATTGGCCTCGCCACGCTGGAGGGGGTGCAAAAGGCAGGGTTGGCGGGCATCGCGGTGCGCGCCGGGGCGGCATTGGTGATCGACCGTCCCGCCCTTGAGGCGTTCGGCGCTAAGGAGGGCGTCTTCGTCTGGGGCCTGGGCGGGCCGGAATGAAGCTGCACTTTACGGCCGCTGAGGCATCCGGCGACCTTCTGGCCAGGGAAACGATCGAGGCGCTTATGCAGAGGGCGCCAGAAGCCGAGTTTGTCGGGATCGGCGGAATGGAACTCGCCAAGCTCGGCATTTACTCCCCAATCGATACGGCGCCATTATCGATTGTTGGCTTGTTCGATGGCATGAGGGTGTACCGGGAGGTGCTCGAGCTTTCGGACGCTGCGGCAGACCATATCATCGAAGCAGATCCCGACGCCGCCATTCTGGTCGACAGCTGGGGATTTTGCATCCGGGTTGGCGAGCGGGTGCGCGCCCGGGCGCCCCATATCAGGCTCGTGAAGCTATTGGGGCCACAAATCTGGGCAACGCGCCCAGGCCGTGCGCGCATTCTCGCCAAGACGTTTGACCAGGTCCTTTGCGCCCATCTGATGGAACTTGCCTATTACGAAGACCTAGACATTCGCGCCGAGCCGATCGGGGTACCCGCACTGTCTCGCGGACGCGAAGGCGATAGGAATGCCTTCTTTACGCGAGGCGGCCTTGATCCGGAACGTCCAGTGCTCCTGGTGCTGCCCGGGAGCCGCGGAAGTGAAATTCGGCGGGTTGCGCCAGCATTAATCGCCGCGGCGCGTCAGATTGCTGAACAACGACCTGATGTGCAGGGCGTGGTCTTGCCAGCGTCTTCAGTAAGAGCCGCATTCGTGTCGGCCTTTCCGACCTTGCCGGTTGGGGTTTCGCTGCTTCCCGAAGACCAAATAGCAGCCGATGCCATGGCAGCTGCTGACTATGCGCTTGCATGTTCGGGGACCGTTACGACGGAGGTTGCACTTCAAGGCACGCCCATGTTGGCGGCCTACAAGCTTGGCTGGATGACTTGGGCCGTTGCGCGGGCGGGCCTCTACAGGCCAAAACGAATTACGCTTATGAATATTGCCGCTGGTGACGCGGACATTGTGCCTGAATTCGTCCAATCGGGGATGAGGCCGTCGATCATGGCCGAAACCGCCATGAAAATGCTTGACGACGAGCAAGCTCGCCAACGCCAGGTCGATGCTCAGTTCGAAGCCTTGGGGGCGATGGGACGCGGAGATGCGCCTGCGCCAGGCCGTGCGGCAGACGCAATCCTCGCAGGGTTGTCACGTTAATGCGAAAGCGGAAACCTTCGCGGGGTGGTTGCGCCAGCCCTTCGAAGCGAAATTAGGCTATGCTGCTTTGTGAAGGTCTTTTGCGAGTCGCCGGAGTCGCTCTAGCGCGGCGAACGCGTCTTCAATTGCCAGGGGTACTTCATCTTTCAAGAACGCCTCGTCATCCACGGGCCCCTGTAGGGCACGCGATGCCAAGACAAGAATATTCAGGCTGGACTCCAAGCCTGCGATTTCATGGATGAGTTGTCGAGACATAGCGGCGATTCACCTCTTACGCACCTAATTTAAACCTGGAGTTGAATCAAAGCAATTGAAAATGAATAACTGCCTCGGTTGGCCCTAGGCCGTCGGCGCCGTTTCATGGGGTCAATCGTGGTCGGCCTGATGATTTGACGCACTTTGGTTGAGCGCGTTGCCGGTAGGCTCGCCATATCCGGGCCTTTCTGTTAGGCGATAACGATGTCTGACGATGAACTAATCGCAGAAGATCAAGAACCGCTTGCCTGGGCGCGGGCGGCGACCCGCGTTGCGATTATCGTCTCTGCGTCGCTCTGTGTGGCTAAGATCATCGCGTGGCTTTTTACAGGATCGGCCGCTGTTTTGGGCTCGCTCGCCGACAGCGGATTAGATCTGTTTGGAAGCCTGGTCGCCGCTGGGGCGGTTCGCTATGCCGCCAGTCCGCCCGATCGCAATCACCGGTTTGGCCACCATAAGGCCGAAGCCTTAACGTCCCTGGGGCAAGTGGCCCTCGTCGCAGCGTCGGGCGCGCTGGTGTCGTGGGAAAGCGTCCAAAGGCTTGTCTCTCCGCAGGCTATTGAGCGGCCAGATATCGCGATTGGCGTGTTGGCTTTGTCTCTGGTTATGACGATTGGGCTAGTGGCCTTTCAAACCAGGGCGCTGAAGCGGTCCGGCTCCCTCATTGTCCAGGGCGATAGGGCCCACTATGCCGGCGATGTTGTTGCCAATGCGGGCGCTTTGCTCGCGGTGATTTTCGGGGTCGCCTTCGCCTTTCCACAGGCCGATGCGCTCGCCGGGCTGATTGCAGCTGCGTTCCTCTTTGCAGCGGGCTGGCACGTGGCAAAACAAGCGATTCCCCAACTTATGGATGAGGAGCTTTCTGAGTCCGATCAGGCCCTCATCAAGGAAATTCTCCGCAGAGATAACGACATCAGCGGCTTCCATGCGCTGAGAACCCGGCGCGCTGGTGAGCGCCGATTTATTCAGGTGGATGTCCAGATAAATCCCGACTGCAGTTTCCGCACTGCCCACGAGATCACCGATAGGATCGAATTGGCGATTGAAGAGGCGTTCCCAGACGCAGACGTAATTGTCCATCCGGACCCTGCTGGCGAAGCCCGGCTGGAGCGCCGCGTTCTATCGGCTGCCGAGTAGGTATCAGTCTGTCTTCTGCGTCAGCGCCTTAAGGGCCTGAAGTACAGGGACAGTGTTCAGGCTGCGGCGGCTTTGGCGATCTTGTGGGTTGGCTCGTCCGCACCGGCTTTCCAGTAGGACGAGGCATAAAGCCGGTCTCGGTTCACGCCGTGCTCCCCTCGAAAGTCAGCTCGAAGCGTCGCAACGGTCGCAAACTCCGCGGCAACGAACACACTGGTGTTGGCGTCTGGGGGAGGCGCCGCCTTAATAGCGGCGATTAGATCCGCACTGGGCTCGTTGCTGTGTGGGTTGACGATCCAATTCAATCTTGCACCGCCGGCCAGTTCCACTGGCGGTCGGTCTTCAACGGTCGGGATTTCCACAAACGCATCAACCACCACATCGGCGCTCAGCGTCTCAAGCCCGGCCGCGAGTGCTGGGAAACCGGCCAGATCAGCGGCCGCAAGCACCCGGTTGATACCTCTGGTGATCAGTTTTGGCGACCCACACCTCGAGATCACGATCACGTCGCCAGGCCTGGTGCGACGTGACCAGGGTCCAACGCGGCCAAGATCGCCATGGGCGACAATGTCTACGTCGATCTCGCTGACATCGCGGCGGATGTGGCGAATTGTGTAGGTGCGCATCTCGGTTTTGAAATTGGCTTTGCTTACAAAGGCCTCGAACGCGCCATCAGATTCGCCCTTGCCTGGAACCACCAGTTTCAGGTGCGCCCCGGCACAGTCACTGGGAAAGTCAGCGATGAGATCGCTCGACAAGGTGACCCGCACCATGTGTTCGCAGAGTTGTGTCATACGTTCAACGCGTGCCGGGGCAAATCTGCCGCCGGTGAGAAGAGTTCTTAATTGATCTAGCATTGTGTGCGCTCCCGCTAAGCGAAAACGTTAACGCAAAGGCGTCGTTTTGAGAACCGTTTTCAATCGTCTTTTGCCAATCATAGCGCCGTGTCATCAGACCTGCGCTCGTCGTGGAATAGGGTGTCGACGCACTGTATCGACCATGCCTCGGGCGAGGCGTATGGCTTACTCGTCAGTCCCAACCGTGCGCGAATGAAGCGAAGACCTTCCCACATGCTAATCAGGTGGTCAGCCAGATCTGTTGCCGGTTCATCGCGCCGAACAAAGCCGCACATTTGCCCATGGGCGATAAGTGCAGTCATGTCGCGGTGCCCTTTGCCGTAGGCGTTTTCGTAAAATGCCTCTGCAAGGCCAGGATGCTGCCGCGCCTCTTCGTGGAGCATCCGGTCCAGGCGAATACAGAACGGCCGGTTGAGAAGCCTGAGCAGCCGTGTTCCGTAACCCGTCATCGCCCGCCAAAATGCGTCTTCTGTGGCCGGCTCGGTGTCTACGGTCAGGTCGAACATCTCTCCTTCATTGATAACAACCGCCGCAAGCACGCCGGTCATGTCGCCAAAATATTTGTACAGGGTTGTCTTTGACACCCGAGCTTCTCGGCAAAGTCGATCGCCAGAGACCGCCGAGAAGCCGTGCTCCATGAATAGCCCTCGCGCAGCTTCAATTATGCGCGTCTCGCTCAGGCTCTTTTCAGGGCTTGGATCGGGTTTCGATGAGCTTGCCATGTCGAACGTCTTCTCAGAGACCTGTGAAAATTTCCATATCGCCCTTGCCAGAATCTTCTTCCGCACAAAGTACGTAATCGTATCAATGATACTGGATCGTACCAGTACGACATATGGAGACTCGGATGCAGGGCAAGGGATCGCGAGACGCGATAGGCCGGGCGACAGCACTATGGAGCCTGAGATGGCGGTGGGTCCTAATCCCGCTGACCATCTTGATCGTCGTTGCGACGTCCTACGGCGCTTCAAGTCTCAAGTTCGCTGGAGACTACCGGGTCTTCTTCGGTCCAGACAATCCGGATTTCATCGCCAACGAACAAGCCCAGGGCACATTCGGAAAGCCCGATAATGTCGCCTTTGTTCTGATTCCGAATTCAGGCAACATCTACTCAGAAGACACGATCCGGGCTGTGCATATGCTCACCGACCAATCCTGGTCGCTGCCCTACGTCTCCCGGGTCGACAGCCTGACTAACTTTCAGAACACGATCGGCGAAGAAAACGACCTAATCGTTGAAGATCTGCTGTGGAACGTGGACGAGCTCACGCCTGAGCGCCTCACCTACATTAAAGAAGTCGCCACGGCGGAACCTTTGATCAATGGGTTCGTGGTTTCGCGCGGCGGGGAGGCGACGATCGTCAACGCCGTTGTGCAAATGCCCAGCACAGTGCAGTCGGCAGCGTCCACAGTGGCCGCCAAGTCGCGCGACATTCGCGCGACCGTCTTAGAAGCTTTCCCCGAGCACACCATCCATATTACAGGCGTTGCCAGTCTGAGTGCAGCGTTTGAAGAAGCAGGCGTCCGTGACAGCTCCACTCTGATCCCGCTTGTTTATCTGTTCATTTTGATCGTGATGTTTTTCGCGCTGCGCTCGATAAGTTCAGTGTTCGCAAGTCTTACAGTGATCGCGCTGTCCACATTGTTTGGCATGGGGGTAGGCGGTTGGTCCGGCGTTGAGCTGACCCCGATTTCACTCTCCGCGCCGACGATTATCCTTACGATTGCGGTGGCGGATGCGATCCACCTCATTTCGGGTATCCGAACAAGAATGAGAGACGGGCTGGAGAAGCGTGAAGCGATCATCGCTTCAACGGGTCTGAATTTCACCCCGATCATGATTACGTCCGTAACGACTATTGTCGGCTTTCTTACCCTAAACTTCTCGGATAGCCCGCCGTTTCACCACCTCGGTAACATCTCGGCGGCGGGCATTTTCGCTGCCTGGATCTTATCGGTAACCTTCCTTCCGGCCTTGCTGTCCCTGCTGCCGTTGAACTTCGCAACTGACAGGAACCTTTTGGGCAAGGCCAAATCTGAAGCCGCAGCTCCGCATACGCCGAGCGCCGAGCGCCTACCGCGCACCCAAATTACAGACCGCATCGCCGAGTTTGTGATCAAGCGGCCAAAAGAGCTACTCATTGGCACGCTCATCCTTTGCCTCGGCGCGATTGCGGCGATCCCTTCGATGACCCTCAATGATCAGTGGTCGGGATACTTTGGTGAGTCCCTGGAGTTTCGCCAGGCGATTGACGCCGCAGACCCCTTCTTTGGCTCGGACAATGTCGAATTCATCTTGGACCCCGGCACGCCTGGCGCTGTGGTCGATCCGACGTTCTTACAAACGGTGGATGCGTTTGCGGACTATCTGCGCAGCAAGCCCGATCAAGTTGCCCACGTCTTCGCGCTTTCCGACATCATGAAGCGGGTAAACCGCAATCTGAACGGGGATGATCCTGCTTTTTACCGGATACCTGACGATCAAACCCTGGCGAGCCAATACCTGCTCGTTTACGAGCTCTCGCTGCCCTACGGCCTCGATCTTAATAACCGGGTTGATATCGACCGCCAGTCGACCCGCGTGACCGCGAGCATGAAAGACATTTCCACGGAGGAGACGAAGGCCTTCCTGTCCGAAGCGGAGGCTTGGTGGGCCGAAAATGGCAATGGCTTCGCCTACACAGCAACAGGATCGAAAGTTCTGTTTTCCTTCGTCGCCCAGCGCAACATTGAGGCGATGTTTGAGGGCGCGCTCTATCTCATCGCGGCAATTTTTGTAATCCTTGCAGTGTCGTTCCGGTCCGTTGCGGTCGGGGCAATCTCTGTTCTTCCAAACGCCCTGCCTATTCTGACGACCTTCGGGGTTTGGGCCCTTTTGGTCGGCATCGTGGGGTTCTCGGTTGCCGCAGTGGGCGCGGTTGCTGTTGGTCTTGTTGTCGACTTTACCGTTCACTTCTTGTCGAAATATCTCCGCGCGCGCCGCGAGGAGAATCAATCAATTGAGGACGCGGTCCGCTACGCTTTTCGAACGGCTGGCGCGGCGATCTTCGTGACGACGGTCATCCTCGCCGCTGGTTTTGCAGTCCTCGTCACGTCGAGCTTCAAGCTCAACGCCGATTTGGGGCTTTTAACTGCGTTAGCGGTGATCTTCGCAATGCTGATCAATTTCCTCTTGCTCCCCAGTCTGTTCCTCACATTCGGAAAACCTGGCGAGGAGGGAAAGCGGTCCGGTGCGGAGCCCAAATCCCTACCGGCTCAATAATCATTCTAACTGACATCAAAGGAGACAGGATATGTCGTTGCTCAAATCGACTTTGGCGAGTGTTGCCTTTGCGGCGCTTTCCATTCCCGCCCTAGCGGAAACAGCGCAGGAAAAAGGTTTTGCAATCGCCGAGCGCAATGATCTTTCGGATGCGGGCTTCGGCACTTCAACTGTAGAGCTTACGATGACCCTTGCCGATCCAAGTGGGCGCACGACAACTCGCGACTTGCGCATTGATACCAATGAGAAAGAGGGAGAAGGCAACGGAGACCGGACCGTCACCGTGTTTTACTCGCCGCGCGATGTGGAGGGGACGGCGCTGCTTACCCACGCGAAGGTGCTAGAAAGCGATGACCAATGGCTTTACCTGCCAGCGCTTCGCCGAACCAAGCGGGTCTCTTCGTCCAACAAGTCTGGGCCCTTTGTCGGATCAGAGTTTTCCTTCGAGGACATCGCCGGCTCCGAACTCGGGAAATATGACTACACCTATGTTGAGACCGTCTCCGAAGCGGTCGCCGGCGTCGAGATGGAGCTCGATGTGCTCGAGTGCATCCCGGCCTATGACCGGTCTGGATACTCAAAAATCCTCTGCCACTTTGACACCGATGTGTTTCAAGCCCGCAAGTTTGAATATTATGACCGCGGTGGACAGCATCTGAAGACACTCATCCTCGATGATTATCGAGAGTATGATGGCGGTTTCTGGCGCGCACACCGCCAAACGATGACGAACCACATTACGGGTAAGGAGACGGTGCTTGAATTCGGTGAGTACGAATTCGGCATCGACCTTGATACGCGTGATTTCGAACCGGAAGCGCTTGAGCGTCTCTAGTCGTCAATGTCGAGGCAGCTATTCATACTAGCCGGCGTTGCCCTTGCCCTGGCAGCCCCGGCTACGGCTCAACGCTTGGACATCTATCCCGAGCTGAGCGTTGAGGCGCGGATTTTTCCGGAAAGCCCGCAATTCAGCGAGCAGCTAGAAACCTGGCAGGCCAGTGCGATTCTTTCCGGCGAGATTCAATGGCGATCAAAAGACCGGGATACGCGCCTCCTTTTTGAGCCGTATGTCCGCCTGGATAGCGAGGACGATGAGCGAACATACATCGATATCCGGGAGGCCAGTTTCAGCCGTGCGCTTAATCGCGACTGGGACGTGCTGGTCGGCGTCAGCCAAGTCTTTTGGGGCGTCGCAGAGAGTCGAAACACTGTCGATATCATCAACCAATTCGACGCTGTTGAGGATTTCGATGAAGGAGAAAAACTCGGCCAACCCATGTTCAGGGTCTCCAGGCGGGGCGATTTCGGAACCTTAGAAGCCTACTACCTGCCAATCTTCCGAGAGCGGCGGTTTCCCGGCTCGGAAGGGCGGCTGCGCACGCGGCCCATCGTCGATGCCGACAGGTCTACCTATGAGCGGGGAGGCGACGAATACGCCGGTGACTTTGCCCTGCGCTATACCAATCGATTTGGCGGCTTCGACCTCGGCCTCCATGGTTTCTACGGAACAAGCCGCAACCCAAGATTAGATTTCAATCCAGTCACCGAGCTACTTGAGCCATTCTATCCCGAGCTTGCCCAGGCCGGCCTGGACCTGCAATGGACCCGAGAGGCGTGGCTATTGAAATCGGAAGTCGTCGTTGCCGAGATGCTTAACGACACTTTCCTAAGCAGCGTTGCTGGTTTCGAGTACACCTTTTTCGATGTCGGCGGAAATGGCTGGGACATGGGGCTGATTGGCGAATATCTCTACGACGACCGAGACCAGTTGCGCCTTCCTGCGACCGTTTTTGACAGCGATGTTTTTGTCGGCACCCGCATCACCCTAAACGACGCCCAAGATACCGAATTTCTGGCCGGCGCGATCATCGATGATCAAACAGGCGGCGTTATCAGCTCGGCAGAGTTTCAACGTCGGCTGGGGGACACGCTTCTGCTTGAAGTCGAGGCGAGGGCGTTTGCCTCTGAGGACGACCCGTTCATCGCGTCCCAAGAAGCCGACGACCACCTACTCATCCGATTAACGCGCTATTTCTGAGGCACCTATGACAAAGCTCGACAAAGCCGGTTTTGATCTTCTCGAAGAATTGGCCGCAAACAATACCCGCGATTGGTACAGTGAACATAAGGCGAAGTTCCAATCCGAGGTGCTTGATCCATTTGCTGGCATCCTAGAAGCGGTCACCGCCCGGCTCACAGCCGCTGAAATGGACTTCAGAGGCGGCAAAAAAACTATGTTTCGGATGAACAGGGACGTCCGGTTCTCAAAAGATAAGTCGCCTTACAAGACCAACGTTTCCGGCATGCTGACCCCCAGCGGAGACAAGGCTGAAACCAACGGCTTCGTCTACATACAGGTGAGCGCGGAGGGCGGCTTTGCCGCCTTCGGACGTTACAAGCTGAGGCCAGCCGCCCTTGGCCCGATCCGCGATCGCATCCTGGAGGAAACCAGCACATTTGAGGGCATCATGGCGGCCCTTAAGGCGTCGGGGTTAGACCTCGTTCGCGACGACAAGTTAAAATCGATGCCGCGGGGGTACAGCGATCACGATGAACATCCGTTCGCCGATGAGTTGAAGCTCAAGAACATGATGGTGCGCATCGACTTGGACCTGGCCGATTTCAGATCGGGTGGAGTCGTTGATCGCGTGGCCGACACTGCGCTGAAGTGTAAGCGCTTTATACGGTTTGTGTCGGTTTAGCCGAGCAAGATTTTGCCCGTCAGGTTGGGGGTTTAGCCCTCCGAAAATGACGGGCCTGCAGGTGGAGCGGAGAGGGCAATGTCCAAAGGGATTGATGCCGAGAAGTTTGCCAAGGTTGAGGTGACTTCGGCTTCCGCGCTTCGAGCGTGGCTTGAGGTAAATCACCAGCAGACCAAAAGCGTTTGGTTGGTCACCTACAAATCGTCGGATAAATCCAAATACGTGTCCCGCGAAGAGGTTTTGGATGAGCTTATCGCATTTGGTTGGATCGACGGTGTTCGTCGCAAGCTGGACGTATCGCGTACGATGCAACTCATCTCCAGGCGCCAGGTCCAATATTGGGCAAAGTCCTATAAGGACCGCGCCGCAAAGCTCATCGGCGAAGGGCGTATGGCGGCGCCCGGATTTAAGTCGATCGAAGAAGGCAAAGCGTCGGGCCTTTGGTCCTTCATGGATGATGTGGATGCGTTGATCTATCCCCAGGACTTGGAAGACGCGTTTAAAGATAATTCGGTTGCCCGGAAGAATTTCGCCGGCTTTGCCCCGTCGGCCCAGCGCTTCACACTAAGATGGATCAAGCTGGCGAAGAGCGAGCAGACCAGAGCGAAGCGTATCCGCACGACGGTGGAGTGTGCCAGTAAGGGCGCGTTCGTTCCCGGGGTGCAGATGAGTTCGTGAAACGGGGTTAGGCGCTGCGCAGCACCTCCATTGGTGGGCGAGACAGCGCCGCAACGCCCATGGCTGCACCGCCGGCGGCAGAGACCGCTACCGCCGCTGCGCTGACCAAACCCACCTCCATCCAAGGCCAGGTCCAATCTGCTTCGAATGCGAAGACCACGATTGGGTATGCAGCCGCAACGCCTAGGACAGCCCCGAGGAGCGCCCCGCCAGCCCCGGCAACGGCGAACTCGCCGGCGTAGAGCCTTAGGATTGTCCCGCGTTCTGCACCGTAGGTTTTCAGGATGGCTGCTTCTGCGCGCCTCTGGCGTGCCAGGGCTGCAAACGCGCCGATCAGCACCAGAAGACCTGCGAGTATAACGACGCTGGCAACGGCATTCACAGCGATCGAGATATCGCCAAAAACCTTTGCGGCAGCGGCCAAGGCGGGCCGGGTTTGGAACACGACCACCTCGGGCAGGGTGTCGCCCAAACGGCTGATGACTGCCTCTTCCAGATCGGGTTCCACGCGGGCGATGGCCACATGGGAGGGGTTGGCAGCCTCCAGCGTGCCTGGGGAAAAGATAAACGCGGTGTTGGAGCCGATGCCAAACGTGCCCCAATCGACTTGTCGCAGCGAGGCCACCTCGGCGCTCACGTTTCGGCCGAACACGTTGAAGCCAATAGAGTCGCCGAGGGACAGGCCAAGACCGGCGGCGACTTCCCTCTCAACTGAGACCAGAAGCGGCCCCCCGTAATCGCTCGGCCACCACCGTCCGGCGGTAAGTTCAACGTCTTCTGGCTGCGCTGTCAGGAAAGTTACGCTCGTCTCGCCATCCACAACCCAGCGTTCGCTTTCCGCAACGCGGCTGCGCTGCACGGGCGCGCCGTTAAGGCTTGAGATGCGAACAAGGAGGAATGGTGCGCGTCGGAAAGCTTCGCCGTCGTCAACGGCAACACCCGTCGCTTTCAATGTATCGTCGAAGATTGTCACGTCTTCAGCCTCGATCTGTGAGAAGATCATGGACGGGGCATTCCTTGGGGCGGTCTCGCCGATCTGGCGCAGAAGATTGGCTTGAACCGAGGCAACCAGGGTCAGGATTGCTAAGCCGAGGCCAAGCGCTGGGACGATGGTCGGCGCTAATGAGCCTGGCCCAGCCAAATTGGACAAGGAGAGCCTCCAAAGACCGCGCGCCAAAGAGGCCCCTGTCTTTGCGGCTCGTTTAAGCGCGTTACCCGCTGAAACAAAGACGGCCCAGGCAATGAGGGCTCCGCCAAGCAGGCTCGCCGTTAGAATAGGCCGCGCACTGGACAGTATGGAAACAGCCGCCAGCGCAGTCCCTGCGAGAAGCGCCGCATTTCTCTCTAAGGCGGGGACGCGCGCCAGTTTCTCCTGGCCGAGCTCCTGAAACAACGAGGCGGCGCGCGTCGCGCTCGCGCGCCCCAATTCGGGGAGAGCAAAGAGCCCCGCTGCGAGGACCCCGAGCGTAAAGGCCTTGGCCAATGGGGCAGGGTAAATGCCCAGAGCTTGGGGCAGCGGGATGGTCTGGCCGGCGACACCTGCCAACAAAAGCGGCGTGGCCGCGCCGATGACGACGCCCACAGCTGCACCAAAGGCTGCGAGCAACCCGAGCTGGAAAAGATAGCTTCTGCGGATAAGAGCGCTGTCAGCGCCGAGCGCTTTCAATGCTGCGATAGAGCTCGTCCTGGTCGATAGGAATGATTGGGTGGCTTGAGCGACACCCACACCACCAGCCACGAGAGCTGCGATGCCGATGACCGCAAGAAAGTCCCTTAACAAGGACAATAGGGCCTGGAGGCCATCAACGCCGTCCTCAGGGCTTTCGAGCCGCATGCCGCCATTTGGAAAGGCATCGGCGTAGGCGCGTCGCAAATCCGAAAAGTCAGCCTGACCATCCAAATCTATAATGATGCGGCTTCGGAACAGCTGGCCGGGCGTGAGCCGACCTGCGCTGTCGAACGCCTCAAGAGCGACAAAGGCCTCCGGGCCAAAACCGCCTGGCGTGCCCAGCCGGTCGGGCACATCCGTGACAATCGCTGTGACCCGCGCAGAGACCGAACCGAGCTCAATATTGTCTCCAACGGACAGGTCGAAGGCGTCAAGAAAGCTCTGGGTGACGGCTGCGCCCCAGCGATCGCTGCTGCGTTTCAAACTATCGCTAAGGTCGCCGTCCGAAGCGGCAAGCCCGACCTTGCCGATGAGCGGGTAAGCGCCATCAATTGCTCGGATATCGACTTGTCGGCGGCGGTCTCCTGCCGCGCCCATAACGTCCAGTGAGACGACTTCTGCAGCGCGGCCAAAGCGATCGATAAAGGCGCGCTCTTGCGTGTCAGCGCGGCGCTGGGCCGTGACGAACATCGCGTCGCCGCCGAGCAGTTGGCGCGACTGTTCGGCAAGTCCACGCGTAAACGTTTCCGCTACTGACCCCGATGCTGCAATCGCCGCTGTGCCGAGGGCGAGGCACGCGACGTAGATCCAAAACCCTTTCAGCCCGCCAGAAAGTTCACGGCGCGCGATCGTCCAAGCCGGATCCGTCATTCCAAGCGGCCTGCTTTCATCTCAACCTGGCGATCGGCCCGTTTTGCAAGCGCCAAATCGTGGGTCACAAGCACGAGACTTGCGCCCCGGTCGGACGCGATATCGAATAATTGGTCGGCCACGCCAGAGCCGGTCTGGGTGTCCAGATTGCCCGTTGGTTCGTCCGCAAAGACAATTTCTGGGTCGCTTGCAAGGGCACGCGCCACAGCAACCCGCTGCCGTTCGCCTCCGGAAAGCTGACCGGGATAGTGGTCGATGCGGTGGCCCAGGCCAACATCTTCAAGGGCCTGACGCGCACGGCTTTCAGTGTTCGACAACCTGGCGACGTCTAGCGGCACTCTAACGTTGTCTAGGGCCGTCATCGTTGGAAGCAGGTGGAAGGATTGAAAAACGAGGCTGACCCGGCCCCGTCTTAGGCGCGCTAAGGCGTCTTCGTTCAGGCCGGCTAAAGGTGTTCCCAGCAACGTGATTTTGCCCGAACTTGGCAATTCAAGGCCCGCTGCCACGGCAAGCAGAGAAGACTTTCCGGAACCTGAAGGACCTACAATGGCGACCCGCTCGCCTGGAAAAACCTCAAAATTTACGGCCTTTAAAATTTCGACTTGGTTGGCCGGTCCGCCCAAAGTTAGCCCTACGCTTTCCATGCGCAAAACAGGGGCGGACCGTGCTTCGGCGCCGTCTGACTGGCTAGGGTCGATAAGGGTATCTGGCATGGGTGCAGCCGCGTGCAGTCTTCCGGCGCCTAAATTGCCGCCTCGCCTCGGAAGTAGCGTCGCCGAAGTGAATTTAAAGCAGCGATCCGGGTGCACGCTCGGCTGCGCCGGCCTGGAAACCTTAGGCGTTCAAGGGTTATGTCGCGAGATGCGCTTTCACTGTCTCTTTGCCTTCCTGTTTGTGTTGGGGTGCGGCGGCCCTGAGACCCCGCCTGCTGGCGATGCCATGCCGCCTGCCAGGCCCAGTCCCCAGCCTACACAGATAGATGCAGTTCCGGCGGATGAGATTCCGACGGTTGTCTTCCTTGGCGACAGCTTGACGGCTGGGTTCCAGCTTTCTCTTGAAGAGGCGCTTCCGGGGCAGGTCGCCGCCGTATTGGCCGAGCAGGGCGCGCCGATCAATGCTGTAAACGCTGGTGTTTCCGGGGACACGACGGCGAATGGTCTGGCGCGCTTTGATTGGTCTGTTGCGCAAACAGGCGCCGATGTCTTAGTCGTTGCTTTGGGCGCAAATGATTTTCTTCTCGGTCAGTCGGCGGAAGGGGCAAAGGCAAACCTTGTTGCGATCATCGACCAGGCTTTGGCCTTGAACATGGAGGTTGTACTCGCTGGCGTAGAGCCGCGCTCCGAGGCCGGCAATGATGCGCGCGCCGCCGCCTTTGCCGCGATTTATCCTGAAATTGCTACGACCTACGGCCTTCCGCTCAGGCCAGCCCTGATGGCAGGGGTGCGCTCCTCTCCAGACCTCCTTCTCGCCGATGGCCTGCATCCTAATGCCGAGGGTGTGTCTGTTATGGCAGACGGTTTGGCCAGCATTCTTCTCCCGCTGCTCGACTCTGGCGGGCCAGCGGAGGAATAAGTTTGGGGGCCACCCCGGATACTACTTGTGCAGCCTGAAGCCGGCAGTGAGCAAAGCCTTACCGCTTCAAGGATAAACCGACGCCGAAGACTTGAGGTTCGCCAACGACAACGCTGCCGCCTGCGGCAGCGGCATTTGCCAGGTATGTTTCATCAAAGACGTTCGAGCCGAAAACGAAGACGTTTGCATTCGGATTGATATCGTAGCCCAGTCGGGCATTCACCAGGGTGCGCGAATCATTGGCGCCAAATCCCTGTCCGTTGGGCAAGAGAGGTTCGCTTTCCCCTATAAAATTCACATCGACCGTTGCCGAAAACCCCGTGCCCGAATCGAAGGTGGTGCCGAGTGTGCCCGTAAACTCAGGGGCGAAGGGGAACTCATTTCCTTCAAGCGATAAGGTTGGATCGGCGACCACTTCCGACCGGTCATCGCCGGTGATTTCGGTGCTGAGAAGGCCAATAGAAGCGAAAATATCCCAATTGTCATTCACCTCATAGTCGAGGGTTGCCTCAAGCCCTGACAGTTCACTTTCACCTGCATTCACAACCTCTGTATCCTGCGGAATGAGCGAGAGGTCCACTTCAAGTTGCTGATCACTCCAATCGATAAGGAAAGCGTTTACATTGAAGGTGAGCCGGCCATCAGCGGACTGGGTGCGCAGGGCAATTTCATAGTTCCAACTTGTCTCTTCATCGAAGATATACACCTCACCCCGCACAGGATTGATCCCAATTCCCCCGGGGCGATAAGCTTGTTGCGCACTAGCCGAGATGGAAACCGTGTCACTGAGATCATAAGTGGCGGCAAATTTCGGCAGGAACACCTCGAATTCCTGGCTTTCATCAAGATCAATCGGCACCAGGAAATTCTCACCCGCTAAAAGTCCAAGCACAGCCTGTGAGAGCTGGGTGTAGACGTCCACGATCGGGCCGGTCGCTCCACCGGCAATCCCTTCGGCGAGCCCCGGCACGGCGCCGACAAGGCCTTGAGCCTGATAGGCCGCGAGCAGCTCAGCATTAATGCTAGCCACGAGCGCCGGGTTCGGGTCGGCAAGCCCCACGATGGAGCGGTCATTAGCCTCCAGCAGAAGATTGATTTGGGATGCCCGGTAATCGGCTTCTTCGCGTTCGTATCGAAAGCCACCAATCAGTGTCAGCCGGTCAGTGGCGTCGAAGGCAAGCTCACCAAACAGCGCTGTTGTGGTGAACTCAGGCTGAAAGACAAAATCAGAGTCAATCGGGAGGAATGGACCAAATATGCGCTCGTCGGTCGTGAGTGTTGGCGCATTTCCTGGCACCGCTGTGAGCGGCGTTGGACCGGTTCCCGGCGGTAGGGGCAGCGGCCCGCTTTGGGCGAGCACCCCGTCAATGACCGCCGTCGTGACCTGCTCGTAGAAACCGTCTAAGCCGAGGGCGCGAAAGTCGACCGGCAGGACCGGCGAGGACTGTTGGACCTGGGTGTTGTCGTCCGATGACCGCTCCGCATAGAGCCCGCCGATTAATCCGGAGATGCGGCCGGAATCGAACAGGAGGCGAAACTCCTGCTGGAAGTCCTCCTGTTCCCTTTGGTCTTC
This sequence comes from Pseudomonadota bacterium, assembly GCA_038747245.1. Lineage (GTDB taxonomy): Bacteria > Pseudomonadota > Alphaproteobacteria > Caulobacterales > Hyphomonadaceae > UBA5336. The sequence goes on along the minus strand of JBCDJY010000001.1, from coordinate 13,746 downwards.
CCGGCGCGCCGTAATGGGAACAGGAAGGGCCGGCGCACCATCGGAATCGGCGACCTCATCGGTCTCCAGTCGCGAATAAGTCGTCAAAGATACAAGATCAAAGACATCGTTGATCTCGTAGCTGATGTTTGCAGAAAAGAGATTGAGCTCACGATCCGTCTCGGTCTCAACATCGGTAGTTTGCAGCCTTGCATCGAGATCTGTGGCGTCTACCAAGGCCAGCCCGTCGGTTTCATCGGAGTAAATTCCAGTCAGATCTATCTGGAGTGCTGGCAGCGCGGTTGGAGTAAAGCGCAGCTTGCCGCGAAGGACTGTCGTCTCTTCGGCGTCTCCATCGCTTCCGTCGAGACGCTCGATGAAGCCGTCGCTTTCCGTGATTTGGCCTGCCAGACGGAACGCAAGCTGGTCTTCTACGATGGGCCCGCCAATTGCGCCGGAAATCTCATAGGTGTTCTCGCTGGCATATGTCGCGCGGGCGGCCCAATCGAATTCGTCGGTGGGGTCTTTCGTGTTTACGACAATCGCGCCGATCAGCGAATTGCGTCCCTGGATTGTGGACTGCGCGCCGCGAAGGACCTCAATTTGCTGCACGTCCCAAGCGTTGGAGATCGCTGCGCCGGCGGCCTGATTGGGGACGACCGCGCCATCAATGTAAAGTGTCGAGACAGGCGTGTTTGATCCACCCGTCACGCCTTGGGATTGGACGCCGCGCAGGGTGAATTGTTCATTCCGACCGCTGCCTGTCGTAACGAAGCCAGCATTGCCCACCCGGCGCAGGGCATCTTCAAGGTCGACGATATTCAAGGCTTCGATGTCTTGCGCCGTCGTGACATCGACGGACGCAAGGGTGTCTTGCAGGGAGCGCTCTTGCTTCTCCCCCGTAACCACGATGACGTCTTGGCGCGCTTCCTCTGGCTCTGCATCTTGGGCGAAGGCAGGCGCACCCGTGGCAAGCACCGTCGCCAAAGCTGTGAGTCCCGAAATCCGCATCGGATAATTCATAGCCATGTCGTCCTCCCAGACACTTCGCACTGGTAACCCGCCACACCTTGGCTCTATTTGCAATACAACCGTACTGTATTTTGGGCGACGTGGTTTTTACGTCACCGTCCGAATAGGAAGCGCGCAATCAGTTCCCGCATAATCTCCGATGAGCCTCCGGCGATCCGTGAGAAACGATTGTCGACCCAAGCGCGGGCGACCGGGTATTCCTGCATGTATCCATAGCCGCCATGGAGTTGCAGGCAGTCGTCCATCAGGGTCGTGCACAGCTCGGTGACGAACAGTTTCCCCACTGCAGCTTGGGTTGCGTCCAGGCCGCCGGTTTTATGCAACTCGATTAGGCGGTCGGTGAGCACTCGAGCAGCAATAGCGTTGGCTTTCGCGTCGGCCATTTTGAAGCGCGTATTCTGCTTTGTTGACAGGGGTTTGCCGAATACTTCTCGCTCACTCACATAATCGCGTGTCCACTCCACGACAGCTTCGATGGCCGCCGTGCCGCGAACGCATGCCAGGAGCCTTTCCTGCGGAAGCTGGTCCATGAGACAGGCAAAGCCGCGGTCGAGCGCCCCCAGAAGACGGTCATCAGGGAGGAACACATTGTCGAAGAACAGCTCAGACGTGTCCTGGGCATGCCAGCCAATCTTCTCAAGGTTGCGACCGCGGGCAAAACCCTTATCGCCCGCCTCGACCAGCATAAGCGAGATGCCTTTCGCTCCGGCTTCCCTGGTTGTTTTGCAGGCGACGATGATGAGGTCGGCGCTCTGGCCATTCGTAATGAAGATCTTTTGCCCACTAAGCCGCCACCCACCTTCAACGGGCACGGCGCGTGTCTTAATCGCGCTGACATCGGATCCGGCTCCCGGCTCGCTCATTGCCAGGGCGCCTACGATGTCGCCGCGCGCCATAGCCGGAAGATAGCGCGCCTTTTGGAGTTCGGAGCCGTAGTGGAGCAGATAGGGCGCGACAATATCCGAGTGCAGGTGGAAGCCGGGGCCAGTTGTCCCGGCAAATGCTAGCTCTTCTTGCACAATCGCGCCGTGGAGAAAGTCCCCACCACCGCCGCCCAGCTCCTCGGGCATGGCGCAGCACAAAAGCCCTGCGGCGCCTGCTTTCGTCCAAAGACTTCGCGGCACGCAGCCTGCCTTTTCCCATGCGCTGTGGTGCGGGACGATCTCGCGCTCGACAAAATTGCGCGCGGTCGCGCGGAAGATCTCATGGTCTTCATTGAAGACGGTCCTTGGGATCATCGATTACCCCCTCAACTCACAGCCGCGCAGATGTTTGCGTAGGCCTCATTCAGCGTGGTTTCGAGGCCCGCGCCCTGTCCGTTGATGTGGCCTAATCGAACGATCACCAGATCTAGCGACGGCACAATCACTGTGCGCTGACGCCCACCGCCTGACATTATGAACGCGTCCTCTGGAAGCGTCGGCATGATCTTATCGGCGTTAAGATAGGCGAAGCCGCCATAGGCATGGCCCGGCGGCCAGGCCCGCCGGGCTGGCGTGCGCATGAACTCAGCGAAGGATTCCGAGAAGATTTGCTGACTGCCCCAGGCGCCGCGTTGGAGGTGCAGCTGGCCGAGTCGCGCCCAGTCGCGGGCCCGCCCGTAATCATGCCCCGAGATCAGAAAATGACCAAAACGGTCAGTCTCAAGCACCATACCCTTGGCGCCAATTCGGTTCAGGAGACGTTCGTAGGGCCACACTAGGAAATCTTGCACGGACCCTGCGCATGCCCGCTCTCGAATGAGGCCCATGGTCAGAAGCGGATCACAGTTGCGATATCGCCCGGCTTCGCCAGGACGATCGGAAAGCGGCTTTGCTATGCAAAACGCATGGGAGTCCACGCCGCCGGCGTAGACGTAGATGTGGTCGAGAAACACGCCATGTTCTTGTTTCCTCGCGGTGTCCTCGGTGCGGCCATAGCTGCCTGAGAACGCCAGGCCGCTGGCCATGTTGAGCAAGTCGCGGGCGCGAATAGTTTGGCGCTCGTCCCCCGCCTCGCGCCAGGCGTCGAATAAACAGTCCATATCGACGTCAACATATCCGGCTTTGGCAGCAGCGCCGAAAAGGGTCGCCGCGAGCGTTTTTCCCATCGACCAAGACTCAAACCGTGTTTCGGCGTTGAACGGGGCGCGGTATCGCTCGCTCAAAAGCTGACCCTTGTGGAGCACCAGAAAGGCGTTGGTCATTTCTCGGGCGTTTTGGAACACCGCGTCTTCAGCTGCATCGATGAGCGCAGCATCTGCACCCGTGATGCCGGCCTGGGGGGTCACGCCTGGCTGATCGAGGGGCGTTTCAATGCCTGAATAGGTGCCACGCGGAACGGCTCGCGGCTCGAACTCTGCGTTCTGGTCAACGTGGTCCACTACCGCGACACCCTGGTCGCCGAAGGCCTTTGCGTGCGCTGTACGCCCATTAAGCGTCAGCGAGAGGGCCCTACGTGCCTCATCAAATTGCACGTTCGGTTGGAGCGCAAAGAGCGCCGTAGGGTTACGGTCTTTGATCGCGGCGCGCACAACGTCATCGGAGGCGGCCATCCAGTTACAGCTTTCCATGAAGGACTGGCGAGGGTCTCGGCCGGTGTGGACCATGGCTGAGGCGCACACCTTCGTGGCCCAGGCAAGGCCGCATAAGAGTGGATCATCTTGGGGAATGGCCACGGTTTAGTGATCCGCGACGATACGCTGGGGATACGACCCGTCGATCGTGACCACATCGCGCACGGCGAGCGCTTCGAGATCGATGACATAAAGCTCGTTCGATGCACGGCAGGACACATAAGCGGTGCGGGAGTCCTTTGAGACGATCAAATAACTCGGTTGGCTGCCGACAGGAATATGCCCAGCGATCTCCAAGTCGGGGTAAGACAAGACCGTCACGTAATTCCCGGTCGTGACAAGGATGACGGCAAAGCGCTCATCCGGGGTGATCTCTATTCCGTGGTCGATCGTGAATGGATACCGATCTTCGCAAGGCGCGGGATGGTCGGGCAATTCGGGCAGCTCAATTGTCCGCACGATCCGCATCTCTTCTCCGGAAAGGTCGATCACGTGGAGCCCATGAAACCGACTTTTCTGCAGGTAGCACCTGGTTCCATCTTTCGAGAGCGCGAAGGGGCGCACATTCTGGTCGAAGGTCAGCCTTCGGGTGAACGTTGCCGAAGCCGTATCAATTTCGTCCAGCGATGCCCACACGATTGAGCCCACATAGACCCGGCTGCCGTCTTTGCTCACCCGCACCTTGTGGCCGCCGAGTGAGGCGATCTGGATCGGCAGGGTTTGGCGGGTCTGGGTGTCGACGCGGGTCACAAACATTCGGTCATAGTGAGCGCAGTAGACGTAGCGTTTGTCGGGAGAGATGGCGAAGTGCTCGGTCTGGCCTGCTAATGGCTCGACCCATTTCACTTTTAGAGTATGGGCGTCGCAGCAGTAAAAGGCGCTGCGGGGCGCCGCCCAGGTCTGGCGCCAATATTCGGTCCGATTGTGAGCATTGAAGTAAAGCTCACGCCCATCCGCCGATAGTGCGACAGAGTCTGGCGCCATTCCATTTCGCAGGGTCCGGCGCGCGATCTCCCGGAAGCCGTCCTTTTCGTCAAGAGCGACGATTTCGCTGCTTAGGGTGCATTGCTGATAGATCATCTTTTGGGTGTCCTACCCCTGATAGCCACGCCTTTTTTCGCGTTTGTTTAAATGTTGCATATTATACAGTATGATCATACTGTTTTTATGGATCAGACGCGGAGTGCGCGCCCAGAATGTTCGACCTTGAGCAGCCGTCCGACGCCGAACTCCACCGCGAGCGTGCTTTCACCATGCCGCTTGAGGATATCCATCCAGCCCAGCCGTTGCTCTTCCAGGACGATGTTATCTGGCCCTATTTCGAGCGACTACGGCGTGACGCGCCGGTACATCTCACGCGAGACTCTCAATTTGGTCCCTATTGGTCGGTCACGTCCCACAAGGCCATCATGGCCGTCGATACAAACCATACCGATTTTTCCTCAAGTCATGAGCATGGCGGGGTCTTGGTCGCCGACACGCCAACCGACTTCCCGCTGCCCATGTTCATTGCGATGGATCCACCATCCCATGATGTACAGCGCAAGACGGTGCAGCCAGCGGTAAATCCCGCTGCGCTTAAAAACTATGAGCCCCTGATCCGACAACGGACCTGTGATGTACTTGATGGTCTTCCGATTGGCGAACCGTTCGACTGGGTTGAGCGGGTATCGGTAGAGCTGACCACGATGATGCTCGCAACACTCTTCGGCTTTCCGTTCGAGGAGCGCCGTAAACTCACCCGCTGGTCGGATGTGGCAACCGGCAAAAACAATCGCGCAATCTGCGACAGCGAAGCCCAATGGCGCATGGAGCTGATGGAGTGCCTGCAATACTTCAATGGGCTTCGCGAGCGGGCGGCGTCAGAGCCACCAAAAGCGAACCTGATCTCCATGCTCGCCCATGGCGAAAACACCAAATCCATGGGCGGCCCTGAATTTCTCGGCAACATCATCCTTCTGATCGTGGGCGGGAATGATACGACGCGAAATTCGATGTCCGCCTCCATCCTGGCGGCGAACATGTGGCCGGATGAATATGCAAAATTGCGAGCAGACCCCTCTTTGATCGGAAACTTCACCTCAGAAGTCATCCGTTGGCAGACGCCGCTCGCCCATATGAGGCGAACGGCGGTGCGCGATGTGGAGCTCAATGGTCAGAGCATTAGGGAAGGGGATAAGGTGGTTATGTGGTACGCATCTGGAAACCGGGATGAAACCCTGTTTCCGGACGCCGACCGCGTGATCGCTGATCGCGCGAACGCCCGGCGGCACATCGCGTTCGGGTTCGGTATCCACCGCTGCGTCGGCAACAGGCTCGCAGAGCTACAGATTCGCATTCTTTGGGACGAGTTGCTGAAGCGATATCCGAAGGTGCGCGTGATTGAAGTGCCGCAGCGCACTCCGTCGGTTTTCGTGAAGGGCTACACCCGGCTCATGGTTGAAATCCCGCAGCGCGTATGACCCTTTCCAAGGCGCTCATCGACGAGGCAACGATGGCATTGAGTGTCCTGAAATTTCTGAGTGTGATCGCGTTCAGCCTCACGCTTGCGCTTGGGGCTCGCGCCCAAACCGCGGGCGATTTGGAAACCGATCTTATCGCCATTCTCGAAGAGAGCGCTGTGGTTGGCGCGGGCATCGTTGTTGTACAGAACGGATCGCCAGTCGTTGATTTGGCTTGGGGCATGGCGGACCTTGTCAGCGCTTCGCCCGTGACGGGCGATACCGTGTTTCGTGCAGGATCGATCTCGAAAAACGTGACCTCGCTGATGGCCGTCCGGCTGGTTCAGCAGGGCACTTTGAATCTCAACGACCTCGTCGCGGACATTGCACCAGACATTCAGATCAACAACCCGTGGTCGGAAACAGACCCGGTTCGAGTGGTCCACCTGCTAGAACATACCGCGGGCCTTCCAGGGTCCTCCTACAGGGAATACACGGAGAATCGCCCAGATGCTTCGCCGGCTGACTATCTTGAGGCCGTCGGCACTTTGAGGCTGCGCTGGCGGCCGGGGACGCTTTATTCCTATTCAAATGCGGGCCACACCTTGCTTGCGCGCGTCCTTGAGCAAGCCACGGGGCGCAGTTTTGACGACCTGGCTAAGTCGCTCGTTTTTGATGAATTGGACATGCAAAGCGCGAGCTTTCTGACCTACGGCGCGGCGCCGACGCGGCTCTCGCGCAGCTACGCGATTTCGGGACGGGAGGAGCCGACCTGGGAAATGTTGATCCGGCCGTCCGGCAGTTTGACGGTCACGGCGCGGGATCTTGCCCAATTGGCGGCGCTTTACGCTAATGAGGGCGCCGGACTGGTGCCGGCCGAAGCAATTGATCGGATGCAGCGCAGCGAGGCGTCGTCTGTTTCTGATGCCGGCGTAGGCCGCGGTGCCTATGGGCTCGGCACATTTGCCTTCATTCCCGAAGGGCTTGTTTTCCGCGGGCATTGGGGGCGCACCGAGGGGTTTCGCGCCTCTATGGGGTATGTGCCCGGCACCGGCGCGGGCTTTGTCATCCTATTGAATACGGCCGACGATCGCGCTGCTGGCCTGCTACGCGCGCGCATTGCTCAGCATTTGAAACAGGACTTGGGAGCAAGCCCTCTTCCGGAGCGCGCAGAAATCGACCGAGGCGCGTTAGAGACCGCGCGCGGCGTATATGTGATCGCAACCCATGAGCAACCTATGCGCGCATGGCTCTTTAAAGCGCTCGATCAACGGCGCATTACGACTGCCGAAGATGGCCTGATTGTATCTGGGATGGGGCTGAGGGGACCGCCGGCACGGCGCTTCTATCCTGCCGCTGCTGGCGGGTATGTGGCAGAGGGTTTGCCCTTGGCTACCGCTGCGCTAGTGACCGTCGATGAGCGGCAGTTCTGGATCGACCGCGATGCCTACGTGAAGGTCTCAGCGGCCGAAGCCGCGTTTCGGCGGCTCAGCATTCCTGCGATGTTGGGCGTGTCTCTGATTGCAGTGCTCCACGCGGCAGTTTGGGGCCTGATGGGGCTTTTGGGCCGCGGCCCCAGAGGTGATGGCCTGTGGATACGCGCGGCGCTTCTGGCAAGCGGGCTCGGTTTTCTGGCGACCTCCGGGCTATTCGTAAGCTTCGGCCTTCTGAGTGGATGGGCGGGCTTAGCGAACATTGGCCAACCGACACTCGTCTCAATTACCATGGCCGGGGGAAGTATTTTGGCTGTCATTGGCGCGCTGACAGCGCTCGGCCTGACCGGTCGACGCCTCGTTCAAGCGCCTGGAGTTTTTCTGTTATGGGCCGGACCGGCGAGCCTTGTTCTGTCTAGTGTTGCCGTCCTTTGGATTCTCGTGGGTTGGTTCCCTTTGGTGAGTTGGGCCTGGTAGCGCCATGAAGGTATTTATCTCTGCCGATTTGGAGGGGGTTGCTGGCGTCGTGTCCTGGGATCAGACGCTTCGCGATGGGCACGGCTACGCCCAAGCGTGCAGATGGATGACAGACGAAGTCCGGACGGCGTGTGAAGCGGCCGTCTCGTTTGGTGCCAAGCGAATTGTCGTAGCCGACTCTCACCTGACACGGGAGAACATCGACATCGACCAGCTGCCCCAGTCTGTGGAAGTTATCCGCGGCGGCCCGCGCCCACTCGGCATGGTCCACGGCATTGCGCAAGACCAGTTCGATGTCTTGCTCTGCCTGGGGTTTCACACAGGCGCCCACGAGCAAGGACTGCTAAATCACACATGCAATGGGGCCGGCTTTCAGGAAATTCGGATCAATGGCGCACCCGCCGACGAACTGGACATTTACGTGCCCGTTGCGGGCCAGTTCGGGGCGCCCTTAGGCCTGGTCACCGGCGATGATGCGATCTGCACGTCGGCAGCCCGAAGGTTCCCAGGCGTGATCACGGCGCCGTTGAAAACTCAAATTGGCCGGATGGGCGCGCGGTGTGTGTCGCCCGCCGCCGCATTGGAGATGATTGGTGACGGGGTCGTTGCCGCTATGGAGAAGGCGCCGTTTCTGAAACCGATCACCGTGGACGGGCCGATCGACGCAGAAGTGGATTTCAAATGGCACCATCCTGTCGAAGTTCTATCGATGCTGGACCAATTTGAGGCGCGCGGGGCCCAGACAATCGGTTTCACCGCGGACGACATGGCGGGCGTCTCAAGAAGCCTGGAATTTTTCAGCAATTATAAATTGGTGCCGTATCCATGAGCCTTCCCGCGCCATATCTCCTGTTTCTTGGCGATGTGCCCTGGGCAAACCGCGCCAAGACCGGGCTTGGGATCGCCTATTGGGCGAGGGACCTGTGTACGGGCCAGTGGCGCATGCCCGGGTGCGCCGCCGATACGGGATTGCCGGATTTGCGTCCGAGCGAAGCGGTTGAGAAGGGCGCCAGGTCCCTCGTCCTCGGCGTAGCGCCTTTGGGCGGGGCGATCCCCGAGGCTTGGCATCCTTACATTTTGGAGGCGCTGGAAAGCGGCCTTGATGTGATCAGCGGAATGCATGCGCGACTGTCTGACTTGCCCGAAATCACAGCAGCCGCCGAACGATTCGGTCGCCGACTTCACGATGTGCGCCATACAGACCGAACCATTCCTCCGGCCAACGCGCTCAAACGCCGAGGTCTTCGGTGCCTCATGGTGGGTCTGGACTCTGCCTTGGGCAAAAAGTTCACTGCGCTCGCGCTCACTGCGGAACTCAAGGCACGCGGGGCTAAGGCGACCTTCCGCGCCACCGGGCAAACGGGGATCATCATTGCCGGGGGCGGGATTGCCGTCGATGCAGTCAAGGCCGACTTTGTGGCTGGAGCGGCTGAACTGATTTCTGCTGAAAACGAGGCTGACCATTGGGACGTGATCGAGGGTCAGGGCTCCCTTTTTCATGGGGCGTATGCCGCAGTCACGCTCGGCCTCATCCATGGCAGTCAGCCCGATGCGATGGTGTTATGCGGGCATGCCACACGCGATCACTTGGAATTGTTGCCCCATATTCCCCATCGCTCTTATCTCGATGCCATCTCCGTTCACGAGCAGTTGGCGCGCGTCACCAATCCTGCATCCAAGGTCGTTGCGATTAGCGTGAACACGTCTGGTCTTGAAGGCGAGGCGAGCGCGCAGGCCCATATTAATGCGATTGCCGATGCCACGGGGCTGCCCACGACCGACCCAATTCGGTTTGGCTGCCGCGCCATGGCAGATGCTTTGATCGCCATGACACCTCAGGAGGCGGTTTCGTGAAGCTTTCCATCAAAGCAGAGCATTTTCCGCTCAAAGAGCCGTTCACGATCGCCGGCCACGCATGGACCACGGCTGATGTCTGCACCGTCGAAATAGAGGATGGCGGCTATCTCGGTCGCGGCGAGGGCGCGCCGGTGTTTTACCATGGTGAGACGGCAGAGAGCCTTGTGGACGAGCTTGAAGCCGTGCGGTCGGAAATAGAGGCGGGTATCGACCGGGCCGCCGCAGGGCGTCTGCTCGCTCCAGGCGGCGCGCTTTGCGCGCTTGATTGTGCGCTTTGGGATCTTGAAGCGCGGCGTGCCCAAATGCCTGTGCATGAGCTTGCCGGCCTCGCCGCGCCGATCCCGCTGGACAGCGCGATAACCATCACTTTGAAAGATACGGAAACGATGGCTGCGCGTGCGCATCAGTTCCGTGGCTATCCGCTCCTGAAAGTAAAGCTCGGCGGGGACGACGACGAGGCTGCGATCCGCGCTGTACGCGGCGCGGCCCCTCGGTGTCGGATCACCGTGGATGCCAATACAGCTTGGTCGTTACAGAAACTCACAGCCATGGAGCCGCTGCTCGTTGAACTCGGCGTGGAGCTCATTGAGCAGCCAATGCCGCCCGGTGACGACTCAGCGTTGATGGACTTCAATTCGAGAATACCCATCGCAGCAGATGAGTCCTGTCAGACTGCGGGCGATGTGCCAGGGTTGGTCGGCAAATACCAAACTGGCGTCATAAAGCTCGATAAGGCCGGGGGCTTGACCGGCGCCATTGCCTTGAAAACCGCGCTTGACGAGGCTGGCCTCGAATTGATGGTCTCTTGTATGGTGGCCAGCAGTCTTGGGATGGCGCCAGCACGCCTGATCGGCACGTATTGCAAGACCGTGGACTTGGACAGTCCGATGAATGTCAGCGAAGATCGCGCATACGCAATTCCTTATGAAAATGGACGTATGGGTGAAACGCCACCAGAGCTATGGGGCGGCTGATATGACGACACTGGAACCTATCAATAATGCAAGTCATGGGCGCCGGTCCCAGGGCGACAGATCCCGGGTAATGCGCGACCGGCTGGTTACGGCGGCGATCGTCTGCATCGAAACCCATGGCTATGCTGGCGCATCCGTGAGCCGCATCGTCCAACAAGCTGGCGTCTCCCGCGGTGCATACCTTCACCATTTCAGGGCCAAACACCTTATCTTCAAGGCCGTTGCTTTGCGTCTTGTCGGCGACGTTTTCCGCAGGCTCGGCGATATGGAGCCCAACCAGGGCAGCACCGCAGAGGATTTGCGGGTCGTCCTTCACACGATTTGGGATGCCGTCGTGACCGGGCCCGAGGGCCGTGTGTTTGCGGAGCTTATGTTGGCAGCGCGCACTGATGAGGTCGTGGCTCAGCATTTACGCCGGCCAGCTTTCCGAGCGCTGCGTCTCTTCGGGTGGGGCGCGCAAAGGCGGATCCCCATCGCTAAGACCAGTCCTTTGACGTCATCTGACGTTGTACGCCTCGCGCAGTGGACACTGCGCGGTATGGCCTTGGATACGGCGCTTTCTTTAGATCCAAAATTCTTCCACCGCCAGATCGACCTTTTTGTCGATATGCTTGCGCCCCACCTGCCAAGCGCTTCATCCAATGGGGGCTGATGTCCCCATCCACCGAGCGGCTGAGGCCAGCTCTGCCCATAAGTATAGCGTCATTGCCGCTTTCTCGGTTGCCCATGAAGTGCCCGGCGTTCTGCTCACAATGCTGATGCCAATCGTGTTTGTCCGGCAACTCGGCCTGCCCGTAGAGTATCTTGGGCTCTTTGGCATTCCGTTGGTGGTGACAGGCTTCAAATGGCTCTGGGCGCCCCTTGTAGATCGGATTGGCTCCCGGCGGATGGGGCGGCGGATGAGCTGGATCGTGCCTTCAACGGCGCTTGTGTCGGCGCTTTACATTGTGATTGGGTCGATCACGCCGACCCTTGGGAGCTTCGCGGTGATCCTGGGTCTGTTCATCGCGGTGAAGATTGTCTTCTCAACCTATGAGATCGCTGCGGATGCGTATGTCGTTGAAAATCTTGCGGACACCGAGCGCGGGGTCGGCGCTGGCGTGGTCTGGTTCGGTAAAGAAATGGGCCAGGTGATCGGCTTGGCTGGGCTCATGATTGTGGCCGACCGTTTTGGTTGGGCGCCTGCGTTTTACGCCGCGGCGGCCCTCTTCGCAGCGATTAACCTAATCGGTTTAACCAGGCGGGAAGCGCCCTTGCGCGCCCCACGCCCCGGTCATAGTGCGAAAATCTGGACCTATCTTCGCGAGCCGGTGAACCGGCACATCGTGCTCCTTACATTCTTCTTTGCGTTTGCTGTTCAAATCCCGTCCGCCGTCATCGGCGTTTTTCTCAACTCCAAGGGCTTTTCGCTCTCTGAAATCGGTATTGCCATTGGCGTCGCAGCAAGCCTTGGGGCGGCGATATCAATCGCGCTGGGCTCGTTGACCATCCGCGTGCTCGGTGTCAAGCATACCGCCTGGATCACTCTGGGGCTCGGCGTTTTCGCGTTGCCACCCTTCCTCTGGCTCTCTGTGCAAATAACGACCAGCTTGCCCGTCCTCATGGGCATCATCTTCTGGGGCGCGCTTATGACAGCGCCAATTCGCATGACGTTTTATGCAGCGCGCTTGCAATGGACCGGGCCAAACCAGGCCGGGACTGACTTCACCTTACAGCAATCTGCTTGGTTCCTTGGCTATGGCGGCTCACTCCTTGTAGGCGGATTGGTTGCAGGCAGCATCGGTTGGGTTGGCGTGTTTATTCTGAATGGTGTCCTCGTCACCGCAGTGATCCTGGCATTTATCGGCCTTTACGACCGGTTCGAGCGGCTTACCCTGGCATTACATCGGACTGCCATGGCTGATACCGCCTGATCGAAGCGCACCTCCCCCTTGGCCTGCTGCGCCAAGTGTATACACCAGGAGCAGCCAAGGAGGCGCCTACGTGTGGCCAAGGAAATCGAGCACTTCGTCACGTCTCCTGCCATTACAGATGGGGGGACGGCGCGCGTTCGGGACCTTCCTTCCGACAGCGATATTGCCCTTATGGAACTTGGCCTGATAGCGAAGTCGGTCTGTTCAGGTCTCTATGTCTCCGAACGCGAGCTGGCGGACATCACGCAAAATTCGGTGCGCGCTGAGTTATCTAACGGCGCGGTCGTGGCGTTGGACACTGAGCGTCCAGGACAGGTCACAGCCCATGCGGGCGAGCTTTCCCGAACGGCGATCGACACCGGAGGTCTCGGTTGTGTGCTTTTGCCAATAGGAGCGAGAGAGGTATTCTTTGACGCCGGCCGCGCACCGCCGGTTGCTGCCGCAGTCTTCTTGGACGCTCGCTCAAGTTCCGCGTTCGCACACGCCGCGGATGCAGCGTTCCAACACGCGCCGGACACCGGCACAGCCGCAGTTGCGATATGGCATCAAGGCGCCATTGTCGCTGAGCGGTACGGCGCCGGCGTGTCGGCAGATACTCGGTTGGAGAGCTGGTCGATGGGCAAGTCCGCGGTGGCGCTGTTGATTGCCTGCGCAGCTGCCGACGGCCTGTTAAACCTAGGCGAGCCCATCGCTTTAAGCGAATGGAAAAACCGCGATGATCCACGGCGTATGATCACGTTCGAAGATGCGTTGAGAATGAGCAGCGGGATCGATTTTTCTGCCCCTTGGGCAGAAGACTATCGCGCCGATCGCGATGGCTATCCTGATCATAGTTTCATCTATTCAGGAGCGATTGATATCCGGGCCTTGGCGGCGTCTCGTGGCCAGCGGCACACGCCCGGCCAGTTCGGCGCCTACAAAAACGGGGACACGCTGTTATTGCTCGCCGGCTTGGAAGACCGGCTGAAAGCCATCGGCAAAGACCTCCTTCATTGGGGAAATCAGCGCCTTTTCGCACCCGCAGGTGCGGGCGGGCTCGTTTTCGAAACAGATGCTTATGGGCATGTGTTCGGAACTGGAAATGTC